>CAVSYF010000013.1:0-259260 GCA_963732175.1 Bryobacterales bacterium | reverse complement strand
AGGGGTTATCATCTCCGTAGGAGGAACGAAATGGCGCTATCGGCCAGAAATCAATTGCCCGGTATTGTGCAAGAGATCCATGTGGGAGAGGTCATGGCCCATGTTGTCGTGAAAGTCGGGGATAACCTGATCGAGAGCGTCATTACCCGAACCAGCGTTGAAGAGCTGCGGCTCAAGAAGGGTGACGCAGTTCGGGTGGTAGTGAAGTCGACCGAGGTGATGATCCAAAAAGACTAGCCGGACGTGCGCGTTTGCGCCCTCACTTGCAGCGATCGGTGAGCTTGGCCTTCTCGCGATACTTGTCGTGGCAGTTCGAGCATGCCGTCGACAGCGTATCGGCAGCCATCAAGATGTTGTCTTGATTTTTGGACTGCGCAGCTTTGTACGCCGTCATGCCCGCCTCGCGAAGCCCTTGGACCAGCTTCGGCCAATCCGGATTCTTCAGTGGAACATCCAGGCCGTTCGAGCACTTGCGTCCAGGAAGCATCAGAAGATTCGCCGCCTCCGCAATCGCGAGAGCGCTGTTCTCCACCGCTTCCCATTTTCCGTACGAACTCGCCAAAGGATTGGTTGCCGCTGAGGGATCAGGCGCGGGTTTCACATCTGCAGGATTCTCGCTTTGCGCGGCAAAAATCACGTTCGAGCTGGGGTACAAGATGCCCTTCATAAGCTGCGCCAGCGTCGCATAAACACGGAATTGCGCTGCTGGGGCTGCTCCCCGCCCAGCGGCCGCAGGACCACGCGCGGCAGTTTGCGCCATGGACGGCTCAACCAGACAAACGATCGTCCCCGTCCACACCAAAACCACCCGAACGATTCTGCGGATTCGAAAGTTGCACTTGTGTTGCGGCATTTGTTTCGCCTCCCGTTCCAAGCCAGTTAGTATACAACGAGAGCGCGAATCCGGCGCTGAAAGGACGAACAAAATCAGAGAGATCAGCTCGTTAAGAACATTTCACGTATGGCCGGGGGAACACTTTAGTTTCCACTTATCCCAGTACCAACGACACTCTTTGCCGCGCTCCGTGTTGGTAGAAGAGTAGAACGGAAATCGCGAGGTCAATCCATGAAGATTTCTTTTGTGCCGGCGGTGGCGGCAGTACTGATGGCCGGTTCCGCGCTCTGCCAAACCACAACCCCGGCGATGACGACCCGCGCCGCCGCGCGCTTCCTCGACCAGGCAACCTGGGGGGCGACACCCGCCTCGATTGCGCAGCTCCAGCAAATGGGGATTGCAAATTGGCTCACTGCGCAATTCGCGGCCAATACGTCGGATCTGCCGGATCAGGCGATTCTCACGTCCGATGGCAAGAACAATACCAATCTCGCTCCGGTCGACGCCGCGTTTTACCAGAACGCCGTCACCGGACAGGATCAGTTGCGGCAGCGCGTGGCTTTCGTGCTCAGCCAAATATGGGTTGTTTCGCAGCAGTCCGGAGTGACGCCCGCCTACGCGTATCCGCCGTATTGGAGAATCTTCCGCGACAACGCTTTCGGAAACTATCGCGATTTGATCAATGCCGTTACGCTCAGTCCCGCCATGGGCCGCTACTTGAACATGGCCAACAATAATAAAGGCAACGCGGCGAAGGGTACGGCTGCAAATGAAAACTACGCTCGCGAGCTCATGCAGCTGTTCACGCTGGGATTGAACAAGCTCAATCCCGACGGCAGCCTGATGCTCGATCAGAACAATAATCCGATCCCCACGTTTGACACGTCCGTCGTAACCAATATGGCCAAAGTTGTGACGGGCTGGACCTACCCAACTGCGCCCGGCGCGACCGCCAAGGCCAACAACCCGCAATATTTCTTTGGGCAGATGTTCGCGGTCCCGGCCGAGCACGATACCACGCTGAAGACGATCTTCGACGACATCGTCATCCCCGCGAACCAGACCGCGCAACAAGATCTCGATGCATTACTGAACGCTCTGATCTCGCGCCCCACCATGGCGCCCTTCATCAGCCAGCAGTTGATCGAACACCTGGTGACCAGCAATCCGAGTCCGCAGTATATCGAGCGCGTGTCGAACGTTTTCTCTTCTGACTCGAATGGCGTGGTCGGCAACTTGCAGTCCGTGATTACCGCCATCCTCACTGATCCCGAGGCGCGCGCGGGCGACGATCCGAATGCCACCGTCAGCCCGAATTCCGGCCACATGCGGGAGCCGGTTCTGTTCATGGCCAATGTGCTGCGCGGGTTGAACGCAACGCTTACTTCTACCAGCACGATTAACGGCTATGCGTCCGAGCTAGGCGAGAACCTCTTCAATGCGCCCAGCGTGTTCAGCTATTTCTCGCCGCAGTACCGTACGGAAAAAGGGCTGCTCGGTCCCGAGTTTCAACTCTACTCAACCCAGACCGCGACCGATCGCGCGAACATCATCAACTCGGTTATCTATGGCAAATTCGACAACGCTACCACGTTCGACCTGACGCCGTTCATAAGCCAAGCCAACAATACTACGAATTTGCTCACCTATATCGCCGGAATCTTTCTGCATGGCTCAATGCCATCGGCATTGCAACTGGCCGCTACGGACGCCGTGAACGCCGTCACGACACCACAGGCCAAGGCGCAGGTCGCGCTCTATATCGTGCTGACTTCGGGCGAGTACCAGATCATTCAGTAAGGAGAACGTAAATGCTTTCACGACGTGGATTCATACAGGTAGGCGCCGCCTCGATCGGGTCGCTCGCGCTTCGCCCCTTTGGCCTGCTGCCGGCGTTGGCGCAGAGCGGAGGCAATTACCGCGCCCTGGTTTGCGTATTTCTGTTCGGCGGCAACGACTCAAACAACACCGTGATCCCCATGGATGACACGAGCTTTCAGGCGTACACCTCCATCCGCGGAAGCCTCGCACTCTCCAGCAGTGAGTTGACGCCGACGGTTTACAGCGCCTCCAATGCACCCTACGCGTTCCATGGGAAGCTCACCGAAGTCGCCAGCCTGTTTTCGAGCAAAGAACTGGCCGTGGTTGCCAACGTGGGTTCGCTGGTGCAGCCCCT
Source organism: Bryobacterales bacterium (assembly GCA_963732175.1). Classification (GTDB taxonomy): domain Bacteria; phylum Acidobacteriota; class Terriglobia; order Bryobacterales; family Bryobacteraceae; genus Palsa-89. Next base: position 256,249 of record CAVSYF010000013.1, on the reverse strand, counting down.
CACACGCGACCAATATCAGAACCAGCAAGCGCCCATTCCCAACAACCTGTTCTCGCATTCCGATCAGCAGCTCCAGTGGCAGACCTCCATCGCTCAGGGAAACAGCCCGACCGGCTGGGGAGGACGAGCCGCCGACTACATCGAGTCGCAAAACATCAACTCGTCAAAATTTCCGACCTTTCTGTCCGTCGCAGGAAACACCCTGGAAGGAAACGGCCTGCAAACGCAGCCCGTGGCGCTGTCGCCCGGAGCTTCGCTGAACCTCGCCGGATTCAGCAGCGCCGGCGCTTCCCAAGCGCGCCTCAACGCACTCACAACTCTGCTTCAGACCGACACCGGCGTATCCCTGGTGCAAGCGGCCAACGACATTATGGCCAACAGCATCAGCGACGCCGGCGCGCTCACACAGGCGCTCGGCAAGGCCACCGCTCTAAAGACCCAGTTCCCCACCACTAGCATTGGCGCGCAATTAAAGCAGGTAGCGCAAATCATTCAGGTGCAGTCTTACCTCGGGATGAATCGACAGATCTTCTTCTGCTCGCTCGGCGGCTTCGATACCCACGCGAGTGAACTGGAGACCCACAATAATCTCTACCCTCAGCTGAGCCCCGCGCTCGCGGCGTTTTACGACGCCACCCAGGAGTTGGGCATGGCTCAAAACGTGACCACCTTCACTGAGTCCGATTTCAGCCGCACCTTCCAGCCCACCACCACCGACGGCAGCGATCATGCCTGGGGAAGCCATCATCTCGTGGTCGGGGGAGCGGTGCAGGGCGGCCAGATTTACGGCACGTTTCCGACCTTCGAATTGGCCGGCCCGAACGACGCGGATGTGCGCGGCCGATGGATTCCCACCACTTCGATCGATCAATACGGGGCGACGCTGTGCTCCTGGTTCGGCATTCCCGATAGCGCGCTCGCCACCGTGTTCCCGAACTTCGCGAACTTCGCATCACAAAAGCTCGGCTTCCTGGGTCCCTTGAGTTCCTAACCGGCCGCTGGACTTCCGGCGCCCTCTACAATGAGGGATTGGAACCGGTCTCTCACTACTTCTATTCGCATCGCCTGAAGCTGCACTTCTGGGATTGGGGACAGGACGGCAAGCCCGCGCTTGTGCTGGTGCACGGCGGTCTCGATCACGCGCGCAACTGGGATCGGGTAGCGCGTGTCCTCAGGGAACATTTTCACGTCTACGCCATGGATCTGCGCGGCCACGGCAACAGCGACTGGGCGCCCGGCGCGATGTACAGCGTTCCCGAATATATCCTGGATCTTTCCGCGCTGGCCGACGTGATCGGAAAATTTCCCATCTACCTGATCGGGCACTCGCTCGGCGGCGTGATCACTCTGCTTTATTCCGGCCTCTATCCCGATCGCGTGCAGCGAGCCGTAGCCATCGAAGGCCTCGGACTCCCGCCATCTCACCGCGTCCACAATCCAGCTCCCGAAAGAATACGAACCTGGATCGAAGGCATCCGCCAAACCGAGCAGCGCGAACCGCGAACCTACCCCAACCTGGCGGCCGCTGTCGCTCGCATGAAAGAACGGAATCCCGCACCTGACCGACGAACTGGCAAAGCACCTCACTCTCCACGGCACCAACTGGAAGCCCGACGGCTCTCTGGTTTGGAAGTTCGACAACTTCGTCCGCACTCTTCCGCCCTACGGCCACAGCATCGAGGACTTTCACGCGATCTTCAGCCAGATCACCTGCCAGGTGCTCCTTTTTTGGGGCATGGAAAGCCGCATGCCCGATCCGGAAACCGACAACCGCGCCGCCGCCATCGCCAATCGCCGCGTGGTGAAGGTGCCTGAAGCGGGGCACTGGGTTCATCACGATCGCCTGGATCTGTTCCTGGAAGAAACGACGCGTTTTCTTTCAGGCACTTAACCAAATGCAGGAAACAAAACGAACTCCGTATGCTTCAATATCTTTAGGAGGAAGCCGTCTATGCAGAGCTTGTCCCGTATTTTGACCCTCGTGGTGTTCGCGTCCGGGATCCTTGCCGCGGCGGATTTCGCGACCGGATTGACCGCCTATCAGAAGGGCGACTATGTAACTGCCGCCAACGAGTGGCGTCCCCTCGCCGAAGAAGGCGAGGCCTCGGTTCAGTACAACCTCGCGCTCCTCTATGTGGATGGCAAGGGCGTTCCACAGGATTACGCGGAAGCTGTGAAATGGTTTAAGCGCTCCGCCGGTCAGGGCTACATCGAGGCTGAGCACGATCTGGGAGCCATGTACGGCGCCGGCAAGGGCGTAAAACGAGATTACCTGGAGGCGTACAAATGGATGAACATCTGCGCGGCGCAAGGCAACGCCGGCTGCGCGGCCCAAAAAGAGCTGCTCGCTAAGAAGTTGAAGCCGGCCCAAATCACGCAGGCTCAACGCCTATCCAGCGAATTCAGCCCGAAGAAAGAATCCGAGAAGGCCGAAAAGTAACTCACGCCGGCGCTTGTTCGCTGGAGCATCCGAAGCTTTCCGCCCGCTATCCTAAAAATATATGGCGTTCCATTTGGCGGTCGATTATCGCCCGCGCGGCGACCAGGCCGCAGCCATCGATCAACTCTTCCGCGGCGTTCTGGATGGCGAAAAGCATCAGGTCCTGCTCGGCGTCACCGGCTCCGGAAAAACCTACACCATGGCCAAGGTGATCGAAAAAACCGGCCGGCCCGCGCTGGTGCTGGCGCACAACAAAACGCTGGCCGCCCAGCTCTATCACGAATTCAAAACGTTTTTCCCCTCCAACGCGGTCGAGTATTTCGTCAGCTATTACGACTACTACCAGCCCGAAGCCTACATCCCCTCGGGCGATGTCTACATCGAAAAAGAAGCCACCATCAACGACGAGCTCGATAAGCTCCGGCTTTCGGCCACCCGCTCGTTGTTCGAACGCCGCGATTGCGTGATCGTCGCCAGCGTCAGCTGCATTTACGGTCTGGGCTCGCCCGAAGCCTACTACGGCATGCTCCTGATGCTCGAAAAGGGCCAGAAGATCTCGCGCCAGCAAATCCTCGCGAAGCTGGTCGAGATCCTCTACGAGCGCAACGACAATAACTTCCAGCGCGGCACTTTCCGCGTGCGCGGCGACGTGATCGAGGTCTTCCCCACCTACGACGATTACGCGTATCGCATCGAGCTCTGGGGCGATGAAGTCGACTCGCTCAGCCAGATCGATCCGCTGCTCGGCCAGGTCCGCCAGACCTACCTGCGGCTGCCCATTTATCCGAAAACGCACTACGTGATGACGCCCGAGACGCGCGAACAGGCGCTCCAGAGCATCGAGCGCGAACTCCAGTGGTGGCACAAGGAGCTCGAAAAAGAAGGCAAGCTCGTGGAAGCGCAGCGGCTGTATCAGCGCACCATGTTCGATCTCGAAATGATCCAACAGATCGGCTACTGCCACGGCATCGAAAATTACTCGCGCCATTTTTCCGGGCGCCTGCCAGGAGAAGCGCCGCCCACGCTGCTCGATTATCTGCCGCACGATCATATGATTTTCATCGACGAGAGCCACCAGACCATCCCGCAATTGCAGGGCATGTATCACGGCGACCGGTCGCGCAAACAGGTGCTGGTGGATCACGGCTTCCGGCTGCCCAGCGCGCTCGACAACCGGCCGCTCACCTTTGAAGAATTCGAGAACCGCGTCAATCAGGTGGTCTACGTCTCGGCCACGCCGGGGCCTTACGAGCTGACCAAATCCGCCGGCGTGGTGGTGGAGCAGATCATCCGTCCCACCGGCCTGGTGGACCCGCAGATCGAAATCCGGCCCGATCAAAGGCCAGGTGGACGACCTGCTGCACGAGATCCGCGAACGCGTCGAACAAAACGAGCGCGTGCTGGTGACCACGCTGACCAAGCGCATGGCCGAGGATCTGGCCGAGTATTACGCCGAAGTCGGCGTGAAGTGCACTTACCTGCACTCGGAAGTCGGCACGCTGGACCGCATCAAGATTCTGCGCGATCTTCGCCGCGGCGAAATCGACGTGCTGATCGGCATCAATCTTCTGCGCGAAGGCCTCGATCTGCCCGAGGTTTCGCTCGTCGCGATCCTGGATGCCGACAAAGAAGGCTTCCTGCGCTCCTCCGGATCGCTGATCCAGACCATCGGCCGCGCAGCCCGTCACCTTAATGGCCGAGCTATTTTTTACGCCGACGTCTACACCGACAGCATGCGGCGCGCCATCGACGAAACCAACCGGCGCCGCGCCATTCAAGAGCAGTACAACGAGCAGAACAACATCACTCCGCAGTCCATCATCAAGCCCATCGACATGAGCCTGATTGCCATCGCGGAAGGCGATTACGTCACCGTGCCGCTCGAGCCGGACGATCCCGCCGAAGAAATGAACGCCGAGCAACGCGAAAAATTCGTCGCCGAACTGGAAGAAAGCATGCGCGATGCCGCTAAAAAATTCGAGTTTGAAAGAGCCGCCCGCCTGCGCGATCGAATTAAAGTGCTAAAATCTTTCGGAATTGATGAAGAAATCAACGTCAGTGGGGTTAATCGCGGCGGGTAATCTTACCGACTCGCCGCTGTCGCGCTTCCGATGGCTCGCCAGCCGACTAGGACCCGTCAAGTCAACGTCCTTCCGCGTCGCTCGAAGGATTGTGAACATTCTCGAAGCCGGCCAGGCAGTACGCGACTACGCCGACTTGGACTCCTGCCAAATGGTTCTGATCTGCGTGCCCGACGACCAGCTTCCCAAAATCACCACCGAGCTGCTTGCGTCCGAAATCTCGTGGCGTCGAAAGGCCGTGGTACTGTTCAGCACCTGGCTCGATAGCAGCCAGCTCGACGAGCTCTCTCGGCGCGGAGCGGCCATCGCGTCCATCAGCCCGATTCCCGGATTTGACGAGACCCGCTATCTGGTGGAAGGCGACCGGCTCGCGACCCGCGAAGCCAGCAGCTTGGTCGAAGACCGCGAAAGGCGGGCGATTATAATCGAACGGTCGTTCAAGCCCTTCTATCTCGCGGCGCTGACCTGCACCGGCAACCTTCTGTTTACGCTATTGCTCGCCGCCTCGGAAACACTACAGCGCGCCGGAATACCGGCCTTACTTTCTGGAAACATCCTCGATCGCCAGCTCGCCCGAACCTTCCGCTCCTTCCTGCGTGGCGGCCGCAACGCTTATCCTGCCGTGTACGAATTATCGCCGCAATTACGCGCCTTGCGATCCGTTAATTCATCGCTGGCGCATTACATTGAACAAAGCACCCAGCTGGCCGAGCAGCTGGTCGAAAAGCGCTGAAAATTCTACGGCCGCCGCTGTCACAATAAAAGAACGGGAGGAAAACTTTCATGGCAAAAGCGGTAAATCCGATACCGGAAGGCTACCATTCGGTGACACCCTATCTGGTGGCCCAGGGAATCCCGAAGTTGTTCGACTTCCTGAAGCAGGCTTTTGGAGCAACCGAACGCGAACGCCAAACCAAGCCCGATGGCACAGTCCGGCATGCCGAGGTGAAGATCGGCGACTCCATAATCATGCTGGGGGAAGCAGCGGGGCAATGGAAACCCATGCCGTCGATGCTGTACGTTTATGTGCCCGACATCGATGCCACCTACCAGCGGGCGCTGCAAGCGGGCGGCCGTGCGCTTCGGGAACCGCGCGACGAATTCTACGGAGACCGGACCGCCGGCGTGGAGGATCCCTGCGGCAACCAGTGGTGGATCGGAACCCACATCGAGGACGTCGCGCCCGAGGAGATGCAGCGCCGCGCGCAAGCCGCCGCCAGATCCTAGCCGAGTCAAAACAAACTGCCCGCGACGTGTCGACGCGCAAGCCCGGAAGACCCTTGCGCTAACATGAATTATCTTCATGCCCATCGATTGGTTCCCGCTGTGGCTCAGCCTGCGCGTGGCCGCGATTTCAACCGCGATCGCGCTTGCGAGCGGCCTGTGGCTGGCATGGATCATGTCGAATTACCAGTTTCGCGGCAAGGAAATTCTGGATGCCGCCGTCACGCTGCCGCTGGTCCTTCCGCCCACCGTGCTGGGCTACTATCTGCTCGTGGTGCTCGGACGCAACAGCCCGCTCGGGCAGTTGTATGAATGGGCCGTTCGGCCATCCCTTGGTCTTCACCTGGCAGGCTGCCGTTGTGGCGGCGCTGTTCCACTCCACTCCGCTGCTGGTGAAGTCGGCGCGGGCGGCGTTTGAAAGCGTGGACCGTTCCTATGAGCGTGCCGCGCGTAATCTCGGGCGCATCCGAGACTCCGGCTATTTTGGCGAGTAACGTTGCCGCTGGCCCGCCGCTCCATTCTGGCCGCTGGAGCACTCGCCTTCGCGCGCTCGCTGGGAGATTTCGGCGTCACTCTTATGATTGCCGGCAATATTCCGGGCCGCACCCAAACCGTTGCCATCGCGATCTTCGATGCCGTGGAAGCCGGCAACGGCGCTGTCGCCCGTGTGATGGTGCTGATTCTCTCGGCCGTCGCTCTGCTCGTTTTGAGCGTGGCCAACCGCCTCACCACCAATCCGTTCGGCCCGCGGCAATCCGCGATATGATCTGGGCGCGAATTCGCAAGCAATTCTCCGCCGGTCCCGGATCCGCCGGTTTTTCCCTCGACGTCGAGCTTCAGGCCGGCCAAGGCATCACCGTCCTTTTCGGGCCGAGCGGCGCCGGTAAGACGCTCACCCTCGATTCCATTGCCGGTTTCGTTCGCCCCGACCAAGGTCGCATCCTGCTCGACGATCAGATCCTGTTCGATGGCGCCGCGGGCGTGCATCTTGCGCCTCAGGCGCGCCGCTGCGGTTACGTATTTCAGAACTACGCGCTCTTCCCGCACATGACGCTGCGCAAAAACCTGGAGTTCGCCGCCGAGCGCATTCCCCGCCTGGAACGGCACCGCAAGGTGAACGAGATGCTGGAAAACTTCCACCTCGGCGACGTTTCCGGGCGGCGGCCGCACGAACTCTCCGGCGGACAGAAGCAACGCTGCTCCATCGCTCGGGCGCTGATCGGTGCGCCGCGCCTGTTGTTGCTCGACGAGCCCGCCCGTGGCCTGGACCCGCCGCTCCGCTCCGAGCTCTACTCCCTTCTGCGCCAAGTCCGCGACGATTTCGGCATGCCCGTCCTCCTGGTCACGCACGATATCGAAGAGTGTTTCCAGCTGGCCGACGAGATGATCGTCGTCCGCGACGGGCGCGTCGCGCAAACCGGCCCCCCGCGCAAAATCTTCGACCAGCCTGCCAACGTCGACGATAGCGCGTCTGCTGGGCGTCTACAACTTATTGCCGGTCGAGATTCGCAGCCTCGACCCGGGCCGCAACACCAGCCGCCTGCGCTACGAGGATTTCGAACTCACCGGCCCCTATTTCCCCGGCCGGCTCATCGGCGACCACGCCTGGCTGTGCATCCGCCCCGACCAACTCTCAGCCAAGCCGCGCAATGGACACCCCGGCTTCAACCAGGTCCCTATGCGGCTGCTCCGCGTCATCGAAAAACCCGAGCGCCTGCGCCTGGAGTTCTCTGGCGACGTCGTCGTCGAAGTGGAGCGCAACAGCTTTGAGAATTCTTCGAACACCAAGGACTGGGTGGTCGAGTTCCCTCACACCGGCTTGCGGATTTTGTGAAGCGCTACTGCATCACCGACTCCCTTGATGTCGTCGCGCGAGCCGCCCGCGATGGCGTGGAATTGATCCAGATTCGCGCCAAGGATCTCTGCGCGCGCGACCTGGCGGCCCTCGTCAAAGGCGCGGTCGCCCTCGGAGCCAGCCGGATTCTCGTCAACACGCGCGCCGATGTCGCACTCGCCTGCGGTGCGCACGGCGTCCATCTTCCCGCCGGCTCCATCGCGCCACATACGCTCAGAAAGATCACGCCGCCCGGCTTTCTGATCGGCGTGTCCTGCCACACCATCGCCGAACTCCAGGCCGCCGAACAGGAGGGCGCCGACTTGGCGGTCTTCGGCCCCGTCTTCCCCAGCTTCACCAAGCACGTGACGCCCATCGGCATCGAAGCCCTGCGCGACGCAATCCAAAAAGTGAAGCTCCCGGTCTACGCTTTGGGCGGCGTCACCCGAGAGAACGCCCCGCTGTGCATCGAAGCCGGGGCGGCCGGCATCGCAGGCATTTCCCTATTCACGTAACATAAGATTTTGCTGTGATGCGTCTTCGCCCGTGACCCCCACTGACCGACCCAAGCCGCTCGCGATCCTCCTGCGAGTTGGACTGTTCGTATTCCTCGCCGCCCTCGGCTATTTCTTAGTCTTCCCGTTGCTCCTCCAGTTAGTCGGCGCCCCCGTCCTGGTGATCGCGACGCTCGGCACTTTCGCAACAGCCGCGGTCGCCAACGCCATTCCTCTTCGCATCTGGGGACGCGGCACCTTGGCCGACATCGGACTCGCCTGGAACGGCCCTTCCCGCCGCAACCTCGCTCTGGGCGTGCTCGGCGGCATCGGCGCTGCCTTATTCGTTATGCTCCTTCCGATCCTGGTCCGCGCGGCCGATCTCGCACCCACGCCCAACCAGCATTTCCAGCTACCCTCCCTGCTCCTGATCTCCGTCATTCTCCTGTTCGGCGCGGTCGGCGAAGAGATGCTGTTCCGCGGCTACGCCTTTCAGGTCCTGATAAAAGCCATCGGCCCATTCGCCACCATCCTGCCGGTCGCCGTCCTGTTCGGCCTGGCGCACTCGTTCAATCTCTATTTCACGTGGCTCGCGCTTGTGAACACGATTCTTTGGGGCGTTCTTCTGGGCTATGCTTTCCTCGTCAGCGGCGACCTCTGGCTGCCCATTGGCCTGCACTTCGGTTGGAATTGGACCCTGCCGATGCTCGGCGAGAATTTGAGCGGGTTTACAATGGGAGTTACCGGGTACTCTGTCCAATGGAAGGTCGGAGGCCTGTGGAGTGGAGGAGCCTATGGCCCGGAAGGTGGCTTGCTTACCAGCGCGGTCGTCATCGGCCTGTTCTTCTATTTGCAAAAAGCTCCCATACGACATCAGGAAGCCTACCTGCTGCGCGAGGTTTCTGCGGACGCTTGAGCTACCCGTTTTCTGCGCCCTTGCCTGCTGCCTTTCGCTCGCCCCCTTATTTGCCGGCGATCAAAAACTGAGTGAAAACGACCGTCTCGAGATATTGCGCGGCTTGACCGCCGAATATGCCACCGTTAAGGTTCCGCTCCCTCGCTCTCCGAAACCATTACCGTTCGATAGCGATGGTACCTGGGACCAGCAGATCTGGAACGACGCCGCTCAAAAGAATGGACCGGCCGCCCGCGTCGGCGATTTGGTGGAAATCACCAAGGTCTCCATCGAAAGCGACAAGATCGTCCTGGAAATTAATAACGGCCCCAAAGGCGCCGGCGGCCATTGGTACGATCATGTTCAAGTGATGGGACCCGTAAGTGGGACCATTGGCCAACAGAACAGCACCGCGCCGGCCGGAACCAATATAGCGCTGCTATTTAACAAGCCCGTTCCCCCCTTAAAGGCCGCCGACATCAAGAAAATGCTCGCTCCGGTGTTGAATTTTGAAAAGCAAACCGTAACCGAGAACTACGTCGAAAAGCTCCCCGAACCGGTTCAATTGGCGATTAAGGAGAACCGAGCGCTGGTGGGGATGGACCGCGACCAGGTTTTGCTCGCGCTCGGTAAGCCGCGCCACAAGGAGCGCAGCGTTTCCGCCGACGGCACCGAAAACGAAGATTGGATTTATGGCGACCCGCCCGGCAAGATCACGTTCATCACCTTCGCGGGTTCGAAAGTGGTTCGGATCAAGGAAGCATACGCGGATATCGGCGGATCGACCGCCCCGCCATTGAGGGCTCAGTAGCCGAGATCTCAGACCAGCGCCCCGTTGCGTGCGACAATACGGCAACACCCAAATACCAATAAACTAGGAGAGGCATGTCCATTAAAGTAGGCATCAACGGCTTCGGCCGTATTGGGCGTAATGTGGTTCGCGCGGCGTTGGACCGCCCGAATATTGACTTTGTAGCAGCCAACGATCTTACTGACACGAAGACCTTGGCGCACCTCTTGAAATACGACTCTATCCTTGGCCCTCTGCATGAGGACGTCAAGGCCCAGGGCGATTGCATTATCGTCAAGAACAAAGGCATCCGGATTTTTGCCGAGAAGGATCCATCCCTGCTGGATTGGAGTTCCCTCGGCACCCAGATCGTCATCGAATCCACCGGTAGATTTACCGACAAGAAAGACGCCGCCAAGCACCTGCGCGGCACCGTAAAAAAGGTCATCATTTCCGCGCCGGCCAAGGACGAAGACATCACCATCGTGCTGGGCGTCAATGAGGATAAGTACGATCCTGCCAAGGATAACGTCATTTCCAACGCCTCCTGCACCACCAATTGCCTGGCTCCCGTGGTGAAGGTGCTGCACGAAAAGTTCGGCATCGAGAAGGGCTCGATGACCACCATCCACAGTTACACCAACGATCAGAACGTCCTGGATTTTCCGCATAAGGATCTGCGCCGAGCGCGCGCAGCGGCGCTGAATATGATCCCGACAACCACCGGTGCGGCCAAGGCCATCGCGCTGGTGATGCCCGAACTCAAGGGCAAATTGGACGGCTACGCCATGCGCGTCCCCACTCCCGATGTTTCGGTGGTGGACTTGGTCGTGGTCACCTCCAAGAACACTACTGCGGAAGAGGTCAACAAAGCGCTCGCCGATGCTGCCAGCGGCCCGCTCAAGGGCATCCTCGCGTACACCGAGGACCCGGTCGTGTCCACCGACATGCTGCACAACCCCAACAGCTCGATCGTAGATGCGGGACTGACCAAAGTTCTGGGCGGAAACCTGGTGCACGTCATCTCCTGGTATGACAACGAATGGGGCTATTCGATGCGCATCGTCGATCTGATCGAATTTTTGGCAAAGAAAGGCTTGTAAATAGCACTCAGGCGGGCACTTACCGGCTGTCTTGGCTTCGTTTTTGCGAGTTTTGTCGCGGCGAGCTATGGCCTTTTTGCTCAACAAGATACCATCGATTCGGCCAAGACCGCCGAGCAATCCGTTGGCGTCCGACCGACCGGAAATTTCTCGCACCCGGACCCTCGCGTAACGGCCTACTATCGCTGTTACTACACCGGGATTTTGCAGTTGCCCGAATCCTACGACGATCTCAAGCTCCGGCAAGGATCGAAGGACGGCTGCTCGCTCGACCTGAAAAAATACGACGTGTTCTTCTACCCGATCGAGGCCGTGGCCAGCGGCCATACACCCGTAAGCGAAACGCTTGCGGCGGACACCCCGGAGCGCATCGCCATGGTGATACCGCATGAGGACTTTCACTCTCAGATCAGCGCACTGCCGGATCGCATTGCGGAGGCGGCCGCGACTTTAGTAGGATTCCTGGTTGCTTCGCTCGCAAGCGATGCCGAGATCTTCCTGCAGAAGTCCGCGATCGTGAATCGCCGCTACGAGGAGTTGCGCTCGATTTATCAAGCCAAGCTTTCTAAGCGTGCCGCGCTCGAGCGGAAGGCATCGGTCTTCGCCGCGCTCGAGCGGGAATGCGTGTCCATCCCAGGCGAGCCGCGCTCGTTTAACAAGCACCTTTCGGCCTTGAACAACGCCGGTCTCGCGTTCGACTTCACCTACACCAAATATTATCCGCTGCTCTTTCAGGTATGGTTATCCTGCGAACGCGATTCCAAGTGCACCGTCGAATCCATCGTGAACGCACCCCAAAAACGGCCCGAGCAGGAAGTCGTGAATTACTTTGAAAATTTCATAAAGGATCGGAGACTACCATGACCATCGGCATCATCGGTTCAGGCAACGTCGGCGGCACGCTCGGCACTCGTTGGGCCAAGGCAGGGCACGATATCGTTTACGGGACGCGAAATCCCGAGGCGGAGGACATCCAGCAATTGGTCGCGCAAGGCGGCGGCAAGGCGCGAGCCGCCACGCATAAGGAAGCCGTTCGTGCCGGCGACGCGTTGCTACTCGCCATGCCTTGGAAGGTAGCGCAGTCCGTGCTCGAGGGTCTGGGCGATTTCGGAGGCAAGGTTCTCATCGACGCGACCAATCCGCTCTTGCCCGATCTATCCGGTCTGGACACTGGCACGGCGACCTCGGCTGGAGAAAAGGTGGCAGGTTGGGCGCGCGGCGCGAAAGTGGTAAAGGCGTTCAACACTATCGGCGCCAACATCATGGCCAATCCGTCCTTCGGATCGGAGAAGCCGGCGCTGTGCTACTGCGGCGACGATCCCCAAGCCAAGCAGGCCGTCCATCAACTCGCCGAAGACATCGGCTTTGAGCCGTTAGACGTCGGCCCGCTCGCGCAGGCCCGTCTGCTCGAGCCCTTCGCGCTGCTCTGGATTTCGATGGCACTGAAATACGGCTATTCCCGCGACATCGCCTTCAAGCTACTCCGGCGCTAACGCGTCGATTCTGCGCGGCCGATAGAGTGTTGAGGTATGGGCAAAAGGATCCGCCAAATTCTCTTAGCGGCCGCCGTAACTCTGTGCCTTATTCTCGTCCTGGACTTAGCGCGCTTCTTCGATGTCGTGCAAGCACTGGGAGAATACCTTCGTCCAACAACGATAATGGGAAACTTCCTGCCTCAAGGATGCGCGACGACCAATGAAACACCGCCTCCGGACCTGATGCAAGTCGTGGAAGATCAAAAGAATCTCGATAGCCTCGCCGTCCAGAAGATCGTCGTCTGCAGAAGCGCACATAGGACCGGGTTTGAAAGTCGTTTCAACGGTCTCCGCTTCGGCGAAGCAACCCGCAATCAGTGGCGACCATTACGTCAACGATGTTGCAGTGCCCAGTTTGGTCGGCACGTCATCGTGATGGCTGCCGATCCCACTGAGAACGGCTCTATTCTCGTACAAGCCAATTTGATTCAGAGCCGGTGGGATTACTTACGGCTCAAATGCGGCGCAATAAAATGGGTCTATATTGAACTTGGTACGCTGCTCTTCGTTGTCATCTTGCTGCTTTATTTTTGTGGCCTATTACTCGTAAGGGGGATTCGTCGGGCCATTCGTAGATGGGCGTGATACATTCGCGATATCGCGTTCAAGCTGCCGCGGAGATGACCTACTATTGATTGACCGCGCCGGGCACGCCGGACACTGGACCCAAGTAAGCCAATAGCCGGCCGGCGGTGATCGCTCCGAACCAGCAGATCAGCGACGCCCATGCCAAACGTTTCGCGCTTCCCGTTATTGGTCCCTTATCCAGTTCCGGGTCTTGGAACACCCTTCGCCGCATGATGTAGAGCACCCAGACGCCGGCGAACACGAAGGCCATCTTAATGCCGAAATCGTAGTTGGTCAGCTTGCTGGTCGCATCCGCGATCAGCAGAATGAGACCGGTGATGGCGTTGATCCAGAACCCCCACCAGATTAGCGGATAGAGCCGTTCCAGCGGTTTGATGGGAGTCTTGGGCCAAACGCCCAGGAGCACCAGGTCGATTGCGGCGCTGCCTCCGGCCACCATCGACATACCGAGAGTGTGCAGGAAAAGGAAGGTCGGGAAGGCCCAGACGGAACCGGACTCGCGTACCCAAATGCTGAAGCGCAGTTGCTCAAGCGCAGTGAGAAAATTCATCATGTCTGCTTCAGGCTTTCAGCATTCGAGAGTGCCGCGAGTCCGCCGTTAGAGACCTAGGGCTTTGCGAACTTCGAGTCTTCCACCGGCGCATTCGGCTGATAGCCGGTCAGGGTGTACTGCTCCTGGCCGCTCACCCAGCCGTAGATAATCTTGAACGGCATCATGACGCCGGCCACAGGACGGTAATCGGAATAGTCGAATTGCGTGGGAACGCGCCCCATCGCGGAGTTAGCATAGTAGATCATGCGAGTCAGAAGCCCGTTCTGTTTATCGAAGTAGAACGATGCGAGAAGTCCTTTGGGACCGGTGGTCGCCTGAACGACGTAGACCTCGTGGCCGTCGATGGAGCTCGGATAACTGACTTTCCAGTTCGTGAAGAAGCTCTTGATCCGCCATGGAAACGCCATTTCGGCGGCCAGTTTGGCGCCCTCTAAATAAGCTTCGTCGAGTGGATATTCGCCTACCACAGTGAGCGGCAGCTTGACCCAGGCAACCTTGCCATCGAACGTTCTGGCCATTAAGCCTTCTCGTTGATTGACCGTCATGGCCAACTTATCGGGGAGCTTCGCAAACCATGCCGCCGGATCGTTCACCGCCGCATCGTACAAGAGGCTGGACCCTTTGGCGGTATAGCTGGTGATTTTGGCTTCGGCCTCGGGGCTGCCGAGAGCGCGAACATATTTGTCGAGAATCTGATCGGCGGGCGGCGTACCGGAGGTGGCGGCGTTAACGGCCGGCAGAACATCGGGCGGAACCGGAGTTGGCGTGCTATAGATCGCGTCGATGGGAGGTGTGACAGCGGGGGCTTCTGAGCCGCGATGACAGGTCCAGCACGTCACTACCTGACGGCCACCAAAGCTTTCCTTATTGATTTTTTGAACCATCTGCACCATCAGGCGGGCCATCTTCTTCTTCGGCGGTGCATCGTCGGCCCATTTCGGGTCGGAGGTGCCGGCGCCGGTATGGCAGTCCCCGCAGCAAACGCTCAGCGCGGCGGAGAAGAGGCCCATGGTGCCCATGAACTCATCGACCGGAATATCCTTCAGCACTTGGATGTTCTTAAATTGGTTCTGCGACATCGTCGGCTGCGGCTGACTTTGCGCGAATGCCACGCCTGAAAAGCGCGTAGGATTCGTCCCGCTTACGACGAAGGCGATCAGCGCGGCCAACGCAGCGGTGAAGATCAAATGTTTTGGAGAAAGCTTCATTTTACCTGCCCTTAATTGTGAGTCCTCATGGGGACTACCGAGGATGTTCCGGAGTAGTTACCAGGAAGCCTGTATCATACAAAGCGATCCAAAGCAATGTCAAGACGCACCTCCGATGGAAGGGACTGGTCTAGTTCGAGTCCGACGGGAGCGCGAACAGGTAGGTGGTCAGGCTCTCCAGTTCGGCCGGCGTGAATTTGTAGGCGGGCATGATACTGCCCGGCGAGAGTTTTTTGGGATCGGCGAAATGGTCTTTAACCCACTCTCGCGTGCGGCGGCGACCTACCCCGTTCAACGGCGGTCCGACTGATGTTCCGTTTCCGTTTACTTTATGGCAATTCACGCAGGCGTTCTTCTCAAAAACCATGGCGCCCTGGACGGCGAAATCCGGCGTGTCTTCGAACAAGCTGCGAGCATTATCGGGCGTCAGCTTCAGTAAGAAAGCCGAGAGCGAGTTCATTTGTCCGCTGCTTAATGCGATGGGGGGCATGGACGTGCCGGGCCGGACCGCGGAAGGATCTTTGAAATGCTCGATCATCCAGGCGGCATTGCGGTGGTTCGTGCTGGTATGCGCCAGATCCGGCCCGATGGTGGCTCCTCTGCCGGCCACCGAGTGGCAGCTATTGCAACTCTCCTGGCGGAAGTAGCCGATGCCCGCCAGTTCCTCCGGCGCGAGCTGCATCCAATCCGTGGGACCGGAGTAATCGACCAGTTCCTGGCCTTCATTGGGAGTGCCTGCCACCGCGGCGGCCGTCAAACCGCCCCATCCGATCGCGGCCAGCAAGACCACGCCAAACGCGAGCGTGCGACGCGTGACCTTCACAACTTGGCCTCGATCAACGAAGGGCAACAAGATCAGCGCCATCACCGCCAAGCCCGGCAGGATGACGCTGCCGACGATCTCCAGCGGCCCGGGCATCAGCTTCAGCAGCTGGAACAGGAACAGGAAATACCATTCCGGACGCGGGGTGAACGAAATATCAGTCGGGTCCGCGAGCTGCCCGAGCGGCACGCGCACCGCAATGGCCATGACGAAGAGAATTGCGAAAGCGAGAAAAATAGCGACGGTATCGATGAACACCTGGCGGGGATAGAACAGTCTGCGGGGCAGCAGTTCGTCACCGGGCGAGGGCGCCACTCCGTGCTTGCGCACCAGATAAATGTGAACGCCGATCAGGAGCATGGTGAGGGGCGGAAGCAGCAGAACGTGGAGGCCGTAAAACCTCACGAAATTCACCACTCCGATGGCGCCGGTCCCGCCTAGGAGCCGCGCCATATAGGGTCCCAGGAGAGGCGCCGAATTCATGATTTGAATCGTCACTGTGGTGCCCCAGTAAGCGCGATTGTCCCAGGGCAGCAGGTAACCGGTCAGCCCGAAGGCGAGGGTAATCAGCAAAAGAAAGACCCCGACGATCCAAGTGGTTTCGCGCGGTTTTTTGTAAGCTCCCCAAAGCGCGACCTGAACCATGTGAAGCACGACCACGATGATCATGGCGCTGGCGCCCCAGTGATGTAAGCCGCGCATCAGGCGCCCGCCGGTGACCTCCGTCAAGATGTAGCGGAGGCTGTTATAAGAATCGCCGGGAAGCGGAGCGTAGTTGAACGCCAGCAGGATGCCGGTGAGGACTTGCGTCAGGAACAGGAAAGCCGCCACGCTTCCCAGGACCTGATGCCAACCGCTGGAGGCTGGAATCTCCTCATAAAGAAATTTATGTACGGCGGTGGCGATTCCGGTGCGGTGATCGATCCACTGCTGGATTGAGGCCCACTTCTTGTTCACGCTTCCTTGGCCTCCGAGACGTGCAATTGGCCCAGCTTCAGTTTTCCATTTTCGACCTTCGCCTCGTAGCGATCGAGCGGGCGCGGGGCCGGACCGGACTGGACCTCTCCGGTGATCGAAAAGACCGAGCTGTGGCACGGACAAATGAACTCGTGATTGCCGGCGTCCCAGTGATAAGCGCAGCCCAGGTGCGTGCACTGCGCTCCAAAAGCGGTGACCGATCCCTGCGCCGACTTCACAACCCAGGCGCTGCTTTGCTCACTGAGCACGCGCCAGCCGTCCACTCGCGTGCGCCGGAAAAACAGCTCCACCGGCATGTCGGGCGCCAATTTGGTTACGTCGCCGGCATCCACCCATTCTTCATTGCGCCGCATTTTCGGAGGAACGAACAGGTAAGTGAGCGCGGAAACGCCCAGCGTCGCCGTGATGAGTCCCCACAACGCATAAACGGCACCCACGTAAAAACGCCGGCGAGTAGGTTGGGGCGGCGCCTCAATACTGGTATTTGAATCTTGCGGCATAACTATACGTCAGAGCGCGACTGGGGCCACTCCGCGACAAATACTCCTATCCACAGTGATACACCCATTGTATTTCAAACTCGCGCGCCTGATCGATCGCGGCCGTGTAAAAAGATTGTTTCGCCGCCCAACGGAACGGACGCGGGCCGCCTGGAACTCGTTTCACTCACGGCCTCGGAGGGCCCGAACGGGACACGCTCGTGAACTGCTGCCGCTCCTGGCGCTCTTCGCTTTTGTCGATCAAATATCCCGCCACTCCCGCCAGTACCGTGACGGCCAGGACAAGGAGCGTGACGGTTATGCCTAAGGGCATTCTTCACCTCGAATAGAATTCTTGCACTCAGACTGCGAACCCACGTTAGAAGGACGTCCCGATGAAGGGCAGCATGCTGCCACAGTACATCACTCCCACCCACAGGAAGATCGCGCAGAGAGCGACGACTTTGGCCGTGCGCGGGGCGTCGTCTCCGGGCTTGAGGTCCCACGTTTCGTCGAACATCGTGAAGTATAGGGCGTTCACGCCGGCGAGCAGAATCAGGACGATTTTCCAGCGAAAGGCGCCGTTCTGGGTGTACTGGCTGGACGCGCCGATGAAGAACAACATCCCGGTCAGGAGATTGATGCCGAATCCTAGAATTCCCCATGGCAGCAGGCGATGCAAAGCAGAATAGGACACGCTCTTCATGACGCCCAACATTCGCAGATTAAACAAAAATACAATGCCGAACAGCAAAGACAGGCCGATAAAATGAAGGGTCTCGCAGGTCGGCCACATCCAGGGGACCTTGGTTACGAACGCGCCAATCGTGACGCTATCGAGTGTGAACTGAGGGCCCACGGCCATGTCCTTGGCGATCTCGGGATGCCGGATGGCGCCGCCGGTGTTGCCGGTCGTGGACATGAGCAGCACCGTAAAGACGGCGAGCAGCAGGACCAGCGTCAAGTTCCAACGCGGCACACGCGAGAGCCGGCGAAATTGCCACAGGCCGAGCCAGGCGAACGAACCGGTAATCTCCATGAAGATAAATGCCAGCAGCGCCGAATCCTGGTGCGCCTTAATCAAATCTTGCGACACGCCGGGAAGTTTTGCGATCTCTTCGGCGGCCGCGGTGCCGCTGAGATAGGTAGGGAAGGCGAGCATCGCAATGCCCAGCAAGACCAGCAGGCTGGCTTGCTTGAGATGGTCGCTCTTAGCGATTAAAGCGATGATGAACAGGCCCAGGCCGATGATGGTTCCGATGATGGGGAAATGATTCAGGAGAAGATGTACGTGCGCCAAAGTCATGAAGGGGGTTCCAAATACAGTGCGAACCGCCACCCAATATACCATCGGTTCGCGGCCTGCGCTGACTTGTTACGATTGGCTAGAGCTTATGCCAATCTATCAGGCTGTTGTTCTCGCGATTATTCAGGCGCTCACGGAATTTCTGCCGGTCAGCAGCTCGGGGCATTTGATTGTCATACCCAAGCTTTTGGGTTGGAACGATGGCGGCCTCACGTTCGACATCGCGCTGCACGCCGGAACATTGGTCGCGATCATCATTTACTTTTTTCGGGATTGGGTGCAGATCATCGGCCAGGGCCTGGGCTTGAATATAGGGAACAATCCTGAATTGAAGGCGAATCCGCGGCTGCTGTGGCTGTTCGTGGTGGGATCGATTCCAGCGGCGATTGTGGGCTTGGCCTTCGGCAAGCAGGCCGAATCCAGTTGGCGCGATCCGTACCTCATCGGGTCGATGTTGATCGTCATCGGCGTCTTTATGTGGGTAGCGGAACGCGCGAGCAAGGGAAATAAGCTGCTGAGCAAAGTGGGTTGGGGCGATGCCGCGGTGATCGGAACGGCTCAGGCGCTGGCGCTGGTACCGGGCACATCGCGCAGCGGCATCACAATCACCACGGGATTATTTCGCGGCTTCAGCCGGGAGACGGCGGCGCGTTTTTCATTCCTGCTGGGAACCCCGGCCATCGCGGGCGCGGCTCTCAAAGGGGCTTGGGACATTCATAAAGCCGGAGGCATCGCGCCCGACATGCGGATGCCGTTCTTAGTAGGCACGCTGCTGAGCGCGGTGCTGGGCGCGGTGGTCATCGCATACTTCCTGCGCTACCTGCGGCACAACAGTCTGATGCCGTTCGTATACTATCGAATCATTTTTGGCATAATAGTAATCGCTCTGGCTGCGTTTTTCCGCTTCAACGCGGAATGAAAATTATAGGACCGACTCGCTTCGCGCGATTGAATGAGGCGGCCGGTTTAGTGTTGCTATTCGTCGGGCTCTTTTTCGTCTTGAGCCTGATCTCCTACCATCCGCGCGATCCATCGTGGAACTCGGTCTCTGGAGACTTGCGTGCCCACAACCTAACCGGAAGGGCTGGTTCGTACACCGCAGATCTGTGCCTGCAGCTATTCGGCCTCACTTCGTTCAGCATCCCCGTGCTGCTGTGGCTGATCGCCTGGAGGTGGGTGCGTTCGCGGCCGGTGGAAGCCGCTTTTGTAAAGGTTATAGGGGCGCTTCTGTTCTTCCTCAGCGTCTCGACGGCTCTGTCGCTCGGCTCCGGATGGCGCCTGTGGAATGGCGCATTTTGGGCGGGAGGGGTGCTCGGTCTGCTACTGGCCGATTCGCTGATTGCTTCGTTGAATCTCACGGGCACGATACTGCTTACTGCGGCGAGCCTGATTGTTTCGATCTATCTGATATCCAAGTTTTCAATGGCAACGGCGGCGGAGTGGCTGGCGCCGCTCGCGGCCTGGCTGGCCAATCTTCAGACCTGGTGGGAGGACTGGCGCGCCCGGCGCGAGGCTCTGGCTAAGGAGCGCGCTCAAATGCGCGCCGAGCGTCGAGCTGAGGCGTTGGCTGCCAAGCATACGGCGGCGTACACGGCCATAGCGGAGCCTCACGACGAGATCCACGAATCGCCGCAGGCTCTGGCTGGCGAGCCATCTATTCCGATCGTGGAATCGCCCGAACCTCCGTGGACGGAGGCTCCGGCAGTGGAACATTATCCGCAACAGATCCCGATCCAAGAGATCGAAGAAGCGCCGCTGGCACCGCCCTTAGTGGCCGCAGCTTCGGTGGGGTCCGACGAGCCGGTGAGACTCAGGCCGCGCCGCTCGCCACCGCTAGCCCGTGAGCAACAAACAGCGGAGCATCCCGAGTACCAGCTGCCGTCGACCGAATTGCTCAACGAAGTTCCGGCACGCAGCTCTTACGATTCGATCGAGCTCAAGGAACTCGCGGCGCGCATTAAATCCAAGTTTGAAGAGTTCAACGTGCGCGGCGCGGTGGTCCAGATCAATCCCGGACCCGTCGTCACCACGTTTGAATTCAAACCGGAGGCGGGCATCAAATACAGCCGCATCATCGCTCTCACCGAGGATCTGTGCCTGGGACTGCAGGCCGAGTCAATTTTGATCGAGCGCATTCCGGGCAAGCCGACGGTGGGCATTGAGGTGCCGAACAGCCGGCGCGAGTTGATCAGTCTGCGCCAGATTTTGGAATCGGAGGAGTTCGCCAGCTCCAATTCCCGGCTGACGATTTGCCTGGGCAAGGACATCAGCGGGCGCATCAAGGTGGCGGCGCTCGAATCGATGCCGCACTTGCTGATTGCCGGGTCGACCGGCGCGGGCAAGAGCGTGATGCTCAACTCGATGCTTATGTCGATTCTCTACAAGGCCACTCCCGACGATGTGCGTCTGATTCTGGTCGACCCGAAGCGGCTGGAAATGGGGTTGTACGAAGGCATTCCTCACCTGCTGACGCCGGTGATTACGGAGGCCAAGAAGGCCACCAACGCCCTGCGCAACGCAGTACTCGAGATGGAACGGCGTTTGAAACTGCTGGCCGGGCAGGGCGTCCGCAACATCGATCAATACAATCGCAAGGTGCAGCAGCTCATGAACGAGCCGCGCAGCCTGTTCGACGATGAAGAGGAAATTGTCGAAGATCTGCGGCCGCTGCCCTATATTCTGATCGTGATCGATGAGTTGGCAGACCTCATGATGGTGGAGCGGGGCAACGTGGAAGAGGCTGTAACGCGGCTGGCACAGATGGCGCGCGCCGTCGGCATGCACCTGGTTCTGGCGACGCAGAGGCCCAGCGTAGACGTGATCACGGGCTTAATCAAGGCCAACTTTCCTTCGCGCATCAGTTTTCGCGTAGCCACGCGCGTGGATTCCCGAACGGTGCTGGACGTGATGGGCGCCGAGCATCTGCTGGGCAAGGGCGACATGCTGTTCCTGCCCCCCGGGTCGTCGCGTTTGACACGCGTGCACGGGGCATTCCTAACCGAGACTGAGATCAATCGGGTGGTCGACTTTTGGAAGAATCAGGCTCGGCCCGATTACGACCAGACCTTCCTGCAAGCGCCTCCAGCGGAGGATGAAGACACGGAGTCTGGGGAGTTCGAAGGCGCGGAGGATCCGGCCTACGCCGATGCCGTGCGCGTGGTGCTGGAGATGGGCAAAGCTTCCACGTCGACGTTACAGCGGCGGCTGCGCCTGGGCTACGGAAGGGCCGCGCGGATTCTGGATATGATGCAGCGCGAAGGCATCATCGGTCCGCCGGACGGCAGCAAGCCGCGCGAAGTCTTGAAGCGGCCGGACTGGCTGGAAGAGGTCGACCGGCAGTTGCGGTAACGATCGCGGTATATTTTCTTTAGCTACTGAAGCTATGAATACCCGGAATGATACATCGGCTAATAACGGCGCGAAGGCGGACGCTGTTCCTCCAATTCGCACCGGCCTTGTCCTTGGCCGTCATTCTTGCGGCGCTGCCCGCAGCGGCAGCTAGCATCACCAACGGAGATTTCGAAGCCGTTCAGATCGGCGCTCCCTTCGTTTCGACAAATCCTGCGGACGTTCCTGGCTGGACTCATACCGGGGACGACGGGGGCGGGTTTCTGTGGGCGATCGGTTTCAGCGACCCCGGCGGAAGCGTCACGGTGGCGGGAAGCGGCGACCAGTTCGTAACCATGGGAGGAGGATTCGACGCTGTCGGAAACAGCAGTTGGTCGACCACGATTACCGGTCTTTTGACGGGAGACACTTACATGCTCGATTTCATGATGGCGGACGAGAACAACTTCAGCACGACTCCGCAGGCGATCACGGTTAGCTTTCCTGCGGGTTCTTCCACTCTTCCCGTAACGTTTTCCGACGACGTGTTTCCGGCCCAGGGCCAAAACTACTGGACGCAATGGATCGATGAAGGGATGACATTCGTGGCCACCGGCACCAGCGCGACCGTCCAATTCAGCGCCACCACGCAATATGATGT
Organism: Bryobacterales bacterium; assembly: GCA_963732175.1. GTDB lineage: Bacteria > Acidobacteriota > Terriglobia > Bryobacterales > Bryobacteraceae > Palsa-89. Next base: position 233,930 of record CAVSYF010000013.1, on the reverse strand, counting down.
GGGGCTGGACGACGTGAGCGTGAGCGACGTCATCGTGCCGGAACCGGGAATGCTGGGGCTGCTCGCTTTCGGATTGTTGGCAGGGCTGGCCGCGCATAGGCGCCGCTAGTGAATCTGGTTCGCCGGCTGCATTTGAGCGACGGGCAAAGGCTCCGGATCTTTCGGCATCACGATCCAGGCCACGACGTAGGAGATGACGCCAAACAGCGGCAACGGCCATATCGTGAAGACGAGCCATAGGACTCGCACCAGCGTTACGTCCACATTGAAGTAGCGCGCGAATCCCGCGCACACGCCGGCGATTTTTTTATCGTGGATGGGGCGGGACAGCCGCTCCGTCCGCTGAGGTGGTGGAGCGCCCCGTCCGGACGGCGTACCGCATTGGCTGCAAAATTTGCACTGGTCGTTCATCTCGACGCCACAGTTGGTACAGAACATAGAACCCTCTGGTTCGATAACGCTTCAGGCTGGGATTTTGTTCCCGCAAAATTTGGGTTGCGATAGGATTATCGATATGCGTCTCGGCCCTGGCGGAGCAAATTTGACCGACGGAGCAAACATAAACCATGGATGAGCGCGAAACCTTGCTCCCTCACGCTCGGACGTATTTTTGGATACTCACGCTGCTCTCGGCTCTAGTGCTGTTTGCTCCCATCCGCACTGGCGATCTGGCTGGTTATGATGACGCGCGCTATGCCATGGTCGCCAAGGACGTCCTGCAGACCGGCCACTGGATGGATATCCGCGCCAATGGCGGCGCCGCACTGGAACATCCACCGCTATTCTCGTGGATGCAGGCGGGGTTGTTTTCGCTCTTCGGAATTTCAGACGCGCTGGCGAAACTGCCGTCGGCTTTGTGCGGATTCGGGACCATCCTGCTGACGGGCTGGCTGGCGCGGCGGCTTACGCGAGATCCCTCCCTGGCCGTGCTCGCAATGTTCGTGATGGCGACCAGCATTTATTTCCTGAAGTACGCGGCTCGCGCGATGACGGACGTCCCGTTCACGTTCTTCTTCTTGTGCGCGGTGTGCGCGTGGGTGCTGGCCGAGGAGGATTCGCGCTGGTATCTGGCGGCCGGCTTGTTTATCGCGATGGCGCAGATGACCCGTGCCATGATGGGGCTTTCGCTCCCGATCCTGTTCGCCATCGACTTGTTTGTACGTCCGCGCCGCATCCCCGCTCGCTACGTTGTTGCGGGACTGGCAATTGCCTTCGTTCCACCGCTGGCCTGGTATGCACAGTGGATTTATCGCTACCGCGGAACATTTTTTTCGATTCACTCGTTGTTCCTTCGTGACGAAGTGTACGGGCCGCTCTCGCCTTCATGGCGGCGCTATACCGGCGCGTTCGAATATCTGTGGATGATTTCCAAATCGTATTGGCCATGGCTGCCGGCAATGATCGCCGGGATGATCGTAGTTTTCCGCGCGAAAGATCGTCGATTGCGATTCTTGATCCTGTGGATCGCGGTCGTGTTTGGCCTGTGCGCGATCACGCGCAGCCGCGTGCTGCGATACATGCTGCCCGCCTATCCTGCATTTGCGATGCTCTCCGCCATCGGGATGCTTGCGTACGTGCCTGCGCGTTTCATTCGAGCCGGCTTGCGTGTGCTGACGCCTCTACTGGCGGTTCTGGTGGTTTGGATCGCGATCCGGCCGCCGGCGACCTGGCATGCGGCTGAGACGCGCCCAATCGCTTTGGCGGCAACTGCAGCGACCAGGCAGGGAGAGTTGATCACCTTCTACGACTCGGGCGTAGCGCGCTACGACGAAACCAACCAACTGCTGTGGTATGGCGACCGCTTCATCGTCGCGGTTTGGGATTCCTCCAAGCTCGCAGACGCGCTGGAAAAACCACGGTCGCGCATTTTTGTTGTGGACGCTGATACGTTCCGCACTCGAATCGAGTCTCGCATTCCGAACCAAGTGGTGGCTCGAAGCGGTCACCTGGTGTGCGTGCGCTTGATGAATGTGGTCCCGGTGTCTTGAGGCTCGGCTTAGCGCGAAATTTTCCCGAGGATAGCCGGCCGGCGCGCTCCGGTGGCCGACGGCAGGTTGCTGGCGCGCAGCTGATGCGTTTGAAATGCCAGCAGTGCGAACAGCACGGCTTCTTTCGCATCCACGCTGATTCCAAACTCGTCCGAAGTGGTGACTCGGGTCCGTAAAACCGCGCTCAGGCGCTCCATCATGTAGCGATTGTGCGCGCCCCCTCCAGAGACGATGACTTCCCGCGTATCCGGGTAGCGGGCGATCGCCACAGCGATGGTGCGGACCGTGAGTTCGGTAGCGGTCGCTACGTCGATTCCAGTGCGACGGATCAATTCAGCACCATACTGCTCGCGTCCGCAGGTTTTCGGCGGCTCACGCCGGTAATAAGCGTCAGCAAGAAGCTCTTCTAGCAGCGCGGTGTTCACCTTTCCGGCACGGGCGCGCTCGCCATCGCGATCAAACGGCGGAGCCAGCGCGTCCATCACCATGTTGCCGGGGCCGGTGTCGAAGGCGATCACTTCTTCCGGCTGTGCGTTGGCGGGGATGAAGGTGATATTGGCGATGCCGCCGATGTTCAAGGCAAGGCGCGCGCGTTCGGGATGCCGAAAGAGCTGGTAGTCGAGGAACGGAACCAGCGGTGCGCCTTTCCCTCCCTGCGCGATGTCGCCGGGACGAAAATCCGAGATGGTCTCAATGCCGGTGCGAGCCGCGATGACCGCGGACTCGCCAATTTGCAGAGTGCTCGCGACGCTGCGGCCCAGGAACTCGACCGGGTCTGCTTCGTGAAAAATGGTTTGTCCGTGAGAACCGATTAACTCGATCTTTTCCAGGGGCACTCCGGCCTGTAACAACGCTTCGGCGAAAAGCTCGCCCAGCAAAAAATTGAGACGGGCTATGGTCGCGGTGTGAGTGGCGGCGTTGGAAACAGAAAGAATTGCGGCGCGCACATCGTGCGGATAAGGAACGGTCGTGGCGGCGAGCACTCGGATATTTTCGCCGATGTCGACAACCGCTACGTCGATGCCATCAGCAGACGTACCGCTGATGAGGCCTGCGACGATCACGAGCGTGTGAGCTCCCGCTGCAGCTCATTCAATAATTGCAGCGCCTCGATGGGCCGCAGCTCGTCCAGTTTCAGATTGCGGATGCGCTCGGCGATTTGATAATTCACGGGCTCGAAGAGCTGGATCTGCGTTCCGGCCGACGGCCGCGGCGATAATTCCGAGGTGACGGCGTGCTCGGAGCGCTCGTGCAGTACGAGAATTTCGCGGGCGCGGTCGATCACCGAAACGGGGAGGCCAGCCAGTCGCGCGACTTCGATTCCGTAGCTGCGATCGGCACTACCTGGTTCGACTTTGCGCAAAAAAATAATCTGATCGCCGGCCTCTTTTACCGCAACGTGCAGATTGCGGACGCCTGGCAACTGGTCGGCCAACTCCGTCAGCTCGTGATAATGCGTGGCAAACAGCGTGCGCGCGTGAATGCGTTGATGGATGTGTTCAATCACGGCCCAGGCCAGCGCGAGTCCATCGTAGGTCGCGGTGCCGCGGCCAATCTCATCCAACACGACCAGGCTGCGCGACGTGGCGGTATTCAGAATGACCGCGGTCTCGGTCATTTCCACCATGAACGTGGATCGGCCGCGCGCCAGATTATCAGCCGCGCCAATGCGCGTGAACACGCGATCCACGATGGAGAGCGTGGCGGAATCGGCCGGCACGAACGATCCCATTTGCGCCAGGATGACGATGGCGGCCGCCTGCCGGAGATAAGTCGATTTACCGCCCATGTTCGGACCGGTAATGACGCTGATGAACTGGGATTCGGCGTCGAAGTAAAGATCGTTCGGGATGAAACGGCCGGCGTCTTTCGCGGCGAGCTGTTCGATAACAGGGTGGCGCCCGGCAGCGACGCGAATCTCGCCGGACTCGGAAAATTTGGGCCGCGTGTAACGATTCCCGGCTGCGAGCTGTGACAGGGCGCAGGTAACATCGAGCTCGGCGATCGCTGCCGCCGTCCGCCGGATGCGAGCCGCGTGCTCGGCGGCGAATAAACGCAACTGCTGAAAGATTTCGCGTTCGAGCACGAGCATCTTCTCTTCCGCATCCAGGATCTTGCTCTCGAGCTCTTTGAGTTCGGGCGTGGTGAAGCGCTCGGCATTCACAAGCGTCTGCTTGCGTTCGTAGTCGGATGGCGCCAGATGCAGGTTGGCCTTAGAGACCTCGATGTAATAGCCGAAAACGTTGTTGAAGCGAACTTTCAGAGATTGGATCTGTGTGCGCGTGCGTTCGCGCGTTTCGATCTGGGCTATGTATTGGCGGCTGTTGCGGCTGATATCGCGCAGCTCATCCAGCTCGGCGTGATAGCCGGATCGAATCGTTCCGCCATCGGCCAGATTCGCGGGCGGCTCGTCGGCTATCGCGGTCAGGATGCGATCCCGAAGCTCGGGCACTTCATCCAACTCAGCCGTAATGTGCGCCAGCCGCCTCGATCGCAAACTGGAACAGTGTTTTTTGATCTGCGGAACGATCGCGACCGAGCGCCCGAGAGCTAACAACTCGCGCGGCCCGGCGGTCCCAAGCGTTAACTTCGCGAGCAGCCGTTCCAGGTCAAGAATGCTCGCCAGCAACTTGCGGATCTCAGAACGCGCAATCGTGGCTTGCAATGTTTCATCCACCGCGTCTAACCGCGCTTCAATTTCGTCGATGTGCAAGCTCGGCCTCAGCAGACGATTGCGCAACAGCCGCCCGCCCATCCCGGTGCAAGTCTGGTCGAGAACATGGATCAAGGTCGATTCCTTGCTTTCACCGGCGAACAGCGGCTCGAGCAGCTCCAGATTTCGCACCGTGACCGGATCCAGAATCATCGAGTCCGAGCGGTCATAGAAGGAGGGGCGCTCCAAGTGATCGAGCGCCGATTTTTGCGTGTCGCGAAGGTAGTGCAGGATCGCTCCGGCGGCCCCGATTGCCAATGGCCGGGCCGCTAACCCGCATCCATCCAGAGTGAGCAGATGAAAATGTTCGCGCAAAGTCCGGTCTGCGTAGTCGAGATTGAAAACCCAGTCCTCTATGCTGGTCCGAAGCCCGCCGAGATACATTGCGGAATCCGGCGCGAGAACTTCGCGCGCGCTCAGACTCTCCAGCGCTGCGTTGACTTCGGCGGCGTCTACTTCGGTGACGCGAAACTCACCGGTTGAAATATCGACATGCGCCAAGCCGGCGCGCGTTCCATTGCGACAAACGGCCGCGAGGTAATTGTTCTCATGCGAACGCAGCAGCGCGGATTCGGTGGCGGTTCCCGGCGTCACCACGCGCGTGACCTCGCGCTTCACCAGCTTCTTGCCGGGGCCGGGCGTTTCCATCTGGTCGCAGACGGCAACCCGGTAGCCTTTCTGAATGAGCCGCGACAGATAGCCTTCCGCGGCATGATACGGCACGCCGCACATCGGAATAGCCTGCCCTTTTTCCTTGTTGCGCGAGGTTAGCGTGATCTCCAGCTCGCGGGCGGCGGTGACGGCGTCTTCATAAAAGAGCTCGTAAAAATCGCCCAGCCGGAACATAAGGAGCGCGTTCGGGACCTGTTGCTTGATGGCGTGATACTGCCGCATCAACGGCGTGGAAGGCGTGTCGGCCGCGAGCTGCTCCTCACGCAGATCAGGCGCCACGTCAGGCCCCACTTCAGGCATAGATGCCGCGGGTTTGCAACGCTGATGCCACGCGATCGATGGCCAGCATGTACGCCGCCAGGCGGTTGCGCACATTGTGCTTCTCCGCAAACCCGACGACGTCGCGGAAGCTGTTGATCATGATTTCGTCCAGGCGGCCGTTGACGAGCTGTTCGTTCCAGAAAAAGCCCTGCCGATCTTGCACCCACTCAAAATAGGAGACGGTGACGCCGCCCGCGTTGGCGAGAATGTCGGGAACCACGAAGATCTTTTTCTCGGAGAGGATCGCGTCCGCTTCGGCCGTCGTAGGGCCATTGGCGCCTTCGCAGATGATCTTGGCTCGGATGCGGTCGGCGTTCGCGGTGGTGATGACGTTCTCTTTAGCGGCCGGCAGAAGTACGTCGCATTCGAGCAACAGCGCCTGGTCTCGATCCATATCTTCGGCTTCCGCAAAGCCGGTGATGGAACCGGTTTCCTTGCGATGTTTCATCAGAGCTTCGATGTCGAGGCCCTTGGGATTGTGGACCGCGCCGTCGTATTCGACGATCGCGATGATCTTGAACCCAGAGCGGGCCATCAACCGCGCCGCGGTGCCGCCCACGTTTCCGAAGCCCTGCACCACCACGCGTGTTTGCGTGTGATCCAGGCCGAAACGGCGCAGCGCCTGCATGGTGATGATCATGCAGCCACGTCCGGTTGCTTCCACCCGACCGCGCGAGCCGCCGAGCGTGAACGGTTTTCCAGTCACCACCGCCGTGGATGCCTGACGTTTGTGCATCGCGTAGGTGTCCATGATCCAGGCCATGGTCTGCGGGTTGGTATTGATGTCGGGCGCGGGCACGTCGCGATCCGGGCCGATGATATCCATGATCTCGGAGGTGTAGCGGCGCGTGATGCGTTCCAGTTCGCCGGGCGAGAGCAGGTCGGGATCGCAAATCACCCCGCCTTTGGCGCCGCCAAATGGAATATTGACCACCGCGCACTTCCAGGTCATCCATGCCGCCAGCGCGCGTACTTCGTCGAGCGTGACGTCGGGAGCGAAGCGAATTCCCCCCTTGGCCGGTCCGCGAACAATGGAGTGCTGCACGCGATAGCCGGTGAAGACTTCCAGCCGGCCGTCGTCGAGTTGCACGGGGATATTCACGGTGAGCTCGAGCGCGGCGGTGCGCAGCACCTTGCGAAGGCCCTCATCAAGACCCAGCAGTTCAGCGGCTTCGTCAAAACGCGCCGCGGCGGAAACCCATGGATTGGTTTCCTTCTCCGAGATGGGAATCGCCTCGAGGATCATGCTGCCTCCAGTCAATATCGCGCACAACGCCACGGGCTGTGCGCTCTTCAGGTCCATTGTATCCTCAGCAAACCGGCGAATTGTCCGCATCTGCTGTTCGTCGGAGCTTGAGCCGATACAATACAAGTAGCGCCGCATGTCGTACAGCCTGCATTTGATTCCTCTGTGCTTGGTCGTGGTCGGGTTAGCACTCCAATATCATGTTTTGGCCGCCTGCCAGATGCGGTGCGACGAAATACCCAGGCCCGGCTTGCGATCGCGGCCGGTGCTTTGCTGCTTTTGCTCGGCTACTTCTTTGAATTTTCCAGCGTAATTCGGCATGTTCCAATTGCGTTGGTCGCCTGGCTGCAATGCGCGGCGCTGGTGGAAACGATGTGCCTGATTGGATTGGCGCTGGCGCTGGGCACCTGGCGCGCCGCACCGCGGTACCAATCGACTCGCAGGAATTTTCTGCAGGCTGCCGGGGCAGGCTTGTGTCTAGCTCCGATAGCGGGAACCGGGTTCGGAATTCTGAAGCACAACCGCTTTCGGCTTTCCGAAGTAAAAATTTCCGTCCCCAATCTGCCGAAGGATCTGGAAGGGCTGAAGCTGGTTCAGGTGACGCGATATCCACCTCAGTCCGTTTCTGAGCGAAGCGGAATTTGCGCGCGCCATTGACATGGCGAACGAGACGCGAGCGCACCTGGCTCTGGTGACGGGCGACCTGATCAGCCGCCGCGGCGATCCGCTGGATGCCTGTTTGCGCCAATGCGCGCGCCTCAGAGCCGATGCGGGCGTGCTGGGCTGTCTCGGGAATCACGAAACGTATGCCGAGGTAGAAGGCTACGTTACCGAACAAGGACGCCGGCTGGGAATCGAGTTCCTGCGCCATCAGGCCAGGATGCTGCGCTTCGGAGACGCCGCGGTCAATGTCGCAGGTGTGGATTACCAGCGCATCCACGCGCGGTACCTGAGGGGAGCGGAAAAACTGGTGGCTCCTGGCGCCCTGAATATTTTGCTATCGCATAACCCCGATGTTTTCCCGGTCGCGGCGGCCCAGGGCTATGCTGTGACCATCGCGGGTCATACGCACGGCGGGCAGGTGGATTTCGAACTGCTTCACGAGCACATGAACGTGGCTCGATTCTTCACGCCTTATGTGCGCGGGTTGTATCGCCGAGATGAATCATCCGTCTATGTTTCGAGCGGGCTGGGGACCATCGGCGCTCCGGTTCGCATCGGCGCCCCGCCCGAGGTCTCGCTGCTTCGACTGTGCGCTACCTGATCCTGAGCGACATACACGCGAACTGGGAAGCGCTCCAGGCGGTGCTCGCGCACGCCGCTTCCGAGTATGACCGCGTGGTGTGCTGTGGCGACCTAGTCGGGTACGGCGCCGATCCCGATGCGGTGACCGAATGGGTGCGAGATAATGTCGCCCACGTCGTGCGGGGAAACCATGACAAGGCCTGCGCCGGGTTAGAGGACCTGGAATGGTTTAATCCGGTCGCGCGAGTATCGGCTCTGTGGACCATGCAAGCGATGGACGAAGATAATCTCGACTATCTGCGCGATCTGGCCCGGGGACCCGAACGCGTCGATGGTTTTCAGATCCTGCATGGCTCGCCGCTGGACGAGGATGAGTACGTCGTGTCGGAGCAGGATGTGGCGCAAATCGTGCCGTATCTCGATTCCACAACGTCCTTCTTCGGGCACACCCATTTGCAAGGCGGTTTCCTGTGTCATCGCAACGGAGTGCGGCGCTTGGCCAAGGTGCCGGCCGGCGCGGAGGCGGAAACGTTCGACTCGAAGCCGATCAGGACTATTTGATCAATCCCGGATCGGTGGGACAGCCGCGCGACGGCGACCCCAGATCCGCCTATGCCGTCTACGAGCCGGAAGCCCGTCTGGTGACGCTCCGCCGGGTAGAATATAACATTGCGGCCGCGCAGAGGAAAATCTTGGAGGCGGGCCTGCCGGAACTGCTGGCAATGCGTTTAAACGCCGGGATGTGAAGAGGTCGGTTTAGCCGCCCAGCTACCGGCCCGAGGGCCGCCCCGCTATTCAGTTATAATAGTAGTTAGATCCACCTTTTCTAGGAGTTATCATCCATGTTCGATCTGTTCCGAAGCAGGGCGAAGGCGGTGCGCATCTTGCTGGGCGCCATGCTCGCCATGGTTGCGCTGTCGATGCTGGTGTATTTGATCCCGGGCGCGGGAACGCCGACCGGCGACGCCAGCGACCAAGTAATCGCCGAAGTCGGTAAAGAGGTCGTTAGCGTTCAGGAGGTAGACCAGCAAATTCGCAACGCGCTTCAGAACCGGCAGTTTTCCCGTAGCATGATCGATACTTACGTTCCCCAGGTAGTGGACCAGGCCATTGCGGACCGCGCCTTAGCCTACGAAGGCCACCGGCTGGGCTTTGAGGTCACCGACGCGGAGCTGGCAAAATCCATCCGCTCTCTGCAATTTGGAAGCCTGCCGCCGGACCAGTATCGCGAATACGTCGAGCAGCAGTTGGGCATGACGGTTCCGGAATTCGAGAACAATATCCGGCTAAAAAGCTACGCCGATGCCGTTCAGATGATCGCTATGGAAGGCGTGATTGTCACACCCGCCGAGGTCGAGGCGGAGTATAAAAGGCGCAATGACAAGATCAAAATCGATTACATCGCATTTGATCCTTCCAAGCTTGTCGCGGAAGTGAAACCTACGCCGGACCAGGTGAAAGCGTATTTCGACAAGAATAAGAACTTCTTCACGATTCGCGAGACCAAGGACATCCAGCTGATCATTGCCGATCAGGCCAAGGTGGCTGAATCGATTCAGGTATCGGATGCTCAAATTCAGCAGTATTACAATTCGCACAAGGATCAATACCGGACGCCGGAGCGCGTGCATGCGCGCCACATTCTGCTGAGCACCACCAACAAGCCCAAGGATGAGGTCCCGAAGATTCAAGCCAAGGCGGAAGATCTCCTGAAGCAGATTCGGGCCGGAGCGGACTTTGGGCAACTGGCGCAGAAGAATTCCGAAGATCCCGGTTCGGCCGCCAAGGGGGGCGACTTAGGCTGGGTGGTGCGCGGCCAGATGGTGAAGAACTTTGAAGACACCGTCTTTGCGCTCAAGCCGAAGGAAGTGAGCAACGTCATAACCACCGAATATGGATTCCACATCATTCAGGTGCTGGAAAAAGAGCCGGCTCGGCTGAAACCGATCGAGGAGGTTAAGAACGAGATTGCGACCACCCTGCGCAACCAGACGGTGTTCGACCAAATGCAGAATCTGTCCGATGAGGCGCATGCGGAACTCGTAAAAGATCCGCAGAACGCGCAGCAGATCGCTCAAAAGCTGAACCTGCAGTTTGTGGCGGCGGATAAGCATGCGCAAGGGAACCCGCTGCCGGTGCTAGGCGCAGATCCCCAAGCGGAAGCAAGTCTCGAGGCGCTGAAGCAGGGCGAAGTCAGTCAAGTTCTGCAGTCCGGCAATAAATTGGTGATGGGCGTGGTCATGGCCGTGCATCCTCCGCATCCGGCTGAGTTTTCCGAGGTGGAAGCCCAGGTTCGCCAGGCCGATATCCAGCAGAGTGCCGTGCAGCTCGCTACGGACAAATCCAAGAAGGTTGCGGAGATCTTAAAGCAGAACGGCGGCGATCTCAAGGCTGCGGCCAAGAGCGTTGGCCTGGAAGTAAAAACCAGCGACTTCGTTTCGCGCAACGGCGCGATTGAAGGGATCGGTTCCGGTACCTTCCTGTTCGATCTATTCGACAAGCCGGTGGGAACTGTGATTGGGCCGTTAACCGCCAACAACATCACCTTCGTTGCCAAGAGCGTCGATCGCCAGAATGCGGATATGAGCAAGTTCGCCGAAGAGCGCAGCGCCCTGGTCACGCAACTGAAGAGTCAGAAGGCACAGCAGCGCGCGATGCTTTTTCAGGACAGCGTGGTCTCCGCCCTTACGCGGCAGGGCTTGATCAAGAGGCATACGGACGTCATCAACAGGCTCATCCAGCAATATCGCAGCAGCTAGCCTGGCGCATGCTCCATTCTTTTTTGGATTTCCTGCGGACGCTAACCACGCCCGAGCGCCTCATCCAACTGCTCTCCAGCGTTGTCTCGGGTTGGCTCGGCTACGCGATGCTGGCTGGCATCCTCTTCGCGGAGACGGGTCTGCTGGTTGGTTTCGTGCTTCCCGGCGATTCGCTGCTTTTCACGATCGGCGTGGTGACTGGGGCGGGGCAATTGAATCTGCTCGTGATCATGTTGTTGCTGGTCTGCGCGTCGATGCTGGGCGATTGGTGCGGGTACCTGCTAGGGCGGCGCGCCGGACCGGCCATCTTTAGCCGGCCTGATTCGCGATTCTTCAAACGCGAATACCTGGTTCGGACCCAAATTTTTTACGAAAAGCACGGCGGCAAGACCATTATCTATGCGAAATTCGTTCCCATCATCCGCACCTTCGCGCCATTTGTCGCCGGCGTAGCGAACATGCGCTACGCACGTTTCTTGTCGTTCGATATTTTCGGAGGAATTGGCTGGGTAACTTCGATGACGGTGCTGGGCTATCTATTGGGCGAGATCCCGCTGGTTCGCAAAAACTTCGAGAAATTCGTGCTGCTGATCATTTTCCTGTCGCTGGTGCCGGTTTTCACGCACGCGTTGCGGGCGAAGTTCGAACGCAAGCCCCAACTACAACCGGACTAACTGCTCCAGAGCGGCGCGGACGACCGGATCTCTTTCGGCCCCTACCTCGTCTCCCTTTGCCACGCCGAACCCTTGATTGAAAATCTCCTCTTTCAGCCGGTTCTGCACCCAGTCGCGCTCACGCGCCCACTCGCCCACCGGCGGCTGGATGCCACGCTCGGCCGCGAAGACCTGGAACTCTTCGAGAATCGCCGGCGTCACCTCGAAAGAGTCGCTGATCTTGTTCCTGCCCAGAAAGTCGGTTGCGAAGGAAGTGATGGTGCCGCTCGCGTCCAATACGATTCTCAACTGCGTTTGCGATTCCGGAGCGACGGGTACGTCCGGCTGAATGCCGCCGCCGCCCGTCACGGTGCGGCCGGAATCCGTCCGGAACTGCGCCTGCTGTTTGTGGATCTCCAGTTGGCCGCTGGCCAGCGGCTTTTGGATGGAGCGGCCGCTGGGGGTGTAGTAGAAAGCCGTAGTAATCGCCACGGCAGTATTGCCCGATAACGGGAAAACGTTTTGCACCAGACCCTTGCCGAAAGTGGCTCTCCCAGGACGACGGCGCGGTCGTGGTCCTGAAGCGCGCCCGTTAGGATTTCGGCCGCGCTGGCGGTCTTGGCGTTTACCAGGACGGCCAGGGGAAATGAGTATGGCGTGGCGGAGTTCGGCACATCCACGTTCTGGTCCTCTACACTTCGTCCTTTCACGCTGAGGATCCTCTGGCCGGGTTTCAAGAAGAAGGCAGCCGATTCAAGCGCGCTTTGCACTACGCCGCCGGGATTGTCGCGCAAATCGATGACGAGACCTTTCAGCTTGGCCCCGCCGAGTTTTTCAATGGCGTCCTTGAACTGGCGGGCCGTCTGCGGATCGAACCCGTTGACGCGGATATAGCCGATACCCGGGCGCAGGGAAAAGGCGCGGTCCACGCTGGGCGAATCCACCAGCTCCGGATCGAGAATGAATTGGAGAGGCCTCGCGTTACCGGGGCGCCGAATCACGAGTTGCGCCTGATGCTGGCGAACTTCGCCCAAGAATCCCACAATCTGATCGAACTCCAGGCGCGCCAGGGCCACGTTATTTATCGCGACAATCTCGTCCCCCGGTTGCAGCCCCGCCTTCGCGGAGGGCGTCCCGGACATGGCCTGCAGCACAATCACGCGTCCGGGCAGCACCGACACGATGGTGCCGAATCCTTTGCGCTCGGAGTTTTCCATCTCCTTGAGCTGCTGGAACTGCTGCGGGTCGAAAAACACCGAGTGGGGGTCGAGCTGGCGGAGCATATTGGGGATCGCGCCATCGAAAATGGCTTTCTCGGTGTCGACCGGATCCGCAGCCTCATGCTGGACAGCGGCGACAACTTCGGTGAAACGCTTCAATGCGTTTTCCAGATCGTCGGTCGAGGACGGCGCCGCAAAAAGAAACAACAGAGCAAAAATCATCTACTTCGAATACTGCAGACCCTTCTTCGCTTCGTGCCGCGCCAACGCCAATTCAATCAACCGGTCGATCAGCTTCGGCATGGGAAGCCCCGAATACTCCCACATCTTAGGGTACATGCTAATGGAGGTGAACCCGGGAATGGTATTAATCTCGTTGATGTAGAGGCGGCCGGTTGCGGTTTCGAGCAGAAAATCGACGCGCGCCATGCCCTCGCATTCGACCGCGCGATAGCATTCCACCGCCAGACGCTGCATCTCCGCGGTCTGTTCGGGCGTAAGATTCGCCGGGATCACGGTCTGCGCCTGGTCGAGGAGGTACTTGTCTTCGTAATCGTAGAATTCGCGCGAGGGCAGGATTTCGCACGGGACCGCTGCCACGGGATCCTCGTTGCCGAGCACGGCGCATTCGAATTCCCGGCCGGTGATGCCGCGCTCCACGATCACCTTGCGATCAAACGACGACGCCAATTCCACGGCAGCTTTCAACTCGGCGCAGTTCCGCGCCTTGGAAATCCCGACGGAAGATCCCAGATTGGCGGGCTTCACAAATACCGGAAAGCCCCATTGGCTGCAGATCGTTTCCACATCGCGCCCATCCCGGCCACGCAGAATCAGATACTCCACCACCGGCAAACCGCGCTCCTTGGCCAGCCGCTTCATGACCTCCTTGTCCATGGAAACCGAGGAGGCCAGCACGCCCGCGCCGACGTACGGCAATTCCGCCAATTCGAGCAGACCCTGGATGGTTCCATCCTCGCCGAAGGTGCCATGCAACACCGGGAAGACCACATCGATCTCCGGGTTGCCGCGAGGCTCCGGCACGATCGGCCGCGGACTCCACTTGCCTTCTTTCGAGATCACGTAATGGAGGACTTTGTACTTGTCGGAGTCCAAGGCCTCGATGATGGATTTGGCCGATCGCAGGGAAACCTCATGCTCGCCGCTGCGCCCGCCATAAATAACCGCCACGCGCGTCTTCATGTCCTTACAATATCCTCTTCCCCATGGCCGACATTATCAGTTCTACGGCCAGGATGGCGGTGCGATTCCCCTCGTCGATCACCGGATTCACCTCCACCACTTCCATGGACGTCATCCGGCCCGCATCGCACAACATTTCCATGGCGAGGTGGGCTTCCCGGTAAGTAAACCCGCCGGGCACAGGAGTGCCGACGCCGGGCGCTTCCCGCGGGTCGACGACATCCATGTCGAGCGAGACGTGAAAACCGCCAGTCCCGGACGAAGCATAGTCGATGGCCTCCTCCATCACGGGACGCATTCCGCGCTCGTCGATATCGCGCATAGTAAAGGCATGAACGCCGGAGCGCTGAACGTTGCGGCGCTCCTTTTCATCGACGGATCGTATGCCGACCAGCGCGACATTCCCGGCGCTCACTTTAGGCGAAAAATCGAAGATATCCGTAAGCGACGGAGGACCTAGACCGATGCAACAGGCCAGAGGCATGCCATGGACGTTCCCACTCGGACTGCTCTCGGGCGTGTTCATGTCGGTATGGGCGTCAATCCAAATCATGCCCAATTTCTCGCCGCGGCCGCGAAGGTGCTGGGCGACACCCGAAACAGTACCGATCGCGATGGAGTGATCGCCTCCGAGAATAATCGGGAACCGGGAACCGGGGAGCACATCCAGCACGATTTCCGCTAAGCGGGTGCAGGTGTCGGTGATTTGCGGAAGATATTTGGCTTGCAGAGGACCTTCGGGCTGGCTCTCGCGCTGAACCACGGGGACGTTCCCGAGGTCCTCCACCTCATAACCCAGCTCTCGAAGGCGGCCGTGGAGATTGGCGACGCGTACTGCCGACGGCCCCATATCCACGCCTCGCCGCCCTGCGCCCAGATCGAGCGGAACACCGATGACCGCAAGGTGGGAATGGCGCATAGGTTAAGGACGCGTCCGATACAGCATGCGAGGAAAGGCGATGGTCTCACGGATGTGCTCGAGTCCGCACATCCAGGCCACAAAGCGCTCGATCCCCATTCCGAAGCCGCCGTGGGGTACGCTTCCGAACTTGCGGAGATCCAGATACCATTCGAAGGCTTCGCGCGGCAGATGATGTTCTTCGAGGCGCTTCAGCAATAAATCGAGATCGTGGATACGCTGGCCGCCGCCGATGATTTCGCCGTACCCTTCCGGCGCGATCATGTCGACGCCTAGCGCCAATTCGGGCCGCTCAGGGTCAGGCTGGAAGTAAAACGCTTTCACCTGAGCCGGGTAACGGTCCACGATCAGCGGGCGATCCAAGCCCTCGGTGATGTGCGTTTCGTCCGTGCCGCCGAAATCGCTGCCCCACTGGATCTCGCTGCCCTTCTTGTTGCAGCATTTCCACCGCCTGGTCGTAGCTCATGCGCGGGAACGGCGCCTTCACCGTTTCGAGCTTGGTGGTGTCGCGCTCCAGCGCTTCGAGCTCCGTTCGCCGATTTTCCAACACTCTGCCGACCACGTAAACGACCAACTCTTCGGCCACTTGCTTCACGTCTTCCAGCGTCGCATAGGCCATTTCCGGCTCAACCATCCAGAATTCGGTCAAATGGCGGCGAGTTTTCGATTTTTCGGCGCGAAATGTTGGTCCAAAACAGTAAACTTTGCCGAAAGCCATCGCATCGGCCTCGTTGTAGAGCTGGCCGGATTGCGTGAGATAAACCTTTTCTTCGTCGAAATAGTTCACCTCGAACAGAGTGGTGGTGCCTTCGCAGGCCGCGGGCGTGAAGATGGGCGTGTCCACCAGCGTGAATCCGTGCGAATCGAAATAGTCGCGTACCGCCTTGATCACTTCGTGGCGGACGCGAATCACGGCGTGTTGACGCTTGCTGCGCAGCCACAGGTGCCGATGGTCCATCAGGAAGTCGGTGCCATGTTCTTTGGGCGTGATGGGATAAGGATCCGATTCAGGCACGCGCTGCACGATCTCGGCAGCTTTCGATATCCAGTTCAACGCCACCGGGCGCGCGCTGTTCGCCGCGAAGCTTGCCGCGAATGATGACCGATGACTCCTGGGTCAGGTTTTTCAGCTCCTCGAAGATCGGTTCCGGCAGGTTAGCCTTCACACCCACCGATTGAATAGTTCCTGTACCGTCGCGAACCAGCGGAAAGACAATTTTGCCGGATTTCCGCAGATTGTAGAGCCAGCCGGCGATCTCGACTTCCTCGCCGACGTGCTGGGCGGCGTCTTCAATTCGAATGCGCGACAGCTCCCATCAGAGGCTCTCGAGTTTGCTGAAAATCTGGATCACCTTGTCGAGCGATTGGGGAAGCGGAAACTCAGGAAATTCGCGCAGTTCGAGCAACAAAGGGCAGTCCTCGGTATGCGAGCGCAGCAGCTGCATGGTGGCCTTCCAATCGATGGTTCCGCCGGTGGAAAAGAACGGCCACAAGTGGCTGTCCTCTTTTGCATCGTTGTCGTGCAGGTGGGTGGAATGAATGCGGCCCTTCAAGACCTCGAAAGCCCGTGCGATTCCTTCATTCATATTGGCGTGCCCGACGTCCAGACAAAAATTGAGCTTCAGATGGGTACGCTCCAGAAAATAGATCAAGCGCTCGGCGCTGGAGAGCTGATTCGGAATGTTTTCCAGAAGTACTTGCACACCCCGCTGTTGCGCAAAAAGATTAACTTCCTCGAGCGCGGTAAAAGCGGCGTCCAATTTCCGCTCGTCAAACTCTTCCTCGGAAACTCCCAGGTGCTGAATCAGATAACGAAACGGAATCGATTTCGGCGATATCGAGCGCGCGCTTGATCTCATCCAGCATCGCCAGGCGCTTGGACTTCACCGGCTCGGTCAAGTTGATATAGGAGTTCGGACCGGACCGGCCCCAAACATCGTCGCTGTACATGGGCGAGTGCAGCGAATGCAGTTTCAGCTCTGAATCGCGGAACCAGTGTCCGAGCTCGGCGATCTGGGCACGATCGCGATAATCCAGATGTTGGCGCGCACAGAAAATCTCCACGGCCGGAACTCCCGCCTGCCAGATCTTCTCCAGCCAAAACGTCGTCAAGCGGTGATTTACGAACAGATGCGTCGATAAGACGTGATTCATTCAAACCGATCCTTGCTTCCTAATTCCTCGAGCGTATTCTCGCGATGATGATCAGTAACCTTCTGCCTTGGCGTCGTCGCGCCGGTCGGGTGCGCCTTCCAGCCAGCCTCCCTCAACGAGAATCGCCTGGACGCGCGCGATCACAGGAGCGGTCCCTTCGAGCGGCGCAATCTTATAACCCATGCCTCGCAGAATAGCTATTGTATCCGGAGAAATGCCTCGCTCCACATATAACTCATCCGGCATCCATTGATGGTGAAAGCGCGGCCAATCGACGGCGTCCTGGATGTTCATGTGAAAATCCACGACGTTGAGAATTACCTGGAGAACCGCGTTGGTTATGCGCGCTCCGCCCGGCGCCCCCAGCACCATAAACAGCTTGCCGTCGCGCAGCACGATGGTGGGCGTCATGCCGGAAACCGGACGTTTGCCGGGTTGAATCGCATTCGCCTCGCCTTGGACCAAGTGAAACATGTTTTCTTGGCCTGGCTTGGCGGCGAAATCATCCATCTCATCGTTCAGCAGGAACCCCAGCCCCGGCACGGTCACGCCGCTTCCATAACCATTGTTCAGCGTGTAGGTGACGGCGACAGCGTTTCCTTCATGATCGACGATGTTGTAATGCGTGGTCTCCGATCCTTCGTAAGCGGTAGGTTGCCGGGACGAATCTGTTCGCTCGGCGTGGCACGCGTCAGGATCGATGCTCGCACGGCGGCTGGCAATGTAGCGCGGATCAAGAAGTTTCTTCACGGGCACTTTGTAGAAGTCGGGATCGCCGAAATATTCGCTGCGGTCGGCATAGAAGCGCCGCATCACTTCCGCGACGTAGTGGATGGAAGCCGCCGAACCGGCGCCCGTCTTCTCGTAACCGGAGCCTTCGAGCATTCCGAGCATTTGCAAAAGGCCGACACCACCCGCGCTAGGCGGAGGCGCGGTGACGATCTGGTAATCCCGATAGTGTCCGAGCAATGGCGCGCGCTCCACTGCCCGGTAGGCCTTGAGGTCCTCCAACGTGATCAGGCCGCCGTGGGCCTGCATCGCGGACGCCAGCTTGCGCGCGGTTTCGCCTTCATAGAATCCTTTCGCACCCTGGTCGCGAATGCGCTTTAATACAGCGGCCAACTCGGGCTGGACCAATTGATCGCCATACTGCACGCCCAGGAAGATCCGCTTGGAATCGGGAAACTGCGCGAGTAGCGTGCTGTGCTCTTCGCTGTGCAGCGATTCGGCGAGGGGGTAGGAAACCGTGAAACCGTTCGAGGCGAGCTTCACGGCCGGCTCGATCAAGTCGGCCCAAGGCTTATGGCCGTACTTCTGATGCGCGAGTTCGAAACCGCGAACCGTTCCCGGCACGCCCGCAGCGCGCCACCCAACCACGCTGTCTTGCGTGACTTGTCCCTGCGCGTTTATATACATGTCGCGCGTGGCGGCCACGAGGCGCTGTTTCGCGAAAGTCGATGAAGGCCGTGCGGCCGTCGGCGAAGCGGGCCAGCAGGAAACCGCCGCCGCCGATGTTGCCGGCGAACGGATAAGTGACCGCGAGGGCGAATCCGACGGCGACCGCCGCGTCCATGGCGTTGCCTCCCGCCTTGAGCACAGCCAGTCCGACATCGGCCGCCAGCGGCTCCTCGGCGACCACCATACCGTTGCGGGCGTGTACGGGCTCGCGGGCGAGCAGAGTGACGGCCAGTAGCGACGCGCCGGCGATTTTAATTCGCATCAATGCTTTTTGTAACAACACTACGATTTTAGCGTGGCGCGGCGCAATGCTCGCCTACACGGTGGAAAGCTGCGCGCGCCTCCCTTGGTGATACTCTTTCAACGCGAGGTTGGCCGAAACGACGGTCCGAAGCGCCTCCGCCACTTTTTCCAAAGCAATTCCTGGAATCGGCGGAGTACAACTCGTCATCGCCAATATCGGTGTAGACGCGATTGCCGATGCAACCCGCGCTAGTCACCATCCCATGCGCCATGGCGGCCGGGATCGCCATACAGGTGGGACGCGCCAGCAGCGGGAGCTGCGTTCCCACGCCGGCTCGAATCGCGGCCTCTTCGAGCAACATCAATTTACCTGGGACGGCGCTGAACAGGACCACATCCGGCACACCGGAAGCGTCCGCCAGCGGCGCATAGAGGATGAAGCGCGGCGTCTTCGGCAGTACCGGGATGCCGGGCACTTCCTCCATTCGCAGGTAGCCGAGATTGGTCATGGTTCCCAGGATGTCCGGCAGCTCGTGCGCGCGCTCGGCAGACAGCTCGATCTTGTGGGTGTACGAGCCGACCGGGCAATTGTAATGGTCGCCAGGCTCGGTATAGAACTTGCGGCCCTGCGCCGCTAGCCGCCAAAAGCTGCAGCCGGAAGGCTCCGAGCCGGTGAATTTCTCTACAGAATCGGGAGCGCCATCAGGGAAGCTGACCGCCACGGGCCGGCGCCGCAAGCTCAAAATTTCTTGGAATTGATTTTCGAGAACGCGATAGTCGGGCATGATTTATGTACTCCTATATTGGCACGTGCAAGAATCAAAAGGGATGTCTTCTGCAACCATCAAGCTGCCTACGTCACGGCAGTTCTTTTCCCGCCACGGCGCGCTGTCGAAGTGGCACCCTCGATATGAATTTCGTCCGGGCCAGCTCGAGATGGCCGAAGCGGTAGAGTCCGCTCTGGCCGAAAAAAAACATCTGCTGGTGGAGGCCGGCACTGGCACGGGAAAAACTCTGGCGTACCTGGTTCCCGCGATTTTGTCTGGAAAACGCGTGGTGGTCTCTACCGGGACCAAGAATCTTCAGGAACAGCTTTTCTACAAGGACATACCGTTTCTCCAGAAACATTTCTCGCGGCCGCTGCAGGTCTGCTACATGAAGGGCCGCGGCAATTTCGCGTGCCGGCAGAAGATCTACGACGCCGAGCGGTCGCCGATCCTGGCCGGCTCTGGAAGAGGTGGCCGACTTTCAGACCATTCGCGCCTGGGAAAAGACGACCACTACCGGAGACCGCGCGGAGATCAAGACGCTGCCGGAGTCGAGTTCCGCCTGGCAGAAGATCGATGCGCGCCGCGAGCTGTGCACCGGGCAGAAGTGCCCGCAGTTCGAGCGCTGCTTCATCACGCAAATGCACCAGCGCGCGCACGAGAGCGACATCATCATCGTCAATCATCACCTGTTCTTCGCGGATCTGGCTGTCAAAGACGACGACTTCGGCGGGATTATCCCGGAGTACGCTGCCGTGGTTTTCGACGAGGCGCACGAGATTGAAGACGTCGCGGGAAAATACTTTGGCGTCGGCGTCAGCAACTATCAATTCCAGGAACTGGTTCGCGACGTAGCCGCAGTCTCGCGCGCCAAGCAGTTCGGATCGGGCGAGCTGGATCGCATCCTCGATACCCTGGGCGACCGCGCGGAGCAGTTCTTCGCTTTGTTCGGCGAAACCGAGGGGCGCGTTGGCTTCAAAGGGCACGCCGCGTTCTTCGAGCGCAACCAGGACGCTCTGGACGACGTCGCAGCGCGCGCTGGAGCTGCTCGCGACGCAGCTTCAGTTGGTGAAGAACGCGCCTGAGGAAGTGATTCCTTTATTCCGCGCGATCGCAGGAACTCGGCGCAGCGTCTGGCCTTTTGGAGCCGCGGCGATGACCGGTCCTGCGTATATTGGATCGAACGCCGCGGACGAGGCTGCTTCCTTCAGGCGACGCCGATCGACGTGTCCAGCATTCTGGAAGAGAAGCTTTTCGACGCGCTTGACACGGTGATTTTGACTTCGGCGACGCTGGCGGTAGGCGGAACCTTCGAGTTCACCGAGAAGAGGCTGGGAATCCGGGCCGCGCGGCCGCTGATCGTTCCGAGCCACTTCGACTACGCTAAACAGGCGCTACTCTACGTTCCGCAACACATGCCCGATCCGCGTTCGCCCGCCTTCCCGCGCGCCGCCGGCGAGGAAATCACGCGGATCCTCCAGCACAGCCGAGGCCGCGCCTTCGTCTTATTCACCAGCTACCATCAAATGCGAATGGTCTATGATCGGGTGTCGCTCGAGATCGACTATCCAACGCTGATGCAAGGCACCGGCCCGCGCAGCGCGCTGCTCGACGAGTTTCGCTCCACCCCGCATTCGGTGCTATTTGCTACGTCATCGTTTTGGCAGGGAGTGGACGTCCAGGGTGAGCAGTTGAGCTGCGTCATCATCGACAAGCTGCCCTTTGCCGTTCCGAGCGATCCGGTGGTGGAAGCCAGGATCGAGCGCATCCGGGAGCAGGACGGCAATCCTTTCTACGACTATCAAATTCCGCAGGCCGCGCTCGCCCTGAAACAGGGATTCGGGCGCTTGATCCGCAGCAAAACCGATCGCGGGGTTCTGGTTTTGCTGGATAATCGAATTACGAAGCAGCGGTACGGCCAGGTGTTCTTCGACAGCTTGCCGCCCTATAGCTTTACTACCGAATTGAGCGCAGTGGAGAAGTTTTTCGATGTTTGAGGTCACCGTGGAACAGACTTTCGCCGCCGGTCACGCCTTGCGCAACTATCGCGGCAAATGCGAGAACGTGCATGGCCACAACTACCGCGTGCGCGTTACCGTCGCGGGCGATCGATTGGATGAAACCGGCTTGCTGGTCGACTTCCTCGACGTGAACCGATTGATCGGAGGCGTAGTCGAATATCTCGATCATCAGTTCATCAACGACCTGGCGCCGTTTGACCAGATCAATCCGTCGGCAGAGAACATCGCGAAGTACTTCTACGATCGAGTGTCGTCCGGGCTAAAAGAGCGAAGTTGCCGCGCGAGTGTCGCCAGGTGCAGGTCTGGGAGACAGACACCAGTTCGGCGTTGTACCGGCCGTAGTTATACGGTATAGACGCTAGCGGCCGAAGAATTCGGCGTTCTTCTGGGCGAAGTTCGACCACTTCTCCGGCAGGTCATCCAGCGCAAAGATAGCCGAAACCGGACAGACCGGTACGCAAGCGCCGCAGTCGATGCACTCCACGGGATCGATATAGATCATGTTGTGCTCGCCGAAATTGGGTTCGTCCCTCTTGGGATGAATACAATCCACTGGGCAAGCGTCAACACAAGCGGTATCCTTCACGTCGATACACGGTTCTGCAATCACGTATGCCATCAAAAATCTCCAGTTAGCGGCTGCAAGCGCAGCCTGCGAGCGGATAAGCCACATTATAGCGTGAGCGCGGACTCCGGTGCGAAGATAGCGGCGAAACGCGGGAATTGGAGCTTCAAGAGCGCAAATGCCGGGGTGTTCCGCCATGATATGCTTCGGACAGGTGGCTAGCAATGCGCGATCAGTCATTGTTGCTACCCCGTTTGAACTAACGCAATCCGAGCTATTCGCCGATCTCTAGCGAGGAAACGAAAAATCCCCTGTCATGATTCCAAAAGTGCGCAAAGCGGTCTTCCCCGCGGCAGGACTCGGTACGCGGTTTCTTCCCGCCACCAAGGCGCAGCCCAAGGAGATGCTGCCGCTGGTAGACAAACCTCTGATTCAGTACGGCGTCGAGGAGGCCATTCATTCCGGCATCCAGAACATCATCATCGTGACCGGCCGCGGAAAAACGGCGATCGAAGATCACTTCGATGTCAGCTTCGAACTGGAGCAGACGCTCGAAGCCAAGGGCAAGAAGGAGCTGCTGAAAATCGTCCGCGATGTTTCCGATATGATCGACGTCGCCTACGTTCGTCAGAAGGAGGCGCTGGGTTTGGGCGATGCGGTCCATCGCGCCAAGGACCTGGTCGGCGACGAACCGTTCGCCGTGGTGCTCTCCGACGACCTCATCGATTCGGAGATCCCCGCCATCCGCCAGCTGCTGGACGTCTACGAGTTCTACGGCGCATCGGTGGTCGCTTTGATGGAGGTGCCCGGCGACGCGATCTCCGCCTATGGCGCGGTCGACGCCGAACCGGTTTACCATGCTTCCGGCAAGGATCGCCTGTTCCGCATCCGAACATGGTCGAAAAACCTAAGCCGTCCGAGGCTCCGTCCAATCTCGCCATCATCGGCCGGTACGTATTAACGCCGGAAGTTTTCCAGTCCATCGAAGCCATCGAACCCGGCAGCGGCGGCGAAATCCAGCTCACCGATGCGCTCAAGCATCTGCTTCGTAACCGTCCGATTTATGGATACCGTTTCGAAGGCACGCGCTACGACGCCGGCGATAAACTTGGATTCCTGAAGGCCACGGTCGAGTTTGCCCTGCGGCGCTACGACCTGGGCGCTCAATTCCGCGAGTATCTGAAACAATTGAAGCTGTGATGCGCTCCGAAGCATGAGCCAGCTCGAAGGGAAAGTTGCGATCGTCACCGGCGCAAGCCGCGGGATCGGCAAAGCCACGGCGGACGTGTTCGCTCGCGAAGGCGCAACGGTAATAATCTGTAGCCGCAAACAGAGCGCGCTCGACGAGGTCGCCGCTGAGCTGAAAGACAGAAAAGGCCGCGTCGTGCCCAGGGCCTGTCACGTCGGCAAGCTGGACGAGCTCAGCCGGCTGATCGAAACCACCACGGGCGAATTCGGCAAGATCGATATCCTGGTCAACAACGCAGGCACCAACATCGCGCAGGGACCAGCTCTCGAAATGGACGACGGCCAGTTCGACAAAATGGTGGAGATCAATCTCAAGAGCGCCTATCGGCTGATCCGGCTCGTGGCGCCCGGGATGTGCGGGCGCGGTTCCGGCGCGATCATCAACATTGCTTCCATCGCCGGCGTTCGGCCGCAGTTTCATAGTTTGCTCTATAGCATGACCAAGGCAGCGCTCATCATGATGACCCAATCCTATGCGTTGGAACTTGGTCCGTCGGGCGTGCGCGTGAATGCCATCGCGCCCGGCCTGGTCCAGACCACGCTCAGCGAATACTACTGGAAGGACGAAAAACGGTTTGAGGAGCTAATGTCCCGGCAGCCGATCCGCCACCTGGGGCAGCCTTCCGAAATCGCCGAAATCGCGCTGTGCATGGCGAGCGATTCGTCGTCGTATCTAACCGGTCAAACCATCATAGTGGATGGAGGCCGTTTGTTATCCTCGATGTAAGATGCTGTCGCGGCTGATCGCGCTGATTTTTATTGCAGTGGCCGCTCGGGCCGACGTGGTTATGGACGTCTTGCAGGCTCTGCAGAATGGCAATTTCGGCCTGGCCGACGCCTATGTCGCACGCTATCGCTCGGCCTATGGTGTCACTCCCGAGATGCTCGAGGCGCTCTCCTGGATCGGGCGCGCGGACCTGCTGACCAAGCAGTTCGACAAGGCCGAGGCGAATGCGGAGGAGACCCAGCGTCTGGCCCTGGAGCAATTGAAGCGGCGAAAACTCGACGCTGAGCCGCACCTGCCTCTGGCTTTAGGCGCCGCCATCGAGGTGCGATCCCAGGTGCTGAGCGCCAAAGCCGACCGTACCGGCGCCTTGAACCTATTGCGAGGCGAGCTGGCAACCTATCGCGGGACTTCCATCGCCACGCGGCTGCAGAAGAACATCAACCTGCTGACGCTGGAAGGCAAGCCTGCGCCGCCGCTGGACACCCGCGCGTTTCTCGGATCGAAGCCGCCTGCCTCTTGCGTCTCTCCGCGGCAAGCGCGTCCTGCTGTATTTCTGGGCGCACTGGTGCGGCGACTGCAAGACTGAGGAACCGATTCTTACCGAGATTCAGAGAGAGTACGCGAATAAGGGCCTGGTGATGATCGCGCCCACGCAGCGTTACGGCTATGTTGCGCGCGGCGCAGAGGCCGGCCCCGAGGCGGAGTTGAAGTACATCGAACTAGTCCGGCAAGTCTTCTTCATGAATCTCATGAATGTCCCGGCTCCGGTGAGCGAGGCGAACTTCGAAGCTTACGGCGCGAGTACAGTCCCGACGCTGGTCTTGATCGATCGGCAAGGCATCGTGCGGCTGTATCATCCGGGCGTGATGTCGTTGGATGAGCTTCGCGCCGCGCTCAACCGTTTGGGCTAGCGGAAGTTCAATCTAGACTCTCGGCCAGTACTTCCCGCACTTTGTCCAGCAGCGATCCAAGCGTGAAAGGTTTCTGAAGGAAAGCACTCCCGGGTGGAAGCTGGCTCGAATAAATGGTCGCGTCGTCGGTATAGCCGGAGACAAAAAGCACCTTCAGGACGCGTCTCTGTTCGCGCAAACGGTCGGCTAATTCGCGGCCGCCCATCTGCGGCATGATCACGTCGGTGATCAGCAGATCGATTTCCGCGGGGTTTTCACGGCAGATGTCGAGCGCCTCCTCGCCGTTGGCCGCCTCGATCACTTCATAGTTTTGCCGCCGCAGGATTTTTCGAACCAGAGCCCGAATACCTGCTTCATCCTCTACAACCAGGATGGTCGCGCGATGCGGTTCCGGCTCGGCTGGCGCGTGTAGTGGGACAGCGATAGGCTGCGCGGCCGCCATTTCGAGCCTTGGCAGCAGCACCCGGTAAATAGACTCGCCGTTCTGGCCGCTGGAAACGATCAAGTCTCCGCCCCATTGGCGAAGCATGCCATAGGCTCGCGACGTTGCTGCCGCCGTCTCATCCCACGGCTCCTTGCCGGGGACCAGGCACTCAAACAGACTCGCCCTGGCATCACCCTGCGGCGCGGGTCCCGGCACAGTAATATCGATCGCGGCGTAAGCGCCGGATTGCAGCGGCGAGTTGCCGCGGTGCATGTTTTCTCGGATCTCCACGCGCGAAGTCAAGATCCTAATTTTGGTCTCGGCTGGCATTACATGCCGCAGTCGCTCGATGACTGCCAGGACCACTTGTTCCAACTGCGCCGGGTTTACTTGGACAGGATTCGGCTCCGGAGACAGGTTGAACTCGAACGTCCCTACCATGCGAGGCCGCAATCTGCTGAGAACCGTCTCCAGTTGAATCGTCTCCGCCGGGGCGGCTGGCTTCCGACTGAACGTTAGCAACTGGCTCGCTAATCCGCTGATGCGCTCGGTTGCGTTGAGGATCTCTTGCACATCGGATCGCATCGGGGTACCGGCTGGGATCGTATTGAGGAGCTCTTCACTGTAGCCGGTGAGAATCATGAGCATGTTATTCAGGTCATGCGCCATCCGCGCGGCGAGCTTCGAAACCGCTTCCACGCGCTCCGATTGCACCAGCTGATCCTCGAGCAGACGCCGCTCGCTGGCATCGGCCGTGATGCCGACCAGGTACCTGGGACGGCCTTCCGCATCCGACAGCAGGCGGGCGGATTCGTGCAGCCAGACGGTGCGGCCGTCCGCGGTTAGCGCGCGAAATTCGCCGGCGTACGCCTCTCGCCCTTCAATGGCCCGCTGATAGGCCTGAGTGACTGCAGCGCGATCCTCGGAGAAGATGCGCTCGCTCCAAAAGGATTCGCCGCGCATCCATTGCTCCGCGGGGAAGCCGAGCAGCTGTTCGGCTCGTGGACTCACGTACACGAAGCGCATGCTGGCCAGATCCACAGCCCAGATAACCGCATCGACGTTGGCCACAAGGTCGGCCGGCCGAAGCTCCCCCTCTATGTCTTGGCTGGTAGGGGCTTGGCTAGCGGAGGCTTGGCTGGCTAGGGTTTCACTGGCCGGCGCTATGGGCGGTGCTAGCGCGGGCACACCGCTAAGATCCTCAATGGTCAGGAGCGCTTCTGGGACCGCATCGTTATCCCAACTGCGAATGGGGAGAATCGCGATGCGGTAACGGTCCAGCAGGATCCCAGTTTGCAGAGCCCCGGTCTTCAGCACTTCTTCGACCCGGTCCAGCAGCCAGCGCGGGAAGAATGTCTCCAAGCGGCGTTGCAGCGAGTCGCTGTTGCGCACCCCGAGAATCTTTCGCGCGGCGGTGTTTGCCAGAATCACGACCAGATCGGAAGAGAGTACCAGGAGGCCGATGGGAAGGGAGGCGACGATCTCCTGGTAATAACGGCGCTGCGTTTCGACCAGGGCAAGTAGCCGTGCGACTTCCCGGGACTTCCATTGGTCGAGGTCCGTTCTCTCCATGGTTATGCTTACTAACTAGTTTTTACTTTGGGAGATAGGTCGGACAACGGTACTTTGGATGGTCGGCCGTACCGGCGGGTACTGCGGGGAGTTACTGCTGCTTGGCTTCTGGTCCTAGGACCTTCTCGACTTCGGCGAGCTGCTTCTTCACCTGTTCGGCGTCCTCGGCCTGGGGCGCGTACTTGAGATAGTCTCTTAAGTTTTGCGCTGCTTCTGAATAGTTTTGCTTCTCAGCGAGAACCACACCCAGCAGAAGATTCATTTTGGGGAACTGATGGGCGCTGTCGTGCGACAGTCCTTCGCGCGCGCTCTTTTCGGCCACATCCAGCTTTTTGAGATTGAAATTGGCGATGGCATTCAACAACCATGCTTGGGGAAAATCGACGGGATTGAGCTTGAGGAGGCGATCGGTATCATCGGCGGCTTCCTGCCATTTCTGCTCGCGTCCAGCCAGGTCGCTGAGCTGCAGATAGGGGTTCACGTACTTCGGGTCAGCTTCCAGGGACTTGGAATAGGATTGACGCGCTGCATCGAGGTCTTTCTGCTCGAGTTGAACATTGCCGAGTTCATACCAGGCAGCAGCGTATTTCGGATAAAGCGCGACGGCCTTATTGAGCTCCTTTTGGGCATCGGGCCACTTTTGCTTCTTCTCATCGTCCAGGCCTTTGTCGTAAGCCTTGACCGCGTCCTTGGGAGCCAGGGCGCTGGTGGCGCTGATGGTGAGGCCTTCGACGTTGCTCAAACGGTGCAGAAACAAGGTGCCGACATCGGGATTATCGAGCGATCTGCGAACTCCGAGATGATACACATCGGAGCGGAAACCCGGCAAGTTCGCCTGCAGGTCGCAACCCATGAGATTCCGTTCCATGTCTGTGTCGCGCGTGCCGTTGCTCGGAAACGGGTTATTACCGCCCAGGCCCAGATTCCTTTCGGAGGCGTCCTCGTATGTTGACATGCTCTGGCGATCCCGCACATCCGCGCTGAAATAGCCTTTGCGATCGGTGTAGCCGATGGTTCTGGGAGTGCTGTGGCAAACCAACTGGACCGCCACTCGTTCGGGCGGAGGTGTTCCGTCGTCCAGGACGACCTTCCCATTGAGATACAGCGGCCGTTCCTCGATGGGCGCAGTGCCGCCAGGATAATTGTTCGGGTAATTGGGCGACGTGTTGCCGGGACTGGTGGTCGACGGGAAGTTAGACGATCCAGCGCCGGAGCCGTTGCCGGGCAGCCGGCTTTGTGCGAACACACTAACACTGAGCGCCAGGCCGAAGCAGCCGCGCAGAAAAGAATAGCTTGTCATGGGAAAACCTCGCGCCTGCGGCCATTATAGCCCCTGAACAGAGGCCGCGTTTGTGAGCCTGTTGTCAGACAATGAGGACAGGAATGTCTATTCGAAAATCATCCGTGGCAATGGCGCTTGCCCTGGTGCTGCTGGCAGGCTGCTCGGAAGCACCGAAGACAGAGAGCGCTAAAAAGACGGAAAAAGCGCCTCAGCCGATGACAGGACGGCAAGCCTTTCAAATGATCTATCCGCAAGCGCGCCGCTGGGCTGCGGATGCGCAGCCGCTCGAGTTGCGCAGCATTAACCTGTCGGAGGTTCCCGCGCAAAAAGGCAAGGCGGGCGCCTGGCAGGCGATATTTGTATCGGCCTCGCGAAACAAATCGCGCATGTATACCTATTCAGCCGTGGAGGCTGGGGGCAGCCTGCACGAGGGAGTTTTCGGCAACATCGAAGAGGACGCTCCGGCGCACCCTTCGTCGGCGCCATTTGAGATGTCGGCGATCCGGATCGATTCCGACCAGGCTTACGAGACCGCGGCGAAGAAGAGCCAGGAGTATATTCAGAAAAATCCGAAAACGCCGGTCTCGTTTCTGCTGGAACAAAATAAGCGTTACCCCGAGGTCACGTGGCGCGTAATTTGGGGCGAATCGGTAGGGACGAGCGAATATTCGGTTTTTGTGGACGCGACTACCGGAACAATTCTGGCAATTGCGCATTAGCCACGCAGGAACAAAATAAAGTGAGGCGCCGGCGGCTGGTGGCAACCGGCGCCTTTGACATCTTGCTACAGCATCTTCCGTTTACTTCGGGCAGCCGATTCGCTTCAACTGGGCGTCGGGAAGCTCGGCGGCATTGCGGGCGGCCGCTGGCAACTGCATGCCTTTCGGCACCAGCCAGATTTCGACGCGCCGGTTCTTGGCTTGGTCGGTATCCGTAATAGCCGCGCCGCGACGTTCCTGGGGCGCAGCAGTCGAGACAGCGCAGGAGGTCGGGATCGATTCGGATTCCTGCGTGGCGCCCACCCAGCTCCCCTTGATGCGGGAAGCGTCCAGCGAACTGCAAGTGCCGGTGCCGCCGCTCAAAACGCCTGCGGTTTGCAATACACGCTCCTCGTCCAGAGGCGTGCCTCGGCGCGCGCGGCCTCGCGGCGCTTCGCTCGCATCGATGTGGCCCACCAGCACGACGTCGTAGTTGCTGTTGGCGGTGAGCAAGGGATACAACTGCTCGATGAGAACGCGCTTGCCGCAATTGTTGACGCGGGAGCTGTTCTTCGGGAAGACGATATCGCCGAAATGCCGTATTTGCGCGGCGAAGTTGATGGTGAGATTCGCGGAAGCGCTGGCGGACGCGCCGCGGCTGTCGGTCACCGTACCCGTTACGGTCACCTGCTTGGATTGCGGACGGCTTCGGTCGCCTTCATTGAAGGCCACCGAATTGGAATTAAACTGGGCATCCGGACCGTTGCCGGTTACCGTGCCCTCGGTCGCCATCCAACTGTAGTTGAGCGTCCCGCCGCATTCCGAACCAGTGCCGTTGGCGTGCAGCGTCGCGGTCTGGCCCCGCTCCATCTCGGACGGATTTGCCGTCACGCTCACGCTCGGCCGATTGTACTGGTTGACGTGGATCGAAATCGGGTTGACGTCGGCGGGCCCCGCAGCGTTCTGAGCAGCGGTATCGGAGACGTGGAGGCCGATGCGGTAATCGCCGCCGGCATTGGGCATGAACGTGAAATCGGAACTGTTCCCGCCCTGATTGTTGCCATTGACCGACCACTGATAGCTGAGGCGATGTCCTTCCGGATCCGACGCATTGGAACTGAGCCGCACCGAATCCCCCGGGCAGACCGTGGTGGCGCTGGCCGTAATGGACCCGGTGTTCAAGCTATGCGGGGCTACTATGGCAGGCGGCGCTGACGGAGGAGGAGGCGGCGGCGGTGGCGCCGGTTTCTCGCCTCTACGCCCGAGATAGATCGTGACGCCGCCAGTTACTTCCAAGCCGTTGAGGCGGGTCCATGATGAACCGTTGGGCGGCGAAGTCATAAGTCCGAAGCCGGGGCTCTTCCAATCAATCCGCGAACGTCAAACCGCAGGCCGACATGCTGGTCGAACTGGTACTTCACGCCGCCGCCGTAATTGGCCTGAAAACCGCCATCGGGCCGCAGGCCGTTCAGTCCCAATGCCGGCGGCAACGACTGAGCGAGATTCTGCGCGCCGCCCGTGGGGGCATAGCGATCTCCGCCGACACCTACCGTGACGAACGGACGCAGCTTGCTGTCGCGAGGAGTAAAGTGCAAGACGCCGTTGAGTGAAGCCTGATAACCGCGCGTCTGGAACTGCGGCGGCTGTACCGCTTGAGAACCGACGGCCGGCGTGATGGGGGGGAAGTCCAGATGTTGCCAGGAAAATGACGCGATGTCCTCTTCCAACGCCAGGTAATTCCAGAAATCCTCGGAGAGGCGCACGCCGATCACGGGACCACCGGTAATCTTGGTGTTAAACGCGTTCCGCTCGTGGGCGTAATCCTCATACCCTCCGAAAAAATTCAGTTCAAAGAAATTCGAGTACTCATCCGACTTGGATGCCGCATTTTGAGCACGCATCGGGTTGCCGACAATGGCCAGAAGCACGATGGCACACGGCAGGAATCTCACAGCTACTCGCTTGAGTTTCACGTCTTCTCCTTGATCCACTAGTTTTTTGAGAAAACAGCATGATCGACCTCGCGGGCCACGCCGGCCTGAGACAGGTCGAAAACAAGCGCACCGCGCGATCCGCTCAGAACGAACATCCGCTCCGGAAGATCAGGTGCGAACCACAACATACGAATAGAAGAATTCTCTAAGCCATCGCTCGGGAACGGCATCCAGGAACTTCCGCCGTCCAGCGAGCGATAAAGCTTCCCGTATTGAGCCAAGAATGCTTCCCGCTGGTTGGCGGGATAAAATCGGACCGAGTCTACGGTTGCGGCTGGTAACCCGTCCGTAACCAGATGCCAGGAACCATCCGGCGACGCCCGCAGGAGGCCTTTCGATGTAGCTGCAAGAATGGGCGCATCGCCATCGGGCGGGATCGCGACGTCGTAGACATAATAGCTCGGGTCGGGCAACGGAACTGGGCGCCAGGCGCGTCCGCCGTCGCCCGAAACAAACAGACCCGATCCCGTGCGGGCCACCAAGCGGCCACCGCGTGCATAGATCGCCAAGACAGGAACGCCGGCTAAACCGCTTCCGTCCGGCGGTTCCCAGATCGTTCCGCCATCGACGCTTCGTAAGAGACCCGCTTGCGTTCCTACCAGCAACACTAACCTGTCGGTTTGCGCCACCTGCAAAGAATAGATGTGGATGCGTCCCGGCCGCGCATGGTTACCGGATATCGTGACTCGGGGCTGGTTGGTAAGGGACAGCCAGGTTTCGCCGCCGTCGGCCGATTTCCACACGGCGTCTTCGCTCGAGGCGAACAGTAAATCCTTCCTTCCGGGGACGGCCGCCAGGCTGTTCAGATTCCGGCCGTGAAGCGCGTCCTCATTGGCGCGCAGCTTCCATTCGAGGCCGCCGTCATTGCTAACGAATACACCGCCGTAGATCCCCTCATAGGTGCTGCTGACGTAAAGCCGCCCTCCAGCGCCGGTGATCTGGTTCAAGGTGTGGTTTACGAAACCCACGTTAGTTGGGCGGAAAGTCTCGCCCGAATCGGTACTCTTGAGGATTCCAGCATACTCGGTGGCGAGATACAGGGTGCGTGCGTCGGACGGATCGAATACCAGCCAATTGACCTGCTCGGATGTCAGATGACGCCAAGTGCGGCCACCATCCGGCGATTTGAATAGGCCCAGCGTCGTGCCCGCCAGGATTACCTCGGGATTGCCGGGATCTTGGGCAATGATATGGGTACGGCGGTGCGTTCCCGGGATGCCCTGCAATTTCATCCATGCCTCGCCCGCCGGTTTCACTGCGATAGATTCCGCTGCAAGCGCTCGCAAAAACGAGGTCGGGCCGTTTCGGATCCACGCGGATGGAGAAAATATCGGAGTCGTCGATCAAGCCGGAATGGATGGAATGCCAGCTTGCGCCGCCATCGACGGTCTTCCAGGGCAAGTGGGGAGTGCCCGCGTACAACACCTTGGCATCCGAGGGGTCGAAGGTCAGAGCGGTGATGTCCTGCATCTCGGGATCGGCTTCTTTGGAAACTCTTTGCCAGTGCTCGCCGCCGTCGGCGCTCGAAAAGACTCCCTTGGAAGTCCCCGCGGCAACTACGCGCGGATCGCGAGGCCACATAGCGAGTGATTCGATGCGCAAGCCGCGCAGTCCCCGCGAGCTGGCGCCAGTGCTCGCCGCCGTCCGCACTTTCATAAATGCCCGAGTCCGAAGAATCGCCGGCATCCAGGCCCGCATAGAAGTGTCCCGCCTCTTTGGGATCCACCATCAGGGAATTGAAGACGCCCGGGTGTGCTCCTGGGAAAGGGCAGGAGGCGCCAGGAAGCGCCCGCATCGTCGGAGCGAAACAACAGCGAATCCCGCGATCCCGCCAGAAGCGTGTTGTGATTCTGGGGGTCGACGGCGATTGCTCGCGCTGTACCGCCGAAAGGACCCGCAAGCCTCCAAGCCCCGAAGACAGGCAGGGTGACAAGTAGAAAACCGGCCAGACGAAGACGCCCTTGCATACGTAGCAGTTATATCTAGAGTATCAAGTCAAAACATTCCGCGTACATCCCGTCTTTCCGGGACTCTTTCGCGGGATTCCGAGGCGCAGGTAACATACTTGCTAGCAGTCCTGCTATTCCTAGCCTGGGTTGGCTCAAAAACCCGGCGTTTCCCGCTTGCAAATCATCAACGCCAATATATGCTTGTAATTTCCGAACGGCGCGATGTACTTACTAGCAGTCGTGAGACGGTTGAACGTACTCGGTACGTCGAGGCGGGCGGGAAGGTTCCGCGTGACCGCAAAGATCCTTGTAAGCATGGGTCTCTGGCTGGGGATCAGCCAGGCCCAAACTTTCCCCATACCTCTGAAAACTGAAAGCTCGCGACATCATACGCAGGACGTCGCAGGGCAGGCGCAAAGCATATCCGCTACAACCCTTTCCGCGTGCCAACAGATTACGATGCCAGGGGTTTACGTACTGTCGAACGACCTCGTGATGCCGAGCAGTTCTCTGAGCGCCTGTTTCTTATTCTTCAATACCGGCGCCGACACGACAACGACCCTGGACTGTCAGGGGCACTCGATCACCAATACCAGCACCGTCATCGCCAACATGCTCATTGCCGATACGGTCCCCAATTTTGAAATGACGAATTGCGTATTGAACGTCACGACGCCCGCGAATTCAGGCGTTCAGATACTTCGCTCCCCCGGGGCCGTCCTACTCAATAATGTAATCAGCAACACGTCTGTCTTCATCGGCGACAGCGATAACACTACTTTCGAGCAGAACAGCATATCGCTGGGCGGGCTGTCGCTGGTGCCGATTGAGCAGAGCACCCTGTCGGGCGTGACGGTCGACAGCAACACCATCGATCTGAGCCAGTCGACTCAGTTGAACAGCGGTATCCAAGCGGATCAATTAGTCGACTCGATTATCACCAACAATAAGGTTTATGGAAGCCAATCCAACACGGACGACGACATCGTTCTCGGCGATTCGGGCGGCGTGATCATCGCAGGCAACACGCTCATTGGCGCCTTCGACGTAGGCATCGAATTCTATGGATTTAACGATCACATCGAGATCTTAGAGAACACGATGAACAATGTAAGCCGCGGAATTGGAGGCTGGTGGGACCTGTCGATGACGAACAGCGTCATTGACGGAAATGTGGTCTCCAACGCCACGCTGTTCGATTTTAATTATTCGCATGAGAACACCAACCCAAGCACGTATACCGTCACGTTCTCGGGGAACCAGATCTCGAACAACACCGTGTCGGACGGCTGTGCCGGACCTTGCGGCGGTCCTTCGGCCTTCTTTGACTTCACCGAGGATCTAGCCGACAATCCCGTGCAACCTCTGCCGCATACTTCGATCGCCAATAACATACTTGCAAATAACAATTTTGATCTGAACACGTGGGGTCCTCATCTGAATCCCCCCGCTGGATTCATCGACGAGGGCGGCAATGTATGCTCGACCACGGGGATCTTTCCTTCCGTTGGCTACCCGATCCACTGCAGAACTTCTCTGCCTTGCACCACCCTCGGCTCGGGCCAATTCCATGCTTGTTATTGGCCGAATGAATCGTGGAGCGGTACGGAAGAAGTCAACCGGATGGAGAGCTATCCGATCAGTTTGAACTGGGGCGGCGGCGCACCGTCCTGTGCGAGTAACCTTCCCGTTCTCGGCCAAAGCTGCCCCAACAACATGTCCGGTAGCTGGACGGGGAGTTTTCAGTTCAATAGCGGTTATTACAGTTTCACCGTCCGCGCTGGGGGTGGAACGGTGACGGCCTTTGTCGATGGCGCTCAGGTCTTCAGCCACTATTACGCAGAACTGTTCGCCTACTCAAATCCCTTTACGCTCTTGCTGAGCAGTGGCGCCCATACCGTAACGCTGACCTTCGCATCCAATGGATTCTGGGGATACAGCGATGCGGAACTGTCTTGGGCGGCGTTGTAGATCTGCGCGGCCTTGATCCGGCATGCTATTAATGGACAGGAGACGAGCGCTCACGAATGGACTCTACGCTCGTCCGAAGAGAGAATACCCATCCCGTCGGTTCAAAACAACGGACAACATTTCGTAGCCATCGTTGGCGCAGCCATCGCTGGTTCGGTCGCCGCGGAAATACTGGCCGATCATGGAATCCGGGTGGCCGTCTTTGACCAGAACAAGCGGCCTTATGGAAAGATCGAGGACGGTCTGCCGCGCTGGCACGTCGAGCAGCGGAAGCAGGAATACGCCCGCATTGACGCGCGACTGAAAAAACCGGGCGTTTTTTTCATTCCTTCCACCAAACTGGGCCGGGACGTGGATTTTCAAGATCTCTGCCAGGAATGGGGATTTTCGGCGGTTATTTTGGCGAACGGCGCGTGGAGGGATCGAGATCTCGGCGTACCTGGCGCGGAGCAATTCGTGGATAGGGGATTGGTATATCAAAATCCCTTCATTTACTGGTACAACCACAAGAACGAAAAAAGCTATACGGGGCCGCGCTACAGCACGCCGGACGAAGCTCTGGTGGTAGGCGGCGGACTGGCGTCCATCGACGTAGTGAAGGTGCTGCAATTGGAGAACTACGAGCGCGCGCTCCAGGCTCGTGGCATCCAAACCAACATGCACGAGTTGGAGAAGAAAGGCATTCCCGCCATTTGCAAGCTGCATGGCGTCCGGCCGGAGGAGTGCGGTGTAAAAGGCTGTTTGCTGATTTACCGGCGGCGGGAACAAGACATGCCCTTGGCCCAGCCTCCCGACAACGCAACGGCCGAACAAATAGCGAAAACCGAATCCGTTCGTCAGAAGATGCTGCGCCTGGCTCGTGAAAAATATCTGTTTCGATTTCAAGAGCGCAGGATGACCACCGGTCTCCTGGCAGAGGAGGGAAGGCTAGTGGGTCTCAAGGTTGCCGAAACCAGAGTCGAAGGTCGAAAGGCCGAACCGATTCCGGGATCGGAGCACGAAGTGCGCGCGCCGCTCGTCATCTCTTCTATCGGATCAGTCCCTGAGGTCGTTCCGGGGATTGCGATGAGAGGTGAATACTACACGTTTACGGACGAAGATCTGCCACAATACTCCGGCTGTGACCATGTGTTTGGGGTTGGCAACGTGGTCACCGGACAGGGCAATATTCGCGTCTCTCTGATACACAGCCGGGACGTGACCACTCGGTTGATCGAAAATTATCTGGGCCTTCAGAGCGGCGGATCGAACCTTTCAGAGGGGGTCGCGTCGGCCGAGGGCTTGGGCGCAGCGCAAGCGATCGCTGTGGAAAAGCGGATCGAAGCTCTGCCTCCTCTTTCCGCGAGCGCAGTCGCTGGGATTGAGCAACGGATTCGCGCTTGTCAGCAGCGGGTCGGCTACACGTCCGACTACGATACTTGGATCGCAAGAGAAACGCCTCCGGACCTGGAGTAGGCCGGGTGGTGGCGTTTCGCTTTCTTGACATCCTGGCTCCCGGTTCGTCATAATGCCGAGCCATGGAGTCCTCTACGTCTTCCTCTAATATTTACTGTCCTTCCCGCCGCGAAATTCTTGCGGGCCTGGCGGGCCTCGGCGCGGCTGCCGTATTCGGTAATAAACTGAAGGGCCAAGCGCCGTCCGGTGCCCGGACTTTCGATCTGCATCATCATTTCGGAAGTCCCGCTTTCTTGAAAGTGGTGGCTGAAAAAAAGATGTCGGGCTATCAAACCTGGGTGGGCTATTCACCCGCCAAGGCCATCGAGGACATGGACAAGGGCGGCGTGGCGATGTCCTTCATCTCTCTTACGACACCGGGTATTTGGTTCGGAGATGCGGAAGAAACGCGCAGGCTGGCGCGCGAGATGAACGAATACGGCGCCAAGATGGTTTCGGATTATCCCGGCCGGTTCGGCTTGTTTGCCGTGCTGCCACTTCCCGATCTCAACGGGAGCCTGAAGGAGATCGAATACGCATTCGATACGCTCAAGGCCGATGGTGTGGGATTGCTGTCGAGCTACAGCAATCGCTGGCATGGCGACCCGTCATTTGCCGAAGTTTTCCACGAGCTCAACCGGCGCAAGACGGTCGTCTATACTCATGCGCAAGTGCCGGACTGCTGCCAGAGTTTGATTCCCGGCGTCAGTGACATCACCGTGGAGTACAACACCGACACGGCTCGCACGATTATCAGCATGATCGAAAGCGGAAGGGCGCTCGAGTGTCCGGATCTGAAGTTCATTTATTCGCACGGAGGCGGGACGATTTTAGCGCTGCCGGGACGGTTCCTCGGCCAGCAGCAGACTGCGGCCGCCCTGTCAAAGCCGGCCGATCCTAAGACGCGACTCGGTCAACTGCGCCGGTTTTATTACGACACCGCCGGGGCCACGAACCCGATCCAGATCATGGCGCTAAAGCAAATGGTGGGAACTTCGCAGATCGTGTTTGGAACGGACTTTCCATTCGGCAAAAGCGCAAACATCGCCGCTGGTTTGAAGGAGAACGGTCTCTTGAATGAGGCTGAGATGCGAGCGGTCGATTACGAAAACGCCTACAGGATTCTGCCGAAGTACAAGAGCTGACGGCCGAGTTACTACCGGGCCGCGCTACCCGAGCAAGTCGCGGAATTTGGGGTTTCCATAGCCAGGGAAAACCGTCTTCAAGTTGGAATTGCCCAGGTGCTTCGCCACCAGCTCGCCGAGCACATCGCGAAAATCGGTAGTGAGCGCGAGGTCGCGCGCCTCGTATAGTTGCTCATCTTGGAGGCCGGGCCAATCGCCGTAGATCTTGCCGCCGCGAATGCCGCCGCCCATGACGAACATCACGTTGGCATGGCCGTGATCGGTGCCACGGTTTCCGTTCTCGCGCGCGGTGCGGCCAAACTCGGACATGGTGACCACCGCGACATCCTGCCATCCGATCGCCGAGATCCTGGTAGAACGCCGCCAGGGCTTGGCCGAATTCAGTCAAGTTATTCGCAAGTTGACCAGCCGTGGGCTGCGCGCCCACTTCGTTTACGTGCGTGTCCCAGCCGCCGATATCGGCGAACGCGACTTCCAGCCCGACGTCGGCTTTGATCAGCCGCGCGATCTGCTGCAGGCTCTGGCCAAAGCGGCCGCCCGGATACTTCGCGCTATTAGCCGGCGTGTAAGGCTGCTTCTGAATGGACTGCATCATTTTTACGGCGCTGAAGGTTTCCTTGCCGGTGCCGTGCAGCATGGTGTCGAGCGTGCTTTCGTACATGCTCTCGAAGGTCGCCGCGCCCTGCGGATCACGTACCTGAAAATCGTTCAGGTTGTTCACGGCTACGGCGTCGTTTCGTCCGCGTAAAGTACGCGGCAGGCTGGATCCCAAGCTCACGGCGCGCACCGGCGACACCGGGCCCGTCGGCTTCGGCAAAGCGCGATTCATCCAGCCGTCGGCCGTTCCTTTGAAACCGGGCGTGCCGGATTCCATGTAATCCTGCGCGTCGAAATGCGAGCGAGTGGGATCGGGAGAGCCGACCGCTTCCACGATCGCCAGATGCTGCGCGTCGAACATCGGCTTCAAGCGGAGCGAGCGACGGGTGCAGGCCAAAGAAGCCATCCAGGTCGATCGCCGATTGGGGCGTGCCGTCCGGCTTCGGGATCGCGATCGAAGGGCGCAGCTCGTAGTAGCGCTGCTCGCCGAACGGAACCACCATGTTCAGGCCGTCGACGGCGAAGCGCTGGAAGATCGCAACCAGAATCTTGCGGCGCTGCGGGCTGCCGCTCGGCTGCGTAGACGGATCGCGATAACCAGGCAGGGATCGCGCCCACGCCAAAAATCGCGACCGCCGATCCTTTCAGAAATGCGCGTCTGGATGTCATTCGATGTACCTCGTCGTTCTGCTACCGTCGCTGAAAATCCGGCGAACCGATCACCAATCCAGCGACGAGCGCCGGGCTTTTTTGTTTCTGCTCTACGAGAGCCTTGTCGATCGCCGAGCGGGTTTGTGGCGATGTAGTCGCGATAAGTTAGCGTCTTAGCGACTGCCTCCGGATCGTTGCCGAAACCGGACAGATCGACCTTCACGCCGGCGACGTGGTTTTGCGCAAGCTGCAGCGCGAAATTCATGCGGCCGAGCAACGCCGCCGAGTTGACCCATTCGGAATTGAGGTTCAAGTAGCCGCTGGGCTCCTGTTTGCGATACAGCGGCTCGCCCAAGATTCCCGACCTGGTTGGCCAGCGCATACGCGTCCGTGACGTTTGCATTCAGCGCGCGCGCGGAGCTCGCCACCATCTCAAGCGGCGACTTCACCTTGGCGCGATACGCGCCCTCCGACCAAAACTCCTTCGAGTTGAGCATGGTCTTCATTACTTCGCGAATATCGCCGTCGGTCGCCAGGAACGTCTGCGCCATTTTTTCGACGAGCGTATCGGGCGGATTGTCCGCGACGAAGCGTTGCGCGAGTTCTCGGGAAATGAAATGCGCGGTGGAGGGATGACTGCGCCAGAATATCGAGCACCTTCTCGCCGTCGTCCATCCCGCCGCCCGCGGGAATGGCGTGACCCAGCACCACCTTCTCGCCCTTGTCGTGCAGCTTATCGTTATAGAAGAAACCGCCGCCCTGGCGGGGCGCCTGAATCGTCCAGCCGGTGAAACAGCGCGCCACTTCGGTGACGTCCTTCTGCGTGTAGCCGCCGTTCACGCCGAGCGTATGCAGCTCCATCAATTCGCGGCCATAGTTTTCGTTTAAGCCGCGCTTCGCCTTGCGCTTCTTGTTATTGGCATCCAGATCCGGCCGCACAGATTCCGAGTTATCCAGATAGAACAGCATCGCCGGACTCTTCGCCGTTGCTTCGAGCAGGTCGCGGAATTTTCCCAGCACGTTGGGCCGGATCGCTTCCCGCTCATAGTCTGGGATCAGAAAGCGGTCGGAACCTTTGTCGTAAAACACGTTGAAATGGTTGAACCAGAAGTCGTCCAGCTCTTCGGCAAGCTGGCGATTACTTTCAACCGCGCGCATCAGTTTCGAAGAAAGAAGATCGTAGGCAACCACTTGCTGCGGCGCATTCAGCAGCAAAATCTCGCGCCGAACGCTGGTGGGCGCGACCGCAAAAAGCTGCTGCCGTAGCTGACGAGGGAGTGCGATCAGCATGTCCTCCATTTTTTCCGGAGGCAGCGACTCAAGCAGGTCCCGCTTTTGATCCTGCGTTCCGGTGCGAAGCGTCCGCAGTTCTCCTGGAGCTAGAACCTCGCTGAGGGGCCGGGCGGGTTCCATATCGGCGTCCGGGTCGGCTGCCACCGTTGCCGCACCAGCAGCTTGTCCCGCGGCTGCGCCGTCCTTTCTGACTTTCAAACGCACCATGAATCGCTCCACCGTGGCGCGCAGCACGGGATCTTCCGGCATAGGCTGGCGGCCTGCGGCGATCGCGCGCAGGAGCTGCGGCGGAGGATAATGTTGCACGGCCTCCATCGGCGTCATGCGCAGCGATTCGAGCGGCTGGAGCTTGGCTTCGAGGTCAGAATTTTCCGGGATTCGCTCGGGATGAAGCTGCAAGTCGAGCCACTTCTTCAGACCGATTTTCTTGACGTGTTCGATATCGCCGGGCCGAGGACCGAAGGTCAGCCGATCGAGCGCGTGCAGGATCTGCTCGTCTTTGGTGAGCTTTTTTTGGAAAAGCTTGGCTTGACGTCTGGCTTCGTCGGCCTCCGCTGACTTTTTCGTTGAGGAAGCAACGGGGAAAGCCGCGAGGAGCAAGGCGAGAGCGCCCGCGTAAAACGCTAGCTTGTTCATTAGCTTCACTTCTAATTAAACGTCAGCGCAGGCCAAAAGTTTACAGCCGCGATGGGCTCCCTATAATGAAGAATGGCCTCGGGCACGACAATTCTTGCTACGCCGGAAGAAATCTCCAAATACGAGCCGGTAATCGGTTTAGAAGTCCACGTACAACTTAACACGCGCACAAAAATCTTCTGCGGCTGTCCGACCAGCTTTGCCGCGCCGCCCAATAGCAATGTCTGCCCCGTCTGCCTAGGACTCCCCGGGGCACTGCCGGTTCTCAACCGCAAAGTCGTCGAAATGGCTATTCAGGCCGCGCTGGCGACGAACTGCCGCGTGAATCCATCCTCGCGCTTTGCTCGTAAGAACTATTTCTATCCGGACCTGCCCAAAGGTTATCAAATCTCGCAGTACGATCAGCCGCTGGCCGAGCACGGCTGGGTGGAGATTTCCACGGATGGTACCAAGAAGCGTATTGGTCTAACGCGCATTCACCTGGAGGATGACGCGGGCAAGAGTATTCACGACGGCTTCAAGGATTCCGCCCGTTATACCTATGTCGATCTGAACCGCAGCGGCACGCCGTTGATTGAGGTCGTCAGCGAGCCTGATCTGCGGACGTCCGAAGAGGCGCACGCGTTTTTGACCGAGCTAAAACTTATCCTGCAATATGTGGGCGTCTCGGAGTGCGATATGGAAAAGGGGCAACTGCGGTGCGATGCTAACGTTTCGGTGCGGCTGCGTGGCGCGGAAAAGTTCGGAACCAAGGCCGAGGTGAAGAACCTGAATTCGTTCCGCTTCGCGAAGATGGCGCTGGATTACGAAATCGCGCGGCAGGTGGCGGTGCTCGAAAGCGGCGGCAGAGTGGAGCAAGAGACGCGGCTGTATAACGCGGCCACCGACGAGACCGAGGGGATGCGCAGCAAGGAGCACGCGCACGACTATCGCTATTTCCCGGAACCGGATCTGGTCCCGTTGCGAGTGAGCGATGCGTGGCTGGCGCAAATCCGGTCGTCGATGCCGAAGCTTCCATCGGAGAGACGGGCGGAATTCTTGCAGATGGGCCTCAGCAATTATCAGGTGCAGGTTCTCACCGCCTCGCCGCGCGTCAGCGAATATTTTGAAGCCGCAGCCAAGGTTTCAGGCGATCCCGCCGGGACTGCCAACTGGGTAACTGGCGACCTTATGGCGCTGTCCGATGGCTTCGACAAGATCGCGCCGCAAGCGACCGGCGCGCTGGTTCGCAAGATAAACGAGGGCGAGATCAGCGGCAAGATGGCCAAAGATATTTTCGTCAAGATGTATGACACGGGCCAATCGCCGGAGGAAATCATCGAGCGCGAGGGACTGCGGCAAATCAGCGACACCGGCGCGCTCGCGAAAATCATCGATGAAGTGATCGCCAACAGTCCCAAGCAGGTGGAGCAATACAAGGCCGGTAAGACCGCGGTGCTGGGCTACCTAGTAGGGCAGGTCATGAAGGCCAGTAAAGGCCAAGCCAATCCGGCAGCGGTGAATGAGCTACTAGGCGCGAAACTAAGCTGAGACCGGCCGGCTCGCTAGCGCTGATTCGCTTTGAGAATCTTCTTGCGGAGGCGAATCGACTGGGGCGTGACTTCCACGAACTCGTCGTCGCGGATGAATTCAATGGCCTGCTCCAGATTCAGAATGCGCGGTGGGACCAGGCGGATGGCTTCATCGGAGGTCGAGGCGCGCATGTTGGTCAGCTTTTTTTCTTTCACGATGTTGACGGTGAGGTCCGCATCGCGCGCGTTCTCCCCGACGATCATTCCCTCGTAGATCTCGGTTCCTGGCGTTATGAAAATCTCGCCCCGCTCCTGCAGATTAAAAATAGCGTAGCTGGTGGCTTTGCCTGGACGGTCGGCCACTAGAGATCCCGTGGGACGCGTCGGGATGTCGCCCTGCCATTCGATGTAGCCGTGGAAGAGGGAATTCATGATCGCGGTGCCGCGCGTATCCGTTAGCATTTCGCTGCGCAGGCCGATCAAGCCCCGCGACGGGACGTGAAACTCGAGCCGCACGCGCCCGGAGCCGTGATTGACCATCTTGGTCATCTTGCCTTTGCGGCCGCCCAGCTTCTCGATGACGACGCCGACGAACGATTCCGGACAATCGATCACCAGCAGCTCGAGGGGCTCGTGCAGTTTGCCGTCGAGGTTCCGAGTTAGGATCTCAGGCTTGCCCACCATCAACTCGAAGCCTTCCCGGCGCATCATCTCGATCAGGATCGCAAGCTGTAGCTCGCCGCGGCCCATTACTTTGAACGCATCAGGTCCGCCGGCCTCTTCGACGCGGATCGAAACGTTGGTGAGCAACTCTTTGTCCAAGCGATCGCGCAAATTGCGCGAAGTCACGTACTGACCTTCGCGCCCGGAGAACGGCGACGTATTGATCGTAAACGTCATCGCGATGGTCGGCTCGTCGATCGGGATGTGCGAGAGCGGCTTGGGATCTTCCGCGCTGGTGATGGTCTCGCCGATCGTGATCCCTTCGACCCCGGCGATCGCGAGAATGTCCCCGGGCAGACCGATGGTCTCGTCGACGCGTTTCAGGCCTTCGAAAGAATACAGCTTGGTGATGCGCGTCTTCTGTAGTGACCCATCCAGCTTGGAGATGGCCACTTCATCGCCGTACCGCAAGACACCAGCAAACATGCGCCCGATGGCCAAGCGCCCTAAGTAATCGCTGTAATCGAGATTGGCGACGAGCAACTGCAGTATCGATTCCGGGTTTCCGGCCGGCGCAGGGATGTGCTTCAGAATCGCTTCGAACAACGGGCGCAGATCGGCGGAATCGTCCTCCGGCACCAGCTTCGCGATTCCGGCTTTCGCATTGGTGTAGATCACCGGGAAATCGAGCTGGTCCTCGGTCGCATCCAGATCGATGAACAGGTCATAGACCTCGTTCAGCACTTCCTGGATGCGCGCGTCCGGCCGATCGATCTTATTGATCACCAGGATGGGCGGCAGCTCGGCTTCCAGCGCTTTGCTTAAGACGTAGCGGGTCTGCGGCAGCGGCCCTTCGCTCGCGTCCACCAGCAGCATGACGCCATCCACCATCATGAGCGCGCGCTCCACCTCGCCGCCGAAATCGCTGTGGCCGGGCGTGTCGACGATGTTGATCTTGACGCCGTGATAGCGCACTCCAGTAGTCTTTGCGAGGATGGTGATACCGCGCTCGCGCTCAAGCTCGTTGGAGTCCATCACGCGATCGGCCACGGCTTCGTTTTCGCGGAAAATGCCGCTCTGTTTGAGCATGGCGTCCACCAGCGTGGTCTTGCCGTGATCGACGTGCGCGATGATAGCGATATTGCGGATCAAGCGGTTATGCGCCCGCGCTTCGCTATGATCGATAGGGTGACTCAGCACTTCAGGTTGCATCTGTAAATTCTATGGTCGCACGAACACAGGATTCGGCCTCGAAAGGACCGCCCATAGTCGTCATAGTGGGGCGGCCCAATGTCGGCAAGTCTACTCTTTTCAATGCGATCCTGGGTCAGCGGCGGTCCATTGTGGGGAACGAACCCGGCATCACGCGGGACCGCATCCACGGCGCCACGTCGTACCTGGGCAGGCCATTTGAGCTGATCGACA
This sequence comes from Bryobacterales bacterium, assembly GCA_963732175.1. Classification (GTDB taxonomy): domain Bacteria; phylum Acidobacteriota; class Terriglobia; order Bryobacterales; family Bryobacteraceae; genus Palsa-89. The sequence continues at coordinate 189,652 of CAVSYF010000013.1, read as the reverse complement.
CCGGCGGCATCATTCCCAATGACGCCGAAATGATCCCGAGCGAGATTTTGAAGCAGGCACGCGTGGCCTTGGATCGTGCCGCGCACATTATCTATTTGATTGACGGACGCACCGAGATCACGGGCGCCGATCGGGACTTGGCGACGATGCTGCGTAAGCTTGGCAAGCCCGTGGCGCTGGCGGTGAACAAGATCGACAGCACGGCGCGAGAGAGCCTGGCGCCGGAGTTTCACGAGCTCGGCTTCCCGGATCTGTTCCCCATTTCGTCCGAACATAAGCTGGGTTTGGACGAACTGCTCGATCACGTGACGCAGGGATTCGCGACGGTTAAAGAGGTGGAAGCCCCAGCCGCTGAAGAGCGTGCGATCAAAGTGGCTATCATCGGGAGGCCGAACGTTGGAAAATCGACGTTGTTAAACGCGCTGGTTGGCCAGGAACGCGCGATCGTTTCTCCAGTGGCCGGCACAACGCGGGATGCCGTGGATGAAACCGTCTGGCACCAGGGAACCGAATTTGTATTCGTCGATACGGCCGGAATTCGCCGTAAAGGGAAAACCAAGGAGATGGCGGAAAAGCTAAGCGTCGTGATGGCGCGCCGCCACCTGCGCATGGCGAACGTCGCAGTGGTCGTCCTCGACGCCAGCGAAGGCATGGTCGGCCTGGATGCAACCATCGCCGGCTACGCTCACGAAGAAGGGCGCGCACTGATTCTTTGCGTCAACAAGTGGGACGTGAGTTCGGAAAAGAGCAAACGTGCATTTACTGAGACCGTGCGCGACGAGCTTAAATTTTTGGACTACGCCCAGATCGCTTTTGTCTCGGCCAGGACGGGGGCAGGCGTGAACCGCCTGTTCGGGATGATTCGGGAGGCCTATGAGTCAGCTTCGAAGCGCGTGACCACGGGGGAACTAAACCGCTTCGTGGAGTTGCTCGATTTCGATCGGGACATCAAGGTTCGGTACATGACCCAGGCGTCGGTGCGGCCGCCGACGTTTATTGCGTTCACCGACAAGGCAAAGCCCATGCATTTCTCGACCGAGCGGTTCCTGATCAATCAGCTGAGGAAGCGGTTCGGTTTTGCAGGCACGCCGATTGTGGTCAAAAGCAAGCGGCGGTGACTGGTGAAGTCGAACCTTTTTGCGATGATACAAATATGGTTGCATTTGTTTTAGCAAACTGGCTGTCCCCCTACCATGAGGCGATTGGATTCTGGGCCGGTGTCCTTACGACGGTAGCTTTTGCGCCCCAGGTGATCCGAACGTGGCGGGCCGGTGGAGAGGGACTTTCCTGGGCGACGCTGACGCTTTTTGGTGCGGGTGTTGGGCTGTGGTTTGTTTACGGATTCCTGCAAATGTCCGGGCCATTAATGCTGGCCAACGGAATCACCGGCTTACAGGTTCTATTTCTCGTCGGGCTGAAAGCCTGGCACGGCGGCAGATCGTCGGGAGCGAACCGTCAGAACGCGTGAACGGAGTCAATCCCGTTGGCCTGCAAGACCACTTGCATCTTTTCGAGCGCCGACTTATGGATCTGCGACACGCGGCTTTCGTTGATGCCCAGGATGCCGCCGATCTCTTTCATGGTCATCTCGTTGGTGTAATACAGGAACACAACTTTCTGGTAACGTTCCGGAAGGGTCTTCATCGCGACGCTCAGGACTGAACGCATTTGCTCACGCGAGCACATGTTATCGGGCTGCGTTTCGGGCTTGCTCGGAAAATCCGGTGCGGGCAGATCGTCATGTTCAGGAGCCGCGTAGAGGCTGAAATCAGCCCGACGCTGCGAAGGTCCACCATCATTTGCCGCCAGCGTTCGACTTCCAGACCCAGCTTCTGGGCTATCTCGGCTTCGGTCGGCGTACGCTGCAAGGTGGCCGAAAGTTCGCGCGTGGCCGCTTCCACTTGTTTATGCCGGCGGCGCAAATCGCGCGAGGCCCAATCCAGCTGGCGAAGACTGTCGAGAATCGCGCCTTTGATGCGATGCTTGGCGTAGCTCGAAAAAGCCACTTGCTTTTCCGGGTTGAACTTGCTCGCGGCGTCGAACAGACCGAGCACGCCGGCATGCACCAGATCGTCCAGGTCCACGTGCACCGGCAGATTCTCGTGCACTCGCACCGCGATGGCTTTCACCAGCGGGAGATGTTCCAGCACGATGCGGTCGCGCTTGGCGGTCCTGTTCGCTTGGCTGCTCGGAGCGTTCTTAGTCTTCATCGAAGTTCCCCTCATGAAATTTCTGATTTCTTGGCGGCCTGCCTCGGCCAACGCCCTTATAGGTGCAAGCCGGTCGCCAGAGGAGGACTAAGGGAGAAGAGCTCGCTCGGAATGAGGAGTTCTGTTTAGAGAAGTCCCCGGTAGTTGCCGACGCTCAATAAGATGGCTCCCCCTTGGGCTGGCAGAGACAAGCGCGACACATCGCAGGTACTAAGGTCCTACTCGCCGATCGCAATCTCGTTCTGGAACGAATGTGCCATGCTGAGCATTCCAAATTGGCACGCGCGTTCCAAAATGAAACGTGAACCGGCTATTGCTTCTTCTTCCTTTATCGGCCGGTTGAGTATTGGCTTGAGGGACTAGGGTTTTTGAAGCTTGGCGAGATAAGTCTTTACTGCTAGACCGCCGAGGATTATCCAGACCACTAAACGAAAGTTTCCGTCCAGAGTGGACCACGCCAGCAGAGCTATGGCTGCATAGCAGGTCATCGCCACCCAGAATTTCGGACCCGATTTCTGCCGCTCAGATTCGAGTTCGGGTTCGGGTAGCAATTCGGACTCGGGTAGTAATTCGGGATCAGGCATCGATTGATTCCGCCTCTGGGGGCTTCTTATGCTTCGGCTTCTTCCGACGGGGCTTCGGTTCAATGACGCGTGGGGCCGGCACCGTACCGACGCGCTCTCGCGCCAGCCTTCGCACGCCCTTCTTGGAATCGAACTTTTTGGGCTGTGACACTCTTTCTTACCATGGTATACCCGGCTATCCGCTTGACGCCGCTAGGACTTTTTCGCTAGTCTGACGATTCCGAACCATGTCTAGCTTCGATGTTCCTATACAGGGCGGCGGCTTCGGCAAGACCGCGCGCCGAGATGCCTGGTGGGTTTATCCCCTTCTTACGTTCTTGGGCCTGGGCGCCTTCGTGGTCTACTCGACCTGGGCGGGATTGCAGGGCAAGCACTACTTCTCCGACCCCTATTTATCGCCCATGTACGCGCCCTTGCTATTCGGCCAACCCGGCGAAGGAGCCTGGTTCGGCACGATGCCGGCCTGGCTGCCGAGCTTCGTCACCGGGGCGATGCTCATTCTCTGGGCGCCCGGCGGCTTTCGCCTGACCTGTTACTACTATCGCGGCGCATACTACAAAGCCTTCTGGGCTGACCCGCCCAATTGCACCGTCGGCGAGCCTCGCAAAAGCTATCTGGGCGAACGCTACTTCCCGCTGATCCTCCAAAACATCCATCGCTACTTCATGTATCTGGCGCTGGTCTTCCTGCTGCTGCTGGCCTACGACGTTTATAAGGCGACGCAGTTCCCGAACGGTTTCGGAGTCGGCGTGGGGACCCTGGTATTGCTGGTGAACGTGATTCTGCTCGGCAGCTACACGCTGGGCTGCCATTCGCTGCGGCACCTGGTCGGCGGCCTGTTCGATCAGTTCTCTAAGCATCCGGGGCGCAAAAAGGCCTGGGACTGCGTCACCTGTCTCAACCGGCGGCACATGCTGTTCGCCTGGATGAGTCTCTTCTGGGTAGGCTTCTCCGATCTGTACGTAAGGATGTGCGCCATGCACATCTGGACGGATTGGAGATTGTTCTGATGGCGGAGTATCAAACCCTCGAATACGATGTGTTGATCGTGGGTGCGGGCGGCGCCGGGCTGCGCGCGGCGATTGAGGCATCGGCTGCGGGCGTCAAGGTCGGGGTCGTAAGCAAATCGCTGCTCGGCAAGGCCCACACCGTGATGGCCGAAGGCGGGATGGCGGCCGCGATGGGCCACGTGGACGACCGCGACAACTGGCGCGTCCATTTCGCCGACACGATGCGAGGCGGCCAATACCTGAATCATCCGCGCATGGCCGAGCTGCACGCCAAGGAAGCGCCCGCGCGTGTGCACGAACTGGAAGCCTGGGGCGCGCTGTTCGATCGCACTAAGGACGGCCGCATCCTGCAGCGCAATTTCGGCGGACACCGTTATCCGCGGCTGGCGCACGTGGGCGATCGCACTGGCCTCGAAATGATCCGCACCTTGCAGGATCACGGCATCCATCAGGGCATCGACTTCCAGATGGAGACCACCATGCTCACGCTGCTGACCAACGGCGGACGCGTGGTGGGCGCGTTCGGGTACGAACGTGAGAAGGGCCGCTTCAAGTTGTTCCACGCCAAGACGGTGGTGCTTGCGACGGGCGGAATCGGGCGCGCCTATAAGATCACGAGCAACAGTTGGGAGTACACCGGCGACGGCCATGCCATGGCCTATGAAGCCGGCGCGACGCTTGAGTGCATGGAGTTCGTGCAGTTTCATCCCACAGGAATGATCTGGCCGCCCAGCGTGCGCGGCATCCTGGTCACGGAAGGCGTGCGCGGTGAAGGCGGCGTGCTGAAGAACAGCCTGGGCAAGCGGTTCATGTTCGACGACATTCCGGCCAACTACAAGAGCCAGACCGCCGACACTCCGGAAGAAGGCTGGCGCTACACGCAGGGCGACAAGAATGCTCGCCGTCCGCCCGAGCTGTTGACGCGCGATCATGTGGCCCGCTGCATCAATCGCGAAGTCAAAGAAGGCCGCGGTAGCCCGCACGGCGGCGTCTTTCTCGACATCGCCTGGATCAAAGAAAAGCTTCCCAACGCGGCCGAGCACATCAAGAAAAAGCTCCCGAGCATGTATCACCAGTTCAAGCAACTCGCCGACATCGACATCACCATGGAACCGATGGAGATTGGCCCAACTACGCATTACATGATGGGCGGCGTGCGCGTCGATCCCGAGACGCAGATGTCGGACGTAGCCGGTTTGTTCGCGGCCGGTGAATGCGGTGCGGGTCTGCACGGAGCGAATCGTCTGGGCGGCAATTCCCTCTCCGACCTGTTGGTGTTCGGCAAGCGCGCTGGAGAGTTTGCGGCAAAATTCGCGAAGGAGCACGAGGCCGGGTCGATCGACATGGCGCAGGTCAATGATGCCGCGCGGCGGTCGCTCGAGCCCTTTGAGCGCAGCGGCGAAAGCCCCTATCAGGTGCAGCACGATCTGCAGGATATGATGCAGAACCTGGTCGGCATCGTCCGCCGTCAAGACGAAATGGAACAGGCGCTCGCGGGCATCATGAAGCTGAAGGAGCGGGCGAAACACGTCGCTGTGGGAGGCAATCGCGAGTATAATCCGGGCTGGCACACCGCCATGGATCTGGAGCATTTGCTGACCGTGTCGGAAGCAATCGCGCGCGCTGGTCTGGAGCGCAAGGAAAGCCGCGGCGCGCACTTCCGCGACGATTATCCGGAAAAGGACGCGACCTTCGGGACGTTCAACTTCGCCATTAGCAAGGGCCGCGACGGCGAAATGCGCGTGGAGCGCGATCCGCTTTCGCCGCAGACGCAAGAGCAGAAGCAAATCATCGAGGAGATGAAATGAGTACGGCAACGTTTCGGATCTGGCGTGGCGACCGCTCGGGCGGCAAGTATCAGGACTACGCCACCGAGGTGTCGGAGGGCATGGTGGTGCTCGACGCGGTCCATAATATCCAGGCCGCGCAAGCCAACGATCTCGCCGTACGCTGGAACTGTAAGGCCGGCAAGTGCGGTTCGTGTTCCGCCGAGATCAACGGCATGCCGAAGCTGATGTGCATGACGCGCTTGAACACGCTGCCGCTCGACCAGCCGGTCACGATTCAACCCATGAAGACTTTCCCGCTCATCAAGGATCTGGTGACGGATGTTTCCTGGAATTATCGCGTCAAGACCGGCATCCGGAAATTCAAGCCACGCAAGCCGGACGCTCCCGACGGCTCCTGGCGCATGCTGCAGGAGGACGTCGACCGCTCCCAAGAGTTTCGCAAGTGCATCGAGTGTTTCCTTTGCCAGGACGTTTGCCACGTGCTGCGGGACCACCATAAATACGATGAATTCATCGGCCCGCGATTTTTGATCTACACCGCGAACCTTGAGATGAACCCGATCGACAGCGACAATCGAATCCCAGATCTGCGCTCCAAGCAAGGAATCGGCTACTGCAACATCACCAAGTGCTGCACCAAGGTTTGCCCCGAGAACATCACCATCACGGACAACGGAATCATCCCGCTGAAGGAGCGCGTTGTGGATCAGTTCTTCGATCCCATCGCGAAGATCTTCCGCACTGGGCGCTGAGCTGTCGTAATCTCTAAATTGGCGAGTATAATTCCGGCAGTCGATGTCGCCGTGGTTGGTGGCGGCAATGCAGCGCTGTGCGCGGCCCTAAGCGCGGCCGAATCGGGCGCCAGAGTCGTGGTTTTGGAGAGCGCGCCCCAGGATTTTCGCGGCGGAAACAGCCGGCATACTCGCAACATGCGGTGTCTGCACGACGCACCGACTGAGGTTCTCACCGAAAAGTATCCAGAAGACGAATACTTCGCCGATCTGCTGCGCGTAACCGGCGGGCAAACCAACGAACAGCTCGCGCGTATGGCCATCCGCGGTTCGGAGGAAAGCGCGGGCTGGATGAAACGCCACGGCGTCCGATTTCAACACTCGCTCGGCGGCACGCTGCATCTGGGCCGAACGAATGCGTTTTTTCTGGGCGGCGGCAAGGCGCTGCTCAACGCTTACTACGCGGCGGCGGCGAGGCTCGGCATCCGAATTCTCTATAACGCGGAAGTGACGGATTTGAAGATTGCGCGAGGAAGATTCGAGAGTGGAACGGTGCTTTTAGAGGGCGCGCCTGCGCAGTTTCAAGCGCAGTCATTAGTAGTTGCCTCGGGAGGCTTCGAATCAAATCTGGAGTGGCTGAAAGAGGTCTGGGGAGAGGCCGCCGAGAACTTTCTCATTCGCGGCACGCCCTATAACAAAGGCAAGCTACTGCGGCTGATGCTCGATCAAGGAGCCGAACCGGTCGGAGACCCAACGCAATGCCACGCCGTCGCGATCGACGGGCGCGCGCCGAAGTTCGATGGCGGTATCGTTACGCGCCTCGATTGCGTCCCGCTCGGCATCGTCGTAAACCAGCACGGCGAGCGCTTTTACGATGAGGGCGAAGATCTGTGGCCGAAGCGTTATGCGATATGGGGGCGGCTGGTAGCGCAGCAGCCCGGGCAGATGGCCTATTCGATCATCGATTCGAAGGTCGTGGGGCGGTTCATGCCTTCCGTATTTCCTCCGATCGAAGCGCGGAGCGTTGCCGAGCTTGCGACTAGGCTCGGCTTACCGGCCGAACGAGTGGAATGCACGGTGAAGCAATTCAATGAAGCAGTGCGGCCGGGTACCTTCGACCACACGATCCTAGACGATTGCCGGACGGAGGGCTTGCAGCCTCCGAAGTCGCACTGGGCGCAAGCCATCGACCATCCGCCTTTCTTCGGCTATCCTTTACGGCCTGGCATCACGTTCACTTATTTAGGATTGAAAGTGAATGAAAAAATGCGAGTCATGCTGAAAAGCGGCGAGCCGTGCTCGAACATTTTCGCAGCGGGCGAGATCATGGCTGGCAACATCCTCGGTAAAGGCTATCTGGCTGGAATCGGGATGACGATCGGCACGGTGTTCGGACGAATCGCGGGGAAGGAAGCAGCGCATGCCGTTCGCTGATCCGACCCAAGAAGCTGCGCGCATCCTGGGCATCTGCAACGCGTGCCGCTATTGCGAGGGCTACTGCGCCGTGTTTCCTGCCATGGAGCTGCGAACCAGCTTCACGGAAGCCGACGTGAGCTATCTTGCGAATCTATGCCATCAGTGCGCAGAATGCTATTACGCGTGCCAATATGCTCCGCCGCACGAGTTCGCGGTCAATGTGCCGAGAACCCTGGCCGAGGCTCGCCTGCAATCCTATCGACGCTACGCTTGGCCGGTAAGGTTCGCCAAGGCGTTTGGCCGCAATGAATCGGTAGTGGCCACGATTGTCCTGGTGTGCGTCATTCTGGCGGTCGGCGCCGCCTTGATGGTGCCCGGTGCGGATCGGGTGGTCGGAGATTTCTATCGCGTCGTTCCCCACGCGGTGATGGCGGGGTTATTTGGTGCGGTGGCTTTATTCGTCGTCCTAGCGCTGCTCATCGGAGTGATTCGTTTTTGGAAGGAGGGGGCCGCCTCTTCTACGCATGCGGCCGCGCCGGAGTTCGCCCATGCGCTGCACGATGTCGTGCTTCTGAAGTACCTCGATAATGGCGGCTCTGGATGCACTTATCCTCGCAACACTGATTCGCAAATGCGCCGCTGGTTCCACCACCTCACGTTTTATGGGTTCTTTTTATGCTTCGCCGCCACGAGCGTCGCCGCGGTCTATCATTACGGATTCGGATGGCTGGCGCCGTATGACTATTTCAGCGTCCCAGTCGTGCTCGGAACGTTAGGCGGCATCGGGCTGCTGATCGGACCGGCGGGCCTCTACTGGCTCAAACAGCAGCGCGACCCCGCCATCGCCGATTCCAAACAGGACGGCATGGATGTATCTTTTCTCGCGCTATTATTCCTGACCAGCGTAACCGGCCTGATGCTGCTCGCCTTGCGGCAAACGGTAGCCATGGGGGCGCTGTTGCTGATCCATCTGGGATTCGTTCTGGCTCTGTTTCTCACCATGCCCTATGGAAAGTTTGTGCATGGCCTGTATCGCTTCGCAGCCCTGGTCCGCTACGCATCCGAACGATCGCGCGCCGGAGGCGTTAAGCCACCGTCTGCCTGACCGATTCCACGTTCTCCAGCGCTTGTTTCGGCGTCTTCAGCAGAGCCGTCGCGCATAAACCCATCGCTCCAGCCATCGCAAGCCACACGCCGGGCATCGCCGGATTCCCCGTACGGTGGATTAAGTAAGTAGACACCGCCGGCGTAAATCCTCCAAAGATGCCCGTTGCGAGGCTATAGGCTAGCGAGAAGCCGGAAGTGCGAACATGCACCGGCATGATTTCAGTGAGGAACACCACCATCGCGCCGTTGTAGCCGCCGAAGATGATGGAGAACCATAGCTCCACCGCCAGCAGCCGTAAGAAAGATGGCGCGCGAGACCAGCCACATCAAAGCCGGATAGGCCGTGAGCAGCGCACACATGGAGAAGAGCAGCAGCAGCGGACGGCGGCCAAACCGGTCGGACAAGGCGCCCGAAACCGGCAGGCAAATAAAATTGAGCAGGCCGACGCATAGAGTAACGACCATGCTGTCCGCGCTCGACAAATGCAGCACGGTGCTTCCGAAAGTCGGGGTGTAGGCGGTGATCAGGTAGAAGGTAACCGTGGTAGTCGTGCTGAGCATCATTCCGAGCACGACTAAGCGCCAGTTCGCCGCCACGGTTCGCCAGATTTCGGCGGTGTCCGGCCGATGCCGGCGCGCCAGAAATTCCCCGGTTTCCACCAGCGAGCGCCGGAGCAGGAATACAAACGGAATGAGCATCGAGCCGACCAGGAGCGGAATACGCCAGCCCCATCCGAGCATCTGGTCGGGCGGCAGCAGGTTCGCCAGAATCAAGCCAAACAGAGCGGCAAAGATAACAGCGATCTGCTGGCTCGCGGATTGCCAGCTCACGTAGAAGCCTTTGTGGCCCGGCGTGGCGATCTCGGCCAGATATACGCTGACGCCTCCGATCTCAACCCCAGCCGAAAAGCCCTGCACCAGCCGGCCCGCAACCACGATCAACGGCGCCAGCAGCCCCAGCGTTTCATATCCGGGCATGCAACCGATGGTCAGGGTTCCGACCGCCATCAAGCTCAGCGTAAGAAGCAGACCCGCCCGTCGACCCCGGCGATCCAGATATGCGCCTAGCAGAATAGCTCCCAGAGGGCGCATCAGGTAGCCCGAACCGAAGGTCGCAAACGACAACATGAGTGCGGCATACTCGCTACTTCTGGGAAAGAAAGTCCGGGCGATGCCCGTGGCGTAGTAGCCGAACACCATGAAGTCGTACATCTCCAGGAAATTTCCGATGGAGACGCGGAACACGGCGCCGAGCTTGGACGGTTGTTGCGATGGGGCGTTCAAGTTGCAGGCCGCGGAGTTGCTCGCGGCAAGCCGCAGAATACCACACGGCGGAGCATGCGGCTCTGCACAGGACCCGCAACGTTAGTATCATTTTAGGGATAGTCCAGGAGGCCCCGATGAAAACTTACCGCCCGGCAGCCATGCTGCTCGCGGCCCTGCTTGCCAGCGCCTTTGCTTTTGGCCAGCGGCCTGCGCAGTCGTCGGGCATCGACATTTCCGGGGATTGGTTTACCGGCGGAAATATCGGCGAGTCCAACGCATTCGTCATGCTGGTCGAGTACGGTGGAATCCCGCTCAGCGAAGCCGGCCGTCTGTACGCGCTGACGTGGGACTCTTCCCGGATGACCCTGCGGCAGCAGCAATGCGCCCAATATGATCCGACGCGCCTGCTGCACGGGGGCGGCAACACGCGCTTCTGGGAAGAGCGCGATCCTTATACGCAGCAGCTTATCGATATTAAGATCTACGGGCAGATCACCGAAGGCACGCGCACCGTCTGGATGGACGGCCGCCCGCATCCGCCGCCTTACGCAAAACATACCTTCCTGGGTTTCTCCACGGGCAAATACGAGGGAACCGTCCTGACCGTTTATACCACCCACATTAAACGAAACTGGATCCGTTCCAACGGCGAGGCAATCAGCGACGAATCCACGGTAATCGAGCATTTTATTAAGCACGGCGACCGCATCACTTACGTCACCGTCGTGAACGATCCCGTATTTCTGGCCGAGCCCATGATCCGCGCCACCGACATGCTGCGCAGCCCTCGAGATCCCGATGCCTGGCTATACGCCTGCGACGACGGCGAGCAAGTGATTGCCCGAGCCGACAATCCCACTGTAATTCCGAATTATTTGTTCGGGCAGAATCCCTACCTGCGCGAGTACTCCGAAAAGCGCAACGTTCCGCTGCTGGCGGCTCTCGGAGGTCCCCAAACCATGTACCCCGAATTTCTGGCGAAGTTGAAGGACCCTGCCGCCGCCGAAGCAGCCGCAGAGAAGGAGTTGCTTCCTTCCGATGGTCCCCAGCACAGCAGCCGCGCGGTGGACCCCAATCCGCACGACGGCGAAATCCACGTGCTGCCGGTGCAAGGCAGTGTGTACATGCTGGTGGGTGACGGCGGAAATATCGTGCTCCAAACCGGCGACCAGGGCGCATTCCTAGTGGATACCGGCGCCGGCCAGCTGACTGACAAAGTAATTGCCGAAATCCGCAAGCTCATCGGCACCAAACCGATTCAGTTTGTCTTCAACACCAGCTTCCACCCCGATCATACCGGCGGAAATGTGAAGATCCATGCGGCCGGTACGGATCCCAGCTTGCCCGGTTCGTTCTTTTCCGCGGCGACCCAGCGAGTTTGGCGCCACTATCATCGCCCATCAGAACGTTCAGAGATCGCATGGAGCGCGCCCACCGGCCAGGTAGCCCCGACGCCGTCCGAAGCATGGCCCACCGACACGTTCCTGCAGGGCCGCAGGAGAAAGTTCTATAACGGCGAAGGAATCGAGGGATTTTGGGAGCCGAACGCCAGCACCGACGGCGACAGCATCGTGCATTTCCGCCGCTCGGACGTGATCGCGACCGGCGATATTTTCTCTACCACCCAATATCCGTTCATCGACGTAAAGAACGGAGGCAGCCTGCAAGGGGAAATCGCGGCTCTGAACAACATCCTGGATAAAACGATTTATGAACATTTAGGGGAAGGCGGCACCTTGATCATTCCGGGAAGCGGGCGAGTGTGCGACGAGTACGAAGTATCCGAATACCGCGACATGCTCGCAATCTTTCGCGATCGCGTGCAAGCCATGATCAATAAGGGCGCCACGCTGGAGCAAGTGCAGGCCGCCAGACTCACCGCGGATTACGATAATCGTTTTGGCGCGACTTCCGGGCCGTGGACCACAAATATGTTTGTCGAGGCTATGTATTCGAGCTTGAAAAATAGCCCGGTCAAGACCGCCAGCAAGTATTAGATTCAGGATTAGGAGTTGACATGAAAACCATCCACGCCGCCATGGTATTGCTCGCCGGGACGCTCGGGAGCGTCGCGGTATTCGGCCAGGGTCCCGCCCCACAGTCCTCCGGCCTCGACATCTCCGGATCTTGGTTCGACATCTTTCATCAGGAACTGGGGCGTACGGCCGGCGGGAATCTGGTCGAGTATAACGGAGTCCCGATCAATGAGGGCGGCCGTTTGTACGCGCTGGCCTGGGATCCTTCACGCTTTCACGATCCGGCAGCAGCAGTGCGCCGCCTACACTCCCGAATTCCTGCTGTTCGGCGGCGGAAATTTCCGGTTTTGGGAGGAACGCGATCCGCACACCCAGCAACTCATCGACATCAAGATGTACGGCCAGATCACCGAAGGCAACCGGACCATCTGGATGGATGGACGCCCGCATCCTCCGGCCTGGGCGCAGCATACCTGGATGGGTTTCTCCACCGGCAAGTACGAGGGCACCGTCCTGACCGTCTATACCACGCACTTGAAGCGGGCCTGGATCAAGCGCAACGGGATGGTCCAGAGCGATGAGACCACCGTGGTGGAGCATTATATCCGGCACGGCGATCGCATCACGTTCGTCTCCGTCCTGACTGATCCGGTTTACCTGGACCAGCCCTTCATTCGATCCGCTGAGATGCTTCGTTCCAACCGGGACCCGGATGCGTGGTTATACGCCTGCGACGATGGCGAACAGGTCATCGGCCGGCCGGACGACAAGATCCCGTTCTGGGCTTGGGGCCAGCACCCTTATCTCCGCGAATTTTCCAATAACTTCAAAGTGCCGCTGATGGCGGCCCTTAGGCGGCGCGGAGACGATGTACCCGGAATATGTGGCGAAGCTCAAGAATACCAATGCCGCCGCGGCGGATGCCATTGTTCAGGCTGAGTTAGTTCCTTCGAAGGGTCCCGAGCACTCGAGCAAGGCGCCCGATCCTACTCCGCATGACGGTCAGATCCATGTGATGCACGTGCAGGGCAACATCTACCTGCTGATCGGCGATGGCGGCAACATCGCGCTCCAGACCGGCGAACAAGGCGCGTTCTTGGTCGATACCGGCAGCGGGCAGCTAGCCGATAAAGTGATCGCGGCGATCCGCGAGTCTGATCGGAACCAAGCCGATTCAGTTCATCTTCAACACCAGCTTCCACTCCGATCACACCGGCGGAAATGTGAAGCTCCACGCGGCCGGCATGGACCCCAGCCTGCCCGGTTCGTTCTTTTCGGGCACGAATCCCTACGTGGGCATGGGCGCGACGATTATCGCGCAACAGAACGTTCAAGATCGCATGAGCGCGCCCACCGGGACAAGTGGCCCCGACGCCGTCGGAAGCATGGCCCACCGATACGTTCCTGCAGGCTCGCCGGAGAAAATTCTACAACGGAGAAGCGATCGAGGGATTCTGGGAACCCTACGCGATCACCGATGGCGACAGCATCGTGCATTTCCGCCGCTCGGATGTTATCGTGACCGGCGATATCTTCACCACCACTCAGTATCCGTTCATCGATATCAAGAACGGCGGCAGCGTGCAGGGGGAGATCGCGGCGCTCAATCACATTCTCGACCGGACTGTCTACGAACACGAAGAGGAAGGCGGCACCTTGGTCATTCCTGGGCATGGACGCGTGTGCGACGAATTCGAGGTGTCGGAGTATCGCGACATGCTGGCCATCATTCGCGACCGCGTAGAAGCCTTGATCAAGAAGGGAGCGTCCCTGGATGAAGTGAAAGCTGCGCGAGTCACAGCCGACTACGACGATCGGTTTGGCGCGACTTCCGGGCCGTGGACCACGGACATGTTCGTAGAGGCCGTCTACACCAGTCTGAAACAGCCGCCCGCAAAAATCGCCTCGACGAAATAAGGGATTAGTCATGCAGGCCAACATCGACCGCCGCAAAGAATAGCTAGCTTCCCACTATGTCTCCGCCTGACGGAGCGGTTCCATATCCGTCCAGGTATCGATCGAGATTGTAGGCCGCGCTAATCAGTGCCAGATGCGTCAGCGCTTGAGGAAAGTTTCCGAGCGCTTCGCCGCGATGGCCGATCTGCTCGGAATATAGGCCCAGGTGATTGGCATATCCGAGCATCTGCTCGAACAATAGGCGCGCATCCTGAAGACGCGCTGGATCGGCCCGGCTGGCGCGAGTCAGCGCCTCCACCAGCCAGAAGGTGCACAGATTGAATGTTCCTTCCGTGCCCTTCAGACCCGTCCGGAGTCTTTCTCCACGTCATAACGAAAAACCAAGCCGTCCGAAACTAACCCGCCGTCTTTGGGCGATTTGTTGATCGCATCCAGCGTCTGAAGCATTCGCGGATCGGTGGGCGCGACGAAGAATACCAGCGGCATCAGCAAACAGGATGCATCCACGGCGTCCCGGTCGTAGCTTTGCACAAAGGCATGCCTTTGGGGATTCCAGCCGCGCTTCATGACCGTTTCATAGATCTGGTCTCTCGACTTCATCCAGCGCTGCCAATCGGCGGGAAAAGAGCGCTTGCTCGCCAGCCGCAGCGCGCGATCCAGAGCCACCCAGCACATGACTTTGGAGTAAACGAACTGCCGCGGCCCTCCCCGAACCTCCCAGATTGCGTCATCTTTGTCTCGCCAATGATCGCAGACCCAGTTCGTCAGACGCCGCAGATAGACCCACAAATCGTAGGAAGTCGGAGTCCCATATTTATTGTGGAGATAAAGTGAATCCATCAGCTCGCCGTAGATATCGAGCTGCAGTTGCTGGTAGGCCGCGTTGCCGACGCGCACCGGCCGCGATCCCTTATAGCCATCCAGATTCAGGGTCTGCTCGGTGAGCTCGTGACGCCCGTCGATTCCGTACACCGTCTGCAAAGCTCCGTCCGGTTTCATTTCATGACAGCGCGCGTCCAGAAACGCGACAAATTGCTGCGCCTCTTCCGTAAAACCGATGCGCATCAGGCTGTAGACCGTGAAGGCCGCGTCGCGAATCCAGGTGTAACGATAATCCCAGTTGCGAGCGCCTCCCAGTGTTTCTGGAAGACTGCAGGTCGGCGCCGCCACGATCGCTCCCGTGGGATCGTACGTGAGCAGCTTCAAAACCAGCGCGGATCGATTGACCATCTCGCGCCAGCGCCCGTGGTAGGTGCTCTTGGCAACCCAACGACGCCAGTATTCGATGGTCTCGTGGAAACGCTCTTCGCACGCGTGCTGATCAAAACCGGCCTGCTCTCGATCTCCCGTCGGCTTTACACCTTGGAGCTCAAAGCTGGCGCTCTCCCCCTCATTCAAGGTGAATACGGCTGTTACACCTTTCCTCGCCCGTTTCAGCGGAATTCGGGACCCCAATGCCAGAGCTAAATTTCGCGAACGAAAAGCGACGCCGCCCGCAACCATCTCCGTCGTGTGATCGTCCTGGGCATAGTTGAACGCCGGATGGCACTCCATCCGGAATTGCATCGAGCCACGCACTACTTTCACCGATCGGATTAGCCCGTGGTAAGTCGGTTCCGTCGCGGCGTCGACGATCGGCATATAGTCCACCACCTCGCCCACGCCGTCGGAAGAGAGAAAACGCGTTACCAGAACATTGCTATCGGGCCAGTAAAGCTGCTTGTAAGCGACGTCTTCACTCACCGGGCAGATTCTGAAGTATCCGCCCTTTTTATCGTCGAGAATCGAACCGAAAACGCTGGGCGAATCAAAACGAGGAAAACAAAACCAGTCGATGGTGCCGTTCTTGGCAACCAGCGCCACCGTGCGCAAATTGCCGATCACGCCGTGATCCTCAATCGGCTGGTAGGTCATGTCCCACCGCTAGTGTACGGCAACGCGGCCCTCCCCAGAACCGCATTTTTGGCCTAAAACCGAGGTATACTACGTCGCTGGAGGATCAGAATGGATTACCACGTTACCGGGCTTCATCACATCACCTTATGCGCGGCGGGTGCGCAGGAAGACGTCGATTTCATTACCCAGGTGATGGGACTCCGGCTGATCAAACAGACCGTGCTCTTCGATGGCCGCTACGCTCACTATCATCTGTACTACTCCAACGCGAATGCCGAGCCCGGGTCTGTATCCACAACGTTTCCGTACAAGCGCGTTCCGGGACGCCCTGGCTCCGGCCAGATTTCCGCGACTGCTTATACGGTGCCAAAAGGATCCTTGAAGTTCTGGCTGGATCATCTGAAGCGCCACAAGGTGGAGAACAGTGGAATCCAAGAACGATTCGGCCAGTCCTTCATTCACTTCCATCATCCTTCCGGCCTGCAGTTCGAAGTGGTGGAGGACTCCGCAGACAAGCGCCGCGGCTGGACCACCGATGAGATCAGTTCCGACGCCGCGATGCGCGGCTTCCATGGCCCAGTGCTTTCGGTGCGTGAAGTTTCCGAGACCGAGCGCTTCTTCGTCGACGCGCTCGGATTCCGCAACACGGGCGTGGATGGCGCTTATCACCGCTTCGAAATCGGAACCGGCGGCGCAGCCAAAACGGTGACCCTGCTGCATGAGCCCGATCGTCCCGCCGGAAGCTGGATATTCGGAGCGGGCACGGCGCATCACATGGCCCTCGAGGTCCCCGATGATGATGCGCTGGCCGAGCAAAAAGCGCTTTATGACGAACTCGGCTACACGGACTGCTCCGAGATCAAAGACCGGAATTACTTCCACTCGATCTATTGCCGGTGTCCCGGGGGCATTCTGGTGGAATGCGCCGCGACCGCGCCCGGAGGCTTCGCGAAAGACGAACCGTTCGACGAGCTCGGCACGCGCATGCTGCTGCCGCCCTGGTTCGAACATCGCCGCGCCGAGATCATGGCCATGCTGGAGCCGATCGTGGTTCCTGAACCGCACCGTGTTGCCGCCATTGCGCCCGACGGGAACGGCGCATCCCGCAGAACCAGCGCCACGTTTGTTGGCAAGCGACGCTCGTCAATGAAACGCAGTACGGACCGGATTCTCACCACGCACGTCGGCAGCCTGCCCCGAACGCAAGCCAGTAGTCGATCTGTTATTCGCGCAGGACCGCGGCGAGCCTGTCGATTCGCAGGTCTTCGCCGAAACCATGCGGCACGGCGTTAACGATGTGGTCCAGCGTCAAGCCGAGGCGGGCGTCGACATCATCAGCGACGGCGAGACCAGCAAGATCAGCTACGCGACCTACATCCGGCACCGGCTCACCGGATTCGAAGGCGATTCGCCGCGCCCTACGCCACAGGATTTAGATGATTTCCCCGAATATCGCGACCGTCTGGTCAAGATGGGCCATTCGGCCACCTATCGCCGGCCGGTCTGCAAAGGCCCGATCAAAGTAAAAGATCTGACGCCGGTCGAGCAAGACATCGCGCGCATGAAAGCGGCGCTTTGCGAAAAGCAACTTCGTCGAGGGTTTTTTGAACGCAGTTTCCCCCGGCACCATCGCCGTCTTCCAGCCCAACGAATATTATCCGACTCACGAAGCCTATCTGGCCGCCCTCGCCGACGCCATGCGCGAGGAGTACGAAATGATCGTGAAATCGGGGCTTGCTGCTCCAACTCGATTGCCCCGATCTCGCCATGGGCCGGCATACTCGTTTCAAGAATCTCACCGACCATGAGTTCCTGCGGAACGCCGAGCTTCAGGTGGAAGCCTTGAATCATGCGCTCGCGAACGTGCCTGCCGATCGAGTGCGCCTGCACATCTGCTGGGGCAATTACGAAGGTTCGCATGTGCACGATTTGGATTGCGCCAAGATTTTCCCGATCGCGCTCAAGGCCAAGCCGATGGCGCTGCTCATCGAAGCGGCGAATCCTCGCCATGAGCACGAATGGGAGGCCTGGAAGACCATCCAGCTGCCGGACGAAAAGATACTAATTCCCGGCGTGATCGCCTCCAGCAGCAATTACGTCGAGCATCCTGAGCTAGTCGCGCAGAGAATTTTGCGCTATGCCGACGTGGTGGGACGCGAGCGCGTGATGGCCGGCAGCGACTGCGGATTCGGCACCTTCGCCGGCTTCGGCGCGGTTTTCCCAGCCTTCTGTTGGATGAAACTGCATGCGCTCTCGGAAGGCGCCAAGCTGGCCTCGCGCAAGCTGTGGGGACGTGGCTCTAGTTCGGCTTCGCAGTCAGGCTCTTGAATACCGCCTCAACGAATTCGTCCGGCTTGCCGTAGCGCGGGTCGTAATCGGCGGTCAGGCCGGCGGCTTTCACTTGTTCGAGCGTCATGCCTTTCTTGATCCAGGCCTGCAAGCGATCGCGAATGATGGTCACCATGTCGCGATATTCCAGCACATCGAACTCATCGCAAATCCGGCCGCGTCCGGGAATCACGTACGTGCCGCCTTCTTCATCATGCTTGGGGATGGTCAGATCCAGGATGTGGTTCAGCGCGTCAATCTCCCCTTGAACGCTCCCGCCGTGCTCGACATCGATGAACGGATAGCCGGTGGTGACGAATATATCACCCGCACTTACTACGTCCGAGTGCCGGAACATCACGACGCTATCGCCGTCGGTGCTGGCCGCGGGCTGATATTGGATCTCGATTGGTTCGTCGTTGAAATACAGCTCCTTTTGCCCGGAGACATACGTCTCGGTCGGCCAAGCTCCAAAAGGCGTAGGAGCTTGTTTGCCGCTCGGCGCGCTCATCCGGTTCAAAACATTTTCGTGCGCGATGATTTGCGCGCCCTGAGACGCGTCTGTCAGATTCCCTGCCACGTTCGCGCCCGTGATCGTAACCCCTGCTCTACGAATGGCGTCATTGCCCCCGGTGTGCTCAGCATGAAAATTCGTATTGATGATGTACTGGATCGGCTTGCTCGATAACTTCCGAATGGCCGCAAGAACTTGGTCGCTCATTTCCGCCTCGCCGGTATCCACCACTACTACGCCGAGGTCTCCGACCTGAACGGTAATGTTACCTGAGGCCGCTGCCAGCAGGTAGACGTCGCCTTGAACTTTAAGAACTTGAATTTCTCCGTGCACCTGCGCCCGCGGAGCCGGTCCCGCACTTAGCCTGTTTTCGACACCACCACTCATCCTATGCCGGTACTCCGGGTACATCGTCGCCGCACCGCCCAGAGCGGCCTGCACGGGAATTTTGTACTTATCGGCGAACTCGTGCACAAACGGATTCTCGCCGGGCAAATAATTCGGCACCTTGTCCTTTTTTTGATTCGCTATCTCCACCACGGATTCGCACGGGTACAGCCAGTTCTGCCCCGCCTCAATCAGCAAGTTGAAATCCTGGCTCTTGATCAAAGGCTCGGTCAGATAAATCGGATCCGTGACGATGCTGACGTGCGTCAGATGGTCGCCATGCCGGATGAAATGCTCCGCCAACGTGGCCTGATCGCTTTCCGGCAATCCATTCCGCCGAACCCAACCCTGCTTGATGTGCGTCGTATAAACAGTGAGAACGTCCCCCTGCCATTTCCCGGTGGAAAAACCCATCCAAGTGTGCGCGGCGTATTCGGACGGATGCGGCCGGTCGTCCATCCAGATCGTTCGAGTCTGCTCGTAGGTGCTGATGTAATTCTTGATCGCGATCACGCGCTGCGATTGCGGGTCTCGTTCCTCCCAAACGTGCAGGTTCAGAGGCCCGCGATAAATGTAAGGCGCCACATGTACCTGGCATTGATGCTCGGGCAGCGTGAGGCGTGACGCGTCCCAACTCAGCCCGAACATCCGCGCGGCATCCGAGATCGGCAGGCCCAGGTAATTCACCAGCTCCGGTCCGGGGATGCGCTCGGGCTGGTCTTCGTGGAACACCGGCGCCCAGTTGCCGGATAAATCCAGGCCGGGAGAAGCACGGATCGCGCCCGCGCTTTGAGCAAAGGCTGTGGCGGCAGATACGGCCCCTAGTAACAACGCGGTTCTGATCCAGATGCCTTGGCTCATGCTGACCGAGCTTTCGGCCACATTATACTAGAGGTACGAATGCATTCGACGCGATATTGCGTCCTGTTGGCGCTGGCGGGGGCACAGTTGTTCGCCGCGGACGCTGTCACTTTCAGCAAAGACGTTCTTCCTGTTTTTCAGAAGAATTGCCAGACTTGCCATCGCCCCGGCGAGATTGGCCCCATGCCGCTGCTTACTTACCAGCAAGCCCGTCCCTGGGCCAAGTCCATCAAGACCGCAGTGCTCACCCGCAAGATGCCGCCCTGGCTCGCCGATCCTAAATACGGCCATTTCGCCAACGATCGCAGCCTCAGCGAGAAAGACATCCACACCATTGTTTCCTGGGTGGATGCGGGCGCACCCGAAGGTGACCCGAAGGACAAACCGGCTCCCATTTCGTGGCGCGAGGGTTGGAACATTCAACCGGATATCGTGTTCCAGATGCCCGATCCGTATCCGGTTCCCGCCACGGGAATTCTCGAATACATTTACATCGTCATCCCCACCGGCTTCACCAAAGACACCTGGATCACGGCCGCGGAGGTTCGCCCCAGCGCGCGTTCCGTAGTGCATCACATGATCGCGGTCGTGCGTCCTCCCGGCTCGCAATGGATGAAGGACGCAAAACCATTCGTGCCCTACATTCCCACGCGAGAGGCCGAAATGGCCGGGCAGATCGATCCCAACGATCCGCAATCGCATCCGGTCGACATCAGCTATGAGTTTCTGGCCGGATACTCGCCTGGTATGCAAGCGCAGCGTTTCGACATCGACCATTCCGCCAAACTAATTCCTGCCGGCAGCGACATCGTCCTGCAAGTGCACTACACCACCAACGGAAAAACTGCGGAAAAGGATCAAACCAAAGTCGGCCTTACGCTGGCCAAGGAGCCGCCGCTCAAGCGGTTCTATTCGGCGGTCGTGGCGTCGCCGAATTGGACCATTCCACCGCGCGACCCAAACTACGAAGGTCACGCCAAATTAACCTTCGGCGAGCCGGTTGAATTTGTCTTTCTACAGCCGCACATGCATCTGCGCGGGAAGGACATGACCATTCGCCTGGTCTATCCAACGGGTGAATCGGAAACGATACTCAGCGTGCCCCATTACGATTTCAGTTGGCAGATCATTTATTACCTTCAAAAGCCGCTCCAGCTCCCCAAGGGTACTCGCGTCGAAGTCACGGCGCACTGGGATAATTCGGCCAACAACCCGTACAATCCCGACCCGAACGCGACCGTCCACTGGGGTAACCAAAGCTCGGATGAGATGCTTACCGTCGCCATGGGCGTGATCGTCGATCGGGACTAGCCATCCAAGTTATCCTGAAATTATGAGACAGGTTGCCGTGGTTGGCATTGGAAAGACCGCCTTCGGCGCTTTCCCGGATCGTGATCTTCGTTCCCTCGCCGTTGAGGCTGGCCAAAAAGCGCTGGAAGATGCCCACGCCCAGCGGTCGCAGGTGGAGGCGTTTCATCTCGGAAACTTCGCCGGACCTTCCTTCGTCGGGCAGAATCATCTGGCGCCTTATGTGGCTTCGGGCATGGGAATCACGGGCATCCCCGCTACCCGCTTTGAAGCCGCGTGCGCATCCAGCGGCGCTGCATTCTTCCACGCTGTCTCCGCTGTTGCGGCCGGACTCTACGACATTATCCTGGTCACGGGCGTCGAGAAGATGACCTCCCAAACCACGCCCAAGGTCACCGAAATTCTCGCGGGCGCCGGCGACCTGTGCGGCGAGGTGCGCGCCGGTGCCACCTTCCCGGCCTTGTTCGCCATGATCGCGCGCCGACACATGTATCAGTACGGGACCACGCGCGAGCAATTGGCTTCGGTGGCCGTCAAGAACCATCAGAACGGCGCGAAGAACCCGCTCGCGCACATGCGTAAAGTCATCACCATGGAGCAGGCTCTGAAAGGCAAGCCCATCGCCGAGCCGCTCACGGTTTACGATTGCTCTCTCATCAGCGATGGCGCGGCCGCGGTATTGCTAGCGCCGCTCGAGCGCGCCCGAGAGTTCACCGACAAACCAGTCCGCGTGCTCGGCATTGCGCAAACTTCCGACCACGTCGCGCTAGACGAAAAGGACGACATCACCACCTTTCGCGCGGTCCAAACCTCGGCCGAGAAAGCTTACAAAATGGCCGGCCTAAAACCGTCGGATATTCAATTCGCCGAGCTGCACGACTGCTTCACCATCGCCGAAATCATCGCCCTCGAAGATTTGGGCTTCGTCAAGAAGGGAGAAGGCGGACCGTACTCGCTGGCGGGACGTACCTGCATCCAGGGCGAGCTTCCGGTCAACACCAGCGGCGGCCTCAAAGCCAAAGGCCATCCGGTGGGAGCGACCGGCGTGGGACAGATCTGCGACGTCGTCCAGCAAATTCGCGGCGAAGCCGGCGAACGCCAGGTCCGTCGAAACTCGCTGGGCTTGGCTCAGAACCTAGGCGGCTCCGGCGCCACCAGCGTCGTAACCATTTTGGGGGCCGTATGAGCGATCTCGGACCGGGCACCGTCTACACCGAAACCGTCGTATGGTCGCCGCCGCAGGAGTATGTGAACGACGTCCCCTATCAGCTCGCCATTATTGAGCTGGATGGTGGCCGCCGCATCACCGGCCGTATCGATGGCGACCGCGCCCAGATTGGCGACCGCGTCACTTTCGCCGACTTCCGCAACAACGTGCCTTTCTTCCGCAAAAGCTAATGAAAATTGCTCAGCGCATGAACCGCCTCGGCGTGGAGGGTGCTTTTGAGGTGCTGGCCCGCGCGCGTGCCCTGGAGGCTCAGGGGCATGACATCGTTCACTTGGAAATCGGCGAACCGGACTTCGCCACGCCGCGCCACATCGTGGAAGCCGCGAAGCGGGCTTTGGACGAAGGCTGGACGCATTACGGTCCGACGCTCGGATTGCCCGAGTTGCGCGAATCCATCGCTGCCTATATCTGCCGAACTCGTGGAATCGAGGTCAACCCCGTGCAGGTTTGCGTGATGCCCGGAGGCAAGCCCATCATCTTTTTCTCCATGATGGCGCTGCTCGAATCGGGCGACGAGGTGATCTATCCTAATCCCGGGTTCCCCGTTTATGAATCGATGATCAATTTTCTCGGCGCAAAGCCGGTGCCGATACCGCTGGTTGAGGAACGCGGCTTCTCCTTCGACTTGGATCTTCTCGCGCGGAAGCTTTCAGCCAAGACCAAGCTGCTGATTCTCAATTCACCGCATAATCCTACTGGCGGCGTAATCCCGGCTGAGGACATTCGCGCTATCGCCGATCTGGTGCGTGATCGCGACGTCATGATTCTGTCGGACGAGATCTACTCGCGCATCTATTTCGACGATGCGCCCGTGTCGATTGCGACTTTGCCCGGAATGCTCGAAAAGACTATCCTTCTGGATGGTTTTTCGAAGGATTCGTCAGAAAAATCTGTGGGTGAGTTCCGGCTCGGGCAGTTTGCCAAGTGAATGATAGAGGGCCAGTTCGGTGACTCGGAAGGTTCGGAACCCGTAGGATTTTCTCATAGTGACTTTTGCTTTGTTGTTCAGACCCTCGATTACGCCGCTGGAGAACTCTTTCCGGGCGCGGAAATAGTTGAGGATGAGTTCGCGGTGGGCGCGTAAAGTTCTGGCGACTTTCTTCATCGGCTCGATCCGCGAGCGCATCACTTGGCGACACCATTGGTCGAGGAACTTGGCGGCCCAGGCGGTGGACTCGTAATTCCAGAGTTGCTGGAAGTCTTCCTTGAGCAGATAGGCGCGAACGCTCTGGAGGTTGTAGCGCACCAGATCTTTCAGTTTCACTTTCTGGTTGGCGGTGAGGTTCGCCGGCCGCTTGAGAAGGCACCAGCGGGACTTGGTCAGGACCGGTTCGTATCCGTCCCCCTTCATGCGCCGGGCTTCTGCGGAGCGGATGTCGTCGAGCGCCTTGTTCACCTTGGCCACGATGTGGAACCGGTCGAGGATATTGAGGGCCTGGGAACACTTCTCGCGGATCACCCCCAAATACGGTTTCCACATGTCCGAGCAGACGAACTCGATCTTCGCCGACACCTCCGGGCCGATCATGGCAAAGAATTCCTTGAAGGTTTTCACGGTCCGTTCCTTGCCGATCCACAGCAGCCGGGTACAGCCCAGGTCGATCTGATACACCAAGGTCAGATATTTGTGCCCTTTGCCACGCTGAATCTCATCCACGCCAATGGCGCGAATCGCTCCCAGGACGCGATGCTCCAGCCCCCAGGTGACCAGATACGCCACCGCGTCGTGGACCTTATCCCAGGAAGTGCGAAATTCTTCGGCGGTTTCCTTCCAGGAAAGTTTGCGCGCCCAATGCCCCAGGAAATGCATGTGAACCTTGGTCGAGGTGTGTTTCCCCATGCCCCACGGCACTTCTTCGACCACCACCCCGCATTGCTTGCAGTTGACCCGTCGCATGCAATAGACCAGAAAAACCAGATAGCCCCAGAATCCGATGAACTCGAACCGCCGCGGCGTGGGAGACTGGTCGTAGCCGGGCGCGGGTTGATGACAGCCAGAGCAAATGGCGCGGATCGTTTCCGCGGCCGGACCGGGATGAGGATGGCTTGCTCGTCTTCGGCGAAGCTGGCTCGCCCGTAGACAAATCCCGGGATGGGATGGCACTGGTTCAGAATTCTGGGAAGGCGCATGAGTGACTGGGATCGATAGCGAAGATGAAGACGAATCCCGATTCTCTCCCATTAACGCCCGCCGTGCTATTGCCCTACTGCCGCGATTGCCGCGATCTTTCGGAGTGGCCGGAGCGTTGGATGGGCGAGGAAAAGGATCTTCCTCCCGGCCGTAAACTTGTGGAATACTTCATGCCCTTCCTCCTTCACCTCGCCAGAGTCCGGCCTGTCGAAAAGAACCATCCAAAACCATGTCGACAATATGTGGCTGCTCGGCGGAGAGATCATCCGCGACGTGAACGAAGAGCCTCGTCTGAGAAAGATAGCCGCGGAACAACTTGTCCGCAACGTGATCCATGAGGACGGCGGGCCGCTGATCCACAACGGCTGGGAAGACGAGCAGCGCTCCTTCGACTCCACGTGCCGGAAGTTCCACCGTTTCCTCACTCAACCCCAGCGCTGAGCCAGCCAGTTACCCACAGATTCCCCGGACGAGCCTTTCGAAGACCTATGCCATGACCGGCTGGCGCATGGGATACGGCGTGGTTCCCCTGTGGCTGGTGGACGCCATCAACAAGCTGACGGTGAATTCGAACTCCTGCACCGCCAGTTTTACGCAGCGAGCAGGCCTGGCCGCGCTCGATGGCCCTCAGGATAACGTGGACCGTATGGTGGCCGAGTTCCGGCGCCGCCGCGATGCGTTCTGCGCGGGCCTGAACACACTCCCAGGCTTCCGCTGCGCCTTGCCAGGCGGGGCTTTCTACGCTTATCCCAACGTCGCAGCCACCGGTTGGGACTCGAAGGCCCTCGCCGACGCGCTGCTCGAAAAAGCCGGTGTGGCCTGCCTCAGCGGGACCGCCTTCGGGGCCTACGGGGAAGGCTATCTACGTTTCAGCGTGGCCAACTCGTATGAGAACCTCATGGCCGCAGTTGAGCGCATCCGCGATTTCCTTGCACAAAAACCTCTGACGTAGGTCACTCGCGAGAATTATTTGAGTGGGCAACTACTCTCATTGCCAGAGAGTAGGCATGAAAGTCCGAGATGTGATCAAAATGGTAGAGAGAGATGGCTGAAACAAACTTCGGCAAAGAGGAAGTCACGCCCACTATACGCATCCGACTAAACCGTGGATCGTCACAATTGCCGGGCATGCTTCCGATGAGATGGCTCCAGGAACCCTCAAGCACATTCTCAAACAAGCGGGGCTGAAGAAATGAAATATGCAGTGATCTACGAAAAGACCGCCATAGGTTATTCCGCGTACGCGCCCGGGCTGCGGGGCGGCCGGCCGCAGTTTGGAAGAAACAAAAACTCGAATCGCCGAGGCCATTGAAGGTCATATCGAGCTACTGCGGGAAAGAGGCGAGAAGGTTCCCGAGCCTACCACCTTGACGGGCTATGTCGACTCAGTAGCCTAGTCCATTCCTAAACGAAAAACCCGACCCGGCAACCTCCGGATCGGGTTTCATAACTGCCAGTACTGCTGCGCACCCAAAATCAGGCGACGTTCTGCGCCCGGTAACGGCTGACAATTGCGTTCATCTGGTCTTTCAGGTGAAGTTTCAACTTCTTCAACCTGTGCTCTTCCACCTCTTCCTCGGTACTGAGGTGAGCCTTGGCTTCCAAAGCTTCCAACTGCTGGTGATAGAGCGCGTGCTGCTCGGCCAGACGACGGAATTCTTCATCCGTCTTCATCAGGTGCGCTTTGAGTTCTTCCTGCGTGTTCTCCATCAGGTATTTTTCTCCTTTATGAGGCTGCCACGCCGAGTCGGTAGGAACAACTTGCTCGGTGGGTGAAATAGTGAGTTCGGACATTCGTCTCGCGGAGGTCACCGGCGGCCCCCGCCATCTGTGACAGTATCATGAAAATATTCTCATGACAATCCCTGTTTCGGGTGGATTGTCGTAATATCCGGGGCGCGTTCCGGCATCTTCGAAACCCAATCGCTTGTATAGCTGACGGGCGGCGGCGTTGGATTCCCGGACCTCCAGAAAGTGCACTCCGGGCGAGCGGGAAAGCTCGGTCCGGAGCAGCTCGGTGGCAATCCCCAGCCTGCGAAAATCGGGATGAACCATGATGTTCAGAATCTCCCTTTCCTTATCGGCGACCTGGCGGGAGACCACGAATCCAGCGAGCTTGCCTTGCCGGACGGCTACCCGGCAATCGAACGCCAAGTAATCACCCGGCTGCCATTGCGAGGCCTCCAGCGCTGTCGCCTGGATGGCGGAAATCTGTGCCAGGTCGCGTTTGTCGGCGCTGCGAACCTGAACGCGCGGCGGCATCAGTTCTTCGAGCAGCGCGCGCTGGCGCTGGCCGATGGTCCGCCAATCGAAGTGCCGCTCGACATGCGCTCGTCCCGCGGCCGCCAGGCGCTGCCGCACGTCAGTATCGGACAGCAGCGTCCGGATGGCGCCTGCGAAATCCTGCGCACCATCGGCGATCCAGACGTTCACCAGGTGCTCCAGTCCCAGCCCTCGCGCAGCCTGAAGTTGTAGAGACCACCGCACGTTCCATCGCCATCGCTTCCAGTACTTTGAGATTCGTGCCCGCCGACACCAGGGTCGGGACCAATACGAGATTCGCCTCCACGTAAAGCGGCCGGACATCGGCCACGAACTCCAGCAAGCGGATGCGATCATCCCCTGGGATCGACAGCAGCCCCGTATGCTCGCGCCAATAGAGCAGCGGATCGGGCCCGGCGACAACAGTTAGGGTAATTTCCGGCAAACTTTCACGAACAATCGGCCAGACCTCGTCGACAAAGAATCGATAGGCGATCACGTTCGGGAAGTGGCGGAACGAACCCACGAACAGCAACCGCTGGCCAGGCCGCTCAATCTCGGGCGCAAACCGTGCCAGATCGACGCCGTTCGGAATCACCACTACATTGGGACGGCCCAGCAGCTTCGCGTCGCGCTCCGACATCACGACCACCTTCCGATACCGCCCCAGCCACCCGGTCTCGAACCTGCGCCACCGCCAATGATCCCAGCGGCGCGCCAACGATGCGTCCGCCCATCTGCCTATATAGATCGAACGTCACATCGTGCTCCACCAGCACATCGCCCGCGTAAGGCGCCAGCATAGTGTATTCCACTTGCACGGCGTCGATCGCGTACTCTTTCTGCACGCGTGCAAGAGCAGCCAACATCGCGGGCGAGCGGAACTCGTGCGCTTCCGGCGGCCTCAGCGTCGACCAGCGCGGCTCGCGATAGCGGGCTTTCTTCACAAGGATCAGGCGAGCGCAATGTTCCAGGACGGGCGCGAAATCTTCCTGCGTCTCCTGATCCAGAAACGCGAACAGGAAAATATCGAACGTCTCCGCCATTTCGCGCAGCAAATGGAATATTCGAACCGCTCCGCCGTGCGAGAGCGGATACGGAAAATAGGGACTCACCACTGCCACGCGTCTTCGCCGCGCCGACATCGGCCGGCCTTCAATTTCCAGCACTCTCGGAAGGATAGATCGAACGGTCCCGCTTCCAAGGCACCAGCCACCATCGGGCGCAAAAAGATCCGATCCAGCGGAACGCCTCGCAGGAACAGAATCGATGCGATGGCCGTGCGCAATCGCAGATGATGACGTTCCA
This sequence comes from Bryobacterales bacterium, assembly GCA_963732175.1. Lineage (GTDB taxonomy): Bacteria > Acidobacteriota > Terriglobia > Bryobacterales > Bryobacteraceae > Palsa-89. The sequence goes on along the minus strand of CAVSYF010000013.1, from coordinate 161,422 downwards.
GACGCTCGTTATAGGCTAGTATCTTCGTGGGCGCGAGCAGAAACGCGGCCCGCCGCAACGCTCGATAGCGCCCTTCTCGATCGAACAGAACCGGCGCAAGCCCGATTCGATAAGCTCCAAACCGTTTTCTCAGTTCACGGTAACTCTGCAGCGTCGACAGCCCGGCCAATTCTGCCGGCTTCACCAGAAAATGCCGACGCTCTGGCACCAGCTGCTGAACCTCCGCGAACATGCGCGCGGCAAGCTCCGGATCGCCGCTGGCGAAAGAGACAACAATCGCCTCCGGGTCCTTGCCGAGCATCCGGAAAATAAATTCCTTAAGCTTGGCCCTCAATGGAATTCGATGAGAGTAACTTCGCCGGCGGTTTGCAATTTGGTATCCGGCTTGGCAGTATATTGAACCACCACCCGATGCACGGGCTTTTGCGGCCCGCAACTCAAGCCGCGCTGGCCGCCCTGAGAACGACCTCCGAAGGATCGCCCACGAGCAACTGAACCGCTTTTCCGTCGTAAGTCCGGATAACAAGACGGGCCTGCTGCCCCAGGCAATCCAGGCGCTCGAATGTGCCTTCGACGCTTACGCCGGCCTTTTGCGTCTCCATCCACGTCAACGGACGAGGCGGCGCAGAGCCGTCCGGGTTCATTTTCTTCCGGGCCGCATTTTCCGCTGCACGTATAGCGGCATCGCTCTGGGCTTTAACACGCTGGATATCACGCTCACGTTCATCGGCGGCGCGTTTCCGTTCGGCGGCTTCAAAATCGGCGCGCTCCCGATCCACATCCAGACGCACCTGATGAATGCGCGCGCGCTCCTCGTCGTTGGCGGCCGCTCGCTCAGCCCCGGCCCACGCCTTTTGCGCTTCTGCAAAATCGTTGGCGGCGGTCTCGGTTCGCGCCAGCGCCTGCCAGGTATCGATGTTTCGCGAATCCAGGCCGACGGCCTTCTTGAGCATTGCACCGCGTTGCGGCAGATTATTTTTGTCGAGATCCGCAAGCTGCACATCGGGCTCGGCCCAATTCGGATTCAGTTCGCCCGCCTTCTTCAGATCCGCCCGCGCCTTCACCGGATCCGGTTCCAGCCGCCCCAGCTCCATCCAAGCCCGCGCGCTCTCGGATCCGGAATCCACCGCGCCTTGTAGCGCCTGCCGGGCATCTTCGTTTCTGTGCTCCTTTAGCGCAACGAGTCCCAGCCCTTCGGCCGACTGTGGACCATGCAGCGCGCCATAGGCTGCCTTGGCCTGCGCCGATCCGCTGGCCAGCAAAAGATCCGCCACCGCTATTTTTCCTTCGTCGGATTCCACCGAAACCGGCCTGAAATCGCGGGTCACACTCAATGCGCGCCCGGAAATTGAGGTCGTCCCGAAATAGCCCGCCTTAAGATAATCATCGGTCTGCTGGTTGATTTGCGCGGCGCTCTTCTCAAATCCGTTCCGGCACGCAGCTTCGAAATCGGCGCTCTGTTCGAGGTTCGAAATCATCACCCGCGTCCTTCCCGAATAGTCTGGAGTCACCGTGAGCAGATGCATCATGGCCCAACCGCGTGACTGCTCGGCTTTCGGAACGGGCGCCCCCAGCGTGATATGCGTTCCCTCCACCTCCAGCGTCGAAACCAATTCGATCAGTCCATCTTCCACCGGCTGCGGCAAACGGCTGGTGTTCTCGTACAGGAGAATCCGCGCCAGCTCCTTTAAGCTCTCGCGCGGGAACGCTCCCGCCTCCGTCACAGCCAGCATGCGGACGTCACGCCCCAGCGCGAACGGCGCTGCGGGGCCCCGCCCGGGATCTGATTGGCGTTCTTAAAAATCAGCACGCGCACCGGCCACACCATGCGCATCTCCTGTTTGCCTGTGATGACGCGCAGCGTCTCGCGGAATTGCTCCAGATACATCAGCTTTTCCCGCGCGGCCCGATCGCCCGACGTACTGAGCACTTCGAATGGACCGGATTTGAACGCAGTCCAGCGGTCTTCCGCCGTTAATAGCAAGGGCAGACACCCGAGCAGGATCCAGCGATACAGCACGATTGTATGTTAGCTCGACCGCGAGATCCTTGTTACCATCGCAGCATATCGTGAAAATATTCGTAGTCGTTATTGTACTGGTGCTCGGTGTTGCGATCGGCTTCCTGTTCTTGGAGTCATCGCATTCCGCAGTGACCTTCGTTACGCCTCCTAAGGCGATCGGCATCGCGACTCCAGTCACCGTCCGCGTCACAAATGCCCACGGACTGCGCCACCTAACCGCCAGCCTCGAGCAAAATGGCGCCTCTCAAATGCTTTTGGACACATCCAATCCGGCCAACCGGCTCACCTTCTGGCGTACGCATTCATCCCCTCAGGAGCTTCATTTCCTCGCCGGCAAAAAGCAAGCTCCCAACCTGAAGGAAGGCCCGGCCCGGCTGGTCGTCCTTGCCCAATCGAACGATTTTAGGGGTTCCGCCGACACGACTTCAGCCGACGTCGATGTGATCCTGAAACCGCCCTCGGTCACCGGCGACGGATTCCAGCACTACATCAATCAAGGCGGCTCGGAACTGGTGCTCTTCACGCCGTCCGGCTCCTGGACCGAATCCGGCGTGCACGTCGGCACCGACAGCTTCCGCAGCTTCCCCGTCCCCGGCGGCGCCACCGAGCGTTTCTCTCTCTTCGTTTTCCCGTGGGACACGCCCGTGAGCACCGTGCCGAAAGTTTACGCCCGAAACTCGGCGGGAACCGAAGTAACCGCGCAGTTCTCGTTCAAGATCTTCCCGAAAAGATTCCGCATGCGCGACCTCCCGATCGACGACAAGTTCCTGGATAAAGTCGTCAATCAGATCGACCCCAACGGCTCCGGTGACCTGCTCACCCGCTTCCTCAAAATCAACGGCGAAATGCGGCGCGAGAACAACAAGACGCTCGCAGACCTGCGCTTCAAGACCCAAGAAAGCTTCCCTTGGACCCAATCGTTCCTGCAGTTAGCGAACTCAAAGGTCGAATCGGAATTCGCCGACGTCCGAAGTTATATCTACAAAGGGAAGAAGGTCGATCAACAGGTTCACCTGGGCTTCGACCTGGCTGTTTCGGCCCACACGCCGGTGGTCGCCGCCAACGACGGCAAAGTGGTCTGGGCCGCGCCGCTCGGTATTTACGGCAACTGTATCGTGGTGGATCACGGCTACGGTTTGCAGTCCATCTACGGCCACCTGAGCGAACTGGGCGTCAAGGAAGGCGACCTGGTGAAGCGCGGCCAAACCATGGGTAAGAGCGGTTCCACCGGTCTCGCCGCGGGCGATCATCTTCACTTCTCCATGCAAATTGACGGCGTCGAGGTGAACCCCGTCGAGTGGTGGGATGAGCACTGGATCAAGGACCATATTCACAACCGCCTGAAGGCCAACGGCCTCTAAACTGTCGCCCTCCGTCGACGGCTGTCGCTTACCAAGCACGTGTTAGAATCTAGATGCAACTCGCGTCTAAGAGCCGCATAGTCCGTTAGCTCATCCGAAAGGAGCACTTTTTTGTGACCAACATCTTCGTTGGAAATTTGAACTATCAAACCACGCAAGACGACCTTTATTCTGTCTTTTCCCAGTACGGCGTTGTCGAACGGGTAAACATCGTAACGGACCGCGACACCGGTCAGCCGCGCGGCTTTGCATTCGTGGAAATGGCGGAGCAAAAAGATGCCGCCAATGCGATCGCTCAACTCAACGGCGCCGAACTCCACGGCCGGGCGATCAATGTGAACGAAGCGCGTCCGAAACCCACCGGCGGATCGGCTCACGCGGGCGGACGCGGCGGTGGAGGCGGACGGGGACGCGGCGGCTTTGGAAACCGCGGCGGCGGCGGAGGTGGTGGTCGTTGGTAACAGGCAATTCCCTGCTGGGTGGTTCGAATCCTACCGCCGCCCTAACCACTTTCTGGATTTCATTTTCCTTTTCGAGGGGCTAACATGGCTGGTCGCGGACCGCAAACATTTAAAAAGAAACAAAAAGAACAGGCGCGAAAGGAGAAGCGAGAGGAGAAACTAGCCCGGCGCCAAGCACGCAAAAACGCGCCGCCGACCGAGGACTCGCCTATCGAGGATCTGCCACTCGAGGACTCGCCTAGCGCTGATCAGCCGGCTCCCGTGACCAGCGAAGGCGAAAATTTCTGACTTGCTCCGTTTCAGTTATACCAGCGCGCGTTCCTGGAACTCTCCACGTTCGTTAATCCAGCACCGGTACTTGGTGCGGACGGAGTTTTGATTCCTGAAACAGGCATCGGCCTGAAGCATGAGGGCGGGATTGGATCGCATCACCAGCCGCTTGGCTTCTTGCTTGGCGTCGCTTAGTCCGGAGCATGGCAGCTCAGGGCTGAATACCTTGGTACTCTCCCTATGCATCTCCATGGCTCTAACGAAGTATTGCATCGCTGGCTCTAGTGTAACATGCAGCCGCCGGGGCCATCCCTGGCGCCATCCGGTCCCCACCGCCGTCGATTAGGCTTACCGCGCTGCTATCATTGGGTTTATGAGGTTCGCTTGGCCGCTTCTGGGTTCGTTTTGCATAATCGTATGTCTGGCTGGATGCTCATCGTCTTCCTCCGGCAAATCCGCTCAGCCGGCGGTCGTCATTCCGCCTCATTTCATGGCGACCAATACCTCCAACCCCGTGGCAAAATACGTCGAGCTGGTCGGGTTCCGGATCAATGAGAAGAGCCCCGGCCATCTGGAGATTCAATTCGGCGTCGTGAATCACTCCGAGGCCGACATCGGCGACCTGAAGCTGACCGTCAATATCGGTACTACCGCCGCCAAGCCCGGCGATCCGCCCTTGATGAGCTTTCCGGCCACGGTCACCAAACTCGGCCCTACCGAATTGAAAGACGTCACCGTTCAGGTTCCCACCAAGCTGCGCGTCTACGAATTGCCGGATTGGCAATTCCTGAAGGCCGATTTCCAGATTACCGAGCCACAATGAAGTTGTATAATCGCGTCGAGCGGACCTAACCCGCCGGCTGCCCCACAATGATTGGGAAAAATGAAGGAGTCAAGATGAAGTTTGTATGGAGCCGCATGGCGATCCGCGTCGCCGGCTCGGCCTCGATCTGTCTGATCGGCGTGGTCATGGCAACGGCGCAGCAGCCACCCATGGCCGAAAAAGTTTTCAAAAACGTCAAAGTGCTCACCGGAATTCCCGAGAACCAATTCATGGCGACCATGGGCTTTTTCTCCGCCTCCCTGGGGATGACCTGCACCGATTGCCACATCGCGGAAAGCGGCGGCAGTTGGGAACGGTATGCCGACGACACTCCGCTAAAACAAACCACGCGCAGGATGATCGGGATGGTGGCGGGCATCAACAAGGCCTATTTCGGTGGAAAGCGTGAAGTGACCTGCTACTCCTGCCACCGCGGCGGCGAGCGTCCCCAGGTCACGCCCAGCCTGATTGAACTGTACGGTGCTCCCGGACCTCCCCGCGAACCGGACGAGATTGTCGCGCAGGCTTCTAAGACGACCCCCGATCAAATTCTCGACAAATATATCGAAGTGCTCGGCGGCGCACAGCGGCTTGCGGCCCTGAAGAGCTTCACTGCCAAGGGAACCTATAGCGGATACGCCGAAACCGAAAAGCAGCCGCTGGAAATCTTTGCTAAGGCGCCCGATCAGCGCAGCATGATCGTTCATAATCCCGTTGGCAACAGCATTACGACCTACGACGGACGCATTGGCTGGATCGCTGCTCCCAACACGGAAAAGCCGCTTCCCATCACCGAACTCACCGGCGGGGACCTCGATGGCGCCAAGCTGGACGCTCAACTGTCGTTTCCAGGGCAGATTAAGCAAACCCTCACCCAGTGGCGCGTCGGCTTCCCCACCACCATCGATGACCGCGACGTTCAGCTCGTGCAGGGAACCACGGACGGAAAATATCCCGTGAATTTATACTTCGACAAAGCAGGCCTATTGACGCGCTCGGTGCGCTATACCGACTCGCCCGTCGGTCTCAATCCGACCCAAGTCGATTACTCGGATTACCGCGACGTTGCCGGAGTCAAGATGCCGTTTCACTTGACCATAACGTGGCTGGATGGCCGTGCTCTGGTTGACCTGACCGACGTGCAGCCGAATGCCTCCATCGACGCCGCGAAATTTGCGAAACCATCATCGCTGCCGCGGTAACCGCCGGTTTTTTGGCCGTTTACTTCTCGAACTTGTTGAAGTCGAGATAGTCGCCCGAGCAGGAAATCTCGCCGAGTTCCCAATTCGGCCGCAACTCGAAATAGAAAGTGGTCGACCACGGCTTCACCAGCGCCTTGGGATCCTGCATCGTGATATCGATCTGCATATGGTCCCGGTCGACGCGCCGGAATCGCTCCGTAACATGCAGCTGATCGCTGTGCGCATGGCCTTGCCGGTCGAGCCAGGTCTTATCGTTAAACCCCACCGACTCCACAACCATGGTTGTGTTGCCCTCCCAATGGCCCACTGAGTAGCCCAACCAGGACGCGTCGGGGTCGGTGGGAACCGGACGGCCGTCGGTATAAACGCGGCGTATGGTGTGATCGTACTCGTAAAGGATCAGCGTCTCTTTGGGCGTATGCACGAACTCAAACGGATAGGGATGGAAGTAAACTCGAGGCACTCCCGGCGGATCGCATTTTGTCAGCACCGGATCGTTGGTGGTTCCCAGCGTGTACTGCCCGCTGTTGGACGGCTTGGCCTCTTTATACTTCGCCTGCGCCCACGGCGTCAGCTCCGGCTCCTCCTTCGTAAAGGTGAACAGATAGAACGACCGCTGGAACTCGGGCGCGCGCTGCATCCATACGCCGCCCGTAAAATCATGCGAGGGCGCGGGAGCGGCCGCCTTCGCCGCCGGGGCGGTTTGCGCACCAAGAACGCCTTCCACGCTGAACGCCGTCAACGAAATGAGTGCCAACTGGATGATTCGCTTTTGCACTGGGAGCCTCCTCGCTCGCTTCTAAGTAATATACAAAATCCGCCTTCCGGCAGGACTACCATTACCAAAGTCAGCCTCGCTCTAGGACTGAAGTAATGCTCATAGTCTAGCGGAATAGGCTCGATCCTGCCATTCTTACCTGGAGAGATCGGAGCCGGTCAACTGCCCCCATGTAGCGGTCCGGTTCAAGGCCGAAGTCTTCGTCCTCTATCCCCTGTGGAGGGGCGAAAAATGTCGCAACTAAGTATTCCGCTGGATCCGACCAAAACCGGGCGTGACGCTGAGGCGCTGGAGTTCAACCTGCGCAAGCTCATCGTGGGGCAAAACGAAGCCATTCATCAGATCGTTCATCGCTATCAAATGTATCTTACGGGCTTGACTGCGCCCGGCCGGCCGATCGCCAATTTTCTGTTCCTTGGCCCTACCGGCTCCGGAAAGACCCGCACCGTGGAAGCCACCGCGGAGTCGCTGGTCCACGACGTTCGCGCCGCCGTCAAGATTGATTGCGCCGAATTTCAACATAGCCACGAGATCGCCAAGCTGATCGGCTCGCCTCCGGGTTATCTCGGGCATCGCGAAACGCATCCGCTGCTCAGCCAGGAAGTGCTGAATCAATATCACACCGACACCATGCGGGTCAGCTTCGTGCTCTTCGACGAAATCGAAAAGGCCAGCGATGCTCTTTGGAATCTGCTGCTCGGAATCCTGGATAAGGCCACGCTCACGCTCGGCGACAACCGCAAGGTGGACTTCTCCCACGCCATGATCTTCATGACCAGCAATCTGGGAGCCGCCGAGATGAGCGCTCTGGTCAGCCCCAAGTTGGGATTCAACTCCTGCGATGCGGCCCGCCATGCTCGCACCGCAGCCGAGGATGCGGAATTGGACGACAAGATCGAACGCAGCGCCGTCGGGGCTGCCCGCAGGAAATTCACCCCGGAATTTATCAACCGCATCGACAAGATCGTAACGTTCAAGCTCTTAACACCGGAGGAACTGCGCTGCATCCTGGACATCGAACTGGCTCTGATCCAGCAGCGCATTTTTCACTCGTCGCCGGACCGCTCGTTCGTTTTTCAGGCGACCGACGAAGCCAAGCTCTTCCTGCTCCAGCAAGGCATCGACAGCAAGTACGGAGCGCGCCATTTAAAGCGCGCCATTGAGCGGCTGCTGGTGCAGCCCATGTCGAACCTCATCGCGACCGAGCAGGTGAAAGGCGGCGACTCGATCTGTGTCGACTTTGACGCAGCTTCGAACTCGCTTACCTTCCTGAAGCAAGCCGAGGGCTTGCCGGTCGAGACCATGGAAGAGCTGTTGGATCGCTCCCCAATCCTTCCCGAGGTTCCCTTGACCAGCGGTGCTCCCGCCGACGTTCCGCTGACACAAACCGCGCAGTCCCCCGAACGCCTGTCTTGAAACGCGCCGAACCGTTCCCTCCGACCCTTGCCAACGCGGATTCGTTGATCTATTCTTCTAAGCGCCTCCCCCGGCTACTTTGAGAATGGAGACAACGTATGTCAGAAATTCAGATCCATCAAATTCAATCCGAAGAGGAGAAGGTTCTTTCGCTCGCCCGCCAGACCGATGCGCTCTACGAAGAGATCGGGCTAAGGGCGTTCTTACGCTTTGAAGCGCGCGGCGGGCTGCACGGCTACGACCGCGAGGATTGGCTCGAAGCCGAAGAGTCACTCATCTTCGCGCCACCGGCGGAACTGGTCGGCAAAGAAGATGAATTCGTGATTCGAATCGCGGTGCCCGGCTTCGATGCCGGCCAGATTCATGTGAATGTTCTCCCCCGCGCGATCATCCTCAATGGTGATGCAGCTAAGGGTCGGCGGCCCGAGGAAACCGTTCTGTTGTCGGACTTCAACCGTGGCAAGCTGCTCCGGCGCGTCGATTTACCCGCTGAGGTTCGGACCAATACTGCTCAAGCGACTCTCAAAGACGGGATATTGAAGATCAGCGTCAAAAAGGCCGCTGTCGAGAAGGAGAAAGCGGGGCAAGTTGTAGCAGCGCGCGCCTGATTACGCCGGCGCGAGCTGGCGGTTGCAGATAGCCTCGAGAATCTCAATCGGCGCGTGTTGTTTGCCGACTAAACTATCGCGTCGCACGATCACGGTCTGTTCCAACGCGTAGCGCCCCGACAGCACCGCGTGCGGCACGATGTCGGTGAAGACGATCCAAGTCGAGTCGGGTGGAAATTCAAAACGATACTTGGCGCAGCTGGCCTGATAGGCTTCGTTGAACTTCAGGTAATCGTGAAAGCCCAGCATGAACTGATCGTAAGCCGACCGCTCCACCACCGGAATGCCAATGCGTGCGCAGCAGCCGCTTGAACCCTGGCCCCGGATCTCGGCTTGCGAGGTGCGAAAGCCCGGCGTCCAGGGCATAGCGCTGCGCGAGCGGCTCAAACGGGTCCGAAGTCAACCAAACTCTCGGGGTCGTCAAGTTGATGTTGGTAAAAACTCTCAGGATCAAGTCGCCGCCCGTCGGCCGCGTCGGGAATGCGTCCACGTGCAGCAAGTCATTGCGCTTTTTCGTGGGCAAGTCGCGGCCTTGCTCTTCTTGCGGCCGGAAACTTGCAAAATCCACGCGGCACTTCTCCATATACCGCGGCAAAAGTGTCCCGAGGAACTCCAGCGCCCTCTGCGAGTAGCGGGACATTGCGGCGCGCAGCGGCTCCCGGTCCTGCACCGCTGCCGGGTCAAATCCCGTAATCTTGTCGAGCGCCGGCCGATACGCAATGTTCTTATGGTGGCTGCTAGTCGAGAGACCGGTGCCGCGCAAAATCTCCCGGTCGCCTTCCGGCAGCTCGAACGGCGTGCGCTCAAACAAGAGAATGTTGCCCTGTTCGAGCGCGAGGTAAAGGTCGTCGCGCGGCTGAACCTCTTTCACCGTGATGATATCCACTTCCACCATCTTAATCGCATGCCACAGGCGCGGCGCAATTCAGGCCAATCCGCTCAAATGCGTCACAATTGAATTTGTCCAAAGTCTCGCTATTTGTCACCTGCATCGTCGATCAGGTATTTCCCCAAGTCGGGATTGCGATGACGCAAGTGCTGGAACGCCTGGGCTACCAAGTCGATTTCCTCGAAGCTCAGACCTGCTGCGGCCAACCGGCGTTCAATAGCGGCTACCCCGAACAAGCCTCCGAAGTCGCGCGTCATTTTCTGAAGGTCTTCGGCGACGCGGAATACATCATCGTGCCGTCGGGATCATGCACGTCGATGATCAAGCATCATTACGAGGACATTTTCCAGCGGGATGAGAAGATGCTGGCCGAAGCCCGGCGCGTGACCCGCAACGTTTGGGAGTTTTCCCGCTTTCTTCTGCAAGTGGCCAATGTCGAGGATGTCGGCGCGCGTTTCGACGGCGTCGTCACTTATCACGATAGCTGCCACGCCTTGCGCGAGCTACAGATCAAGGAAGGCCCTCGCCGTCTGCTCGCAAAGGTCCGCGGACTCACCCTGCGGGAAATGGAAGCGGCCGAAGAGTGCTGTGGCTTCGGCGGAACCTTCTCGATAAAATTTCCAGAGGTCTCCGGCGCCATGGCGCGCACGAAAATCGATTCCATCCGCAAGACCGAGGCCGACGCCGTGGTCTCACTCGATTCCAGTTGCCTGATGCAGCTCCAAGGCGCGATCGACCGCGCCGGCCTCCCGATTCGCACTTTGCATCTGGCGGAGGTTTTGGCTTCCCAGTAACCATGTCCGTCCAGCCTCCGGAAAAAATTCTACAAACTCTGAACGATCCCCGGCTGCAACAGGCGATCGATTCTTCCACGCGCCGCTTGATCGATCATCGCGCCAAAGTCGTCGCACCCGACCGGCTGCCCAACTATCAGGAACTTCGCAATCAAGCGCATCAGCTCAAGAAGCACACGCTCGAAAACCTGGATTACTACCTCACCCAGCTCGAAACCAACGTCCTCGCAAATGGCGGAAAGGTGATTTTCTGCAACCAGGCGTCGGAGGTCACCGATTTTGTGTTCAATCTCGCCAAGGAACGCAAAGCGCGGCTGATCGTGAAATCCAAATCCATGACGAGCGAGGAAATTCACTTCAACGAGCGCTTGAAGGAGCATCAGCTCGAACCAGTGGAAACGGATCTGGGCGAGTACATCTTACAGCTCGCCGAAGAGCGCCCGTACCATATTGTGGCTCCCGCGCTTCACAAGACCCGCTACGATGTAGCCGAGCTTTTTAGCCAGAAACTCGGCGGCGAAAAAGAAATTGTCATCGAAAATCAAACCAAGCTGGCCCGCAAAGTTCTGCGCGAAAAGTTCCTGCAGGCCGATATCGGAGTCACCGGCGCCAATTTTCTGGTGGCCGATTCCGGCGCGTTCGTGCTGGTCGAAAACGAAGGCAACGCCCGTCTGAGCACATCAGCGCCGAAGATCCACATCGCAGTGGCCGGCATCGAGAAACTGATTCCCCGCGCTCAGGATCTAGCTGTGTTCCTGAACCTGCTGGGCCGCAGCGCGACGGGCCAGCCTCTCACGGTCTACACTTCGTTTCTATCGGGACCGCGGCGCGCCGGGGAAATCGACGGCCCCGATGAATTCTATCTATTGCTGCTCGACAACGGCCGTACGAAGCTGCTGGCCGATCCGGAGAAGCGGCAATCGCTGTACTGCATTCGCTGCGGCGCTTGTCTCAGCCATTGCCCGGTCTATCAGAAGATCGGCGGCCACAGTTATCCTTGGGTCTACTCGGGCCCGATCGGCGCGATCATCACGCCCCAGTTTCACGGCGTCATGAGCGACCCCTGGCTTCCGTTCGCCTCCAGCTTGTGCGGCCGCTGCGCGGAAGTTTGTCCGGTCAAAATCGACATCCCCAAACTGCTTCTGAAACTGCGCGCCGAAGTTAATCAGGCCAAGCAGCGCGAAGGATCCAATCGCGCGGAGCGACTGGCGTTCCAGATTTGGGCCTGGATCATGGCGCATCCCAAAATTTACTTGCGCCTGGCGGCTGTCGCTTCTAAGCTGGCTCCGATGCTTCCGCGCGTGGGTCCGCTCGAAAGTTGGGCCAGCCAGCGCGAAGTGCCGAAGCTCGCTCGCCAGAGCTTCCACGATTGGTGGGCGGCGAGAAAGGAATCGCGATGACGCGCGATGGCCTCTCAGCCCGCGAAACGCTCTTCGCCAATGTTCGCAGTGCACTGCGGAGGGCCGCGAGCCAACCTCTCGACCAGGTGGCTTCGACTCTTGCGGCCCCCTCTTTGCTGGTCCCTCGATCGGACCGCAATCTGTATACTCCTCTCTTCGTCCAGAATTTTGAAACTTTAGCCGGAAAAGCTTTCGTAGTCCCTAATAACGCAGCGGTCGTTGAAGCGCTGGCTCCGCTCCTGGAGGGAAAGCAGGCGGTTGCCTCGAATTCGCCGTATCTGGAACGCTGTGGAGTCACGCGTATGCCGCAGGTGCGCGCCGGCATCACCGACCGCAGTCGATTGCGTCAAGAATGCGCCACCGCCGGCGTTGGAATCACCAGCGTCGAGTACGCGCTCGCGGAAACGGGCACATTGGTGATGTTCTCCAATCCTTCCGAGGCACGTTTGATCTCCTTGTTGCCACCCATTCACATTGCCGTTTTTTCCAGCGCGCGAATATTATCGAACCTGGCCGAATTGCTCGCGGTGGTTCCGAGGCCGGCCGAACAAACCAGCTCCATGGTGCTGATCACCGGCCCCAGCCGCACCGCCGATATCGAACAGATCCTGGTTCGCGGCGTGCACGGACCGGGCGAAATTTATGCGGTTATCGTGGAGGACAAGGGGAATGCAGAAAAACATCCAGACTCCGCGCTGTAGAATAAGGTAACGGAGGTTCCGTGAAAAAAACAATTCTGCTGTGTTCCGTTTTGCTGGCAGGCGCTACTCTTTGGGCCGCCGATAGTATCACGCCTTTGGACGTCAAATTGGGCCAATGGGAAACCACCATGACGATGCAAACCAGCGGCCTGCCTCCGATTCCGGATGAGTTGCTGCAGCGGCTGACGCCCGATCAGCGCGCCAAGATGGAAGAGCGGATGAAGGCCATGGGCTCGGGCAGCCCCAAAACCACCGTCAACAAGAGCTGCCTGAAGAAGGAAGACATCGACAAAGCGCTCGCGTTCGGCGCCGACCAGAAATCCTGCACACGAACGATTGTCACCTCTTCGCGCAGTAAACAGGAAATCCGCCTGGAGTGCGCTCAAGCCGGAGGCAAGCAAAGCGGCACGATTCGTGTCGAAGCCGTGAGTTCGGAAAGCGTCAAGGGCTCGACCCAAATGACCATGACCAGCGGCGACCGCACCATGAACATGAACTCTACGTTCGCCTCCAAGTGGATTGGCCCCACCTGCGCTCCCTAGAGTTTAGTGTTGGCAGAGTTTGAACTTGGCCGCTCGAAAGGGCCGGCCTAGTAGCGCTCGCGCCTTCCGCCCCCGCCACCGCGTGGACGATCGCCCCGGCCGCCGCCACCGCCTCCTCCGCCTTCGCGCATCGGCCGCGCTTCGTTAACCACCAGCGGACGGCCTAGAAATTCCTTGCCGTTGCATTCCTGAACAGCGCGGTCTGCTTCCTGGTCGTTGGAGAAGTCTGCAAACCGAAACCGCGCGCTTGGCCCGTGAATTTGTCGCGGACAATTTGGACCGATTCTGCCTCAAATCCGCCGTGCGTGAACCACTCCTGCAATTCGGCCTCGCTGGCTTGGTAGGGAAGGTTGCCGATAAACAGTCTTTTCAAGGAAGCTCCTCTCGATTCGCAGCAAACTGCAATTTGTTGTCCATGGCGGGCGCAAGCCGTCGAGAACTCCTCAAGTTTGACTGGAAATGACGCGGGAGTCAACGGGTGTCCTGCTGCGGCTTTCCGGGCATCCGGAAAATCGAGTCGTCGATCGGCACGTTCACATCCACCTGCGTGATGTTCAGTTCCATGGCATCCCGGCCGTTGACCTTCTGCCGGATCGTGAACGGTATCATGACCCCGCTCACAGCCTTGTAATTGCTGGGTACGGATTCATATTCCATGTCCTGTCCCATCTGCTTCCGCTTCCCCGTGGTCTTGAGCGGAAGAAAGCTGGCTGCGTCCAGGTATAAATATTCGACCATCCCGCTTTTCCTGGTGATTTTCAGCTTGTAAGCGGACGCCCCGTCGACGGCCTCTTGGCCCAGCAATTCCACCGTGCTCCCTTTGGCCTTGTAATCCACCAGGGTGCCTTCCAGGAAATCGGTATTGTCCAGCGCACCGGCAGCGTCTTCATCGCTCATTTTTTGAGGAGTATTGGATCCAGAAAAGGAGTTGATCATCCAGCCCGTGGTGCCGTCAAAGCTTTCGACGAAGGTGCGCTCTTGCAGATGCATATCCATGCGCATCATGGCCGGCCGCTTGATTCTGATGGTGACCGGCATCCCGATTTGGCCGGCTCGAGTGACGCTCCTCCCGTTATGGTGGCGGTCTGAATCGCCTTGAGTTTGTCGGCGCCGCCGAGCGCCGCGGTATGCTTTTCGACGATCTGGTCCAACGTCAGGCCTTTATCCTGAGCCGAGCGGGCGCCCCAACGATCGCGAATAGACAGGCGATCAGGATTACGGCAACGCGGTACATCGAAAATCCATGGTAACAGCTAGCGAGCTTTGCACTCCTCGCAAGGACAGATCTTACGCAGATAGTCGTAGGAATAAATGCCGGTATTATGGCCGTCGCTCCAATCGATCCGGATGGCGTAGTGGCCCATCGGCTCCACGTTGAGCATCTTGAGGACGGGCTTGTACATCTGGAATGGATTGCTCGCCGGCGGCTCCGAATAGCTGGTCTTTTGCGGCTCTGTGCCGTGCGCGCCCGTACAGCTGGCGCAGGGGCATTCGTCGCGCAGATAGGGCAGGCCGTACTGGCTGTGATGGCCGCCCTTCCAGTCGATTTGAATGCCTTTGGATTTGGAAATCGCGATGTGTTCGGGCACGGCTTGCGTTTCGGCGGTCATGGGCTACTTCTAGCTTACGCCGGGGTATCGGACAGGCGTGTTCCTTGCATCATCCCAGCGCGCTTCAACTTCGTCCGCCAATGCATCGAACTCCTTCTCGATCTGTCTCACTTCGGGATCTTCGTTAACGATCTCGCACGCTCGAATTAGTTGCTTGTTACGAGCCAATCGATCATCCATATCATGATTGTTCCACATCAGGGTAGCCGCCAGATTAGGAGAACCGGACGTTTGGAAAACTCAGCATGAATGTTTCGAGCGTGTTTGTATCAAGGTCATTCGGGGAGAATTGCGCTGGTCTCGATCGAAGCGAAATGGAAGAGTGCTTGCTTGTCGAAAGAATCGCTCGGCTAGTTCTCGCTCTCGCCGCTCACCTTCAGCACCGCCAGGAACGCCTCCTGCGGGATCTCCACGCGGCCCACGCGCTTCATGCGCTTCTTGCCTTCTTTTTGCTTTTCGAGCAGCTTGCGCTTGCGCGAGATGTCGCCGCCGTAGCACTTGGCCAGCACGTTCTTGCGCATGGCCGGGATGGTCTCGCGCGCGATCACCTTGTTGCCGATGGCGGCCTGCAGCGCCACCTCGAACATCTGCCGCGGAATCAGCTTGCGCAGGCGCTCGATCAGCACCTTGCCGCGCTCGTAGGCGAAATCCTTGTGGACGATCATCGACAGCGCATCCACCGGCTCGCCCGCCACCAGCACGTCCAGCTTCACCATCGGCGAGACGCGATAGCCGGCCAGATGGTAATCGAGCGAAGCGTAGCCGCGCGAAGCGGATTTCAGCCGGTCGTAAAAATCCAGCACGATCTCGTTGAGCGGCAGCTCGTACAGCAGCAGCACGCGGCCGGTGCCGATGTACTCGAACTTCTTCTGCACGCCGCGCTTTTCTTCGAGCAGCTTCAGGATCTCGCCGACGTACTCCTCGCGCGTGATCACGGTCGCGTCGATGATCGGCTCTTCGATCTGCTTGATCTCGGCCGGATTCGGGAACTTGGTCGGATTATCCACTTCGATCAATCGCGCCGTTGAGCGTGGTCACCTTGTAGCGCACGCCCGGCGCGGTGGTGATCAGGTCGATCTCGAACTCGCGCTCCAGCCGCTCCTGGACGATCTCCAGATGCAGCAGTCCCAGAAAGCCGCAGCGGAATCCGAAGCCCAGCGCGACCGAGTTCTCCGGCTCGAAGTTGAACGCGCTGTCGTTCAGGCGCAGTTTTTCGAGCGCCTCGCGCAGCCGGCCATGCTCGTGCGATTCCACCGGATACAGCCCGGCGAAAACCATCGGCTTCACTTCCTGAAAACCGGGCAGCGGCTCGGACGCGGGGTTCTCGGCGCTCATAATGGTGTCGCCGATCTGGGCGTCGGAGACGGTCTTGATGTTGGCGAACAGGAATCCGACTTCGCCGGCGGAAAGCTCCTCGCACGGGATCGGCTTGGGCGACTGATAGCCGAGGCCTTCCACCTCGAAGGACGTCCCGGCCTTCGACCACAGCCGGATCTTCTGCCCCACGCGCAAACGGCCGTCCACCACGCGCGTCAGGATGATCACGCCGCGGTACGGGTCGAACCAGGAATCGAAGATCAGCGCGCGCAGCGGCGCATCGGGCGACCCTGCGGCGGCGGCACCAGGTGCACGATCGCTTCCAGCACGTCCTTGATCGCCGGTGCCCTGCTTGGCGCTCACCAGCAGCGCGTCCTTGGCGGGAAGCCCGATCACCTGCTCGATCTGCTCGCGAATGCGCTCCGGTTCGGCCGACGGCAGATCGATCTTGTTGATGACCGGAATAATTTCCAGGTTGTGCTGCAACGCCAGGTAGGTGTTGGCGAGCGTTTGCGCCTCCACGCCCTGCGACGCGTCCACCACCAGCAGCGCGCCTTCGCAAGCCTGCAGGCTGCGCGAGACTTCGTAGCTAAAATCGACGTGGCCCGGCGTGTCGATCAAATTCAGTTGATAAATTTGCCCGTCGTCGGCTTTGTAATTCAGCCGGACGGCGTGCGCCTTGATGGTGATGCCGCGCTCGCGCTCCAGGTCCATCGTGTCCAGCACCTGCTCCATCATTTCGCGCTGCGAAAGCGCGCCGGTGACTTCCAGCAGACGGTCGGCCAGCGTCGACTTGCCGTGGTCGATGTGCGCAATGATAGAGAAATTGCGTATGAACTCGGGATCCATGCGGTAGAATGAGAGGCCTGAACCCAAATTATCCCATATGTCCTCAGTGACGGAAGGAAATCTTGGCGCCGGCGGGCTTAAATTCGCCGTAGTTTGCGCGAGATTCAACAGCTTCATCACCGATCGTTTGCTGGCCGGCGCGCTGGACGCCCTGAAGCGCTCCGGGCCGGCGAAGAAAACGTGGACGTCGTCAAAGTGCCGGGATCGTGGGAGCTCGCCCTCGCCGCCAAGACGCTCGCGGCCCACAAACGGCACGACGCGATCATCGCTTTGGGCGCGGTAATCCGCGGAGAGACGCCGCACTTCGATCACGTCGCGGCGCAGGCAGCCAGTGGACTCGCCGCGGTCCAACTCGAAACGGGCGTTCCGGTCGCCTTCGGGGTTCTTACCACCAACACCGTCGAACAGGCCATCGATCGCGCGGGCGGAAAGAGCGGCAATAAAGGTTACGACGCCGCGATGACGGCGATTGAGATGGCGGACCTGATGCGGCGCCTGCGAAAATAAGTACGGGAACCCGCGCATGCCAGCCCGTCACCGATCCCGTCACCGAGCGTTGCAAGTGCTCTATCAATGGGACATGACCAAGCGGCCCGTTCGCGAGGCGATCTCCTCGTTTTATGACACGCTGGAGGCGGAGGTCCGGAAGCGGATCCCGGCCCCGACGAGTTCATGGAGGAGCTGGCCACCGGCGCTTCCGAAATGGCGCCGGACATCGATCATCAGATCTCCGAAAAGTCGGAGAACTGGAAATTGGAGCGCATGCCCATCGTGGACCGCAACATCCTGCGCCTGGCGATTTACGAGATGAGCCGCAATGAGACGCCGCCCGCGGTGGTCATTGACGAAGCTCTGGAGCTGGCGCGCCAGTTCTCCGGCGAAGAGTCGGTATCGTTCATCAATGGCGTCCTGGACGCAGTCCACAAAGAGATCAGAACCTAAAAATCGAGTCGCAATCGCTCATGAACATTCTGATGGTGGCTTCCGAAGCCACGCCCTTTGCGAAGACTGGCGGTTTGGCCGATGTGCTGGGCGGGCTGCCGCCGGCTCTCAAGACGCGCGGGGAAAATGTCGCGGTGGTGATGCCGGCATACCGCGAAAATTACTACCCGCATAGCCCGCGCGAGGCCTATCGCAGTCTTTGGATTCCTCTCGGGCCTGGCTACCTGGTCGACATTCTTCAGGCCAACGAAAATGGCGTCGACTATTTTTTCGTGCACTGCCCGCCGTTGTACGACCGCCCCGGAATCTATGGCGCCGGGCCGGTGGATTTCCCCGATAACTATATGCGCTTCGCGGTGCTGTCCATGGCCGCTGTCAATGTCGCGCGCTACCTGTTTCGGCCCAACATCATCCATACCCATGATTGGCAGGCGGCGCTGGCGCCCGTCTATGTGCACGAACACTTCGATTCGGATCCCACGTTCCTGGGCGTGAAACACATCTTCACAATCCATAATCTCGGCTATCAGGGAATGTTCCCTCCGCACGTGCTTTCGGAGATCGCGCTGGACGCGAGGCTCTTCAATCCCGGGCAATTCGAGTTCTTCGGCAAAGTCAATTTTCTGAAGGCAGGCATCGCGTGGAACGACGCAATAACGACCGTCAGCAAAGGCTATGCCAGAGAGATCCAGACGCGCGAACTGGGCTTCGGCCTGGACGGATTCCTGCGCCAGCACGGCCCCATCACTGGCATCGTGAATGGCGTCGATTACGCGGAGTGGAACCCGGAAACCGACGTGCATATCGCCACTCGCTACTCGGCCGACGATCCTCTCCGGCAAACGCGAATGCAAGCGGGCCATACTGCGCGAGTACGGGCTGCCGGAGTGGGACTTAGACCGGCCGCTCGCCGGCGTCATCTCCCGATTCGTCCCGCAAAAAGGCTTCGATCTGTTTGCCGACATCGCGCACGATCTCATGCAGGAGAATCTGGCTCTGGTGATCCTCGGCTCCGGACTGCCGGAGTATGAAAGCTTGTTCCGCGAGCTCGCCCAAACGTATCCCGATAAGGTCGGACTGCGGATCGGTTACGACGAAGGCTTATCGCATCGCATCGAGGCGGCCGCCGATATCTTTCTCATGCCGAGCCATTACGAGCCTTGCGGCCTGAATCAGATTTACAGCCTGCGCTACGGTACTATCCCGGTGGTTCGCGCCACGGGCGGCCTGGATGATACGATTGATGAGGATACCGGGTTTAAGTTCCGGGATTACTCGGGACCCGCGTTCCTCCAGGCCATTCGCGTGGCTTTGAATGCTTATCGGGATTCAGGCCAGTGGGTTCGGAGAATGCGGCGCGCTATGCAGAAGGACTTTTCCTGGAGCGCCTCGGCTGGGGAGTACCAAAGTTTATACCAACGGGTCTTGGCCAGTTGAATCCTTTTAGCCGGTTACGACATCTCAATTGGGAGAGAACTAAACATTATGGCTGGTGCTAACACGCTTACATTTTCAGATGCGAGCTGGGATAAGGACGTGCTGAATTCCGATACCCCGGTCCTGGTCGACTTTTGGGCCGAGTGGTGCGGGCCATGCCGCATGATGTCGCCGACCGTGGATGCGATCGCTGCCGACTACGCGGGCCGCGTAAAGGTCGGGAAGCTGAACGTCGATGAAAACGGCGCGACCAGCATGCGCTACAACGTGCGCGGTATCCCCACGCTGCTGCTGTTCAAAGGCGGCAAAGTGGTCGAGCAAAAAGTCGGCGCCGTCGGCAAGACGGATGTTCAAAAGATGCTGGACGCTCACCTTCAGGCCGGCGCATCGGCGTAGACCGGTTTCGTTAGATCCGGCGTCGTCAGAGCTCCCTCGGAAGCGGATCCCACCAGCGCCACATACTTGGCGAAGACACCCGAGCGGTAACGCGGCTCAGGCGCTTTCCATTTCGCAAGGCGCTCCCGAATGGTCGCCTCCGGAATCTCCAGATCGATGGTTCGTTTCGCGATATTGATGGAGACGGTGTCGCCCTCCTGAACCGCGGCGATCGGCCCGCCTACCGCGGCTTCCGGTGCGACATGGCCCACGCAGAAACCGCGCGTCGCTCCGCTGAAACGCCCATCGGTGAGCAGCGCGACGCTGTCCGATAAACCCGCTCCCACGATCGCGCTAGTCACGCCCAACATCTCCCGCATGCCCGGACCGCCGCGCGGCCCTTCGTAGCGAATGATGACAATATCGCCCGCGCGGATCTTTCCGCCCTGCACCGCCGCCATGGCCAATTCTTCGGTGTCGAACACACGCGCTGGTCCGCGCTGCTCCGTCCGCTCGATGCCCGTCACCTTGATCACGCATCCATCGGGCGCCAGCGAGCCGCGCAAAATCACCAAGCCTCCGCTCTTTTTGATCGGCCTGCTCAAAGGATGGATCACCTCTTGCCCCGGAGTCTCCTTGGCGTCCTTGGCTTCTTCGGCGAACGTCCGGCCGGTAACCGTCATGGTCGAGCCGTCCACGTATCCGCCCTCGAGCAAGCGCTGCGCGATCACAGGAATCCCCCCCGCCTTATCCACGTCCACTGCGACGAACTTACCGGCCGGCTTCAAATCCACCAGCAGCGGAGTGCGCTCGCTGATGGTCTGAAAATCGTCGATGTGCAGCGGAACGCCGGCCTCGCGCGCGATGGCGAGAAGATGCAGCACGGCATTGGTGGAGCCGCCCGTTGTCGCGACCGACGCGATGGCATTGTCGATCGCTTTGCGCGTCACGATCTCGCGAGGCCGCAGGCCGCGCTTCACCACATCGACCACCAACCTCCCGCAACGCGCCGCCACATCGTGCTTGCGCGCGTCCACTTGAGGGACAGCGGCTGTTCCCATCGGCGACAGCCCGATCATTTCCATCACCGTGGCCATGGTGTTCGCCGTGAATTGTCCGCCGCAAGCGCCCGCGCCCGGGCACGCCGAGTTCTCGATCGCCAGCAGTTCTTCGTCGCTCATCTTCCCGGCTGCATTCGCGCCCACCGCTTCGTACACGTCCTGAATAGTGAGATCGCGGCCTTTATAATGACCCGGGAGAATCGACCCGCCATACAAAATCAATCCCGGAATATTCAGCCGCAGCAGCGCCATGGCTGCTCCCGGGATAGTCTTATCGCACGCGACCAATGCGATGATGCCGTCGAACATGTGGCCGCGCGCCACCAGTTCGATCGTGTCCGCGATCCAATCGCGGCTCACCAGCGACGTCTTCATGCCCTCGGTGCCCATGGTGATTCCGTCGCTGATCGCGATGGTGTTGTACTCCATCGGCGTGCCGCCGGCGGCCCGGATTCCCGCGGCCACATCCACCGCCAGATCGCGCAATTTGTAGTTGCAGGGCATCGTTCCGATCCACGTGTTGGCAATTCCGATGATCGGTTTCTTCATGTCTTCATCGGTGTATCCGATCGCCTTCAAAAAGGCTCGAGCGGGCGCGCGATCCCGGCCCTGCGTAATGGTATGACTAGGAAAATTCATAGCGGAACTTCCTAGTTTACTGGAAGCGCACCTCCAAAATCGTGCCACAATCGGGCTGGTGCTGTTCCTCCACAGAGCCTTTGTTCATGCGGCCCGTCATTTCACTATTGTTCCTCGCGGCTCTTCTCGCCGGACAAGATTCGGCGGACCGGCCGGAATGGCAGCGCTGGCTCACCCGCGGAACCGAGGCGTATAAGGCCGGCAACTACCCGCAAGCCGTCCAGGCTCTGGAGAAGGCCGTCGAACTCAATCCGGATAACGTGAGCGCTCACACGGTGCTCGCGAATTCCCGCGTGGCGCTGTACGTTCCCGGCGACAATTCCCCCAAGAACCTGGACCTGGCCAAGAAAGCCGAAGCCGAGTTCGCTCAGGTACTGAACCTCGCTCCTGAAAACAAGCTCGTGGTTCTCTCGCTCGGCTCGTTGAACTATCAAGAGGCCCTGGGCATGAGCGACGCGGATCAGCAGCTTCAAAAATTCGATCAGGCGCGCTACTGGTATGAGAAAGCCGTCGAGATTGATCCCAGCGACAAGCAGGCGTATTGCAACTTAGGCGCGATCGACTGGTCGAAATGGTTTCTGAAATGGATCAACGCGCGCCTCCAACTTCACATGCCGCCGACCGACCCCGGCCCTCTGCCCGACCCTGCCGTGCGCGGCAAGCTGCGAGAGCAATACAATCCCACCATCGAGAGCGGGATCTGGAGTCTGCAAAAGGCGCTCGAGATCGATCCCGGGTACGCCGATGCCATGGATTACATGAATCTGTTCACGCGCGAACGAGCCGATCTGCGCGACACCAAGGAAGAATATCTGCAGGATATTCAGGCCGCCGATCAATGGGCCGGGAAGGCGTTGGCAAATCAGAACAGCGCCCCTGCCAGCTTCTCGGCAGCGGTTCTTTCCGAGCATGCCGCGGGATCGCCCGAAATCACGCCCATCAACGCGGTGGTCCCGTTTCGCACCGTCGATCCAGCGTATCCGCCGCTCGCCCGGCAAGCCGGCGTTCAGGGCGTCGTGCGCTTTCGCGCGTTCATCGGCAAAGACGGCCGCGTCCGAACCCTGCAGCTGGTGAATGGGAATCCTTTGCTGGTGCAGGCCGCCAGAGCTGCCGCGCAACAGTGGCAGTATCAAACGACCGTCTTAGGAGGCGCGCCGGTTGACGTGCTGACCGACCTATCCGTCAGCTTCGCGCTTCGCTCACGCTGAAGCGCCCGAGCGGCTCATCAAGTCCGCGACCGCTTGAACCACGCATCCACCGATAATTGGTTGTTGTTCTCGCGGAAGTACAGCAGCACAAAATACAACAAGCTGTACGTGACCTGTAAGCCCGCAATGTTCCAGTCCTGCCGCAGCGTGGTTCCGAAGGTGAGCGCCGCGATCAGCAGCCCGCCCAGCACGAGAGTACTCCTCGTGAACAGTCCCAAAATCAGTGCCAGGCCGAGCAGAAGCTCCCCGTATGCGACCACATAGGCAAAGGGGCGCACAATGGCCTCCGGCAGCATGGTGCCCTGCATCTCCTTCAGCATCCAGACCACGAACTTGTCCGTGCCGGTCACGACCCGTATGAAGCCATGCCCAAAAATATTGATGCCGAATGCGAAGCGCAGGATCCCGTAAGCGAGCGACTTGTCGGAGAGCGGCCTGCTGAGGCTGAGCGGCTGAGTTGCCGATTGCGGCGCCGAAAGGGTGGTGGACATGAGAACTCCTTCCCAGCTAAGGATTCTACATCTTTCGCGGGAGGGTCTGTGGTCAGAGCATGGCAAGATAAGCGATTTTATCTCATGGATATGTTGCCCTTGCAGACTCGTTTGCCTCATCATGTCCTTCGGTAGGGGATACCACAGGAGTGCAGAACTCGGTCTCGTATTTGGGCCGAGGGTCAGACAGAAGATCCGTGTATTCAATGTGGCCGTAAAGAACGGTTATGATCTTGCCCGCTCGAATGTCGTTGAACATTTCCGGTGTCACGAGGCTATCCGAATAGGCAAAAACCAGCGGTTTATCGTTCGGAGGAATTATTCTGATCAACGTCTCGGCTGGAGAGTGGAGTCGAATGCTCCTTACCTCTTTAATCCCGACAGCAATCCGGGCGTCTCGCCCAATCTCAATAGCGGGAGATTTCCCATAGTTGGTGAATTGAAATTGCATGAGCAAATGCCTGGCGTGCTCGCCCGAGTCTACAAGTCTTGCGCTCATTTGTGTTCCAACCGGATTGAGCGCGACATAGGGCCGTTCGTCCTCTCGAAACTGAGCGCGCGCCTGCGCTACTGCGGACTGCGCGGCTCGTGCTGCATCTTCAGCACCCACAGCGGAACGTTCCGCAAAGCCGGTTTGTTTTTTTATTTCCCCGAAGGTTTTGTCCATCGTTTCTTTTTGCTGCTTGGCGACACAGGCATAGTAAGCAGCGGCAAGGAAAGCTGCGATTGTCGCAAGGCACAGCGCTTGTTGCCAACGCAACATGCTCCACTGAAGTCCAAAGTGGCGGTCACTATCGGCAGCGAGCTGAGCTTCGCGTTCTGGAGTATCGCGATTTATTGCTCGCACAAATAAGAATGGTTGTTCTGGGTCTCCACCTTCGGAACGTTCTGCAGAATCGTGATCTTCGTTTATGGAATTGATACGTGGATGAATTGGGAGGCCGCGTGCAACCAGTTTTACGGCGAGTTGAAGTTCGCGCAAGATCCCGATCAGAGGTTCGGTGATTTCCTTCCATTGCTGCTCGTCGGGCGGTTTCACTGATGTTAGATTTGGCTAGTCTATCAAATGCTCTGCCAATCCCGTCAAAGTATATTCACCGCCCGCGCCGCGATCAGCGCCACTGTCGCCAGCGAAATCAAGGACTGCACCATCATCATCAGCTTGGCCCAGCGCGACAGCACTGGCACATCGGTCGGCGAAAATGCCGTGCTGGTGTTGAAGGCCAGGAACAAGTAGTCCACGAAACCCGGACGCCAGCCCGGGAAATCGTCGGAGGGAGGCAGCATCTGCGGAAACAGAAACGCCCCCTCGGTGTGGGATGCTCGCAGATCGCGGGCGTGCGGACCACCCGCATCCAGCCGCCAATACCACGAAGCGAAAACCAGAATATTTGCGACCCACAACGTCGCGGCCGCCTGCAATAGAGCCTGGGGCGTGTCTTTGTGCTGCGGCAAGCGGATGATCAGCAGCCCCAGCGACCAGACCATCGACGCCGTGCAAACTCCCAGCAGCAGGTGGCTCAGAACTCGATTCATGCCAACGCGCCCCGTTCGATAAGAAACGATCACCGGAACCAGCATCACGCATACCACCACTCCCAGCAGCCAGTCCGGACCGAATCGCAACGGCTGCGGCAGCACCGAATGCAGGCCGCCCAGCGCCAGAAATGCCAGTATTGCGGGCCAGCGCGGCTCGGGGCCAGCCGCCTTTGCGCCTAACCGGCTCAGTTGCGATTTCAGCTGGGGCATATGGGACAATGTAGCAGGACGCCTCCCCCATGAAGGTCGTAGTACAAAGTTCGTCGCTTTTGTTCACGCTGTTATCGATCGTGTTCAATGCGCCGATCCGCCGGGTGGATCGGAAAATAGCCGAGCCGCAACAGCCGCGCCAATCCTCGAAAACCGCCAGTGTTTAGCTAGGATTCACTGCCCACGCCGCTGGGCCATCATCCAGTGAAAGGAATCGCTTCGGTCGGGCATTCCCTCCATGAGGACGATTATGAAACGCTATTTTCCCCTGACTGCGGCATTTATGGCGACCGCGCTCGCCGCCGACCTGCCAATTCACCAAGTGGTTCTATACAAGAGCGGCGTGGGGTACTTCGAACGCGGCGGCACGTTGCGCGCCGGCGAATCCGCTCGCCTGGATTTCAAGGCCTCGGACATGAACGACGTGTTGAAGTCGCTGACCATCGGCGACCGCAGCGGCGGTAAAGTGACTGGTCTGCGTTACGACTCAAGCGAACCGCTGAACCAAAAGCTCGCCGATTTTCCGTTCAAGATCGAGGGCCAAGCCTCACTCGCGGCCTTTTTGGACCAGACGAAGGGCGCCAAAGTGGAGATGAAATACGGAGCGGAAACCGTTACTGGCACCGTCTTGAGTGGGCGCGTGGTTCGGGCCGACGACAAGCAGCCCGAGCGCGAGCAGGCCGTGATCTTGCTCGATTCGGGCGACCTGCGGACCTTCGACCTGGCCGCCGCCAGCGCCATTCGTTTCGCCGATCCGAAGCTCCAGCAGTTGCTGAGGGACTATTTGACGGTGGTCAACCAGTCGCGTTCCACCGACAGGCGCAGCATCTACATCGATTCGTCCGATTCCAAGGAGCGCGAGGTCGCCGCCAGCTATATGATTCCCGCGCCGGTTTGGAAATCGAGTTACCGGCTCATCTTCACCGATAAGGCCGAGCCGATGCTCGAAGGCTGGGCAATCATTGATAACACGACCGGCGAAGATTGGACCAACGTGCGGCTCTCGGTTGTTTCCGGCCGGCCGGTGTCGTTTATCAGCAAGCTGTACGAGCCGAAATACGTGCCGCGTCAGACCGTCGAGTTGCCGGAAGACCGTGCCGCGTCACCGAAATTGTACGGCGGCGCGGTGGAGATAGAGGCGAAAGCGCAGGCCGCGACGGCGCCTGCGGCCGTCATGGGAAGCATCGGGAGCATCGCCGGAGTGCCGGGGCTGCGCAAATCGCAGATGCAGCTTCCGTTGAACGGACGAGACGAAGAAAGCTTGGAGGTCCTCAGCAGCGCCGCCGTCAACGTCGCTTCCGCCGATCTCGGCGACCTGTTCGAATACCGCTTCTCTTCTCCAGTCACGGTGAAGAAGGACGAATCCGCCATGCTGCCTTTCTTGCAGCAGACGCTCGCGGCGCGCAAGCTGCTCATCTATTCCGACAACTACGGCGAGCATCCCATGAACGCGGCCGAGCTGACTAACTCGACCGGTAAGACGCTCGATGGCGGCCCCCTCACTGTGTTCGATGCAGGCAGCTATGCCGGCGAAGCGCTGATGACCACGGTGAAGGCCGGCGACAAGCGGCTGATCAGCTATGCGGTGGACCTTGGCACTCGCGTCACAACGCAATTTGATTCGAGCCGCAATGTGGTGCGCGAAATTCACGTGAATCGCGGGATGCTGACCGCTCGCACAGCACAGGAAGAGACGAAAACATACACCATTCGCAACGTGGATCAGAAGCCGAAGACCCTCATCATCGAGCATGCCGAGCGCCCCGAGTACAAGCTGCTCAACCAAAAGCCCACCGAGACGACGACCAATGCGTACCGCTTCGAAGTGAAGCTCGGCGCGGCCGCAACCGAAAAGTTTCCCGTCACCGAGGAGCGCGTGTTCGACAACACAACGGCGGTCTCCAGCCTGACGCCCGACGTCTTGCTGAGCTATGTCCAGAACAAGGCGATCTCTGATGCGGCGCGTCGTCAATTGCAGCAGATCGTCGACGCGAAGCGCCAGATTGCGGACCTCGATAATCGCATTCGCCAGGCCGACGTAGATACAAAGGATCTCGTCAGCGATCAGGCTCGCATCCGCCAAAATATCCAGAGCTTGAATCAGGTCAGCGGCCAGCAGGATCAGGTGCAGCGATACGCGCGCCAGCTCGCCGCGCAAGAAACGCAACTGGCCACGCTGCGCGATCAGGCGAGCGACTTGAAGAAGCAAAAAGCCGCGGCCGAATCCAATCTCAACGGCCTGATCGAAAAGCTCGATTTCTAAGATGTCTCAGAGCAGGTGGTAATAGCCGTCGCGCCGCGTCAGCTCCACCGGCAATCCGAACAGCTCGGACAACCGCTCGGAGCTGAGCAGCTGGCTCTTATCGCCGTCGGCAAAAACCTGCCCTTTGCGTAAAAGAATGACGCGATCGATCTCCGGAATGATATCGGGCAGGTGATGCGTCACGAGCAGAATTCCGGTGCCGGCCTGCGCGAGCTTCCGCAAGATGTCCCGCAATTCAAGCGCGGCGTGAATATCCAGGCTGTTGGACGGTTCATCGAGCAGCAGCGCCAGCGGCTCGTGCACCAACGCGCGCGCGATGAGAATTCGCTTGCCTTCCCCCGAGGACATCTCGATGATTTCGCGATCGGCCAAGTGCGGAACTTCGAGCTGATCCAGCACCCGCTCGGTCTTCTCCTGCATCTCTCGCGTGACGTGGTGATACGGCTGAATGCTGAGGCTGCTGAAGAAGCCCGACAGAATCAGCTCGCGGCCCGTGATCTCGCGCGTGCAGGTGTACATCAGATCGCTCGAGACGATGCCCAGCAGGAAACGCAGCTCGAAAACGTTCCAGGAATCCTGGCCGAGAATGGTGAGCGAGGAGTCCGGCCGCAGCAGCGGGTAGCACTCGCGCGTGATGGTCTTGATCAGAGTGGATTTGCCGCAGCCGTTCGGACCGATGATGGCGACGTGCTCGCCGGCTTCGATGCGGAGTGAGAGTGAATCGAGCACCACCTTCTCCCCGCGCATGACCGAAATATTGCGGAAATCGAGCAGCGCGGGGCCGGGGTGAGGGGCGTCGTGAGCCTCTGCCACCTCGGACTACTTATGGGCCAGACGGCTGCAAACTTCGCCGGCGCCGAGGGTGTCCACCTTGCCCTGCTCCATATAGACGATCTTGCCGGTTTTATCGATGATGAACGTTACGCGGGTGTCCATGGCGCGGGCAGGGTTGAAAACGCCATACGTCATGGAGACCTGCCGATCGACGAAATCGCTGAGTAATGGGAACGCCACGCCGAGCTTTTCGGCAAAGGCCGCTTGCGAGGGTGTGTTGTCGGTGCTGATGCCGAAAACTTGCGTTTCGCTTCCTTCAAATTTCGCCAGGTCGAGTTGATAGGCTGTCATTTCCTTGGTGCAGCCCGCGGTGAAAGCGCCGGGGAAGAACGCGAGCACGACATTCTTCTTGCCCTGGTAGTCGGAGAGCTTTACTTTGCCTCCGGTGGTGGCGGGCAGAGTGAAGTCGGGCGCCTGATCGCCAACCTTTAACGTGGAAGTCGAGTTGATGGGCCCAACGGGACCCTGCTGTTTGGGGGCCTGCGCGCAAAGCACGGTTGCGAGAAACGCGGGAATCGCCAATAGGTTGAGTAGTCGCACGGTGTTCTCCTCTTCAGTTGAGTCTACTACAGCCAGCGGCGGAGTTTACGCGCGCGGACGATATTTGATATTCAGTTGCACTTGCACCAGGGCGAGTCTTTTGCCTCCCGAAGTTGAGCCGTCCGATAGAGATCGTTCAGGAAGAGGCATAGCCGCTCGGTCTTGAATTCGGAAAAGCGAAAGCTGAAGGATTGTTGTGACTTGCCATTGCAAAATACGACTACGCGAGTAATCAGTCTGCCATAGAAACAAAAAAGGCGGACAGGCTCGAAAACCCGTCCGCCCACTGGAGAAAGAAACTAACTTGTGCCACAGGAGGCGGCGTGAAAATTTCCAGTTGCCGCCTTCCGTTGTGGCGCATTAATCATGCCGCGTGATCGATGCGATGCAGCTTGGCGGTGTCCATGCGCTCGCCCAATTGCGGGATGGCGATGCGCAGCACGTCCTGGACGCGCTCGGCCGGATGGAACTGCATCTCGTTGCGAACTTGCTCGGGCAGCTCGCGCAGGTCCTTTACGTTGGCCTTGGGCAGAATCACGTTGTGGATTCCAGCCCGCCGGGCCGCCAAAACCTTTTCCTTGATGCCGCCGATCGGCAGCACCAAGCCGGTGAGCGTGATCTCCCCGGTCATCGCGACGTCGCTGCGCGCGGGAAGATTGGTGTAGAGCGAAGTCAGAGCGGTCGCCATGGTGACGCCGGCCGACGGGCCGTCCTTCGGGATCGCGCCTGCCGGAACGTGCACGTGCACGCCGTCGTTCTTGAACAGCTTCGGGTCGATATCGAACTCCGATGCATGCGACCAGATGTAACTCTGGGCCGCCTTGGCGGACTCCTGCATCACTTCGCCGAGCTGACCGGTCAGCGTCAGACCCTTGCCGTCGGGCAGCAGCGTAGCCTCGATGTAGAGGACATCGCCGCCGCTTTCGGTCCAAGCGAGGCCGGTTGCGACGCCGGGAGGCAGTTCGCGCCGCGCCTCTTCCTGATTGAATGGCTCCGGTCCGAGCATGTCGGCCAGATCGTCCGGCGTCACGTTCAGGCACTCAGTGTGGCCCTCGGCGAACCGCAGCGCGATCTTGCGCGCCACGCGGCCGATGGCCCGCTCCAGTCTCCGAAGACCCGCCTCGCGCGTATATCCGGAGATGATCTTCTTGATCGTTTCGTCGGGTAGCGCGCACTGCTCCGCAGTCAGCCCAGTTTCCTTGAGCTGTTTCGGAATCAGATAGCGTTTCGCGATTTCGAGCTTCTCTTCTTCGCTGTAGCCCGGCAGCCGCAGCACCTCCATACGATCGAGCAACGGCTGCGGAATGGTGTCGAGCGCGTTGGCCGTGGTGACGAACAGCACCTTCGACAAGTCGAACGGCAGATCCAGATAGTTATCGCGGAACGCCTTGTTCTGTTCCGGATCCAGGATCTCGAGCAGCGCGTGCGCCGGATCGCCGCGGAAATCGCGGCCGAGCTTGTCCACTTCGTCCAGCATCAAAACCGGATTGTTGGCCCCAGCGCGCCGCATGGCTTGAATAAGACGGCCCGGCAGAGCGCCGATATAGGTTCGCCGATGGCCGCGCAATTCGGCCTCATCATGCAATCCGCCCAGACTCATGCGCTCGAACTTGCGGTTCAGCGCGCGCGCGATGGATTGCCCCAGCGACGTCTTTCCGACGCCGGGCGGTCCCACCAGGCACAGAATCGGCGCCTTGGCGTTGGGGTTCAGCTTCAGCACGCCGAGATGTTCCAGGATGCGCCCCTTCACGTCCTTCAACCCGAAGTGATCCTCATCGAGCACCTGACGGGCGTGCGCGATGTCGAGCGCATCCTCGGTGCTCTTGCGCCAGGGCAGTTCCAGCACGTAGTCCAAGTACGTCCGGATCACGTTGTAATCCGGCGCGCCGGGAGGCAGCTTCTCCAGCCGATCCAGTTCGCGCTTAGCTTCCTTAAGGATCTCTTCCGGCAGGTCGGCCTTCTCCAGCCGCTCGCGGAGCTGCTGCGCCTCGGCCTGCTCGCCGCCTTTTTCGCCGAGCTCCTGCTGGATCGCGCGCATCTGCTGGCGGAGCAGGTATTCGCGCTGCTCCTTGGTCATTTCGGTGCGCGCTTCGGTGTTGATCTTGTTGCGAAGCTCCAGCACCTGCACTTCATGCGTCAGGTAACGATGCATCATCCGCAGAGCTTCCAGCTGCGTAGGAGCTTCCAGCAGCGATTGCGACTTCTCGGACTCCAGGCTAAACATGGACGCGAGCACGAAGCACAGCCGCATGGGATCCTCATTCGAGGAGAGCAAGCCTCGGAGTTCTTGCGGAGCGCCGGGCTGCGCCAGCGTGAGCGCTTCTCCAGCTAATTCGGCCAGAGCGCCCTGCAGCGCTTCGACCTCCGATTCCTTGTCTTGCGGCAAGGGCAGAGGAACGACGCGGGCCTTCAGGTAAGGCTCGGAATTGTCGACCTTCATGAGCGCGACGCGCTCCAGCCCCAGAACCAGCAGCTCGAGATGGCCCTCATTGGCACGCGTCATCTTGCGGATAACCGCTTTGGTGCCAACGGGATAGAGGTCATCTTGACTGGGCGAGTCAAGGTTAGGGTCGCGCTGGGCGAATACAACAATCTCTTTGGATTCAGTGGTTAAGGCTGCCTCCACAGCCGCGATGGAGGCCGGGCGTCCGGCCGAAAGCGGCATCATCAGGTAGGGAAACAGCACAGCGCTCTTCAGGGGCAGTAACGGCAGGGTGGAAACGACTGGTTGGTCGGACATGCGATCCTCCATAAAACGAACTTTCTATAGGTTTGATGCGCGAACAGCAAAAAAGAAGCAGGCCCGCGCGAACTATTGTCAGCGAACCTGCTTCTTCAAGACTCAACCCTCCCCTGGAGGTGCTTTGGTTACTTGTTCGGGACGACCACGAACTGGGTCCCTTCGCCACGCTTCACCAGGAGCAGCGTCGTATCGCGGGAAGCGCCTTCGCGGACGGCGCTATTGAAGTCGGCCACGTTATTGACGGGGCGATGGTTGACCTGCATAATCACGTCGCCCTGTTGGAGGCCAGCCTGAGCCGCCTGAGAATCGTCGTCGACGTTGGTGATGGCGACGCCCACCGTGTTCTCGGGCAACTGCAGTTGGTTACGGAGATCGGAGTTCAGGGTCTGGACCGAGACTCCGCGCATGGCGCCCTTCTCGCCGCCGTTGGGCAGGTTGTTTTCTCCTTGACCGCCTTCGCGGTTTTCAGCGGCCAGGTTGAACTCGCCGAGAGTGACCGGGATATCCATGTTCTGCCCGTTGCGGTTCACTTTGAGGTGGACCGTAGTGTTGGGGGCGAAACCGGCGACCTGCAGGCGGAAGGTGTTGACGTCCTGAACATTGTCGCCATTGACGGCGGTGATCACGTCGCCTACTTTGAGGCCGGCGCGCGCAGCGGGACTATTGGGTTCCACCTGAGCGACCGCAACGCCGTGGCCGTTCGGCATGTTGAAGGCCTTGGCCATGTCGGGCGTCAGTTCCTGCGGCAGGATGCCCAGGTAGCCGCGGGTCACTTTGCCGGTCTTCAGGATCTGATCCATGATGTTGCGTGCGAGGTTGGCGGGAATCGCAAAGCCGATGCCCTGATTGCCGCCGGTCTCGCCGGAGAGGATGGCGGTGTTGATGCCCACCAGGTCGCCGCGCGTATCGATGAGCGCTCCACCCGAGTTGCCGCGGTTGATGGCGGCGTCAGTCTGGATAAAGTCCTCGAAGCGCTCGATGCCCAGGCCCGCGCGACCCTTGGCGCTGATGATGCCCATGGTGACGGTCTGGCCGAGACCGAAAGGCTCGCCGATGGCGAGGACTACATCGCCCACTTGGGCCTTACCGGAATCGGCAAAGGGCAAAGTAGCGAGACCGCGCTTGTCGATCTTCAGGACGGCGATGTCGGCGTACTTGTCGGCGCCGACGATCTTGGCGGGATATTCTTCTTTGTTAGCGAACGACACCTTGACGTCGGTAGCGCCGTCGACCACGTGGTCGTTGGTGAGAATGTAGCCGTCCGGGCTGACCACTACGCCCGAGCCGAGGCTGGTGGCCCGCTGGGACCGAGGCTGCTGCTGCGGCATATTCGGCATGCGGCCGCCGAAGAATTGGCGGAACAGAGGGTCCTCAAAAAGGCCGCTGGAGCCTCCCTGCTCCTTGACGACCTTGGAAGAGGAGATATTCACGACCGCCGGCATGGCACGATTGACGACCGGGGCGAACGTGGTGAACGGTCCTGGCTCGGTGGTAGCCGCGTGTGCGGTGTCGACAAAAATAGGAATACGGCGGGTTCCGGCCAGGTTCATGGCCAGAGCGCCAACCAAAATCGCAATCACGGCTAACAGAACAGCCTGCGATGTTCGGATGTGACCTTTCATAGTGTTTAAGCTTCCTTTAGAGCCGCTTCCCGTTCGCGGCTGGTTGTTTTTTGGACTTCAAAACTCAAGTGCCCGCTGGGGTCGAGGTCCACTGAAACGGTTTGACCGTCGCGCACCTCGCCGCCCAGGATTTTGCGCGCCATCGGCGTCTCAATTTCGCGCTGGATCGCCCGCTTCAACGGCCGGGCGCCATAAGTAGGATCGTAGCCGGAGCGGACCAGATGGCCGCGCGCGCGATCCGTCAATTCGATCTGGATATTGCGGTCCGCCAGACGCTTGCGGAGCCCATTCAACTGAATTTCCACGATCTGCTTCAGATGCTCTTCCGACAGCGAATGGAACACAATGGTCTCATCCACGCGGTTCAGAAACTCGGGGCGGAAATGATGCCGAAGCTCGTCCAAAACCGCGTCCTTCATGCGGCTGTAGCCGTCGCCGGCGAAGGTGCCCCGATATTCCAAAATGCGGTGACTCCCGATGTTGGAGGTCATGATCACAATCGTGTTCTTGAAATCGACCGTGCGGCCCTGCCCATCCGTGAGTCGTCCGTCATCCAGGATTTGCAGGAGCACATTAAATACGTCACCGTGGGCTTTTTCTATTTCGTCGAATAGCACCACACAGTATGGACGGCGGCGTACCGATTCCGTTAGTTGCCCGCCTTCTTCGTAACCTACGTAACCTGGAGGAGCGCCGATGAGCCGGGCCACGGTATGTTTTTCCTGGTACTCGGACATATCGATGCGGATCATAGCTCGTTCATCGTCAAAGAGAAATTCCGCCAGCGCGCGGGCCAGCTCGGTTTTTCCGACTCCGGTCGGCCCTAAGAAGATGAAACTGCCGATCGGACGGTTAGGATCCTTTAATCCCGAGCGGGCCCGCATGACGGCCTCTGAAACGGCTTCCACCGCCTCATCCTGCCCGATCACTCGTTTGTGCAACTCATCTTCCAGATGCAGCAGCTTTTGCATTTCACCTTCGAGTAGCTTGGACACGGGGACGCCGGTCCAGCGGCTGACCACTTGAGCGATGTCCTCCTCGTCCACTTCCTCCTTGAGGAGGCGCTTGCCGGACTGCTTTTCGGTCAGACGCGATTCCTCGGCGTGGAGCTGGCTTTCGAGCTGGGTGAGCTTGCCGTATTTGAGCTCGGCGGCGCGATTGAGGTCGTATTGGCGCTCGGCCTTTTCGATATCGAGCTTGGTCTGCTCGATCTGCTCGCGCAGCGCACGCAGCTTCTGCACGGCATCCTTTTCGGCCTGCCATTGCGCTTGGAGCGCGCTCGACTCCGATTTCAGGTCGGCGATCTCCTTTTCGATCTTTTTGAGCCGGTCCTTGGAGGCGGTGTCCGATTCTTTCTTCAGAGCCTCGCGCTCGATTTCGAGCTGCATGCTGCGGCGCAGAATCTCGTCGAGCTCCGCAGGCATGGAGTCGATCTCGGTGCGCAGCTTGGCGGCGGCTTCGTCCACCAGGTCGATGGCTTTATCGGGCAGGAACCGGTCGCTGATATAGCGGTTGGAAAGAACAGCGGCGGCTACCAGCGCCGAATCCTTGATCCGAACGCCGTGGTGAATTTCGTAGCGCTCGCGCAGGCCGCGGAGGATGGAGATGGTGTCCTCGACGCTGGGCTGGTCGACGTAGACGGTCTGGAAGCGGCGCTCGAGTGCGGCGTCCTTCTCGACATACTTCCGATATTCGTCCAGCGTGGTCGCGCCGATGCAATGCAGTTCGCCGCGCGCCAGCATGGGCTTGAGCAGATTGCCCGCATCCATGGCGCCTTCGGCTTTGCCAGCGCCCACCACGGTGTGCAGCTCGTCGATAAAGAGAATGATCTGGCCTTCGGAGGTCTGGACTTCCTTGAGGACGGCTTTCAGCCGCTCTTCGAACTCGCCGCGGAATTTCGCGCCGGCGATGAGCGCGCCCATGTCGAGCGAAACGACCTTTTTTTCCTTGAGACCTTCGGGGACATCGCCGCGAACGATCCGGCCGGCTAAGCCTTCGACGATGGCGGTTTTGCCGACGCCGGGCTCGCCGATGAGCACGGGATTGTTCTTGGTGCGGCGGGAGAGAACCTGAATGACTCGACGGATCTCCTCATCGCGGCCGATCACCGGATCGAGTTTGCCCTGCGAGGCGAGCTGGGTGAGGTCCCGGCCGTATTTTTGGAGCGCTTCGTAGGTCGCTTCCGGGTTCTGGCTGGTGACGCGCTGGCTGCCGCGAACCTCCTGCAAGGCGCGCATCAAACGCTCGCGCGTGATTCCGAACTCACGCAGGATTTTGCCGGTGGCGCCCTGATCTTCGGTGGCGGCCAGCAGAACGTGCTCGACCGAAACGTACTCGTCCTTGAGGCGCTTGGCTTCCTGTTCGGCCTGGGTGAGCAGTTTCGTGATGCGCTGCGTGACGTAGACCTGGTCGGGACCGCCAGACGAACCCGACACCTTGGGGAGCTTGTTGATCTCCTGCTGGAAGCGATTCTTTAGCGCTTCGACCTGAATGTCGGCCTTATTGAGGATGGAGGGGGCCAGACCGCCCTCCTGCTGGAGCAGCGCCAGCATCAAGTGTTCGGTGTCGACCTGCTGGTTGCCATGTTGAATGGCGATGGACTGGGCGGCCTGGACGGCCTCCTGCAATTTTTCGGTGAAGCGGTTGAAATCCATACGGGTCCTAATTCTTTAGTGCCTTACTATCAACTGATATGATGATATCACCAACAGGCACGATTCGCAAGAATCTGCTTAGTTTGATGCGCCCTGGGAAAGAGCTAGGTCGCAGAACACAAAGCCTTCACGATCAACCACTTCGCCGGTTTTGACGGGGATCGGCTGCTGGAACATCGACCCGTCATAGACGAAGGAGTGGAATTCACCGTTCTCGCCGCAGGGGTCGACGGTGGGCGGCAGATCCGCCAAAAAACTCAAATCGAAGCCACGCCCGGCGAACTCGCGCGGGAGCTTCTTGGGGTCGACGCAAGTGATCTTGGCGCGCAATCCGGCGGCGATCATTTCGCGGGCGAGGTGATCCGTCGGGAGTTTCCAGACCGGGAAGAGCGGCTCGAGGCCAGTACCAGACAACTGACGCTCGCGGTAGGCACGGATGTCGGTGAGGAAGAGATCGCCGAAGGCCATCGCATCGACGCCCCCGGCCACAGCGCGAGAGCAGAGCTCGCGCATGCGGGCTTCATACTGCTCGTTGGAGCAGGGCCAGGGGAGCGGAACGGTCCAAAGGGGCAGCCCTGCGGAGGCGGCCTGGAGTTCCAGAAGCTCGCGCCGGACGGCGTGCATAGCGACGCGGTCGAACTGCTGGTTCAACGTGGTGACCAGGGCGACGACCTCGACGGTGGGATCTTGCCGGAGCAGGTAGAGCGACCAGGCGCTGTCCTTGCCGCTGCTCCAGGAGAGCGCGACGCGCTTCACACCATCGCGTTTAGGCTGCGACGGGGACACGTTCCTGAGCCGCGATGATGCGAGTCAGCCAGGCGTGCAGGCCGAAGAGAACGGCTGTGTAGAGAAGGTCGCTCGCCAGCGTCCAGCCGAAGAAGGGGATGGCGTCGGTGTAGCAGGTCGCAAAACCAGCGAGCGTGTGAGCATACCGGTGGGACCACAACCAGCTCGGAAAGTTGCTGAGCAAATAAAATTGGAAGCTGCTCAGCACCGTGACCGCTGCGATTCGGCCAACATTCTCGGTGGCGCGCAGCCGGCGGCCGAGCCAGACGGCGATCAGAAAACTCGCGTAAATGAAGATCTGTGCGCGCGAATGCGACGGCACGCCATAATAAAAGCCGTTTAGGATCGGGTCCGTGACGGCCATCAGCACCAGCGGAACCAGGTAGGCTTGCCACACCGGCAACCGTGCACCGGCGAACAAGCTGGTCGCGCCGACGGGGGCGAAATTGGGCGGATGAGGCAACAGCCGCGCGATCCCTCCCAAGACCGTCAACGACAGAGCTACGGGCCGCCAATTCTTGGTCATCACTCCAAATTATAGACGGTCGGAAGCCCGGCGCGTTATAGTGCAAGGAAGTCCGTGCAGTATCGGTACGCAGTAATTGCTTTTTTCACGCTGCGGTTGTGCGCCGCCGAAGCGATTCTGCAGGGGCGCGTGGAAGACGAAGACAGCGCTCCGGTGGGAGGCGCAGCGATCTCGGTGCGGGGCGCCGGAGCAATCCTTTCAGGAGCGCAACCGTTACAGGCTGAGACCGATCCAACTGGGGCGTTCGAGGTAACCGTTCCCGAAGCTGGATCTTATCTGGTCACGGTCTCAAAAACGGGTTACTTCCCGCTGACGGATCGTCCCGCCGACCTCCAAGAAGGCTCCAACGAACTGGTGCTGACGCTCAATCATGTCCGCAATACCTCTGCATCGGTGGACGTGAGTTCCGCGCCCTCGCCCATCGATATCGAGCAGACCGACAGTCAACGCATCCTGAGCGGCCCGCAGATTTTTGAAGCTCCGTACCCGAATACGCATGATTTGCGAACCTCGGTAACGTTGATTCCCGGAGTGGTGCAGGATTCAGCCGGTGGCCTGCATTTCGATGGCGGGGCGGAAAATCAGGTGCAATACATGCTGAACGGCTTCAATCTCAGCGATCCGCTGACCGGGACGTTCAACACGCATCTGCCGATCGACGGCCTACAGTCCGTTGATTTTGTGAACAGCCGTTATTCGCCGGAGTACGGGAAAGGCTCGTCCGGGGCGCTGTCCATCCGAACCGAATCGGGCGACGACACCTGGCGCTACTCGGGCACCAACTTCATTCCAGGATTCGATACCAGCGGCGGCCTGCATCTGGGAGCTTATACGCCGCGGGTGACCTTCTCGGGTCCGATCGTGGAGGGGCGCGCGTGGTTCTCCGACACCCTGGATGGGAATTACAACCAACTGTATGTGCCCAGTTTGCCGAGCGGCCAAGACACCAGAACCAGCTACGGCGCGAGCGACCTTCTACACACGCAGGTGAATCTGACACCCGCCAACATCCTGGTGGGGGATTTCCTGTTCAATTTCACCAACACTCCCGATTCCGATCTGGGCGCGTTGACGCCGATTCCGACTACGTTCGACTTGCGAAACAGGCAGTTGTTTTTCAGCTTAAAGGACCAGATCTATCTTGCGCACGGAACGCTTCTGGAATATGGGTTCGCCGATCTCCGCAGCTTCGCGCGGATCATTCCGCACGGCCAGGAGTTATACGTTTTGACACCCAATGGCTCCGAGGGCAATTACTTCTTGGATTCCACGCAGCATTCGGAACGAAAACAATTCCTGTCGAACCTGTTCTTGCCTTCCTTCCATTGGTTGGGCACGCACCAGATCAAAATGGGAGTCGATTTCGACCGCCTGGACTATTCGCAGGATGCGAGCCGGACGGGCTTCGAGGACCTGAGCGTCACCGGCGCTCTGCTGCGTGAAGTGACTTTCGCCGGGAGCGGCGTTCTTTCGCGCCCCAGCCTGGAAGCTTCTTCCTATATTCAGGACACCTGGAAGCTGCGCTCCAATCTGGTGATTCAAGCCGGAGTTCGCCAGGATTGGGACGAATTGGTTCGCGAAACGGTGTTGGGGCCGCGGGTGTCGGCATCCTACGCGCCGTTCGGATGGAAGAACACGAAGATCTCGGGCGGATACGCGGTCCTGTACGACGCCACTACGCCGCAGGTGTTCAGCCAGCCGCAGGACCAATATTCACTCACGACGCTTTTCAATCCTGACGGAAGCATTTTAAGCGGCCCGGCGGCCACGGTATTCACTCTCGGGCCGAATCTCAAGATGCCGCGCTATCAGAACTGGAGCCTGGGCGGCGAACAACTGCTCCCGGCGAAGATTCTGCTCAGCGTGAACCTGCTGCGAAGGCGCAGCGACGATGCGCTGACGTACCAGAACATTCTGAATCCCGATGCGCCGGCCCCGCCGGATCTGGCGGCGCAGTTCCACACCACTGATTTTCAGAGCATCTACCAGTTGCAGAGCACCGGCCAGGATCAATACGACTCGGCCGAGATTCGCGTCCACCAGCCGTTCGGCAAGGGCTATGAATGGATGGCCAGCTATACGCGCTCACGAGCCTATTCGAGCGCGGTGGTGCCTATTAGCGTGGACCAGCCCACCGTGATCACCAATGACGCGGGCCGGTTGTCTTGGGACGCGCCGAATCGGTTTTTAACGTGGGGCTATCTGCCGACGCCGTTTCAGAACTGGGCCATCGCGTATTTGTTCGAGACGCGCAGCGGGTTTCCATTTTCCTTGGTCGATCAGGTGGGCAACGTGGTGGGAGCGCCGGACTCGGCTCGGTATCCACGGTACGAGAATTTGAACTTGCACGTGGAATGGACCACGCATGCGTTCGGATACCGGTTTGCGCTGCGGGGCGGGTTCAATAATATTACGAATCACAACAACTACACGGTAGTGAACAACACCATCGGGTCGCCGAACTATTTGCTGTTCTACGGCAGCACGGGACGCCACTTTGTGTTGCGCATCCGCTGGCTGGGGCGGGTGGGCTCGTAGACTTTTAGGCGGCTTGGGATTTGAGGTAAGACGCGATCTTGCGGTCGGTTTCGCCGATGTGATGCGTGAGCCAATCTTTTAAGAACTGCAGCAGGTCGACGCTCATGGCTGCGCGCCCGCGTTCGAAGTCTTTTTGAAACTTTATGACTTGCGCCGTAAGTGTGTCGTGAGCCGCTTTGTGAACGGCGTAATCGGGGTAGCGATGCGCTTGCATGAGGCGCTCTTCGGTCGCAAAATGCGCCTTGGTGTAAGCGATCAGATTGCCGAGGATCTTGCCGAGAACTTCTTTGCCCTTCCCGGCCGCCATGGCAACGTGCAACTCATCGGCGATCTCAAACAGCCGCTTGTGTTGTTCATCAATCTGCGGATAGCCAACGCTGTACTCTTGCCTCCACTGGAACATGCTCATATACCACATATCGGGCAAAGGAGGGTAAGTGTGAGAACAAAACAGGTTGGCTGTCGCTATCAGCCAACCTGGAGGAGCGTGGAGGAAAGGCGCGAGCGAAGGATTATTGGTTGGGCCGCGGACGAAATCCGTGTCCCTGCTGCAGGGTCAGGCCTGCCGGGAGCGTGAACAGGCCGGGGTCGGGCGCCGCGGTCGAGACGTTCGTGAGCTGATAGCTGGACTTGCCGAGGCGCGGGTCGTCGCTGGTTCTTTGCAACACAACCTGCAAATCGGGCGAGCGCCAGACGCTGGAGGTCACCACGATCGGTTGAGAATTGCCGATCCGGCCGGCCGGAATGGTCCGGACGCTTTGGGTACCTTGCGCCATCAGACCGGTGCCCGGGATCGGCTGGGTTCCCAGATCCGTGCTTTGTACCTCGCTGGAATTGGACCCTGGCCGACGGGCGGCGGGCCGGGCGGCGTTGGAGGGCGGCGCCTTGAAGGTAAATTGCTGATAGGTGCTGTTGGCCGTGTTGATACGGTACTCAACTCCAGCCACCGCGTCTCGAATGACGACGACCCCCGGGGTCGAGCTGCAGGTGGACGAATTCATCGTCTCTTCCTGCCGCGTCCGGCCGGCGCTGTCCCGATAGACTTTGGTGCAGGTGGATTGGGTAATCACGTTGCCGTTGGCGAGGGCCCGGGTAGAGGTGGAAACGCCTACGCCGGAATAAGGTTGGCCGGTCACTACGGGACCGCCCCCCAAACCGAAGCCGCCGCGGCCAAACTCCCCGCCCGGTCCGCCGAAACCTCGACGGCCAGGGCCCTGGGCCATCGCCATTGTGCTCAAAGCGAGCAGTGCCACAACACCTGTGGTGAAAGTTGTAACGCGCATAGTTAATTTAAGCATGTAAATCCCCATACCAGGAATTGCGGCGCACACGGCAAAAGGTTCCAAGAAAGGATAGCCAAAAGATCCGCATTGCCGCTCATTTAGCCCCCGGCCGAAGCCGGTTGGCCCGCTCGCGTGGCTTAATATAGTTTTGTGACGCAGGGGCTTAGAAGGCTAAAGGCGAGTTGGGTCTTGACCTTTCTGCTGGCCGTGGCGATCGTGCGGCTGTGGCTGGTGCCGCTGCCGTCGAGTTTCTGGGTGGACGAGATGGTCACCGCGTTTGTGGTGCATTACGGCTCCGGGCATCCCTCGCTCAGTGTGGCGCCGCAGGTGACCGCGACCGTGTATTACTCGCTTCCGCGAGCTTCGGAGGCCTTGTTCGGATTTTCGGAAATCGCGTATCGCCTGCCGTCGGTGCTGCTGATGGGGCTGGCGCTGTTGTTGATCGCGCGGCTGGCGGCGCGTCTGATTCATCCCCAGGCGGCTTGGTTCGCGGTGTTCGCGTGCCTGGCGCTGCGCGCCTTCAACTATCAGGCTGCTGACGCAAGGCCGTATGCGCTCGGCACCTCGGTGGCGGCGGGCTGTCTGCTGTGCCTGGTGCGCTGGCTGGATACGGCGCGCTGGCGCGACGGCGTACTGTTCGTGGTGTTGGCCGCGCTGCTGTGGCGGGTTCACCTTATTTATTGGCCGTTTTATTTGGTTCTGGCCGGCTATGCCGGCGTGCGGCTCCTGCGGCGGGAAACCGCGGTGGAATGGCGTCAGGCCGGCGTTCTGTTCGCGCTACTGGGTGTCGCGCTGGTTCCCGTGCTCCTCAACGCGCTTAGGATCGGCCAGGAGGCTGGAGCGCACGTAATCGTGAAGATGCCGACCCTCAACGATCTTCGGGGCGCATTGAAGCTGACGCTGATCCTTCAGTGTGCCGTGCTGGCGGGCGGGCTGACCTGGCTGGCCCGATGGAAACGCAATCCCGAGCGGCCCCGGCTGTCCGCGCTGGTCTTAATTTTGGGATGGTGGCTGTGCCAGCCGGTCGGGCTTTATCTCTACTCCGAGATCACGGGCAACAGCGTGTTCGTGCCTCGCTATGTGTCGCTGGCATTGCCGGGAGCGGCGCTGACGGGAACGCTGGTGGCGGCCTATTTCCTGACGGCCGACCGATGGAAAACAGCGTCGCTCGTTTTGGCAGCCGGGGTCCTGATTCTGGTGGGACAGTGGTGGATCCCATGGCCGCGGCATGACCGGTCGGACTGGCGAACGGCCGCGCAAACAGTGAATCATTGGACGCTTGGGTCCGATACGCCCGTAATTTGCCCCAGCCCGTTCATCGAGGCTAAACCTCCGATGTGGCGGCCGGATTACCAGCTTCCCGGGTTCCTCTATGCGCATCTGCCGGTGTACCGGTTCGGCGGAAGAACCTATTTTTTCCCTTTTGAAAAGTCGCCAGAAGCGGAACTATACGCGTCGGAATTATCGAGCCGGACGCTGGCCATCGCGCCGCGCTTTCTGATTTATGGCGGCGACCGTAACGTTCGCAACTGGCGCGAGTGGTTCGCGGCTCGGCCTGAGTTCAGCACCTGGCCAAACCGTTTGCTGGGCCCGTTCGGCGACGTGGAGGTCGCGGTGTTCGAGAACCCGAAGTTCACGTCATTAGCGACTACTTTTTGAGCGAGGCGGCCACTTTTGCGCCGTATTCCTTGGCTTTTGCGAGCACGAGCGCGGAATCGAGGGTGAGCGAACGGCCGTCGCGCACGATCGGTTTTCCGTTCACAGCCACGTCTTCGACGTCCGATCCCTTGAGCGCATAAACGATCTGCGAATAGACGTTGTAGAGCGGGACGGCATGCGGCCGGTCGAGCCGCAGGGTGATGAGGTCGGCACGCTTCCCGGCTTCGAGCGAGCCTATTTCTTTGTCGAGTCCGGCGACTCGCGCGCCTAGGATAGTGGCCATGGCGACCGCTTGCTCGGCCGGAAGCACGGTGGGATCGCGCGTCGCGACCTTTTGCAGATCGGCGGCGAGGTTCATTTCTTCCATGAGGTCGAAGTCGTTGTTGCTGCCGGCTGGTCCATCGGTGCCGACTCCCACCGGGACGCCCAGGCTGAGGAGCTTCACGACCGGGGCGATGCCGCTCGCGAGCTTCATGTTGCTGGAGGGGCAGTGGGCCACGCCTACGCCGCGCGCCTTCAGGATCTGCATGTCGGCATCATCGAGCCAGACGCCGTGAGCGGCGATGGTCGGGCCGTTGAAGACGCCGAGCTTGTCCAACAAACGCGTGGGACTCATGCCGCGGGTGCGCTGAGCGTCGTCGTTCTCGGTCTTGGTCTCCGAGAGATGAATCACGAGCGGCTCGCGATACTTGTTGGCGAGCTGGCGCGCAGCCTGCAGATCGGCGTCGTTATTGGTGTAGATGGCGTGCGGGGCGACGGCCGGCGTGATCAATGGGTCGCCCTTGTATTGCTGCATGAATTTTTCGGTGAAACGCAGGGAGTCTTTGGGCGTAGCGGCGTCGGGCGATTTGAATCGCAGGATAGTTTCGCCGAGCACCCCGCGGAGGCCCGCCTCCTTGGTAGCCTGCGCGACGCGATCCTCGAAATAATACATGTCGACGAACGTGGTGGTGCCGGAGAGCATCATTTCCAGGCACGCCAGGCGAGTGCCCCACAGCACGAAATCCGGCGTGACGTTCTTGGCTTCGGCGGGGAAGATATATTTTTCGAGCCAGTCCTGCAGTTTCAAGTCGTCGGCGATGCCGCGCAAAAGCGACATGGCCGCATGCGTATGCGTGTTGATCAGGCCCGGCATGATGAGAGCGTCGGGCCGATCCAGGCGGTGGCTGGCTTGATAATTTTTTTCAATCTCGGCGCGACTGCCGACGGCCAGGATCCGGTCGCCGCGAATTGCGACCGCGCCGTCGTTGATCAGGTGGCGCTGCGCGTCCATGGTGACGACGTAGCGCGCGGTATAGATCC
The DNA here is from genome assembly GCA_963732175.1 of Bryobacterales bacterium. GTDB lineage: Bacteria > Acidobacteriota > Terriglobia > Bryobacterales > Bryobacteraceae > Palsa-89. The sequence goes on along the minus strand of CAVSYF010000013.1, from coordinate 117,726 downwards.
AATCGGCCGGTTCGGCGAGAGCCCCGGAGCGATGGCGGTCAGGAAGAGAACCGCGGCGAGCAGGCGTTTTCTACAAGTACGAAGCATCGAACGGCCTCGGGAACAGATCCTTCAAGCGGAGCGTTTCCGTCTTGCCTTTGAGATTAACAAGCGTCAGCTCGAGGTCGCCGCAAAACTCCCACAGGATTTGGCGGCAGGCACCGCAGGGCGGAGTGAGAACGTCGGTGTCAGCCGCGATGGCGATGCGAGGGAATTTCTGCGCGCCTTCCGATATCGCCTTGAAAACCGCGACGCGTTCAGCGCACAGGGTGAGGCCATAAGTTGCATTTTCGATATTGCAGCCAGTAAAGATCCGGCCGGACTCATCCTCCAACGCCGCGCCGACTTTGAAATTTGAGAACGGGGCGCGCGCGTTGTGTCGAGCGGCGAGCGCGGCCTCCACGAGGTCGGTCATAACCTCGGCAGCAGCGCCTTCAAAAACTGGACCAGTGTGTCGCGCACGCGCTGGCCGGTCTCGAGCACCTCTTCATGACTGATCTTGCGGTCGAGGATGCCCGCCGCCATATTGGTCACGCAAGAGATCGCGAGCACGCGCATCCCAAGATAATTGGCCATGATTACTTCAGGCACGGTGGACATGCCGACCAGATCCGCGCCGATGGTGCGAAGGTAGCGAATCTCGGCGGGCGTTTCGTAACTAGGTCCTGGCACGGCCGCGTACACGCCTTCGGGCAAAGGGATCTCCAGCTTCGCGGCGACCTGATGGGCGATCTCGCGGTAGCCGGCCAAGTACGCCTCCGTCATATCAGGAAAGCGCGGGCCGAGCGAATCGTCGTTGGGTCCGATGAGAGGGTTCGATCCTTGCAGGTTGATGTGGTCCGAAATCAGGACCAGCGCACCTTGACTGTAGAAGGTGTTGATGCCGCCGGCAGCATTCGTGAACACAATCGACCGGACGCCCAATCGATGCAGGACTCGAACGCCCAGGGTCACTTGCGCCGGCGTGTAGCCTTCGTAGAGATGGCTGCGGCCGGCCATCACCGCGACGTCCTTGTCCTCAAGCTTGCCGAATACCAGCTTGCCGGCGTGACCTACCGCAGTAGATACGGGCCAGCCGGGAATATCGGCGTAGGGGACTTCGATGCGGTCGGCGAGCTCGTCGGCGAATCCGCCTAAACCGCTGCCGAGCACCACGCCGATGCGGGGCTCGCGATCGGTTTTTCGCCGGATATAGTCAACGGCTTCCTTCATTACAGGAACATTCCCGCAATGCAAGCCGACATGAAGTTCGCCATGGTTCCGGCGAGCATGGCCCTGACTCCCAGGCGGGCCAGGTCCGACTTGCGGTTGGGAGCCAACGCGCCGATGCCGCCGATCTGAATGGCGATGGAGCTGAAGTTCGCGAAGCCGCACAGCGCATAAGTTGCGATGGTGAACGAACGCGGATCCAGCTGCGCCCTCATCGGGCCCAGTTGTTGAAAGGCGATGAATTCGTTCAGCACCATGCGCGTACCGAGGAGATTTCCGATGGTGCGGCAATCGTGGTAGGTGACACCCAGCAGCCAGGCCATGGGCGCAAACACATATCCGAAGATCTGTTCGAGCGAGGTATGAAAATAGCTGAGCATGCCGTTGAGCATCGCGATGAGCGCGATAAACGCGATGAGCATGGCCGCGATGTTCAGCGCCAGATGAAGCCCATCGCTGGCGCCGCGCGCTGCCGCGTCGATGATGTTGATGCCGGGTCTTTCGATCACAATTCGCACACCGCCCGCCGTAGCGGGCTTGTCCACCTCGGGCATCAGGACCTTGGCCAGCATGATGGTGGCGGGCGCGGTCATAATCACGGCGGTCAGCAGGTGACGGATTTCGACGTGGGCCATCAAGACGTACGCAGCCATCACGGCGCCGGAGACGTGCGCCATGCCGCTCGTCATTACGGTGAACAGTTCCGACTCAGTCATCCCGGCAAGAAACGGCTTGATGGTCAGCGGGGCTTCGGTTTGGCCCATAAAGATGCTGGCGGCGACGTTGGTGGATTCCGCACCGCTTGCGCCCATCACTCTTTGCATCAGGATCGCCATGCCGCGCACGAAGACTTGCATCACGCCCAAGTAATAAAGGATGGTGAACAGACTGGAGATGAAAATAACGATCGGCAGGACTTGAAAAGCGAAAACGACCGGCTGGCTGCCGCCGAGCTGGTCGCCAAAGACGAACTTGCTGCCGGCGAGGGAATAGTTGATTAACGCATTCACTTTTTCGCTGATTGCCTGGAAGGCGCCGGCCACCGGCGTGCGCAGTACGATAAACGCAAAAGTGAGCTGCAGGCCCACACCCCACAGGATCACCGAAGGCTTTATAGCGCGCTTGTGTTTGGAAAACAGCGCTGCGGCTAACAGGATTACGAGCAGGCCCAGGAGTCCGGTAAAGCGACCCATGAAGTGGTCAGCTTACCACTTCCAGGATTAACTCGCGCTCTTCGGGGGGCGTGGCGGAAATGCGGAAGGCGTCTTCCACTTGCTCGGCGGCCTCGTCGACGTGCTCGTCGCTGGTGTAGTAGACGCGGCACAGCACCGCACCGGCATCCACCTTCTGGCCGACCTTGACTTCCAGAATGACACCCACAGCCGGATCGATGGTGTCTTCTTTGGTATTGCGGCCGGCTCCTATCTTCGCCGACGCCATGCCAATATCCTCAGCCGCGATGGCGCTGACATAGCCGGAACGGGGCGAGGAGATCTCGCGGGCGCCGGTGGCGTTGGGCAGCAGGTCGAAGCGGTCGAGCACCTGCGGGTTGCCGCCCTGCGCCTCAATGACCTCTTTGAATTTGCGGTACCCGGAGCCGTCCAGCAGCTTCTGCTGGGCGAGTTCGCGGGCTTCATCGAGCGTAGGCACAATCTTGGCGAGAAAGATCATGCGCGCGGCCAGTTCGAGCGAGATGCGCGTCAGGTCGGTGGGGCCGGCGTTCTGCAAGGTTTGCGAAACTTCCATCACTTCCAGCGCATTTCCGACCGCGAAACCGAGCGGCTGGTTCATGTCGGTGATGAGCGCCTGCACGCGTTTGTCCATGCGCCGCCCGATGCCCACCATCATCTGCGCCAGACGGCGGGCATCCACCTGCCGCTTCATGAAGGCGCCGTTTCCCACTTTGACGTCGAGAACGATCGCATCCAGGCCGGCCGCCAGTTTTTTGGACATGATGGAGGAAGCGATCAGCGGAATCGATTCCACGGTAGCGGTGACATCGCGCAGCGCGTACAGCTTGCCGTCAGCGGGTGCAATCTCGGCGGTCTGGCCGATAAACGCCAAGCCAATCCGCTTCAACTGCTCGCGGAACTCATCGATGCTGAGCTCGGTGCGAAAGCCGGGAATGGACTCCAGCTTATCCAGCGTACCGCCGGTATGCCCCAAGCCGCGGCCCGAAATCATCGGAACCACCACGCCCGCCGATGCCGCCAACGGCGCGGAGATCAGGCTGGTCTTGTCGCCCACGCCGCCGGTAGAATGCTTGTCTACCTTTAGACCGGGAATGGAACTGAGGTCGACGATTTCACCCGAGCGCATCATAAATTCAGTCAATGCGCTGACTTCGCGATCCGACATGGAAGAGAAGAATACAGCCATCAGAAATGCCGCCATCTGATAGTCCGGAATCTCATTCCGGCAGTAACCGGTGATTAGCGCGCAGATTTCTTCCGGCGATAGTTCTTCCCCATCGCGTTTTCGGTGGATCAAATCGACGGTTCGCATTATAAGTCCTTCAGCGTAACATCTTATGTATTTGAAAGTAAAGGAGTCTTTTAAGCGCATCCGACCGAGGGCGGCGAACGTCTTATGAAGTGTGACACGGGTGCTCTATTGGCTCGCTGTCTGCTTTGCCGTCGGGCTTTCGAATGCCCCTGGTGCGTTCGCAAGACTGACGCCGCAAGCCGCAAGCGGGTTCGACCGGTATGTGGAGCAGGCCGAGGCTCGCATGCAGATCGATCTCGCGCCCGCGCGTTTTCTTCGCCTGGATAGCAGGCCCGAGCTGAAGTCCAGGCTGCGCGACGGGGGAGTGATCATCGAGCCCGCCGCAGCGTCCGAGCATGGCCCGGAACCGAAAGTCCCCGGGGGCATGATTCAGGATTGGGCAGGGATGATGTTCCTCCCAGGGGCCAGCATCGAGCGGGCAAAGGCCGCGCTCGAGGATTACGCCAATTACAAGAACTTCTACAAGCCTGAGGTGATCGATTCGAAGGCGCTGGCTCACAGTGACGATGAATATGACATCTTTCTGCGGCTGCGTGAGAAGCAGCTTATCACCGTGGTAATGAACACCACCTACCACGTCCGTTACACAAAGCTCGATCCCTCGCGCATGTACGTAACCGCCCGCTCCACTCGGATTGCCGAGGTGCAGGACCCGGATCAATCCTATACGGAAGAGCAGCCGGTCGGTGACGACAACGGTTTTTTGTGGCGGCTCAACTCCTATTGGCGCTTCGAGGCGGCCGACGGAGGGGTGTACGCCCAATGCGAGGCGATCTCGCTGTCGCGCGACGTGCCCTTGGGCCTGGGCTGGATGATCAAGGGATTCCTGGAAAAATTTCCGAAAGACTCCATGCTGAATACGCTGCGCGGCACAAGGGCGGCAGTGGAAGCACGGAATCCCACGTGGTCTTCCCAGGCGCACTGAGCATTACCAGAGCAGCTTCAGGCCGAATTGAATCTGCCGCGACGTGGTCGAGGTGCTGGTGATCACGCCGGCCGTGGGCGAAACGCCCGTCGGCGTGAAAACGACCGCGTTGGGCGTATTGAAATTGGCGTGGTTCAGGATATTGAACAACTCCGCGCGGAACTGCAGGTTGAGCCGTTCGCGAATGCGCGTGTCTTTGAGGAACGACAAATCCCACGTCGCCAGGCCCGGCCCGATCAGCGTGTCCCGCCCCAGATTTCCGTAAAATCCGCTGCTGTTCGGCGGCGCCAGAAAAGCGGCCGGATTGAACCACTGATTCGGACTGCCCAGGATCACCGGCCCGGTGAAGGCCGGGTTCACGAACGGCCGCACGGGATTGCGCGTGTCGCCGTTGTTCGAAGGGTTGTAGCTGAGCTGCGGCGTGAAGGGAAAGCCGCCCTGCAGCGTCACGATCGAGTTGATCGTCCAGCCGCCGGCAAGCGCGCGGGCAGCCCCGCTGGCGCCGTTCAAGAAATGCTTGCCTGGACCGAACGGCAGCGCATAGCTCGCGTTGATCGACGCCGACGTTCCGCACGTCGAAATTCGCCAGCCCGCGGTCGGCGCGCAGATCGAAGGGATTCGAAGCCAGCGCCGGCTCGCCGCCCGAAGTGGTGGCGTTCAGCGAATCGCCGTCGTCGATCGTCTTCGACCACGTGTAGACGCCGCGCACGAAGAAACCCGCGGCTGAAGCGGTGATTCAGGTCCACCTGCAGCGCGTTGTAGGAGCTGTCGGCCTCGGAGAAATAAGTCCAGGTGTTGGCGAGCGCGGGATTGGCTTTGGTCGCGGTCGGAACGTAATAAGTCCCGGCCGGAACCGGCGTGCCGGCGATGCCCGCGGGAAAGTTGCTGGGATAGTTCGCGGGACAGGGCGCCGCCGGACAAATCACGGGAAACGGCTCGTTCGCGTCGATGCCGAGCAGCTCGTGATATCCGTGCGATCCCGACGTATCCGACCGTGAGAGCGGTGTTGGCGGTCAGCTCCTGCTGGATGCGGAACGACCAGGAAACCAGCGTGGGCGTCTGCAGATCCGGCTGCACTCCGCCGGGCACCAGCTTCGCGGTGGCCGGAACCGGCGCCGATGGCGAGACCGGGAGTTGAGAGACCGGAACGCTCGGAAGACTGTAGGTCGGATTGAACGGCGCGTTCTGATCGGTGCGGTAGCCCAGCGCATCCTGAAGATCGTTGTACATGCCGAAGCCGGCGCGGATCACGGTGGCGTGCTGGTCCGCTGAATGGGACTCCAGGCCAGGCCCAGCGCGCGGTTGCGGCAGGAATTTCGCGTTGTTCACCGTGAAGGCCGAGTTGCCGACCGTGGGCTGCGCTGGAGATGATCCCGTTCGGGAACGTGTAAGTGGATGCGCGGCCGTGGACTTCGTTCCATCCGTTGGTGAATTCGTCGCGGAAGCCGAGCGACAGCGTGAACTTGGAGCTCAGCCGGATGACGTCCTCGACGTACCAGGCGCCGAACCAGGAGCGCCAGCCGAGCGGAGTGGGCGCGGGATCGTATAAGAGAGTCGCCACGGTTCCCTGCAGGAAGGTCTGCAAGACTGGTGAAGGTGGCCTGGCCATACTGGCTGAGCGCCAGATTCTCGTTCGACCGGAGCCGCTGGAACCAGGCGCCGACGTTGATCTGATGACGGCCCTTTGATCCAGGATACGCGGTCCTCATAGGTGAACAGATTCCGCGCGACATCGCAGATTGCTTCCGTTGTTGCTTCCGGCCAGGCCGATTTGCGCCGTGGGATTCGAGGCCGCGCTGCCGCCCACCACGATCGCGCCGATCGGGATGTCCGGCCAGGAAACCGGGCAGGCTCGCCGCGGGAGTGCCCGGGGTGGGTTCGCCGGTGAAGAAATAACCGGCGCGCGAAAAGCCGAGCGCGAGCGTATTGAGCAGGCCGGGCGAAAAAATATGCGTTTCTTCGAGGCTCGCCACCTGCTCGCGCAGGCTCTCGACGTCGGTGCTGTAGGCGTTGGTGCTGGTGGGCGTGAAGTCGGCGCTGTCGTCGATGGTGTAAACCGCGCTCGAGCGAATCCTTCTCGGAGAAGATGTGGTCCAGCCGCACGGTGCCGAAATCGTCGCGAATGGTTTGCAGCGGATTGTTGAACGCTTCGGCGATTCCGCCGAAATCGGGCGCGCCGGGCGTGGGCGCGGGCCATGCGTTGATCAGCGGCGAGACGCCGACGAACGCCAGTCCCGACGACGGGCACGGGATTCGGCGCCGGGCGATCAGCTTGCAAGGCAAGTAGCCGCTGCGCGCGTTGGTGTCGGGAACCAGGTCCACGCCGGTCTGATGCAGGTGCTGGCGGAATCCTTCGTAATTGCCGAACACGAAGGTCTTGTTCTTTTGGATCGGGCCGCCCAGCGCGACGCCGAACTGGTTGCGCTGAAAGCCCGGAACGGAATTCGGGTCGAAGAAGTTGCGGGCGTCGAGGTCGTTGTTGCGCAGGAATTCGTAGAGCGATCCGTGCAACTGATTGGTTCCGGATTGGGTGACGATCAGAACCTGGCCGCCGGGACGCTTGCCGTACTCGGCGCCGTAGGAATCGGAGAGCAGGTTGAATTCCCGCACCGCGTCCACGCCCAGCAGTTGCTGGCTGGTGCCGCCGGGCTGCATGTTGTTTTCCGCCGCGCCCGTGAACTCCACGCCATTCAGCAGGAACAGATTCTGCTGCGGCCGGTTCCCGGAAACCGACGAAATTATTGCCGACGGTCGAATTCGAAACGCCGATGCCGCCGGTTTTCTCCCAGGTGAAATTGACCACGCCGGGATTGAGCGTGAGCAGCTCGTCGTAGCTGCGCCCGTTGAGCGGAAGGTCCTTGATCTGCTGTTCGCCCACCAGGCCGGAAATATGGGCGGTAGTGACGCCCACCAGGGGCGCGTCTCCGGTCACGGTGACGGCCTGGCTCGCGGACCCGACCTGCAGCGTCAGATCCACAGTGGCGCTCTGGCCCACCACCAGATGAATCCCGGTATGCACCTGTTCGGCAAAACCGCTTTTCCCGGCGCGGACCTCGTACTCTCCCACCGGCAACGCGGAGAACTGATAATAGCCGACGCTATCAGTGGTGGTGCTGCGGGCCGCACCCGTATCGTCATTTTTCAACGTCACGCTCGCGCCGGAAAGGACCGCGCCGGATGGGTCGGTGACCGTTCCTGAAAGAGCCGCGGATACCTGCCCGAAGGCGGTGGATGTACAACAAAGTGTAAGAAACCACAAGGTCGGTTTTGTCATGTACACAGAGCAGTGTACCGTAAAAAGGACAACGTGGGGAGACGCCGGGATCTAGGCGATCACCGGCAGGGGATGGCGGTACTCGCCGCGAAACACTTCCGCAAAAATTGCGAGCAAGCCGTCGTGCATCGCGCCGTTGTCCGCCAACAGATGCGGGCCTCGCAGATCGGCGGGGCCGCCGTGCATGTCCGAGCACGTTCCGCCGGCTTCGCGCGTCAACAAAATTCCCGCCGCCATGTCCCACGGATTCAGCCGAAACTCCCAGAAGCCGTCCAGCCGGCCGCAGGCCACGTAAGCCAGATCCAGAGCGGCCGCGCCTGCCCGCCGCACGCCATGAGTCGCCATCGCGAGCTGATAGTAGAAATGAACGTTCACGTCGAGATGCCGCTTGTGGCTGGGAAATCCGGTCGCAACGAGCATTTCTTCGAGGCGGTTCACCTTGGAAACCGAGATGCGCCGGCCGTTCAGGTACGCGCCCGATCCGAGCTCGGTGGAGAACATCTCGTTTCGCGTAGGGTCGTAGATGACGCCCGCCACCAGTTCGCCGGCGTGCTCGAGCGCCAGGGTCACGTTGAACACCGGGAAGCCGTGCGCGAAGTTCGTGGTGCCGTCCAGCGGATCGACATACCAGCAGTAATCGGACGACCCGGCGTGACCGCCGCTCTCTTCGGCGATAATCGAGTGCGCCGGAAAGTGCGAGCGCAAGCGCTCGATGATGAGCTGCTCGGAGGTGCGGTCCGCCACGGTGACCAGGTCGTAGTCACCTTTCAACTCGAACGCCACGTGCTGTTCGAGATACTTGGCGAGCAACGCCTCCGGCCTCGCGGGCGATTTCCATGCTGGTCTCTAAATAAGAAGGCATAGAGTGAGTCGAGCGAGCTGGTCACGCCGGCGGACGGGGTCAGGCTTCCGGCTCTTCGTACAGATACTTGATGTCGTGCTTGTACAGAAACAGATTCGGGCCGTTCTTCCGCGTGAGGCGAATTAAATTGGCGTCGAAAAACTCGATGACGCCGGCCACCTCTTCGTTGCTACTCAAACGGATTCGCACGGGAATTTCATTTTCGATCAAGTGACGGAGGTACTTCACCTCTTCGAAGGTCTGCTCGGGAGCTTTGGTTTTGGCCTTCATCATTGGAGCGCTGTTCGTGGCGCCGCGAGTCATCGTCCGGTTCCGGGGGACGAATCCTCGAAGTCCCCATAATAGCCGCTGCGCGTGATGACCCGCAAATTTCGCCCGGCCACACTGACTTTCAAAATGTGAAAGCGATCCTTGGTGGGCGGCACGTCCTTGGGATAGATAGCCGATCATGTATTGCGTGCGCAGCTCGCGCAGGATGTCGACAAAGGCGCGATCGAGCTCGGTGCCGACGCTGGGCGTGAACACTCGGCCCCCGGTGCCGGCCGCGAGCGTGGTGAGCGCATGTTCGCCGCCGATGTTGCGCCCGGCGTCGTTGGTGATGGGCACCACCACCACAGGATACAAGACCGCGTCGGCAAGCTGCGCCGCCTCCAGCGCCTGGTGAAAATCCTTGTTGCTGGCGGTGTCGCCGCCATCGGTAATCAGCACCATGACGTGGCGGCCCTGCCGGTACTCGAGTTCGCGCGACGCCAGGTAAATCGCGTCATAGAGCGAGGTGCTGCCTTCCGGCTTCAGCAGCTTCAGGCGCTGATCCAAGGTCGCAAAGCGCCGCGTGTAACTGTTGATCAGGGTGACTTGCCAGTTGAAGCTGTACAGCGCGACGGTGTCGTCCGGGTTGCCCTCGACGATGAGAGCCTTCAGAAATTTACTGACGGAATCGAGTTCGTAGCGCAGCTCGATGCGCGTGGACCCGCTGGTATCCACCAGCATCGCGACCGACAGCGGCTGCTCGGTCTGCCGCTCAAAGACCGGCTACGTCCTGCTTCACGCCGTTGTCGGAGACCGTGAAATCGCTCTTGTTCAGTGACCCGACCAGTTCGCCATTAGCGTCCTTCACCGTCACCAGCATGCGCACCAGGCGCACGTTGACACGAATGGTAGGTCCCTGGGCGCCAGCGGCAGTGCCAGCGCCAAGGCAAGCAGGACGGATCTGGAGCGAGCGGTCACTTGCTGAGGACGGACTCGTCCCACTCCCCTTCTACCCAAACCTCGCCGTCGGCGAAGTGCTCTTTCTTCCAAATCGGAACCATGCGCTTCAGGCGGTTGATGCCTTCCAGCGCTGCTTCGAAAGCGGGCTTGCGGTGCGGCGCGGTGACGATGACGGCCACGCTGGTTTCGCCGATCTGCATGCGCCCCAACCGGTGGACGATCGCGATCCGTCCGATGGCGTGTGTGCGCGCGATCTCGCGTCCGATCTCGGCCATCATCTTCACCGCCATCGCCTCATAGCATTCGTAATCCAGGAACTTGGTGGCACGGCCTTTGGTATTGTTTCGAACCACGCCTTCGAAATTCACGAGCGCGCCGTCTTCGCCGCGCAGCAGGTTTTGAGCGATCCCGGCCGCGTCGATCGGCTCGCGAGTCAGCGCGAAAAAATAGCCCTGCTCGGCGTCGCAAATCTCGTGCGTATAGCGGCCGGAGCCGCCGCTGACGGGAGGAAGAAAGGCGATCTCGTCTCCTTCTTTAAGGATGGCAGAGCGATCTGAAAACTGCTGATTGCAGGGCCAGAACGACGCTGGATTTTAAGCCGGCGAGCTTCGGAAATTGGCGCGCGTAATGCGCGAAGACGGCCTCGAGCTGCGCGCCATCGGCCAGGTCGAGAGGTTCCTCGGCGCGGCCCACGATATCCCTCAACATGCCGAAAAATAATACCTTTACGCGCACGATTGTCATAGTAACAGACGGTCCCCGCTGACACGCGGGTTTCAGCGTTCCACAATCGATTGCAGTAGCGTCCTGAGATCCCGCTCGGTGGACCGGACACTAACTGCGAGACTACGGTTACGATATGGTTGATGGCCAGGTTGCGACCAGCCGATTCGCGCGAGCGGAGTAGTTTGCTTGCGTGGATGCCCAGAGTGATTTTCTCGCTGCTGGCGTTCATCGTAGGAATGGCTTGCCTTGGCGCGGCGTATCAAGCGCTTGGAAATTGGCGCGATGCGCGTCGCTTCCGGCAACGCGGTAGATCCGTTCAGGTCGGTCAGGTGAAACTGAATCTGAACTGCACCGGCACGGGAAGCCCCCGCGTGATTCTCGAGAGTGGCGCAGGAATGTCTTCGATTGGCTGGATTATGATTCAGCCGGAAATCGCCAAATTTACGCGAGTTTGTTCTTACGATAGAGCCGGCTATGGTTGGAGCGACCCTGGACCAGAACCGCGCACAAGTTTGCAAATAGCCAAAGAGTTAAAGCTCCTGCTGGACATTGCGGGGGAGAGAGGACCGTACATTTTGGTTGGGCCTTCCTTCGGAGGGTTTATTGTTCGGGTTTTTGCGGGCCAATATCCGACGGACGCTGCGGGCATCGTGCTTGTTGACGCTATGCATGAAGATCAGCAGAATCAGGTCCAGAAGATTCGAGAATCTGCCGGAATGTCCCCGCCGAACATCAAACCGATACGAAAGTACCGTCTGACCCAGATCCTTGCGCCCTTGATGGCCATCCTCGGAATCGAACGTCTTCACCAAGCTTTCAATTCGAACCCGCAGCCTTACGTATCGAAGGCTTTGATTGAAGAGTTTTACTACATTGAGCAACAGCCGAAATTTCGAGACACGACTGCGTCTGAAATGAAGGTGATTGGAGAAAGCGGAGCTCAGGCGCACGCGGCGGGTAATTTGGGTGACCTACCTCTCATTGTGCTCACAGGCGGCAAGATGACCTTTTCTCCTGAGCCCGGCTCACAAAGGTTGTCGAGGATCAACTAAAAAACGCCTGGATCAACGTATTGCAAAGGGAGGAGGCACATCTGTCGACGCGTGGCAAGCAGATCGTGTTATGGGATAGTGGCCACGCCATTCAATTCGAGCGTCCCGACGCAGTAATTTCGGCAATCCATGAAATTTGGTCCACGGCAAGGGCAAATCAACGGTCAACCATATAGCCATCGCTAATGCCGGCGCATCCCGGCTTCGCTGGTCCTCTGCGATACGATGAAAGCCGTGGAGGCCCCCGAGCTTGCGCAACCTCAAACCGAACCTGCCTGGGTGCCGCTCAAAGACGACGAGTTGCTCAAATGGCGCATCTGCGACCTGGGAACGCGCATCGAGGGCAGCGAGCTGGAAGGCCGCATCAAGCAGCTATATGACGAACTCGCCGCGCGCGGCGTCATTTTCCGACCGAAGTGCTATTTAGGCGACGAGTGGTTTTCGCCGGCCGGTGTTCCTACCATTGCAATTCCGTTTTATCTGGCGCACCCGCGGCTCAAGGCGCTCGAACTACGCCAAATGCTGGAAGTGGAGGGCGGCACGCCGGAGTGGTGCCAACAGCTGTTACGGCACGAGTGCGGCCACGCCATCGACCACGCGTACCGCTTTTCGTTGGAACAAAGTTGGCAGTCCGTGTTCGGCAGTCCTGAGACCGAGTACTCGCCCGAGACCTACAAACCGCGCCCCTATAGCAAAGGCTTCGTTCGCAATCTGCCGAACTGGTATGCCCAGGCGCATCCCGATGAGGACTTCGCCGAAACCTTCGCCGTCTGGCTCTCGATGACGCCCGAGGAATGGCGCGCGCAGTATCGCGGATGGAAGGCCCTCGAAAAATTGGAATTCGTCCACTCGTTGATGGAACAGGCCAAGAACAGCAAGCCCAAGGTGTCGCGCGGACGGCGAATTTATGAGGCCCGTAAGCTTCAGAGGACTCTCAGCCGATATTACACAGAGAGACGAAAACTCTATGCCGAGGACTTCCCCGACTTTTATGACGCGGACCTGCGCGCTATATTTGGAAATGGGCAGCCCAATTGGGAACCTGCGGCGCGGGTCATGCGGAAGGGCCGCACCACGCTGGTCGGCTCCATTGTTCGATGGACGGGGCAACACAAATATACCGTCGACATGTTGGTGCGCAAATTGATTGAGCGCTGCCAGCAACTCGGGTTGACCATACCGCCCGCGCCGGAACGCGCGCGCACGTCTTTCGACCTGGCCGCGTACCTGGCATCCATGGTGACCAATCACCTGCACACCGGCCGGTTTAAGAGGTCTGTGTAGCGTGAAGGTGTTGGTGCTATTCGACGTCGCGCATCGGGCCGCGGCTGCGTCTACCTTCTCGCCCGAAGAGCTGAAGGAACAAGAAGACAAGCAGACCGAAGCGGACGTACTGGCGTGCCTGCAGCGGCTGGGGCACGAAGTGCAAACGCTCGCGATTTTCGACGATGTGGCGCCCATCATCGCAAAGGTGAAATGCTTCGCGCCCGACGTGATTTTCAATCTCACCGAGTCCTTCCATCACGACCGTGCGCATGAGCCGAACATCCCGGCGCTGCTCGAATTGATGAAGATGCGTTACACCGGCGCCCGGCCGGACGCGCTGATGCTCTGCAAGGACAAGGCGCTCGCCAAGAAGGTGCTCTCCTATCATCGCGTGCGCGTGCCGCACTTCGTCATCTCCTCGGAGTCCCGGCCGCTCAAACGCCTGCGGCGATTTGTGTTCCCCGCGTTCGTCAAACCAGTCTGCGAGGAGTCCTCGGACGGCATCAGCAAAGCGTCCTTCGCCAAAAGCGAGGAAGAGGCGCTCGACCGCGCGCGTTTCATCCACGACAAATTTCACTGCGACGCGCTGATCGAGGAGTACATCGAGGGCCGGGAGCTCTACGTCGGCGTGCTGGGCGCGCGCAAGCTCACGGTGTTCCCGCCGCGCGAGATCTTCTTCGATCAAGTCCCCGACGACGAGCCGAAATTCGCGACCTTTAAAGCCAAATGGGACGACGCTTACCGCAAGAAGTGGGGAATCCAGAACGGTCCGGCGCGCGAGCTGCCCGCCGGTATCGAGGAAAAGCTCGCCCGCGTTGCGCGCAAGGCTTATCGGGCGCTCAAAATCCAAGGCTTAGGCCGGATCGACGTCCGGCTCACTGCGGCCGGCGAGATCGTTATTATTGAAGCCAACCCCAATCCATCTCTGGCGCGCGAGGACGATTTCGCTCAATCGGCAGCGGTAGCCGGCCTTGAATACGACGCCCTGATCCAAAAAATCCTCGACAGCGCTTCAGCCTAAAGCTGCTGAATCAAAAGTACTTCAGCTAGTCCTCCGGTACGGAATAAGATAGTTTTCCCGCCAATTTTAGTGGAAAAAGCGAAGAGCCTTCGCTCCCTTAATAAACCATAATCTCACCAGAACGGCTTCCTCCGAGCCGAACTGGTTTTCCGGAGTCTTGTGTCCATTCGGGGACGGTCTCCTTGCTGTCCCCTCTTTTTATCCCCCGCTCATTTCTTAAAATAGTAGTTTGACCCCCTTCGTTCCGCTGTTCCGCAATCCGCACCTGGCCACCATCGCCGGCAACTACTGGCGCCGGCAGCTCGACGAGCAGCGCTTCCCGGTGGAATCGAAGCTGTACGAAACCGAGCCGGGCGTCGAAGTGCTCGTGCAATCGCAGCGGCCGGCGAGCGATCCGGTGGCCGAGATAATTCTGATCCATGGCCTAGAAGGATCGAGTGCGGCAGGCTACGCCAGAAGTCTGTCGCAAGCTGCGCTGGAACGCGGGTTCGCGGCTCATCGGTATAACATGCGCAGTTGCGGCGGAACCGAGCATCTGAGCGGGAAGACCCTCTATCATTCCGGCCAGACCGGCGATCTGCTGGCGGTGATCCGCGCATTAAAAAGCCCAGCTCCGGTTTTCCTCGCAGGGTTCTCGCTGGGAGGCAACGTAGCGCTGAAATTGGCTGGAGAGCTCGGCGAAGGAGCGAAAGATCTCATCGCGGGCGTCGCCGCTGTCTCCACTCCGATTGATTTGGCCGCTTGTGTGAGGTTGCTCGGGCGCCAGTCGAACTTTATTTACTCCCGGCGGTTTCTGGCCCGTCTGAAAGAGCGCATTCGCTTGAAGGAGAAATTGACGCCCGGCCTGTTCCAACTGGCCGATCTCGACCTGGTGAAGAGCATCTACGATTTTGACGACCGCTTCACCGCCCAGTCCTTTGGATTCGGCAGCGCCGACAATTACTACGCTACGCAGTCGTCCAATCAGTTTCTGGAGCGGATTCGCGTTCCCAGTTTACTCGTCCAGGCCAAGGATGATCCATTGATTCCTTTCGAAATCTATGATCACGCAGCATTTTCCCGTAATCCTCATTTGCGACTGCTGATTCCAGAGCACGGCGGGCATGTCGGGTTTTTATCAAAAACGAAGCCACGCTTCTGGCTGGACCAGGTCCTGCTGGACTGGATGGAGCAAGTGCGGAACAGAGTCGCGCCCGCTATCGTCTGAGAATACAGTGGCCCAAACTGCCTCATTTCGCGAAGCGGCCTCGGTGGCGGTCGAGTCGCTCGGCTCCAGCAAGCTGCGCAGCTTTCTGACGCTGCTCGGGATCATTCTCGCCACCACCACGCTGATCGCGGTTACGTCGATGATCCATGGCATGGATGTTTACGTCGCCAACACGATCTCCAACATGGGGTCGGACGGTTTTCGCATCGTGAAAATCGCCGTGGTGGGAATTTTCGATCCCAAGAAATATCTGGAGATGCAAAAGAGAAATCCAGAGCTCAGCCCCACCGAGTTTGAGTACCTGCGGGAGAACGCGTCGCTCGCGAGCGACCTCGGCATGGGCGCCAGCCGCAATGTGACAGTATCATTCGGGGCGCAAACGCTCAGCAGCATCTCGCTGAACGGCGGCACGGCCAATTGGGGCGTACTGAGCAATACACAGATCGCCAACGGCCGCTACTTTACCGAGATCGAGAACAATCACCATTCGACCGTGGCCGTGATCGGCGCCGACATCCAGAAGAACCTCTTCAGCGATCTCGATCCGGTAGGGAAAACGTTCAAGATCGAAGGCCGGCCGTTCACCGTGATCGGCGTGGCGCAAGCCAAGGGCAGCGTGTTCGGCCAGTCGCAGGATGGCTTCATCGACATCCCCGTCGGAACCTATTTCCAGATTTACGGATCTTTTCAGGGCATTCGCTATGCGGCCAAGGCCAGGGACCAAGCCAGGCTGGAGGAAGCCAAGGATGAGATCCGCATGCTGCTGCGCGCGCGGCGGCATGAGCGACCGAATCAGGATGACAATTTTGTGGTGGTGTCGTCGGATTCGTTAGTAGGCGCTTGGGACAAGCTCACCGGCGCGGTGGCCGCGACGGCGGTCGCCGTGGTTTCGATCTTTATGGTGGTCGGCGGCATCGTGATCATGAACATCATGCTCGCGGTGGTGACCGAGCGCACGCATGAGATCGGCATCCGCATTTCAGTCGGAGCGCGACGCCAGGACATCCTCAATCAATTCCTGGTGGAATCGTCTATGCTCGCGGGTATTGGAGGGATCCTCGGCGTCCTGCTGGCCTGGATGGTCGCGGTTCTGGTGCGCAGCTTGACGCCGGTCCCGATGGCCATTCCGATCTCGGCCGTGCTCACCGCCGTGGGTCTTTCCACCGCGGTCGGATTATTTTTTGGAATCTATCCGGCGCGGCGCGCATCGAGACTCGACCCGATCGAGGCATTAAGGATCGAACAATGAAGTGGATTGACCTGGCTTCAGCGATCAAGCTTGCCCTGGACACCGTCCGCGAGCACAAGCTGCGCTCGTTCCTCACCGTGCTGGGCGTGATCATCGGCACCGGAACCATCATCGGAGTCGGCTCGGTCATCGCCGGTTTGGACGGCGCTATCACCGGAGTGCTGCGCAGCTTCGGAACCAACACGGCGATTATTTTCAAATTTCCGATCGGCTTCCACAACGTCACCATCGATGAGGCGCGGCGCAAACCGCTGAACTATGAAGACGGGATCACCATTGCGCGCCGCTGCCCCTCGGTCCAACTCGTCAGCGCGTATTTGTTCCCCAATAATTTCGGAAGCGGTCCGCAAGTGGCCACCGCCCGCTACCAGGGGAACATACTGTATCAGCCGCAAATCGGCGGCACGGAGGAGTCCTACGCCGACGGTGGACAGGCCGAAATGAAGGAAGGCCGTTTCTTCACCGAAATCGAGAACCGGCATCGCATGCCCGTGGTCGTGGTCGGCGAGGATGTGCCGCACGCGTTGCTGAATGGCGAAGATCCGTTGGGCAAATGGATCGACGTGAACGGCCACAAATTTCAGATCGTGGGCGTCATGCTGCGGCCGGCCGCCTCGTTTCCCGGCATGGATGACACGCGCCTGCTGCTTCCGTACTTCACCATGCACAAGCTATTTCCCACCGCCCGGGAGAACATGCTGGTGGTGATCGCCAAGCCAGGACAGCTGGCGGGCGCGGTCGATGAAGCTCGTGCAGCGATGCGGATCCAGCGGCACGTTCCCGCGAATAAACCGGACGATTTTTTCATCTCCACGGCCGAGCAACTGGTGCAGCAGTTCCATGCCGTCACCGCTCTGGTCGCGCTGGTGATGGTGATTTTGAGCTCGATCGGCTTGCTGGTGGGCGGCATCGGCGTGATGAATATCATGCTGGTTTCGGTCACCGAGCGCACGCGCGAAATCGGAATTCGCAAAGCGGTGGGCGCGCGCCGGTCCGATATCGTGCTGCAGTTTCTGACTGAAGCTGTGGTGCTGACCGGACTGGGCGGCCTGCTCGGCATGACGTTCGGCTGGCTGGTTTCGCGCATCTGCCATTTGCTTTATCCGAGCCTTCCGACTGCAGTACCGCTTTGGGCGGCGGTGTTGGGTGTGGTGGTTTCGGTCGCGATCGGATTATTTTTCGGGATTTGGCCCGCCAACAAAGCCGCGCGGCTCGACCCAGTGGTCGCGCTGCGCTACGAGTAGCTTTAAGCCGCTTTGCGGCCCGAATGGCGGCGTTTCTTGGGACGCCGAACCGTGGCGGCCGGGCGCGCCGCAGGACGCCGAACGGCCTTCTTCGCCGGAGCAACGGGTTCGCTTAGCGATTTGTTGCAGTGCAGGCAGCGCGGCATGTCCGAACGCGTGGCCAAGTGGCAGGAGCGGCAGTATATCTGCGGTAGCGAAACGGTGGAGAGAGGTTGCTGCAACATTCTAGCCTTGCATTGTTAATCGACCTCGCGCCCGATTACTTTAGAACAATAGTTCTATAAATCCGCCAATTTCGCCCCTGCCGCCGCTTCAGGATGCGATGATGGTTAATCAACTGTATGGAAGCGAACGAACAGGCTCGCTGCTGGGTCGAAACCGGCCAGCAGGCTATGGATGTGGAGGCGCGCGCAATCGCTCAAGCAGCCCAACGCCTGAACGCCGATTTCTCGCGAGCGGTAGAACTGATTCTGGGCCATAGCGGCAAAGTGGTCGTCACCGGTCTCGGAAAATCCGGCCATGTCGCCCGGAAGATTGTGGCGACGCTATGCAGCACGGGCACTCCGGCCGTCTTCCTGCATGCCGCCGACGCCTCGCACGGCGATCTGGGGATTTACGCGCCGGGCGATCCGACCTTGATGATCTCCAAAAGCGGCGCGACCTCCGAGCTGCTGCACCTGATCCCTTCTCTTCGGGAGCTGGGTTCGCCCCGAATCGGGATTCTCGCGAACCTCGCCTCGCCGCTTGCCTCCGAAATGGACATTGTTTTGGACGGATCCGTCGAGCGCGAAACCGATCCCGGTAATCTCGCGCCTACGGCCAGCACCACAGTCGCGTTGGCGCTGGGCCATGCCCTGGCGGTGGCGCTGATCCGCGCGCGCAATTTCGGCGTCGAGGACTTCGGCCGCTTCCATCCCGGCGGCCACATCGGCCGCAGCATTCGCCTTACGGTTCGCCAGGTGATGCACGGCCGCGACGAGGTCGCGTGGGCCAAAGCCGAGGATTCCCTCAAGCAGGTGGTGATCGCGATGACTCATCACCCGCATGGCGCTGCGTGCGTCATCGATTCCGAGCAACGGCTGATCGGAATCGTTACCGATGGTGACGTTCGCCGCGCGCTTCAGGCGCACGATGATATTCGAGGGTTGCGTGCCGCCGACGTGATGACCGCCGGTCCGGTGCGAATCGCTCCCGAAGCGCGCCTGATCGATGCCCTGCGGCTCATGGAAGACCGGCCTTCGCAGATTTCCGTGCTGCCGGTGGTCGACAGCGCCAGCGGCGTTTGTTTAGGCCTGGTTCGCTTGCACGATATTTATCGCGCCGGTCCGGCTTAACCGAGGTAGACTAGGAGAGTTTCTAGAGTCATAGCCTGGTTCGCGGGAGCCAGGGCCGGGCTGGATTTCCAATCTCGATCGGCGTGCTTTTGGGCTGATCGCCAACCAACGATTTAACAAGGAGAACAAAATGTTTCAACCGGGGAGGGGACGTGTCCCCACAAAAACTCGAGCTGCGCTTTGCGCGATTCTAATGGCCGGAGTGTTTCAAACAGCCAAGGGAGCGATCGTGTGCGTGAATCCAGCGGGCAGTGGAGGCTGCTTAACAACAATCGGCGCGGCAGTTACCAAAGCAGCATCCGGCGACACCATCCAGGTCGGCGCAGGAACGTATAAGGAGCTTGTCACCATAACCCAGCCGCTGTCGATGATCGGCGCGGGCAGCTCCAGCACCATCATCGACGCCACTGGCTTGGCCAATGGCATTTTCGTGACATGGCACGGCCATCAACGTCAGCGGCATCGTCATCTCGGGATTCACGGTTGCAGAACGCCAATTTTCAAGGCATCCTGCTCGAGAACGTATCGAATGTCACGGTATCGAACAATCAGGTGCTAAACAACGATAAAGCTCTGAATATTGCTGCCGGCACTTGCCCCGGCATTGCAACCATCTTTGCGCAGAACGAAGCCGACGACTGCGGCGAAGGAATCCATTTGACCGGCGTCGATCATTCCGTGATCTCGAACAACGTGGTTCAGAACAACGCCGGCGGAATCCTGATTACCGACGACACCGGTGCAACCCACGACAACGTCATTTCCGGAAACCTGGTCAGCAACAATCCGTACGATTGCGGAATCACGCTGGCCGCCCATGGCACCACCGGCGTCTATCACAACACGATTTCTGGAAACCAGTCCTTGAACAACGGGCTGAAGTTGCCGGGCGCCGGCGCGGGAGTCGGACTTTTTGCTCCTGGACCGGGGTCGCAGACCTATGGCAACGTGGTCATCAACAACACACTCACCGGTAACGGCCTCCCCGGGTGTGACGATGCACAACCACGCCTCCGTGCCAGGAGCGCCGCCCGTCGTTTTCAACGACAACATCATCGTCGGCAACATCATCTCCGGCAATGGCGCCGACACCGACGACGCCGCTACTCCTGGAACTGCGGGGATTAACGTCTTCAGCGTTGCGCCCATCACTGGCACCGTTGTGGCGGAGAATGTGATCAGTCAGGAAATGATCGCCCTAGCCTTCAATGCGCCTTCTGGGCAGGTGGCTGCTTTTCTGAACAACTTTATGTCGCCCACCGGCGTCGACAATTTGGGCGCGGGCACCGTGAACGCCACGCAAAACTGGTGGGGGTGCGCGGGTGGCCCGAACACGGCGTGCGGTATGGTGTCGGGCTCCGGAGTAACGTCGTCGGCCTGGCTCACCAGTCCGTTCACGAGCACGCAGCTTCCGCCCCCCGTAACTCCTCCGCCTCCTCCGAGCGGCGGCGGCAACCCGGTCACGATCGTGATTACCGGTCCGGGTGGCGCCACCTCGACCAGCAACAACTTCACGTCCACTTCGAACCAGATCACTCTGAACGCGTCGCAGTCGACGTCGACCAACAGCGGGACCCTGTCATACGCGTGGACACCCTCGCCCGGCTATGCGACCGTCGTAATCAGCGGCGGGAATACCGCTACGCCGACCCTCCAGCTGCATTCGCCCGGGACGTACCAGCTCAGTTTGACCGTCACCGATGCAACCGGAGCGACCGCGACAGCCACGATTACAATTCAGTATTTTTAGCTCAACAAATACCGCGTGCCGGGCGGGAATAGCCGCTCGGCGCGAGTCCCTCCTGCCCGGCTGGCGCGATGTATACTGATTGATCCAAGGGAGGGCCGATGCAGAACCAGCGAGTCATACTGTTGGCGATGACTGTGTTGGGCGGTGCCGCCTGCTTATTTGCCGACGGACCGTTGCGTGACTACGAAGTTCGCAAGGAGCTGCGATACGCCACGCACGATGGCGTGCCCCTGTCTGGCGATTACTATGTGCCGAAGGCGGCCGGAAAATATCCGGTCGTGGTCGCGGTTCATGGCGGCGGCTGGCAGGCCGGCACAAAAATGGGCTACCGATTCTGGGGACCATACCTGGCGCAGCATGGAATCGCGCTCTTCTCCATCGACTACCGGCTCGCCAAGGCGGGACAGCCCAGCTATCCCAAGCCGGTACAAGATGTGCGCGCGGCCATCCAGTTCGTTCGCTACAAGGCCGACGACCTCAAAGCCGATCCGCAGCGCATCGCGTTGATGGGCGATTCGGCCGGAGGGCATCTGGTGGCGTTGACCGCACTGGCGGGCGATGCAGCGCCGTTCGCCGGAGCTTACCCCAGCGATCCATACAGCAATGTCAGCGCCAAGGTGAAAGCCGTCGTAGCCGTCTACGGCGTTTACGACCTGGTCGAGCAGTGGAATCACGACCAGGTAGCGCGCCCGCGCGATCAGATCGTCGAGAAGCTGCTCGGAAAAGCACCCATGGACGACCGCAAAGTGTACTTCGAAGCTTCACCTCTGAGTTATGCGACGCGCGCCAATAATCAGGTCTCGTTCTTCCTGACCTGGGGAACGTCGGACGATATTGTCGACCCGGCGCAATCGGAGGCGTTTCTGCTGGCTCTCAAGCAGGCCGAATTTTTCGTGCGGCAAGTGCCTGTGACCAACGCGCCGCATGCCTGGATCGGCGACCCTCTGGACGAGCCGCGCGGTTATGTCGCGTTCGTCCTGCCGCAGATTTTGCGGTTTCTCGAAGGACGTCTTTAAAGGAGCATACCTTGTCTACGGAAGATCGCGTTTACGGATTCAGCACGCGCGCGCTGCATGCCGGGCAGCGTCCCGACGAAACGGGCTCGCGCGCCGTGCCCATTTATCAAACTACTTCCTACGTGTTCGAAGACACCGAGCACGCAGCCAGCCTCTTCAACCTGCAGCGCTTCGGCAACATTTATACGCGCATCATGAACCCCACCACGGCCGTGTTCGAGGAGCGCATGGCGGCTCTGGAGCGCGGAGTCGGCGCGCTGGCGCTTTCGAGCGGGCAGGCGGCGCAGTTCATCGCGATCACCAATCTGCTCGGCGCGGGCGACGAGATCGTCGCGTCGAAGTATCTCTACGGCGGCACTTATACGCAATTCGACGTGAGCTTCCGGAAACTGGGAATCAACACGATTTTCGTCGATCCGGACGACCCCGAAAATTTCCGGCGCGCCATCACGCCGCGCACGCGCCTCATCTACGGCGAGACCATCGGCAACCCGGTCTTGAACGTGCTGGATATCGAAGCGATCGCCAAAGTGGCGCATGCAGCCAACCTGCCGCTCATGATCGACAATACGTTTGCCTCGCCCTATTTGTGCCGGCCCATCGAGCACGGCGCCGATATCGTGGTGCACTCGGCCACCAAGTTCATCGGCGGGCACGGGACTTCGATTGGCGGCGTCATTGTCGACAGCGGCCGGTTTCCGTGGGATCGCGGCCCGTTTCCCGGCATGACGGAGCCCAGCAAGGGATATCACGGCATGAAGTTTTTCGAAACCTTCGGCGACATCGCGTACATCATCAAAGCGCGCGTCGAGGGCCTGCGCGATTTAGGACCGGCGCTGAGCCCGTTCAACTCGTTCCTGTTCATCCAAGGCCTGGAAACGCTGAAGCTTCGCATGGAGTGCCACTCGCGCAACGCTTTGGAAGTGGCGCGGCATTTATCCGGGCATGCGCAGGTTGCGTGGGTAAACTATCCCGGACTGCCGTCCAGCCCCTATCACGCACTCGCGCAAAAATACCTGCCGCGCGGCGCGGGTGCGATCCTGACCTTCGGCATTCGAGGCGGCCTCGCTGCCGGCAAGCGTTTCATCGAGAGCTTGAAGCTTTTTTCGCACTTAGCGAACGTCGGCGACGCCAAGAGCCTGGTGATCCATCCCGCGTCCACTACCCATCAGCAGTTGAGCGACGCCGAGAAGCAAGCCTGCGGCATCAGCGACGACATGGTGCGGCTTTCGGTGGGGATCGAGGAGATCGAAGACATCCTCTGGGACCTCGACCAGGCGCTGGCGGCGAGCGTTCAGGCTTCCCCCGCGAAAGCATGAGTGAAGAGGGCGTCGGCGCGCATTCGCCCGTCAATCGAAGCCGTTTCTCGACCTCGGCCGCGGATCGCATGCGGATACTCGCGAGTTATCGCCGCATCGCGATGGTAGGGCTATCGGCGAATCCCTTCCGGCCCAGCCATTTTGCCGCGATTTACATGCTGTCGCATGGCTACGACGTCATTCCCGTGAATCCGCGCGAGCAGGAGATCCTCGGCCGGCGGTCGTATCCGTCGCTGCGCGATGCGCCCGGCCCCATCGAGATCGTCGACATTTTTCGCGATCCCGCCGCCGTCCCCGCGATTGTCGAGGACGCCATCGCCATAGGCGCCAAGGTCATCTGGATGCAGCTCGGCGTCGTCGCATGAGCAGGCCGCCGAACGCGCCCGCGCGGCCGGCTTGGAAGTTGTGATGGACCGTTGTGTAAAAATCGAGCATGCGCGTTTCTTCGGAGGGCTAAGCACCATCGGCCTCAATACCGGAGTAATTAGCGCAAAAAGAAGAAACTCTTTGCCGTCGAAATAATCCAAGTGAGGGCAGGCGCGAGGCCTGCGGAAAGGAAGTACGATGTCCGCTGCAACCATAAGTTCGCCGGTGGTGACCTCGATCTCCAAGGAGCAAGCCGCCCCGGATGTTCAGCCCATCTTCGACAAACTGACGCACGTGTTTGGATACATGCCGGCCTTCTACGGCACCATGGCGCGGGCTCCCCAAGCGCTGACCAATTTCATGGCGCTGTACTCGGCCGTCATTGAACAAAGGATCGGTAGAGGCGAAGTACAAAGAGCTGGCCTATCTGAAGACCGCTTTGATCAACGGCTGCGAATATTGCTTCCAGGCGCACTCCGCATCCGGCAAAAAGAACGGCGTCAGCGACGATCAGCTGAAGGCGCTGGCGTTCTTTCAGCGCAGCCAGCTTTTCGACGCCAAAGAGAAGGCGGTGATCCTGTTTGCCGAGCGAGTAACGCGCGGCGCTTCGGCGATCCGAGCCCCCGGCGCTCCAGGAGCTGAAGCAGTATTTCAACGACGATCAGATCGTAGAGCTGACCCTCACTGTCTGTATCGCCAATTTCACCAACCGCTTTAATGACGCGCTGAACATTACGCCTGACATCGGGTGAGCCTCACGCGTAGTCGCCGCGGGCGATTGCCGTAGCCTTAGTACGAAGGTCCATCAGGGATAGCGTGAGATTCATTTAAGCTCTCCGCCCGATTGGGGGACACGGTGTCTACGACCTAGAATGCAACTAGGCATGACGAACCAGGCAACACTCCCGAGCAAGATCACCAAATCCCAGTATTCAGAGCTGGAAGCAGCTCAGGAACTTGGCGTGACCGTGGATCAGTTGCGCGCTTTGATCCGCAGCCACATTGCGCAGAGCGAGGAAGACCTGAATCACGTCTCCACCACCAGCTTCCACCCCTCGGATCTGCTGGTACTTAAGATCCTTTCGGGACTGAACGGGAATCCCAGGCCTCAGGATTCAGCAAAGTAGCGGGACGCTGCCCTTCCAAAGCCGCCACGACGTTTCGAGCCGCCAGCATCGACATCTCCCGCCGAGTGTCGATGGACGCGCTCGCGATGTGCGGCGCCAACACCACGTTTTCCAGCTTGAGCAGATCGGGATGGACTTGCGGTTCCCGCTCAAACACGTCCAGACCCGCCCCGGCGATCCATGCTCCGTCTAAGGCCTTAGCGAGCGCCGCTTCATCCACTACCGGACCGCGCGACGTGTTGACCAGGATCGCGCTCTTTTTCATCTTCTCCAGCTCTGCTGTGCCAATCATATGGCGGGTGGAATCGAGCAGCGGCACGTGCAAGCTGATGAAATCCGACTCCCGCAGGAGCTGCTCCTTGCTCACGAACTCCAGTTGCAGTTCGTGCTCGATCGGCTCCGGGGCGTGTACCGCGTCGTGGTAAAGGATGCGCATCGAGAACCCGCGCGCCCGCCGCGCCATCGCTTGCCCGATCCGGCCCATGCCGAATATGCCTAAAGTCCGGTGATGCACGTCGTGGCCGACCAGCAAATCGATGGACCATTTTCGCCACTGTCCCGAATGCACGAACTGATGCGCCTCCACCACGCGCCGCGCCGCCGCCAGCAGCAGCGCGAACGCGAAATCGGCCGTCGTCTCGGTGAGCACGTCCGGCGTGTTCGTCACCAGGATGCCTTTGCGCGTCGCCGCGGCGAGATCGATGTTGTCAAACCCGACCGCCACGTTCGCAATGATCTCGACTCCGTCCAGCGCGTCGATCACTTCGGCGGGAAATTTATCGGTGAGCTGCGCGACGACAGCCTTGCTTTCCGCGCGCCCGCTCCAGCAATTCCTCCGAGCTTAATCCATCGTCGCTCCCAACGTAATCCACCTCGGCGTGTTCCTGCAGATATTCAATCGCTTCCGCATAAATCCGTTTGGTTACCAGCACACGCGGCTTCATTGCTACTATTCTCTCTTATGGCAAAACTCGGATTTTTAGGACTTGGTTTGATGGGCTACCCGATGGCGCGGAATCTGGCGCGCGCGGGTCACCAGGTCGCGGTGTGGTCGCATACGGCCGCGAAGGCGGCCCAACTGGCTCGCGAGGAGAAGGCAATCGCCTGCGATTCGCCGAAACAGGTAGCGGAACACTCCGAATGCATCTTCGCCTGCGTGGGCAATACAAAAATGTCGGAGCAGGTGCTGCTCGGAAAAGATGGCGTGATCGAAGGCGCTAAGCCGGGCACCGTAGTCGCCGACGCCAGCACCATCGCGCCCGAGGCCAGCCGCGCTATCGGTGAAAAACTGAATGCCGGCGGCATCCACTTTCTGGACGCCCCCTGCACCGGTTCGACGCCCGGCGCCACCAATGCCACCCTTACCTTTATGGTTGGCGGCGACGAGAACGTCTTTGACCGAGTAAAACCCTACTTCCAAGTGATGGGGAAGACGTTTTTTTTCTGCGGCAGCGCCGGCAACGGCCTGCAGGCGAAACTGACCCAGAACCTTATTCTCGCTAACATTATGCAAGCGTTCAACGAAGGAATCGTGCTGAGCACCAAGGGAGGGATCGACCCGGAACTGATGCTGGAGATTTTGAATGCCAGCGCCGCCAAGTCCGGGCTCATCTCCTACAAGGCTCCATTCGTGTTCAAGCGGGACTTCACCACCAACTTTTCCACAAAATGGATGCATAAGGACATTGGCCTAGCCCTGGACTCGGCCGAGCAACTGGGCCTCCCGATGCCTGTAACAGGCGTTACAAAACAGGTATTTCAGGCTGCAATTTCAGATGGTTACGGAGAAGATGATATGTGCTCCACCATCCGGTTGATGGAACATTGGGCGGGCGTCGAGGTACGCGGAAAATAAAAAATACAAAAACCTGTTGCGTTCCCAGTACCGATATACTAATATTGGAATCAAGCCGGGGAGGCAACTCCCACCAAAGCGAGACTAACCTCAATTAAAGACCCCTGAAGCAATCCTCCCCGGCGCCCGAAAGGGTCTTGATTTTAGACGGAGGCAGGTTAGTACAGGTTCCAAACTCGTCCCAGTTCTCAGGTTTAACCGATGTTAGTTTTCCTCCAAACGCCAGAGATGAACTTTCATCTTGCGACGGTATAATAGGGCAGGTTGAAGACCCTTACGATTTTAGGATCTACCGGCTCTATCGGCGTGAACACGCTAGATGTGATCCGGCGCTATCCCGAACGATATCGTATCCACGCCCTCGCGGCGGGCAAAAATGTGAACCTGCTGGCCGCGCAAATCATTGAGTTTGAACCCCGTGTCGCGGTTGTCGCAACCGAAGGCAGCCGCGAGAATCTTATTGGTAGCTTGCGAGATTCCGGATTGCCGCGCGAGCGATGGCCCGATCTGCTTTACGGTCCAGCGGCGCAAATCGAGGCGGCCACCGATCCCGGGGTTGAGTTCGTTATGTCGGCGATGGTGGGAGTAGTTGGTCTCGAGGCTACTTACGAAGCCATCCGCTGCGGGAAGCGGATTGGGCTTGCAAACAAAGAGGTTCTGGTGGCCAGCGGGAAATTGGTCATCGACGCGGCGAAACAATCCGGTACCGAACTGATTCCAGTCGACAGCGAGCATAACGGGGCGCATCAGTGTCTGCGCGCGGGCCAGCGGGCGGAGGTGACGCGGCTGATTCTCACGGCGTCCGGCGGTCCGTTCCGCGAAACATCCCGAGAGAAGCTAGCCGATGTGACCCCAGCCGAGGCCCTGAAACACCCCACCTGGAATATGGGAAAACGGATTACCATCGATTCGGCAACCCTCATGAACAAAGGTTTCGAGGTCATTGAGGCTTGTTGGTTGTTCGGGCTTTCCGCCGATGAAGTGGACGTAGTCATCCATCCCCAGTCCTCTGTGCATGCCATGGTAGAGTACAACGACGGCAGCGTGATTGCTCAGATTTCAGCGACAGATATGCGGATGCCCATCCAGTACGCACTCACTTTTCCGGACCGCGACACTGCGCCCGTGCCCCGGTTGGATTGGAGCGAGACGCGCGCTTGGACGTTCTCGGCTCCCGACGTCCGGAAGTTTCCGGCGCTCGGGCTGGCTCATGAGGCCCAGAAGGCCGGTGGCTCCGCCACGTGCACGCTGAACGCTGCCGA
Organism: Bryobacterales bacterium; assembly: GCA_963732175.1. Classification (GTDB taxonomy): domain Bacteria; phylum Acidobacteriota; class Terriglobia; order Bryobacterales; family Bryobacteraceae; genus Palsa-89. The sequence goes on along the minus strand of CAVSYF010000013.1, from coordinate 89,909 downwards.
TGAAATTGCGGTTGAGGCGTTCTTGAACGGGCAAATCTCTTTTCCTTCCATCCCCGAGGTGGTCGAAGAGACGCTCAGCCGGGTCCCGGTCCGGGAAGCCGGATCAATCCAGGAAGTGTTCGAAATCGACGAGCTTTCCCGCTCCGTTGCGCGCGAGGTCGTTCGAGCCAAAAAACAAGCATTTGAGAAAAGCGGATCGGCATCCGCAAGGGCTTAAGCATGGTCATCTTACAAAACATCTGGTGGGCGCTGGTCCTGATCGGGATCATGATTCTGATCCACGAATTAGGGCATTTTTGGGCGGCGCGCCTTTTCGACGTGAAGGTGGAGGCGTTCAGCTTCGGATTTGGACCGCGGCTGTTCGGTTTTCGCCGGGGCGAGACCGATTTCCGGTTTTCCGTGATCTTGTTCGGCGGCTACGTGAAGATGGTCGGCGAGCAGCCCGGCGATGAGAACGCCAGCGACCCGCGAAGCTTTTTGAGCAAGCCCCGCTGGCAACGGCTAATCATCGCCTTCGCCGGTCCCGGCATGAATATCGTCCTTGCGGTCGCGATTTTGGCGGGCCTGTTCATGGTCCATTTTCCAAAAATTCCGACCACGCCTTCGCCTGAGGTCGGCTACGTTGTCCCCGATAGTGCCGCCGCCAAAGCGGGCATCCGGGAAGGCGACCGCATCGTTCAAATCGGCGACAAAGCGGATCCGACCTGGGAAGACATTTCGATCAAGGAAGTGTCCAGCGCCGGTCACCCGCTCAGCGTTTGGATCGAGCGCGACGGCCAGCGGAAATTAGTCACCGTGACTCCGGTTCTCGATCAGAAGACCGGGGTCGGCTTCGCGGGCTGGGGCGAACAGAATGAAATCCAAGTGGCCAGCGTGCTCACCGGTCAGCCCGCCGCCAAGGCCGGTCTCAAGCCGGGCGACATCATCCTCACCGTCAACGGCCAGCCCATCCGCTCCACGCCGAAAGTTCACGACATCGTGAGCAGCAGCGGCGGCGCGCCCGTTACGATCACGTACTCGCGGAATGGGACGCCGGCCAGCGTAACCGTGCAACCTGCTCTTTCTGCCTCCGATGGCTCACAAAAGTGGATGATCGGCGTCAGTGTTGAGCCGCGGGTCGTCTTTGTCAGCCTGCCGTTTCCCCAGGCGCTGGGCGAGTCCATCCAGCAAAACGCGAAGAGCGCCACGCTGATTTACCAATTCCTGCGAGGGATTATTGAGCGGCGGATGTCTCCGAAATCGCTTCAGGGCCCTATTGGAATCGCGCAACTCTCGGGCGAATCTGCTCGGGAAGGTCCCACGGCGTACCTCGGCTTGTTGTCGATGGTCAGCCTGAATCTGGCGATCTTCAATCTGTTGCCGATCCCGATCCTGGATGGCGGCGTAATCTTACTGCTGCTGGTGGAGATGTTCATGCGGCGCGATCTCAGCCTGCGCGTGAAGGAAGCGGTTTTCAAGCTTGGCTTCGTTTTTTTGATGGCCGTGGTCGCGTTCGTGCTTTACAACGACATCTCGAAGCTCACCGGCTGAGCGCTAGCGGACCACGTCGGGCGCTAGTTCCTTCGCGGTGACGAACACGGGCGCGATATCCACCGGAAGCGCCATCAATGTGTCCAGCGCCTGTTTGAGGTGCGGACGCATCACTCCCAGTTGATCCAGCATGCGCTTGGCCCCCGGATAATCGCCGGTCGCCTCGATGGTCAGCAGATCGTGCACCAGGTCGCGCACCGCGGGGCGAATCTTCTCGAAGTTCACATCGAACGTTCCATCCGGCCGCGTGACGAATCCGCCTTTATCGGTGATGTAGTTCACCTGCATCGCCATACCGCGCGCATGCGCCTCCTTCAAGCCGAAGCGCAGCGTTCGGAAGGAGGACGCCAGAAATGTCGTGTACAGCTTGCGCTCCATCGGCTCGCCGCCCGGGATCAGCTTGCGGTCCGACAGGAACTGTAGCATGTAGAGTCCGGTCACGTCGGCCTTGGCTTCTTCGATAGCGCTGTAAAGCTCCTTTAATTCCTGGCGCGGCGTGGTGGCGCGGCCCCCTACCGTAATCTGATGCGGACCGATTCCATGGCTCAGTTCGTGCGCCAGGATGTGCGTAAAGAACGAGTCGAAGCTCAGTTCTTTTTGGCTAGCGGGCGCAAGAACGTGTTTGGCGATCGGTTCCAGAATCGACTCGAACTTCGCCTCCTGGACGTTCTTGAGCATCACGCGCTTCGCACCCTTTTGCGTGATCACGCGCTCGTCGTTGGGAAGATTGTAGGCCGCGGTCTGGACTCCGTGCGCGCCGTCTCCGGCCGCGAATACTTCGTTGACCACCCGGATCGGCGCCTGGCCGCCCAGCTTCGGATTCCGGTACTTGGCGTCGATCGGCAGGTTGTTCTCGACTTCCTGCAAATGGTCGCCGAAGAATTTCAGCTTGGCTGTCTCGGCGTCATCGCGCAAGTTCACATACGCCTCAAATGCCGCCTTGTAGCCGAAGATCTCATCGTTGTAAGTTTCGTAGGGGCCGATCGTGATGTCGATCGGCGCGTCTAAATCCATCCAGGCCAGATCGCTTTCGTAATAATCGTTGGACCGGAACGCGACCGCACGAGCCAGCAAGAATTTCTTGAGCGAAGCGTTGTCGGTTGATGCCGCGGCATCTTCCAACAGACGCGCCGATTTTTCCAAGTCGGCCTTGTACTCCTGGCTGTACGGGATCGCTTTCAAATGCCTGTTGGCATCGCGTCGAATGACGGTAAAGAAGCCTTCGGCTTGTTCGCGCTCTGGCTTGGGCAAAGTTCTCACCCAGCTCTCGAATTCCTCGCGGGTCATGTTCTCCGGATAGAAATTCGCCCCGGGCAGCTTCTTCGGCGGCACGTCAGGCAGAAACGCGGAGTGGTCATCGAGGTCCGACCATGGTCCTTTGTTCAGCCAGAAATAATCGAGACGCGCTTTGCCGAGCGGCGTCGTATCGTGACGGAGCTTCGCGTAGAGCGCCTGGTTGCCGCTCCACAGCTGCGTGAGAAAAATGTCGTTCAGAATCGATGAAGCGCCTAGTAGTTTTACCAGCGCGCTGCGATCGCCGGCCGAGAGCTTGGAAAGATCGACTCGCAGCTCGGTGGGCTGAAATCGCGCGGTCATTTTTTCGAGCTGCGCGAGGTCGGGTAAAGTCGCGGAAAAGGCAAGGGTCGTCATGAGAAAAAAGAGCTTCTTCATCAACTGCCGACATCCTAGCACTGTTTTTAGGTAGAATTGCAACAATGCGTGGAAACGATAGAGTTTTAGAGCACTTAGGAGTTGCCCTCAAGGCCGAGCTGACGGCCATCAACCAGTATTTCCTGCATGCCAAAATGAACGAAAACTGGGGCTACTTCCGGTTGGCCCAGCATTACCGGAAGGAATCCATCGAGGAGATGGTGCACGCCGAGAAGCTCATGAACCGGATCCTGTTCCTGGATGGAACTCCGAACATGACGGATCTGGGTCCGATTAAGATCGGCAAGAACGTGAAGGCGCAACTGGAAAACGATCTCGAGCTGGAGCTGGACGCGGTCAAGCACCTGAACGGCGCCATAAAGCATGCCACCGAGGTCGGCGACAATGCCTCGCGCGCGCTCTTTGAAGAGATCTTGGTCGACGAAGAAGAGCACGTCGATTATCTGGAAGGCCAGTTGCACGCGATCGCGGAGATGGGCTTCGAGAATTACCTCAGCCAGCAATTGCACAAGGGCGAAGAAGACGAGAAGGACTAGCGCGCAGACGGATTGACCACTGGCTTTTGCTACAGCGGCAGCATATCGAGCGCGGCTTGCAGCTCGCTCTGCGTATGTTTATCGCCGGACCGCTCGGTAACCTCGATGCCTTTCTCATACAAGCCGCGCGCGTCTTCGATACGTCCTAATTTCTCCAGTGCCTGCCCGCCGTGAAAGTACGCCGCCGCGTAATTGGGATTGTGCTCCAGCAGGTTCCGGAACTCAACCACGGCGGTTTCCAGGTCTCCGCGCTTGGAATATTCCATCGCCAGACCATAGCGCGCGAAGCTATCTTGCGGATTCTGCGCAAGCATGCTTTTGAGGATTTCCAACCGATCGGTACTCATGCCCCTACGTGCTACTATACCGAGCGATGGCATGCCCGCACTTTTACCCAGTGGCGCGGCTGGAGACAAATACCTGGGCGGTGCCTCCGCGGCTGCCATTGGGGGACGCTTACGCCGGCGAGTGCCGCGCACAAGCTACCAGCTTCCAGCCCGATGAAACGACCACGCGGGAAATCTGCAATGTGGGGTACGGCCGAGAGTGCTGCGAGCGTTTTCCCCAAGATGCCGGCGCGGACGCCATCCGGTTCCATGTAATGACCGACGCGGGCGGGTTGATTCGGATTCAGTATATTTTCGAAAAAAATTGTTGGCCCCGTGAGCACGGCGTGTTTGAGTTTCCGCTCACGAGTCAGGAGCTTTCCGATGGCCCCGACGCGATCCTCCGCCGGCAGGCAACGACATTCCTGGACAGCTATCGCCGAAGGAAAGCCAAGTGACTTCGACCCTTCCGGGCCGGTTTGTCCGCGAGTCGATTTCTGAATATTCCGAGTTCGCGCTTCCCAACGATGCCAATGTCTTTGGCCATGTCCTCGGCGGGAAGGTGATGCATCTGGTGGATCTCGCCGCCGCCCTGGCCGGATTGCGGCACGCCCGCTGTCCGGTGGTGACCGTCTCCATCGATCACATGAGCTTCCTGCATCCGGTGCACATCGGCCAGTTGATCGTGCTGCGCTCCAGCGTGAATCGCGTGTTTCGGACATCCATGGAGATCGGCGTTCGAGTGGAAGTGGAGAACCTGATCACTGGCGAAGTGCGGCACACCTCTTCCGCGTATCTGACCTTTGTCGCAATCGATGAGCAGGGCCGGCGCACACCGATTCCGCCAGTGATTCCGGAAACGGAAGCCGACAAGCGCCGCTATGAAGAAGCGCAGCAGCGGCGCCAGTACCGCTTAGCGCTGCGGGAAAAGTCGATACCGAATCGCGCCTAGCCGCACGCCCGGCGTCATTCGCCCGAGGACGCCTTGTACATGTACTTGATGTTGGGCTTGAAGATCAGCAGATTGGGCTCGCCCTCGCGATTGATCTTCAGGCAAGTCTTGTCGTACCACTCAATCACGCCCTGGAGCGTCTCGCCGTCCTTAAGCACGAAAACCATGGGCGTCTTGGCCTGCATCTGCTTCATGTAGTAGAAATTCTCGGCGTTGGTCTGATCCGGAGGCGCAGATTTTTTGGGATTGTGATTATTCCGGCGGTTCATTTGGTCCTTCATTTCGTTCAAGGACGGACGTATCAGTTTCCGATTTCCAGATTCCGAGACACGCTCTGCCATTTCGAGAAGATCCAGTCCGGTCCCCAAAACATTTCGAACCTGCTGGGGCCATTCAGAGGATTGCTAGAAGCTCAACTAAACTTATTGAACCACAACACCGAAGCCGCTGCAAACCGGCCTTCCCACGCTCCCGCTAACTTCGCGGGCTCATGCGGCCAGCCGGCGCAGCTCGATCACCAGCGCGTCCAGAGCGATGTTTTTCTGGATGTTTCGCCGCACCAGATTCGAGAGATCGTCCACCCGCTCGACGGCGGCGCGGATCCAATTCAGTGATACGCGCGCGGCCAGCTTCTGAAGCTCCGGCTGGATGTCCAGGTTGCGGACTTCTCCGCCACCGATAATCAGGAACAGCACATCTTCCAGCAAAACGTAGAGAATCTTCAGCAGCGCCTCCAACTTTTCCTGCTTGCGCGTGGCCAACGTTTCGGCCTGCTGAACCCAGTTGGAGAACGGGGATCTCTTCGCCGCTACCTCCAGCAACTTCAGCATGGCGCCGCGACGGTCGTCGTAGAGATCCAGATCCATTGCAACCGCCAACCCGGGACTCCCGGCCGCCAGAGCGACGCGCCGCTCGGCGTTGGGAAGCTGCCGCTGGGCCGCAAACGCCTGCATTTCCGCATTGCTGAGCGGCGACAGATGGAACGGGACGGCGCGCGAGCGGATGGTCGGCAGCAGATCATAGGGATTCTCCGCAGTCAGCACCAGGATCAGGTGAGCGGGCGGCTCCTCAAGCGTCTTGAGCAGAGAATTGGCGGCCTGCTCATTGGCGCGGTCGATGTGATCGATCAGAAAGATGCGCCAGGAGCCGTGCAGAGGCTTGAATTGCCCGAGCTCTTTGAGCCGCCGCATCTGCTCGATGCTGATCTGGCGGAGCGGGCCGTCGGGTGGGAAAGTGAGGAAATCCGGATGCGTCGCAAACAGGAGCGGATCTTCGTTGCGTTTGTCGGCGGGCCATTTCTCGCGTTCCGCGACGACCTCGACATTGGCATCCAGGCTCAGATCGTCCTGCTCGATTTTGCCGGGTTCACCGAGCAGCGCCGCCGCGAACCGGCGCGCCAAGGTTGCTTTTCCCAGACCTTCGGGACCTTCCAGCAAGATAGTCTGAGGAATGCGCTCCCGGCGGATCATTTCCGAAAGGGTCTGGGCCACGCCCGTATTGCCGCAAAAATTCTCGAACATGCAGTGTCTTTAGTTTAGCGGTCCGCTTCGCATGTTCGCGCTCCCTGCGCTACAATCGGTTCACAAGTGATGACGCTTCCTGGCGCTTTCCTTCCCCGCGCGAGCGTCCGAGAAAATAAACCGCTGTGAGATTAGGAATTGATTTTGGCACCACTCGCACGGTAGTAGCCGCAGTGGATCGCGGAAACTACCCGTTGCTCTCGTTTGAGCATCCCGACGGCGCGCAGATCGACTGGTTTCCCTCTTTAGTAGCAGTGCGCGGCGATCAGCGCCTGTATGGCTGGCAGGCCTGGGCGTGCCAGCAGGAACCCGGCTGGACGATTGTACGATCCTTAAAACGGCTGCTGCAGGATGCCGGACCGCACACCGTGCTCCAGTTGGACCAGCAGGCCGTCCCCGTCTTCCAGGTGTTGAAGGAAATGGCCGCGGCTTTGTGCGCGGCTCTGCCGCAAGAGAAGCTGGAAGTGATGCTGGGCGTTCCCGCGAATGCCAACAGCAACCAGCGATTTCTCACCGTGGAGGCATTTCGCTCGGCCGGATGCGAGGTCATCGGATTATTGAACGAACCCTCGGCGGCGGTGATCGAGTATGGGCACAAAACCAAGCTCAATGGCGCGATTCTGGTGTACGATCTGGGCGGCGGGACGTTTGACGCCTCGCTCGTCGAACTCGGCGAGAAAACGCGGCAGGTGGTCGCCACCGAAGGGGTTCCGACCCTGGGCGGAGACGATTTCGACGATATTCTGGCGGACCTGGTCACCACCCAAGCGGAACGCGAGGCGCTGACGCAAGCGGAGTACTTTCACCTGGTGGAAGAGTGCCGCACCAAGAAGGAAGCGCTGAACCCGAATTCGCGCAAGATTGTGGTGGATCTTGACAATGTCCGCGAGGGCTGGGGCACCGCGACCGTCGCTGTCGTTCAGTACTACGAACGATGCCGGGTGCTGGTGGAGGAAACGCTGACGATCGTGGACAATCTGCTGGCGGCGCACCCCGGGTTGCCCATGGAGGCGTTGTATGTCACGGGCGGCGGCAGCGAGCTTCCGGTGATTGGCCGCATTCTCCGGGAACGTTTTGGCAAACGCGTTCGCCGCTCATTGCATGCCCGCTCGGCCACGGCCATCGGTCTGGCGATTCAAGCCGACCAGGAAGCCGGCTATGTTCTGAGGGAAAAATTCACGCGCTACTTTGGCGTTTGGCGCGAAGGCGACGGCGGCAGCCGGGTGATCTTCGATCCGCTATTCAGTAAAGGGACGGCACTGCCGGCGCCGGGAGAGCGGCCGCTCGAGATCCAAAGGCGCTACCAGCCGGTTCACAACGTGGGGCACTTTCGTTATCTCGAGTGCAGCCATTTGGGCGGAGATGGCCAGCCCGCGGGCGATGTCACGATTTGGGATGATATCCGTTTTCCTTTCGATCCCGCTGTAAGCGAATTGAACGGAGGAGTGCCGGTAGAGTATTCTCCCGCGGCTCGCTCGCAGCAAATCGAGGAGAAGTACTCCAGCGATGCGAACGGCGCCGTTGCCGTCACCATTTCCAATACGACGGCCGGTTACCAGCGCGAGTATCGCTTGGGCCGATGGGCCTCCAAGGCTGCGCCCGTGGTCACAGCCAAACCGCGGAGCCGGCCGAAACCCAAAGCCACACCCGCGGAGACGCGCCGGCGTCAGTAGATTCAGTATTGCTGCAGGAAGGCCGAGAGCTCCGGCGCTAGCGTCTTGCGTTCGGCTGTGCATAGATCGATCTCTTCCAGCACGTTATCCAAGTTCCTGGGACCGCCCGTGTATTGCTCGATGCGGGGACGGAAAAAGCTATCAATTTCGGCCCGGTGCGAAGCGTCGCAAAAGGAACTGCCGACCATAGGAAGACTCGCGGCGTAATCTCCACCCACTTCTCGCGGCAGGCGCGCGAGCAGGTTATCCAAATTCGCGCGGACAAATTCAAAGGGAATATCGCGGGTATCGGCATAAGTCAGCGGCCCAAACAAGAGCGGATAGAAGGCTTCCCGCGGATCAAAATCGTCCGAGAGAAGCAATTGGACGGACGCCCGCGCCAACGCGGGATCGCGGAATGAGCCCAGCGCGCTGAGCAGGGCCTCGCGGATGCGATGATCGCGTTCATCAACCGCGGCCGACCGGAGAAGATCGAACAGGTCGCGATTGCCGAATTCGGCGGCGATCTCGAGCACCGGCCGCACCATCTCGGGGTAAAGTCCCGAACGGTCTTTGAGCCAATTGCGCGCCAGCCTCTCGGCTTCGGCGATGAGGTCCTTTTGCTCTCCGATGCTGGCCACAAAGGGCACCAGTTTGGGACGCAGCAAACGAGCCTGCTCGCTCTCTCCAGGCTCGGCGGTCCAGCCCAGGGCCTCAGCGCGCCGGCCATAGACCTGAATAATGAACCGGGCGGCCTTGGAGCGAAGTTCATCGGGAACGTCGTCGCCCTTCAGCAGGGCCGCGATATCGGCTGTGGTCTCGACCACTTGCCAGTTCGGATCGCGAGCGAACTCCGGCACCAGGCCGAGCGCAACGCTGGGCGAATAGTCGCCCGTGCTCACCAAGGACTCCACGTCATCGAGAACGCCGACGCGCTCCGCCACGCCGAGATGACGTCCCTGGTCCGATAAGAGCTGCTTCAAAAGATCGCCATTGTAATCGGCCATGTAGTAGCCGATCTCGCCGCTGTTGGCAAGCACCCAGGACGGGCAGGTTTTAGCCGCCAACGGCATTTCGGCCTTCGCCTCCGAGAGCAGTTGGCATTCCTGATGCTGAGAGCGGTCCGATTGGTAGGTCACGCACACGGGAATTTTCCAAAGTTCGCGCGTTGCTCCGGGCGACCCGATCGGCAGCACTCGCTTCTGCGCCAACTCCAGCGTGGGATGGGATTGGCAATCGAGCGTGACCGAAACTTCGGGCACCCCTGCCTGGTCGAGAAAACTGTCGAAGTCAGGTGCGATGTTCTGGCCGGCGACGGTGCTGATGGCCGCCTCGAAATCGCTGGCCGTAGCGTTTCCCCAGGCATGCTGCTTGAGATAAAGCTGAACGCCCTGGCGGAATTTCTCCTTGCCGATCCAGTTCTCGAACATGCGGATTACCGCCGCGCCTTTTTGGTAGGTGATGTCGTCGAAGGCATTCGCGATATCGTCGTTGGATTGGATGGGCTGCCTGATTTTGCGGGCCGAAATCAGACTATCGTCGCGCATCGCGCCCGCCTTCTCACTGACCTCCGTTACGTCGAGACGCCAGTCCGGTTTCCATTCGTTGGTGATCTTGTTTTCCATCCAGGTGGCGAAGGCTTCGTTCAGCCAGATGTCATTCCACCATTCCGTGGTTACCAGGTCGCCCATCCACTGGTGCGCCATCTCATGGGCGACGGTAACCGCCATTTCCTGCTGGCGGTTCAAAGTGTCGCGCTGCGGATCGGCGAGCAGCGTGCTCTCGTCATAAGTAATGAGGCCGGCGTTTTCCATGGCGAAGTTGCCGATGGGCATCACCAAGGAGTCGAGCTTTTCGTACGGAAAGGGCATGCCAAAATATTTTTCGAGCAGGGTGAGCAAGCGCGGGATGGCGTTGGCGGCATATGCGGCCTCTTCGGATTTCCCGTGAGGCACGATCACGCGCAAGGGCGTCTTGCCGGCCTTGCCCGCGTTCACGACGTCGAACGGGCCCACGGCGAAAGCGACCAGATAGCTCGGCAGCGGCGGGGACAACTTGAATCGCACCACCTTGTTGCCGCCACCTTCGTCGGATTCCGAAAGCATGGGCGTATTCGATACCGCCAGATCGTCTTTCGGAACATGCAGCGTGAGCTGCCACGGCACTTTGAAATTCGGCTCATCAAAACAGGGAAACGCACGGCGGGCGTCGGTAGGTTCAAACTGGCTATAGAGGTACCATCGATCGCCTTCCTCCAACTCAAAGACTCCGGCGTTGCTGCTCCGGCTGATTTTTCCCTGGTAGGCGATGTGGAGCACGCCCTTGCCGGAGATGGCCTGGGCGAAGGAAAATCCGGCGTAATCGTGACCGCCCGGGACGAGCGTTGCGGTTTCGGCCGCGCCGTTCTCGGGTTGGAAGCTCGCCTCCGAAATTTCAAGCTCCGTGGCGTTGAGCCAGATAATTTCCGACGGCACGCGGACGTCGATATCGATATCCACCTTGCCCTGAAACGCGTCGCGATCCGGTATGAGCGTGAGGTCCACCGCATAGTGGGAAGGCGCCGCGGCGTCGCCCAGTCGCAGTTTAGGAGGATCAAGCGAGGGTGCAGCCAGAATTGATCCGAGCGGGATCGAGGCCAGAATCGCGAACAGGTACCGCATAACTATATGGACGCGGATGGTACCGGCGCAGTAACGGCGGATGGAATGGGATCAGTCATTTTTCTGGTTCGACGCAGCCAGACGACCGCGAGCGCACCCAAATAGAGGCAGCCTCCGGCGAGCATGGTGGCACGCAATCCGATATAGATCGCAAGAAAAATCGCCGTGGCCGAGCCGAGCACGCTGGCAGCGGCATTGGCGGCCCAAGCCCATCGGACCGCTTCAGGAAATCGAAGCTGCAAGAGCGAAAGCCCGGTAGGAAACGGCATGCCCATCAGAAAGCCCGCGGGGGCGATTAAGGCAACCGTTACGGCCATTTTCCAAGGGAGCGGCCAGCCGACGCCCGATTCGCTCACGGGCGCCGCGATGAAAGCGAGAGCGGAAACCACCACTGCGATGCCCAACAACACGCCCACTAGACGGCCCTCCTCGCCCGAGCGTTATATGCCGGCTGAAAAAGCTGCCGAGTCCGCTCGAAACCAGCATGGAGAAAATAATCACCGTGAGCGCGTAGGTGGGATGACCCAGAAACAGGACGAATTTTTGTATCAACGCGATCTGAATGAGGATGTAGCCCGCGCCGATGAAAACGAAATACAAAAGAAATCCGCGCACGCCTTTCCCGGCCGGTAAGCGCGCGCCCAATAATAGCGGCGGAAGTGCCAAAACGACGACGGTGGCGAGCAGGCTGACGGCCAGCAACTCGAAGAGCAGAGGCAGCGCGCGATTGATTTTGTAATCGGCGGCTTCCGTGCGGTGCCCGAGGAAATTCCAGAGATCGCGCGGCTGGACGGTGTAAAAGAAGAACGGCCGGTCATCGTTCACCGGAGAAACATCGAAGGGATAAGTTGCCAGAAAGGCCTTGGGATCGGCAGCGGTCAGCAATTGGCCAAACTCGTTGACGGGTGGGTCGCCCGGCAGGTAAACGCGTTCCAAATGCTGGGCGGGCAATGCAGCCGCGAGACGTTCGATATCTTGCGGGACGCGCCGGTTTGCGGAACACGATGATCGTGTCCTGAGCGCCCCAGCCCTCCAGTTTGTTACTGTCCTGGCGCACGACCGCCACGTGTTTCCAAGGCTCGGTTTCGCCCAGATCCTGCAAGCCCCTGCATCGCGAGCGATACCACTCGCAGGGATTCGCGCGCCGGTTGAAAGCCCCAGCGCGTAAAGGCCATCAAGCCGTCGTCCGAGAGATGGCTCAAATAGTCGCGAAAGGCATCGGTGGTGTAGAGATTGTTCTCCGACAGCGCGAATGCGCCCGCGGCCGTAGAGGCCCAGGTATCCACCAGCGTGGCCTGAAGAACCTGATATTTCTCGGAGCTGGAGCGCACAAAGCTGCGGCCATCGGCAATGAATATGCGCACCCCGGGGCGAGAATAAAGCCCGTGGCTAAGCTGCGCGTACCGCCCGCGCATAATCGTGTTCGCGATGATGGGATTAATTTCGACAGCCGTAATATCTTTGCTGCCGGAACTAATGGAGCGCGCGATATCCCATCCGCCGCCGGGACCGATGATCAGCGTCTTGGCGCCGGGCCGAATGAAATAAGGCAGACCGGGGCCTTCGCCCAGAAGCTGGGAACGCCGGACCGTCGGTCAGGTGGTCGAGATCGAAGGTGGCGATCGCAGTGGCGGCGTCGGCATCGATGCGGATCTCGTGGTAGTCGCTCAGGCCGATGCGCGAAAAACTGTTCCACTGCGTGAAAACTTCCCTGGGAAGCGGATGGCCCTTTCGCGGAACGTATATCGATGGCTGTGATGCCGGCCGTTGTACGCGATCAGCGCGACAAAGAGCAGGGCCAGCACCACGGTGGCAACTCGTCCAAACGGCGCGCCCGCGAGGTTATACCAAACCGCGGCGGAGACAGCGAGCGAAACGGAGGCAGCCAGCACGACGTTAGGTCCTCCGAAATGATTCAGCAAGGGAACGAGCAGGAGGCATCCGGCGGCCGCCCCCACCAGATCGAAAAAATACACGCGATCGACGCGTTGAATGCCCTCGCCAACTGCCAGGGACACCACGGCGCCCGAAAAAAAGAACGGCAATGCGCTCGCCAGATAGACTTCGGCAAGTGTGAGATCGGAGAGCTCGCCCCGGCGCGTCAGGATGAAGATCAGCGAGAGCAACACCATCAGGCTGTTCAAAACGGCCAGCGTGCCCAGCCGGAAGTAGAGCTTTTCGCGCGGCTTCGCGATCACATAAGAGAACAAAGCGCCCGCGCCGAGTCCGAACAAGGCGATCGAAATTGCGAGAAAAGCAAAGTGATAGTAAAAGACGACGGAGAAGATGCGAGTGAGCGACAGCTCGAGCAGGAGCGTGGCCAAGGTGGTAAGCGCCACGCCCAGATAAAGCTGCGGCCATCTATTTTCGCCGGGAAGGCGGGATGAAGTAATGCGAGACAATATCTAATGGTAAAGGAATCGGCCGCCGGAGCGCGCATGGAAGCGGCCAACCGGCGGCCGTTCTTCTTCCCTAAGCTTCAGACGGCGGGTTTTCCGAACGGGTTGCGGCCTGAAGCTACATCATTGCGGCCGGGGGCGCGGGTTCGTCGGGGCTGCCCCGGCCAGCCAGAGGCAAACGTACTAATAACACGCCTAACAGTAACAAAACGACGAAACCCGCCAGGTAGGACGGCTCCTTGAAAATGACGGGGAGCGGCCATTCAAAGAAGCGAAATGTGGCGATCACTAGCCCCATGAGCGCTTCGCCGGCGATCAACCCGGAAGCCGTCAGCACCCCGACGTTGTCGATACGGGCACGCTGCGCTTCGTTGTAACCGGCACGCCGACTGATGGAATCGCTAAGCCATCGGACTACGCCTCCCAAGAAGATCGCAAAGGTGGTGTTGATGGGCAGGTACATGCCGACCGCGACCAGCATGGGGCTGCGCACCTTGACCATGATCATCATGATGCCGAACATGATGCCGACCACCACCAAGGGCCACGCCATCTCGCCGCCCACGATGCCTTTCGCCAGAGTCGCCATCAGGCCTGCCTGGGGCGCGGCCAATTTGGGATCGCCGAAGCCCGTACCGCCGCTCTTGATGTTGCCGGCTTGCAGGATGTACAGCGGCCAATACATCACCGAGCTTGCAACCACCACCGCGATCAATTCAGCCATCTGTATCCTGCGCGGCGTGCCGCCGATGATGTATCCGACTTTGAAATCCTGCAGCAGCTCGCCGGCGACAGCGGAGGAAACGCACGCCACAGCCGCAACGCCAAGTACGACAGCCACGCCGGCCGGGCCAGAAACACCGAGAGAGATCATGAGCAGCGCCGCGATAATCAGGGTCGTCAGCGTTAATCCTGAAATGGGGTTGTTGGTGGATCCGATCATGCCGACCAGATATCCGGAGACGGTGGCGAAAAAGAACGCAATGATCAGCATGACGATGGCAGCGACCACGCCGCCGATCACTTCGTGGGACAAGTAGATGTACAGCGCGATCATGGCCACAAACATGACCGCGATCAAGCTGAAGATTGTCTTGGAACTCATGTACTGCTCGGTGCGGCTCGCTTTTTCCATTTGACCCGCGCTGGCCTTCAGATCGGAAATGGCGCGACGAAGGCCGTCGGTTAATCCTTTCCGCATGCGGAACAGCGTATAAGCCGCGCCGACCATCATGCCGCCCACCGCGATCGGACGCACGATATAGCGCCAGACGTCGTTGGCGACGCCGCTCCAGGATTCGTCGGTCGCGCCTGCGGGCAGGAAGGTTTGCAATTGCGGTCCGAGGAAAAAGATCAGCATCGGCACCAGCAGGCCCCAGGCGAGCACGCCACCGGCGAAGTTCATGGCGGCCAGCTCGGGGCCGATGATGTATCCGACGCCAAGAAAAGCCGGGCTTACAGTGGGCGCCGAGGCCAGCGTCATGCCGCCGGTGTTTAAAGTCTGCCCCGGCTTGCTAAGGCGCACGACGCTCCTTCCGAGCCGCCCCACCGGGAAAAAATAATCCTTGTCGGCGGCGAAAAGCTGGATCTCGGCCAGAAACTGGATGAGCGCCCCCAGGCCGATGTTGTAGAACAAAAACTTTGCGGCGTCGGCGCCGCGCCGGCCGGCCTTATGAATTTCCGAAGCTGCGACGGACTCCGGAAAGGGCAGCTCCGGATCTTCCACCATCACGCGCCGGACTAGCGAAACAAATAAAACGCCCAGGATGCTGCCCACGACCATGAGCGCAGTCGATTTCCAGTAGGCGTCTTTGGGGCTGAACGACGGCCAGGCTCCCGCGATGAGGAACGCCGGCAGCGTGAAAATTGCGCCGGCCGCCACAGACTCGCCGATGGATCCCGCGGTTCGAGCGATGTTCTCTTCCAGAATCGATCCTTTGACGGTCCGGAGAACGGCCATGCCGACCACCGCGGCCGGATAGGTGGCCGCTATTGTGATGCCTGCGCGCAGACCCAAATACGCATTCGCTGCGCCCAGAACTACCGTCATCACCAGCCCAAGCAGCAAGGCTCGCGGCGTGAACTCGCGCATCTCCAAATGCTCTGGAACGAAGGGACGAAATCGCGGCGGCTCGGGCATTGGTTGCAATCATAGCAAGGCATCCGAGGAGGCAGTTGGAACGGGCGCGGCTGAGTTATTGGACTGCGATGGTAACGCCGCTGGAGCTCGAGTAATTGCCGACTCGGAAGGCCACGGGGACGTTGGGGCCGGGAGGCGCCGTTTCCGGGATGAGAACGTTGATCTGCAACATCCCTTCGACTGATCCGGGGGCCGTCCCCGCATAGAGCACTTCGGCGACTTGTTGGCCGACCGAGACGGTCACCGGAAGAATGGGATTTGGAAATGGCGGCGCAGTGAGCACCTGGCCGTCGATGCCGCTCGGATTGGTAGCCCCTGCTCCGGTGCCATAGAGAACCACGATGGTGCCGCGGCTGGCGGGATTATCGGCCGAATTGAGGCTGCCGTCCTGGTTCAGAATAGCGCCTGGGCCGGTGCCGGTACCGTCCAGGGAAAAAAGCGCGGGCGTTGCGGGCGCCACGGGCATCGTCAAGGAAGACGCCATCGCGCCCTGATAGAAGACCTGAACTTGAGTGGTGGACCCCAACAGGCCAAACGGCACGATCGCGCCCAATTGTGTGCCGGAAGTATACATTAGCGGAGCCGGGATGCCGTCAAAGGACACCTGTGTGCCGCCCAGCGACGTGGCGATACGATCATTAGCATCGGGTTGCGCATAGGTCAGGGGCCACGGACCGAGGTTCGTTCCGAAAATGGCGACCAATTCTCCAGGCGAAACGGGGCTCGCAGCGTAATTGGCGCTGTTGACCACTCCCGTGATTTGAGTAGAAACAGAAGGCGGCGCCGGCGGGGCGTTGCTCAGCAGGCCATACACGGCCAGAGCGTTCGAGGAGGTAGGCACGTAGACGCGTCCGTTGACCACCGTAGGAGTGGCAAATTTTGTGAACAGGCCTAAGCTGTCGCGCTGCGTAACCATGTCGCTGTTCCACAATTCGTTCGACAGATTCGACGCATCCAGGGCATGCAGCCTCCCCCAGCCGCCACTGGCAGTGGTGAACCACACGATGCCGGTTCCGCTCGTTCCCCCGTTGGCCGAAACAGCGATTCCCGCATAGAACGAGGCAGGATTCGGAAGAAACTGAGAACTAGCGGCGTGGAAGCGAGTTGGCCGTCGACGATAGGAAAAGCCATGAGCGCGCCTAAAGGCTCCAGGAGGTAGACGATGGGGCCGCTTTGGCTGGCCCATAGAGCCATGTTGAAAATTCCGTTCTGATTGACCTGGACCTCTTGGGCGGTGTGCGCGCCGCTGATCTGAAGCCCGCCCAGCGAATCCTGTTGCATCAGACATAAATACCCGGATTTGCCGCCCGCAAGAACCAGATTCGTATTGGGCACCAGGATCGCGCCGGTAGATCCGAAATCCCAGTCGTTCTCGGTCAAATCCGCATAGTTTTCCGGAGTGTACCAATCCAGCACGCTCAGATCGGTCGCGGATATTTTCAGAAGCGACTCGCCAAAATTAGAGGAGCCGTCATAGTCGCCATTGCCCGTGGAGGCAAACAGGTTTCCTTGAGCGTCAACCGCCAGCGCGCGGCCGGCCTGCCAAATCGAGCTGCCCCAACCGTTCGGCGTACTATTGAGGATCGAAATCTGACGCTGCAAGTTAGTCGCATCGTAACTCAACGACCAACCGTGAAAGTTGGAATAATCAGCATGCGACCCAAACGCCAGGTACACTTTACCATTGGTCAAAGTAACTCCCGGCCTTTGCAGCTGTAACGTCGGGTCGAACACGATCATGCCGTTATTACTGGCCGCACCGTTACCTTGCGCGGTTGCCGTGATTGTTACCGGGCCATTCATTACTTCGTGACCATTGGCGATCGAAAGGGCGTGTAACTGGAAGGATGGAGTTTGTGTGCTATCTAAGGTTTCCGAAACCACATACATCACTTGCCGCGAAAGATCGATAACCGGAGTGCTTAAAATACCGATTTCCGGCACAATATCCTGAAGATTATTGAGCATCGCCGACGGAACCGAGGGACCCAGGTTGACCTGCCAAAGCTGCGCCGACGGTCCTGCAGTATCTGCATCGAAGGCATAGACGCTGTTATGCATGGTTGCTGCGAAGACAACGTTGTGTCTTGCTCCTGCGACTTGAATGCCGGACGCATACAGCGGCTGGGCGTAGATTTGGCCATCCACCGGCAGGTTCGCGATCTTCCCGAAAGTTGCTGGACTTACCAGCGATGGCGTGAGGATAGTTTCCTGCAGGTTCGCGTTGGTTCGCTGGTTGTCGTAATTCGCAGTTAGTACGTTAACCTGGGCGAAGGCGCACGTTGCGCTGAACAGCAGACAGAAAATGGAATGATGGCGCACTCGGGGCCCACGCTCACTCAGGGACCACTCAATCTATCGAGGTGATTGGGGACTTAGGCTATAGGTGCAATACCTGAACAGCGACGGAGTGATTAGGAGAAAAGTACTTTTAGGGAGCGAGATTGTGGATCGCTTGTAAGTTCTCCCACAGGGGGCGAAGTAAGTCCAGCCGCAGGGCGTTTGCACCATCGGAGAGGGCCCGGTCGGGCGCTTCGTGGACTTCCAGAAAAACTCCGTCGATGCCCGCGGCGACTGCGGCGCGCGCGAGCGTAGGAATAAATTCCGGATGTCCGCCTGAAGCGTGACCCATGCCGCCCGGGACTTGGACGCTGTGGGTCGCATCGAAAATCACCGGCCAGCCGAAATCGCGCATGATGGGAAGGCTGCGCATGTCCACCACCAGGTTGTTGTAACCGAACGAAGAACCGCGCTCGGTGAGCAGGATGTCGTTGTTGCCCGTAGACGCTACTTTTTCGGCGGCGTTGCGAATCTCGTACGGCGACACAAACTGGCCTTTTTTGATGTTCACGGCGCGACCGGTACGTCCGGCGGCGATCAGCAGATCGGTCTGGCGGCAGAGGAAGGCCGGGATCTGCAGAATGTCGGCGGCTTCGGCGGCGGGCTCGGCCTGCGAAGGCTCGTGGATATCGGTCAGGATGGCGTAACCTTCGCGCCGCAGATCGCACAAAATCCGCAGGCCCTCTTTTAAGCCCGGCCCGCGGTAGGACGTGAGGCTGGTGCGATTGGCCTTATCGAAAGACGCTTTAAAAATAAATTGACCCGCGATTTTCTTGATTTCCGCCGCCAGGAAGTGAACGTGGTCTTCGCTTTCGATGACGCACGGTCCGGCGATCAACGCCAGTGGCTGGCCGCGCCCGATTGGAGGAAGCGTGCTCAATCGGCGTGCGTGAACTGCTCGGACCTGGAGCGTTGAGCAGGCCGGACGCGGTTCTTCCGATGCTGATAGGCCGCCTGGACGAAAGCCGAAAACAGCGGATGAGGTTCGAGCGGCTTGGATTTAAATTCCGGATGGAACTGGCAACCCAGGAACCAGGGATGGTCCGGGATCTCGCAGATCTCGACGTACACGCTGTCGGGAGTTTGGCCGGCGATGCGCAGGCCAGCTTTGGTAAGGATCTGCTCGTACTCGCGGTTGAATTCGTAGCGGTGGCGGTGACGCTCGCTGATTTCGCCGGTACCGTACGCTTCGCGGGCAAAGCTGCCAGGCGTCAGCAGGCAGGGGTAAGCGCCCAAACGCATGGTGCCGCCCAACTCGTCCACGCCCTTCAATTCGCGCAGCTTGAATATGACGCGATCGGGCGTAGAGGGATCGAACTCGGTGGAGTTGGCGTGAACCAGCCCGCACACGTTGCGCGCGAATTCGATCACCATGGTTTGCATGCCGAGGCAGATTCCAAAGTAGGGAACTTTGTTCTCCCGCGCGTATCGGATGGCGGTAATCATGCCCTCCACTCCGCGCTTGCCAAACCCGCCGGGAACTAAGATTCCGTCGAATTGTTCGAGCTCGGCCGCGCACTCGGGCCAGCGCAAGTTGTCCGATTCGATCCAATGAAAATTCACCTTGACGCGGTGCGCCAGGCCGCCGTGCAGCAAGGCCTCCTTCAGACTTTTATAGGAATCTTCGTACTCGACATATTTGCCGACCAGCCCGATGTCGACCTGGTCTTCCGGGTTCTGCATGCGTTCCAGCATGCCGGTCCAGCGGCTGAGGTCGCGCGGCCGCGCTTCGATTTTAAGCAGCCGCAAAATAATCTCGTCCACGGCCTGCTCGGCGAACACCAGCGGGACTTCATAGACCGAGTGCACGTCGCTGGCCGTGATCACCGCTTCCACGTCGACATCGCAGAACAATGCGATTTTTTCCTTCATGTCACGCGGAAGATCGCGCTCGGAGCGGCACAGCAACATGTCGGGCTGGATACCGATGGCGCGCAGTTCCTTGACGC
The DNA here is from genome assembly GCA_963732175.1 of Bryobacterales bacterium. GTDB lineage: Bacteria > Acidobacteriota > Terriglobia > Bryobacterales > Bryobacteraceae > Palsa-89. The sequence continues at coordinate 70,234 of CAVSYF010000013.1, read as the reverse complement.
TATGCTGCGTCGGCTTAGTCTTGAGTTCCTGCGCGGCTGCGATCCAAGGGACCAGCGTGACGTGCACGAAGGCGGTGTTATCGCGGCCGAGCTCGTGCCGCAGCTGACGAATCGCTTCTAAAAACGGCAGCGATTCGATGTCGCCTACCGTGCCCCCGATCTCCACGATCACCACATCGACGTCGGCCGATACCTTGCGGGCGGCGGCTTTAATTTCATTGGTCACATGCGGAATCACCTGGACGGTTTTGCCTAAATAATCGCCGCGGCGTTCGCGATGGATGATCTGCTCGTAAATGCGGCCGGAGGTGAGATTATTGCTCTGCGTAAGCTTGGCGTGCGTGAAGCGCTCGTAGTGGCCCAGATCAAGATCCGTTTCAGCGCCATCGTCGGTGACAAACACCTCGCCGTGCTGGAACGGGCTCATGGTCCCGGGGTCCACATTGAGATACGGATCGAATTTCTGCAGCGTGACGCGCAATCCGCGGCTCTCCAGCAAACAGCCAATGGACGCCGCGGCGATGCCTTTCCCCAGGGACGAAACCACGCCCCCTGTCACGAAAATATACTTGGCCGTTGGCATGATTCCCTCGATTTTATTTGCACGTAGGCTCAAAGAGCAAGGCGACGCGTTCCAGATCCGCCGGCGTGTCCACTCCTAGAGACTCGTACTCCGTTTCCACTACTCGAATGCGATGCCCATTTTCGAGCGCCCGCAATTGTTCCAGACGCTCCGCGTGCTCGAGGGGACCCACCGGCAAACCCGAGTAGGCGAGCAGGAATTCGCGCCTGTACACGTAAAGCCCAATATGTTTGTAATGCGCGCCGCTGCCTTCGCGCAAATAAGGAATCGCAGTACGGGAAAAATAAATCGCGTCGCCCGCCAGATCCGTGACCACCTTGACAACGTTCGGATCGGAAATCTCGGCGGGGTCCTCAATGCGCTTTTTCAGCGTGGCCATGGGGACTTCCGGATCATCCAGAAGCGCGAGCGCCGCAGCGTCAATCGCGCCAGGGTCGATCAGCGGCTCGTCGCCCTGAATGTTCACGATTACCGGAGCAGTCTCGGAAGCGGCCACTTCAGCTACGCGGTCAGTTCCTGAGACGTGATCGGCGCGGGTCATACGCACCTCGGCGCCAAACCCGCGGCCGGCTTTCTGAATGCGGTCGTCATCGGTGGCAATGATGAGCTTGGAAAGATAGCGCGCCTGGCTCGCCCGTTCGTAAACATGCTGGAGCATAGGTTTTCCGGCTATGGGGGAGAGCGCTTTTCCGGGGAAGCGGGAGGAGGCAAACCGGGCGGGGATTACGCCCAGAATCTTGGTCCGCACAATCGATTTTAGCACGGATGACGACCGGATGACACCGTTACACTGGGACGCATGGATCGTGTTCCAGTTGAGTCGCGACTTGCCGTAAATGGCGTTGAGATCGCGCTGTGGGAATGGGCCGGGGACGATCCGCCCGTATTTTTTTACCACGCTACCGGATTCCACGCCCGGTGTTGGAATCAAGTGGTCGCGCGGCTACCGGGGCATCGCTGTCTGGCGCTGGATGCTCGGGGCCACGGGCACAGCAGCAAACCGGCGCCCCCCTATGCCTGGAAGGATTTCGGCCGCGACCTCGCGGAGATTGCATCGTCGCTCGGATTTTCCGTGGCCGTTGGGGTTGGCCATTCCATGGGTGGGCATGCGGTCACGTTCGCCGCGGCGCTCAGGCCTGGAACATTTTCGGCGCTGCTCCTGATCGATCCGGTGATCCGAGCCCGCGACTCGTATGTCGGTCCGTGGCGGCGCGCGCAATTTGTGGCGAAGCGGCGCAATCACTGGGCGTCTGCTCAAGAAATGTTCGAGCGCTTCGAAAACCGGCCGCCTTTCGATGCCTGGGATCGCGGCGTCTTGCGCGATTACTGCGAGTACGGGCTGGTGCGCGCGTCCACAAACGACGGCTTCATGCTCGCATGCCCTCCGGAAATTGAAGCCGCGATTTATGAAAACAGCCCGGCGCCCGAGTCGAACATCTATCCTGAAATCGCAACCGTGAAGATTCCGGTGCACGTGGTGCGAGCCCTGAAATACCACGATCCGGCCGAGATCATGCGGGTGTCGCCGACCACGCCGGATTTGGCCTCGAGTTTCGCGCGCGGTACGGATTTGCCGGTCGCCGACCACTCGCATTTCGTTCCGATGGAAGCGCCCACGCTAATCGCGAAGTGGATCAAAGAAGTGCTCGCAGGTTCCGCGCCAACGTTAGAGCAAGCAGCCCTGCTTTAATGTAGGAGGTGTCCATCGAGGAACAACTCGCTTATCTGAAGAAGGGCCTGGCTGAAGTAATTCGCGAAGAAGATCTGCGCGAGCGATTAATTCAGTCGGAGAAAACCGGGCGGCCGCTGCGTGTAAAAGCTGGCTTCGATCCCACAGCACCTGATCTGCATCTGGGCCACACAGTGCTGCTTCGCAAGATGAAACACTTTCAGGATCTCGGCCATACCGTGATTTTCCTGATCGGCGACATGACCGGGCTGATCGGCGATCCTACCGGCCGCAACACCACTCGCCCTCCCATGACGCGCGCCGAAATCGAGCGCAATGCCGAGACCTACAAGGAGCAGGTTTTTAAAATTCTCGATCCGCAAAAGACCGAGGTGCGGTTCAACAGCGAATGGCTGGGGCCGATGCGGCTGGAAGACGTGATCCGGCTGTGCTCGAAATACACCGTCGCCCGAATTCTTGAACGGGATTATTTCTCTAACCGGTACAAGTCGGGCGTGCCGATATCGGTTCATGAGCTGTTGTATCCGCTCGCGCAGGGCTACGATTCGGTGGCTTTGAAATGCGACGTGGAAATGGGCGGTACCGATCAAAAATTCAATTTACTGGTGGGACGCGAGATCCAGAGGGACTCGGGGCTCGCGCCGCAGATTGTCGCCACCACGCCGCTGCTCGAAGGCACCGACGGCGTCGAAAAAATGTCGAAGTCCAAGGGCAACTACATCGGTATTACCGAACCGCCGAAGGTCATGTACCGCAAAGTAATGGGCATCAGTGACGAGTTGATGTGGCGTTATTGGGAACTTCTGACGGACAAGAGCCTCACCGAAATCTCGCAGATGAAGCACGAAGAGCCGATGCAGGTGAAGATGCGGCTGGCGCGAGCGATCGTCACCGATTTTCATTCTTCGGACGCGGCGCTTCAGGCGGAAGAAGATTTCGATCGTGAGGTGCGGCAACAAGAAGCGCCGACGGACATCGAATTAGTTCCTCCGGAACCCAATCTGCCGAAGTTCATCCTAGGAACCGGAATGGCCGAGTCCCGAACCGACGCCGAGCGCAAAATCAAATCCGGCGCGGTCGAAATAAACGGGGAACGATATACCAAAATGATCTTCGATCCAAAACCAGGCGATACCATTCGCGTAGGGAAAAAATGGAAGCGAATCCAGGGCGCATGACGCGACGTCCCTACGTCTGGAAGCTCGCGCAGCGCGAACTGCTGTGCGGCGAACGAACGCTGATCATGGGCGTGCTAAATGTTACGCCGGATTCGTTCTCCGATGGCGGAAAATACCTCGACCCCGATCGCGCCTTCGCCCGCGCCGTGGAGATCGAAGAGCAGGGCGCCGACATCATCGACATTGGCGCCGAGTCGACCCGCCCCGGATCGTCGCGCATATCGGAAGCGGAAGAACTGCGCCGCTTGATCCCCGTGTTGAAACGCCTGCGCGGAAAACTCAGCGTCCCCGTTTCTGTCGACACGTACAAGTCGGCCGTGGCGGAAAAGGCTTTGGAGCACGGCGCTGAGATCGTCAACGATCCTTCCGGCCTGACGTTCGACGCGCAACTCGCCCGCGTCGCCGCGAATCACAACGCCGGACTGGTGATCAATCACATGCGCGGTACGCCCGAAACCTGGGCCAAGCTTCCCACGCTCAAGGATGCGATGGGAGCGATCCGTCACGACCTGGACGCGTCAGTTCATCGCGCCGTGCGTTCGGGAGTCGATCGGGCGCGAATCGTGATTGACCCCGGGATCGGATTCGGGAAGCGCAAAGAGCAGAACGCCGAGATCCTGGCGCGGTTGAGCGAACTGGCCGCGCTCGACCTTCCGATATTGGCTGGCCCGTCGCGAAAATCGTTTTTGCCCAAGGCTGAGAAAGAATCCGCGTCGCTGCTCGAATGCGCTACTGCGGCTGCGGTCACGGCCGCTATTTTCGGCGGCGCGCATATCGTCCGCGTGCACGATGTCGCCGACATGAAGGCCGCCGCTCAAGTAGCAGACCAGGTGCTCAGCTTCGCTGGCACTTCGGACAATAGTGAGTTCCACGCTGGCCCACCACGATCCGGCGGATTGCGGTCCCGCAGATAGCGCAGGGGTCGCCCGCGCGCCCGTAGACCTGGTGCTGCAACTGAAAGCTGCCCTTTTCGCCGGCGGCGTCCACATAGTCGGAAATCGACGATCCTTTGAACCGAATGGCCGCCGTCAGGATCTCATGCATGGCGCTGTGCAAACGCGTGGCGCGCTCTTTACTTAAGCTGGACGCGATCGCGCGCGGTTGAATGCGCGCCTGGAACAGTGCCTCGTCGGTATAAATATTGCCCATGCCCCGCAAGAAGCGCTGGTTCATGAGCAGGGGCTTGATGCGCGCGTGCCGCCCCTTGAGAAGTTTTAGAAATTCGGGCAGCGTGATGTCGAGCGCATCCGGTCCCAATTCCGCCGCTCGCTCCAGCAAACCCGCACTCCATTCGATTCGCCCGAAATGCCGGACATCGTCGTAGACCAGCAGCCCTTGGTCGAGTTCGAAAATCGCGCGGGCGTACGGGCCAGCCTGGCAATCCAGCAGCAGTTTGCCCGTCATTCCCAGATGAATCGAGAGCACGCCCTGGTCCAGTTCCAGCACGATGAACTTGCCATGGCGGCGGATCGACTTTACGGTCTGATTGCGTACATGCGCGCGCAGTTTCGAAAAATTCTGGCGAACCACGTGATGCGAGAAAAACTGCGCGTCCACAATGCGCCGGCCGGTCAGTTTCGGCGCAAGCGTTCGCACGACGGTTTCGACTTCGGGGAGCTCAGGCACGGGGTTCAGAATCGGGCTGCGAAGCGACGCCGGTAAAAGTCATAATAAAGATGTTCTAACACGGCGTGGTATTTTGCCGTTGTAGAGCGTCCAAGAGCAAAGTGCAATCCTCCACACGAACCAACTTCTTGAAAACCATCGTCGGCAATGGCTCGAGCGCCAGCAAGCCGATTCAATATGAGGACAAGGTTCTTCTTGTCCTCACGCTCATCATCGGAGCCGTGGTCGGGCTGGTGATCGCCGGCTTTATCTACGTTACGGAGAACCTGGGATCCCGGATGTATCCTGCCGGCGGATCGCCTTGGCGGCGGCTGCTCATTCCGACGGCGGGCGCGTTGTTCACCGGTTGGCTGCTCTCGAAGTATTTTCCGAACGCGCGCGGCAGCGGCATCCCCCAGACCAAAACCGCGTTGTTCTTACGTGACGGTTTTATCAGCTTTCGAACGGTAGTCGGAAAATTTTTCTGCTCGTCGGTCTCCCTGGCCAGCGGTATCGCGCTCGGCCGCGAAGGCCCGTCGGTGCACGTCGGAGCGGGCCTGTCGTCGGTGTTTGGTCGGAGGCTCGGATTGCGCCCGGAACGAATTCGCGAACTCATCCCCATCGGCGCCTCGGCGGCTCTGGCCGCGGCGTTCAATACGCCGGTTGCCGCTGTACTTTTCTCACTCGAAGAAGTGATGGGCGACATGCACGCTCCCGTGCTGGGATCCATCGTGCTCAGTTCCGCCACCTCCTGGATCGTGCTGCACCTGCTGTTGGGCGATGAGCCGCTCTTTCACGTGCCCGCGTATCAGCTGGTGAGTCCTTATGAATTCGGAACCTATGCTGTCCTGGGGATTGCGGGCGGCTTCGTCTCCGTGGCGTTCGTGAAACTGCTGCTTTTCATTCGCAAACGTTTTATGGATCTGCCCAAATGGAGCGCATGGCTGCAGCCGGCCGTGGGAGGCTTGACGGTCGGCATCATGGGCTGGTTCGTCCCCGACGTTCTGGGCGTCGGCTACCAGCACGTCAGCGAAGCCCTCAACGGGCAGATGGCCGTGGAGGTGATGGCGCTGCTGGTGGTCCTGAAACTGGTCGCGACCGCCACCTGCTACGGCACCGGCAATGCCGGAGGTATTTTTGGCCCGAGCCTTTTCATTGGCGCCATGATGGGCGGAGCCGTGGGAAGCGTGGCCCACCAACTTCTTCCGGATTATACCGGCGGCGTCGGCGCGTACGCGTTGGTTGGCATGGGAGCGGCGTTTGCCGGAATCGTGCGGGTGCCGCTGACTTCGGTGATCATGATTTTCGAGATGACGCGGGATTATTCCATCATCGTCCCGCTGATGATCTCGAATCTGATGAGTTATTACATCTCCTACAAGCTGCAGGAAGAGCCGATTTACGAGGCTCTGCAGCACCAGGATGGGGTGCATCTGCCGTCCGGGCTGCGCTACCGGCAGGAAATGTTGACCGTCCGGGACGCCGCATCTTCACCACCGCGCCTGCTCGCGCCGCTGGATCGCGTTGAAGATGCACTCGCCATTCTGAATCGCGACCGCAACGCGTTTCCCGTAGCCGTGGGCCAGCACCTGCACGGCATGCTGACTCTCGCGCAAGTTCAAAAAGAGATCGCAAATGGGAACGGCCAGATGCCGCTAGGCGAACTTCTCACCAGTGGAAGTTCGAGCGAGGATCTCACACCCGAGAACTTTCCGCACGTGCACATGGACCATCCGGTGGATGTGGCGCTGCGGCGGATGGCGCAGGCCAAAATGAATGTCCTTGCGGTGGTGAGCCGTTCCGATGTGCGGGAGCTGCGAGGTCTGGTCACGCTGCACGATGTTTTGCGAGCCTACGGAGTCGCGGAAGAGGAGAGCCGGGAGAAAAAGGCGGCCGCTCAACCGGCGCAACCTTCCCGCGGGATATTGCCGGGCGTCGTGGCAGCCGCGCTGGCGCTGCTTATTTTGATCGGATTCTTGAATTATTACTATCGCGCGCAACGCGGCACCAGAGCGGAACAGAATTTCAAGACTGGCACGGAGCTGGTCCAGCAAGCCAGAAATGAAGAGGCCATTGAGCAATTCCGCAACGCGCTCTCGATATCGCCGGGCAGCGAGCGCTACCGCCTGGCGCTCGGGCAAACGTTGATAGCCGCGGGAAGCATGAACGAAGGAGCGGTTTACCTGAACGAGGTGTTGAAGAGCGATCCGAATAACGGCGCGGCGAACTTCGGCTTGGCAAGGGCCGCCGTAAGCCGCGGGAACAAATCCGCCGCCGTGACCTATTACCACCGCGCCATCGATGGTTCGTGGCCCAAAGGCCAGGAGCAGAACAGGCTGGAAGCGCGCTTTGAATTGGCGGATTTTCTGGCGAAAAGCGGCGATAAAACTCAGGCCGTCGCGGAACTGCTGGCCGCCTTGGGACAGAAGCCGGATGCGCCCGCCAAGAAACGCATCGCCCGATCGCTGCTGTCCTACGGAGCGCCACGGCAAGCCGCGGATATATTCCGGGATCTCCTGCGCGCCAATCGGAGCGACGCTGACGCCTATGCCGGCTTGGGCGCGGCGGAACTCGCTCAGGAGGACTACACCGGCGCGCGCGGCGCTAATGAGAATGCGTTGCGGCTCGACCCCACGAATGAAGCAGCCCTGAAGGGACTGGAGGTCGCCAACGGCGTGCTGGCCCTCGATCCGAATGCCCGGGGAATTCGCCTTTCGGAACGCTACCAGCGCAGCGAAACGCTTCTCAAGGATGCTGTGGCCATGCTGGATCAGTGCGCGCCAGTAGGGCCAGACGATTCCCAGCTCGTTCAATCCGCACAGAAGGCGCTCGCCGGGCGTCCCACGCGGCAAACCATGGACGATTCCACCGAAGATGATCTCACTCTGGCCGCTCAGTTGTGGAAGGCGCGCGAGAAGCAATGCGCCTCGCAGCCGCCCGCCGATGATGCCGCCGCGCGTGTCCTTTCTCGGCTCGCCCGCGAGTAGCGCCCTTTATGAAACACCGGAGATGCCGGGCTGGGCGCGGGTTCTATCCGATAAACCCACCTATCATTCCTGAGCGGCTCCCGCTTCCAACCCGACGATGCGCGCGCATCATTAAATATGATTGTGATATCGGGGGTATGCGCCATGCAGTTGAGAAAGACATGCACAATCGGATGTCTTCTTGTCTGCGCTGCTCTTGCCCAAACGGAAGGCGGCTTGAGAGCAAAAGTCGCGACCGTTCATTATCCGCCGCTTGCCGAAATGGCACGAATTCATGGAGATGTTCGTCTTGAGGCCAACTCCGGCGTAGTTACGCTGGTTTCGGGACACCCACTGCTCGCGCCACTGGCCATCGACAACGCGAAAACGCTCGGATCGATCCAAGGCCAAACGAAGCTCGACATGACGTACCACTTCGTCCTTGTCGACACTAACCTCTATAACGTGCCCACATCGACGACTGTCAAGAGAGGAAATGCACTCGAAAGAGCCATGTTGCGGGCGTTGGGATTCAAAACTGAAAAGGTAGTGCAGAGTGTCCGATGCGAACAGGGCGTTGCTCCGGCGAGCGACATCAAAATCGGCGGTGCCGTTATCGAAATCTGGGTTTACGGCAGAACTTTCTGTCTTGAGATTTGATACGGCGACCCTCGTGGCTCACGTTGACGAGGAAGCACCCCTGCAGCTATCGCACCCAGACTAGCGGCTCTGCAGATCGCTATAGCTCGGCAGTCCCGGCAGCCCGCGCGCGCTCATCACCGCGCGGAGAACTGCTTGCGCCACTACATCGGCCGCCAGCGCGCCGATTGCGCCATGATCGGCTCGCACTGAAATCGCTCCGGTCGCCGCCGCGAAAATCGTGTCGCCGTCGGCCAGCGTGTGGACCGGGTAGATGGTCCGCGCCAGACCATCGTGTGCCATCTGCGCCACCTTGGTCATTTGCGTTTTGTCCAAGGCCACATTGGTCGCCACGATTCCGAGCGTCGTGTTGGTCCCCGAGGCCTCCACTCGATAGCCCTGCCGAATTTGCGCCATGGAATCCATGAACCCGGGGCCGTTCGGTTTCCGTGCCCCGGCTATGATCTTCCCGGTTTGCGGATTCACCACGTCGCCCACCGCGTTCACCGCGACGATCGCGCCGACCACGATCCCCGTATTTCCCACGCGCACGCTGGCCGTGCCGATGCCGCTCTTCATGGCCGACTTCATCCCGAACAGCTTGCCGATAGTCGCGCCCGCCCCGGCGCCCACATTCCCCTCGGCGACTTTCCCGCCGCTCGCCGCTTGACAAGCCTTGTATCCCGACTCAGCGTTGGGACGGATCTTCGGATCCCCAATGCCCAAATCAAACAAAATCGCCGCCGGAACAATCGGTATAATTGTGCCGCCGAAACGCAGCCCGATGCCGTGTTCCTCCAGATACCGGACCACGCCGGTGGCCGTATCCAAGCCGAACGAGCTCCCGCCGGAAAGCACAATACCCTGCACTTGCTTGACCATGTTGAGCGGATTCAGCAGGTCGGTTTCGCGAGTTCCCGGCGCGGAGCCTCGCACATCCACGCCCGCGGTTGCGCCTTTCTCAAACAGCAGAACCGTGCAGCCGGTCGGCCGGCGCGAATCGGTGAAATGGCCGACCTTCACGCCCTGCACATCGGTAATGCCGCCCTCGATGGCTGGATTGACCGCAGCGGAAGTCAGTACACCGCCCGCCGCCATGGCCGCCAACGCGCCATTGAATTCCCGCCGCTTCATCACAGCCTCTATACAAGATTACTCTCCCGCCGACTCTGCTACATTCAGTTTCTAGTGAAGAAGATATTCTGGCTATTCCTCACACTGTGTGGTTCGGCGGCAGCGCAAACGCCTGCGGCCTCCTGGAGCTTTGCCGTCTCCGGAGATTCCCGCAACTGCGGCGACATCGTGATGCCCGCCATCGCAGCCGGCGTGCGGCAAAGCGGCGCGGAGTTCTACTGGCACCTGGGCGATTTTCGCGCCATCTTCGAAATCGATGAGGACATGGTGCCTCCGCCCAGCCTGGGCCTGCCCGCCAAGCCGATGTTCGTGAGCACCTACTTGACCTCCGCCTGGCCCGACTTCATCGCGCACCAGATGATCCCGTTTGGCAACCTGCCAGTGTTTCTTGCCATCGGCAACCATGAAACCATCCTGCCTGCCACGCGCGAGGCTTGGCTATTGCAGTTCGCCGACTGGCTGGAAACCCCCGTGATTCGTGCGCAGCGTTTGAAGGATAATCCCCAGGATCACAAGCTCCACACCTATTATCATTGGGTGAATCGCAACGTCGATTTCATCACGCTCGACGACGCCAGCCCCGATCAAATCGATGCCGCGCAAATGGCCTGGCTGCGCGCCACGCTGCAGCGCGACGAATCGTCGCCTGAGATTCGCAGCATCGTGGTCGGCATGCACGCCGCTCTGCCGGGCAGCGTGGGACACGTCCATAGCATGAGCGATTGGGCGCAAGGCGATAAAAGCGGCCGTCAAGTTTACGAGATGCTCTGGCACGCCCACAACGCGGCTCGCAAGCAGGTCTACGTGATCGCCAGCCACTCGCACTTTTTCATGGAAAATGTTTTCGAAACGGTGGACTGGAAGGGCAAGGTTTTGCCCGGCTGGATCGTCGGAACCGCGGGCGCAGTCCGCTACCGCCTGCCGTCTGAAACGGGACCGGCGCAGCACGCTCAAACCGATGTGTATGGATTTTTGGTCGGAACCGTCTCGCCCGATGGCGCAATTTCGTTTGCCTTCCATAAGCTCGGTTTTGACGACCTGATCAGCGCTAATGCAGGCAAATATCCTCAGCCGCAAATGCGCTGGTGTTTTGACGAAAACCGCCAGTTGGAGCCTTTGCGTTAAGGCCGAACCGGCCTGCCGGAAGGGCTTTAGCCGAAACATCCGCTGCCCTCACCGTCACACAATATAGTTAGGAGCCCATGCACTTAGAAATCCAACAGCGTGAGAAAGAGCGGATCGCGATCCTGGATCTCCAGGGCCGATTGATTCTGGGGCCCGAAGACGTTTTGCTCAGGGAGCGCATTTCGTCCCTGCTCGCCCAGAACGTTCATAAACTGATCCTGAATTTGAAAGAAGTCTCGCACATCGATTCGGCGGCTCTTGGAACCCTGGTGTTTTTCACGGAAAAATTCCGGAGCGCTGAAGGGAAACTGGTGCTCACCGGTCTGAGCCAGCACCACGTGAGCGCGGCCGACACGCTGAAACTCGATACCGAACTCGAAATGTATCCCGACGAGCAGGACGCCGTAAACAGCTTCTTCCCCGATCGCGTCGTGCCGCATTACGACATACTACAGGTGGTCGAAGAGATCAAAGCTCGCGGCACTATGGAGCAGGCGCCGGAGAACAAGAAGTGACCGAACCTAAATCGCGGCCGCGGCCTCTAAAACAATATCAGAGCAAACGCGATTTCAAAGTCACGGCCGAGCCAAAAGGTTCCGATCCCGCTCCCGCGCACTCGGCCAGCCCCCTGCTGTACGTCATCCAGAAACATCAGGCCTCGCATCTCCACTACGACTTCCGCCTGGAGTGGGCCGGCGTGCTGCTTTCCTGGGCGATTCCCAAAGGTCCCTCGCTCGACCCTTCCGTCAAGCGCCTCGCGGCCGCCGTCGAAGATCATCCGCTCGAATACGGCAACTTCGAAGGCGTGATCCCGGAAGGCGAGTACGGAGGCGGAACCGTCATGCTGTGGGACCGTGGGACTTGGACCCCGGACGATCCCGACGTCCAGGCCGCCTTGGGCAAAGGCGATCTCAAATTCACGCTCAACGGGAAAAAACTGAAAGGCTCCTGGGTGCTGGTTCGAACCAGGTTGGGCGGCTCCAAAAAACCGCAGTGGCTGCTGATTAAGCATCGCGACGACTTCGCCTCCAAAGAAGACGTTCTGAGGGAACAGCCGCGATCCATTCTCTCCAAGCGATCCCTGGCTGAGATCGCGCGCGCTGAAAATGGAGACGTCGCCAAAGCTGCCCAAGGCGATGCGTAACCGTTAGGCGCAAAATACATCGATTCGTCACTTTGTCCAACGTATATGGACGCCGATATGGATACCGATATGGATACCGACGAGGGGTACGTTCCCGTAAGCAGCACCGACGAGCTTACCATCGACGGCGATGAAGCCGCGGATCGAGTCCGAAAGGTCGGCGAATTCAAGCCCACCAACACGCCCTTATCGGCCCTGGAAGTGGAAGAGCGCATGAAACACGGCTGGCCGCCCCACACCACCGACGCCATCCACGACATGGTCCCCGTTCCAGAGCGCGACGGGCCGGCGGATCAGTCGCGCTAGTTAGTTACTGCGAACCCGCAGAAGTCTAAAACTAATGACTGGCGCGCTGCATCTAAGGTTCAGGTGGTAACGTTGTGAATGGCCATGGGGAAGACTGGACCGCTGATCTTATAGACTTTTTGAGCGATTCGCGCGCCAACTGGCTGGCTTGGCTGCGTTCCAGGCGCGCGCACCGTATCGCAACCTGGGTCGCGCTCGGCGCACTGCTCACCAGCGGCATCGTTTTGGAACTCAAAACGTCCTGGTTTGAATCCCTGGTTTTTCGCGCCGCCGATCGCCACATCACCTACCGCCTGGCGCAAGGCCCCAGTACGGCTATTCATTATCCACCCGCTGGACCTTATGACTGGACCCTCGGCTATGCCCGCATGCCGGTGTTTCTGTCGCGCTTAGAAGCAGCCGGCTTTCAAGTGAAGGCGCAGGCCCACGCCTCGGAATTTTACTCCTTGGTGAGCGCCAGCCTGTATCCGGTTTATACGACCAAGGATCAGGCCGGCCTCCAGATTGTCGACCAGAACGGGTTGCCCTTATATTCCTTCGATCGGCCGCAGCGCATTTATCGGGGTTACGCCGACGTACCGCCTTTGGTCGTGCAAACGTTGCTGTTCATCGAGAACCGTCACATGCTGGACCCCAGCAACCCGCACCGCAACCCTGCCATCGAATGGGACCGCTTCACGAAGGCGATTCTGGATTACGGACTGCATGCGGTCGATCCGCATCATCACGCCGTCATCGGCGGCAGTACGCTGGCGACGCAGTTGGAAAAAATCCGGCACTCGCCCGGCGGCAGAACGCATTCGGCGCTGGAGAAATTTCGCCAGATGGCGTCCGCAACCTTGGCGGCATACCGGAACGGCAGCGTGACGTTGCCGGCTCAACAGAAGATCGTCTCCGATTACATCAATTCGATTCCTTTGGCTGCTTCTCCCGGCTACGGCGAAGTGTCGGGATTGGGCGATGGTCTCTGGGCCTGGTACGGCGCAGACACTTCGAAAGCGAACGAATTGCTCCGAGCCGATGAAGCCACGCTTACCGGCGCGCAGATCCGCGAGCGCGCTCAGGCATACCGCGAGACTTTGTCGCTGCTGCTGGCGCTGCGTGCGCCGCACTTCTATTTGGTGGAGAATCGCCGAGCCCTTACCGCGCAAACCGATCGTTATTTGCGGGCGCTGGCCGAACGCGGAGTCATCTCCACCCGGCTGCGTGACCTGGCCCTGGCCGAGCGAGTTGAGCCTTTACTGCGTGCGCCCGGCTCTTCTCCCGAGGATTTCGTCGAAAATAAAGCGCAGAACACCATCCGCATGGCCTTGCTGCCGCTGCTTGGCCTCGGCAGCGCCTACGATCTCGACCGCCTGGATCTGACGGTCAATACCACCCTCGATCAGCCCGCCCAGCAAAACATCACGCATTACATCGAACATCTTACCGATCCCAAGGAGGCGGCCTCGGCGGGCTTGCAACAATACCGGCTGCTCGAGCAGGAGCGACCCGTCCAAAGTGATCTACAGCTTCACGCTCTATGAGCGAGGTCCCGGCGCCAACCTGCTGCGCGTCCAGACCGACAACCTCGATCAGCCGCTCAATATCAATCAGGACACCAAGCTGGAACTCGGTTCCACGGCCAAGCTGCGCACCCTGATCAATTACCTGGAAATCGTCTCCGATCTTCACAAACAGTACGTTGGCATGTCGCCCCAGCAGCTCGCGGCCGTCAAAACGCTGCCCGACGATCATCTGACCGAGTGGGCGGTGAAGTATCTGGGCACCGCCCAGGATCGCAGCCTCACCGCCATGCTCCAGGCGGCGCTTCAGCGGAAATATTCCGGCAGCACCGGCGAGTCGTTCTTCACCGGCGGCGGCGTGCATCACTTCGATAATTTCGAGACCTGGGAGGCGCGGCCAGGACTTCACCGTCAGCGCGGCCTTCCAAAACTCGGTCAACCTGGTATTCGTCCGCCTGATGCGCGACATCGTCTATTACTACCGCTTCCGCGTCCCCGGCGCTTCCCCCGCCGTGATCAGTAACGACGACGATCCCGCCCGCCGCGCCTACCTGGCGAGATTCGCCGACCAGGAAGGCCGCACGTACCTCTGGCGTTTCTATGAAAAATATCGCGGCCAGACGCCCGACCAGTCCTTGAATACCTTGATGCAGCGGCATCGCTCCGCTCACACCGTTGCGCGCCGCAGTCATCTATCGCTCCGTGCGCCCGCAGGCTGGACTCGACCAATTCACCGCTTTCCTGAAAGCGCACCTGCCCGCCGCAGCACTCGCAGCCAAAAAGGATGACCCGGCCACGCTCTATGAAAAATACGGCCCCGACAAGTTCAATCTGTCCGATCGCGGTTACCTGGCGCACGTCCATCCTTTGGAGTTATGGCTGCTGAATTATCGCGAGCAGCATCCCGCCGCCAAGTGGAGTGAGTTGGCGGCGATGAGCGTGTCCGTCCGCCAGGACGTGTATTGGTGGCTCTTCAAAACCGAGCACAAGGGCGCGCAGGACAACCGCATCTGGACCTTGCTCGAGCAGGACGCCTTTAAGGAAATCTACAAGGCCTGGAAGACCCAGGGATATCCGTTCGATTCCCTGGTGCCTTCCTATGCCACCACCATCGGCGTCTCCGGCGACACTCCCGCCGCCTTGGCCGACCTGATGGGCACCATCCTCAACGATGGCATCCGCTACCCCAGCGTCAAGATCCAGCAGCTTCATTTCGGACAAGGGACTCCCACCGAAACCATCGCCGACAAAAACATCGCCCCCGGACAACGCGTGATCGCGCCTGAGATCGCGACCCTCGTCCGTCAGGAACTGAAGGGCGTAGTTCAGAACGGCACCGGCCGCAGGATGGCGTCCGGCATCAAGCTCCCCGATGGCCGCGTGATCCAAGTGGGCGGCAAAACGGGAACCGGAGATAACCGGCTGGAGAGTTTCAGCGCGCACGGCCAGCTGATAGGATCAAAGGCGGTGAGCCGCACGGCCACCTTCGTATTCATGATCGGCGACCGCTATTACGGAACCGTGCTCGCCTTTGTGCCAGGATCGAAAGCCGCGTCTTACAGCTTCACAAGCGCGTTGGCAGTGCAGGTCCTCAAGGACCTGACGCCGCAGTTGGCGCGGCTCATCGCCGGCGACAAGCCGGCTCACCAGCACAACCTACAGGAACAAATTGCTCAGAATCGAAAACTTCAGCCCTAAATCTTCCCCGTCCGTGCGACGATGAAAATGATATGAGGAACTGGCCCGGCCGGAAACTCCCGCAGAGGGCGCGGTTCTGTTGGCATTCGTCATCTGGTCCACGGTCGGGTTCGCGGCCAGCGTAGGCCCACGCAGCGCACTTCCCGGCATGCCCCCGGTACTCAATCCCAACGACATTTATTCGGAAACCGCCGCCGGCAAGCTCAGCCCCGCAGTGAAGGGCTTCCCCAACCTCATCTACGTCCCCAACAGCGGCAGCAACACGGTGGACGTAATCGATCCGCACACCTTTCCACGTCGTGGATCACTTTAAGGTCGGCCGCCAGCCGCAGCACGTCACGCCTTCGTACGATCTGAAGACGCTCTGGGTTTTAAACGACCTCGGCGACAGCCTGACCAAAATCGATCCCGCCACCGGCAAGAAGGGCGAAACGGTTCCCGTCAAGGACCCGTACAACATGTACTACACGCCCGACGGCAAGTACGCCATCGTCGTCGCCGAGCGCGTCCATCGCCTGGATTTTCGCGATCCCAACTCAATGAAGCTGGTGGATTCCCTGCCGGTCCCTTGCCGCGGCGTCGACCACATCGATTTCACCGCCGACGGCCGATACCTGATCGCTAGCTGCGAGTTTTCCGGCACGCTCATTAAGCTGGATGTCGCCAAGCGGGCTATCGTCGGGACGCTCGCGCTGGCTCATTCCGAGCCCGGAGCAGCCGTCGAGCCTACCGCCATGAAACGCGGAAAGGGCAGCGTGGGCGCGCATCGGGCCTATGATTTGCGGCATTCGCCCTCGGGCAGCATGCCTCAGGATGTGAAGACCTCTCCCGATGGCAAGGTCTTCTATGTCGCCGACATGCTCGCCAACGGCGTATACCTGGTCGATCCCGAGAAATTCGCAGTGGTCGGCTTCATCCCCACCGGAAAGGGCGCCCACGGCCTCTACCCCAGCCGCGACTCCAAGCTGCTTTATGTCTCCAATCGCGACGAAGGCACCATCTCCTTGATCAGCTTCGCCGAGCGTAAAGTAGTTAACAAATGGACCATCCCCGGCGGCGGCAGCCCCGACATGGGCGGCGTCTCAGCCGACGGAAAAGTCCTGTGGCTCTCCGGCCGCTACACCAGCGAGGTGTATGCATTCGACACCGCCGACGGCCATCTGCTCGCCCGCATCCCCGTCGGCAAAGGCCCCCACGGCCTGTGCGTTTATCCCCAGCCCGGCCGCTATTCGCTGGGCCATACGGGCATTCTTCGGTAGCGACCAAACCGCCTCATCTGCATCTAAATACTGCACTTGGCTAGTACTTGGCTTCGTTTTTTCATCTGGTCAAAGCCAACTTAGGTGATAGAATCTTAAAGGAATACCGAATGTCCGTCGCTACCCCCATCGTCCCGCCTGTCTCGCGCCTGGTTGCCACGGATCTGCTCCAGCTAATCGGCCATACGCCTTTGATTCGCCTGGACCGCATCACCCTGGACCTGCCCGGCATCGAAATTTACGCCAAAGCCGAGTTTTTCAATCCCGGCGGCTCGGTGAAGGACCGCGCCGGCCTCAACATGATCCTCGACGGCGAGCGTACCGGCAAACTCACGCGCGACCGCATCCTCCTCGACGCCACCAGCGGCAATACCGGCATCGCCTATGCCATGATCGGCGCCTATCGCGGCTACCGCGTCAAGCTGTGCCTGCCGAAAAACGCCTCCATGGAACGCAAGCACGTGCTGACGGCCTACGGCGCTGAGATGGTCTTCAGCGATCCGGGCGAAGGCTCGGACGGGGCCATCCGATTGTGCCGCGAAATCTACAACGCCGACCCGGACCGTTATTTTTACCCCGACCAGTACAACAATCCGGCCAACTGGAAAGCGCACTACGAGGGCACCGCGATGGAGATCCTGGCGCAGACCAACCGTCGCATCACGCACTTCGTCGCCTGCATGGGAACCAGCGGCACTTTCATGGGTAACTCGCGCCGCCTCAAGAAAGAGATTCCGCATATCAAGTGCATTTCGGCGCAGCCCTCCTCCGGGTTTCACGGCCTGGAGGGTCTCAAGCACATGCCGACCGCCATCGTCCCCGGCATTTACGATCCCGCGCTGGCCGACGAAAACATCTGGATCGATACCGAGGATGCTTATGCGATGTGCCGCCGCATGGCCCGCGAAGAGGCGCTGCTGATCGGAATTTCCTCCGGCGCCAACCTGGTGCGCCGCTCTCCGCGTCGCACACGAAGTAGCTGCTGCGGGCGAAACCGGCGTGATTGTGACCATTCTCGCCGACGGCGCCTATAAGTATCTGAGCGAGCCGTTCTGGAGCGAACCGCATCCAGCATGATCCGCATCGAGAAAGGCGCCTGGGACACGATGGTGTCGCACGCCGAGAAGACTTTCCCCAAGGAGTGCTGCGGCGTCATGGTTGGTTCGGACGGCACCGTGTGCGAAGCGGTAACCCTCCCCAACGTCTACACCGGCCCGCAAGAGGATTTTTTCGTGATGGACCCCAAGGACCTGAATCGCGTCGACCAGGAAGCGCGTCGAAAAGGGCTGGATGTTTTGGGCGTCTTTCATTCGCATCCCAACTGCGACGCGTATTTCTCCAAGCGCGATCTGGAGCACTCCTGCCCCTGGTTCTCCTATGTCGTGCTATCGATAAAGAACGGGCGCTTCGACCATGCCAATAGCTACCGGCCGGATTTCGACCAGAAAGAAGCTCCCAAGGAAGAGTTGATTTATGGCTAAGATTTTGATTCCTACTCCGCTGCGCCAGTACGCCGGAAAATTGGATTCCGTCCAGATATCGGGCGGGACCGTCGGTGAGGTCTTGCAGTCGCTGACCAGTCAGCACGCCGACTTGAAACGCCACCTGTATAACGACGAAGGCAAGCTGCGGAGTTTTGTGAACGTCTACGTCAATGACGAGGACATCCGCTATTTGAGCAAGGAAGCGACGCCGCTCAAAGACGGCGACACGGTGTCGATTGTCCCCAGCATCGCGGGCGGATCAACGAGCGTGGCAGCGCCTCCGGTCACGCTTTCGAAAGACGAGATTCTCCGCTACAGCCGCCACCTGATCATGCCCGAAGTCGGCATGGAAGGACAGTTAAAGCTGAAGAGCGCCAAGGTAGCGCTGATCGGCACTGGAGGCTTGGGCGCGCCGCTCGGCATGTATCTCGCCGCGGCCGGCATCGGCCGCATCGGCCTGGTCGATTTCGACGTGGTCGACTTTACGAACCTACAGCGCCAGGTCATCCACGGCACCAAGGATGTCGGCAAGAAGAAGCTGGATTCGGCCGCCGAGACCATGCTCGACATCAATCCGTACCTGGAACTCGACCGGTACGAGACCGCGCTCACCAGCGAAAACGCGCTCGAGATTTTGAAAGACTACGACATCGTGGTCGACGGCACCGACAATTTCCCAACCCGCTATCTGGTGAACGACGCCTGCGTACTGCTCGGCAAGCCCAACGTCTACGGCTCCATCTTCCGCTTCGAGGGCCAAGCCACCGTGTTCGCCTACGAAGGCGGTCCCTGCTATCGCTGCCTGTATCCCGAGCCGCCACCTCCCGGATTAGTTCCGAGCTGCGCCGAAGGCGGCGTGTTGGGCATTCTGCCCGGCACCATCGGGCTGATTCAAGCCACCGAAACGGTGAAATTGATCTTGGGTATCGGCGAGCCGCTTAGTAGGAAGACTGTTGCTGTATGACGCACTCGCGATGAAGTTCCGCGAGTTGAAGCTGCGCCGGAATCCCGAATGCCCGGTATGCGGCGATCATCCGACCATTCGCGAGCTGATCGACTACCAGGAGTTCTGCGGCGTACCCAATCAAACGCATGAGCCCGTTGCGGCTGAAGGCGACATCGATCCCGTCGAAGTGAAAGCCAAGATCGATCGCGGCGATCCGTTCGTTTTAATCGATGTGCGCGAGCCGCACGAATACCAGATCTGCAAAATCCCCTACGCGAAGCTGATTCCGCTCGGCGACTTGCCGAAGCGCATCAACGAACTCGATTCAGCCGACGAGATTATCGCGCATTGCAAGAGCGGCATGCGCAGTGCCAAGGCGGTCGAATTTTTGAAACAGGCCGGCTTCCGCAAAGTTCGCAACATGAAGGGCGGCATCCTGGCCTGGAGCGATAAGGTCGACCCCAGCGTGCCCAAGTACTGAGCTACGCGCCAAAACAGACTAGCTATTTCTCGACGGCGTCGCCTGGATACTTCTCGTTAACGGTGTTCTGATCCGCCTTGTCGTGGAAGTTCGACCATTCCCCTTGCTGTGGAGGCTGCAACACCACATCGCACCCGGCGCTGAGTAGAGAAAAAAGGACAAGGGCAATCACCGCGAAGATCCGCATACTTCGCAATGTAACACAGGCGGAGTGATTCTTCGTTACTCGACGGCGACTGTGACGCCGGGTTGGCTGGCCGCGTCTCCGATCGATAACGTGACACTATCGATCCCCGGCGGAAGAAAACCCGCTGGCACCTGGACGTTGATCTGCATCAGCCCGGGAAAACCCGGCGCCGGACCAGCATAGAGGACGCTGGCGGCATAACCGCCGATCGTCAGCGTAACGTTGCTCAGATCCGAACCTCCGCCGGTTGCATACAACGAAACGACGGAACCGCGCATCGCCGGGTTCGCTGACGAGTTGATGCTGCCGTCCTGATTGTTCGCCGCCGCTGGGCCTTTTCCATTGGCGGTAGTGAAGATTCCCGGCGCCGCGGCAACCACCGGGACGGAGGTCTCCGCAACCACAGCGTTCTCCACAAGGATGCTGATGTTAACGTTCGGACCCGGTACCAGAGCCACTGGTGCGAGCGCGTTGATCTGCGATGCATCAGCGAAAAAAATCGTAGCCGGTGCGCCGTTGAACAGCACCTGCGTCTGGGCGGCATCAAACCCGGCGCCGTAAATCGTAACGATTTCTCCGGGCGAAATCGAGCCAGGCAACATCGTTGCGGCGTTCACAACGCTGATCGGCAGCGTGGCATCTGCAACCGTGGCCAGCGGCGTCAGCGTCCGGACGCGATCGTTGCCCTCATCGGCGACCCAAATCGTGCCATCGCTCGCGACCGCGATCCCGCAAGGCGAATCCAACTGACCCGTTAAAGCAGCGCCGCCATCGCCTGAGAAGCCTGCCACGCTGGTGCCCGCGATCGTCGTCAGCGACCCTGCGACCGTCAATTGCCGGATGACATTGGCGCCCATCTCTGCGATGAGCACATCTCCCTGCGCGGTGAACGCCAAGCCTTGAGGCGAGTTGAGGCGATCCGCCACAACGCTCACGGCCCCAGCCGGCGAAATCTTCAAGACCTGCGCAGAAGCACTTACGAAGACGTTCCCGCCCGGATCCACCGCGACTGCGACCGGTTTTGAAACCTGCGCGAGCTGGACGATTCCTCCTGACGACGTCGCTTGCACCACTCGGTTGTTTCCTGTATCGGCCACGTAGACTAAGCCGTTCGCGTCAACGACTACGCCTTCGGGATCGTTCAGCTCCGTGGAAACCGGCAGCATGATTCCGCCCGGAGTGATCTTCCGAATCTCGTTATTTCCCGAATCGGCGATATAGAGATTGCCCGCCGAATCGATCGCGACGCTGCGAGGATTATTCAGTTGCGCGAGCGTTGCCAGCCCGCCGTCGCCCGTACTTCCTGCATCGCCTGTCCCTGCGATCGTGCTGATGATGCCGTGCGACGAAACCTTGCGGATACGATTGTTAGCCGTATCGGCTATGTAGTAATTGCCCTGGCTGTCGATAGCAACTCCAGCGGGCGAGTTTAGCCGCGCCATGGTCGCAGGTCCGTTGTCGCCGGCGAAATTAGGGGGCGCGCCGCTACCCGCGATCGAACTAACATTGCCGCCGCTCGCTACCTTGAGAACAAACGGTCCGGTAGTGGCGTAGACGTTCCCACTACCGTCCAGCGCGACGTCGAGGGCAGAGGGTATGCCGGCGATGGCTTTCGCGGTTGGCCCGAAATAGGAGGACGCTGCTACGTACAGGGTGCCAGCGCTGGTGATGCTGAGACCTGTCGGCCCGGTCACGTTAAAGACCGTAGTGATCACGCCGTGGAAGATTTTCCTGATGCAGTTATTGCCACTGTCGGCAACGTAGAGATCGCCCGTGCCATCGAGAGTGAGTCCTGCGGGCGCATTCAGTTCCGCCAAGGGTGCAGACGCTCCATCGCCGCTGAAGCCCATTTTTCCAGTGCCTGCAACCGTGGTGAGAATTCCGCTGGGAGAGATGCTGTAGACCTGATTCGCGCCGAAATCCGAAACGTATAGCGTGCCGTCCGCACCAACCGCGACGTTGCGCGGTTCGTCGAGTTGCATATCGATCGCCGGGCTGCCATCGCCGTTCCCGCCCGGTAAGATCGACCCGCCTCCAACCACGGTTTGAATGCTTCCATCCACGGATACTTTGCGCACGCGCGCGTTGCCTAGGTCGGCGATGTACAGGTTTCCGCTGGAATCCAGGGCCACGCCGTATGGGTGACTCAATAACGCGCTGTTCGACAGGGCCGCCGTCACCGGAAAATCCAGCGATGCCTGTGCCGGCGACGGTTTGGATCAGCCCGTCCGGGGTTATTTTCCGGACTCGGTCGTCGGCGGCATCGGCGACATAGATAATGCCCGAGGCGTCAACGGCGATCCCTTCCACTTGGGTAAGCGCGGCTTGTAGCGCGGGTCCGCCGTCCCCGGCGAAATTGCTGCCGGCTACGGTTTGGATGGTATAGGCCTGCGGTGGATCATCCGCCCTGGCGGGGAAAAAAGCGGCGGCGAACAAAAACACGAAAGCAGATCGACGGCAGTTCAGCACGACTACTCCTCACCGGTGTAGTGGGTGGGGCCAATGGAAAATTCTCAGTTGACTTCCGATTGAATTGGTTGTGAGGAATTTCAGACAACTTTTTCTACCGGTATTGCTGGCTGGCCTGGCTTCGGCCCAGCCTGTCGCTGCACTTGAAAGTGCCCCAGCAGGGCTCCTGCTACGCGATCCCACACATTCGACGCGCCACTGAAAACCCAGACACCGGGGCGTTCACATGTGCTGATCCAATTCGCCAAATCTCCGAGCGACGATCAGTTGAACGAGCTTCGCAATCGAGGAATTGCGGTGCTGTCGTATGTTCCCGATTACGGACTTTCGGTCTCGGCCGGCGACGATACGAGTTTGGAAGGCCTGGGTCTCCAATGGGTCGGGCAGCTAAAACCGGAGGAAAAGATCAGTCCGGAATTGATGAGTGCGTTGATTCCCGGCGCACCGTTGAAAGTAGTGATCGAATTTTACTCCGACGTTGATCCGGGCGTCGCCCGCGAGATCGCCAACAGCGAAGGTCTCGTGATTCAAGAGAACCCGGACTTGTTACCCAACCATCTTCTGGTCCAAGGCGCGGGTGATCAACTGCAATCCCTCGCCGAATGGGACGAAGTGTCGTATGTTTTTCCAGCCTCCAAAGAGCTGATTCGCGGAACGCCGGTGCGCGGATGCGGGGGTGCTCTGACGCGAGAAGGTCCAGTTGCGCAGGTTGTGGCTATCGTCAATCAAGGTTGGTCTCCAGCCACCGGCGTTGCGAATGTCCAATACGCTTTTGGAAATATTACCCAGCAGCTGCCCACGGACGCGGTGGAAAGTGAGATCGTGCGCGCTTTTAACGAATGGTCGAAATACGTCCAGGTAACCTTCAGTCCGACCAGCGACCCTACCGCTGATCAGACCATCGCAGTGCTATTTGCAAGCGGAGCGCACGGCGATGGCTATCCTTTCACCGGGCCCGGCGGGGTGCTGGCGCACACGTTTTATCCGGTGCCAACCAATCCCGAGCCGATCGCCGGCGACATGCATTTTAATAACGACGAAACCTGGAATATCGGAGCCGATGTGGACGTTTTCAGCATCGCGCTGCACGAAACCGGCCACGCCTTGGGACTCGGGCACTCCGACAATCCGAGTGACGTCATGTACCCCTACTACAGCATGCACACCACCCTGAACCAGGGTGATATCGCCGCGATCCAGCAGTTCTATGCCGCGCAGGGCGGCACTTCCAGACACGAATACGCCGGCTCCCACCCCCACCCCGACTACGCCAACCCCTACGCCATCCCCGACGCCTGCGCCGCAAAGTCCGCTGCTGCTTACGGTCTCCGCTCCACTCAGTTCCACGACGGCGTCTGCCATCGCGATTAACGGAACCATCTCCGGTGGTTCTGGAGTAGGGCAGGTCAGCTGGTCCACGAACCAAGGATTTTCCGGGAGTCGCTCAGGGTTCGCTGCAGTGGGCCATTAGCCTCCGTTCCGCTGGTTATCGGTTCGAACCTGGTTTCGATTACGGCCACGGACTCGCAGCAGAACCGCGCATCTCAAAGCCTGACGGTGACCCGGAACCAGCTCTCGACAGCGAACCCGACGCCGAGCTAATCCGCCCTCGAACAATCCCGCTCAGCCTCAGGAGCCAACCGTCAGGCCCCACTACTGCTCCGCCATCACTCACGATTCTCTCCCCGGCTGAGCACCTACGTCGCCACGTCCGACAGCTCGATCGTCGTGAGCGGAACGGCCAGCGGGAGCGCGGGAATCGCAAGCGTGACCTGGTCGAGTTCGACGGGAGCCTCGGGCACGGCAATCGGGACGAATCAGTGGTCGACCCAGCCGATTCCACTCTACATCGGAACGGCGACCATTATCGTTCGCGCGTATGACACCAGCGGGAATTCGAGTTGGCGCTCGCTGACGGTCGCGCGCCAATGATCTACAGCAACTCGGCGAGACGCGAGCCTTCGATCAGGATAGTCTCGTCCCGCTCCGGTCCCGTGGAAATGCAACCGATCTCCACGCCGGTGCCGGCGCTCAGGAAATCGAGGTAATCGCGCGCGCGTGGCGGCAGATCTTCGTATCGCGTGAGACCCCGCGTCGGAGATTTCCAGCCGGGCAGCGTTTCATAGACCGGCTGGACAGCCTCTAATTCCCGGAAAGTCGCGGGCATCGCGCTGGTATTTTGATAGCCGGTGCAGACCAGGATCTCATCGAACTCGTCCAGAACGTCCAGCTTGGTAATCACCAGGCTCGAGAATCCGTTGATCATGGCGGTATAGCGCAGCAGCGGGATGTCGAACCATCCGCAGCGGCGCGGGCGCCCCGTCACCGCTCCGTACTCGTTGCCGGCCTTGCGGATGCGCTCGCCTGCTTCACCTTCGAGTTCGGTGGGAAAAGGACCGCTGCCGACGCGGGTAGTATAGGCCTTGGATACGCCGATCACGCCGTGGATCTGAGTGGGCGGAACGCCTGCCCCCGTGCATGCCCCGCCGGCCGTCGCGCTGGAAGAGGTAACGAAGGGATACGTGCCGTGATCGACATCCAGCATCGATCCCTGGGCGCCCTCGAACAGGATCCGCTTGCCCGCCGCCGCGGCATCGTGCAGTAGCTGCGCGGTATCGCACACCATGGGGCGAATGCGTTCGGCGAATTGCAGATACTCATCGCGAATCTTCTCGTAATCGATGGTCTCGCTAATTTGAAAAGTCTGCGCGAGCAATTGCTTGTCTTCTGCCAGGGCGCTGTACATGGCGCAAAAACTCTCGCGCTCGTATAAATCCGCGATGCGAATCCCGCGCCGGCCGATCTTGTCTTCGTAGCAGGGGCCAATGCCGCGCGAGGTGGTCCCGATGGGCACGCGATCCTGCCGCCCTTCGGACATTTTCTCCACGATCCGGTGAAAGGGGAAGATCACGTGCGCGCGATTGCTGATGGCCAGTTGCCGCCTCACGTCGATCCCAACTTGTTCGAGCTTCGCTATTTCATCCAGCAACGCCGCCGGATCCAGCACCACGCCATTTCCGATAACCGCCTGAACGCCCGGGCGCAAAATACCGCTCGGAATCAGCTTGAGAATGAACTTCTGCTTGCCGATGAAAACGGTGTGGCCGGCGTTGTGGCCGCCCTGATAACGCGCGACCACGGAAAACTTCTCGGAGAACAGGTCGACGACCTTCCCTTTCCCCTCGTCGCCCCACTGCGCGCCTAACACGACAATGTTTCCCATGTGTGGAACCAAAACTCCTTATTGTACCGCCCGAGGCCGAAAACCGTCTCTCAGACCTCCGCCGCCGTCCGGCAAATGCTACGCTGGCTTTTTATGCAGCTCGCGGAAATTTTCACCGGCTTGGGACAAGACGCTTTCGCCCAGTTGCTGCGCAACATCTCCATCGGGAAGCTGAAGACCTTTCAACTGTACGATCGCATGAAGGCGCGCTTTCACCTGGCCAAGCTCAATTCGGAGAACATCCGTAAAGCGGCGCCGCGCTTTTGGACGCGCCTCGGCGAGAACGACGAGGAGTTCGCCACCGACCTCTCCCAGGCCATCCTGGTTTCCCATCTGGACATGATCAAGGCCGTGCTGGATCATCTGGGCATCCCGAATGAAGAAGGCTTCTTCGCCAAAGATATCGATGGATCGAAATACCTGACCGAGGGCTGGCAGCAGAAGACGTACGACCAATTCAAGGATCGCTATCCAGGCGCCGTGCTGCTTTTTTACATCAATCATCTGGGCTGGGAAATCTCGAAAACCGAGCAGGTGTTCCAGGCCGCATGACCGCCGCCACTTCCGAAAAACTCGCAAGCATGCAGAAAGAGCAGGAAAATGCTCTCTCCGCTATCGCCGCCGCGCGAACCGAGGACGCGCTCGAAGCCGTCCATGTCCAGTATTTGGGGCGGAAGGCGTTCTTCGGGCAGGTGGGGAAACTGCTCGGAAGCATTCCGCCGGAAGAGAGGCCGGCGGCCGGTAAAGCGTTCAACGAAATCAAACAATCGCTGGAGGAAGCCTACGACAAGCGCGCTAGCGAGATTCGCCTAGAGGCACAAAACCAGCGGCTTCGCGGCGAATGGCTGGATCTCACCCTGCCGGCGCCGGGTCCGCGCCCTGGCAGCTTGCATCCCGTCACGCAGATCCAGAACGAGATTGAGGACCTGTTCACGTCGCTCGGGTTTGCCGTGTTGGACGGTCCCGAAGTGGAAACGGAATATCACAACTTCGACGCGCTGAACATACCGCCGGAGCATCCCGCGCGCGACATGCAGGACACCTTCTGGCTGGCCAACGGCCATCTGCTGCGCACCCACACCTCGCCGGTGCAAGTCCGCGGAATGGAAAAGCTCGGGCCGCCGCTGCGCATGATCGCTCCGGGCCGCGTTTTTCGAAACGAAGAAGTGGACGCCTCGCACGAGCATACGTTTTATCAGGTGGAAGGCATGATGGTGGACCGCAACGTCTCGGTCGCGAACCTGATTTATTTCATGAAGACGCTGCTGAGCGCGATCTTTCACCGCGACGTCAATGTGCGCCTGCGTCCCGGCTATTTTCCTTTTGTGGAACCCGGCTTCGAGCTGGACATTCAATGCCTGATTTGCGGTGGGCCGGGCTGTCCGGTCTGCAAGCAGAGCGGCTGGGTGGAGCTGCTGCCGTGCGGGCTGGTGCACCCCAATGTTTTGCGCGTGAGCGGAATTGATCCCGATGAATGGGGCGGCTTCGCCTTCGGTCTGGGTCTGACGCGGCTGGCGATGATGCGCTACGGCATCGATGACATACGTCTGTTTGCGAGCGGTGACCTGAGGTTCTTGCACCAGTTTTAAAGCGCGACAGAAACGCCCATGAAATTCTCCTATAACTGGATGCGCGAAATGGTGCCGGGACTCGGAACCAGCCCGTCAGAGCTGCTGCGTCTGATCACGATGAAGACGGCCGAGTGCGAAGGTCTGGAGCAAGTGGGTGAGGATAGCGTCATCGAGGTAGACAACAAATCGCTGACGCACCGGCCCGATCTGTGGGGCCATCACGGAATGGCGCGCGAAGTGGCGGCGATTACCGGCAACCCGCTGCGCGATCCGGTCAAGCTGGACTTGCTTCCGAACGCTCCAACGGACCTTGCGATCGAGATTGAAGATCTCGCGCTGTGCCCGCGCTACAGTGCGCTCGTCTTTGAGAACGTGACGGTCGTGCCGTCGCCCGTGTGGTTGCAACGCCGGTTGGAGGCCGTCGGATTAAACGCCATCAACAATATCGTGGACGTGACCAACTACGTCATGACTGAATTGGCGCAGCCCATGCACGCGTTCGACGCCGATAAGCTGCACGGCAATAAGATTTTCGTCCGCAACGCACGTCCCACCGAAGAGATCGTGGCGCTGAATGAGCTGCCGTACCAACTGAATCCGTCGAACCTAGTCATTGCCGACTCACACGGCGCAATCGCGATCGCCGGCGTGATCGGTGGTCTGCATAGCGCCATCGGTCCGAACACGAGTCGCATCGTGCTGGAGAGCGCGAATTTCCAGGCGGCCAGTGTCCGCAAAACGTCGGTCGCCTTGAAGCTTAGAACCGACGCGTCCATGCGTTTTGAGAAGTCGCAGGACCCTCTGAACACAGTGCGAGGACTCGCGCGCGCGCTGGAACTGCTCAGCGAAGTGTCGCCGGGCATTCGTCTGGCGGGCGGCCTCGCGGATCGCAAAGCGGAACTCAAGACGCCACCGCCAATCGAGCTCGAAGTAGACTGGCTGAGCCGCAAACTCGGCCGTACGCTAACGGCGAGCCAGGTCCGATCCATTCTCGAGTCGCTCGAATTCGGGGTCACCGAAACCGCGCCTGGCCATTTTTCGGTCGCGGTGCCGAGCTGGCGCGCGACGAAAGATATCTCGATCAAAGACGACTTGCTTGAGGAAGTGGGCCGCATGATCGGCTACGATTCCATAACGCCGCAGGCTCCGCTGGTCGCGTCCGTCGTGCCGCCCTCCAATCCTCGCCGCGCTTACGAACGCCAGGTGCGCAACATGGCGGCCGCGCAAGGATTCACCGAGGTTCACAACTATTCGTTTGTGAATGATGAAATGGCGCGCGGGTTCGGCCTGGATCCCGAGGCGCACCTGAAGATCGCTAATCCCATCGCGTCCGACCAGGGGATGCTGCGCCTCAGTTTATTGCCTGCCATACGGAAAAACATTATCGAAAACAGCCGGCGGTTCTCTTCGTTCCGCCTGTTCGAGATCGGCCGCGAGATTCATCCGCGCAACACCGAGCTTCCCGAAGAGATTCCGCATTTTGTCGCGGCAATGTACGAGCGCGAGGGCGACGGAAGCGCCTTGCTTTTCGAATTGAAACGGCTGGCCGAGTGCTTGCTGCGGGACTGCGAAGCTCGGCCTGCTTCGGCGCGGCCTTACGAACATCCCGAACGTGCCGCGGCCATTGTGCAGAAAAGACAGGAAGTGGGTCGATTGTTTGAACTGCATCCATCGCTCGGGATCGAAGGCCGTGCCGCTATACTCGATCTGGATCTGGCCGCGCTGGAGCGCCTCGATCAGGGGGAAAAGCGCTACCAGCCATTGCGCCGCTTCCCCACCAGTGCGTTCGATTTGTCGGTGGTCGCGCCGCTGCGCGAACCAGCGGGTGAGATCAAATCCCGCTTGGCTTCAGCGGCCGGTGACGACATGGTGGATGCGGAGTTCGTTCGCGTCTATACGGGCCCGCCTCTTCCCGATGATCGCAAGAGCGTCTCCTTCCGCCTGACCGTGGGGGCGACCGACCGGACTCTTTCGTCTGAGGAAGTGGCCGCTATCCGCAACCGGATCATCGGAGCCATGCGCGCGTCCGGTTTCGATTTGCGGGTCTAACCGGCGCTAGTGCACGTGCATCGGATCGCCGAAGTAGCCGATAATCCGTTCCGCGCATAGGCGGCAAGCTTCCTGCTCGTCGGGATCGCGCCCCTCGCAGTGCAGCAACTGCTCGTCCCGAACGGCCATGCTTCGGCCGCAGACCCAGTCCTCGCCGTCGCGGGAGTGAATATGATTGTAGTCAGTCAACGCGGAAGCCCCTCGGAGGATACCCTGCCAGAATATCAGATCGCTTGCGGTCGCAATCCGGAACTTGTTAGACTGGAGTTTCTACCCAAGGAGCATCAGGATCATGGCGAAAGTATGTGAAGTCTGCGGGCGCGGGCCACAATTTGGAAACCGCATCAGCCACGCCCACAATGTCACCAAACGCCGCTGGAATCTCAATCTGCAGAGCGTTCGCGCCCTGGTCAACGGCGCCGCCAAGCGCATGCGCGTATGCACTTCGTGCATCAAGAGCGGCAAGGTTCAAAAAGCCGCCTGATCGCTCCGCTAGTCCGGAAGCTGCCGGTTGAATAACTCTTCTAATTCTTTGGCGGTGGGTGTGCCCTCGACCGCTGCATGAATATCATGCGCGAAGGTGCGCATGATTTCGAGCAACTCCACTTCGCGTCCGAGGACTGCATAGAGTTCTACGCCGGCCAGCATCAGCGCGAGACGTTCGTCGCCCCGGTCGGCAATCTCATGCCGGAAGCGGTGAAGTAATTCCAATGCGTCGGGACTGGTGGGCGGCCATGACATGTCTGTGGGGCGAGAGGAGTTCTCCCACCCCTAGGATACAGACTTCCTATGTGACTGGAGCGCGCGCCGGGACGCTATGCGGTAATGCTCTTGCGCCCTTCGCCGGTCTGAATCTGAATCTGGCGCGGTTTCATCTGCTCGGAAACGGGGACTGCAATGTCCAACACGCCGTCGTGCAGGCGGCACTGAAGTTTTTCCAGATCCAGCCCGCTCGGCAGCGTGATAGCTGTGTAGAACCTGCCGTAGGCAAGCTGGGTGTAATTATGCTTGCCCAAATTTTCGGGCATTTTCCTTTCGCCTTCGATCACCAACTGATTGTTCTGGATGCTCACTTTCAACTCCTGCTGCGAAACCCCAGGCACGATTGCGCGCAGGTTCAGAGTGTTATCTGACCAAGCCGTTTCAATGGCCGGGCTGAAAGCCCACTGTTGTCCACTCGCAGTTGCACCGGCTCTCTGGGATTCCAGCGGGAATCCATAAAAATTCTCAAACAGTTGATCCACGGAACGCCGGAACTGATCCAACGTTTGGCGGACATCGCCAGTAACGACACCACTCGTCATACAGTTCACCTCGTAGTAATGTTTGACTTTGGAGCGTTGGAAAACGGCTTGTTATCCGATGCCCCCAGTGGAAATTCTAGCACCGGAACTATGCGCTGGCGCGTTAAATTTCCGTTGTAACCGTAACCGCAAGGATACATCTAGCGGCTGGTCACGAAGCGCTGGTCGATCTCAACCTGATATCCGCTGGCCAGCCGGTTGCTTTCATTCGCCATCCCGACCACCGCCATCAGCTCGGCGAACATCGCATCGGTCATGCCTGCCTTGCGCGCCGCCGCCGTGTGGGACGCGATGCAGTAACCGCACTGATTGGTGACGCTGACCGCGACGTAGATCATCTCTTTCGTAAGCGCGTCCAGCGCTCCCGGCGCCATGATTTCCTTGATGCTCTGCCAGGTGCGGCGCAGCGTTGCCGGATCGTGCGCCAGCGCTTTCCAAAAATTGTTGATCCAATCGGTCTGGCGCGTCGCCATGATGTCGTCGTAAACGGCGCGCACCTCGGGCGTCGCGTCGCTGTATTCGATGAGTCCCAAAGTTGCCATTGGTGTACCTTGCGTACTATCGTAACGGTTCGCGCCGCATTCGCGGCATAATAGGAATTACTTCTTCATGATTCCAGACAGCATCGCAGAAGGTCTCACTTTCGACGACGTACTTTTACAGCCCGCGCGCAGCGGGATCGTACCCGCGCAGACCGACACGCGCACGTGTTTGACCCGCCACATCGCGATGAACATTCCGGTGGTCAGCTCGGCGATGGACACCGTGACCGAATCGCATTTGGCGATCGCGCTGGCGCAGCAGGGCGGCATCGGGATTATCCACCGCAACATGACGCCGGAGCGGCAAGCCGAAGAGGTCGACCGGGTGAAGCGCAGTGAAAGCGGCATGATTGTCGACCCCATCACGATCGAGCCGGAGCGAAAGATCTCCGACGCGCTCGAAGTGATGAAGCGCTATCGCATCTCGGGCGTGCCGGTGACGAAGAACGGCAGGCTGGTCGGCATCCTTACCAACCGGGACCTGCGATTCGAGACGCGGCTGGATGCGGAAATTTCGCAGGTCATGACGAAGGAGAACCTGATCACGGTTCCGGTCGGCACGACCTTAGAAGAGGCCGAGAAGATCCTGCACCGGCATCGTGTCGAAAAGCTGCTGGTAGTGGATAACAATTATGCGCTCAAGGGTCTCATCACGGTCAAAGATATCCAGAAGAAGTTGAAGTATCCCAATGCGGCGAAAGACGCGCAGGGGCGATTGCGTGTGGGGGCGGCGGTTGGCGCGGTCGGGGACTTCTTAGAACGCGCTCAGGAACTGGTCGCGAGGAAAGTGGACGTACTGGTGGTGGACTCAGCGCATGGGCACAGCGAACGCGTCCTGGAGGCGGTGCGGACCATCAAGCAGAAGCTGCCTGAGGCGGATCTCATCGCGGGCAACGTGGCGACGTTCCAGGGCGCGCGCGATTTAATTGAGTTAGGAGCGGATGGGATCAAGGTCGGGGTTGGCCCGGGATCGATCTGCACTACGCGCGTGGTTACCGGCGCCGGAGTGCCTCAGATTACCGCGATCGCGGAATGTGCGCGCGCGACCCGCGGCTCCGGCGTGCCGCTGATTTCCGACGGCGGCATCAAATATTCGGGCGACATCACGAAAGCTATCGCGGCTGGCGCCGATGCGGTCATGATCGGAAGCCTGTTTGCCGGAACCGAAGAGAGTCCCGGCGAAACCATCCTGTATCAAGGCCGGACGTTCAAGAGCTATCGCGGCATGGGATCGATGGGCGCCATGTCGCAGGGATCCTCGGACCGCTACGCGCAGGACACCAGCGGAAAACTGGTGCCGGAAGGCATCGAGGGGCGCGTGCCCTACAAAGGTCCGTTAGCCGACCTGGTGTACCAACTGGTGGGCGGGCTGCGGGCCGGCATGGGCTATTGCGGAAGCCCGAATATCCGTGACCTGCAGGACCACGCCAGCTTCCTGCGCGTAACTTCGGCGGGCTTGCGCGAGGGTCACGTGCATGATGTAATCATCACGAAGGAAGCGCCGAACTACCGGCTCGAATAGCCGCTCGCGAGGCGCGCATCCGCCGTCAATAAGGAGCGCACCGATGAGTGCTCGAGGTCTTCGCTTTAATCTTTTACTGCTAACTTGCATCGGCCTGAGCGGGCTCGCGATTCAGAACGCGGCAGCCCAGAGCGCCAAATACCTTTACGTCGTCACGCACGTGGATATCGCAGCCCCAGCGGGCAAGCTGGACGAGGCGATCAATATGCTGCGGCAATTCAGTGCCGACAGCCAGAAGGATGCCGGAGTGGTGCGCTTCGAGCTACTGCAGCAGGATAATCGCCACAATCATTTCACGATCGTCGAGGTGTGGCAGAGCCGGGAGGCGTTCGACGCGCACTCAGCCGCTGCCCACACCAAACAGTTTCGAGAAAAGATACAACCCATGCTGGGCAGCCCGTTCGATGAACGGCTGCATAACCTGCTGCAGTAAGCGCCGCCGAATTATTCGTGGGGACGCGGCCGCTTCGCCTTGTCGCCATTGGTCAGGATGAACTTCTGCACGCGCTTGCCGGTATCCACTTCGCCGGTGTAAATGTTGCCTTGCGAATCCATTGCGATGGCGTCGATCCAGTGGAACTGCCCCGCCATGCGCCCGTTGTCGCCGATTTCGCCGACCATCTTGCCTGTTTTCCGGTCGTGAATCCAGATCTTGTCATTGGTGCCATCGGCGATCAGCACGTACTTCTGCTGCGCGTCGTGCGAGAACGTCAGGTTGTAGATGGTTCCGCACATTCCGAACATGAGGCTGCCGGGACCGCCGCACGCAGTGCCGCGCGACGGCGTCGAAGGATGCACGAAGAAGCTGCTGACGAACTTGCCTTCCTTGGTGAACACCTGAACGCGGTCGGCGCCGCGTTCGCAAACGTAGACCAGATTGTCCACCGAGAAATGCACGCAGTGCAGCGCGGGGGCGAACTGCTTTTGGTCAGGCGGCGGGCCGGAGGTGTCGTAGGGCGGCGTCGGATCGTTGTCGATTTCGCTTAATGGAATGCCGTGACCGCCCCAGCCGCGCTTGAACGTGCCCTTATCCATGTCGTAAACCAGCACGCGCTTCTGGTCCACGATGTACATTTCGTGGGCGTCCTCGTCCAGGTCGAAGAAGAAAATTCCGCCCGGGAACGTGTCGGTATTCTGGTTGTTCTGTTTCAGGGGCGCGAGTTTTTCGCCAGGCTGCGGACGGGGTCCGCGATGGCCGAAGTCCCAGAGAAGTTTTCCATCCGCCGATGAATTTCTGAATGCTGTCGCCACGGTTGCTGCCGGAGATCCAGACGTTACCTTCGCGATCGACCTGGATGTTGTGCTCGGCGGCTGCACCAGGGCGGGCGATTCCGGGAGCCGGCCAGCCTTCGACGTAGCCCGGTCCGCCCCAGGACCGCAACAGATTGCCTTTGGTGTCGAACTCGAGCACCGCCGGAGCTGCGACGCAGCAATCCGTGCGCGGTGGATTCGTGGACGCGCCTATTTCATCAGGATTGATATCGCGCGGACGATTCAGAACCCAAATATGATCGTCCTTGTCGGTGACCATGGTCGGAACGCCCTGGATGAGATATTTGTTCGGCAACGGCACCTTGGGCCAAAAGGGGTCGACTTTGTAGATGGGCATGTCTTTGGCTTGATCCCCCGCGCCGAAGGAAGCGGCGGCGAAGGCCAGCAGGCAGCCAAGGCCAATTGTTCTGGCGAAGACGGGGTCAGAATTTTCATCTTTCTAATATGCATCAAAAGCGAGCAGGGTGGTAAACGACCGGCAACGCGCCGCCGGTCTCCCGGCGTGCAAGCCCTCACGGTTAAGGTCGTACTGGTGGTTCTCAAACGGCAATTACTAAAACCGTTTTATTGCAAACCCGCGTTTAGGACGCCCACACGTCTATCAATATAGGAAGGGGAGTGACATGCAAGATTACTTGCGCGGTGAGGTGCTGGAACAACTTCATTATGCCTGGCGCGATGCCGCTCTCGGTGCTCCAAATGAGGCACAGCGGCATATTTCCGAGGTTCTGGACCTGCTCGACTATACGATCACACAGCATTCCGAGCCGGCGGTGGCGGTCGAGAAGGCTCGCGGCTACCTCGAAGATGCTCGGGAGGCGGTAGCGCAATCCGACGCGCTCGGGGTCATCCTGGCGCTGGTGGCGGCGCTGCAGGAACTGGAACAGCGGCCGGAGAACCAGTAATGGAACTTGGACCGCAGCGTGTTCTTACTTCGATTTGTTCAGCAAGACCGGCCAGTTGATCACAACCGTGAGAGCTTGCGCAGGCGGAGCTTCCACCAGGAATCGCTGGCCGTCGGAACTGATGTCATAGGGGATGAAGTTAACGGCTGGAGTGGGCAGCGGGAACAATTCCCGAGGAGCAGACGGTTCCACGGAATCTGTTCCAACACGGACACTCACGGCCATTAGTTTGTCATCCGGAGAAACATAGAAGATTTCGTGCCCTCCGGGCCCCCATCTTGGAAAGCGACCGCCGCCGGTGGAAATTTGAACTTTGCTGTGCGGATCGGGAAAGGTCTGAACGTACACTTCGTACTGGCCCGATTCGTCGGACTGATACGCTACCCAACGCGGATCGGCCTCGGGCAAAAACTGCGCTTCGGACTCGCGAAAGGGCGTGCGTATATAGGGCCGCGGTTTCTCCACCACCGCACCGCCGGCAGTGACCGGCAGAACCCAAATATCGGTTTTCGTCTCCGGGTTGATTTCATGGAAAAGGATGAAGTGCCCGTTGCGCGACCAGTCCGTCGGCAGCTGCAGGGCGGAGGATTGCGTGAGCTGTTGTTCGCCTCCGGCTCCATTGGCCTCCTTGCGAACCAGGGAATTTCCGGACCGGAAAACGATCACCCGGCCATCCGGGGACCAGACCGGTTCCGCGGCGCTTCCATTAAAAGTGAAGCGGCCGGCGATGCCGCGCTGGATATCGAGCAGCCAAAGATCGGAGCGGGGCGGATTCCCGCTGGCGGCGGCGACACGGCGGTCATCGGGCGAGATTCGAAAAATAAAATAGTCGCTCGGTTCTCCCACGTTGCCGACGCGCTTTCCGGCCTGATCGAACCAGGACAGCTGATTGGAGCCGCCAGAAGCGTACAGCAGCAGTCCACTGTTCGATGCCGCGATGTTCATGCGGCCGGTAATCGGCGACTGTCCGACCGGATCGCCGAGCAGATGGGGTTCCCCGGCGAGCTTGAGATGAACGGGATCGAACTCCTGCGCCACCAGCGTCCCGCCGCGCATCCACAAGAGATAACCGGACGCGTACAATGCGTCTGTTTCGGTCCGAAGCAAATGGATCCGCTCCTGAGGCCGGGCGAGCGATGCGGCGTAGATGCCGCTCGAATCGGGATTTCCGCCTTGCGCAAAGTAGAGGAAATGTCCACCGGGAAGAATCTGGGGCCAGGCGTGAGCCACTTCGCCATTGGCGCGATCGAGCATGGTGAGCGGCGCCGGCGTTCCGCCCGAGGCGGAAACCTGCTGCAGAGCGCCTCCCAGCGATGCAAAGATGATGCGGCCGTCGCTACTCCAGGCTCCGCCGCGACCTGCCACGACATCGCAGATGGAGGATGGCGCGCCGCCCGACAGATCGAGCCGGCGCAAGGTGCCTTCCGCAAAGAACGCGATGGACTGGCCGTCCGGAGACCAGAACGGAGAATACGCGCCTTCGGTTCCCGGAAGAGGTCGAGCAGCGGTGGAATCCAACGGCCGCACCCACAGCTGAATTTTGCCCGAAGTAGAAGCTACGTACGCGGCCATCTTACCGTCCGGCGACAAGGCGATTCCGCCCGAACCGGCGGCCACTACGAACTGCCCGCGCTCCGGAGGATTGATGTCAAAGCGAAACGAACTTTCTTCGGGAGGAGCCCGGCGATAATGCGAAATCGCCCAGCCCGCTCCGGCTCCCACCAGCAGAGCGACCACGGCAGCAATCCACCACTGACCAGCCGGCCGGGCCAGAGGGCGAATGGGTTGTTTCAGCGCCCAGGCCAAGGAGCGTTTGAGATCGAGCGCATCTTGAAAGCGTTTATCCGGATTTTTGGCGAGGCATGTCCGGATCACGCGGTCCAGCGCCGGCGACACCGGCAAGGGCACCGGCTCTTTTTGCAAAACCGCCGCGATGACGGACGCCGCATTGTCGCCTGGAAAAGCTCGCTTGCCGCTGAGCATCTCGTAAAACACGCATCCGAAGGAAAAAAGGTCGCTGCGCACATCGATCTGGCCGCCTTGCAATTGCTCCGGCGACATATATTGGAGCGTTCCGACCAGTTGGCCCTCGCTCGAAAGAGCCAGCGTCGGATCGGATTCTTTCAGGGGCGCCACCTGTTTCGCCAACCCGAAATCCAGAAGCTTGACGCCCTCCTTGGTCACCAGAATATTGGCAGGCTTCAGATCGCGATGGATGATACCCTTCTTATGCGCGGCGTGGAGAGCATCCAGAATTTGCGCAGCGTACTCGCCGGACTGTTCTAAGGGGATGGGTCCGCTGAGGGGTGCGCCTTCGACGTACTCCATCACCAGATAATTCGGGCCGACGTCGTAGATCTGGCAGATGTGGGGGTGGTTCAGCGCCGCGACCGCGCGCGCTTCACGCTCAAAGCGCTCGCTGAATTCCTCCTTGGAGAATTTAAGAACGACGATTCGATCCAGCCGGGGATCGCGGGCCTTCCATACTTCGCCCATGCCTCCCTCGCCGATGAGCGCGATCAGTTCGTACGGCCCGAGGTGATCGCCAGGAGAAAGGGACATGTAGTGGTTTCGACCCGATTGTATCAGGTAGATTTTGGTTCATTGCAACTGATCGCTCTGGCGGAGAAGTAGCGCGCCCCGGCGGGGCGGCGTGAAATAGTTCCAGCGCAGGACTGTCTGCCCTGAGTGGTTGACGCCTTACGCCCAGCTGAAGCCGTGTTTGGAGAGCGGCAGAGTGCGGATCCGTTTGCCGGTGATCTCGAAAATAGCGTTGGCGACGGCCGGCAGAGTGGGCGGAAGCGCGGGCTCGCCGAGACCGGTCGGCGGATTGTCGGTATGCAGGAAATGCACTTCGATTTCGGGCGGCGCTTGCGTGATCCGGACCGGCGGATAACGGTCAAAGTTGCTCTGCACCGCGCGCCCCTTTTCGATGGTGATCTCGTAGCCCATGATGTGACTGAGACCTTCGATCACCGCGCCTTGCGCCTGGTTCATGGCGGCGCTGGGATTGACGATCTGGCTGCCGACATCACCCGCTACCCAGACCTTGTGGACCTTTATTTTGTTCTTGTCGTCGACGCTGAGGTCGACCACGTGTGCGAAGTAGCCGCGATGGCTCCACTGGAACGCGATGCCTTTTCCACGGCCTCTTCGGCAGTGCGCTGCGGGACTTCCAGTCGGATTTTTCGGCGACGAGTTCGAGGACGCCGCGCATGCGGGCCGCATCGAAATCGGGCTCGGCCGGATTGGGCTTGCCCAGGATGCGCGGGACGATTGAGCAACTCCAGGCGGAATTCGAGCGGGTCCTTTCCCGCCGCATGCGCCAATTCATCGGTGAACGACTGGAACACGAAACGAGAATGCGTTGCTGCGCGGCGCGCGCATCGCGAAGGTGGGCACGCCTAAAGGCATCAGCGAGGCTTGAAAATCGAAATTCTGAACAAACGTACCGGGGAATTCGTTCGCCGGGATATTGCACTGCGGCGCGAATTTGCCGTCTTCGCCGTAGCTGACAAAGTGATTTTTCCAGGCGACCAGTTTGCCGGAAGCGTCCAGACCGCCCTTGAGGTAATGGAATCCGCCGGGGCGGTAATGATCGTGATGGAAATCGTCCTCGCGGGTCCACAGCAGCTTGACCGGGACGCCGGCGACCTTGGAGATCCAGGCGGCTTCGAGCACGTAATCGTTGGTCAGACGGCGTCCAAATCCGCCGCCCACACGCATGATGTGCAGGGTGATGTTGCTCGGAGGGATCCCGAGCAGTTTCGCGACCGCCTGGCGGCCGGCCTCAGGCGTTTGACTGGGCGCCCACAGCTCCAGCTTTCCGTCCTTATAGTGAGCCAGGCAATTTTCGGGTTCGAGCGGAGCGTGCGCGATGAACGGATAAGAATAGGCCGCTTCGATCACTTTCGCGGCCGACTGCAAGGCTTGATCGGAATTGCCGTCGGTGCGTAACGGCACGGTGGGGGCTTCCTTCGAGAGCTCGTCGGCGCGCTGCTGGAATACCACGCTCGACTGCTGCGCGGTGGGACCCTCGTCCCAAGTGACCTTGAGTTTTCGCCGCGCGGTCTGCGCCTGCCACCAGCTATCGGCGACGATCGCGACGCCGCTCAGCAAGCCGAGCAAGTCCTTGGTTCCTTCGACGATGAACGCGTGCCGGACTCCCGGCATCTTCTTGATTTCGTCCAGATTCGCGCTCAGCGCCTTGCCCGCGAAAACCGGACACTTCTCGAAGACCGCCGAGAGCATGCCGGGCACCGTGAAATCGATGCTGTAGAGCGGCTTGCCGGTGACGATGCTGTGGTTGTCGACGCCGGGAGTGGCCTTGCCCATGATCTTGTAATCCGCCGGATTCTTGGTCTTCACTTTGGCGAGATCGGGCGGTGTGAGCGTGGCGGCCTTGGACGGCGAGTTCGCCGTAGCCGAGCGACCGGTTCGAAGTCCGGTGATAAACACGGCCGGAGCCGGTGGAGCATTCCGCTTCCGGCACGCTCCAGGTTTGTGCGGCGGCGGTGACAAACATCTGGCGGCCGGCCGCACCTACGCGGCGCAACGGCTCCCAATTGGTGGGTGTCGCGGTGCTGCCGCCGGCGCGCTGCGGGCCGTATTTCGCTTCGTCCAGGTCGGCCTGCTGGATCCGGACGTCTTTCCAGTCGACGTCTAACTCGTCGGCGAT
The DNA here is from genome assembly GCA_963732175.1 of Bryobacterales bacterium. GTDB lineage: Bacteria > Acidobacteriota > Terriglobia > Bryobacterales > Bryobacteraceae > Palsa-89. The sequence continues at coordinate 30,769 of CAVSYF010000013.1, read as the reverse complement.
CATCATCGGCAAGCCGGTCTTGATGCCTTGGCCGATCTCAGGATTCTTGCCGGTGATGGTCACGACGCCGTCGGGCGTGATCTGGATGAATGCGTCGGGCGTCAGATGCGCGGGCGGACCGGCCGGCGCCTGTCCGAAAACTTTGGCGACTGGATCGATGTAGGCAGCGAGCAGCAGGCCGCCTCCGGTGAGAGCGCTCACGCGCAGAAAGGATCTACGGCCGATTTGCATCGTCTGGGTGGTGGTCGCCATGGTTCCTCCTCTTATCGAGCCCCATTCAGGGCTGCCTGGGTACCCGCGGGCGTGCCGGCGGTGCTGGTTCCGAGGGAAGCCGCGCGGTGAATGGCCTGGCGAATTCGCAGGTAAGTTCCGCAGCGGCAGAGGTTGCCGTACATGGCGCTGTCGATCTCCTGGTCGGTTGGCTTGGGGGTGCGCGCGAGCATGGCGGCCGCGTTCATGATCTGGCCGGCCTGACAGTAGCCGCACTGCGGTACATCCAGCTCCTGCCAGGCGATCTGGAGCGGGTGCGAACCGTCCGGCGAAAGCCCTTCAATGGTGGTGATGGATGCGTTCGCCGCGGTCGAAACCGGTGTTTGGCAGGACCGTACCGCGCGGCCATTCAGATGAACGGTACAGGCGCCGCATAGCCCGGCCCCGCAGCCGAACTTGGTACCCTTCATGTTCAGAACGTCGCGGACCACCCACAGCAGGGGCATGTCCGCGGGCACATCTACCGTGGTAGATTGCCCGTTTACCGTCAATTTGAAAGCCATGGCGTAAACTCCAAAGGAGGACTTACATCTGGCAGCGTATCACAGTCAACTGAGGGCGAGTTTTAAAGGCGACGGCCAATTCGGCGCGGATTCCAGAGCTCAGAACCAGCTGACGAAGGGCTTAGCTAAAGATAGTAACCGAGCGCCAATTCCGGTTTGAGTTGCAGCGCCCGCACCCAGTGTTCGCGCGCCGCGTCCTTCTGACCGGTGGCGTCCAGCACGTTGCCCAAGTTGAGATGGGCTTCCGGAAAATCCGGCTTGATGCCCGAGCGCGTCCTTGTACTCCGCTTCCGCTTTGGTCAAGTCGCCCTGGTTGTGATAAAGCAGACCCAGGTTGTGCCGTACCTCGGCGGATTGATCGCCCAACTGCAGCAGGTGCAGGTGATAGCGCTGCGCAATCTCGAACTGCTGCTGCTCGAGCGCTACCGCGGCCAGCATGCGAGTTAATTCGATGGAATCGGGCTTATGCGTCAGGGTTTTCTGGAGAATCCGTTCCGCATCGTGCCGTCTGGCCTTGTTTGCCGTACGCGATGGCAAGATTAATTTCGGCTTCGATCCAATCCGGGCGGATCTGGATGCATTTTTCGAAGCATCGGGCCGCCTGGCTGAACTCTTCCGACTTCAGACGGATAGCGCCGAGGCGGAACCAGGCGCCGGTCATGTTGTCATCCCTTTGCAGCAGCGCTTCGTACATCGCGGCCGCTTTCTCTGTCTCGCCGCTCTCATCGAGCGCGATGGCCGCGTCATACCGGACGTCGTCCCGCTCGGGAGCGATTTTGAGCGCCTGTTCGAGCGCCATGGCTGCCTGAGCGGAGTCGCCTCGCTCCTGATGCAGGAGGCCGAGGTTCATGTAGGCGGAGCTTCCTTCGGGGCGAATCTGCAAGGCTGTCTTATAGCTTTCGGCGGCGCCCTCATGGTTTCCGAGACGGTGGCGCGCCACGCCGAGATTCAGCCAGTAATCGTAGTTGGCGGGATGCAGTTCCACCAGCCGCTCGTAGAAATGCGCGGCGGCGGTGAACTCTTCGGCCGCGAGGCCGGCGGCTCCCGAGGCCTTGCAGCGCGATCTCGGAATTAGAATCCAGCTTGAGCAGGCGCTCGGCGGCCGCCCGAACCAAGTCAAAATTCGAGTTTTGCAAGCCGAGCACGGTCAAGTTCGCCAGACACTCGGCGGAGACCGAGTTGCGATCGAGGAGCTGACCGCACACAGCGGCAGCGCCTTCCGTGTCGCCCGCCAGTTGCAGTGCGACGGCCTTGCCGAGCAGCGCGCTTTCATCGTTGGGGTGCTTGGCCAGACACTGGTCGAACACCGACGAGGATTCACCGGGACGATTCAGATTGAGCAGGCAGTTGCCCATGGCAACCTGCGTGTCCGCCCGATCCGGCGCCAGCCTATAGCTCTCCTCGAATGCGCCCAGCGCTCCTTCGAAACGCCCGAGCTGGTATAAACAGAACCCGGAATGGAAGTGCGCAGCCTCGAGCGACGGCTCCATGGAGACCAGCCGCGCGAACTGCTTCTGCGCCTCCTCGAAGCGATTAGCCCGCAGCAGGAGATGGCCTCGTGCCGCGACCACATCGGCTATGTTGCCCTCCTCGGCGTCCGAGGAGTTCAGCCTCGCCAGCGCACCTTCAATATTCCCATTGAGATGGTCGGCAAGTGCTTGAGCTAACGGGAGTACGGCGCCATTCGCCGTCTCGGGACCACTCTCGGTCCGGGATGAATCTTTTTGCCTTCTGTTCACTTTGGTACTCATAAGCCCCCCTTAGATATCGAACGAATGGTCCTTATGCTTTAGGGACTAGTTGGATATATATCCCTCGGTGCACCGGGCCGAAAATCTCAGGGCAACGGTCGCCACGGCACCGCGACGGACACCCATTGCATTTGGCGCTTTGCGCCTGAAGGCGCACTGGAAGCTGCCAGTGTCTGGACGGCCGTTCGCGGCCCTTGGTTGGCTGGAGCGGGCGGCGCCGGGAGCAGGACGTATCTGCACCAGTACCGCATCGCCTTGGCGGCGAGGCAATTGCAAAATCAGCGTGGATTGGTTGAGGGTTTCGCTTGCCTCCGTCCAGGCGGCGATGCGAATCAAGCCGCTGGCCGAACCAGCCGCCGCCAGCGTGAGACTCCCGCCGGCCGGATCTTGCTTGGAAAAACCTCCGCGCGCAAGCCGGGCGGGGCGTTCCATCCAGGACGACCATCGTACGAATTGTTGCGGCCCGAGCCATTCCGGATCCCAGGAGGGCAGCGGACGGGGTGGGCAAAAGATTCTGCAATCCGAGCGAGCGACCAGGAATTCGGGATTGTGCGGGCCAAATTGCGAACCTGGTCCGGCACTCTGTTCGCGAGTAATTGAGGCCTGCGCCATAAAGTTCGTACTTCGGCCGGCAACGTGCCTCGAGACATCCGCTGTAGGGCCTAGCTGCGTAGTAGCCATCGCCCAGGTGTGTTCTAGGGATGGCGCGCCCTCCGGCAGCGCCTGGAAAGAAGATAGTGGATGGCGTCAGCGCGGCCCGGCCGGTAACCGAAACCTTGTGCGCGTTCTTGGTGCGGATGGTAGCCAGGGCCGGCCCCCGAAACAGTCAGGCGTTTCAGTTCGGCCAGAAGTAGGCTGGCTGTAAACCGTGACCACGGGCTGCCGATCGATCTTCCGTTTCTTAAGGGCGGCTATCGGCTGCGCCTCGAAAGTTGGCACGGATGCGCGGCACATCTTCCCTTCGAGCGTTTCTAAAATCGGCGCGAATGGAAGCTCCGGCTGTCCCGGCAAGACACCGCGTTCGTCAAGGGCAAGCTTCCTCGCCTCGACTTGCACCGGCTTACCTTTCAGCTTGTGAGCGGACCAATCCGCTGCTGGCGTGATGGCGCGATTCGTGGCGCTGGGCGGGCGCCCGCCGTTCAGCCGCCGAGGGATTCGAAACCTGAACCGGGCAGCGCGGCGTTCAACCGTCCAATGGCACGCAGCAGCACTTGGGAAGCCCGCGGGAGAGCCACCTGGGGTGGCGGAGCCGCCAGTGCGCGGCAGGATGGCCGGCAGCAGTTTCGGTATGCGGCGCGACCACGGCCGGCAGGTGAATATCTTGGCGGCGATGGACCATCGGACGCACTTCGCAGGCCGGCATCGTTCTTTCAGGAACCGGCTCGGAGGCGCTGCGTGCCTTCGTTTCCGGCTCCCCTAAGTTCGCCACAAAGGCCTGCATCTTCGCTAGGGGAAGAGGCGCGCTACAAGATGGAAGCCCGAGCTCTCTGGAAGCAACTCGCGAGGAGCTTGGCCGGCAGCTCGCGAACGGGCAGATCCGAAGACGGCCGGAACGGGCGCGGCGCTGCCAAAGTCGAGGGCTGTCGCGTAGCGGCCCAGGCCGGTGAGCTCGCCGGGATAACTTTTGGATAACGGACAATCAGGGGCGGGCGTTCAGCCGTCTGGCGGCCCAGGATCCTGGGGCGGACCAGTCCTGCGGGCGGCCGTATTTCGTGGATCGGCCCGGAGGCGCGACGCGCGCTAAGCTGCGGCTCTTCCACCTTTGCCGCGAACTCCTGCGGCGCGATGAGGGTGAGGGGAAGCTTGGAGTATTGAACAACGTTCGGCCGGGACGGGATTCGCAGCTTCGCGCGCAGCTTTTGATATGACGCATCTGTGCAGGGCGTGGCCGAGGCGGTCCTTTGAGGTGGCGCCGGCACGACGTTTCCGGAAACCAGCGTTCGAAACGCGCTCCGAAGTGCAGCGTGGGTTTCTCGCGTTATCGCAAATCCGAGCGCAACGTGCGTCCTTGCGGCGATGGCTACCTGGGGCAGCCCGGCAGTATGCCCGGCAGGCTTGCCAGTGGGGTGTCCCGGAGACGCGGAACCGCTCGCGGCGGCTCTGCCTCACGCGGCCGGAGAGCGAGAGGCCGCACCTCGTAGCTCCTCTCCGCCTTGCGGTAACTTTCAGCTTCGAGCTTTTCCGGCTCTGCGGTGAACGCGAGCGTCGGGATGGCGGCGAGCGGCGCTGGTCGCGTCTCGACCGCGAGGTTTCGCAGCGAGACCTGAAGTTGAAGAGCGCTGCCCGGAGCGAGTACCTCGGCGTCGGCGGCCGTGTGCTGCGCGTGTCGGATGCGCGCACTCCGTCTCCGCTCGAGCGCTTGAAACGCGCCCTGCGCTGGAATGGGCATCAGCCGCTCGGCTTCAACCGGGAGCGTTTCCATCGCCGGCATGCTGGAAGCCGACTCCAGAGGTTCTCCGGTGGAGCGCGCACTCCGCTCCCTCGAGCGCTTGAAACGGCTTGCGCTGGAGTGAGCCGCTCGGCTTCAACCGGGAGCGCTCCCATAGCCGGCATGCTGAAGCCGACTCCAGGACCGATGGAGAGTGCAGCCAGGTCGATGGGCGCAAAGGCTCGCTGAAGTTCAGGATCGCGCGGCCGAAGAGCCAGGGGCCGCAGTTCTTGCGTTGGCTCGGGAGCCGCCGCGATCGGTAGTTCCGCGCTCTCCCGATTCGTCCCCACCGGAATCTCGCGGCTTCTCTCGATGAGTCCCGCCTCGAGCACCGCGTCGGGAACGTCCGCAACATGAAATGCGAGCTTTCGGATCTGATCTTCGATCGGCCTGCGCAGTTGTTCGTAAAGCGACTCCAGCGACGGCTTGGGGACCGAATGTCCGGGCTGGCCGACGGTGCAAATATCGACCGCTGGTCAGGCACGCGACCGGGCCGAACCCGGTTCTCCCCTCCGCCTCGCCCACAACCTGCGGAACCAAGTCGGCCACTCCGGCTTCAACGGCCGTCTCTCCGGCCTCGGGACGCCGCACGTAGAAGGGTAAACGGAACGTTGCTTTGGGCTCATCCGCGGTGACAAACCCGGCGTTCGGCGGCGTATCGCGTTGCTCCGAGGCAGGGCCGCAGTAGATGACATTCGGATTCGCGGGCGGCGTTTCGGGGCGCGGCGTTTCGGGGCGCGGCGGTTCGGGGCGCGTCCGGCTGGCAGGCGCCTCCAGTAGCCTCCCGTGTGGATCCTGAGAAGTAAATTCGGGGTCGGGCGGGATTTCGCTGCTCGGAGAATCCAGCACGGACGTGCCGGCGCGTGATTTCGAAGTGGGCGAACCGGCGAAGCTGAATGCTTCCTTGAGGCGCTGAATGGATAATTGCGCTTCTTGCTCGCGAAAGAGCTCCTGGTGTTTCTTGTTGCAGAATTCCTTGGATGAGAGCGCGCCAAGTTTTGCGCCGCAATACAAGCACTGCATTTAGAAGTTCCGCCGTTTCAAGAATCCCAACCTGCCGCGCCGCTTAAGTTCCGGACTCACGGCTCTGTTGAAGCCTGCATTCACAGCTAAGAATCCGAGGGCTGAGCTGCTCAGCTCAACACGTTGACCCATTGAGATGAATTCACCTACGCATATATAAGATCGTCGGCAAGTCCCGCCCTACGACATAGGAAGGAAACCTTAGCTGGGCGGACCGGGGAGTTACAGGCCAAGTTCGGCCACTGACGCGCGGCACCTCAATTCAGGAGGAACTATCCTATGCCCGAGTTCTACAGAAACGCACAAATTCTACCGATGTTCCACCTTACGGCCTGACTCTTCCTAGGTATCTTATGCAATTGACTATCGATCCCCCCTCTGAACCCATCACGATGTGCGGACCTCTGCCGCTGTGGCTGGCTCCGCAGTCCCGACCGAGCGGCGAAAAAACCGGAGCCGGTCGTGCAGCCGAGCCGGTGCCGCCCTCGGTGGGCATCGTCGATCGCATCCCGCCGGCCGATTTTGATAAGAAGAAAACCGGACGGGCGGAAGGCCAGCCGTTCGGGTTCCTGATTGAGCCGGTTGACGCCGCGGTCGAGCGCATCGTGCTTTCGCAGTTTGCTCCCAAGGAGCAGATGGCGACGGTGGTCTATTGCGCGAAGTTCGGCAAGATTTGCGGTCCGCAGACTGAGGGACCAGCCGCTCTCCTTCTTTCGCTCCAATCCGGCCAAGCGGACCGAAGCAGGCGTCCTCCGGGCGGCAGGCTTACTCTGCCTCCACCAGTCCTGGCCGAGCCGCGCATCGAGACCAAAGTTTGGAGCGCTCCGTGGCTTCGGCCATCCGAACCATTGTCCAGCAGCGCCGCATACATTCCGTTCGAGCTGCAAGCCGGAAGTTCGAGCGAGGTTCGCCGTCCGAAACAGGCTCTGAGAGAACTGGTCCAGCCTTCGCCGCGGCCCTGGCACGCCTTGACAATCTTGTGGCAGTCCTTCCGCGGCTTCCATCTGGCGATGCCCACCATCGAGGTTGCGAGCGATACTGGCGTGCAAACGCGCGGGACCGCGATTTTATGGAATGCGCCGACCGACGGTCCCTTCCGCGGCCGCGTGCTCCTCGGTGAATCGTCAGCGATCCTCATTGAGCGCGAACCCTCGGCCGAAGGCGCATGCGCGCGGCTAACGGTGGTTGTGCCAGTTTCCTCTATTGAACTTCTTCCGGTGGATTTCAATACGGCATTTCGAGGCAGCAAGCCACCCGCGCAAAATCCGGATCCGTTTGTCGGGATGGTCGCCGAAACACTTCCGCATCCCAAATCCGTGGAAGCGCCGGCCCCTATCATCGCGCTGTCGAGCGGCCTGGCGGTTTGGAATGGAACCATCAACTCCTACATCCGCCGCAACATTTGGGCTCCTCGTTTGCGTGAAGGCGGGCGCGTTATCCACACGCTCCGGCTTGCGCCAGTGATTCAAGCGAACGAATCCAGCGAAATTACGCTGGCATAACCCTCAAGTACTACCACGATTCCGCCGATGGAATACGCGAAACAGCTGAACGGCATGATTGCCAGCCAGTGAGAGGAGAAATTGAAATGATCAAGGATGATTTCGGCAAAGTCGCCCCGCTTACAAAAGAAAAAGCAAACATTAATGAAATAACCAGCGCGCTGGCGAAAGCCGTTACGCATCACCTGGCTGGTCAATCGGAAAACGCGCTGAGCGATCTGGACCTGGCGCTCGAGACCGGCAGCCAGACGGCCGAAGTCTTCGCGGCTCGGGCGTATCTCCAATTAGAGTTGGGCCGCTTTGAGGAAGCCTGGAAAAGCTACTCCAAGGCATTGGAGATCGAGCCGGGCGATGCTCAGATCTCGTTCAACTGCGGCATCGCGCTGCAGAATCTGGGCCGGACCGAGGAAGCCATCCCCCATTTCAAGCGCGCCCTGGCGGTGAACCCGGGCTGGCTGGAAGCGAAGGCCTCCATCGGTGTCTGCACGCTGCATCAGAAGGACTATTCGGAAGCCATCAAGATTTTCGACGAATGCCTCGCGTCGGATCCGTCTTATCAACCGGGGCTGTTCGGCAAGGCCGTATCGCTCCAGTTGTTGTGGCGCTTCGATGAGGCCAAGGCGATCTACGACAAGATTCTTCAGTTGACGCCCGACTTCGAGCCCGCGCTCCTCAACTTGATCAGCCTGGGTCTGCAGAAGAAAGATTACGAGACGGTGCGCAAGTACGCCGAGCAGCTTTTGTCGCTGCGCCCGGATCACCCGGTAGCGCTCGAAAGCCTGGCGGCCGCGGCCTTTGCCCGCAACGACGTGGATGCGGCCCAGCGTTTCTGCGCGAAGCTGACCCAGATTGCTCCCAAAGAGTTCGAACATTGGTTTAACCTGGGACTCGCCTGCCAACGGCAAGGCAATTTCAACGACGCTATTCAGGCCTATGTACGCGCTCGCGCGATCCGGCCGGATTCGGCGCACGCGCACATCCAGCTGGGTGCGGTGTACCTGGAAATTGGAGATTTGACCAGCGCTCGCGTAGCGTTCGAGCGAGCCGTCGAACAGGCGCCCGAGCGTAGCGATCTGCAGTATCAATTGGCCTGGGTGCGCGAGCAACAAGGCGATTTTGACGAAGCCGAGCGGATTTATGCCAAGATCGTCCTGCTGCATCCCGAGTTTGCCGAAGCTGAATTTCGCTTGGGCTATCTCGAGCTGCGGCGCGGCGATTACACGGCTGCGAGCGGCGCTTTCAAATCCTGCCTGGAGAAGCGCAAGAGCTGGCGCGAGGCCGAGCTGAACTTGGGCATGGCTTTATGGAAGCTGAACGACCACGATGCCGCGCGCGAAGTGCTCTCCCGCCTGGTGGATCGCGAGCCTGGCTGCATTGAAGCTCTGCGAGGGCTGGCCGCCATCGCGTTGGATCGCGATTATTCCGAAGAAGCTCTGGGCTATCACATCCGCCTGCAGGAGCTCGGCGAAAAGACCGCCGAAGTGCTCTACAACAGCGCGCTGCTGTCGCATAAGCTGGGTAAGAACGAACAGGCTGCCATGCTCTATCGCGAGGCACTGAACGAACGCCCCGAGTTCCCTGAAGCTCTTCTGAATCTCGGCCATGTGCTGAAAGCCATCGGCCGCGAAGATCAAGCCCGCTCCTACTGGACACTGGCCATCGACGCCAAGCCCGAGCTGGCCGGCGGATATTTCCACCGCGGCTAAACGTCCTCTTCTCACTAATTCGCGCCGGCCGGTTAGACTAATGGTATGAAAACGGCCGTGTCCATTCCGGATGAGGTTTTTCGAGGCGCCGAACGGCTCGCGCGGCTTACAAAAAAGTCGCGGAGTCAGTTGTTTAGCGAGGCTGTTCGGGAGTACTTAGCCCGTCACGCTCCGGAAGAGGTCACCGATGCAATGGATCAGGTTGGTCTCGATCTGGGGCAATCGAAAGATGAGTTCGTTACAGTAGCCGCCCGCCGCCTTCTAGAACGAACCGAGTGGTAATCTCGCAAAGCGAGGTCTGGTGGGCCGATCTGCCCGCTCCAACAGGATCGGGGCCGAGATTCCGACGACCGGTTGTGGTTGTCCAAAGCGACGCCTTAAACCGGAGCCGCATCGCGACCATCGTAGTCATCCCGTTGACCAGCAATCTTCGCTGGGCGGATGCGCCAGGAAATGTCTCGCTGTCGAGTCGCCTGACCGGGCTGCCAAAAGATTCCGTCGCCAACGTCTCTCAGATCGTAGCTTTGGATCGCGATTTCTTTGCAGAGCGTATGGGGAAACTGCCACGCGCTAAGTTGGAGCTGATTCTTACAGGTATTGACGTGATCCTTGGGAAGTAAGAACATGCGGAACCCGCACTGGGCGCCGGATGTTACAATGTCAACTTCCCCTGATGAACCAACTCAAGGCGCTCATCCGTGAAGTGTCCGATTTTCCCCGGCCGGGCATCACCTTCTACGACATCACCACGCTTCTGAAGGACCCCACCGGCTTCAAGCAAGTCATCGACTCTCTCAAGCAGCACTATAGTTCGACCCCGATCGATTTGGTGCTGGGAATCGAGGCGCGGGGGTTCATCATCGCTCCCGCCGTGGCCTACGCGCTCGGGTATGGATTCATTCCGGTTCGCAAGCAAAAGAAGCTTCCGGCCGATCGGGAACGCATCGAATACGCTCTGGAATACGGCACCGACGTGCTGGAAATTCATCGGGACGCCATCACGCCGGGTCAGCGCGTCCTTATCATCGACGACGTCTTGGCGACGGGTGGAACCGCCGGGGCGGTCGCACGGCTGGTGGAAACGCTGCACGGTAAAGTCGCCGGCCTCGGATTCATCCTCGAACTGGACGCCCTCAAAGGACGCGAGAAGCTGAACGGCTTCGACGTATTTTCGCTCGTGCATTACTAATGCCCGACGCGCTGCGGGTTCGTTCCCTCGCAAAGATAAATGTCGACCTGCGCGTCCTTCACAAGCGGCCCGATGGTTTTCACGAGCTTCGGACCATTTTCCAGACCATCTCACTGGCCGACACCATCCAGGTCGAATACCAGCGCGGGCGTACGCGCATCGAGATTCAGTCCAACGTAGACATTCCAGAAAATTTAGTTGTGAAAGCGGCAGATCGCGTATTGGGGTTGGCGCGGGCCACCGGCCGCTTCCGATTCCGGCTCACCAAGCGGATTCCCCTGGGCAGCGGACTGGGAGGTGGGTCGAGCAATGCCGCCGCCGTACTGCTCGCCCTGCCGGTCCTGATCGGCAAGCCGGTGCCGCTCGAAAAGCTGCTGGAGACGGCCGAGGAGCTAGGCAGCGACGTCCCGTTTTTTCTGCTCGGCGGGGCCGCGGCCGGCCTGGGTCGAGGGACGGAACTCTATCCATTGCCTGATGTTAGGAACCAGCCGGCGTTGCTCATCACGCCCCCGATTCACTCTTCTACCCCGGACGCGTACCGTGCGCTCAAGCGGAAACCGGCCCGCTCGGCCGATCGCGCGACCCTCCACGAATTTACGGCCGCGACGTGGCAATTCGCCGAATCCGGCCGGGGACCCGATTTAAGTTTCCGGAATGACTTCGAAGCTGTTGTATTTAGCCGACATCCTCAATTAAAATCGATCAAGGGAAAGCTCCTGGAACTCGGGGCTCGGCCGGCGCTGATGAGCGGGAGCGGGTCCGCAATTTTCGGAATGTTCCCAACCCCGCAACTTCGCGACCGCGCGGAGCAGTGGTTTCGAAAAGAGTTCGATAAAGATCAGGTTCATCGTGTAAATACGGTGAGCCGGAGCCGCTATCGTGCGCAATGGAGGCGGCAATTGGAAATTTCATCGGATCGTAAAACATGGCCGCCCCAAGACCGGTACGCAGAATGAGATTTGAGCAACTGAAAATTTTCACCGGCAACGCCAATCCGTCGTTGGCGGCGAAGATCTGCGCGTCGCTCGGGTGCCCGCTCGGCTCGGCGGAAGTGGAGCCTTTTTCCGACGGCGAGATCCGGCTTCAGATTCTGGAGAATGTTCGTGGCGCCGACGTTTTCGCGGTGCAGCCCACCTGCACGCCCGTGGATCGCCACATCATGGAGCTGCTCTTGATGATCGACGCGCTCAAGCGCGCATCGGCGGAGCGCATCACGGCAGTGTTACCCTATTATGGGTATGCGCGGCAGGACCGGAAAGACAAGCCGCGCATGCCGATTTCCGCGCGGTTGATTGCCAATCTGATTCAGCGAGCCGGGGCGGATCGTGTGCTCACTTTGGACCTGCACGCGGCTCAGATCCAGGGTTTTTTTGATGTTCCGGTGGATCACCTATTTGCCGCGCCGGTGATGCTGGAATATTTTGATTCCATCGGACGCAGGGATATGACGGTGGTTTCGCCCGACGCGGGCGGCGTGGAGCGTGCGCGAGCGTTTGCGAAACACATGAACGCGCCGTTGGCGATCATTGATAAGCGCCGTACGGATGTGAATGTCGCCGAGGTGATGCACATCATCGGAGACGTCGAAGGGAAGCATTGTTTGATTGTGGACGACTTGATCGATACGGCCGGGACGTTGGTCAAGGGCGCCGAAGCGCTCTTGAAACAGGGCGCGCTCACGGTTACCGCCTGCGCCACGCACGCGGTCCTTTCGGGCGAAGCCGTGCGGCGCATCGAACAGTCGCAAATTCAGGAAGTGGTCGTAACCAATTCCATTCCGCTGCGCGAAGAGGCGATGCGATGCTGCCGCATCAAGACGCTCTCGGTGGCGCCGCTGCTGGCGCGGGCGATTCAGTCCATCCACGAGGACGGTTCGGTAAGCACCCTATTTATCTAGATCAAGAAATTATAGTTTCCATGGAGATGAAACAATGCAGGCGCGCCTGCGGGAGTGAAACGAGATGAGGAAAGAAATTACAGTTACCGCGGAACCGCGTTCGACGCGCGGCAAGAACGAAGCTCGCCGTCTGCGCGTGAAGGGTATGGCGCCCGGCGTATTGTACGGCGCCCAACGCGATGCCGTACCGATTTCAGTGAACCCGCGAGAGCTGAACAAGATCCTGCATAGCGGCACCGGGCACAATACGATCTTCAATCTCTCCGTTCAGGGTCTCGAAGATACTCCGGCCATGATCGTGGATTGGCAGAACGACCCGGTTCGCGAAAACTTGCTGCATGTCGATTTGAAGCGAATCGACCTTTCCCAAAAAATTAGCGTCAAAATCCGCGTCCAAACCACGGGCGAGCCGAAGGGTGTCAAAATTCAGGGTGGTTTGCTCGAAGTTGTAACTCGCGAAATCGAGATCGAGTGTCTTCCGGATGAGATTCCCGAACTCTATACCATCGACGTCACAGAACTGATGATCGGCCAGCATCTGCGCGCCAGCGAAATCCCGCTCGGTGGCGAGGTCAAACTGGTCAGCCTGCCGGATCAGGTGATCGCGCACGTGGTCGCTTTGAAGGCGGAAGAGGAAGTTGCTCCCGCCGAGGGTGCCGTTGCCGCTACGCCGGCCGAACCGGAAGTCATCAAGAAGGGCAAGAAAGAAGAAGAAGGCGAAGCGGAGGCGAAGGCGGAAGGCGAAAAGGGAAAGAAGAAGTAAACATCCGGAGCGCGCCCCATGGCTGGCGAGTTCGACAAGCTGGTCGTTGGGCTCGGGAATCCCGGAGAAAAGTACGAATTTACGGCTCACAACCTGGGTTTTTTGGTGGTGGACCGGTTAGCGGAGCGGAACGGGATTAAGGTCGGGCGCAAGGATTCGATGGCGCTCGTGGGACAGGGAACGGTGGCGGGCAAGAAGGTGCTGCTCGCCAAGCCGCAGACGTTCATGAATATCAGCGGCGAGTCGGTCAATGGGCTGCTGGTGAAACATGAGATTTCGCCGGGGGATTTGATTCTGATTTATGACGAATTGGATCTGCCCTGGCGGTCGTTGCGAATCCGGCCTCGAGGCTCGGCGGCGGGCCATCGCGGTATCGATTCGGTGATTCGCAACGCAGGCACGGAAGACTTTCCCCGGGTTCGCCTGGGGGTTCATGGAGGCCGTCGCGAAAAGGACGGCGCTCAAATTGTGCTCGCGAAGTTGACGCGGGCGCATCGGGAGGAATTGGACGAGCTGCTCGACTATGGGTCGCAAGCGGTCGAGTCCATAATCGCTGAAGGCGTCGAAAAGTCCATGGCGAAATTTAATCGTCGCGCCCCAGGCTTAAACGAGGAAGAATGAGAATTTACGAAGAGCTATTTATCATCCGGCCGGATGCGCCGGAAGAAGAAATCGATCAGTTGATCGAACAGTTAACCACCCAAATTGCCAGCCAGGGCGGGAACGTGGACAAGTCCGAGAAATGGGGCGTCCGCAAGCTCGCTTATCGCGTGCAGAAGCGCAATGAAGGCTTTTACGTGCTGCTGCAGTTCACTGCGAAACCGGAAACAGTCAGGGAGTTGGAGCGGCGGCTGCGTGTCGCGGACTCAGTGCTGAAGTTCCTTACCGTGCGCGTCGACGAAAAGCTGAAGAAAATCGAAAAGCGCAAAAAAGACCGGGAAAAACGCGCTGCCCGCAAGCCCGCGCATGTCGGTGGCGGCGCCGAGTCTGCCGTCGGCCGAGCATATTATGGCTGGAATTGCCGAGCCGGCAGGACCCCGGCCTGGCGCGCCCATGCCCGGTGCGCCGACGCCGGTCGAGAAATAGCGCCGGCGGCCGTCAAGAAATGATGATGCAGCAGGCAAGAGGAAAATAATATGGCTGAAACAAGAGGTGGTGGACGTCCCATCAGCGCATCGCAGCGGCCCACCGGCGGCGACAAGGCGATGGCGACCAAGAAGCAATATTTCCGGCGCAAGAAGGTGTGCCGTTTCTGCGTCGAGAAGATCGACGACATCAACTACAAGGACGTGCGGATGCTGTCCTCCTTCATTTCCGAGCGGGGCAAGATCGTGCCGCGCCGCATCTCGGGCGTGTGCACTCCGCACCAGCGGCGCTTGAGCGAGGCTATCAAGCAGGCGCGCAACATCGCGCTGCTTCCGTTCGCATCGGCGATATAGGGAGACGTCATGGATGTTATTTTGCGAGAAGATGTCGACAAACTGGGCACGCGCGGCCAGGTGGTAAAAGTGACGTCGGGTTACGCGCGTAATTTCCTGTTGCCCAAGCGTCTGGCGGTGGCGGCCACCGACTCAAATAAGAAGATCGTCGAGCAGGAACGCCAGGGGCATCTGCGCCGCGAGGCGAAACTGGTTTCCGATGCCGGCGAGCTCGCCAAAATGATGTCCGACGTTTCGGTGACGATCGCGCAAAAGGCCGGCGAGAACGACCAGCTCTTCGGCTCGGTCACTTCGAAGGATATCGCCGACGCGCTCGAGCAGCAGGGCTACACCATCGAGCGTCGCAAGATCGTCCTCGACGAGCCCATCAAAACGCTGGGCGAGTTCAAGGTGACCATCCGGCTGCACCGCGAGGTTCCCGCCGAGATCACTGTGCGCGTGGTGAAGGAAGAATAGCGCGCCGCCGCAACTCTCCGATCGGTGCGCCTGGCCCGAACCAGAAGAAGACCGCTGCTGCAAACGGCGCCGCCGTTTACCTTTCTTGACAGTTCTCCGGTAACCAGATTCAGGCCACGAACGCCAATGCGATCATGGAGTTTATGCGGGGATGCTGCATTCTTTTGGCGCTGGCCATCGCGAGCGCCCAGACGCCCGCCAATAAGTCGCTCATCGGCGAGATCACGGCCGCGGATTCGGCCGCTAAAACCCTAACGGTAAAGGGCGATGACGGGTCCACCTACACGGTGACGCTGTCGGATGCCACCTCGTACTTCCGGCTCCCACTGGGCGAAAAGGATCTCAAGAAGGCGGAAAAGATCGGCTTGTCCGACGTTTCGGTGGGCGACCGGCTGCTGGCTCGAGGGCCGCTTCCCGAAGGCTCCAAGACACTCCCGGCCAGGACTGTCGTCATCATGACAAAGGCCGACATCGCCAAGAAGCAGGCCCAGGATCGGGCCGATTGGCAGCAGCGCGGAATCGCGGGAACCATCGTTTCCCTCAACGCCGATTCCAAAGAAATCACCATTAACACGCATGGCCGGGATGCGAAAGACATCGTGATCGACGCCTCGGCCGCTGCCTTCCGCCGGTACGCTGCCGGATCGGTGCGCTTCGCCGATGCCAAGCCTGGCTCGTTTGCGGAGCTCCAGCCGGGCGACGCCGTCCGCGCGCTTGGAAATAAGAGCGAAGACGGAACGCATTATAAAGCGGAAGAATTGGTCTCAGGATCGTTCCAGGCCATCGCTGTAACGGTCAACTCCATCGATCTGGCCGCCGGTGAACTGCAAGCAACGGACCTTCAGACCAAGAAAAACGTGACCATCAAAACCAATCCAAATTCGATGCTGCGCCGTCTGCCCGAAACCATGGCGGCGGCACTGGCGCGGCGAATGCGGCCGGGTGGAGATTCGAGCGCTGCAGGTCGCGCGGGCGCGCCGGAGGGCCGTGGTGCTGGTGGCGATACAGCTGGAGGTGCGGGCCGAGGCGGATTTGGCGGTCCCGGAGGACGGGGCGGCTTCGGCGCCGGCGCGGATTTGCAGCAGGTGCTCGAGCGCGCGCCCCAGTTGATGTTGGCCGAGTTGAAGAAGGGTGATGCGCTAATTGTTTCCGGCTCCAAGGCCGAAGGTTCCACTGTAACGGCGATCGCGTTAGTTGCGGGCGTCGAACCGTTCCTCGCAGCCGCTCCCCGCACGGGCGGGCAAGTCAATCTGGGTTCCTGGAACCTGGACGTAGGCGTCCCGGAGCAATAGGAAAAAACAAAGAATGTTAAAGCCCATCGCGGCGGTGATACTGCTCTTGAGCTCGGCGCTCGCGATTTATGCCCAGCCGAGTGGAAGCCTGCACGGCGCGATCACCGACGAGTCCGGCGCGGTGATTCCCGGCGCTCGCGTGACGGTTTCGAACTCCGCTGGGCCCGTGAAATCCGCCACTTCCGGCGACGACGGTTCCTATTCGATTACCGGCCTTCAATCCGGCCAATACACGGTACAGGCATCCTCGCCCGGCCTGGAGCAGGCCCAACCGGCGACGGTGAACATTCCGAGCGGCCCGCAAGCCATCGCATTGAATCTGCAACTGCGCGTTGCCGCCGAGAAGCAAGAAGTCACGGTACAGGAGAATCCCGGCCCGATGCTGAGCGTCGACCCGTCGCAAAACGCGGGAGTGCTGGTACTCCGCGGCGCCGATTTGGACGCGCTTTCCGACGATCCCGACGACCTGCAAGCCGACCTGCAAGCCTTGGCCGGACCCTCGGCCGGACCGAGCGGGGGCCAGATTTACATCGATGGTTTCACCGGCGGCACGCTGCCCAATAAAGATGCCATCCGCGAGGTCCGCATCAATCAGAACCCGTTTTCGCCTGAGTTCGACAAGCTCGGCTACGGCCGCATCGAGATACTCACCAAGCCCGGCACCGACAAGTTCCACGGGAACTTCAACGTCCAGGAGGGCAACGACGTTTTCAATTCGCGCAATCCGTACGCCGCGGAAAAGTCGCCCCTGATGCAGCAACAGTACAACGGCTCCTTGAGTGGCGCGCTGAGCAGCAAATCTTCCTTTTTTCTCGATTTTGCCGACCGCGATATCGATAGCGGAAGCATCATCGATGCCGTCACGGTCAACCCCAGCACCTTCGCCATCACGCCGTTCAATCAAGTGGTGGTAGCGCCCCAGAACCGGCTGCGGATCAGTCCGCGCGTGGACTATCAGCTCAGCAAGAACAACACCCTGACGCTACGTTACGGCTACACCCGCAATGCGGTGAACGATCAGGGCATCGGGCAGTTTAACCTGGCGACCATTGGTCAGTATGGGATTGGTACCGATCATACCGTTCAAGTAATTGAGACCGCCGTTCTCAGCACGAAGGTGATCAACGAGACGCGCTTCCAGCTCTACCATACGGAAGCCGATCAAACCCCAAACTTCAATCTCCCCGGCATCAACGTACAGGGTTCCTTTAACGGCGGCGGCGTCCAGCCGGGACGCATCACCGATACCGAAAATCACTACGAACTGCAAAACTATACCACCGTAACCAGTGGCGCGCATACCTGGAAATTCGGTGTGCGGACGCGCGCGGTCACCATCGATAACTTCCAGGCCAATGGCGGAACTTTCACGTTCGGCGGCCAGTGCGAGCCGAGCGATTCCAGCTGCCTTACTTCCATCCAGCTCTACCAGCAGGCCCTGCAAGGACTCGCCGGACCGTCTCAAATCACCATTACGACCGGGAACCCGCTGGTGAGCATTCACCAGATCGACGTGGGAGCGTTCGTAGGCGACGACTGGCGCGTCAAGCCCAACCTCACGCTTAGCCTTGGGCTGCGGTACGAAACGCAGACCAATATCCATGATCACGATGATTGGGCGCCGCGCTTCGGCTTTGCCTGGGCGCCGGGTCAGAGCAAGAACAACCCCAGGCCGAAAACGGTATTCCGCGGCGGATTCGGCATCTTTTATGACCGCTTCAGCGAAACGAATATAGAAAACATCGCGCGCTTGGACTCTCAGCCACAATACAAGTTCGAAGCCGGTGCGGTCCAGCTGCCCTTTACCTATTCCCTCGACAGCACCGGCAATGTTGTACCAGTTCTCCCTTCTCTTCAGACGCTGCTCTCAACCACCGGCATCGTCCCCGCGCACACCACCGAGGAGCTCGCTTCCAACCTGCGCACGCCTTATATTATGCAGTCCGCGCTCACGGTGGAGCGGCAATTACCCAAGAACACGACCATTTCAGAATCGTTTGTGGTCTCGCACGGGATGCACGAACTCCGCTCGGCCGATATCAACGCGCCGCTGCCGGGAACATTCACGACGCCCGGGACCGGAGTCTTTCCCTACGGCAACGTAGGACCCATTCTGCTGGTGGAATCCTCCGGGATTTATAACCAGAACCAATTGATCACCAACGTCCGATCGCAGCTCAACCGCAATATTTCCTTGAACGGCTTTTATATGTATGGCCATGCCAAGAGCAACACCGACGGCATCAATAGCTTGCCAGCCAATCCCTACAGCATGGCCGGCGAATACGGGCCCTCTTCGCTGGACATTCGCCATCGGGCGTTCATCGGCGGCACCATAACGACAGTCGAGCGGCATACAACTCGCCCCGTTCCTGTTGATGAATTCGGGCGCGCCCTTCAACATCGAGACCGGAACCGATCCCTACGGCACAACCATACTGACCACCGCGCGGCCCGCGATCGCCAGCGGGCCAGGTCCCGGAATCATTTATTACGACGGCCTGTATCTCAACCCCAACCCGCAACCGGGCGAGACCCTCTTAGGACGCAACTACGGGCGCGGTCCCGGCAGCATTAACTTCAACCTGCGAGTGGCCCGGACCTGGGGCTTCGGAAAATCCAGGGAAGATACAGGCGCTCCTCGACCGCGAGGCGGAGGCGGCGGAGGAGGTGGTGGTCCCCGGGGTGGTCGGCGGAGGCCCGCGCGGACCAGGCGGCGGAGGTCCCGGATTCTTCGGCGGCGGCGCCGGCAACACCGGGAAACGCTACAATCTCACCCTGGCCTTGCAAGGCCGCAATATCCTGAACCACGTCAATCCAGGCCCCGTCAACGGGATCATTACCTCGCCCTTGTTCGGCCAATCCAATAGCGTGGCCGGCGGCTTCGGCGCATTCGCTGAGAGCGCGAATAACCGCCGTATGGAATTTCAGCTCCGTTTCACCTTCTAGACTCGACCACGCTTGCGCGAGCAGTTGATACACTAGAGCAAGTCATGGCGATCAGCAAGGACCTGCTGGATATTCTTGTCTGTCCTCTGTGCAAGGCTCCGCTCGAGTTGAAGCCGGATGAGAGCGGCTTGAAATGCGTTCAGTGCAAAAGAGTTTACCCGATTCGTGACGATATTCCCGTAATGCTGATCGACGAAGCGAAAATCGAAGAGTAAACGGCTCTTTCGAAATGACAAACGTCCTAGAACGACTGAAGCCGGACGCACGGCTGGCCGTGATCCGTTTGCGGTCCCTGGGTGACTGCGTGCTCACCACGCCCGCCCTTAGTTTGCTGAAGCAAGCCCGTCCGGATCTGAAGATCGCGATCGTGGTCGAAGACCGCTTCGCGCCGGTCTTCACGGACAACCCCGACGTCAGCGCGATCCTCTCTCCCAGCGCCGGCGAGATCGCCCGTTGGCGTCCCGACCTCACGCTCAACCTCCACGGCGGAGCAACCAGCGTGCGGCTCATGCTGGCCTCGCGCTCCCGCTGGCGCGCCGGTTTTGGCCATTTTCGTTTCCGGCTTCTGTACAATGTCCGCATTCCGCGCGCGCAGGAAATCCTTGAGGTGAATCGCATCGTTCACACCGCCGAGCATCTGGCTTCCGCCATGTTCTTCCTGGGCGTGCCGCAATCCGATATCCCCCGCGCGCGCCTGTTTGCAAATCCGGCAACCGCGCTCCAGGCCTTACGCCGTGCTCCATCCCAGGGCTTCGGCGGCCGATAAGACTTGGCCCGCGGCTCATTTCCTCGAAGTGGCGCGAGCACCTCGATAAACAACTCGGCATCGAGCCGGTTTTTATCGCCGGACCGGGCGAGTCCCTCGCAGAGTTCGGCCAGTATCCAACCCGCGCTGGCGCGTCATTCGAAGAGATCAAGTCGCTGCTCGCCTCGGCGACGCTCTTCATTGGAAACGACAGCGGACCAGCCCACATGGCGGCAGCCTTCGGATTGCCCGTGGTCGTGTTGTTTGGATCTTCCGATCCTGAAATCTGGCGTCCTTGGCGGACCCCATCCGTCGTGCTCGCGAGTCCGGAAGGCATCCGATCCATTCCACCCTCGCAAGTAATCAGCGCCGTAGAAAAGCTGGCCATGCCTCAACCCCGATGAACGAATTCCGCCGGCTCCTGTTCTACGTTCGGCCCTACTACGCAGCGCTTTTGCTCTCGGTAGTTCTTATGGCCGCGGTGGGCGCGGCGCAAGGATTCACGGCGGTCCTCATCGGGCCAGTCTTCGATCGCGTGCTGAAACCCGATACGCCCGACTCCCCGGTCGCGCTCTTCACCATCCCCGGCTTCAATCGCACCGTATATCTGCAGAACTTCGTCCCCTCCGGAATCCATAACGTCTGGAGCATGGTCGCGGTCGCGATTCTCGCGCACGTTCATGCTCAAGGGCCTGTGCGATTATTTCGGCAACTACTTCATCAACTATGTCGGCTTCTCCGCCGTCACCGACCTGCGCCAAACGGTCTTCGATCGCGTGCTGCGGCAGGACGCGCATTTCTTCGAATCCAATTCCACCGGCCGCGTGATGTCGTCCATCATGATCGATCTGGAAAAAATCCAGGTGGCCACTTCGCACATGCTGGCCGATTGGCTGCGCCAGTCGTTCTCGGTAGTCTTCCTGCTCTTTGTCGTGATCCAAAAGGACTGGCTGCTCGCACTCGGCAGCCTTACGCTGCTGCCCTTCGTATTGATCCCCACGGCTCGCATCGGCAAACTCATCCGCCGCACCACTCGCCGCGCGCAGGACGACGCCGCCGAGCTCAATGAGATTCTGCAAGAGACCATCAGCGGCCATCAGGTGGTGAAATCGTTTGGCGCCGAGGATGTCGAATCGAACCGCTTCCTGCTCGCGGCCGACCAGCTCAAGTGGAGCAATCTCCGCTACGTGGCCCAGCAGGCGCTTTCTTCGCCGCTCATCGAATTTTTCGGCGCGATTACCATCGTCGGGCTGCTCACCTACGCGCGCTTGCGCATCAAAAGCGGCGCATTGACGGCCGGCGAATTCACCAGCTTCGTGATCGCGCTGCTCATGCTCTATGAGCCCGTCAAGCGGCTCACCGGCATCCACAATATTTTTCAGCAGGCCCTGGGCGCTTCTCAGAAAGTCTTCGAGTATTTGGATCGCGAACAGCAAATCAGCGAAAAGCCCGGCGCGGCCAAGTTGAGCAAATTCCAAGATTCGATCGCTGCTCGATCACGTCAGTTTCTGGTATCCCAACGCGCCCAACGGATTTTCTTTGAAGGAGGTTGATCTGGAAGTGCGGGCCGGCGACGTGCATCGCACTGGTCGGCCCCAGCGGCGCGGGAAAAACCACGCTCGCCAATTTAGTGCCCCGTTTCTATGATGTGACCGGCGGCGCCATTCGGATCGACGGCAAGGACGTTCGCGACCTCACGCTGGCTTCGCTGCGCGACAAAATCGGCATGGTCGCGCAAGAGACGTTCCTGTTCAACGATACCGTCGCGAACAATATTCGCTACGGCCGCCCCAAGGCCAAGGAGGACGAAATTCGCGAGGCGGCCCGCAATGCCCTGGCCGACGAGTTCATCGAGCGGATGTCGCGAAGGCTACGACACCATCATCGGCGAGCGCGGCGTCAAAATGAGCGGCGGCCAGCGCCAACGGCTGGCGATCGCCCGGGCGCTGCTCAAGAACGCGCCCATCCTGATTCTGGATGAAGCTACCTCGCATCTGGACAGTGAGTCCGAAATCCTGGTCCAGCGCGCCCTGCAAACCCTCATGACCAATCGCACCGTGATCGTGATCGCCCATCGGCTCTCCACCATCCGCCGCGCCAATAAAATCGTCGTGCTGGACCGCGGAGCCATCGCCGAAATTGGCACGCATGAGGAACTGGTCAACAAGGGCGGCGTCTACCAGCGGCTGTACGAGCTCCAATTCCTCGAAAGCGACCCTCTCGTCAATCCATGAGCGCGCCCATTCGGAGCATGACCGGGTTCGCTCGTGTTCGTAAAACCACCAAATTCGGCGAAATCACCATCAGCCTGAAGAGCGTCAATCATCGCGGCCTGGATCTGCATTTTCACCTGGAATCGGAGCTGAACGCGTTCGAAGCGGCGCATGCGCGCGGCCATGAAGCGCGCCATTTTGCGAGGCCATGTGGACATCCGCTGTTCGGTGATTTCCTCAAGCGACATCGCAGGCGGCGGATTAAACATACCGCTCTTTCGGACCTATCTGGCGGCGTTCCGGCAGGCTGCGGCCGAGCAAGGCGCGCAAGGGGGGCAAGGGGAGAATGTCCAGCCCGATTTGAACCAGGCGCTGCGCATTCCGGGAATGTTCGGCGCAGCCCGCGGAAGCAGAGCACGATTCGGCTCTCGAAGGTGCCATTCTGGTGGTTCTGGAAGAAGCCATCGGCGTCCTCAATCAGTTTCGCGAGCGCGAGGGCGCCGAGCTGGCCCGCCTGCTTCGCGAACAAAACCGATCCATCCAGGTCGGCTCCAAGGAAATGGAACAAGTCCGCTCCCAAGCGATTCCCGCACTGCAGAGCCGCATTCAAGAGCGGCTGCGCGAGTTGCTGGGGACATCCGGCATCGAACCGCAGAGGATCGCGCAAGAAGCCGCATTCCTCGCCGACCGCGGCGACATCAGCGAGGAGATCGCCCGTCTCCAGATCCATTCCCAGCAGCTCGACCAGATCCTTGATGCCGGCGGCGAAGTCGGCAAGAAGGTGGATTTTCTGCTGCAGGAGATGAATCGCGAAACCAATACCATTCTGTCCAAGACCAGCGGCATCGGCGAACTTGGGTTGCGGATCACCGAACTTGCGCTCGCCTTCAAAGCCGCCATCGAGAAGATCCGCGAGCAGGCCCTGAATCTGGAATGACTCTCGAATGATTACCGTCTTCATCATTTCGGCGCCGTCGGGGTCCGGAAAATCCACGCTTGGTGCAGTCATCTCCTTGAGACCGTTCCAGGGCTGACGTTTCTCGATCTCTTATACCACTCGCCCTCCCCGCGCCCACCGAAACCAATGGCGTCGACTATATTTTTATCTCCCGGCAGGAATTTGAAGAGCGCCTGGAGCGCGGCGAATTCCTGGAGTATGCCGAAGTGTTCGGAAATCTGTACGGCACCAATCGCTGCAGCCTGGAAGCCGCCACGCGAGAGAGCGAAGACCTGGTGCTCGACATCGATGTCCAAGGTGCGAGACAATTGAAAGTAGCGATTCCGGAGGCGATAAGTATATTTGTGCTTCCGCCGTCGCGGCAGGTTCTCGAGCAGCGGCTGCGAGCGCGGTCCGCAGGATAGCGAAGAGGTTATTCAACGGAGGCTGCGAGGAGCGGCCGAGGAAGTTCGGAATTATACCCAGTACGATTATGTTCTGATTAACCGGGAGCTGGAGGAGGCCTCCACTCGCACTGGCAGCGATTGTGCGAGCCGAGCGGCTGAGGAAAGCCAGGATGGACCAGCAAGTCCGGCCGATCCTCGAGAGCTTCGAGCGTGCTTGAGATTCAACGAATTACAGACAGTGAGGTTTCATTAGAAATGGCCGAGAGACTGAAAAACAACGCCATGTTCGCTATTCCCGACGACGGCGAGCAGAGCACCTACCGATTTATCATTGTCGCCGCCAAGCGCGCGCGGCAACTGCAAAACGGCGCGCGTCCGTTTCTTCCCACCACGTCCAAGAAGCCGACCATCACGTCCATGGAAGAGGTTCGCCGCGGTCTGGTGAAGTATACCGATCCGTTGCGCGACCAAGCCGAGGAAGTTCCGGCCGAAGAGTAAGCGCGATGAAAGCCATCTTGGGCGTGGGAGGCGGGATCGCCGCTTACAAATCCGCCGAGTTGGCTCGGGCGCTCATGGAGCGCGGTGTCAGTGTCCAGGTGGTCATGACGGCGGCGGCCGAGCGCTTCATCACGCCCTTGACATTTGCCGCGCTAACCGGCCATAAGGTCATCACGGATCTTTTCGCATCGCCAGGAAGCGCTGAGGAGACGCTTTCGAGCGCCGTCGAGCACATTGCGGTTGCGCAGGATAACGATGTTCTGGTGATCGCGCCGGCCACGGCGGATCTGTTGGCGCGCCTGGCCCACGGCATTGCGAACGACTTCCTCAGCACCACGTATCTCGCGTTTCGAGGGCCGGTGATCCTGGCGCCCGCCATGAACAGCAACATGTGGACGCATCCGGCGACCGAGGAAAATCTGGCTACGCTAAGAAAACGCGGCCACACCATCGTCGAGCCTGAGGAAGGCTTGCTCGCCTGCGGAACCACCGGCCCGGGCCGGCTCGCGGAACCGGAGCGAATCGCCGACATCGTCGCCGGCCTGTCTTTGAACCGCGATCTCGATGGTGAGACAATTCTCGTCACCGCCGGTCCCACGCAGGAGCCGTTAGATCCGGTGCGTTTCATCTCCAACCGTTCAAGCGGGAAGATGGGCTACGCTTTGGCCTCGGTCGCAGCCGAGCGTGGAGCGCGCGTGATTTTGATATCCGGCCCCGTGCAGCTCACCGAACCGCCGAACGTGGAAATGATCCGCATCAACACCGCGGTGGAAATGCACGACGCCGTGATGCAGCATCTGAAAGACGCCACGATCATTGTTAAGGCCGCTGCCGTGGCGGATTATCATGTCTCGCGAGTGCCGCAGCACAAGCTCAAAAAGACCGCCGCGCGAATGTCCATCGAGCTCGATCCCACGCCTGATATCCTGGCAGAGCTTGGCCAGAAAAAGGGCGACCGGTTGCTGGTCGGCTTTGCCGCCGAAACCGACGATCTGGTGGAAAGCGCCCGGCGGAAACTGGAATCGAAGAACTGCGACATGGTGGTTGCCAACCTGGTGAATCAGGACGGCACCGGCTTTGAGTCCGATGAGAATGAGGTGGTGCTGGTGCTGCGCACCGGCAGGAACATCCCGCTCGCCCGATCTCCCAAACGCGAAATCGCCGGCCGTATCCTGGATCAGGTTTTGAAACTCCGCCTGGCTCTGCACGCGGCTCAATGACGAAAGACCAAGTCCGGCAGTATCTCGAATTCTATCGGGATCTGGGCGTAAAATCGGTCTACCGGCGGCCGGCCGCCGTGCCTGTCGAGCAAATCCCTGCCGCGCCGCCTCCTGCACTTATCGCTCCATCTCAGCCAATCACCGTAGTACCTCCCCTGGAGCCGGCTCATGACAATTTGCTAAAAATCCTGGAAGATATAGGTGAGTGCAAACGGTGTCGCCTGCACGAAGGCCGGAATCGGCTAGTGTTTGGATCCGGCAGCGAGCGGGCGAAACTGGTGTTTGTGGGGGAAGGCCCTGGGGCCGACGAGGATGCGCAGGGTCTGCCATTCGTCGGCCGGGCCGGCCAACTGCTCACCCAGATGATCGAAGGCACCGCCCGCAAGGAAGGCATCCCGCTCTCCCGTCCCGACGTTTACATCTGCAACGTCGTGAAGTGCCGCCCACCCGAAAATCGCACGCCCCAACCCGATGAGATGGAAATCTGCGGTCAATTCCTGTATCGCCAGTTGATGGCCATTCGTCCCAAGGCGATTTGCGCGCTTGGATCCACCGCTGCCAAGGCTCTGCTCGGAACCAAAGATGGCGTGACGCGGCTGCGCGGAAAGTGGCAGCAGTGGCACGACATTCCGGTGATGGTCACTTATCATCCTTCTTATCTGCTGCGCCCCTACAATCAGAACGCGAAGAAGGAAGCCTGGGAGGACCTGAAGATGGCCCTGCACTATGTCTACGACTAGCCGGGGCGTTTTCATTACCTTTGAAGGCCCCGATGGCAGCGGCAAGAGCACACAGGCGCGCGTTCTGGCGGAACGATTGCGAGGCAAAGGTTATCCCGTAATCGAAACCGTGGAGCCGGGTGGCACGCCGATCGGCCAGCAGATCCGGCGCATTTTGCTCGACTCGGCCAACCAGGAACTTCAGCCCACGGCCGAGCTTCTATTAATGTTCGCCGCCCGAGCGCAAAACGTCGACCAGTGCATTCTGCCTGCGCTAGCTGCCGGAAAAATCGTCGTGTCGGATCGGTTCACGGATTCTTCCGATCGCCTATCAGGGCGCCGGCCGCGGCCTCGGCTTCGAGGTCGTTCTGGAACTAGATCGCATCGCTTGCCAGGGCCTGGTTCCCGACCTCACGCTCTGCATTGACGTCGATTCCGAGACCGGACTGGCGCGTGCGCGGGCGCGCAACAGCAACGAAAGGCGTGACGAGTCGCGGCTCGAAGACCAAGGCATCGGTTTTCATCAGCGCGTACGCGAAGCTTATCACGAGATCGCCCGGCGCGAGCCACAAAGGTTCCAGTTGATCGATGGTAGCGGCACGCGCGAAGCCATCGCGGCCAAAGTGTGGAGCGAAGTGCTCCCGCTGCTCGAGCGTTTTACTACGGCTTAGTGGCCAGGATCAACGGCGACGGCCCGGGCGCTTCCACCAGCCGAGCATTTTTGAATCCGGCTTCGTTCAGCCATCCACTGATCTCTTCGAAAGAGAAGGTGTCGCCCTTCTCGGTGAAGACTAACATATTGATCGCGAAGTTGAGACCGTGCGGCGGTCCAGTGCGATCTTTATTGACCAGATACTCAGCGATGGCGATTGTTCCACCGGGCGCGAGCGCGGCCGCCACCCGCCGGATCAGATGCTGGGAATCCTTCACGCCCAAACCGTGCAGCAGATGTCCGATAATTGCGACCGTGTAGCCGCTGCCGATATCGGCCTTCAGTACATCACCGGCCAGGAAGTCAAACCGGGTTTCGAGTCCAAAGCGCGCGACGGTTTTCCGGGTGACCGGAAGGACGCCTTCGAGGTCGACGGCCGTCACCTTCGCCTGAGGATGCTGCTGCGCCGTGGCGATGCCCCAAACTCCGGAACCCGCCGCGATATCGAGAACGCGCGGAGGCTGTCCTGCCGGGATGGCAAGCGCTCGCGCCAGAGCCTGCGCGGGAGCATAATTGAGCGCGAAAAGGGCCGGAACGAGCTCCTTAAAGAACTCGCCGGCATCCGCCCCTCCGGTAACATCCTGCACGGGCTGACCGGTCCGGACCACGTCGGCCAGAAGCAGCCAGGCGGGTAATTGACGCGTGCAGATATTGCGAAACAGACCGCCAATATAAGCCGGCTTGGAACTGACCAGGAACGCGGCGCTTTCCGGCGTCAACGAATACCGGTCGCCATCTTTCGCCAGGAATTCGAAGGCCAACCAGGCCGTTCATCAGCATTGGAAGCCCACGCTCGGACACCTTCAAGGTCTTTGCCAGCTCGGACGCCGACTTCGGGCCGGACTCGAGCGCATCGAACACGCCCAGTTCCAGGGCGGTGCTGATCATGACGGGCGGCGCGTAAGCGAAGGCGAACTGCGTAAGCCGCTCGGGAGTGACCTGCGGCTGGGATGACTGGGATGTGCTGGCGTGCATGGTGTTCCTCGGCTTTTAGCTTACCGGAATGACGCCGTTGACGGCGGGTCTGTTTCGTTACTCAGATCCAGTCTTCGCCCACAACAGGTTCGAGAGGCACAGAGCGGGCTTGTTCAGGCCGGCGCGTTCCCGGCGCTAATCCCTTGCGATTTCGACGTTTCGCGGCAACAGACCGCCACGATGCATGCGCCAAACACATCCCGCACAGGGCCGCAAAAACCAGCCTGGCATCGAGCAGCCCATGCGCGGCCAGCCGGGCGACGGTGGCGAGTCCGCAGACGCCATAAATCGCGGCCATGAGAACCGGCATCCTAGCTCGAATCATTTCCTGGTGGAAATGTTATTTGGGTTCTTCGCGGGTGGCAATAGACATTCCCTCATAGCCGTAAAGGACTGCCGGTCTAGGGGCTGGGCTAGTACGTTCGCTTTACGGATTCCCGATGCGCTGGATGGTGTGCCGCCGCAAATACCAGCACGGCACGTAGCCGAAATGCGGCATAAGCGCGTCGATGCAGGTCTGCATAACCGGGGTACCGACCGAGTACTCGATCTGATGAAAGTGGTTCTCGGCGGCATATAAACGGTCCACTTTCACCTGCTCCACCGGTCTGCCCTGAACGCGAGTCCAGACGTCGTCGACCGCATAGGCAAATACGGCGAGACCCGCGAGCGCCAGACATCCCCACAGCACAAATTTCCGGACGAACCGCATGGAAGGCTAATTATCGCCGTCGGTCAGATGAAAGCCGGCAGCGCGGCGCGCTTCAGAGCACGCTTTCTTGACTCTACCACTCTATTGGCTGGCGGCTGCTCCCAACCCGCCGGACTGGCAGCCCAGGCACTGACCGTAAATGCCTGAGCCAACGATCTGGTTGAAGCCGCAGGAAGTGCTCATGTGATTCAACTCCCCGATGCTCAGATTTGCCGGCGAGAACGGCGTCTCGGTGGCTGTGAATGCGGTAGACGATGAGGGCAGCGGGTGGAGCGTGGTTGCCCAGGCGTGCATGCCGGATATCAAAACTCCTGGGCTGGCCGCATTGCAAACACTGGCAGACGGGGTTGGCTGAGCCGGGCTTGGATTGGGAGAGGAAGAGGGCGTAGAGGTTACCGCCCAAGAAAGCAACTTGACCACCTCGGAGTCTGGAGATTGGTTCAGGTTAGTCGCGTAGTTTGCGCGCACCGAGAGGCTCACCAGACCATTCGGCGTTACCTCGCAAGCACAGCAGGCTTGCAGCTCTTCGGTTGCGTCGAAGAAGTAGACCCCTATGCAGAGGTTGGCCTCGGCTCCGCCAAGCTGGAGTCCCTCCAGCATGCCGTATGAAACCACGCTCTGGCCATCATTTGTAATATCGATAAATGAATCGCCGCCAGAATTCACATGCGTTACGTAGTGCACCTGGAAGGGGGTTCTATCACCGGAGGCCGGATCACCATCGATCTCAAAAGCCGGTCTCTGGCTACCCGTAGCCACGGCTGTCCACGGCGGGGCGGGACTGTCATTGGTGTTGGAGAAGAGGTTCGTTGAAGTATCCGAAGTAGTGCTATACCAGGTTGCACAGGTGTCCGCAGTGGGCGCAGTGACCACCAGCCAGTAGGCGTTCCCCGCCAGAAGGAAAGGAAAGACAGTGGAATTCGCAGTGATCACGCTGCCCGGGGAAGACACCAATCCGGTGACACTGATCGGGCCCTTCCAGGATTGTGCCAGGCACACCGGCATTGTCGGACTCCAGATATACGGAGAGCTGGTTGGTACCGGAAGAAAGCGATAAGGCCAATTGCGCATCCTGAAAAAATGCGCTGGCCGGAGGTTGAAACTTCGCCGCGATAGCCTTCGAGCCACATCCCGTTCCGCCGATCGAGAAGCTCGGAGCGCTGCTGAAAGTGTGTCCAGCGCCGAAGTTGCTGTAAAGCACTTGTGCATGGCTGGTTGCGGCAAGGCCGCATAGCAAAGTCAGGGAGGACGCTACGATCCTCGATAAGGGCGCACACCGGGGAAGCGAGCGTCCCAGCCGCTCAGATTTCATCATGGTATCCACGTACTGCTACGTACTACGTCACTAACAGTACTTTGAGTCGGTTCGCATGTAAACTCTCCAAATGGACTAGTACGCGCAAATAGGTTAACTAGGCGTACTAGCCGTCGAAGCTTCGAGACGACCCCGCGGCGAAGCGATAGCGCTCAATCAGTGTCGGTTGCCGGGCAAAAGTCGATCATCAATCCTAACGATACGGATGTCATACAAGACGTCGTCTTTCTCATAAATGGTGGCGACGATCCGGTCGTCAAGTTCAAGCTTCTTTAGCGCGGTGAGATCATCAACGTGGTAGGTTGCGACTCTTGCATCGGAAAAACCTCGGATAGCTTCCTGTTTTATGCGAACACTCTGAGCAGACTCGTAGACCCCTTCGACTGTGCCATACAGCGTGTAGCTTCTGCCACGCGCATCTCTTTGTGCGAGTCCTGGCACGACACAGAGAGTGGCCATAACCAAAATAATCGCTAAAAGCGTGTTTCTCATAGGACTGCCATCCGCATTATATCCCCGGGACCATCATGCTGTTCCTGTGAACCCCTCACATGGATTTGCCGACGTGGTGATTGCCTAAAATTGTTCCAATTATTCAATGACTTGTAAAAGACAGAACCACTCGGAATGTTGTGAACGTCTAAGCTATGGAGTCTTGAATGGGTAGGCCTTTCAGTAAAAGCCTGTTCGTCCTGAGCTTGCTGGTGCTCGGTTTGAGCATGCATGTCTCTGCTAGGCCCCAGGTTTACGTTTTTCGAGACGACCCGAAAACGTTGTTCCGGCAGGTACGGTCGGATCTGGACCGCGCTCAACATGATGTTTTCCCGCGCGATACCGACAGCATCGAGAAGGCTCGCGGTGAAGTCAATGAACTCGAGTGGGAGTGGGATTACAAAGAGTACACGCCGCGGCAGGCTGACTACGTTATTACCGCGCTGGAACGAGTGCTCAGCGAGAATCACCTCTCGTTCCGGGATCACAGCAGCCTCTCAGACGATCTGACCAGGATGCGCCGTTTTCGCGATAACCACTCGTAGCGACATTCAGCGGAATGCGGCTGAAGAGGGCCTGGTTTCCCGGCGCCTAAGGACAAACCGCCGATTTGTTTGGTGAGCGCGGTAGGAATCGAACCTACAACCTACTGATTA
>CAVSYF010000012.1:0-137540 GCA_963732175.1 Bryobacterales bacterium | reverse complement strand
CCTGACGCTCTCCAAAGACGTTGAAAAAGCGCAGCGCGACGGTTTCCAGGCCGTAGCAGGAGTGGAACACGCTCGCATAATACTCGCCCATCAGCTTTTGCACCGCATAGGGCGACTTGGGGCGCGGCAGCATGGTCTCCACTTTCGGCAGCGTTTCGGTGTCCCCATAGGCCGATGACGAGGCCGCGTAGACCACGCGCAGCGACTTTGTTTTCCACGCAAGCTCGCAGAACGTTGAACGTGCCGTCGATGTTCACTTCGTGCGAGGGCACGGGATCCCGGATGGAGCGCGGCACCGACGGAATGGCCGCCAGGTGAAAGACCACATCCGCTCCCCGCAGCGCTGCGGCAAGGGCCGCGTAGTCGCGGATGTCCACGCGCTGGAATTGAATGTCGGCTGGATACCTCCGCGAGGTTTTTCTCGTAGCCGGTCAACAGATTATCGATGACCGCCACTTCCCCGTCGCCTTGCGCCACCAGCTGGCGTACCAACGTGGAGCCGATGAATCCGGCCCTCCTGTGACCACGTAACGCGTCATTTTGCCTCACCGCGAAATTGCGAATCCATTCTCGCCCTTTTTGGCCAGCACGATCAAGGAAAGGCCCGGCCAGGGCAGCACGGCGTCGATCCGACGCCAAATCCAAACCGTCTTATCGAACAGCTTCAACATAATTTTGCTGATTTGTTTGCGTCGAAGGATCCTGGCGCTCACCCACCAGCCAGGCGTGCCGATCTTGTTCAGCTGATAGGTCCGGCTTACCAGAAATCCGCGTTTCTCCAGAAGCGCGTGCAGTTCTGTTCGGGAGAAGCGCCTCCGATGCCCGAGCGTTCTGTCCAGACTTCCAAATAGCGCCTGGCTCTGCGGAGCCAGGATCAGGATCGACGCTCCAGGACGAAGCGTGCTGGCGGCCGATTCCAGGACCGCGCCCGGGTCCAGAACGTATTCAAGCACGTTCAAACACAAGAACCGTATCGAAGGCCTCGCTCCAGATTGCGAAAGTCGGCGGGCTGTTCCGGATCCAGGCGCACGCACCGACACATTGGGCGTTCGAGGAAGCGGTTGCGGAGCGCGTGCAGGTACAGCGGATCTTTCTCGGCGGCCACATAGTGGAGCCTGCCGGCCCATCAGCCGGGCCGCGATGTTTCCGATTCCCGCGCCCAGTTCGAGCACCGTGTCGCCCACGTGCGGGCGCAATACGCGCGTCATCCAGCTCAGATATTGAGGCGTGCCGGTCAGGTTGTTGAGAAACGCGCGGCCGTAGGGCTCGGCATACAAATCGTCGATCAGCCAGAAACGCAGGATCACGCCCAGCGCTTTGACGCCGTCCTTCCAGCCGATTTTTTTTCCTTCCTCGTAAGTGCGGCCGTGATAGCTGATCGGAACTTCGTAAATTCGCAGCTTTCGCTTGGCGCACTTCATGGTGATCTCGGGCTCGAATCCAAACCGGTTGCACCGAATGGGAATGCTCTTCAGCAAATCGGCCCGGAAGACCTTGTAGCAGGTCTCCATATCGGTCAGGTTGAGATTGCAGAACATGTTCGAGAGCAGCGTCAGAGTCTCGATTGATCATGCGAGTGCCAGAACGGAAGCACCCGGGTTTGTTCGCTGGCCAGATAGCGGGAACCGAAAACGGCGTCCGCATGGCCGTCCAGCAGCGGCCGCAGCAGCTTCGGATATTCGCAGGGATCGTATTCGAGGTCGGCATCCTGCACGATGCAAAAATCCCCGCTGGCTTCCTGGATCGCGGTGCGAACGGCAGCGCCTTTGCCCTGATTGATCTTTTTTCGGACGAGGCGGATGCGGGATTCCTGACGAGCCATCCGTTCGAGAATCTCGGTTGTCCCGTCGGTGGAACAATCATCCACGATGATGAACTCGCGCTCCATGTTTTCGGGAAGCGGCGCCGCCAGGACCTGGGCGAGGCTGCGCTCCACAACGGTGCGTTCGTTGAATACCGGGATCAGGATGGAGAGCCGCAAGTCCCTAGTATAAGGGGCAGTTCCGGCTTCGATTTGTGTGGTTACAAATAAGGCCGCCCGGTAAGGACGGCCTCCTTATTAGCGCGGATTTAAATTAACCGCGCCGCGACGTTGCAGGCTCGTGCTCCTTTTGCGTTTCAACAGATTGAGCGCGAGCCCACTCGTCGGCCTGCTTCTGCGCCTCATCCTTGGAGATTCCGTATCGCTCCTGAATGCGGCCCACTAGCTGGTCCTTCTTTCCGGCCACTTGGTCCCAGTCACTGTCGGTAAGTTTGCCCCACTTTTCACGGGCATGGCCCTTGAACTGTTTCCAATTGCCTTCAATTCTGTCCCAATTCATAGTGCGGTTTTTACTCCTTCGGGGAGTTTCTCGCACGGCATTGACCATCGAAAATGTTTGAGGTCATTGAACTTCACGTCTGCGTAACACAGCAATTTTTACCAGGGTAAAGGGCGATTCCGATAGAAAAATTCCGGGCGACGTGATACCTCTAAAGATTGAAACCAATTTTTGAAACCAGTCTGCCTGGCATCCAACTGCAGGCCCGGGGAAAAGTGCGCGACATTTACTCGGCCGGCGATTGCCTGGTGATTGTCGCCACCGACCGGCTCTCGGCGTTCGATTACGTCCTGCCAACGCCGATTCCGTATAAGGGGCGAGTGCTCACCGCGCTCACCATCTTCTGGCTGGAGTTGCTGCGCGACGTCGTTCCCAATCATTTCGTATCGAGCGAGGTGAGCGAGTATCCCGCGCGCGTTCCATGCATACCGCGATCAGCTGGAGGGCCGTTCCATGCTGGTTCGGCGCGCGAACATGATCGACGTCGAATGCGTGGCTCGCGGCTATATTTCCGGTTCGGGCTGGAAGGATTACCGCCGCGACGGGCGCATCTGCGGTATTCCGCTTCCAGCAGGGCTGCGCGAGAGCGATCGGCTGCCCGAGCCGATCTTTACGCCTGCGAGCAAGGCGCAAACCGGCCACGACGAGAACATCTCGTTTGAAAGCGTGGCGTCGAAGATCGGCGAATCGCTGGCCGGGCAGCTTCGAGAGCTGACGCTCGCCATTTATGCGCGCGCGGCAGCGTACGCGGAAACACGCGGGATTCTCATCGCGGATACAAAATTCGAATTCGGATTCGTCGGCGATCAGTTGGTCCTGGCCGATGAGGTTCTGACGCCCGATTCATCGCGCTTCTGGCCGCGCAGCGGCTATCAGCCTGGCGGCCCCCAGCCTTCGTTTGATAAACAGTTCGTGCGGGATTATCTGGAATCCATTCATTGGAACAAACAGCCGCCGGCTCCGGCCTTGCCTGCTCGAAGTAATTGAACGCACCAGCGAAAAATACCGGGAAGCCTACCGCTTATTGACGGGGAAAACACTTTGAACTGGATCGACTGGCTTCTACTGCTAGTGGTCGGCGCCTCGGTGCTGTCCGGTTTCATGACCGGATTCGCTCGCGTGGCGGTCGGGTTCGTTGCAACCATCCTCGGCATCCTCTGTGGCTTCTGGTTTTATGGAATCGCCGCAGGCTACGTGATCGATTATGTGAGCTCCCGAGCGGTAGCGAATCTGATCGGCTTCTTTGTGATTTTCGTAGGCATCCTGATGCTGGGCGCGTTAGTCGGGTACATCCTGGCGAAATTGTTCAAATGGGCCGGGCTATCGTGGCTGGACCGGTTGCTGGGCAGCGCTGCCGGATTGGTCCGCGGCGCGGTGATCGCGGTGGCGCTGGTGACGGTACTGATGGCGTTCTCGCCGTCGCCCCCACCCGGCTCGGTCGCCGATTCCAAATGGATGTCGCGCTTGGCGGGCATCTCGAACATCCTCGCCGCCATCACTCCGCGCGAAATCAAGGACAATTTCCGGGAGACCAAGGATAAGATCCAGAAGATGTGGTCCGAGCAGCGCTCATATGCTCCCGCACCGGTGCGCCACGAATGAACTTGCTGATCTTTGATCTCGATGGAACGCTGATCGATTCCAAACTCGATCTGGTGCATTCGGTGAACGCCACGCTCGTCATGATGGACTTGCCGCCGATTTCCGAGCAGCTGGTGGCTTCCTATGTCGGCAACGGCGCTCCCGTGCTTATCCGCCGCATCCTGGGTCCCGCCGCCGAGCGAGGCGGAAGTGCAGCATGCGCTCGAATATTTTCTGAAATATTATCGCGAGCACATGCTCGACAACACTCGCCTGTATCCGGGAGTTAAGGAAGCGCTGGATCGTCTGCTCGAAGCCGGCGAAAAAATGGCGGTTTTAACGAACAAGCCAGTGCGCTTTAGCCGGTCTCTGGTGGAGGGGCTGGGACTCGCGCAGCACTTCTTTCAGCTTTACGGCGGAAACAGCTTCGAGCAGAAGAAGCCGCATCCGATCGGAATTGAAACGCTGCTCGAGGAGACCGGATTCGCGCGGGATCGAACCATCATGGTGGGTGACAGCGGCGTCGATATCCGCACCGCGCGCAACGCCAACGTCAAGGCTTGCGGCGTGACGTACGGTTTTCAACCGGAAGGCTTTCGCGAAGACCCTCCCGATCTGCTGGTGGACAATATGGGCGAGCTAGCCGACTACGTGCTCGAGCGGCGTTGAATTTCGCGGCAAAATTCGGCCAGCTTTTCCACTTTTGCCCAAGCCGCTCCGGTGTCGATCGATTCCGCGGCTCGCCGCATCGCCTCGCGGATGTCGGCGGTTAAGTCTGCGGCCAGCAGAGCAGCAGCGGCATTCACCAGTACGATGTCCCGCCGTGGGCCACGTTCCCCCTGGAGCACTGCGACTGCAATTCTCTTATTCGCTGCTCGATCGCCGCCCGCCAGGTCTTTCGCGCTGGCTGTGTCCACGCCGAAATCGGCCGGGGTCCACGAGAAATTTCTCACGCGCTCATGCACCACCTCGAAGACGGTAGTCGGCCCCGTGGTGGTGACTTCATCCAGGCCGTCGGAGCCATGGACGACAAATGCTCGTTCGGGCGCGAGTCCGGCCAGCGCATGGGCCATCAATCTCGGCAGCGTCCAGCGACGGCGCGCCGATGAGCTGCCTGGTAGCACCGGCCGGGTTGGTCAGCGGACCGAGCAGGTTGAACACGGTGCGCATCTTCAGTTCCTGGCGAGCCGGCTGGGCGTGCTTCATCGCCGGATGAAACATCGGCGCAAATAAAAATCCGATACCCACCTCGCGGATCGCGCGCGCGGCATCTTCCGGAGTAAATGCGATGCCGATGCCCAGTTCTTCGAGCAGATCGGCGCTGCCGCATTGCGCGGTCATGGACCGATTACCGTGCTTGGCCACGCGCACGCCCGCGCCCGCCACTACGAACGCGGCGATGGTCGATATGTTGAAGGTCGATCCGCCGTCGCCGCCGGTGCCGCAGGTGTCGAGCAGCGGCAACGAATCCACGCGCGCGTCGACAAAGGCAGCCTTTTCGCGCATGGCGCGAGCAAAACCCAGGAGCTCCTCCGCCGTCTCGCCCTTGGTCCGCAGACCCACCAGAAAAGCGGAAATCTGCGGCGTGGTGGCGTCTCCGCTGAGGATGGCGAGCATCGCCAGGCGCGCTTCATCGGCAGAAAGATTCTCACGCGCGGCAACCTTGTGCAGGTAAGGCAACAACATTGAGGGCTTTGAGGCCGAGTGTAGCATGCTCCGGCGCCGAGTTCACGATAAGATGGTCGCAGCGAGAGGAAGTTCTGGTATGAAACATTTCGGCCGCCGTCGTTTTTTCGCGATCCTGGCTGCATTGCTGGTGTGGATTCTTTCCTTGAATGCGCAAGGCCGGCGCGGAGGCGGTCCACCGCCTGCCAATCCACCCGCCCCTGCCGAAGGCACGACGCCGGCAGCCTCCGGGTCCCAGCAATTTCCGGCGCCTCCGGCGGTTGAAACGAAATCGGAGACCAAGCACGAGATTCAAATCAACGGCAAGAAAATCGCGTATACAGCGACTGCGGGCACCTTGGTGATCAAGAAAGACGAGAAGCCTTGGGCCAGTATATTCTACGTCGCCTACACCCGCGATGATGTTCCGGCAGGGTCCAAGCGCCCCATTACCTTCGCGTTCAACGGAGGACCAGGATCTTCCTCGGTGTGGCTGCATCTGGGCGCCTTGGGACCGAAGCGTGTCGAAATGGGACCGGACGGCGAGCAGCCCAAGCCTCCGTATCATCTGGTCAACAACGACGACACTGCGCTGGAGTTCACCGATCTGGTTTTCATCGATCCGGTGAGCACCGGTTTTAGCCGGCCGGCGCCTGGCGAAAACCCCGCGCAGTTCCACGGTTTCGAGGGCGACCTGCAGTCGGTCGGCGAGTTCATTCGGCTCTACCTGGTTCGAGCCGAGCGCTGGGACTCGCCCAAATTTCTGGCCGGTGAAAGCTATGGCACGACGCGGGCCGCGGCACTATCGCAGTCTTTACTGAATGACGGGATTTATCTGAATGGCATCACGTTTATTTCGACGGTTCTGAATTTTGAAACAATCTCGTTCGCGCGCGGCAACGATCTTCCTTACTCGCTTTTTTTGCCGAGCTACACCGCGACCGCCTGGTATCATAAAAAGCTCGCGAAGGACTTACAAAGCGACCTGGAAAAAGCCGTCGGCGAGTCGCGCCGTTTCGCGGCAAACGAGTACACCGTCGCCTTGATGAAGGGCGATAAGTTGACTCAAACCGAACGCGCCAGCGTAGTCCGGCAATTGGCGCGGCTCACGGGGTTGTCCGAGCAATTTATCGAAGAATCGAACCTGCGCGTGTCCATGCAGCGCTTCGCGCAAGAACTGCTCCGCAACGAACGCCGGGCCGTAGGCCGCTACGATGGTCGGCTGGAGGGCGCGGATCTGGATGCCGCCGGCGATCGCCCGGATTACGACCCCAGCTACGCATCGGTGCAAGGCGTTTACACCGCAATGATCAACGACTATCTGCGAACGGAATTGAAATACGATAGCGATTTGACTTACGAAGTACTTACAGGTAAGGTGCAACCCTGGAATTACCAACGGTTCGAGAACCGGTATTTGAACGTAGGAGAGAACCTGAGCCAGGCGATGACGCAGAATCCGAATATGAAGGCATTATTCGCCAATGGCTACTACGATCTGGCCACACCGTTCTTTGCCACCGAATATACTGTAAGCCATCTCGGACTCGATCCGTCTCTTACTAGCCACGTTAGCCTGACTTACTGCGAAGCGGGCCATATGCTGTACACCAAGAAGACCTGCTTAGACGGCCTGCACAAGTCTATGGCCGACCTTTATCAGAAATCTCTTCCCGGCGAGTAACCTCGCGGTGAATTTAGCTTAGGGCAAGTTACACTGAAAATTAGCATCTTCAATGAAGATCTCGGCGGCGATCATCACCTTCAATGAAGAACGCAATATTTCGAGAGCCATTGAAAGCCTGCGTTGCTGCGATGAGATCGTGGTGGTGGATAGCGGATCGAACGATCGCACCGTGGAGCTCGCCCTTAAGCTGGGTGCGCGCGTGATTGATAGCAATTGGCGCGGCTATGCCGATCAGAAAAATTATGCCTCCGAGCAGTGCCAGTATGATTGGATTTTTTCGCTGGACGCCGACGAGGCTTTAAGCGAAGCGCTCGAAGCGGAAATTTGGCAAATCAAGAAGGCCGGCCCGCAGTTTCGACGCCTACACCATGCCGCGGCTGGCGCAGTATCTGGGCCGCTGGATTCTCCACTCGGGCTGGTATCCGGACCGCAAAGTGCGCCTGTTCGATCGCAGACGGGCGAAGTGGGTAGGCAAATACGTTCATGAGTCGGTGGTAGTGGAGGGCAAAGTCGGCCATCTCCACTCCAATCTTCTGCACTTCACCTGCAATTCGCTGTCGGAGCATCTGAAGACCATGGATCGCTATACGACGCTTGCGGCCGAACAGCTGGTGGCGCAAGAGACTCCCATCGGCTGGGACCAACTCGCCCTCGATCCGCCCTGGACATTTTTTAAGAGTTATGTTCTACAGCGCGGTTTCCTGGACGGCACCGAGGGGTTGGCGATCGCCTATATGGCGGCGCTTTACAACTTTCTAAAATCTGCGAAGGCCAAGAACATGAGCCCGCGAAGATAGTCTTGACTACTCTGCATATTGATACCGGCGTCGAAATGCGTGGCGGCCAGTGGCAAGCGCTGTATCTATTGAATGGCCTGATCGAGCGTGGCGATCGCGTGCGGCTGCTTGCCCCTGCGCGTTCCCCTCTGGCCCAAGCAGCTTCCGCGCAAGAGCTGGACGTCCGGCCTTTGCGTTGGACTACGCTGGCAGCCGCGGCTCGCGATGCGGACTTGGTTCACGCGCATGATGCGCACGCCCATAATTTCGCTATTTTGACTGGCAGACCCGCGGTTGTCTCGCGCCGCGTCGCTTTCCCGCTGCAGCAAAACCCGGCCTCGCGCTGGAAGTACCGCCGTGCGACGCATTTTATCGCGGTTTCCAAATACGTGCGTCAGACACTGATAGCAGCGGGTATAGATCCAGCAAGGATTACTGTTGTTCACGACGGGGTTCCTCTTCCGGAACCCGCGAGAGGCGAGCGCACCCGAGTGGTGGCGCTGGATCTGGATGATCCCGGAAAAGGAAAAAAGCTAATCGAACGTGCCGGCGCACTAGCAGGCGTAGACGTTCATTTTTCAAAAAACCTGCCGCAGGACCTTCCGCAAGCGGCCCTGTTCGTCTATATTACGGATTTGGAGGGATTGGGATCCGCGGTCCTGTTGGCCATGGCGTATGGGGCGCCAGTGCTCGCGAGCCGCGTCGGAGGTTTGCCGGAAATTGTAGAAGATGGTGTTACAGGACTGCTCACTTCCAACGATCCCGAGGCCATCGCGGAAACAATGCGCAAGCTGTTGTCGGATCGATCGCTGGCTTCGCAGTTGGCCGCACGCGCCAGAGTTCAGGTGGAAACACAGTTTTCCATTGACCGAATGGTAATCGAAACGGTGCGCGTTTATGAGAGGGCTCTCAGTTGATCATTTACGCTTTGATAGCGGCACTATTCGGACTTCTCATCGGCAGCTTCCTGAACGTCTGCATCTATCGCTGGCCGCGCGATCTTTCGGTAGTGAAACCGCGATCGTTCTGCCCGGCCTGCGACAAGCAGATCGCGTGGTTCGACAACATCCCGCTGTTAAGCTTCGTTTTGCTTGGCGGCCGCTGCCGATACTGCCGTCAACCGATTCCGGTACGTTACCCGGTGGTGGAGCTGCTAACCGCCGCTGCCTTTGCCTGCGCAATCTGGTTTCTAGGACCGACCGCTGCCGGCTTGAAGTTTTGCATCTTTGGGGCGATCCTGATTGCATTGCTGTTCTCGGATCTGGAAGAGCGGATTCTTCCGGATGAATTCACGTTGGGTGGCACCGTCATTGGCGTTGTGTTTTCCGCGTTTGTCCCGGTTCAGACCAGCATCATGCCGCTGTTACTGATGTCGCTTCACAAACCGCGAGTCACGTCCATGGCAGAATCGCTGTTCGCGGCCGCCTTCTGCTCGGGAACCCTATGGGCGCTGGCGGCGGCTTACCAAAAAATGCGTCACCGCGAGGGACTGGGCTTAGGCGACGTCAAGATGGTAGCGATGATCGGCTCGTTTTTGGGAATATACGACGCCCTGCTCACGCTCATCGCAGCCTCTCTAGGCGGAACGATCGTGGGTCTACTCTTCATCTGGTTCTCGGGAAAGACGCATCCACCTACGAATTGCCGTTTGGGACCTTCCTGGCTTTGGCGGCGCTATTAGTAGGATTTGCGAGCGGCGTCATCTTTCACGGCCGCTTTGTTTTCTAGCTCAGCAGGACCTCGCTTTCAGCGTCCGCGCAACGTTCCGGTGTAACATAGAGGCTTAGCTCGATGAAAGATCTAATCGAGGCCCTGAAGCCTGGCAGCAAGGATTGGGTGCTCGCCACGGCCATTGATCCGGACCGCCTGCCTGCTCACATCGCCATCATCATGGATGGAAATGGCCGCTGGGCTCAGAGGCGCAATTTACCGCGCGTGGCTGGCCATAAAGCGGGCGTGGAGCCGGTAAGGACCACCGTCGAGACCTGTACGCGGCTGGGGATTCAAGCCCTTACCTTGTACGCTTTTTCCGTGGAAAATTGGAAGCGGCCGCGAGCCGAGGTGGACACGCTGTGGCGCTTATTGCGGGTGTATCTGCATCGGGAACTTCCCGAGATCATGCGCAACGGGATTCGCTTCACCTACATGGGGCGGGTGGACAGGCTGCCTACGCAAGTCCGGCTGGAGTTAGAAGCGGCCGCCGACGCGACGGCCCAAAATACAGGAATGCGGCTCAATGTCGCTATTAATTACAGCGGCCGCGCCGAACTCGTGGATGCATTGAACGCCATCATCCAGGACGCGCGCTTAGAGGGCCGCCTGCGCGATCTGCATATCGATGAGCAGACCATCGCATCGCGGCTTTACACGGCGGGGTTGCCGGATCCCGACCTGCTGATTCGGACCTCCGGCGAGATGCGCATCAGTAATTTTCTGTTGTGGCAGATCGCATACGCGGAGCTCTACGTTACTGAGACCCTGTGGCCCGATTTCCGGCGAGCGGACTTGCTGCATGCGATCCTGGACTACCAAAAACGCGACCGGCGCTTCGGCGGCCTGAGCCTCGAAGGCGATCGGACTCAGGATGAATGGATTGAAGTAACCGGCACCATTGCACGATGAAGCGCGTCCTCACGGCGCTTCTTCTGATCCCGATATTTCTGGTCATAATTCTTTGGGCGCCGCAGGAGGCTCCTGCCCGTTGGCTGTTCCCTGCGGTCGCGGCTATCGTCGCGATCTTGTGCTTCCGAGAATACGCGAATATCGTCGCGCTGCATCACATCGCAAAGCCGGGAATATTCGGCTACGTAGCGGGTCTGCTGGTCTTGCTTTTGCCGGGTCGAGACCCCGCTTTTTTCGTGTTGATAGCGATTCTGGCGATGGCCTTGTCTCTGCGATCGCGCGATTTGGCGGAGGCCCTCCCCTACGCAGCCGCGCTGTTGCTCGGAGTGGCCTACGTGTTTGGCTCGTTACGCTGCGGAGTTGACTTGCGGGCGATCAGCCCCTACTGGCTGTTTTTCGCGCTATCGCTCAATTGGGTCGGCGATATCGCGGCGCTGTACGTCGGACGGCTCATCGGCCGGCATCGCCTGGCGCCCCATGTGAGTCCGGCAAAATCTTGGGAAGGATCGGTAGCCTCTATCCTGGCGTCCATCGCTTACGGAGCTCTGTTTCTGCCCCGTTGGTTGCCTGCGGTGCCATTCGGGTTGGGCCTCGGAGTCACAGCCGTAGCCAATGTTGCCGGGCAGTTCGGCGATCTTTGCGAATCGGCCTGGAAGCGCGGCGCCGACCTGAAAGATAGCGGGACGCTCCTGCCGGGCCACGGCGGCTGGCTGGACCGCCTGGACAGCAGTCTTTTTGCGCTGCCGGTTGTCTATTTCCTCGTCACGAATTTCCATTGGTGATTCGAAGCCTATGGTGCAGGTCTCTGTTCGCATTCTCCGTCGTCTTCTCCGGCCCTTGAAATCTCTCTTACGGAAAATGCCGGCGTCGGCTCCCCGCGAACCATTCGATCCGGCGACGGTACTGCGGGCCGAAACCGCGCTTCGAGGTTTGCCGGTGGCGAAAGAGGCGCAGGCGTATTTTGAAGAGCACGTTGGCCGATTAGCGAGGACCGTAGCGCTAGTACCTCCGCCGCAGACCACTAGTCGAGTGCTCGAACTCGGCTGCTATATGCAAATCACGCCGTTCCTGGAGTGGCTGTGCGGCTATCGCGAAGTTCGGGGCGCATACTACGGGCCCGCTGGCAGAATCGATCGCAAGGTGATTCCGCTTCCTGACGGAGACTTCTCTTGCTCCATCGATCATTTTGATGCCGATCGCGACCGTTTCCCTTACCCCGATTCGCATTTCGACCTCGTGATCGCCGCCGAAATGATCGAGCATTTGACTTACGATCCGATGCACATGCTGCTCGAATGCCAGCGGATCCTGATAGAGGGCGGTTATCTGCTGATCACGACGCCCAACGTCGGAAGCATCACCAGTGTCGCCAAAACTCTGGACGGCCGCGACAATCCTCAGATTTTTTATCTCTACAAACGGCCGCATCCCGCTGAAGAGCCCGAGATCGGACACGTACGCGAATACACCATGTGGGAACTCGGCGAGGCGGTGAAGAGCGCCGGTTTCGAGATAACCAAGCTTTTCACGACATACATCGCGGGCTTCGCCTGTCATTTGCCCTTATTGCGATTCCTGGAAGTGAACGGCTATAGCACCGACAATCGTGGCGAGCAAACCTGGTGCTTGGCGCGGAAGCGTTCCGGCTTGCCGGTGGATCGCTACCCGTTTTTCTTGTATAGCGATTAACGCGGCAAGGACGCGTGCTTTTCCGTTCGCGCCACCACCATACCATTCCGGCCCCGAGAGCCAGCAACGCGAGCATCGCTGCGAAGCGCGGTTCCCACCCAGCCTTCCAGTGAAGCTCCACCATGCAATTGCCCGAGCAGTCCGGTTTGATCACAAGAAAGCCCAGCCCGTCCTCGTAAACCCGCGCCGGACGGCCATTCGCGCTGGCGCTCCATCCGCGATCGAAATTCATGGCGAGCGAGATCGCTTCGTTGGGAGCCAGCGAACCGCGCAGTAAGGCGCGATCCGGCCCCTGCCAACTGGTCTCTACGACGGGAAGAGCGGGGTCGTCCAACGCGGCTACAAACCGGCGCAACTCCGTGACATCGATGCCGTCCTGGGGCGCGTGCTTCACAACGGCATCCACGGGCGCGACGCGCGCCAAGCCGCCTACGCGTTCCGGCACTCGATAAATTCGGTCGTCGCCTTGCTGCCAAACCAGCGGGAGCCGGCCCTCGAAGCGATACGGATACCGAGCATCCTTGTAGTGCTCGCGGCTATGCGGGCCGCCGATCGCAATCGCATGGACTGCGTACGCCTTGAGCCACAGCAGCGAGATATCCTCCGATTGCTGGTCGGACTCATAGCCCGCCGCGATGACGTAGTCGGCGATGGGATTTTCCGGATTGACGACGGACTGATCGCAGCAGCCCATCAGCTGAGGCGTATCGGTGAAAGCATTCATCCAAAACGAAATCGTGCCAAACGCCATAACACGTTCGTCGTGCAGGTTTCGATCGAACCAATCCGCGACTTGGTACTCCAGCGTGTTGACGATCTCAATCGGTTTGATGATTTGCCGCGCATAACGGCGATAATTCAAGAACTGGAAGCCGCACGCGAGCAATAAGGCGACCATTACAAGCAGCCGCGCGCGCGGCCAATTCGCACAGTACATGGCTACGGCAAACGCCATGCTCAACGTAAGTCCGATCTCCATCGCCAGATGAAAGCGCTCCGGTAGGGGGATTACGTGGATGCCGAACCAGGCGTCGGCCACCACGACTCCGCCCACCAGAACGCTCTGGAGGATAGCGAATCGCAACACGAGCGGCGCTCCAAAATGGAACAGCGATTGGCGCACGATAGCGAAGCATACAAGCAAGACTGCTACCGAGGCCCAGCGAGAGAAATCCGAGGGTCGGGCTGTCGATAAAAAGATGGGCGTTGGCGAAGGTCGACCAGGCTGTGGACGGCAGCGCGAACGGGCTCGCTAGACAACACGCTATGCATCCGATGACCGCAATACGGCCCAGGC
The DNA here is from genome assembly GCA_963732175.1 of Bryobacterales bacterium. Lineage (GTDB taxonomy): Bacteria > Acidobacteriota > Terriglobia > Bryobacterales > Bryobacteraceae > Palsa-89. The sequence goes on along the minus strand of CAVSYF010000012.1, from coordinate 123,902 downwards.
CGCCTCGAATCTGATAAGAAGGGAGAGCGGCGAAGTATGCCGCCAAGCCCAGCGCGAGTGCCACCGTGGCGGGCCAATTCGTCGCCGGAACCGCTGCGAGAGCGAACGCAGCAGCCAGAGCTGACGCGGGCGTCTTACGCTTAATTGCGCAGTGCAACAAAGCTAGAGCGATCATCCACAATGCCAGGCCAAGGATGTCCGGCACCTCGCCATAAACTGCCAGCGCCTGAAGCCGCCGCGCATTCCAGAGGCCCCCGGCATCGGTGCGTATGGCGCCGAGGAATAACAATGACGGTGAGAATAACGAAAAGATCAGCCCTGCGCAGAAACTCGCCGGCCGGTTTCCGGAAAGACTAGCGGCAAGACAGTACAGCGCTACCGGCCCGAACGCGTAGGCGAGGGCTGTGACAATGTGAAAGGAAGATGCGGGGCTGACGTGAAAAACTGTCGCGACGGTTGCGACCAGGTAATGCAGGAGTGGCTGATACACGCGCCAGAATGGCATGCCCGCATGCCACAGCGGAAACCAGTCATACCAAGGATGCCGCCGTTGGATATAACGCGCGAGCGCAATGAATACTCCCTCGATGGAGGGCATTTGGTCGAGATATTCGATGCGAAACAGGCGGCCGCAGATGAGCGCATTCAGAACGAACAGAGCAACCGAATAAGTCCAACCCGCCGCCTTGCTTTGCCATAACTGTGCGCCGCCGACGGGGTCCGGTTTCACGGGCTAAATCGTCCAGCGAAACTGGGCATGCTCACTGAGCGGCTGGAGCAGGCGCGGATGGCTTTCGAATCTCCAGAGAGAATGATATCTCCGTAGCCGGTGCGCAGGTGAAGCTTCTGGGCGGATGCCGAAGGGCTGTCGAGCAAACTGATGGCCGACGAGCACCTTGCGTTTCTCGGTCCCGGGGAAGTCAGAAATCACGTCGCCGATATCGCTCTTGGCGTCGATCGCGTACTGGCGATCCGCAGCGAGATGGAGGGCGATCTCGCCTTGCCGGGCGTGCACCTGGACATCGCCCGTAAGTTGTTCGACATGAATTTCGCCAATGTTGTGATCCACCACTAAGCGCGCATCGCGCGGCACTTTGATGTCATATTCCAGATCAAAGTCCACGGCGGCTCCTAAGGAAGTAGGAGGCGGAAAGAAACGATGCCGGGGGAAATCCGTGGTGATGACGAGATCCTGGCCCTGCCGCTCGCCCTTGACGTTCACCCGATCCAGTTCGCGCGTCGCCTTCTCTCGATCTCCCGAAGCATACGCCTCCTTCGTGGACTTGATGGTGGTGATCTCGACGCCGGGCTGGTCCCAGGCTTCCACCGTCAGTTCGCCGGTCGAGTTTTTCAACTGCAAGACGCCGCCGGAAGCGAAGTCCAGGTGCTCCGTCTTAGACACTTGAACCTTTTGCTTGGTCTCCTCGGCCGCAAAGAGACAACTCATTCCGAGCACGGTCGCGAGCAACGTTTTCCTCATGTTTACAAGGATAGCCTACGCACTCAGTGCGCTTCCCACGCAGCTCGCAGAAGGCGCGGTTACCGTCCGCGCTCAATCGACGCGGAAATTCTGCATCCGGACTTCGCCGTTTTTGAGGAATCCGAACTTCCCTTCTGAGAAGTCACCCTTGATCTCATCGACCACCTGGTCATTGATGTTGACGGTGATCGAGTCGGCACGCCAGTCGAGCCGAATCCGATAGAAGGATCTCTTCTTTACCGGCTTGGACGGACGGTTTTCTTTTTCGCCCAAAACTTTGATCGAAAGGCTGGTGTCGTGCAACTCGTATTGCACATAGCGCTGCGGATTAATGTAGTTCGTGGCCCAGATGAGGCGAGACCGCACCACACCGGAGAGAGGCGCATCGAATGAAATTACCGCCGGCCCGGAACGCGTCAGGCCCAGAAACGTATCGCCCTTATGGACCAGCCAACCGTTCGCTTCGGGCAAGGACCACTGACCCTTCGGCCAGAAGGTTTCCATTGGATCTTGACGAACTTTCGGCTCGCTGGCGACGGGACTCAACCGGAGATCGGCCGCCGCTGTTTCCTCGGCACGCACCTGCACCGCAATGTTGGTTCGCGACTGATAATCTGGAGCCTTGGCGCTGAACTCATAGGTGCCTTCGGGCAGCGCGAGCGTGTTGTCGTTGGCAGGCTGCTCGGTGGATTCTCCGCTCTTATGGTAGGTCACGACTGCGTTCGCGGGACTCCTTTGGATCTGCACTGTTCCAGGCGCGAGCTTCAAAGCAAGCTCCACGGCCTTGGTTTCGCTATCGCCGAGGCTAAGCTGCGCGGAGCTGCCTTGATATCGCCCGAGCCGCGCTTCCACGCGATGCTGGCCCAGGGCGACATTGGGTAACAACAACGAGCCGTCCGAAGTCGCCGACCCTATGGCGTGTCCATCCAGCAGAATCTGGGCTCCGGGGAGCGTTTTCACAAGAATTGCTCCGGGGCGCACTTGATGCTTCAGATCGAATGAGAGGCTGGCCTGCTGCCCTTTGGCGATGTCGATGGATTGCGGCTGTCCCGCTTCAAAACCGTCCTTAGTCACCTGAACCGTGTAATTGCGCACGCGTAGATGCGGGAAACGCGCCTGATGATTCTGCGTCGTCTTGCGGCCATACTCCTTGCCGTTCGAACTGAGAATTACGGTGGCGTCATCCTCATTGGTCTGGACCAAGAGATATCCTTCGTTCGGATCGGCCTCGAGCAGCACCGAGAGGGTTCGATTCGGGCCGATATCGATGTTGCGCTTCTTGCCGTCCCCCATCGCTAACTCATAAATGCTCGGTTCCAGCGCAGGCAAATCCAATCCGTCCGCGGCCAGATTGCCGATGTTCTGGCCCCGCAATTGAACCGGAACCGGTGTCGCATTGGCTGCATAGATCTTCGCCTGCTGACCGAAGTTACTCACGATGAGAGGCGCCGCTTCCTTGGCATTTAATTCGGAGACCACGGGCAAACCGTCAGGATCGACGCGAACTTTAAACGAGGTTTCACCGGTGCGATTCATGACTACACGAACCGTGTGTTCTCCCGCAGAGAGCTGGCGCTCGAGTTGTCCATCTTTGATGTCGGCGGCTGGATCGGAATCGACGAACACCTGTCCCGACCCAACGATGCGCAGGGTGGGGAGCTCGGGCACCAAGTGGATGCTTATCGGCGGCATTGAGCCGGAGCGTATTTCGAGTTTTTGTTCGAGCGGCTGGTAGCCGGCGCGGCGCGCCTCCAGGGTATAGGTTCCGGGCGAACGCTGAATCGTAACCGGGTTCGTGCTGGTGCCTTCCGGCTGTCCATCGACGTAGAGAATTGCGCCGGGCGGTACGGTGCTGATGGCGAGGGATCCGTCGGCCGCAACGGGCTTGGCTTTGGGACCGGACTTCGGGAGATAGTGCACCGTGATGGCTGCGGCGAGAATAAGCGCGAGCGCGGCGGAGGTGGCGATCCAGATATTCTTGCGGCTCCACGGAGTGGTGAAGGCAGCTTTTGACAGCCGGTCCACCAGAGTTTGCCAGCTAGGTTTTTTAACGGGCGGCGGACCTTGCGGAGGCATTATTACGGTCCGCGTTTCACTTTGCGTCGCCGCGGACGCCCCGGCGGCAGCCGCCCGCGACAGGAGTTGCGTCGCATCCATGCCCGTATCTAACCGGCGCCGCGCGTCATGCACGACCGTGCGAAACTCCTCGTCCTCGCCGTACACGGTCATGTAGCGCGCAAGTTGATCGGCATACTGCGTGCGGCGTTCTTGATCCTGCGCAGTCACGCTGTCGGCTTGTCGAGCCATTCGCCGGGCCTGTTCGAGATCCTTGCGGCGCAATTCTTGAATGGATCGGCCCAGTGAACTTTCCACCTGCAGGAGACGCTGCTCGTTCGGATAAGTGGCGAGCGCCTCCGCGATGACATCCAGCGCCGGTTTCAACTCGCCTGCGCCTTCGAGCCGACGCGCCGTGGCGAGCGCGCGGTCGATTCCCTCCACCTTGCGCTGATCCGCGAGCAGGCGAAGCAAGCCGGTGGCCAGGGCCTGATTGGGCTCTAATTCGAGAGCTTGATGGAACAACTCCTCGGCCGAGCCGGGATTCGACTCCATGAAGAGGCGCCCTTGCTCGATGAGCGTCTCGACCAACACACTTCGAATTTGACTGTTCGAGGTATCGAGATCGTAGGCGTGGCGATAAATCTCGATGCCTTCAGCGGTTCGGCCCGCGGCGCACGCTTCCCGGCCCAGGCCCAGCAGATGCTCAGCTTCGGAACGCCGTTCCAGCGCCTGTTGCGCCAAATGCTCGAGCTGCTGAAACTCAGGATCGCCTGGAAACTCCTGCCCCGCCATCCGAGCCAGTTCCCCGGCCCGCACAAAATCGCCAGCTTCGCGTTGCCGTTCGATCTGCTCTACCCAACGGGCCTTGGTCTCCTGCAGGCGCGTCTGGTCGCGCCGCTTATTCAGGCGACCGATCTCGATCTGCAGCCCCGGATATCGGGAATAAATATTCTGCAGAGTCTCCCATTTGGCGAGAGCCTCGCCAAACTGCCCGCGTTCTTCCAGGGTGCGAGCCTCGTCCACAATGTTATTGACCATGTCGCGCTTGTCGCGGGCGTTTTGCAGCGCTCGCTCAAAGTGCACCTCACCCGGATTCTCGCGAGCCGCTTGCTCGATGATGCTTACGCGGCGGTCCAAATCCGGCTCGGCTTCGACCGCCCGATCGGTGTCGGCGATTCTGGTAGAGACCGATTGGCGATGCTTCTCCTCAATATCGAACTTCAGCGCTTGGAACAGGGTATCGGCGGGATACTTGGTCAAATATTCGTTGCACAGGGCCAAGGCGGGGGCAAACTTCCCGTCGTCGAGCAAGCGCTTGGCTTCGGTGCGGGCGCTCTTAATGGATTCGTATTCCGAGCGCACCTTGTCGTACAGCCTTTGATAGGTCCCCGTGCGGGCCGGCTCGGGCGCCTCCTTATCAATCTCTAAAACCCGTTCCAGTTTGCTCACCGCCGAACTGATGTCGCCCCGGCGCTCCGCCTCCATGGCGGCACGATACATGCCTTCCTTTTGATCGCGCGCCCGTTGCTGATTCAGCTCTACACGTTCCACCTCGGACAAAAGCTGCGAGGCCTTGGGCTCGCGAGGTCGTAATTCCAGGATGCGCCGCAGCGCCTCTCGCGCCGGGCCAAAGGCGCGATTCTCCATATGCGTGCGGGCAATGTGATACCAGCCTTCCACATCCTGGTCCGTGCGGCGGCTGTCCACTTTGGCTTTGAGAGTGAGCGCCTCAGTATTCTTGGGATCCAACTGCAGCGCTTCGTCGATCTTTTGCAGCGCGATCTGAAATTCCTGCTCATCCATGCGTGTACGCGCCGTCTCGAGGAGCTGTCGCACGCGCCGCTCCAGACGCGCCTGGTCGATGTCGCCGCGCAGCTGGTTCACTTCGGGGTCGAGGTAACCCTCCGACTCGAGTTCGGTGAGGATCTCGCTGGCGTATTCATAGTCGCCCTTGTCGTATGCGCCACGGGCACGCTCCAGACGGGGCCGGATGCGGGCGGGATTGAAGATCTCAATCGGCTCGTTGTGTAAAGCCTTTTGGAGAATCTCTCCGAAGTCCCGGGCCGATTTGTAACGGTGCAGCGGATCCTTGGCCATCGCCTTGTGGATCGCCTGACTGATGGCGGCGGGCACTGCCGGATTCAGCTCATGCACCGGGGGCGGCGACTCATGCTGGATGGCCTCAGCCACATCCTCCTCGATGGAGCGTTCAAACGGACGCCGGCGCGCCAGGGTTTCGTAGCACACTACGCCGAGCGAGAAAATATCCGACGCGGGCGTCAGCGCCTTCATCAGAATTTGCTCCGGCGACATGTACAGGAGCGTGCCCTTTCTGCCCACGGTCAGATTCGAGTCCAACCGATGCGCCACGCCGAAGTCGATGATCTTGACGGAATCATCATCCATCACGAAAATGTTGCTGGGCTTCAGGTCGCGATGAATGAGACCGCGCTCGTGAGCGGCGAACAGTCCGCGGCAGGTTTGAGAAAAGATGTCAACCGAGCGCTCCACCGTCAAGCGGGTGCTGGAGCCGGTGATGAGCTTGTCCAGCGTGACGCCGGGCAGCAGTTCCATCACCAGGTACGGTTTTTTACCGTCCTCGTCCTCGAACTCGCCAACGTCGAATATGGAAACGATGTTGGGATGAGTGAGCGAAGCGAGATCTTCGCATTCCTTCTGAAACAGCTTCAGAGCCCGGCCGTCTCCCACATCCAGCAGGGTCTTGAGCGCTACCGGGCGCTTCATGACTTTGTCGTAGGCCTTGTAGACGACGCCCATCCCGCCACGGGCGATCACTTCTTTCACTTCGTAACGGGTTTTAACCCCTCTGAGTGATAACGCCATCGGAAAACCTCGACTCAATCAGGATATTCCGAAATGGACCCCGAGAGAAAGGGGCAAAAGCGGCGTGCGCGGCTGGGCCGCATGGGAAGCCTTAATCGCCTACGATTACGAACTGAGTGGGCGGCAGATTTCCGAAGCTGACGGTATACGTATTGGTCCCAGGCGTCGACCCGAGCGTGAACTGGATTTCCCAGTAGTTAGGGTACTGCGGCACAGGCACGAGCGCTACGCTTCCGCCGCCCGTCGCGGTTCCCTGGAATCCCAAGCTGGGAAAATCGAGGATGGCGTAGCCGATGCCGTCGATCACTCGCACCAAAGCAATTTGCGCAGTTCCGGCCTGGACTTCGGCGGGAGGCGGAACTAAGAATATTTGGCCGTCCGGGATACCGGTTGGAACGCCATACCAATAAGGAATAAGCGCGTAGCTGCTGCTGCTGGCTACAACGATGTCGCCCTGGTATTCGCCGGGAACCAGGCCGTTCGCCGTCCAAAAAGCATATACGGTCTTGGACTGGCCGGGATCAACCGGGACGTCCAAGGTATTCGTGGGATTTTGATCACTCGGAATCACGGAGAACTGAAGCGGCGGAGCGTAGTCAAAATTGGAAGCGGAGAGATGAAAGACATCGCTGGCCGTGCCGACGTTGGTGAGGGTCAACTCGTTCAGGCTAAGACTCGCCTCGCCGCTAAGAGTGCCGTTGCCGACTCCGTAGGTAAGCGAAGTGGGAAAGGCAGCGATGTTGCTCGCAACCGCCGCATCCACGTTCAACACGCCAGTCCCAGCTTGCTGAACGCGTTCCACCCAGCCGTTGTCGCGAATCAGCGGCGTCGACGAATTAATGATCAACGAGCGATACTGATCGGCGGTCAAGCCCGGGCGCGCCGAACGCAGGACCGCTGCAGCGCCGGCGACTAGGGGCGAAGAAAAGCTGGTGCCCTGGAACGATCCATAGCCGCTGGCGTTGTACAACTCGCCGGTGGGATCGACACTTTCGGCCGCGGTATAGACGTCCGTGCCCACGGCAACCAGATCAGGCTTGATGGTGTAGTTCCAGTTCGGTCCCTTGCTCGTGAAGGAGGCCAGCGAATGCGGATCTTCCGGGCTTGCCAGACCATTGAATACGACTGTGAAGGTGGCGGATGGCTGGGCCGCAACCAAGGCCTGTAGCGCGAGACCGTCGGCGTTCGTGAGCGCCACGGTAGGAAAACTCGCGGCGCCAATAGAGACACCACTCAATACGCCCGCCACGTTGTTGTACACGATCGCCGCGACTGCGCCGCCTGCCTGGGCGTTATCCACTTTGGTCTCGAAGCTACATGTTCCGCGAAGAATAAGTGCGATCTGGCCGGCCGCGGTTCCGGCAGGAAGCGGCGAGCAAAGCATGGACGTGGGATCGACGCTCGAGACATCGAAAACGGTCGAAGTGATCGGACCGGGCACCGGCCCGTTGCTGGGATATGCTTGGAAGGCCGCGCCCGCGGTCGAAACGCTGCCCAGGAATTGCCGGTCACTCTGCACCGCGCCGACAGTAATCACCGAAGGTAGCCAAGCGGGGTCATTCATGGTATTTAAGCCAGGTCCCTCATTGCCGGCCGCGACCACTACGGTCACGCCGTAACGATAAAGCCGGTCCATAGCGGGATCCAGCACAGGGTCGCTCGCAATAAACAGCGATCCAAAACTGAAATTAATAACGTCCATGCCGTCGGCGAGCGCGTCATCCAGCGCCTTCAGGATCACGTCGTCGCTGGAGAACCCGGTATTTCCCGGCACAATCTTATAGCCGCCGATCCACGCTTTGGGCGCGACGCCGGTAATGGTGGCGTACGGGCCCGTATTCGTGACGCCTGCCGCGCACATAGCTACGGCAGTCCCGTGCCCATTGGTATCGCTAGCGTCATCCGGTACCGTTTCTTCGTAAATGTCTTCGTAACTGCGCGCGACGATAATCTTGTTGTTCGTGTACGCGAGATTGGCGGGCTTGGAGGCTTGCGGAAACCCGGGCGGCGGACTCAACGTGGGATCCTGAAACCCCGGGTGACTCGGCGTCACGCCCGTATCCAAGATGCCGATCTTCACTCCCGCTCCCGCCTTATCCATGCCGCCGATGCGCGCCCAAGCATCCGGCACATGATGAATTGGCAACGCGTGATCGAGATTCATCTTGTACTCGTGCACGGGATAAACTTTCTTGACGCCGGGCAGGTTGTTCAGCGCGGCCGCGTTCTCGTCGGGAATGGCAACCAGCAATGCATTCATGACGCTGTCGACCGACGAAAGCACTCGGCCGTAGTTTTGCTCGAGCAGACCTTTCACATGGCCTTGCTCAGCGTGGATCTGCGCAATCCGGCTGCTGAGCGCGCTCTTCCCTCTCGTCCGGACGGCAGCGCCCAGCGGATCCTGGTTGAGCTCCACCACATAACGGCCTGGCACGACTTGCGCCAACGCGATCGCGGCCAAAAATAGAAAAAGTATGAATAAGCGGGCAAACTGCCGCATGGAACCTCCCCGAGATTAGGAAAACAGTTCTAAGCCAGTAATCGGCGGTCTGAGAGGAAGACCTTAGTCGTCAGATGACGAGCTTCGCGACGGAGTCGTCAGGGGTCGGAATTGCTCGCTGATCCGATCCCACTCATCGGCCCCGAACCGGCGGAAAGCTTCTCGCGGCGGGATGTCTGTGTGAGCGACGGGATGGCGGCGGGTCCGCTTCAGCTCGTCGAGCAAGCGGTCGCACAGGCCGATCACCTCCGTAAAAAGCAGCGCCGGTAGAATCGCGAGCTTGTAGCCCATGGCCTGAGCATCGTCCAGCGAAACGTCCGGAGTCTTGCCCCGCCAGACCACATTCAGAAGGCACGGCCCCTTCACCAGACCTGGGACCGCCGCCACTTCCTCGAGCGTCTGCGGCGCTTCGACAAAAGCCATGCCTGCGCCTGCCTCGAGCGCCGCGTTGGCCCTCCGGATGGCTTCTTCGAACCCCAGCACTGCGCGCGCATCGGTCCGCGCAATGATCAGAAAATCAGGATCGCGCCTGGCCGAGACGGCAGCACGGATCTTCGCCAGATACTCTTCGAGCGGGATCAGAACTTTGTTGTCCAGATGTCCGCACTTCTTGGGAAAACCCTGATCTTCGATGTGGATTCCGGCAACTCCGCGTTTCTCGTACTCGCGCACCGTGCGAACCACATTCAGCTCGTTCCCGTACCCGGTATCGGCATCGGCGATCACGGGCACGCTGACGGCCGCGGCGATGCGTCCGGCGTTCTCGGCCATCTCCGACATGGTGACCAAACCATAGTCGGGATACCCCAGGGTTGCAGCGGTGCCAGCTCCAGTCATATAGACTGCGTCAAACCCGGCCTGCTCGATCAGGCGCGCGGTGATGCAGTCATAAGCGCCCGGCGCGGCAATCATGCCATCGCCGCGCAGAAGCTTGCGGAATTGTTCGGTTGCGTTCATTGCCGGTGCGAGCTGCGGCAACTACTCCGGCGCGAACGCCAGAATCACGTTTCCGTTCTTGTCGCCGCCCCCGAAGCTATAGCCGGAGCCCACGAACAGCATCCCGCCCACGACCGTCGGGCCCGCCGATCCCATGGTGCCGCCACGCGCGGGAACATTATTTACGGTCGGGAAGTCTTGCAGTGTGTCGAACTGCCATAGAACGTGGCCATCGACCGTGGACAACGCGTATAGCATGCCGCTTCGCGCGCCTGAGAAGACCACGCCGGGAATCGCCGTGACGGCGGCAGAATTCCCCGAACGCCCGCGGCCCGGTGGTGGCGGCAGTGCATTGAACCAGGTCTTCTCTCCGGTCGATAATTGAACGGCCACCACGCCACCGCCGCTGAGACCGTAGTACGCGGTCTTCTCATCGGCCGCTCCGCCAAAGATCACCCCGCTCATCGGCATCTGCGGATTCACGGCCACGTTGGTCTTCCACAGCTGGGCGCCTTTTTTGTCCGGATCGAGCGCCATCACGGTGCCGTCTTTCATGGACGCCACCAGCATGGTCTTGCCGCCCTCGGCCGCATGCATGATGATCTGGCTCCCGATGTCGGCATCCGGTCCGACATCCTTCGGGCAGTTCTCCGTCTTATTGGTTCCGCTGCAGCCGATGATGTACGCATCGTTCGCGTAGCCTTGATGGGACCACAACAGCTTTCCGGTCTTGATATCCACCGCGAGAACCGCGTCGGTGGTCTTCGGAGCCGGTTCGTTGGTCGCTTCGCCCGAACCGAAATAAACCACGCCGCGCTTCAGATCAACGGTCGGCGTGTTCCAGACCGAACCGCCGGAAGGCCCGTAGAGCTGCGTGCCGATCGAATTCTTGTGAGTCGGCTGGGGTGGTTCGTCGATGACAAAATGCTTCCACACCTGCTTGCCGGTGTTGGCATCCAACGAAGTCACGCTGCCGCGAACCGTGCAGCACGGATAGTTCAGATCCCGAGCCGAATTCGATTCCCACTTTGCCAGCGGAACATAAACCCGCCCACCGCCGAGCGCCGGAGCTCCCGTAATGCGCGCAGCGTAATTGTCATCGACCTTTGTGATCCAAAGCAGTTCGCCGTTCTGAGCATCGAGACCGTAGGCGTTGTTCTTCAGATCGCCGAAGAAGACACCATACTTGGTCGAACCCTTGCCCTTTACCGGTCCCACGCTGATCGCATTGCGCATTCCGGCCTTGGTCATGAAGGACCAATACACGCAGCCGCTCGACGCATCCAAGGAATAGATCCATCCCGCGTCCGAACCCACAAAGACGCGCCCTGAGACCACCGTGGGCTGCCCGTAAGCCGCATGCGCGCCCGGCAATCCAAAAGCCCATTTCAGTTTCAGGCGCGGCGCCTGATCCGCCGTGATCCCGGCCGACGATGTAGGCTGGAAGCGCGTGTTGTTCACGCCATTGCCCCAGCCGTTCCATTCGGGACTGGCCGACGGATCGGCCATGGGAGGATTCGAGGCGCAGCGGTTCGGCATCAACTTCGCATCGCCGATCTGGTCGCTACCGAGCAGCCGGCCGCTCAGCGATTCGGCCACATGGCGTTTGTCATTGTCCGAGAGATTGAGCGGCTTGTGCGTCTCATCCGCGCCCGTGGTGAGAAACTCGTAAATCTTCTCGCCGGAAAACTCCCGAAGAGCGGCCACGCCCGGAGCCTGCGGCATATCCGCCTTGCCGTGGCACTTCATGCACTGCTGTTGGATGACCGCGAAACCGGCCTCCGAAGCCCATTGCGCCTGAAGGACGCCGGCGAAAGCAATGAGTGCGCCAATGCGGAAGTATTTCACTTGCTCTCCTCTTTCTTCCCAAAATTCTTGAAAAGGTACTCGACGATGACGTTGCATTCGTCATCGGTGGCATCCGCGCCCTTTCCCTTCATGTCGTCCACCAGATCTTTCCATTCGTCCTTGGAATAGCGCAGAGTCGCGATCGGGTCCGCCTCGTGGCACTGCGTGCAAACCTTCAGAAACGTCTCCTTGCCCGGCCCATCAGGAAATTTATCATCGCCCGCGCGCGCCGGCACATGCAGGAAGGAGATCAGCACAATCGCGGGTATTGCCCAAAGTATCGATCGATTCATATGAGCTTTAGTCGTAGTACGCGGGCGCCTTCTTCAGCTTGGCGTTGCCCGTGAAATCATGCTGGATCCAAAGCTGAGCGCCGCTCTTCTTAAGAAACTCCTCAATCGCCGCGCGCGACGACGCCGTCTGATCCTTGTTGAATTCCGTGGTGGGAAACCGGTTCAATTTTCGCTCCTCCGGATAATGATACAGATCGCCGCTGAGCAGCACTGGCCCGGTCTTGCGCAGTTTCAGAAACAGCACCTGATGAGCGGGAGAGTGGCCAGGCGCGGGCTTGATCACCACCGTTCCATCGCCGAAAACATCATAGTCGCCGTCCTTGAGGATCACCGTCTTACTGAACTTAAGGGCGCTATAGTTGGCCGGCACCGTTCGGTCCGAGGGCGGATCGGCGAACATGATGTCGCGCTCCGGTTGCCGCACCAGCCAAGTGGCGGACGCAAAATCATTGGCATTGGCGACGTGATCGTAGTGGAAATGCGAGAGCGCCAGGTAAGTGATGTCCGTGGTTTTGTAGCCGATCGCGGCCAGTTGCGCCTTCAGTGGCGTCGTCGCCGTGGCGTACCCCAATGTCACCGGCGCGCGATCCGGTCTGAGCATGTGGTCCGGAATCACGCCCACGTCCCACATGAGCGTTCCCTTCGGATGAACGATCAGGAAACATGGAACCGACATGAGGTTGGTCACCACTTCCGCCTTAGTCAGCTGGTATCGCCCCAAATCCGGCAGGTTCAAGCTGCCGCAATCGAAGACGTACAGCCGCACCGATTTGGGCTGCGCTCGATTCTCCTCGGCCGCCGCCGGAAAAGCGGCGTAACAGGCAAGAATCAAAAGCGGCAGCGCTGCGCGACATAGCGAGCGGAATGTATGGTTGATGATCATTGGCCGCTGGCCCCACGAGCAATGATACCCTGGCTTCAATCGCTGTTGTGAGACTCATCGCTCTACTTTTTGTCGCGCTGCTGGTTGCCGCGAGCGGCCCCGGATTCCGAACCCGCGCCCAGCTCGACGAGCACTACGCCAAACATGGCGCGGAATTCGGCCACCTCAGCGAGCAGGAATATCTGCGTCTCGCGCAGGATTTGCGTGACGCCCCTCCCGGCGGCTCGATTCTGGAAGCCCGGCGGCCGGACGGCGAGTTCAGCCGCTTCGACCGGCGTCATGGCTACTTCGGCGCCTACAATCCCGACCACACCATCCGAACCTTCTTCATACCCAACGATGGCGAACGCTACTTTTTCCGTCAGGCCCGCCGGCGTTAGCGGAGGCCTATGACCGACGACGAAATGATCGAATATCTCCGCGACAACGGCTATCCCGAACACGTCGTCCGAGCCGGCCGCCGCGGCCTCATCGAGCGCTGGCGAAAGTTCGTCGAGCAGGCCGAACACGGCTACAAATTCGGTCTGGAAGATTACAGGAACGACCTGGATGTGCGCGGTATCCTGCGGATGCTCGGCTTGGACGCCGAAGTAGAAGAGTTGGACCGGCGCCTCGAGGCGCTCCTGGTCCACCGCGATCAGCGAATCTGGGAAACTGGCCCCGGCGACCCCTTCTGGGATTTCGGCTACCCCCGCTCGGCCGGCCCGGAACTGCTTGAAGATATTAGAAAAGAAGGGCTTAGTACTTAATGCCCCTTAACTCAATAGACATAGGGAAGATTGTCTGTTAAACTGCCCTTGATGTCCCAGCTTGGCCATCTTCGCCTGCTCGAAGCCGAAAGCATCCACATCATGCGCGAAGTGGCGTCCGAGTTTCAGCGGCCAGTCATGCTGTATTCCATCGGCAAGGACTCTTCGTGCCTGCTGCGGCTCGCCCAGAAGGCTTTCCATCCGGCGGCCGATTCCCTTCCCGCTGCTGCACATCGACACCACTTATAAGTTTCGCGAAATGATCGAGTTCCGCGACCGCTACACGGCCGAGGTTGGCGCCAGGCTGATCGTTCACACGAACCGGGAAGCCATCGACGAGGGCGCGAACCCGTTCCGGCTCGGCACGCAACGCTGCTGCGGCCTGCTCAAAACCAAAGCCCTGCTGGACGGTCTGCGCGCTGGGGGTTTCGATGCGGCCATCGGTGGCGCCCGCCGCGACGAAGAGAAGTCCCGCGCCAAGGAGCGCATCTTCTCCTTCCGCGACGAAAAGGGCCAATGGGACCCCAAAAACCAGCGCCCGGAATTGTGGAACCTCTATAATCCGCGCATTCATCCCGGCGAAAGCCTGCGCGTGTTTCCGCTCTCCAACTGGACCGAAATGGACGTCTGGCAATACATCCACGTCGAAAATATCCCCATCGTTCCGATGTATTTCGCCAAAGAGCGCGAGATGCTGGTACGCGGCGACACACTGATCCCGCTGGAGCAGCCCTTCATCCCGCTGCTGCCCGGCGAGAAGCCGCAAATGGTGCGTTGCCGGATGCGGTCGCTCGGCTGCAGCCCTTGCACCGGCGCCATCCGGTCCGACGCCGACACGCGTGCCCAAAATCATCGAAGAGCTGATTTCGTTCCGCCGGTCCGAACGCGAAAACCGCGTGATCGATCATGACCAGGAAGGCTCCATGGAAATCAAAAAGCGCGAGGGGTATTTCTGATGGCGGCCCTGGCCCAAGCTTCCGACTTCCGCATCGAAGAGTTCCTGGCCGAGGAACGCGCCAAGGACCTGCTACGCTTCACCACCGCCGGCAGCGTCGATGACGGCAAGTCCACGCTCATCGGCCGCCTGCTCTACGATTCGCAAAACGTGTACGAAGACCAGATCAAGGCAGTCACCAAGGCATCCGTCAACCGCTCGGCCGGCCCCATCGATTTTTCGCTCCTCACCGACGGCCTGCGCGCCGAACGCGAGCAGGGCATCACCATCGACGTCGCCTATCGCTATTTCGCCACCGCGCGCCGCAAGTTCATCATCGCCGACACTCCCGGCCACGAGCAGTACACGCGCAACATGGCCACGGGAGCATCCACCGCCGAGCTCGCCATCATATTGATCGACGCCCGCAACGGCGTGCTGCCCAGTCGCGCCGCCACGCCTACATCGCCTCGCTGCTCGGCATTCCGAATTTTGCGATCGCCGTGAACAAGATGGACCTGGTCGGCTACGACGAAGCCGTTTTCCGGTCGATTGAAGCCGAATTTCGCGAGTTTCTGGCCAAGCTGAACGCTCCCCACGCCTATTTCCTGCCGATCAGCGCTCTCGAAGGCGACAACGTCGTGCGGCGCAGCCACAACCTGCCGTGGTTCGACGGTCCCTGCCTGCTGGAGTTCTTGGAAACCGTTCCGGTTCACCATCGCATGCGCACCACCGCTTTCCGTTTTCCGGTGCAGCGCGTCATCCGGCCGGATCAGAATTTCCGCGGCTATGCCGGTCAAATCGTTTCCGGCGTCATTCGGCCCGGCGATAGCATCCTGGCTCTGCCCTCCGGACGCCGTTCGCGCGTGAAGAGCATCGAGACTTTCGACGGCCCGCTCGATCAAGCGGTAGCTCCCCTGTCCGTCACGCTGACGCTCGAGGATGAGTTGGACATCAGCCGCGGCGACATGCTCGCCTCGGCGCAGGACGTGCCCCAGGTCGCGCGCCAGTTTGACGCCAATATCGTGTGGCTGAGCGAGCAGCCGCTCGACCCCAGCCGTCCCTATCTGCTCCGACATGCAGCGCAAACGATGCCGGCTCAGATTAAGGCGGTCCGGCACCGGGTCAATGTAACCACGCTCGAGCCCGAGCCTGCCGAGCGCCTGGAGCTGAACGCGATTGGCGTGTTGCGGGTCGAGACCACGCGTCCCATTTACTTCGACGGCTATACGCAGAACCGCGGCACCGGTTGTTTCATCCTGATCGATCCGGAGACCAACGCGACTGTGGGCGCAGGCATGATCCTCGCGCCGGTCGTTCACGAAGGCTCGCGCCGCCGGCCCGTGATTGAAATCAAGCATGATCGCGTCACCCCCGTGGAGCGCATCTCGCGTTACCGGCACGGTGGCGAAATCATTTCACTTGGCTCGCGCACCGAACTGGCTTGGCTGCTGGAGCGAAAGCTGTTCGATCGCGGTTGCGCCGTCGCCGTTGCACAACGCAGTTCTCAAGAAACGCTGGACGCCCTCGAACGCGCCGGACTGCTGGTGCTGCTGGTATCGGCCCACGCGCCCGACTGGGAGCTTCCCGCGGACGATGACGAAGCTGTCCGCTTGGTCGTTTCGATGCTCGAGGAAACCGGCGTCCTGCTGCCGGCCGAATCGCTCACCGGCGGAGAAGGCATCTAACCATGACTTTGGATAGCAGAGTGGAACAAGCGCGCGCCGTCATTGACGATGCATTCCGCCAAAACGGCGGACCTGCTTGCGTGACCTGCAGCTTCCAGGCCGAGTGCATGGCCATCGTCGATCTGGTGATCGCCCGGCAGCCGAACATTCCCGTTCTCTTCCTCGAAACCGGCTACCATTTCCCGGAAACCTACGCCTATCGCGACGAAATGACCGCGAAGCTCCGCCTGAACCTGGTGAATCTGTCGTCGAAGATGACCGTTGCCGAGCAGGAAGCGAAGTTCGGCATCCTTTACCAGAGCGCTCCGGATCGTTGCTGCGGTATGCGCAAGGTCGAGCCGTTGTTCGCGGGCCTGGATCCCTACGCTGTCTGGTTCACCGCGCTGCGGCGCGAGCAATCGCCCACGCGCGCCAACCTGCAACCCATCGATCATTTCAAATTGCCCACCGGCAAACAGCTTCTCAAAGTCAGCCCTCTGGCCGAGTGGACCAACAAAGACGTTTGGGCTTACCTCAAGCAGCGCGGCATTCCCGTGCTGCCGCTGTACGAGCAGGGCTACACCAGCATCGGATGCGCGCCCTGCACCTCTCTGCCGCTCGATCCCGAGAATCTGAGATCGGGCCGCTGGAGCGGGCAAAAGCTCGAATGCGGCATCCACATTCAGAGCGAGTGACGCCATGGAAATCGTTCTCGGCTTTCTGATTGCAGTCGCGATTGGTGTCACCGGCGTCGGCGCGGGCGTCATCACCGCCCCCGTGCTGATCCTGTTCCTGCATGTCCCCCCGGCGCGCGCGGTCGGCACTGCCCTCGCTTTCGGTGTCGCGGTGAAGCTGCTGGTTGTCCCGATGCAAATCGCGCGCAAACAGGTGGACTATCGCGTGCTACGATATTTGCTCGCAGGCGGTATTCCGGGCGTGCTCGCCGGGTCGTTCATCCTGGCGAAATTAAACACCCACGGCACGCAGGGCGTCCTCTATGCGGTGCTCGGCTTTACCGTCGTGATCATGGCAGCCATGAATCTCTACCGCCTCTGGCTGCGGCCTTTTCAAGAAGGAACGCGCGAACACCTGAAATGGCTACCGCTGATCGCGCTGCCCATCGGCGCCGAAGTCGGATTTTCGTCCGCTGGCGCGGGCGCGCTGGGTTCCCTCGTTCTGCTGTGGATGACCAAGTTGACCCCCGCTCGCGTCGTCGGTACCGACCTGTTTTTCGGCCTGTGCCTGTCGCTGATCGGCAGCGGCTTCCAGATCAGCGCCGGAAACTACGATGGCGCGATCCTCGGCAGGCTCGTCATCGGCGGCCTGCTGGGAGCTTTCGCCGGAACGTACCTCGCAGCGATTACTCCGCAGCGGGCCTTCCGTGTGGTCCTTTCGCTCTGGCTGATCACGCTCGGACTCCAGCTTGCCTGGAGTGGCGTCCACCAATTTTGCCTTAGCGGATGCTTCGCGCCGGAGGCGCCATGCCGCCCTGCTAAGGGCTAGGCTTGCGCTTTCTTACTCGCTCCCATCAAATGCACGTCGAAGAACGCGAGCGTTAACGGCCACGCCTGCGCCGCCGCCGCAGGATTGTAGCTCGAACGCGCATCACAAGCGAACCCATGGTCGGCATCGGAAAATTCGACGTTTACGTAAGTTTTCTTCGCCGCCTTTAGCGCCTCGATCGCTCCCTGCACCTGCTCGGCCGGAATGTGCTGATCTTTTCCGCCCCAGAAGAACAGCATCGGCGCTTTGAGATCCTTCAGCTGATCGACCAGACTCGGAAACATTCCGCCCGGCCCGATTCCGCCTCCGTAGTAGGAAACCGCGCCCTGTATCGGAACCGTGAGCGCCGCCTGGCACGCCGTCCGCCCGCCCATGCAATACCCCACCGCGCCGATCGAAAAATTCGAATCGCCGCTTTTTTGCAGCCAATCAAACGACGCGCGAATGTCAGCGGTAAGACCGGCGTCGGTTAGCCCCTGAATGTGCGGCATCACAACACTGAAGTCCGTGTAGCCTGCTTCAAGGCCCGGCCCGGTGCGATGAAACAGCTCCGGCGAAATCGCCAGATACCCCTCGCGCGCGTAACGCGTCGTGACGTCGCGAATATGCGCATTGACGCCGAAAGCTTCCTGGAAAACCATAAGCCCGGCCTTAGCCTTGCCCGTGGGACGCGCAACGTAAGCACGCATCGAGGTGCCGTCGCTGACAGAGAGTGTGACGTATTCTGTTTGAGGGTTCATAGATTTATTGATACCGCAATTTGACTTCGCCAGTCTAAAGAGAGAAACTTCGCGATGACGTTTTTCGAATCGGCAACCTACTCGCTCGCCCGCATCGGCCTCCAGCGCGGCATCGGACTCGTCCTGCTCATCGCCTTTCTCAACGCCGTGAATCAATTCCGCCCCTTGCTGGGCGACCACGGCCTGTTACCCGTATCTTTCTTCGTCAAACAGGTTCCCTTTCGCGAATCGCCCAGCCTGTTTTATCTGTTGCCGCACGACGTCGCCTTTATCACCGCGGCCTGG
Source organism: Bryobacterales bacterium (assembly GCA_963732175.1). GTDB lineage: Bacteria > Acidobacteriota > Terriglobia > Bryobacterales > Bryobacteraceae > Palsa-89. Next base: position 105,182 of record CAVSYF010000012.1, on the reverse strand, counting down.
ATCGGCGTGTTCCTTTCGTGCCTGGCAGTGACCGGCCTCTCCGAACGATTCACGCCCTGGATTTCAATGATCGTCTGGGCCATGCTCTGGACCCTGTACATCTCCTTCGTCAACGTCGGCCAGGATTTCTACGCGTTCGGCTGGGAGTCCATTCTTCTGGAGGCCTGTTTTTATGCCGTCTTTCTCGGCAGCCGTAGCACCACGCCTCAAACCGCCGTCATTTGGCTCTTCCGCTGGCTGCTGTTTCGCGTGATGTTCGGCGCCGGACTGATCAAGCTGCGCGGCGATCCCTGCTGGCGCGATCTCAAGTGCCTCAACTACTATTACGAAACCCAGCCCCTGCCGAATCCGCTGAGCTGGTATTTTCACGTCGCGCCCGCCTGGACGCATTCCGCCGGCGTCGTCTTCAATCACTTCGCCGAGCTGATCGTTCCGTTCGGATATTTTCTGCCGCAGCCGATCAGCTCCATCGCCGGTCTCATCACCATCGCGTTTCAAGGCACGATCTTCCTCAGCGGCAATCTCTCCTGGCTGAATTTCTTGACCATGATCCTAGCCATTAGCACCTTCGACGACCGCCGGCTTTCACTTCTCCGTCTGACGTTCCCCCGCGACCGGGCACTCGGGCCTGATCCATCGCGCCGCTACTATCGCGCTCGCCATCCTGGTCGCCTTTCTCAGCATCCAGCCGATACGCAATATGCTTTCGCCGCGCCAGGTGATGAACACCGTCTACAACCGTCTGCACCTGGTCGGCACCTACGGCGCATTCGGATCCATCACCCGCCCGCGCTACGAGGTCATCGTCGAAGGCACGGACGAAGCGGTCCTGACGCCATCCACGAAATGGCGCGAATACGAGTTTAAAGGCAAACCCGGCGACACCGCCCGCCGGCCGCCGCAAATCGCACCTTATCACTTGCGGCTCGACTGGCTCATGTGGTTTGCAGCTCTCTCCTCTTACCGTCAGCAGCCCTGGTTCGTGCCGTTTCTCGCCAAGCTTCTCGAAGGCGACCAGCCCACGCTCTCGCTGCTCGCTTCGAATCCGTTCCCGAATAATCCGCCGAGCTACGTTCGCGCGCAGCTCTACGAGTATCGCTTCACGACCCCGCAGGAGCGCACCGTTTCCGGTCAATGGTGGAAGCGCGACTTCATCCGGCCCTACTTTCTGCCCATGTCGTTAGACAACTGGAAGGCGCGCTATTGAAAAGAGCCTGCGTGGTTGGGTCCGGACCCAACGGCCTCACCGCGGCGATCCTGCTGGCACGCGCCGGTGTGCCAACCACGGTATTGGAAGCGGAAGCAACCATCGGCGGCGGCACTCGCTCGGCTGAACTGACCTTACCCGGCTTCGTCCATGACGTCTGTTCCGCGGTTCATCCCTTCGCCATAAGCTCGCCCGCCTGGGCCACGTTCCCGCTTGCCGAACACGGACTCGAGTGGATTCATCCCGCGCTTCCGCTGGCGCATCCGCTCGACGACGGTTCGGCCGTCACGCTCGATCGATCCATCGAATCCACCGCCGCGCAACTCGGACCCGACGGCCCTGCCTATCGCACCACCGTCGCTCCTCTGGTCCAACGCTGGCCTGACCTGGCTCGCGAGGTGTTGCAAGCCACCGCTGCATTTTCCCGCGCATCCTTTCTTGCTCGGCCGATTTGGATGGTTGGCCTGGCAACCGGCATCGGCCGCCGCACGCCGGATGTTTCGCACCGAGCGCGCCCGTGCATTATTCGCCGGATTAGCCGCTCATTCGATCCTGCCGCTGGAGACGCCCGGATCGGCCGCCATCGGATGGATGCTCGCCATTGCCGGACACGCTGTTGGTTGGCCCATCCCGCGCGGCGGATCGCAGCGCATCGCGAACGCGCTCGCATCTTACTTCCAATCTCTCGGCGGCGAAATTATCACCAACACCCGAGTCCGGTCGCTCCAAGATCTGGCCGACGCCGCGCCCATCTTGTTGGACGTCACGCCGCGCCAGTTGCTCGAGATCGCCGGCCCTCAGCTTCCCGCCGAGTTTTGAGCGCAAGCTGCGCTCGTACCGCTACGGCCCCGGAGTATTCAAAATCGATTGGGCGCTCGGCGGCCCCATTCCCTGGAAAGCCGCCGAGTGTTCGCGAGCAGGAACGGTTCACATCGGCGGAACGCTAGAAGAGATCGCGGCCTCCGAACGAGCCGCGGCCGAAGGGCAACCGCACGCACGGCCGTTCGTCCTGCTAGCACAGCCAAGCCTTTTCGACACTAGCCGCGCGCCCGCCGGCCAGCACACCGCGTGGGCTTATTGCCACGTACCGAACGCGTCTGACCGCCAACATGACCGACGCTATCGAATCCCAGGTGGAGCGCTTCGCCCCCGGATTCCGCCGCACGATTCTCGCGCGCCACACCTTCACGCCCGCCGAGTTGGAGGCTCATAACGCGAACCTGGTCGGCGGCGACATCACCGGCGGACTCCAGAACATCCGGCAGCTCCTCTTCCGCCCCACCCGGATGCTTTACCGGACGCCGCTCCCCGGCGTCTATCTATGTTCGGCCTCCACGCCGCCCGGCGGAGGCGTGCACGGAATGTGCGGGTTTCACGCGGCTCAGACGGCGCTGCGCTTGAACTCCGCCTGACCCATTCACCATCGAAGAATTACTTGCTCGCCTGGAGCGTAGGCATGGGCTTGTAATCGCGATACGTCTCGTCCTCTTTGGAGTCCTCGTTGAAGAACCCAAAAGCCGAGGCATTCACTTGCACGCTGAAATGCGCCGGCAACCACAAGTCTTTTGCGACCGGCTGCTGCTCCAGCAAAAAGTGCGTTCCCGGCTCAACCTTCGCGACAAAGCCATAAAAGCTGACCGGCTTGATCACTTCTGCCCGCGCTCTCACCCATTGCCTTTCGTGCTTATCGATCCATAGCCGGCCGGCCATCCCCGTGAGCACCCGGCCTTCGCGATCCTTGGGGTCGTAGCCTGGTTTGGGACTCACATCCAAAACCCAGCACTCGTGCCCATCGATAGTCTCTTCCCCGGCCAGATGGAATTGAAATGCGTTGGACATCTCGTGGATCACGGCCAGATCACGCGTGCGGTCCTTCTGATATTTGGTGATCCGTTTGTTCCGCTCGCGCTCGCTCTCGCGTTGGCGCCGCTCCGTCTCCGCCTGCATCTTTCGATCTTCCTGGGCCTGCTCGCCGGCTCCGAGCGGCCGGTCGTCCACGGCCACCAAGCGGTGATAGGGCGTTCCCTCGATAGTCAGCACTTCATAGGATCGCGTCGATGCGTCAGAGTCATGCTTGCTCTTGGCGTCCCGCTCGATGTAGGAGTACGCCGGCGCTTTGCTCCAATTCGCTTCCACCGTTGCAACGGATTTTTGAACGATCTCCAGCGCGTCCGGTTGCGTCACTACCCCGCCCGCGGCCCACCCCGCCATCGCTAACAACAAGCGCACCAGTCTGTTCACCGTTACACCCCGGACTGCCGAATGCAAGCCTCCTGCCATCTCGTGACGTCCGCTAATGCCTGCGAGTTGCAGCGCTCGCTCGCGCCCTTATCAGTAATCTTTCCATGCTGATTCTGAACCGCGCCGGTCGTTTTTATATGGCCCGGTTGGTTTTTTATAAGGGTTTGACACGCCCGCGCCCGGTTCGGTAAGCTGAATTGACCGTAAGTGTCCCTCGGAGAAGGTCTGTCTTTATGAAAACCCAGTTTCCGTCCGAGCGCGAGATCGTGCGTCAATGGCACGTTGTCGACGCTGCGGACCAAGTGCTCGGCCGGGTCGCGAGCAAGGCCGCCATGATCTTAATGGGCAAACACAAGCCTATCTATACTACGTTCATGGACACCGGCGATCACGTGATCGTGATTAACGCCGAAAAGATCCGGCTCACGGGCCGCAAGGACGCTCAGAAAGTTTACCGCCATCATTCCGGTTATCCCGGCGGTTTGGTAGAAATCGGCGCAGTGAAAATGCGCGCCACGCGGCCTGCCAAAATGATCGAGCAGGCTATTGCAGGCATGCTCCCCAAAAATAAACTCGGCAAGCAGATGTATCGCAAGCTGAAGGTTTACGCCGGCGACAAGCATCCTCACCAGGCCCAAAAGCCGGTGGCCTTGTCGCTGTCGTAACGCATAGGAAGAAAGGTATTTGAGTGGCAGGATTGGTTCAACATCTCGGAACGGGCCGCCGCAAGAAAGCCGTGGCGCGTATCTTTCTGCGATCGGGCAAAGGCCAGATCACCGTCAACGGCCGGCCGTTCGACAACTATTTCGTGAATGAATCTTCGCGCGCCATGGTAAAACAGGCGCTTTTGGCGACCGAAATGGCCGACAAGTTCGACGTGATTATTCTGGCTGACGGCGGCGGTCCCAGCGGTCAGGCCGGCGCGGCGCGCCTCGGTATCGCGCGCGCACTGATCGAATTCAACTCCGAACTGCCGGCCAAAATTAAAGCAACTTGGATTATTAACGCGCGACCCCCGCGCTCACGAGCGCAAGAAGTACGGCCAGAAGGGGGCGCGTAAGCGGTTCCAATTCTCGAAACGCTAGCGCTAGCCGCCCGGCGATGCGAAAGCGTCGCAGTAGAAATACGGGGCGCGCTGCAGCCATAAACGTCTGGTTTCCGGTCGGCGCACACAAATTCCGCTTTGGGCCGTGCGCGCTCGCCGCGATCGGGCGAAATCCAAAACCCAGAAAGAAGGAGGCTATTTTTGCCGTCAATTTCCATGAAAGAATTGCTCGAAGCCGGCGTCCACTTCGGGCACCAGACCAAGCGCTGGAATCCAAAGATGAAGGAATACATCTTCGGCGAACGCAACGGAATCTACATCATCGATCTCCAAAAGACCCTCAAGCTTTTTAAAGACGCCATGCGCTACGTGGCCGAAGCAGCCGCGCAAGGCAAGACCGTCTTGTTCGTCGGGACTAAGCGGCAGGCTCAGGAAGCCATCGCCGAAGAAGCCACTCGCTGCAGCCAGTTTTATGTGAACCAGCGCTGGCTGGGCGGGCTGCTCACCAATATGACGACCGTGCAGCGCTCCATCAAGCGCCTCAAGGAGCTGGACATCATGTCCGCCGACGGCGCCTATGAAGGCCGCGCCAAGAAGGAAGTGAGCCGTCTTGACCGCGAACGCAAGCATCTTCAGCAGAACCTGGCTGGCATTAAAGAGATGTCCGGTCTGCCCGACGTGCTGTTCGTAGTCGACTCCAACAAGGAGGCCATTGCCGTCAAGGAAGCCCGCCGTCTCGGAATTTCGGTGGTCGCGGTAGTAGACACCAACTGCGACCCCGACGAGGTGGATCACGTCATTCCCGGCAACGACGACGCACTGCGCGCCATCCGGTTGTTCACCACCAAGGTGGCCGATGCGGTCATCGAAGGCCGCGCTCTGGCAACCGAACAGGAATTCACCGCCGAAAAGGTCGTCACCGACGAAACCCCGTCCGAAGAATTTCCCGAATACGCCCAGTTCGATCCGCAGCAATTGGATCAGCTCATGTCGGAAGGCCTCTCCGATGAGGATCTGCCCAACATGTCCTTGCCCCGCAAAGGACCAGCCTCGGAGACGCCCGAAGACACCGGCGGCGCGTCCAAGACCAGCGAATAGCGTACAGCCCCAGGACTCCGAATCATGGAAATCAGCGCGAAGCTAGTAAAAGAACTCCGCGAGCGAACCGGCGCGGGAATGATGGAATGCAAGAAGGCTTTGGTCGAGGCCAACGGCAACTTGCCGGAAGCCGAAATTATCCTGCGCAAGCGCGGGATCGCTTCGGCGTCGAAGAAGTCCACCCGCACCACCCGGCAAGGCGTCATCGGGACTTATATCCATCCCGGCAGCCAACTGGGCGTGCTGGTGGAAGTCAATTGCGAGTCCGATTTCGTCGCCCGTACCGACGATTTTCAGTCCCTGGTGAAGGACCTGGCGATGCAGATCGCCGCCGCCGACCCGCAGTTTATCCGCAAGGAAGACGTCACGCCCGAAGCTCTCGACAAAGAGCGCGACATCCAGCGCGCCCGCGCCTTGCAGGAAGGCAAGCCGGAGAAGATGGTCGATAAGATCGTGGAAGGGCGTATGAATAAGTTCTACGAGGAAGTGTGCCTCTATGAGCAGCCCTTCATCCGCGAGAACTCCACCACCGTATCGCGACCTGATCAAGTCCATCATCGCCAAAGTCGGCGAGAATATCTCGGTCTCGCGCTTCGTGCGTTTCAAGGTCGGCGAAGCCGCGCTGATCGAGGAAACGGCGGAAAAATCCGCGCCGCAGTCCTAAGCCGCTCCGCTCGCTCTCACTCTCCAAATCCGGTCCGATAAGAAGGCTGGGAGCCTTCTTGTGACTTCGCCAGGTCCGGACCGCCAAGCCATCGTCGAGCAGCCGTCGACAAGCCATGGGTGACTCCACGCTGCATCGCGCCTTGCTCGATCAACTCGACGCGGGCATCTATATCGTGGACCGAGATCGCCGGATTCTTTATTGGAATAGCGGCGCCGAGCGCATCAGCGGATACCCGGCGCACGAAGTGTCCGGGCATTTCTGCCACGGCGATTTATTGATGCATTGTGACAACGAGGGCGGCTCTTTATGCGGGAAGCGTTGCCCTCTCACCGCCGTAATGCAGGACGGCCGGCCGCGCGAATGCACCATCTTTCTGCGGCATCGCCAGGGCCACCGCGTGCCCGTGCATGTGCGGTCGCGCGCCATCCACGATGCGCAGGGCGCGTCCATCGGCGCGGTCGAAATTTTCGAGGAAGCCGTCGCTCCGGCGCGCGGCGCGCTGAGCGCGCTGCAGCCCTTTGGCTGCCTGGACGCGACCACCTGCGCAGTGAATCGCAAGTATGGCGAGATGCGAGTGCGGCAATCTTTGGAGGCTCTGGACCTGTTCGAGATCCCGTTCGGATGGCTGCGCGTCGGATTGGATGGCGCCGAAGCGCTGGAACATCGCGGCGGGCATGGAATCGTGGATGCCGCGCTACAGGTGATCGCGGCTACGCTGGACCGCAACCTCGGTTCGTTTGACGTTCTGACGCGCTGGGATCGAACCGAGTTCCGCATCGAAGTCAGCCACTGCTCGCGCCTGGAACTGGCCGATCTGGCGGAGAAATTGCTCACCCTGGTGCGCGCCTCCAGCCTGGAATGGTGGGGGGACCGGCTGCGAGTCGGCATTTCCATCGCCGCCGGAAACGCCGAGCATGGCGACCGTCTCGAGACGCTCGAAGCCCGCGTTGGCGAGGTCTTCGAAAGTGTGCAGGCCGGCGGAGGGGATCGTTTCGCCATCGCCCATGCGCCGCGGAGTGAAGAACGATGTTCGTCTTAGTAGGCATTCTGGCCGTCTTTGGCGCCGTGGTCGGCGGCTACCTCATGGAGCACGGAAATATCAAGGTGCTGCTGCAACCGGCCGAGCTGCTGATCATCGGCGGGGCGGCGGCGGGTACGATTTTCATCGCCAACCCGCCCTCCATTCTCAAGGGCATCCTGGACGGTCTGAAAGGCGTCTTCGGCGGCACCAAATTCGGCAAGGCGTTTTATCAGGACGTGCTGAAGCAGATGTACGCGATCATGCAGAAGGCGCGAAAAAAAGGCCTCACGGAGCTTGAAGCCGATGTCGAGAATCCCTCCAAAAGCGAGTTGTTCTCCAAGTGGGATCACCATCTCCGCGATTTCGTGTGCGACACCTTGCGCATGGCCATGACCGGCGGACCCACGCCGTTCGAGCTGGATCAAATGATGGAAGTGGATATGGAGGTGCATCATCACTACGCGCATGCGCCCGTGAACGCGCTCAATACCGTGGCGGACTCCTTGCCCGGCTTGGGCATTGTCGCGGCGGTGCTGGGAGTAGTGATCACGATGGGCGCGCTGGGCGGCCCTCCCGAAGAGATCGGCCACAAAGTGGCGGCGGCTCTGGTGGGCACTTTCCTCGGAATTCTGTTGTGCTACGGATTGCTGGGCCCCATGGCTTCCAAGATGGGCAAGGCAGCCGAGGAAGAGGGACATTTCTACCACGCTGTGCAGGTGGCCCTGATCGCGTTCCTCAAAGGCAGCTCCCCGCAGGTTGCGGTGGAGTTCGGACGCCGCGCGGTGCCGGGCCACGTGCGTCCGAGCTTCCAGGAACTGGAAAACGCCTGCCGCGGAAAACCGCAATAATATGCCGGATCAAAATTCAGGTTTGGTTCCCATCCAGCCGATCATCATCAAAAAGAAGATCGTCCATGCCGGGCATCATGGCGGAGCATGGAAGGTGGCGTATGCCGATTTCGTCACCGCGATGATGGCGCTGTTCATCGTGCTGTGGCTGATGGGCACCAGCGAGAGCGTCAAGAAAGCCGTGGCCGGATACTTCCGCGATCCCTCCGGGCGGAAGGCCGAAAGCGGCAATGGGCAGAGCGGCGCCAGCCAAAATATCGGCATCGGCAAGGTCGACATGAACAAGCTCAAGCAGAAGCTGGAAGCTTCCATGAAGCAGACGCCGGAACTCGAAAAACTGAAAAATCAGGTCCAGATGACCGTGACCGGCGAAGGCCTGCGCATCGAGCTGCTCGAAAGCGACGTGGGAACGTTCTTTGAAAGCGGCAACGCGCAGCCCACCGGCTCGGGAACCGAGATGCTGAACATGCTCGCCAGCGAGCTGGGCAAATTGCCGAATCGCCTTTTGATGGAAGGCCACACCGACGCCCGCCCCTTTGTCTCGCGCACCGGCTATTCCAATTGGGAGCTTTCCACCGACCGCGCCAATGCGGCCCGCAAACTGATGCAGTCCGGCGGCGTCAAGCTCAACCAGGTGGCCGAGGTGCGCGGCTATGCCGACCAGCGCCTTCGCAAACCGGAAGATCCCAACAGCGCCTCCAACCGCCGGGTGTCGATCGTGGTGACCTACCAGGGTGCGGCGCCGTAGCCAGGCTGAAAAAAAGTTCCATTACCCCGGCTCTTACAGTCCCGGTCCGGACCGATAAGCACACCATGTCTTCCTCGGTTCTCGATCTTCGCCAGACCATCGTCGAACAAGCGCTGCGCGATGCCGCCTTGTACAAAGCCGTGCTCGATCAACTCGAGCCGGGCATCTACATTGTAGACCGGGATCGCCGGATCCTCTATTGGAACGCGGCCGCCGAGCGCATCAGCGGCTACCTGGAACACGAGGTATCCGGACGGTTCTGCCAGGGCAACCTATTGATGCATTGCGATGGCGAGGGTGAAATCTTGTGCGGGAAGCAGTGCCCCTTATCCGCGGTGATGCACGACTGCCAGCCTCGCGAATGCACCATCTTCCTGCGCCACCGCGAGGGCCACATGGTTCGCGTGCAGGTGCGTTCGCGCCCGATTTTCAATAGCCAGGGCGCGGCCGTCGGAGCCGTTGAGATTTTTCAAGAAGCCGGTGCGGGAGGCCGCCGGGACCTCCCCGAACCGCTGTTTAGAATAGGAACTTCAATCCGAGCTGAATCTGGCGCCCAGTGCTGTTGGTCGCGATCGACGAGATGATACCGGCCGCGGCGTTGGGGGCGTTAATCGTGACGCCGGTCGGTGTAGCCGGGAGCCGCCTTCAGGCTGGAGACGATCGAATTGCCCGGCTGCCCGAATTGCGGGTGGTTGAAAAGGTTATAGGATTCGGCGCGGAACTGGACGCGGACGCGCTCGGTGATCTTGGTGTCCTTGATCAGGGCCAGGTCAAGCTGCGCCAGCCCTGGACCGATGATGGTATCGCGGCCCACGTTGCCGAGCGTTCCTGGAGCCTGCAGCGAGTAACAGGCGGGATTGAACCACTCGGTGACGGTGCGCGACTGTTCACGTCGCAACCGAGCATTGTAGTTGGGACGCGGCGTACCGGCGGCGTTATAACCAGTGTCATCGACTCCCGTATAAACGCTAAACGGCAATCCGGTCATCTGCGTCACGATGCCGCTGAGCTGCCAGCCCTCGACCACGCGGTTGCCATGGAACGGAAGCGTGTAAGTCCCGTTGACTCTCAAATTGCTCTTCGCATTGAAATAGCACGGTCCCTTGTCATAGGGATCGCGCATGAACGGGTTCTCGTAACTGGTCGCGCTGTCGCCGCCGCTGATGCTGCCGAGCGGGCTGCTTCCATCGTCGGTGCAATGGGAAAATGTGTAGGCAACCTGGGACTTGGAGGTTGTGAGTCAACCTGCGATTCAGGCTCACCTGCAGGGAGTCATAGCGGGAAGTCGAACCCTCTTCGGTCTCCGCCAAACCGGCGAAGTGCGCATTCGGGCGCGGAACCTGCACAATCGCGGTGCCGGCCGCATTCAGACGTTCCCCAATAGTAAACTCCATTCACGATGGTCGGCGGAGATGGGTTCCTTTCCTGCTCGGTCAGCATATCCACGCCGTGGGAGCCGACGTAGCCGACGGTGAGAACCGTGCTCTGCCCCAGCTCCCTTTGAATATTGAGGTTGTATTGGATCAGGTAAGGCGCTTTGTTGATGTAGTAATCCCAGCCCGGAGCCGCGCTGGGGGTGAAGGCTGACATTGCTCGGGAACGTCGGGAAAGAAGGCCGTGTTGGTGGCGGTCGTAGCCGGGCCATGGTGGAACGGCCGTATAGTCGGGATTGTAGTCGGCCGCGAAAATAGGATCGTGGGTAATCGCAAATCCGCCGCGCAGGGAAGTCTTGTGGTCCGCGAACATGTCGTAGGCGAAACCGAACTCGGGGATCCCAATTTTTCAGGTTCGGATTGGAGGCATTGGCGTTGGGGACGTTCACAAAGGCGGTGTTGGTCTGACGTAATTCGTGATCGCATAGAGGTCGTTGTGAAGCGCGTAGCCGTTGGTGGAGCACTCGTAGCGGATCCCCAGGTTCAGCGTCAGCCGGGACGTCACTTTCCAGTCGTCCTGGAAGTACGGAACAAGATCGATTTCGCGATAGTCGCGATTCGGATAACAGGGTATCCCGATCACCGCGATGCATCCGGCGGCGGTGGCCGGGGTGCCCGTGAATGAGTCGGCGGCCGTGCCAGACAAAAACTGGCTGAGCCCGTTGCTGTACGTCCAGACCGATCCGTCGCGGAACGGGTAAAAGACGTTCGAATCGACCCTCTGGACGTAGCCGCCGATGTGCAAGGTGTGCGCGCCCTTGGTCCACACGACGTCATCGGCTTCGGTGAAGCGATTCTGAATATCGACGGCGGGAGTAAAAATATTCTGGCCGAGCGTACTCAGACCCGTGATCGAGATTTCCGGATCGGGATGCCCGAGACCCGGGTATACCAGGTTGATCCCGGGAACCGAGTTCACTTCGTAATCTCCCGTATTGGGCCGAGAGAAGCTGACGCGCGTCGGTGTTGATCAGCGTGGGCGAAATGATCCGCCTCCATTCCAGCGTGGCGAAGTGATTCATGCCCTCGTCTCGCTCCGGCCAATAGGGCAGATACCCGCCCGAGACGGTGCCGTTGCCTCCGTTGTACGGGATCGATGACGTGCTGCTTGTCGTAGAAGTAGCGGAGGAAAATGGCATCCTTGTCGCTGAGCGTATAGTCGAAGCGCCCGAGGATAAAGTTCTCATGAGCGATCGTGTTCCCGTAGACGTTGGCCTCGCCGGTTCCCGCAGTCGGGTTGAAACCGAACGTCGGCAGCGGATACACCGCCATGGCGGCGGCGATCGCGTTATAGGCGGTGGGATTCGACGCTTCGGAGAACGTGCGGAGTGCGATGCGCGGCATCGGGAACGAAGGCGATGTGACTAAGGCCCTGGAGCTGCCAGATGCCTTCGTAATTGAAGAAGAAGAATGCCTTGTCCTTCTTGACCGGACCGCCCACGCTGCCGCCTGGCTGCGTTCTGCGGAAAGGATTGAGCGAGGGATCAAAGAAACCGCGCGTATCCATGGCGCTGTTGCGCTCGAACAAGTACAGCGAACCATGGATCTCGTTGGTTCCGGACTTGCTCACCGCGTTCATCACGGCGCCCATACCGCCGAACTGCGCACCGTAGGTGTTGGTGAGAATCTGGAACTCGGCCATGCCTTCCATGCCGAGCGAGGAGCCCGTGATGGTACCCATGCCGCGGCGGAAGAAGTTGTCGATGGCCTCGTCGTCCATCATGAGCATGTATCCTTGCGGCCTCGCGCCTGCGGTGGAGAACGCGTTGGCGCGACCTTGGCGCGCGTTGGGAGCCATGGTGTTGACGATAGAAACACCCGGCGCAGTATAGATCAGTTGCTCGAAGCTGCGGCCATTCAGCGGCAGCTCCGCCATTTGCTGTGTGTTGATCAGCGAACTGAGAGCTGCATTGGTGGTGTCGACTTGAGTAACTTCGCCCTCGACGGTCACGGTCTGAGTCTGCTGGCCGACCGGCAGCGAGAAATCGACAACGCTCTGCGCGCCGACGGTCAAAGTGATGCCCCGGTGAACCACGGTCGAGAAGCCGGCCTTCGATGCTTCCACTTCATAGCTGCCGATGCCGAGATCCGGCACGTTGAAGCGGCCAGCGGCGTCGCTGACGGTAGTCTGCGTCAATCCGGTTCCGGTATTTCTCACTTGCACGTTCGCGCCGGCGATGGCAGCGCCGGAGGAGTCGGTAACCGTGCCTAGGATGGTCGCAGTGGCGACTTGCGCATGGAGTTGATTGATACTGGCGACGCTAAGAAATACAAGCGCAGCCGCGAAGGAACAAGCGAATACTCGACGTGGAAGCATTTCGGCCCCAACCTTTCCCTATTAGGTACCCCTACTGCCGGACAACTACAGTCGTTCCCCGTATTTTACGCTAGAGGCGCCGAAAGGTCAAAGGGGATTCTTCGGCCTGTCAAGGCAAAATAGAAATGTCCTATTCCCAGCAAAGTAGAAATGTCCTGTTTTGAGCTAGGAGCCGAAGGAGCGGGCTTACAGTGGATTCGATGTTCCGGGGGAGTCGCGCTCCCTGGGGCAGATCCGAAGACCGCTGCGACGGGGCTGGCTCCGAAGCAGACGGCACCAGACCCCCAGTCAAACCGGGCCCGATGATGCCCGTTCTGGGGGTTTTGGTTTTTGAGGACAGATCTGCTTTGGTGGAGCTCCCGAGCAGCGGTCTTCGGATAAATAAAGCGCGAAGATCGCCGGGCCGGTTTTGCCCAGCGCTCCGATTGGTTTTGGTTTCGGTGCCGGCGTTTAGCTGCGAGCATCGGGCACCTCAGTCGGTCGAGAACGAGAAGGCTTCGAGCGGATGGAAAAGTTCTTCATCCAATCGCTTTTGCGCCGGATCTTGCCCGTTGAGCGTGTCGGGGGTGCGAGCGTTTTGGATAACACCAGTGGCAGCGCGCAGCGGCGCACCCGCACATAACGACCTTGAAACTGCACGGCGACGCTGCCGTCCAAGCGCTGTTCGACCCGCACCCATCCTTTGCGCATTCCGACCTGGATGTCGCGGCGGTCGATTGGGTAGAGCTTGCCTTCGTATCGCACCGTGTAGTCATTCGTCACCTGACGCTGTTCCACGTGGCTGAGAATCGCGGCCAGATCATGCTCTTTGCCGAGAGGGCGATGGGCATCGGCGGTATCGGCCGGCTTCACCACCAGGGTCTGATTCCACCAAGCCAGATATTCGTTCTCCAGATACGCATTGGCCTGATCGAGGGTGCACGCCCCGGCCACACGCAGTCCTTTCACTAGGCGATCCTGCGCCGTCAAAAATTGGCGTTCAATGCGTCCCTTGGCCTGCGGCGAGTGCGCCGGAATCCAGACAACGTTCAGCTCGCGCAGCGCCCGTTCAATCTGTGTCGGCGGCATCTGGGGCCGGTCGCGGTCCTCACGCTGCTGCTGTCGTTTGGTCTTAACCGCCACCTGGAACATCCCCGCTTTGTCGGTGTAAAACGCCAGCGGGCGGCCAAACTGCTCGAGGTACGCCCCCAGCAGCCGCCGGTTCTCCTCACTGGAATCGTGCCGTACAAAGCGTGCGAACAGCTGGCTGGTGGCATCGTCGATCATCGCTATCAGATAGATCGATTCCCCGCGGCCCTCCAGCCAGTCGTGGTCGCTGGTGTCCCATTGCACCAACTCCCCACAGCGGCTTCGACGCGGCCGCCATTGGTGCACCTCCACCATGCGGCGATGACCGGCGCGCCACAATCCGGCTTTGGCCATCCACTGTCGCAACGTCTCCCTGTGGAAACGCGACTGGCGTGAGTTTCGGAACATGGAGGTTGCGTTCGCTATCCTTTACAGGATCTTCCAACCACTTGGCATCGGCGACGATCACCACCGGCTCCATGGGCGGCGTGGTCGCAAGCTTGTAGGCCCGCGTCAGCGATTCTCCGAAGTCCATCAACGAAACCGGAGCGGCGTCCCACTTGACGAAATCGCGAACCAGCGCGGCGATATCCTGAGCGCTGTGCGTCCAATCCGTGTAGCTGCCGCGATGTTCCGGGTCCGACCAATTGCCGGCAATAATGATGATCGGCACGCGGTCGCAATGTGCGTTGTAGATCGCCATAGCAGCGTGCTGCAACCCGACGGTTCCGTGCACCATCGCGACCAGCGGCTTGCCCTCGATCTTGGCGTAGCCGTGAGCCATGGCCACCGCCGACTCCTCGTGCATGCACAGGATGTACTCGGGGTTCTGATTGCCTCCGTAGTTAATGAGCGATTCGTGCAGACCCTTGAGGCTCGACGACGGGTTGGCGCAGGCGTATTCAAATCCGAGCGACTTGAAAACGTCGATCGCGTAGTCGCCGCCGGGCCGGTCGGTGGTGAGAACTTCGGCGGTCGCAGCCGCGGGAGCGGTTTCCGGCTCGGGCTTGGCGGTTACCGGCGCGCCACCGCGCACCTGTTGGGCTACGAGCGGAGCTTGGGCTGCCAGTGCCGCACCGGCGGCAGCGCCCTTTAGGAAGCCTCGACGATCCAGAGGTTGCTTGGATTCAGACATGGGATCTCCTTCGCCTACGTGCTGCAAATCGTATCATTTGAATGAGTTGCGCGTCAAGCTGCGATCCGGCTATGTCAAGGCAAAATAGAAATGTCGTGTTCCTGGCAAAGTAGAAATGTCGCCTTTCGCCGGAGCTTTTCGGAAGCGCATGTTATCTTGCGTGTGCCGGTGAAGCGGAGATGGGCTCTGGTGGCGACCAACCCGATCAAGGAATAGCCGGCCGGAACTCATCGTGGACGATGAGAAGAATGTGGTCCTCCCGACGCGTTCTTCGATCTGGGCCGGGGCCGACCGACGGGAGGCAGTCGGTCCCGGCTCGGGTTTGGTTTTTGCGCCACATCGGACCGATAGATTCTGCCCTGCCTTAAAAAACGCACGCCGTGGGCCCCGGCGTGTTCTTGGAAGCTGCGGGAATCGAGTGGTGCGGAGGGAATCGTCGCAAATGCTCTTTGACGAAACAAACCCCCGGCTTACCGGCCGGTCGTGCGGAGCATTTCCCGGTACAGGGCGAACTTTGCCGTCCCGCCACTCCCCCAGGACTAGAATCATCAAATGGCTCCTCCTCTGCGGTAATCTGACTCTCGCGCCGCCTGCCAGATCTTAGGCGCTTTGTGCAGATCGAAATTCTTACCCCAGTCGCTGCCGCGAGATTTGGCGCGAGTGGTCTTGTCTGCCTTCACGGCTGGAGTGGCCTTCACCTTCTCGGCCACCATGCATTCTTCCACGGACAAATATCGTTCCCCCTGGCGTACGGCCAACGTTCCGTCCAGCCGTTGTTCCACCCGCACCTTCGCACCTCGTAGTCCAGGCGTCACTGCCCGGGGATCGATCTGATAGAGCTTGCCGTCCCATCGCAACGTGTAGTCGGGCCGTACTTGTCGCTGCTCCACATAGCTGAGCGCCGACGCCAGATTATGACTCTTCTCTAGCGCCCGATGCGCATCGTCAGCACTGGCTGGCTCGACCGTCATTTCCCGTTCCCACCACACCAGGTACTCGTTCATCAGGTACTCATTGGCTTGCTCGATGGTCTTTGCCCCTGCCACTCGTAGGCCCTTGACCAACCGGTCCTGGGCGGTTCCAAAATTTCTTTCCACTCGCCCTTTGGCCTGAGGGGAATGCGCTGCCGTCCACGCAATCCCCAGCTCTCGTAATGCCCGACCGATCTGGGTCGGCGGCATTTCCTCGGCATCCTTTTCCACCCCTGGTTCATCTCGCTTGCGCTTTTCGTTGTTCCGGAACAGGCTCGCTTTGTCCGTATAAAATAGCAACGGCCGGCCGAATTTCTCTAGATAGCTCCACAGCAGTTTCATGTTCTCCTCGGTGGAGTCATGCCGCACGAAGCGCGCAAACAGCCGGCTCGTCGCGTCATCAATCATCGCAATCAGATATACCTTTTCCCCGCGCCCTTCCAACCAATCGTGCTCGCTGGTATCCCACTGCACCATCTCGCCCCGCCGGCTTCGCCGCGGCCGCCAGGTATGCACGGCTTGAACTCGTGCTTTCTTTCCGCGCCACAGCTTGGCTCCCATCATCCACTTCCGCACCGTCTCCTTGCTCGCCTCGATCCCGTGCTTCTTGCCCAGATACTCCGCCGCCAACGTCGGGCCGAACCCCCCATACACTGGTGAGGACAGAATCTTCACCGCCTCCTGTGCGATTGCTTCTTCGAACCCACGGTTGGACTTCTTTCCTCGCAGCGCATGGATAGCCGCCTTATCTCCGCGCTCCTTCAGCGCTTTCAACAGCCGCTGTACCTGCCGAATGCTCACTCCTAATTCGGAACTGGCGTCTTGCTGCGTGATCAGTTTCTTCTTGGCCTTCTTCAACGTCACCAGCCGGTCTCTATCGGCTTGGCTCATTAGTAGCTGTCCTTCCTGCATCCTCAAAGCTTGAGGCTGTCAAGACGACATTTCTACTTTGCTCAACTACGACATTCTCACTTTGCTGCCACAGCTGCGATCCGGCTAAGCAGGCGCCGGAAACACATTGCCGCGATTTAGAAGCCACTCGGGATCGAGGCGGCGTTTCACTTGCTTCATCGCGTCGATCTGAGCGGCTGTGTACTGCAATTGGAGCAGGTGGGCCTTGCGTTTGCCGAGGCCATGCTCGGCCGAGACGGTGCCGCCCAGCTCGACCGCCTTGCGCGCGAATTCGAGCATCAGCCGCTGGCCCGATTCGAACTCCACTTGCGAGTTGGGAAGGATGTTGACGTGGACGTGCGCGTCGCCGATGTGACCGAAGATGACGTAATCGAGCGATTCAGCCATGAGCCGGCCGTGATAATACCCGAGCATTTCCTGGTTGGCGTCCAGCGGGACGGCGTAGTCGGAGTTGACCTTCAGGAATCCGCGGCGGCGCACCGTATCGTTCACCAGCTCCGGAAGCGAGTGGCGGAAACGCCGGAAGCGCTCACGATCCTGATCGGTTTCGGCGAACCAACTATCTTCGGCGGCGTTTTCGGCCCAGAAATCGATGTCGCCCTGCTCCTGCTCCACCAGCAGCGCCGCGCCCGCATGGGCGGGAACTTCGGAATATTTCTGACGGAGAAACGCGAGCGAATTACGGTCGAAATATTCGAGCATGCGCAGACGCTCGACGGAGCGCCATGCATCGCAGGCGGCCAAAGCTTCCTGGTCGCCTGGAAAAAATACGACGCCGGCCAGTACCTCGGCGGGCTTGGGAAGAAGCTTCAGTTCGGCTTCGAGGACGATGCCGAGCGTGCCCTCGCAGCCCGTGAACAGGTCGATCCAATCCATGCCGGGCGAGAGCAGGTATCCGGCCGTATTTTTTGTGGTGTTCGGGAGTGGAACCTGAGGAACCGGGAAATCGAGCTTATCGCCGCGCTTTATGTTCAGAATGCGGCCGTCCATCAGCGCGACGCGCAGGCGGAGAATGTGTTTGCGTGTGCTGCCGTAGCGAAAACTGCGCGACCCGCTGGCATTGTTGGCAATGGTGCCGCCGATGCTGGCCGTGCGCTCGGTTGGATCGGGCGCATAGAACTGATTGGAGCGCGCAGCCGCGGCCTGAAGCGCTTCGAGCGAGACCCCCGCGCCAGCGATCGCGCAGCCAGTGGAGATGTTCAGCCGTTGGAACTTCTCCGTCGAAACCGACCAGCCGCCTTGCGGCACGCTGCCGCCGGTCAGTCCGGTGCGCGCGCCGGAGATAGTCACGGGAATTGAATCGCGCGAGGCTTCTTTCAAGATCGCAAGTAGCTCCGCCTCATTGGCCGGAGTGAGCACACGGTCGGCTTGTCCCTGAAAGCCGGACGCGTCCTCAAGAGTTGCGAGCGGCACGCAGCTAAACCTCGAGAATCACCGGCATGATGAGCGGCCGCCGCGAAGTTTCCTTGCTGAGAAAGCGCTTCAGGTCGGCGCGGATTTTTTCCTGCATCACGCCCCAATCGGTGCGTTCTTCTTCGCTCGAGGATTCGAGCGTGCGCGCCACCACCTGGCGGGCGGCCTGCAACAATTGCGAGCCGTCTTCAAACGACATGAATCCGCGGCTCACAATCTCGGGCAGTGTTTCGCTCTTGCCCGAATGTTTGTGGATGGCGATGATGGGCAGCACGAAGCCGTCTTCGGAAAGATGCCGGCGGTCGCGAATCACGATGTCTTCCACCACTTCATCGACCGTGCCGGAATCGATGCAAACGCGGCCGACCTGTACCTTTTCCCCCGGCCGTGCCCCTTCGCGATCGATTTCCAGCGTCTCGCCCGTCTCCAGAACGAACGTCTCCTTCAGGCCCGCGCCGCGCAGATGACTGGCCAGCGACGCGTGTTTGGCAAGCTGCCGGTATTCGCCATGCACAGGCAGAAAATAGCGCGGCCGGACCAGATTCAGGATCAACTTTATTTCTTCCGCGCTGCCGTGCCCCGACACATGCACCGGCGGATTCATCGAGCCGTAGATCACATCGGCGCCGCGCTTAGCGAAATGATTGATCATCCGGTAAATGCCTTTTTCGTTTCCGGGGATGATGCGCGAGCTAAGCACCACCGTGTCGCCGTGCTGGACCGAGAGATTTTTATGATTGTCGACCGCGATGCGCGAGAGCGCCGACATCGGCTCGCCCTGCGTTCCGGATGCCACCACCACCACCTTGTTCGGTTCCGATTGCATGATGTCCTGGGGGCGAAGCAGGATGCCATCGGGAACATGCAGGAAGCCCAGCGAATGCGCGATCTCAGTGACGCTCAGCATGCTGCGGCCCAGAAATGCGACCTTGCGACCGTATTCGGCGGCCATATCGACGATCAGCTGCAGCCGGTGGACCGAAGAACTGAAACAGGAAATGACCAGGCGCCGGTCAGCGCGGTAAAAGATTTCGTCAAAGCGCGGCCCCACGGCGCGCTCGCTCTCGGTGTAGCCGGGACGATCGACGTTGGTCGAGTCCGACATCAGCAGCAGCACGCCGCGCTTGCCGTATTCGGCCAGTGTGTGAAGATCGAACAGCTCGTTGTCGGTGGGCGTGGGGTCGACTTTGAAATCGCCGGTGTGAATAATGACGCCGAGCGGGGTCGTGATGGCCAGCGCCGTGGCGTCCACGATCGAGTGCGTGACGTGAATAAACTCGATGCGGAACGGGCCGATATCGATGACCGTCCCCGGCTTAACCCGATGCAGCCGGATGTCCTCGATGGAGTGCTCCTCGAGACGCCGCTCCACCAGCGCCAACGTGAACGCCGTGCCGTACACCGGGACATTGATTTCGCTCAACAGGAACGGCACCGCGCCGATATGGTCCTCGTGGCCGTGCGTGAGGATCAATGCCCGGACGTGCTCGCGGTGTTGCTGGAGATAGGCGAAGTCGGGCGTGACAATGTCCACGCCCAGCAGTTCGGCGTCGGGAAACATCATTCCGGCGTCCACCACGATGATGTCATCCCCGTAGCGGATGGCCATGGAGTTCATACCGAACTCGCCCAGGCCGCCCAGCGGTACTAGCTGCAGCTTGTGATCGGGCATTTAAGATTTCAGGGTATCAGGTGACGCCTAATGAAATCGCGCCCGCCTACCGATGGACGCTCAGATGACCTGCGGAAACTGCGGAGCTCCGGCGCACCTGGATCGCGAGCGAGGGGTGTTCGTCTGCGATTATTGCGGCGGCGAGTTTGCGCCGCCTGTCAGCGACGACGGCGTGCAAGTGCTGGGCGAAACCAAATTCAAGTGCCCCACCTGCGCCGGCGCGCTCTCGGACGGCCAAGTGGAGCAGCATCCGATGCTGTACTGCTCGAAATGCCGGGGAATGTTAGTGGGGATGGATGAGTTCCTGGGCCTGGTCGAGACGCTGCACTCTTACCGGGACCGGCCGGCCGCCGTGCTCTCGCCCCGGTCGGACGCCGGCGAAAAGCTCCCGCGCGCTTGTCCACGCTGTTCGCAGCCGATGGACCACCATATTTATGGAGGCCCGGGAAACGTGATGATCGACACCTGCGAGGCGTGTTCGGTGAACTGGCTCGACAAAGGCGAATTACAGAGAATCGTGTCGGCGCCGGATTATTCGTACCATTCTCCGCTGGAGCCGAAAAGCGAACAGACAGCGGATCTCGCGGATGTTTAGGTGAATTTGTCGGAGGATTATGAGCTTCTTTTCCAAGCAGTACATCGATGTCATTGAGTGGACCGAGCCGGTGGACGGCATTCTGGCGTATCGCTATCCGATGGAGGACATGGAGATCCAGAATGGCGGTAACCTCACTGTGCGCGATTCTCAAATGGCGGTGTTTGTGAACGAGGGCCGGATCGCCGACGTTTTCGCGCCGGGTCTTTATGTATTGACTACCGAGACGCTGCCGCTGCTGACCTACCTGATGAATTGGGACAAGGCCTTCAAGTCGCCATTCAAATCGGATATCTATTATTTCGCGACGCGTCTGCAAACCAATCAGCGCTGGGGCACGGTGACTCCCATCACCATCCGCGATAAAGAGTTCGGCGCGATCCGGATGCGTGGGTACGGCATCTATGCCTATAAGATCGCGGACGCCAAAGTTTTCTACCAGAAAGTAAGCGGCACGCGCGACCTTTATCGGACCGAGGATCTGGAAGGGCAGCTGCGCAACACCATCGTCGCGCGCATGAGCGACACCTTCGCGCAAAGTTCGGTTCCGTTCCTGGACATGGCGGCCAACCAGGCCGAGCTTTCCAAAAAACTCTCCGACACTCTGAAGCCGAGCTTTGCCGAACTGGGACTCTCGCTCGAAAGCTTCGTGGTGGAAAATATTTCGCTTCCCGACGAGCTGCAGGCGCTGCTCGATCAACGCATCGGGATGAGCATGATCGGCGACATGGGCAAATACACGCAGTTCCAGGTGGCGCGATCCATGCCGATCGCGGCGGCGAATGAAGGCGGAGGAGCGGCGGGCGTCGGAGTGGGTTTAGGCGCCGGCCTCACGATGGCGCAATCCATGATGAACGCGATCAAGTCTGACTCACGCTCGGGCTCGGCGACTTCTGCCGCTGTCGTCGAAACCAGTGCGCCTTCCGGCGAATCCAAGTTCTGCATTAATTGCGGAAAATCGATTCTTACGAAAGCCAAATTCTGCCCGAATTGCGGCGGCGCGCAGGAGTAAGCTCAGGACGTTCCGGGGATTATTGCGGTTGCGCGGCCAGGTGCTGCTCGAAACTCACCGGCGGATTGTAGTAGAGCATCCGGCCGCAACTTTCGCAAAACATGAGCTGGTCGCTGTTGCGTAGATCCTGGAAGAACTGCGGCCGCAGCACGATCTGACAGGCGGAACATCGGCCGTCGGTCGCTTCCGCCACCGCCACGCCATGCCATTTCTTGCGGATGCGCTCGTAGGCGGAGTAGACCTGCGGCTTCAGACCGGTGACTAAACCCTTGCGCTCGGCTTTAAATTGCTCCAGCTGCTTCTGGTCGACCGCGGTTCGCTCGCGGGCCTTGGCCTTTTCGCCTTCCACCTGCTGCTTCTCTTCGGTGAGCGCCGCTTCGGCCTTCTTCACATTCGCGTCCAACGGCTCCGATTCAGCCATCAAATCGAGGGTGCGGTCCTCCGCTTTTCGGATGGCCTGTTCGCAGAAGCTGATCTCATTCTGGAACGCGCGATACTGCTCGTTGGTCTTAGCGCCCAGCATCTGGTCCCGAAGCTTGGAGATCTTCTGATTCTCCACCTTAATATCGTCTTCCAGCTGCTTGCGTTCTTTCTGATTGGCTGCGAGCGCGGCTCGATCCGCCTCCAAGCGGCGAAGATGAGAATCCAGCGCCTTTTCGATGTGGGCGATATGTTTGGGAAGTGTGGCAATTTCCCGCTCCAGCTCCGCAATTCTCAAATCGACAGACTGTAAGCGGGTGACCTGCTCCATCTCTGCGGTCATCAAGTATTTATTCTAGCATCTCAAATGCCGTCCGACCTCACCTGCGATCTTCGCAGTCGGCGCAGAAGCGGCCCGGTCAACGCACGCGAGGCGAGATCCAGTTCGCTCACCCGCAGCAGCCGGCAGGCCAGATAGAACACCACCAGGCCGAAAGGTATGGAAACGGCGAGATCCAGCAAACGCTCCCAGCGGCTGACCCCCAGCGCATGCCGAAGAGCGTGGCTCGAAACCCACACCGCGCCTCCCATGACAGCGGAGGCGATCGTGATCTTACCGATGCTCACGGCTAAACTGCGGCCTTCAATCCCGTGGATGCGGCCCCGCAGGATAACGAACAGGGCCACCGCTCCCACAATCGCGACCGTGGAGGTGGACAACGCCAGCCCGGCATGGCTCAGACTCGTATGGCTCAGCAAAAGCGACGCCGTGAAATAATTCACACCGATCGAAATCAGGCTGATGATCATCGGCGTGCGTGCGTCATGCAGGGCGTAGAAGGCCGGATTCAAGACCTTGAGCGCCGAATATCCGGCCAGCCCGATCGCGTAACAGGAAAGCGCCAGCGCTGTCTGATGCGTATCGAAGGCCCGAAATTTGCCGCCTTGATAGATCGCGCCGATCATGGTGTCGCCCAAAACGATCAGGCCCACCGAAGAAGGCACCGTCAACAGGAAAACCATGCCCAGCGATCGGGAAAGCGTGCGCCGGAACTCCTCGAAATTACCCGCGCCGGCGCTGCGCGAGATCGACGGCAAGGTTGCGGACGCGATCGCCACGCCGAACAGTCCCAGCGGCAGTTGCATAAAACGGAACGCGTACCCCAACCAGCTCACCGGACCATTGCCGGGAATGCGCGACGCGAAATTGGTGTTCACCATCACGTTGATCTGAACCGCCGCGTTGCCCAGAATCGCCGGACCCATCAGCGCGATGATGTGTCGCAAGCCGGGATGACTCCAATTGATGCTGAAGTGAAAAGCGAAACCTTCTCTTCGCAGCGCCGGTATTTGCCAGGCCAGTTGTAGAGCGCCGCCCAGCACCACTCCGATCGCCATCCCGGTGATCGGCTCGATATGCAGCCACGGCGCCAGCGTATAGCCGAGGATCAGGCCGAACGTGACCGAGCCGAGATTAAAGAAAGTCGACGCCAGCGCGGGAACAGCGAACCGGTTGCAGGCGTTCAAGACTCCCATCGCCTGAGCGGCCAAGGCGACCAGCAGCAGGAACGGGAACATGATGCGCGTCATCTTCACGCCCAGCTCGAATTTGCCCGGCACCTGGTGGAAGCCTTCCGCGAGCAGGTTCACTAACGTAGGACTGAAGATCACTCCCAGCGCGCAAAAGACGCCGACGATCATAATCAGCGCCGTGCCCACCAAATTCGAGAGAATGGCCGCTTCCTTCTTCCCTTTCTGCGCCAGCGTCTGAGTAAAAATGGGAACGAACGCCGACGAGAGCGCGCCTTCAGCGAACAGATCGCGCGTTAGATTTGGAATGCGGAAGCCCAGCAGGAACGCGTCGTATACGAAGCCCGCGCCGAACAGCCGGGCCATCACGATTTCCCGCAGCAGGCCGGTGACCCGCGACATGGCCACCGCCACGGAAACGATTCCCGCCGACCGTACCACGCTCTCAGCCGGAACCGGATTCTGAATCTTGGTTGCCAATTGCCGCCTTATCGATGTGGTCCCGCGCGACTCGCCGCGCTGTCCGCTTTACTCTCCCCCATCTCCTCGAAGAACCGCGCGATCGTCACGATGCCCTGGTAGTAATTGCCGAGCCGGTATTTCTCATTGGGCGAATGTAATCCATCGTCGGGAAGACCGAATCCCATGAGGACGGACGGGATGCCGAGGTGATTGGCGAAGTCGGCGACCACCGGAATAGTCACGCCGTTGCGCGTGAAGACGGTGGGTTTGCCCAGCATCTCGCCGAAGACGCGCGCAGCGGTCTTGATCGCGGGATGGTCCGGCGCCACCATCACCGCGGGGGCGGCGCTGAGAACTTGCAGCTCGATGCGGATGCCCGCGGGGGCGTTCTGTTCCACAAAGTTGCGAAACGCCTGGATGATTTTTTCCGGAACCATATTCGGCACCAGCCGGAAGCTGACTTTGGCCGTGGCTGTCGAAGGAATGACGGTCTTCGCTCCAGCGCCAGTGAATCCGCCGGCGATGCCGTGGACCTCGAAAGTGGGCCGCGCCCAGATGCGCTCGAGAACAGAGTATCCGGATTCGCCGGTTAGTGCGGACGAGCCCACTTCGTCGCGCAGGAAATCCGCCTCGCGAAATGGCAGCCGCTGCCAGCTTTCCTTCTCAGCCGGTGACGGAGGAGCGACATCGTCATAGATTCCGGGGATGCGGATCGCGCCACCGGCATCCTTGCATTTCGCCAGCAGCTCGATCAATCCAAAAACGGGATTCGGCGAGGCACCGCCGTAGAGTCCCGAATGCAGATCGCGCGCCGGACCGGTCGCTTTCACTTCCATGTAAACCAGCCCGCGCAGCCCGATGCACAGCGTCGGCAGTCCCGCTTCGTAGAGCGGCGTATCGGACACCAGCGCGACATCGGCCTTTAGCTTGCCTGGATTCTCGGCGACGTATTTCGCAATCGAAGCGCCTCCTACTTCCTCTTCGCCTTCGATCAGGAATTTCAAATTCACCGGCAGCGTGCCGCTCACTGCACGCAGGGCTTCGGCAGCCTTGACGTGCATGTACATCTGGCCCTTGTCATCGGCCGACCCGCGCGCGTAAATGTTGCCGTCGCGCACCACCGGCTCGAACGGAGGATCGCGCCACAGCTCCAGCGGATCGGGCGGCTGCACGTCATAGTGGCCGTAGCACAGGATGGTCGGCTTGCCGGGCGCGTTGAGCCAGTCGCCATACACCAGCGGATTGCCCGCGGTCGGGATGATTTCCACGTGCTCCATCCCGGCGCCCGACAGGCTCCGCGCGACAAACTCGGCCGCTCGTTCGACATCGGCTTTGTGCTCGGGCAGCGTGCTGACGCTGGGGATGCGCAGGAATTCCTTGAGCTCATCCAGAAGCCGATCCTGGTTGTGTTCTACATATGTATCGATAGCTCGGGACATCGGCGCGCTCAAGACCATTATGGCAAACGGGCCCGTTGCGCCGACTATTTGTCTGGCGTTGGTTGGAGTAACTTTCATCGCTTTGAATGCGCCAGCCACCCCCGGCGCTGTATCCTGAGTTTTGACCCCCAAGCCGAAATACCAGCGCATCGTTCTCAAGCTCAGCGGCGAAGCCCTTGCCGGAGGCGGCTCCTTCGGCATCGATACGGACCGCGTCAAAGCTTTAGCCGACGAGATCACGGAGGTCGCGAAGACCGGCGTGCAGATCGGATTAGTGGTCGGGGGCGGGAACTTTTTTCGGGGCGTGGCCGCGGCTGCCATGGATATGGACCGCGTGGCCGCGGATCACATGGGGATGCTAGCCACCGTGATTAACGCGCTGGCGCTGCAGGATGCGCTCGAAAAGGCCGGCTCTCCAACCCGCGTCATGACCGCCATCCAGATGCATCAGGTCGCCGAACCGTACATTCGCCGCCGCGCCATCCGGCATCTGGAGAAAGGCCGCATCGTCATCTTCGCCGCGGGCACCTCCAATCCTTATTTCTCTACTGACACTGCCGCCACGCTGCGGGCGCTGGAGGTCCACGCCAATGTAATCGCCAAGGGCACGCGCGTGGAAGGCGTCTACGATAAGGATCCGCTGCGGCATGATGACGCGATACTCTATCCGAAGATCAGCTATCACGAAGTCCTGACCAAGGCCCTGAAGGTGATGGACGCATCGGCGATCGCCATGTGCCGCGACAACCAGCTCCCGGTTGTGGTTTTCAATCTGAACGTTTTCGGCAATATAATGCGTATGTCGATGGGCGAGCCTATTGGGACTCTCATCCACTAACTGGACCATATGAAAAACGAACCCCCAGCAACCCAAACTGCTCACAACTTTCAGAGCGTCAAGGAAGTCGATGCCAGCTCAAAGAGCCGGATGGACAAGGTGCTCTCCGACCTCCAGCACGATATGTCCGGCGTCCGTACGGGCCGCGCTTCGGTAAGCCTGCTCGATAACGTACGGGCCGATTATTATGGAACTCCGACGCCGCTCAATCAGTTGGCTACCCTGCACGTCCCCGAGCCGAGCCTGATCACGGTGCAGCCGTGGGATGTCTCGCAAATCGCCCTGATCGAAAAGGCCATTCGCGGCGCGGATCTAGGCCTCAATCCGGGCAACGACGGCAAGATCGTGCGCGTTCCGATTCCGCCATTGACCGAGGAACGCCGCAAGGAATTGGTAAAGAAGTTGCATCACATAGCGGAGGATCATCGCGTAGCGCTGCGGAACATCCGGCGCGACGGCAATGAGCACATCAAGAAACTGTTGAAGGACAAACTGATCAGCGAAGATGAAGACCGCCGTGCTCATGACGAGATCCAAAAGCTGACGGACGTGTATATCCAGAAGTTGGATCAGGCCGTGAAGACCAAGGAGAAAGAGGTTCTCGAAATCAAGTGACCCGCTTCGCGACAACATTGCTGGCTGTTTTTGTTTTTCAGCTGGCTGTGTGTGCGCAGCCCGCGGCGCCCGACCCAAAGCTGCTGCAGCGCGCCGAGGAGATTCAAAAGCGCATCATCGCTTTTGATAGTCACGTCGATCTTCCTTTTGATTACGCCGGGGCATCGGCGGACGGCAAAGCTCAGATCGATCTACCCAAAGTGGAGCGCGGCCATCTGAAGGGAGCAGCGTTGGCTGTCTTCGTTCCACAGGGTCCGCGCACTACGGAAGGCTACAATAAGGCGCGCCAGGATGCTGACAAGAAGTACAACCTGATAAAGGCGTTCGCCGAGCAGAACCCGGATCGCGCCGTACTGGCTTACTCGCCTCAAGATGTTCGCAAGGCTGCGGCTCAAGGAAAATTCGCTGTGGTCATCAGCGTGCTGAACGCTTACCCGTTAGGCACAGATCTTTCCTCGATCGATGAATGGTACAAGCGCGGGGTGCGGATCCTGGGCTATGTTCATGCCGGACACAATCAGTGGGCGGATTCATCCCGCCCCAGACCGGCGCTCGGCGATGGTCCGCAGGAGCACGGCGGCCTCTCCGAGATCGGCAAGCAGGGTATCGCGCGCATGAACCAGCTCGGCATCCTGATCGATGTTTCGCAGCTTTCCTCCCCCGCATTCAAGCAGGTGTTGAGCCTCACCAAAGCTCCCGTCGCCGCGACGCACTCAGGAGTGAAAGGCATCGTCGACAATTCGCGCAACTTGAGCGACGACGAGTTAATGCTTCTTAAGAAAAACGGCGGCGTGATTCAAATCGTAGCGTTCTCCACTTATCTCCGGCCGCTTCCGGCGGGCGCTGATCCCGAGAAAGTGCCGCGCGCCACTGTCGCGCAGTTGGTGGATTCGATCGATTACGCGGTGAAGAAGATCGGAATCGACCATGTCGGCATCGCATCGGACTTCAATCATGGCGGCGGCGTGATTGGTTGGGACAACGAAGGCGAAGGTCCGAATGTGACCGCAGAACTGCTTCGGCGCGGCTACTCAGAAGGCCAGATCGCGAAGCTCTGGGGCGGCAATTTTCTGCGGGTCTGGGGCGAAGCCCAGAAGCGCGCGAAGAAGTAAGGTCAGCCGGCTTTCGCCGCCGACTTGTGAATCTCCTGCAGGCTCCAGATCCGAATCGGATCGCGCTTGCGAGAGACGATCGCCTGCGCAGCTGCTTTTGCGCCGCTCAACGTGGTGATGCACGGAACTCGATAAGCAACGGCGGTGCGCCGGATGTCGCGCTCGTCTTTGAAGGTATGGCCGCCGGTGGTGGTATAGATCACCAGCTTCATGGTCCCGGCCTTCATGAGGTCGACCGCATTGGGTCGGCCTTCGTTCACTTTGAAGACGGTCTTGACCGAAAGACCCGCCGCCTTTAACACAGCCGCCGTTCCGCGCGTGGCGGCGAGCTGAAATCCAAACTCGGCGAATTTAGCGGCAACCTCGACCACAGCGGATTTGTCGCGATCGTTCACGCTGATGAACACCGTGCCGCTATCGGGCAACGGAGTGCCGGCGCTGAGCTGCGCTTTTCCGAAGGCTTCGCCGAAATTGTCGCCGACGCCCATCACTTCGCCGGTGGAACGCATCTCAGGGCCGAGCGCGGGGTCGACGCCCGGAAATTTTCCAAAGGGAAATACCGGCGATTTGACGAAGTACCGGGAGACCGGCAGAACGCCCGAAGTGCGGCCTCCGGTGAGTCGCGCAAAATCGCCGAGCTTTTGTCCGAGCATGAGGCCGACAGCAATTTTCGGTAGCGGAACGCCGGTAGCTTTGCTGACGTAGGGAACCGTGCGCGAAGCCCGCGGATTCACTTCCAGCACGTAGACTGAGCCGTCCTTGATCGCATACTGCACGTTCATCAGACCGATGACCCTCAGCGCGCGCGCCAGGCGAGTGGTGTAATCCTCGATGGTCCGCAGCACTTTTTCCGAGAGGCCTTGTGGCGGCAGGACGCAGGAACTGTCGCCCGAGTGCACGCCGGCTTCCTCGATGTGCTCCATGATGCCGGCGATCAGCACGCCGCCATCCCGGTCCGCGAGCGCGTCGACGTCCACTTCGGTGGCGTCTTCGAGGAATCGATCGATCAGCACCGGCCGCTCTTGCGAGAAGACCACCGCCTCCTGCATGTAGCGCCGGACCATCTCCTCGTCGTACGCGATCACCATCGCGCGGCCACCCAGCACGTAGCTGGGACGCACGAGCACGGGAAACCCGATGCGGCGCGCGACGGCGCAGGCTTCCTCGGCGCTGGTTGCGGTGCCGTTTTCAGGCGATGGGATTTTCAGATCGTCAAGAAGTTTGCCGAACAACTTGCGATCTTCGGCGAGATCGATGTCGGACGGGTCGGTGCCGATGATCGGAACACCGGCGCGCTTCAACGGCAAAGCGAGATTGAACGGCGTCTGCCCGCCGAACTGAACGATCACGCCATCGGGCTTCTCGACGTCATAGATGTTCAGCACCTCTTCGAGAGTGAGCGGCTCGAAATACAGGCGATCGCTGGTGTCGTAATCGGTCGAGACCGTTTCCGGATTGCAGTTGACCATGATCGACTCATGATCGAATTCCTGCAGCGCAAACGAAGCATGGCAGCAGCAATAATCGAACTCGATTCCCTGGCCGATCCGATTTGGGCCGCTGCCGAGGATCATGACCTTCTTGCGATCGGACGGAGCGGATTCGTTTTCCGATTCGTAGCTGGAATAAAGATAGGGTGTGAAGCTTTCGAATTCGGCCGCGCACGTATCCACGCGATTGAAGACCGCGGCGACACCCAACTCTTTCCGGCGTGCGCGGACTGCAGCAGCGTCGCTCTTCAGTAACACGCCGAGGCTAGCATCGGAAACACCGTCGCGCTTGGCTCTAAGCAGTTGTTCGCGCGAAATCGAGATCAGGCTTTCGCGGCCCAGAGCCTTTTCGAGATCTACCATTTCCCGAATCTGTTCGAGAAACCAGGGATCAATGGCCGTGATTTCGTGGATCTCTTCCGCGGTGAACCCTTGTTCCAGCGCGAACCGGACGTATCCCAGGCGCTCCGGATTGGGCGTGATGAGCCGCTGGCGAATCAGATTCGGATCGAAGCGTTCGGCGGCAGCCGACTTGCCGGTTTCCAAACTGCGAATGCCCTTTGCGAGCGCCTGCTTGAACGTGCGGCCGATCGCCATCACCTCGCCGACCGATTTCATTTGCGTTCCCAGCACAGGTTCAGCGCCGGGAAATTTCTCGAACTGCCAGCGCGGAATCTTCACCACAACGTAATCGAGCGTGGGTTCGAAGCAGGCCGGCGTGACTTTGGTGATGTCGTTCTTGATCTCATCCAGGCGGTATCCGACCGCCAGCTTCGCGGCGATTTTGGCGATCGGAAACCCGGTGGCTTTGGATGCGAGGGCCGAGCTGCGCGAGACGCGCGGGTTCATCTCGACGATCACCATGCGGCCGTCCTGCGGATTAATCGCGAATTGCACGTTGGAACCGCCGGTATCGACGCCGATCTCGCGCAAGCAGCGCAGCGAAGCATCGCGCATCATTTGATATTCGCGATCGGTCAATGTTTGGGCCGGCGCGACGGTAATCGAGTCGCCGGTGTGGACGCCCATCGGATCGAAATTTTCGATGGAGCACACGATGATGGCGTTGTCCGCCAGATCGCGCATCACCTCCAGCTCGAATTCCTTCCACCCGAGCACGCTCTCTTCGATCAGGACTTCGTGGACCGGCGAGAGATCGATCCCGCGCTCCAGGATGTCGTAGAGTTCCTCGCGATTGTAGGCGATGCCGCCGCCGGAACCTCCCAGCGTGAAACTGGGACGGAGAATGACCGGATAACCGATGCGAGCGGCGAACGCGATACCGTCGTCGACGTTGTTGACGAGCTGCGATTGCGGCGTATCCAGGCCGATCTTGCGCATGGCGTCCTTGAAGAGCAGCCGGTCTTCCGCCTTCTTGATGGACTCGATTTTCGCGCCGATCAACTCCACGCCGTATTTATCCAGAACGCCCGCTTCGGCCAATTCCACGGACAGATTCAGGCCGGTTTGCCCGCCCACCGTGGAGAGCAGCGCATCGGGCCGTTCCTGTCGAATCACCTCTTCGGCGAACGCAAGACTGAGCGGCTCGACGTAGGTGCGGTCGGCGAGCGCGGGATCGGTCATGATGGTCGCGGGATTGGAATTGATCAGCACCACCTGGTAGCCGTCGGCCTTGAGCGCCTTGCAGGCTTGCGCTCCGGAATAATCGAATTCGCAGGCCTGGCCGATGATGATGGGGCCGGAGGCCCACGATCAGGATGCGATGGATGTCGTTGCGGCGTGGCATGAGAAAGGCTAGGTCAATGTAGCACGCGGGAGCGCGTGCAGTGCGGTCATGGGCGCTTGAAATCCTTGATGAGCTTCATGAAGTCGTCGAACAGGTAATACGAGTCGTGCGGGCCGGGCGCGGCCTCGGGATGATATTGGACGCAGAACACCGGCTCGTTGCGATGACGGAAGCCTTCCAGCGTCTGATCGTTCAGATTGATGTGCGTCAGCTCGACCTCGTTCAAGTTGAGCGAATCCGGATCGACGGCGAATCCGTGATTGTGCGAAGTGATCTCTACTTTTTGCGTGACGCGGTTCAGCACCGGATGATTCGCGCCGCGATGGCCGAACTTGAGCTTGTAGGTTTTGCCGCCTACGGCGAGGCCGAGGATCTGATGGCCCAGGCAAATTCCGAAGACCGGTTTCTTGCCGATCAGCTTGCGCACCTGCTGAGCTTGAAACTGGAGCGGCTCGGGATCGCCGGGACCGTTGGAAAGGAAGACGCCGTCGGGATTCAGAGCGAGGACGTCTTCGGCCGGAGTGAGCGCGGGAACCACGGTAACGCGCGCGCCACAGTACACCAGCCGGCGCAGGATGTTGCGCTTGATTCCGAAATCGTAGGCGACCACGTGGCACCAGGGTTCGGCCGCGGTGTGAACCGGATCGGAGGGCGAGCAAGGCTCGACCGGTTGGTCCCAGGCATAGCTCGAGATGGTGGAAACGCGGGTGGCCAAATCGAGGCCGGCCATGGAAGGCGACTGCCGGGCACGCTCGACTAGTTGTTTTTTATCGCCGCCATTCACGGAAAGGATGCCCCGCATCACGCCGCGCGTGCGCAGGTGACGGACCAGGGCGCGGGTGTCGATTTCGGCTGCCACGGGAATTCCGTTTTCGGCCAGAAACTGCTCAGCGTTTTCCTGGGATCGCCAGTTGCTCGCGATGGAAGAAAATTCGCGCACGACCAGGCCTTCGATGTAGGGACGCTGGGCTTCCTGGTCGTATCGAGTTGGCGCCGTAGTTTCCGATTTGCGGGATTGGTGAGGACCACGATCTGGCCGCTGTAAGAAGGATCGGTGAAGATCTCCTGATAGCCGGTAATCGCGGTGTTGAAGACAACTTCGCCGACGCTATCTTTGGGCGCACCAAAACTGTTCCCCTCGAAGACCGTCCCGTCTTCCAGGGCGAGCACTGCCTGATTCAATTCGGATTTTCCTCCAGTATTCCGGGAAGGGTGTAACTAACATTGAAGCACGTCGGGGGCGCAGGTTCAATCATGGAGCGGGTTCCAAGCTGAGGTATCACATATAATGATGAGTTTAGGCTGCATATGTGGGACGGCGATTATCTGTTTGTAATCCGGAGCCTGGTGGAGAAGGACTTCAAGGTCCGCTACCGGAACATGTCGCTGGGGGTGTTCTGGTCGCTGCTCAACCCGCTGATTATGATGGCGTTGTTGACGTTCATTTTCACCCAGATCTTTTCCACGGCCAAGGGATCGTCGTTCCCGCTGTCGGTTTTGTGTGGCCTTGTTCCGTACAATTTTTTCGCGCTGGCCTGGGTGACGGCGACCACTTCGCTGCTGGATAACGCGGCGCTGGTGAAGAAGGTTCCGGTGCCTCGCCAGGTTTTCCCGATCGCGGCGGTGCTTTCGAACTGCCTGCACCTGCTCATCCAGATCGGCCTGCTGCTGGGGAGCATCATTCTGTTTGGGCGCGGCGTGAACATCTATTGGCTGTGGCTGCCGGTGATTTGGGCCCTGGAGATTCTCTTCGTGGCCGGATTGGCGCTCACCTTCTCCGCTCTGAACGTGTTTGTGCGGGATACGCGCTACGTGGTGGAATCCGCCAATATGCTGCTGTTCTGGCTGGTGCCTATCTTTTACTCCTTCGCGGTGATCCCGACGAAGTATCGCGAGCTGTACCAATTCAATCCGGTGGCGGCATTGGTGCTGATGATGCGGAACATCCTGCTGGATGGGACGGCACCGCTCGCGTCCACGCTGAGCCGTCTGGCATTGAGCGCGTTCGTGATGCTGGGGGCGGGGTGGCTGGTGTTCGCGAAGCTGAAGAATCATTTTTACGAGCGCCTATAACTACACATCTTTTAATCCAAAATGGCGTTGATTGAATTTCAGAACGTTTCGAAATGGTTCCCGCATCACGCTAGCCAGGAATTGCTTCGCACGCATGTTGCCAGATGGTTTGGTTCGGCGCGCCAGGAGCCGTTTTACGCGCTCAAGAACGTTTCGTTCCGGCTGGAACACGGCGAAAGCCTCGCGATTGTAGGATCGAACGGAGCCGGCAAGAGCACGCTATTGAGCCTGGCCGCGGGACTGGCGGTACCCAATCAGGGACGGGTGAACGTCAAGGGCCGAATCGGCGCGCTACTGGAGCTGGGGTCGGGATTTCATCCCGATTTAACGGGCGCGGAGAACCTGGTTCTAAACGCATCGCTGCTGGGACTCAGCCGGAAAGAGACGCGGGAGCGGTTCGATCCAATCGTCGAATTCGCGGGCATCGGCGATTTCATCGACGAGCCGCTGCGGACCTACTCGACCGGGATGGTGATGCGGCTGGCCTTTTCGATCGCGATTCAAGCCGATCCGGATATTCTGCTCATCGACGAAGTGCTGGCGGTGGGGGATGCGAATTTCCAGGAGAAGTGCCGGGAGAAGATGGCGTCCTTCGGGCGTCAGGGAAAGGCGCTGCTGTTCGTTTCTCATTCGGCGGCGGCGGTTCGCGAGACGTGCCGGCGCGCGCTGTGGCTGGATCACGGGTCCATCATGATGGACGGCGAGGTGCGCGAAGTACTGGAGGCTTACGAAGGACGGGCGGCGTTGAAGCAAGGATCGTAGCTGGCCGGCCAGGTTATCCAGCCAGCAGCGTGCCGTCCTGGGCCCGAAGCTCGGTGGTCTTCGGTTCAAGCGAAACCAAGACCTGGCTGCGCGGCAGCAGGTATAAGTAATACTGGCCGCCGTTCTCGATGGCACGGAAGGCCGCCATGTTGACCTGGTAGCGTTCGCCTTTCAAGTCAAAAAAATACTTCTCGATGGGATCGCGGCCGTTGGGCCGTATGGTCTGCTCCTCGCGAGCGATGACGCGTCCTTCGCGGTGAGTTATCGATCCATCGAGCAGATCGAAATACAAGGCAAAGGGGAAGCGCGACGCGATGAAGAGGCCGAATGCCAAGCTGAGCGTTACGGTGCCGATTCTGAAGATGGCGCCGAAGCGCCCATGCTCCTCGACGGTCTGGCTAAAGTGCGTCAAGTCGTCGAAAAACACAGGCGCGGCGGCCATGAAGGGAACCTGTTTCTCGGCGCTGGTGGTGGAAATCCACATAATGAGCGGCAGGAATAGAAAAACGGAAGACAATAACGCGGGCTTGATGCAACGGATCGCGAGCCGTTTGATTTGGTCGGGGGCCACGCGGCCGTCCCGGTTCCGATCCAAGGAATCCTCGGAAAAATAGAGCGCCTTGGACAAATCGGCGAGAACCTGGTCTTTGGAACGGAAGGACGAGACGTTTTCCATTAGTCTAGTATTACTTTCGAAATATCGACGGTCGGCGCCGGATACTTTAATCGCATGCGATCGAGGGCGCGGACGATCAATTCGGCCACCACATAGTTTCGAACCCACTTGTGATCGGAGGGGATAACGTACCAGGGAGCGCGGGGGGTACTACATTTCCGGAGTACTTCCTCGTAGGCCTCGGTGTAGTCGTCCCAATGCTGGCGTTCCTCGAAATCGGGCAGGGAGAGCTTCCAGTTGCGCGACGAATCGCGGATGCGGGCTTCGAAGCGGTTCTTCTGCTCCTGCTTGCTGATGTGCAGGAAAAATTTCAGGATGGTGACGCCGTTCTCGGTAAGCATCTGTTCGAAGTCGTTGATCTGGCGATAGCGTTTCTGCCAAACCTCGCGCGGGACCAGATCGTGGACGCGCACGATGAGCACGTCCTCATAGTGGGAGCGGTTGAAGATGCCGATGTTGCCGAGAGTTGGGCACGGCTTTGTGGACGCGCCAGAGGTAGTCGTGGGCGAGCTCTTCGTTGGAGGGCGCCTTAAACGAGGTAACGTCGCAGCCCTGCGGGTTCACGCCGGACATGACATGCCGGATGGTGCCGTCCTTGCCGCTGGCGTCGAGGCCCTGCAAAACGATGAGTAAAGCGTAGCGCCGATCAGCATAGAGCAAATGCTGGAGTTCGCGAAGGCGGGTCAGAGTCTTAAGGTGGGCCTTGTCGTCGCGCTGTTTTCCGAAGGTATCGGCAGGGTCGCGGTGGTTGAGACGGATCTTGGTTCCGGGCCTGACGATGCAGTGTTTGGAAAGATCCATCCTTCTAGTGTCGCTTGCGGGGGCGGGGCGGATGCGGAGGGGCCGGATGCTGAGGGGGCGGGCTCTGCGTGGGCAGGCTTGGGTTCGTTTGGTAATTTCGGTCTTCGTTGCAAAGTTGATTCGCGCGGCGAGGCGGGCAGCCTGTAACTCGGTGAGAGTTTTGAGAAGGCGCTGATATTCGCGATGGAGGCGGGCCTGATAGCGGTTGAGGAGCGCGAGGGAACCGTTGGCGCCGGAGAGGGCTTCAAAGGCGATGGCGAGGCGGTGGTGTTCGTTGAGGGCTTCAAATTCGTCATCTCCGTATTTCTGTTGGAGCCAGTCGGCTTGATCGTCCATTTTTTGCTCGAGGAGGGCGGCTTCGACCGAGACGTAACGGGCCAGGCGCCATTGTGCGGCGGCGAGTTGGTGGACCAGGTCGGTTTCGGGCTTGCCTTGGGGAAGGAAATGGTCGAGGTAGGCGCGGAGTTCGGTTTGATAGTCTTCGGCGGATTCGTTTTGGAGGACGACGGTGCGGGCGGTGAGTCCATGGGTGAGGGCGTTGCGGGAGGAGGCGAGTTTGCCTTCGGAGGTTTTGGGGCCGTGGGATTTGGCGCCGTTGGCGCGGGCGGCGGAGGAGTTGGGCTGGTGAGGTTGACATGGTGGTTGGTTTCCGATTTGAGGATGACGCGGGTGGGGCGGGTTGGCGGGGGGGAGTGGGGCAAGTGGTTGGTTATGCGGGGGATGGAGGCGGGGAACGGTGTGACTGAACAGCGCGCTTGCGACGTCATGATCCAGGTCGTCGAGCCGCCGATCTAACTCTTCACGCTGGGCGTTGGTCAGCGGGATCGCCTCCGGGGTGGCAGTGAGGCTCTCCCAAAGCTCTTCCAAAAGGCGCAACCGCTCTTCGGAGTTGAGTTTGCCAATGTCGATCGAGCTCACGGAACAAGTATAGCGGGACAATAAGACTTCGGGAGCGATGCGCTCCCTATTGCCGAGCCGGCCATTGTCCGCCGACGGTGCAACCGGGGCATTGGCCGATGTGCCGGAGCCGTTGATCTGGTTGAACTCGCAGGTCGTGGCGATGTGGGCCAGCTCGGCCGGACTCAGCGTCCCGATCGAGAACGGGGTCTCGGTGGTGGTGTAGCCCGAAACGGGCAGGGGGTGCAGCGTGGTGCCCCACGCTTGCAGGCCGCCGGTGCGAATCCGGGGTTGCTGGCATTGCAGGCCGAACTGGTCGGCGGCGCCGGAGTGCCGGGGGGGCAGCGTGGACGATGCGCCGGCGGTGGTGGACCAGGCCAGCAGCTTGATCACCAGCGAGGTCGGATTCTCCGGTCAGATTCGTGGCGTTGATCGCCTTGGCCGAAAGGCTGACCAGGCCATCCGGCGTCACCAGGCAGGTGCAGCAGGACTGCAGCTCTTCGGTGGGGTCGAAGCTGTAGACGCCGACGCAGATCTCCCGTTGCCGCTGCTGCCGAACACGGCCGTCCCGCCCTCGCTGCTGCCGTCATTGGAGATGTCGATACCGGAGTCGCCGGCATCGAGGTGGGTTACGTAGCGGAGCTGGATGTTCGAGACCGGGCCAAAGGCCAGCCAAAAGGGTTCGCTCAGCCCGGAGGCGAAGACGCCGAGGGGGGTCCCGACGGGACTGAACTTGAGAATTTGGCCGTTTAGATCCGACACATAGAGGTTGCCGAAGGCATCAAAGGCCAAGCCAAGCGGGGAGGTCACCGCGGCGAAGTTTTGGATGAAGCCGCCAGTGGGACTTAGCTCAACAACGTTGTTGCCGGCCGAATTCGCCACATAGAGGTTGCCGGCTGTGTCGAAGGCCACACCAACAGGGCCAGCCAATGCCGTGGCGAAGGTGTTCAGGACGGTGCCGGTGGGACTGTACTCTACAATGTCGCCGACGAAATAGGCCACGTAGAGGTTGCCGGCGGCGTCAAAGGCCAAGCCCTGAGGATTGGTCAATCCCGGGAGACGAAGGTGGCCAGGGGAGTGCCGGTGGGACTAAACTTAAAAACGTCGCCTGAGATGGCGTCATCCGCGTAGAGGTTGCCTGCGGCGTCAAAAGCCAAGCCAAAGGGGGAAACCCCCGGGGGGCTAGCGAAGGTGCTTCGGACGCCCTCGGGAGTGAACTTGTAGATATTGCCGCTGGTAGGGTCGGCCTCGTAGAGATTGCCGGCGGCGTCAAAAGCTATGCCCCCGCCCCCGAGGGAGGCGAAGGTACTTGGCACGCCGTTGGGGCTAAATTGATTAGTAGTCGAGTTGCCATTATCGGAATCGTAGAGGGTGGCGCCGGGCGCAGGACTCAGGATCCCGCCCAGAACGACGGCGCCGTGAAGAACCGGCACGGCCAGCAGCATCGCGGAAACCGCGAGCACAGTTGCCAGCCTGGTTCTCGTCGTCATGGGTAGCCTCCTTGGCAATGAATCAGAATCGCAGGACTTTTTTCAGCACTGTTCTATTACGCCAGCATTTCCGGGCTAGTACAATTCTCTAGATGTGCTAGTCGAAACGGTTAGATTGGTGCGATCCGCCTATTGTCCGCCGACCGTGCAACCGGGGCATTGGCCGAATGTGCCGGAGCCGTTGATCTGGTTGAACGCGCAGGTCGTGGCGACGTGGGCCAGCTCGGCCGGACTCAGCGTCCCGATGGAGAACGGGGTCTCGGTGGTGGTGTAGCCGGCAGCGGGCAGGGGGTGCAGCGTGGTGCCCCAAGCTTGCAGGCCGCTGGTGAGCAATCCGGGGTTGCTGGCATTGCAGGCCGAACTGGTCGGCGGCGCCGGAGTGCCGGGTGCAGACGTGGACGATGCGCCGGCGGTGGTGGACCAGGCCAGCAGCTTGATCACCAGCGACGTGGGAGCTTCTCCGGTGAGATTGGTCGCGTTGATCGCCTTGGCCGAAAGGCTGACCAGGCCATCCGGGGTCACCAGGCAGGTGCAGCAGGACTGCAGCTCTTCGGTGGGGTCGAAGCTGTAGACGCCGACGCAGATATTCCCGTTGCCGCTGCTGCCGAACACGGCCGTCCCGCCCTCGCTGCTGCCGTCATTGGAGATGTCGATACCGGAGTCGCCGGCATCGAGGTGGGTTACGTAGCGGAGCTGGAGGTTAGAGACCGGGCCAAAGGCCAGGAACGCGGGTTGATTCAACCCGGAGGCGAAGGTGGTCACGACGCCGGCGGGAGTGACCTTGAAAATGTGGCCACCGACCGAGAAGTCGGACACGTACAGGTTGCCGAAGGCGTCAAAGGCCAGGCCAGTAGGGTCGGGCACCGAAGCGAAAGCGCCGAGCGGGGCGCCGGTGGGACTGAACTCAAGAACGCGGCCGGCGCTAGTATCGGCCTCGTAGAGGTTGCCGGCAGCGTCGAAGGCCAAGGCAGAGGGGCCGTTCACCCCGCTGCTGACAAAAGTGGTTGGGGCGCCAGTGGGAGCTGTACTCAAAAATCTTGCTGTTAAAAGAATCGGAGACGTAGAGGTTGCCGGCGGCATCAAAGGCCAAGCCCAAGGGGAGCCCGCCCGCAGGCACGGTGGCAAAAGTGGTTCTGACGCCACTGGGAGTGAACTTGTAAACGTTGCTGCTGCTGTCCCCGACGTAGAGGTTCCCGGCAGCATCAAAGGCCAGGCCTCCGGGACTCTTCAGCCCGGAGGCGAAGGTGCTTTGGACGCCTTCGGGAGTGAACTTGTAAATATCGCCGGTGCCAGTATCGGCCACGTAGAGGTTGCCGGCGGCATCAAAGGCCAAGCCAAAGGGTTCTAATGTCCCGGAGGCGAAGGTGCTTTGGACGCCGGCGGGAGTAAATGTCAGAATGTTGCCGCTGTTGGCATCGGCCTCGTAGAGCGTAGCCCCGGGGCGAGGCTTAAGATCCCGCCCAGAACGACGGCGCCATGAAGAATGGGCGCGGCAATCGAGCATCGCGGAAACCGCCAGCAGCGTTGTCACTTTTGTCGTCGTCATGGGTAGCCTCCTCGGCAATGAATCAGAATCGCAGGACTTTTTTCGGTCCCGTTCTATTACGACAGCATTTTCGGGCTAGTACAATTCTCCAGATGTGCTAGTCGAAACGGTTAGATTGGTGCGATCCGCCTATTGTCCGCCGACCGTGCAACCGGGGCATTGGCCGGTGACACCGGAGCCGTTGATCTGGTTGAACTGGCAGGTTTGCGTAATATGGGCGAGCTCGGCCGGGCTCAGGAACGAAATCGAGAACGGGGTCTCGGTGGTGGTGTAGCCGGTGGCGGGCAGGGGGTGCTAGGTGGTGCCCCACGCATGCATGCCGGCGGTGGGTCCAGCAGGTCCGGGGCTGCCCGCATTGCAAATACTGGCTGATGGTGGTGGGTCCGTCACGACAGCTGTTGAGGCGGTGGTCGGAGTCGCCGCCCAAGCGAGCAGCTTGATCACGAGCGAGGTTGGATTCTCTCCCGTGAGGCTGGCGGCGTTGATCGCCTTGGCGGAAAGGCTCGCCAGGCCGTCCGGCGTCACCAGGCAGGAGCAGCAGGATTGCAGCTCTTCGTTGGGGTCGAAGGCATAGACGCCGATGCAGAGATTACCGTTGCCGCTGAAGGCGCCGCCGGTCGAGTACAGGCCGTCATTGGAGATGTTGATGATGGAGTCCCCGGCGTCCAGGTGAGATACGTAGCGGACCTGGAAGGCGCCCGGGATGACCAATTCGTAAGCGCCGATGTCGCAGCCGGGACCTTGCGGCCGGACGACGTAGCGCTGATCGACCGTGACTGGAACGGGAGGCGTGCTCTGATCGGTGCAGGCTGAAGGCGGAATCGCGTCCACGGCCGGGCTGGTCAGCAGGAGCGCGATGGTCGGAGTGGGGCCGCCGTTGTTTTGAAGGCCGTTGGGGTCGAGGCCGGCGGGAGTGTCGTAGAGGTCGCCGGTCATGCCGAACGGGCAGGTCGTATCGTCGGACAGGTTGTAGCCTGCGCTTGAGATGACGCCAGGGCCGGCACAATTCCCTCCCACACCATTATTTGCCAGAATCGTACTCTTCAGCATAGTGGAGTTAGGCCCAACGAAGATGCCGCCGGCGTCGGCGGCCGAGTTGCCCGAGATGGTGCTGTTGGTCATGGTCAAGTTGCCGCTGTTGTAGATGCCGCCGCCGAAGCCGGAGGCAGTGTTGATGCCCGCGATGGTGCTGTTGGTCACCGTCAGTATGCCGCCGTTGAAGATGCCGCCGCCGGTCGTAGCAGTGTTGTCTGAGATGGTACTGTTGGTCACCGTCCCGGTGCCGCCGTTGTTGATGCCGCCGCCGGTCCCGGCGGAGTTGCCCGAGATGACGCTGTTGGTCACCGTCAGCGTGCTGCCGCCGGCGCTATTGATGCCGCCGCCAAAGCCTGTGCTGCCCGCCTTGCCGTTCTCGATGGTCAGGCCGGAAATGGCTGCGACGCTACCAATACAAAACACCGATCCTACCGCTCCATCGTCGTTCCCGCTCACCGCGAGAATGGAGGCACCCGGACCGCTGATGGTCAGGTTTTTCGCGATGATGAGCCCGCAATTCCCGGAGAATTTAAGTGATGCAGTGCCGGTCAGCAGCGTGATGGTGCCCGTAAGCCCCGGCGCAAAGACAATGGTGTCGCCTGCTGCTGCTGCCAGTATTTCGCCGCGCAGCGAACCGTCACCGCTGACTCCGGTGTCGCTCAGGTTGGTGACTACGTCGGTGGCGGCGAAAGCGGGTAAGGTGATGAAAGCTGCCGCAATGAGCAGGGCCGCGTGCTTCACATAGCCGTGATGAGCGCGTGACATAGGCCACCTCCGAGTGGTTTGCTGACAGTTTTCTACATTTCCGCCCGCGACAAAAGTGCTTATCGCTCCGTTATATTCTGGGGGTAAGCGGGTCCTAGAACAATTCTCAAAACGGACTAATCGAAACGACTAGCTTTGTGGTACGGCATGGCTTTTGGTGGGATTGACAAGCGGCGTAGGGTTACTGGTTGGGCAGAGCAGGCTTGGTGGTGACCAGGTGGGGGATGTCGCGGTTATTCTCGCTGCAGGAATACTCGATTAATTCGGGCAGGGCCGCATTCAATTTCAGCGGCGTGTAGACGCGGTGGAGGGCCCAGGGCTGGGAGTACATGGCGGGGTCGTCGACGGTGTACTCATATTCAATGTTGGCGGGCGTGCGGCGGAAGCGCTCGGTGACATGCAGCCGGTCGCTGTGCTGATGGCCGGCGGTATCGAGCCAGGTCCAGGGCGGTCCTTTGAGGCCGGCGGTGTCGACCACGAGGGTGTCGCCTTCCCAGTGGCCGGTGGAGTCGCCCATGAAGGCGGGTTCCATGTTGGCGGGATGGGGGCGGCCGTTCAAGGGAATGGATCGGAAGGTGTGCATGTATTCGAGCAGGATCACCAGGTGCGAGGGGGTCTGGACGAATTGCGCGGGGTAGGGCGACTGCATGATGCGGGGGACGCCGGGAAGCCAGCAGTTGGAGGTGGGATCGTCCTTGGCGTCGTGATTGAGGTAAGCGGCTCGGCCGGCGGTGGTGTAGGGGATGGAGGCTTCGGCGCCGAGGGCCATGTCGGGGGTGTATTGAATATTGAAGAAGCCGGTGAAGTCGGGCTTGCCATCGGAGGTGCGGGGGATGGGCTGCTGGGCGAGTGCGGCCGTCGGCGTCAGTCCCAAAGTGGCCACGAAAAACGCGGCGGCCGAGCAAAGCGGAAGGCAGTTGGCCATGGGGCCATTTTAGTCAGAAACGGAGGCGCAGAGCGGGGACGCCTGGGTTACTGATTGCCAGGCATGGCGACGGCGCGCATGGACTCAGTGGTGATGCTGCCGTCGGACGCCTTGGCGTCGAGCTGGATGCTGACGTCGTTGGTCATCGGGGTGTAGGCGACGTAGCCATCGGAGAGCTGGCGCTTGGTGATGGGAATGACCTCGGTGACGACGACGTCGCCCTCGGCGATGCGGAGTTCCGCGGACACGGCGGCGCGAATCGCGCTGGAGTCGCGATTCCACCGGATCTGCAGCTGGTGCGGGAGCGAGGTGATTTTCAGGCCGAGGGCGCTTTGATAATTCAATGTGCTGCTGGCCTGCACGGTTGGCGCAGCAGCACTACGGAAGTCGAATCCGGTTTGCGCCGCGATGGTTCCAAGAGTGAACAATGCGGCGGTGGGCAGTAACTGCCACCAGCGGATCCGGCCTCGCGAATCGGGAGCAAATCTGAGATCGGAAGCGACGCGCGGCCACTCGTGCACCAGCCGATCGATCTGGTGCTGGGAGGTTTTCTGGCGGGACAACTGGGCCACGTCGAAGGGGAAGCCGTAGCTCGCGTCGGGGCGCTTGAGCTTGCCCTTCTCGCGATAAAAGAACGCGCCCTGGCTTTCTCCACAGGGGGCGAAACGGATGAGCATCATCACGTTTTCGGGGCGGGGGAACAGGCGGTTGACGATCTTGAGATCGCGGGTGCTGGGGATCAGGCCGCCCTCGCGCTGGGAACGGAAAAAGCCGATGGCGTTGCGTCCGCGGTCCAGGCCCTGATTGAGGCGGCATGCGATTTCGGCGAGGTCGTCGTCGGTGGCGGTGGCGATGTTCTTATCGCCGGCATTGGCGGGAATGAGCGCGACGTCCTCGACGAAGGTGGCGGGATTGGGTCCGGGAACCGAGTGACCTAGAAGAACGCCGCGAAATTCCCAAGGCAGGTCGCGCGCGATGGCACGCAGGTGTTCGCGGGTGAGATCCGCAACGACCTTGAGGCTGAGGTGGATCGAAAGTACATCGGAGGGTGCTTGCCAGACATAGTACGCTGGGTTGTTTCCAAGTCGTTCGCCGCTAGTCATCGCTCATGATGATCTACCCCATCCTGGGGGTGAGCGAAGGTACGACGGTACCAGTAAGTCCCGAGGCATCGGTCCAGTGGAAGGGCCGTCGAATGGTCCGATAGCGCTAGGTCGTTGGGTTAGTTTCGGAGGGGCGGGTCGGGATGTTGAAGAAATTAAAAGAGGGCGAAGCTGGATGGGCCGTTGGTTCTAAGGCAGGAACTTTGGGACTAGGGGCGGTTTTTCGGCTGAACCTATGGTACTGGGCGGGGAGTCCTAAAGTGGAAAATATATACTTTGAACATGGCGAGAAGATGGCTGGCCGCGGTGTGGCTGAACGTGGCTTGGCTGAGCGCGATGTGTTTGATGACGTCGGCGCTGCCGTTGGGCGCGAAGATGCCGCTGGAGGAGTATCGAGCGCGGCGGGCCGATCTTCGAAAGTCGCTGGAGGGCGTGCTGCTGCTAGCAGCGGCGGCCGAGGGTCGGGACCCGGTGTTCCGCTTCGCGCAGGAACCCAATTTTTATTACCTGACGGGCTGGAGCCAGCCGGGCGCGCGCCTGTTGCTGACCGCTTCCGAAGAGATCCTGTTCCTGCCGCATCATAACGACCGTGGCGAGCTTTACA
The DNA here is from genome assembly GCA_963732175.1 of Bryobacterales bacterium. Taxonomy (GTDB): domain Bacteria; phylum Acidobacteriota; class Terriglobia; order Bryobacterales; family Bryobacteraceae; genus Palsa-89. The sequence goes on along the minus strand of CAVSYF010000012.1, from coordinate 61,449 downwards.
CCGGGAAACGCGCGTCGGCGGAGGATGCGGATGCTCGCGCGGTGACAGGCTTCGAGGAGGTTCTGCCGATAGAGAGGCTCGAGGCGGAGTTGGACAAAGCGCTCAGTTCGAGCGAGAAGGTGTATGCGCTGGCCGGGGAATCGGTGAGCGACCAGTTGCGGGCGCGTTACCCGTTTCGCGAGGTTTTCGATGCGGCGCCGTTGATCACGAAGCTGCGCGTGAAAAAATCGGCGGCGGAGATTGCGGCCATCCAGCATGCGACGGCTGTGAGCGTGGAGGCGCAGCGCGCGGCGTGGAAGCGAATCGCGGCAGGAGCGTACGAGTATCAGGTGGCGGCGACGCTGGAGTTCGGTTTTATGGACAACGGCTGCGAGGGGCCGGCGTATGCGCCGATTGTCGGGTCCGGGCCGAACAGCACGGTCCTGCATTACGATGCGAACGAGCGGCGCATGGATGGTGGCGAAGTGGTGCTGATCGATGCGGCGGCCGAGTGCGGCGACTACGCGAGCGACCTCACGCGAACGCTGCCGGTGGGCGGCAAGTTCACGGCGCGCCAGCGCGAGATTTATCAAATTGTTTTGGGCGCGCAGAAGGCGGCCATCGCAGCGGTGAAGCCGGGGGCGCGATTGTCGGGCGAGGGCGAGACGCTGACCAAAGTGGCGCGCGATTATATGGATGCTCACGGGAAGGATCTCGAAGGCGGGCCGCTCGGCAAATATTTCACGCACGGCATCGGGCACCAGGTGGGGCTAGAAGTCCATGATCCAAACGTGGATGGGCCGCTCGAAGCGGGGATGGTGATCACGATCGAGCCTGGAATTTATATCGGCGAAGAAAAGATCGGGGTGCGCATCGAGGACGTGGTGCTGGTGACGGAAACGGGGTCGAAGGTTCTGAGCGCTGCGTTAGAGAAGGAGCCGGAGCAGATTGAGAAAGCTCTCAAATAGGCGCACGCTCGGCTACTGGGGCATTCTGGCAGGGGCGCTCGCGATCGCGATTCTCTCCGGGTGGACTCCGCTGGCGTCCCAGATCGACGACTACGCCTACGACTGGATGTTCCGGTTGAATCCGCCGGCGGCGAGCGCGGCGCACTGCGTGATCCTGGCGATTGACGATGCCACCTACGGTGCGATGGGCGGGGTGCGAGGGTATCGTGCGATGCTCGCAAAGGGGCTGGAGCTGCTTCGGCTGGCGCAGCCGAAAGCCGTGGCGGTGGACGTGATCCTGACCGATCGGGAAGATGAAGCTGTGGACGCCAATCTGGAGCAAGCCATGCGAGGCACGCCGAATCTGGTGCTGGCGACGCATCTGGAAGAAGGCCGGTGGGAAAATCCGCTGCCGCGGTTCCTGCGTTACGCGACGGCGATGGGGCACGATCAAGCCGACGAACTTTCGCGCGACGGGGTGACGCGGCAAATTCCACTGGAGCAGAGAAGCGGGGGCCAAAGGCGCTGGTCGCTGGCGCTGGAGGCTTTTCGTCTGGCGGCCAACCAGCGCATCCTGGAGTCGCCGGAAGACGTACAGGTGGGCGGGATAGTGATTCCGGCCGCGCGAGCCGCGGAGGGCGATCGTCCGGTGCGCGTCCTGTTTACACGCGAGCCGATTCCGCAGATCTCGCTGAAGGCTCTGGTGGACCAGCCGGCACTGGCGAGCCGCTTCAGCGGGCAGACGGTGTTTTTCGGCGTGACGTCGATCAACGCCACGTACGACCGCGTGACCACGCCTTACGGGAACGGCAGGATTCCGGGCGTAGAGGTGCATGCGCAACTTTTCGAAACGCTGGAACGGGGCCGGTTTTTGACCGATGCGTCCAATCTTACGGTGCTGGGGTTTTGCCTGCTCTGCGGCCTTCTGGCCGGGCTGATCTTCGCGTGGCGCTCGGGATTACCTTCGTATGCCGCGGCTGGAGCATTGCTGGTGGCGGCGCACCTTACGCCGTTCCTGCTGTTCCGCGAGGGCATGGTGTTTCCGATTTTCGCGCCGCTGGCATCGGCGTGGCTGACGGTTGGCGCGGCGTTCAGCTATCGGCATTTCGTCATACGGCGCGAGCTTCGCAAGGCCGAATCGGACCGCGAGCGCTATCAGCAGGCGATTCACTTCGTCACGCATGAAATGCGTACGCCGCTCACCGCCATCCAAGGATCGAGCGAGCTGATGGGCCGCTACAATCTGAGCGAAGAAAAGCGCAAGCAGATGGCGGAGATGATCAACCAGGAGTCGAAGCGGCTGGCGCGGATGATTCAAACGTTCCTCGACGTAGAGCGTCTGTCGGACCGCCAGATGGAGCTGAAGCGCGAGGCATTGCCGGTGAATGAAATTGTGGAAGCTTGTCTCAGGCGCGCCGAGCCGTTGGCGGAACGTAAGAATATTCGAATCGAAATCGAGGCGCTGGAGGGAACACTCCAAGGCGACCGGGAGCTCATGGAATACGCCGTTTTCAATCTGCTCAGCAATGCGGTGAAATATTCGGGCCCGGACACAATGATTCGCGTCGCCTGCCGCGTGCAGTCGAATCAACTGCGGCTTTCCGTGCAGGATCAGGGGATCGGAATGGACTCCAAGGAGCTGCGGCAGATCTTCAAGAAGTTTTACCGCACCAAGCGCGCCGAAGCGTCGGGCGAAGCGGGCACCGGGATCGGGCTGAGCATTGTGGAACAGATCGTCCGCGAGCATGAGGGGCGCATGGAAGTGGCCAGCCAGCCGGGCAAAGGATCTTGCTTTACAGTTGTGTTACCGGCGCATTCGCGTGCGTCCCAACCGCCGGCTGTGTCAGTCTAAATTAAGAGGATAGTTAGTTAGTGCAACGTCTGCTCATCGTCGAAGACGATAATTCCGTCAGAAATACCATCACGACTTTCCTGGAATTGGAAGGTTATAGCGTGGATGCAGTGTCATCTACGCGAGAAGCGCTGGAGCGCCTGCGCAACGACGCGTACCCGATCGTGATTTCCGACATCTATGTGGACGAGCGAACCGGGCTGGATATTCTGGAGACCGCGCGCAAACAGAATCCGAATTGCGCGGTAATTCTGATGACCGCACGCGGCACCATCGAAACGGTCATGAAGGCGACCCAGGGCGGCGCGTTCGATTACATCGCCAAGCCCTTCGAGCTGGATCGCATGCTGGACACGGTGAAGCGGGCCGAAGCCGCCGCCAGCTACCAAAACGGAGAGAAAGAATCGGAGATCGAGGATCTGCCCGAGAGCCAGATGATCGGCAGCTCGCCCAAGATGGTGGAGATTTACAAGACCATCTCGCTGGTGGCGCCGACCAACGCGACGGTGCTGATTGAGGGCGAGACCGGGACTGGAAAGGAAATGATCGCGCGGATGGTCCACGGCAATAGCCCGCGCGCGCAGCAGGCGTTCGTGCCGGTGGATTGCGGATCGATTGCGCCGTCGCTGATCGAGAGCGAGCTGTTCGGCGCTCTCAAGGGCGCTTATACCGGAGCCGACCGGGATCGCATGGGCGTGTTCGAGGCGGCCAATAACGGCACGGTGTTTTTGGACGAGATCGGCGATTTAGAGCTGGGTTTTCAGCTCAATCTGCTGCGCTTTTTGCAAGAGAAAGGAGATTCGGCCGCTGGGTTCGGCGCGCGCCAAGAAGGTGGATGTTCGGGTGATCGCGGCCACCAATCGCGACTTGCAGAAGATGGTGGAAGAGGGAAAATTTCGCGAGGATTTGTGGTACCGGCTGAACGTGGTGCGAGTGGTTCTGCCGCCCCTGGTGGAGCGCCGCGGCGACGTTCCGCTGCTGGCGCACTATTTTTTGAGGAAGTACAACGAGCGCTATGGGCAGCACGCCAAGATTACGGAATCGGGCCTGGCGATTCTGGAGAACTACAGCTGGCCCGGCAACGTCCGCCAGTTGCAGCACATGCTGGAGCGCCTGACGATTCTTGCGCCGCAAGGTCGAATCGATGAGGGCGCGGTGCGCGAAGCGATCGAGCTAACCGAACCTCGCGACATTGCGAGCGATACCCTGGCCGATACAGAGGCCGATCAGATCCGCCGCGTGCTGTCGGCGACGGGGGGCAACAAGAGCCGCGCGGCGAAAATCCTGGGGATCGAGCGCAAGACGCTCTACCGCAAACTGGAACGCATGGGACTGTAGCTCAATCGACGGCGAGCACCGCCGGGTCCTCGCGCTCCAGCATGTGCATCACAGCTTTCACGCGCGAGACGTACCCGGGAAGCGGATTATAGACGTAGAGCTTTCCCTCGACATCTTTGCCTTTGTAGAGCTTGGATTTCGCAAGCTGCGACGCGACGAAGTGGATACCCGAACGCACCGTAGGGAAGCCATCGCCACCCGAATTCCAGCCGAAGACGTTGTTGTTCTTGTAGTCCTTACCGCCGCTGGACTCGATCATCGAAATGCTGGGCAACAGCCGCCAGTCCAGGTGATTCTGGTCGGCCGCGATCAGAAAATCGACCGCAGCTTCCTTCAAGGGGCAATCGCGATCGCCAAAAAACTGGACCAGGCGCCGCAGCCTGGGGTCGTTGGAATCCACGCTGGGATTCGGCTGATACTGCATCGGGCTCATCGAGCACGGCACGGCCAACAAACCGGCAACTAAAAGAAAATCCCGCATGGGTCCTCCTGCTGTCGTGTTCTTAGGTATGCGCGCTACAAAGCGCTGGAATCGGAAAGTGCTGAAAACGAAGGATTTGTATGTAAAGTATTCAAAATAAATAACTTAGAGAGTTAGGTCTGCTCTGAACGAGTTTTGAGTATAGCACGGCCGCGGCAAGCGCAAGGGCCGTCCTCCTGGAGTTTTTTCAGGACCCCCACCGTCTTCCGAAGCCTCCTCCGACCGCGCCCAGGTCAATCAGCGCGGCAATCATGAGCCAAAGTAAATTGATTCCGGCCGCCGGCATGCCATTGTGGAACATCCAGGCGTAGAGCAGCGTGGTGAGCGGCAGAAAGATGAACCCGGCAATTAGAATTAGGATGTTGTGAAAGACGGTATCTAAGTAGGTGGTGAAGAGAAATAGCAGCGCTAGCGCCACGCGCGGGAACAGCAGGACGAGGATCAGCAGGAGACATGGCATCCGCTAGCGTCTCTTGGACGCTGGGGTCTCGGCTTCGTTTCGCCAAATGTTACAACCAGATCGATTCAATTCAAATCGGAACTACCAGGGATTCTTACGGGTTGTTTTTTGACCCCACAGTGGTGTTAATTGGCTTAAGCTGGGCGAAGTCGCGTAAGGACAATTCGTCTGGGGGACGCGCGCAATTCCCGGGGGGGCGTTCTTGGTTCGCTCAGCGTCACGCTATCGGCGGGGATGACGAGGCTATCCATTTTCCAAAGCGGCTTCTGAAACGGCGTTTCGCTTGACACGAGAATGTAAACATTTCCGTGTCATTATGGATTAGCCGGAGGCGGGCGCGCCAGTACAATAGAAATGTAGATGGTCATCGACGGGATCTATTACGCGCTGGCATTTTCAGCCGGCGGCGCTGCGGTCTGGTATTTCACCCGGCCGGGCTTCGCCGCGCCATTGTTCCTGCTCGCGCTGTTCTGCCTGTACTTTTTCCGCGATCCGGATCGAAAGATTCCCGAAGGCCCGGTGGCGGTTTCGCCCGCCGACGGCAAGGTGATGGGCATCCGGGCGGACGGCGCCGAATGCGCGCGAATCAGTATCTTTCTGAATATTTTCGACGTGCACGTGAACCGCGCGCCCATCGGGGGCAAGATCACACAGGTTGACTATAAGAAAGGCCGGTTCTTAGTGGCCAGCCGCGAGCTCGCCAGCGCGGAAAATGAACGGAACATCGTGACGCTGGAAGGGGACGGGACCACCGTGCGTTTCTCACAGATCGCCGGATTGATCGCGCGCCGCATCGTGTTTCGGAAGAAGGTCGGCGACCGGGTCGCGAAGGGGGAACGGGTCGGCCTGATCAAATTCGGGTCGCGCGTGGATGTGTTTCTGGGACCGGAATGGGAGCTTGCCGTGAAGCCCGGCGACCGGGTCGCGGGCGGATCCAGCATTCTGGCTCGCCGCAGAGAGGTCTAGAGAGGACTCTATGGCAAACCTCAGTTGGAAGCAGCGCTTCTACGATCCCCGTTCGCCCGCGCGAAGGCCGCGGCGGGCCGCATATGCTCTTCCCACGCTGTTCACCGCCGGAAACATTTTTCTGGGCTTTGTTGCCATCCTGCGATCCATCGAGGGAGCCTTGCTGGGCGCCAGCGGCAACCTGGGGCGAAATCCTCACTTCGAGGCCGCCGCCATCGCAATCGGCGTCGCCGTGGTTCTGGATGGGCTGGACGGAAGAATCGCGCGCATGACCAACACGGTCAGCGATTTTGGCCGCGAGATGGACTCGCTGGCGGACGTGATCACGTTCGGAATCGCGCCCGCCGTTCTGGCGTTCACCTGGGGCGTGCAGTTCGTTCTGCCCAGCGGATTGATGCCCGACCATCGCGCCGGATATTTCTTCGCCTTTCTCTTTCTGTTGTGCGGAGCGGCCCGGCTGGCGCGCTTCAACGTGCAGACCAATCCCGTGCCCAAGAATCCCGGCCGGGCGGACCGGAAATATTTCGTCGGCCTCCCCATTCCCGCCGCGGCGGCGATGGTCGCTTCGATTGTGTACGCGTCCGATAGCGTGCCGCTTGAATCTTGGATCTTTTCGGTGTTGTGGCTGGCGTTGCTGGCCCTGTTGTCATTCCTGATGGTGAGCACCTGGCGCTATCCCAGCTTCAAGGAATTGAACCTGGCGCGGCCGCGTTCCCCGCTGACTCTGATTTTTTTCGGCACGCTGATTTACCTGATCTGGAATTTCTCGCAGCCAGTGCTGCTGGCGATTTCTTCCTTGTACGTTTCCACGGGGATTGCAATTCGCGCCGGCGGGATCATTCGCCGCCGCTTCCGTCCTCATCCGACCCCGCAGCAACCGGAGCATCAGACCAGCTAAATGCATTCTCATCGCGTCATGCCGAAACGAGCCATTGCCATCGTAGGCGGCGAATCGCTGCTGGGCAAGGATATGCGGGAGCTGATCGAGGCGAGCGATCTCGGAGCCGACGTCAAACTGGTCGCTTCTGAAGAAACCCTCGAAGAGGGCAGCATCCTGACGCGCGGCCGGGATGAGCCGCTCATCATGAGTTCGTTGCAGGCGGCCGATCTCGAAGCAGCCCAGGTGATTGTGCTGGCCGGCTCACAGGAGTCCAGCCAGAAAGCTTATGAACACGCGCGAAATCTTCAACCCGCGCCGACGGTGATCGATCTGACCGGCGCCCTGGAAGATCTTCCGGAAGCGAGACTGCGCGCTCCGAAGGTGGAACCTCCCGGCTACCAAGCGACGGCGGGGGTCCAGGTGATCGCGCATCCGGCGGCGATCGCGCTCGCGCTGTTCCTGATTAGGCTCCAAGGGGCGGGCCAGATACGGCGGGTGATTGCGGAAATCTTTGAACCTGTCAGCGAACGCGGAAAGGCCGGGCTGGACGAACTGCAAAAACAGACGGCGGGACTACTGTCGTTCAAGCCGCTTTCCAAGGACGTTTTCGACGCGCAGATCAGTTTCAACATGCTCTCCGAGTACGGCTCGGATTCCCGGCATTCGCTGGGGGCCATCGAAGCCCGGATCGATCGGAATCTGGCGAGTCTGCTGGCCACCGCGGGAGTGATGCCGATGCCGTCGCTGCGATTGATTCAGGCGCCGGTCTTCCATGGTTACAGCATTTCGGTTTGGGTGGAGTTCGAAAAGATTCCGAGCAAGGAAACCATCGCGCGAGCGCTTACGTCAACGGGTATCGACGTGCGTGCGAAAGACGAAGAACCGCCCACCAACGTCGGAGTCGCCGGCCAAAGCGGAATCACGGTGGGATCGATAATGCCCGACCGGAATCAACCGCAGGCCTGCTGGTTTTGGGTGGTTGCCGACAACCTGCGCATATCCGCCGAGAACGGCCTGGAGGTAATGCGTGGTTCGTTGGCTTAGGCCGCGTTCGAGTTGGATGCTGGCCGGCCTGCTGCTCGCATCCTGCGGCTACCACGAAGCCGGGAAAGCGGACTTGGTTCCGAAGACCATTCATACCGTCGCGGTCCCGCCCTTCGCCAACGCCACGGTGCAATACAAGCTCACCGACCGTCTGGCCGAAGCCATCAGCCGCGAATTCATCGCGCGAACTCATTATCAAATCATCAATGATGATAAGGAGGCCGATGCGGTAGTGCGCGGATCGGTGCTCAACTTCGTCGCTTTCCCCATTCTGATCGACCCCATCAACGGCCGCCCGAGTGCTTTGCAGGTAAACGTAACCATGCAGGTGAACTTCGTCGAACGGACCACCGGGAAGGTGATTTATACTCGGCCCCGTTTTGAGATGCACGAGCGCTATGAAATCGCGGTTGTGAATAATGTGACTTACTTCGAGGAGGACGAGGGCGCGCTCGACCGCTTGAGCCGCGACGTGGCGCGCGATCTGGTCAGTTCGATTCTGGATAACTTTTGAGCCCCGAACAATTCTTACAACGCCTTCGCAAAGAACCCGCGGCCCCGGTCTATCTGTTCCTGGGGCCGGAGTCGTATCAGCGCGGGTTGTGCCGGAGTGCGCTGGTGGAAAAAGTGCTCGCACCGGAAGCTCGCGAGGAAGGCCTGAGCCGGCATGATCTGGAACAGACCACCATCGCGGCTGTGCTGGACGATGCGCGGTCGCTTTCCTTGTTCGCGCAGGAACGTGTGGTTTGGGTGGTGAACGCCGAAGCAGCGCTTCCGCGCGGCAGAGCGGCCGGCGAGGATGAGAAGCTCGCTGCCGGCGAATTGGCCGAGTATGTGCGGCATCCCACTCCGGGAACGACACTGGTGTTCGAAGCCAGCCGCTACGATTTTGAAGGCGATGACCGGGCCAAAATCGAACGTGTCGAAAAGTATTACTCGGCGATTCCCGACCTGGTGGAGTTTCGTCCGTACACTTTGGAAGCAGCCCGGCGGCTGGCGCAGGATCTCGCGAAGGAAGCTGGTCTGCAAATCGGTCTGGCGGAGCTGGGGCTGCTGGTGGAGTCGCTCGCGGCCGATCCCAGCCGCATCCGGAACGAAATCGAAAAATTGCGATTATATGCGGGCGCGAATCGCAAAGTGACCGCCGACGATATCGCGCAATTGGTGCCCAACGCTCAGGAATCCACGCTGTTCGCGCTAGTGGCTGCGCTGGGGCGGGGCGATCGCAAACGGTCGCTCGGCTGTTTGGATGCGCTGCTTCGAGAAGGCGAGTATCTGCCGCTGGCGCTCACTTTTCTGGCTACTCAGTTCCGGCTGGCGATGGCGGCTCGCGATGAAGGGCTGCGCACCGCGCAACAGGTCCAGGCATATTTCACCAAGCAAGGGATTCGGATTTGGCGCGATCGCGCCGAGCAAGTGCATCAGACCATGGCGGCGTTTCCGGACGAGAAGCTGGCGCGCGCAATCGAGAAACTGTTCTGGGCCGACAAGGCGCTTCGGGACGCGCGTCCGGACGATCGAGTGGTGATGGAAGAGCTGGTATTCAGCTTGACGACCTAGCCAGCTGTTCGCTCGGCGGCACGCTGTTGAGCCGTCAAGAGCCGAATGAAATCGGGCAATTCGTGGAGCGAGACGATCCCGCCGGCGGGATTGTGCATGGCCAAACGCCGGGCCTCGTCCGGATCGTTCATCATCAAAATGGCATGGATGCCGAGGCTCTTCGCAACGTTCAGGCCTTCCACGGTGTCGGTGAGAAACATCACTTCTTGGGGTTTGAGAGAAGCGTCGGCGATGGCAGCGCGTAGAGGCGCGGCTTTGATGCCTCCCGCATTGTCGCGAGTCCAGATGGCGTCGAATTGGTGCGGGCATCGGTCGAGAAAGCGCGCGACTGGCTGGACCGGAGAGCGACGACGCGAGGATCAGCTGGACTCTCATCTCCTGCAACTCCGACAGGGCCGGCAGGACATCTTCGTAAACACTCGCGCCAGCCGCGGCCTCCACTTCGAGAGCTTCCATCGAGTTGCCGCCGGAGGTCTCCATCAGGTTGAGCAGGTGCCAGTACGACCGGCTGCCCGACCGGCTTGCCTTTCCTTTTCGACCGTAAAGCTGGACCGCGATCTGGTGGAACGGCTCAGGCGGAAATTCGGCGAGGCAACCGACCGGCTCGAACAGGACGGCCTTAAGCGGTCCCATTCAGCCTTGCGATCCCGGAAGCGAGCAGGCCCTTGGCCATGTCGATCTTGGTCGCGTTGTATTTGAGCGGCGCAGCGTTGGCGAGCGCGATGGCGACCGCCTGGCTGGTTAAGTCCGTGCTGAGGGTTTTGCCCTTGAGGAAGTTTTCCACGGCGGTTTCACGCAGAGGCTTGCCCGCGATTCCCCCGAAGACCACGCGAGCATCCTCGATGGTGTTGTCCCGCAGTTGAACGCTCATGGCCAGCGAGGCCATCGCAAAATCCCAAACGCCGCGCGGCCTCAGTTTTTCGAACGATGCGCGCACGCCCGGCTGGGGCGGCGGGATGACCACTTCGGTCAGGATCTCGTTGTAGCGCACCACGTGCGATTGGATTCTTCCATCCACCAGCATGTCGCCCGGCACGAGCTGTTCGACGGACAGCTCCTTGGTTCCAGAGGGAGTGGCCAGCTTCACGCGAGCATCGAAGGGAATCAGCGCGGTTGCGGCGTCGCCGGGATAGACCGCGTAGCACAGCCGCCCGCCCATCGCGGAGTGGTAGTAGCTGTTGTCGCCGATCGCGCCGTAGCAAAGATATCCGCCGTTCCGCCAGCACGAATAACCGCCGCGCAGGTATTGGCACCAGACCTCTTGCAACAGGTCGCCTGCGATCGTGGATGCGTTCCTGAGCTCGGGCGAAGAGATCATGTTGACCGCGTCCACCAGCATCGGATACTTTTTCTTCAACAGATCCGATTCGGCGAGTTCAGAGATTTTCGTCGCCGCGCCGATCTGCACGCCGCCTTGTGCGTCTTCCTTGATATAGCGCAGATTATCGATCTTCTTGATGTCGACCAGATAGGTGGGCGCTTGTTGGAGCCGGTTCTTGAGACGGATCAACAGGTCGGTTCCGCCGGCATAGACGCCCGGCCTCGGTACCGTGCTGCGACAGGATTTGGATGGCCTGGTCGACCGTTGTTGGCCGGTAAATCGAAATTTTCTTCATGCTCGCCCCTCTCGCGCTTGAACGTCAAGTGCACTGGACGTCGCGGCGTCCTGGATGTCACGGGAAAACGCGGCCGCGACGTTCCGCGGTGCGCGGTTAGCGATCAGCCCCGCCATGATCTTTTCCCGCGTGATGGGATGCTCCCGGATCCTTACCCCGCAGGCATTGTATATCGCATTCGAGATCGCGCCCGGCACCGCGCCGATGCTGGTTTCGCTGAAACTTTTTATGCCGTAGAACCAGCGCGGCTCCAGACTGTCGATGTACACTTGCGTCACCTTGGGAATGTCCATGATGGTGGGAAGCCGGTAAGACAGATAGCCGACGCTATAGTGGCGCGTGCCGGGAAATTCGCGATCCCAGGGAATGGGATCGGTGGCGACCTGCGTGCTCTCCACGAGCGATCCCACCATGTCGGCTTCCGAGACCAGCGGGTTGATGACCAGGCCGGTGTCGTGCACATATACTGCTCGGACGAAGCGCCAATTGCCGGTCCAGGTGTCCACCTCAACTTCGGCGAAGCAGGCGCCCACGCCTTTGTTCGCGAGCGTCCTTTCGCCGCCGGCAACTCCTCGGCCGGTCTGACGGATGGAGCCGCCGTTCGCTTTAGCCAGTGCCGCGAACGTTGTGCTGTGCTTGGGATCTTCGGACGAGGAGATGACGCCGTCGCGAATCTGAAGCTTTTGGGCATCCACTCTCAGGACGGTCGCGGCGCGCTGGAGCAGATCTTTTCTCAGCTTGTCGGCGGCGCTGCACATGGCCGCGCCTTGAAGGGTGATGGTTCTGCCTCCGTACCACTCGTTGCTCGACGGCGCGATATCGGTGTCGCCCCAAAGGTTGCGGATACGATCTCGAGTGGTGAATCCCAGCATCTCCGCGACCACGTGCGCTAGCGCGGTGGCAGCGTTCGATCCGCTATCGGGAAGCGCGATTTTCATGCTCACGTAGCCGTCGGCGGTCAACTCGAGCTCGGTGCCAAAAACATTCGCGCCCCGCGCGGCCGCTAATTTCGCGAAAGGCTCCTCGCCTTCGTGATAGCCCATCAGGCCGCCGTGATGCTGCGACATTCCGAGGCCGAAGCCGCGCTTGAATCGCTCCAGCCCGCCGCCCGGCACCGGACTTCTCTTCTCCCATCCGAAGGCCTTGGCGCCCTCTTGCAACACTTCCACGGACGCGAACGAATCGTAGGGATGAGGCGAATCTCGGATTCGGGCGGGTGATGTGCATCAGGCGGAATTGCACCGGGTCCAGGCCGGCGGCTTCCGCCATTTCATCCATCATGTTTTCCCAGGACCATTTGGTCTCCTGCTGGAGATGGCTGCGCGAGGGACCTGGACGCGGCGCGTTGGTCCGGTAGCAGCACCATGTGGATCGCCAGTGGGGAACCTGCGAGGTGTACAGCTCCAATTGGAAGGCGGCGTTGCCGGGACCGTCCGCGTGGTTGCCGAACTCCAGTTCGCCGACGCTTACGTTGACCTCATGATCGATGGCGGTGATGTGCCCGTCCTTGTTCAGGCCAACCCGGAATTTCGTGATGGTCTCCGGCTTGATCACGAGCTGCGCGAGTTCCTGGTCTTTGGGCAGCATGACTTTCACCGGCCGGCCGGTCTCTTTGGCGATGTGGGCGATTAACGGATAGAAGCGTTCCGCAGCCGCTCGCGCCGCGCCGAAGGTGGAGCCGTTCCATTTATTGATGAATCGGATTTTGGAGGGGTCGATGCCGAGCGCGGCTGCTAACCCGGCGCGCGGTGGATAAATGCCCTGCCCCATGCCCCAGAACGTGAGTTGGTCGCCATCCCACTTGGCGACGCTACCGCTGGGCTGCATGGGAACGGAAACGCCGCCGGAGAAATGGTAGGTGAACTCCTTGATCACATCCGCTTGGGCGAATCCTTTTTCGATGTCGCCGCGCTGATCGGCCCAGGTGGCGTGGGGAAAATCCTTGGGAGAATTGGCGTGGCGGAGGAGGTTACGGCGTTCCGGATCGCGCACGACGCCGCGGGATGCACCTGCGGGCCCCCAAAGATCGGGCGCATCGGGCGCCATGGCATCTTCGAGCCTCGACGCGAATGGCAGAACTTCGTAATCCACTTTGATCGCGGCGACTGCGTCCTCGGCAAGATCTTCCGTCTCGGCCGCGACGATGGCCACCGTCTCGCCCTGGAGGTTGAGTTCTCGCGGGAGCGCTTCGGGGACGGCTCTGACTCCACCCGGCGTCAGGTTAGCGGGTTTCGGCGCATTTTTATAAGTCAGGATCTGTACCACGCCCGGCATTTTCTCAGCGGCGGAAGTGTCGATATTCGTGATGCGAGCATGCGGATGCGGGCACGTGAGAAACTTCACGTACAGCATGTTCGGAAACCAGACCCGGCTCGCGTACTGCGCCTTGCCGGTGAACCTCGGGATCATGACCTCAGGCAGCGCGGGAATCGGCTGGCCGAGCACGTTGAGATTCTCGGGAGGATAGCCCTGCCACTTTTTGGTTTTGAGCGTGCCTTCCATGATCTCGTCGCCGGCGAAATGTCCGCCGTGCGGTGGAATAATCCCGGACCATGGGCATCTTGATCCGAACGATCGATTCCGGCTCCGGGTTGGATTTGCGCCTGTGCTGCCTCGCAAAACAGCCGCGGAATCCATGACCGCGCGGATGATGTTGGGATACGCCGCGCAACGGCAGATGTGCCCGGCGAGCGCGGATTTCACTTGATCCTCCGAGGGGCTCGGATTTTTGTCGAGCAGGCCCTTCGCGGTGACCACCCATCCCGCAGTGCAGAAACCGCAATCGGCGGCCACGCGCGTGTGGCCGATGCGCTGCAAGGGGTGCAGGTTCTTCTCGTCGCCCACGCCTTCGATGGTGAGGATCTTCTTCCCGACGGCTTCGGTGGCCAAGGTATGGCAGGAATAGAGCGGCGTGCCGTCTACCAGAACGCTGCACGCTCCACAGCTCGCGCGGTTGCAGCTGCGGTTGGTGCCCGTGAGTCCCGATTTTATGGCGATCACTTCCCAGAGCGTGGTGCGCGCTTCGTATTCGGCGACGTGCGGCTTTCCATTGATGAGGAAGGTCGACTTTTCACTGGTCATCGGCGTCCCAAGAGCGAGCGGAGCCGCGGCTGCCAGGAAGACTCCCTCCGATCCAAGCGCGGTCAGAGCAACTCCCGATCCGGCGGCCTTCAGGAAATTCCTGCGCGAATAGATCATTTCGATCCTCCCTGCCGCGGGAAACACGTTGGGACGATATTGTTTGTGGCAGGTGGTGCAGGAGGCATCCAGAGGTTGCGCCACGGCGGCCAGCGCTTTGACGTCCTTCGACAGCGCGGCTTGGTAGGCGGCGTTTCCGGCGTCCACCAGCATTTTGACGTCCTTGCTCCACTCAGCTTGATCTCTGGCGCGGCCCGGCAGCATGAGCAAGTTTCCGGATTCGGCCAGTGTGACCGCGCTACGCCGCACCGCCGCCCACTCTTTTTCATCCGCGGGGCCACCGCGATAGATCGCAAGCAAGATGTCGTTGGAAGCCGGGTGAATCAGGTCCAGCATGAGCTCTCGCATGGTCGCCACGGGTTGGCGGGATTCAGAAGGACCTGCGCGGAGGCCGAATGCGGCAGCCAGAACAAACGCGGCGATGGCAGCGGGTTTCATTCTGCCAAATCATATCGCACCCGGAGGAGAGTTGGCGGCGCCAACCGATTCGCGAGCTATGGCTGTTTGCGGTGACGGGGCGTTAATTCGATCAGCTCCACGTTCTGCACTTTGTCGGCATTCACTGTGAAACGCAGCGCCGTCCGCTGGGTGTGCCACCCGATGAAACCCGCGGCGCCGGGATTCATGTGCAATAAGTGGAGCGAGGGGTCACGCATCACCCGCGCGATATGCGAATGTCCACAGATGAACAGATCGGGCTTACAGGCAGCCAACTGCTCCTTGGCACGCCGATCGTAGTGGCCGGGGTAGCCACCGATGTGGCGCATGTAAACGCGGACGTCCTCACATTGCCAGTCGAGCTGCTCGGCGAGCTCGGCGCGAATCTCCGCACCGTCGATATTGCCGTATACGCCTCGCAGCGGCTTGAATGACTTCAATCGGTCGAGCACCTCGACCGGGCCGAAATCGCCGGCGTGCCAAACCTCATCGCACTCGGCAAAGTAGGTGAAGAGCGCGTCGTCGAGAAATCCATGCGTGTCGGCGAGCAGGCCGATCTTCCTCATGCGCTTCCAGGCTGGTTTAGTTAGATTTTTTCTCTTCGGCGCGAGCGGCGCTGAGGCTGTTCGCGATCCCGTAATTGCCTTCGTGGCAGGCGTATTCGAAAATTTGGCCGGACGCCGGGCCCATCACGAGTTGCGCAGTCCAGGGGCGAACCCAGGTAGCCGGGTCGTCCAGGGTGAACTCATAGACGATCGTGCTCTGGCTGGTGCGCGTGAAGCGCTCGACTACGTGAAGGTCCTTGCCGGACCCGCGGAAAGGCGTTTGATCCGTGAAGTTCGTGGTGTCGACCACCAGCGTGTCGCCTTCCCAATGCCCGCGCGAATCTCCGCGCCAGAGCCGTATGTCGGGCGAGACGTGCGGACGGCCATCCAGCGGGATCAGGCGAACGTCGTGAATTATCTCGCTGAGGATGGCGACGTAGCCGGGGCCCTGGACAATTTCCAAGTTGTTGTTGTAAGTGGTGGGCAGCATCGGCGGCCCTTCGGCGGCCCAGACGATGCAGCGTTCCTGCAACGGTCGATTCTCCGGGCCATCGAACTCGTGCCCCTTGGCTTTCGCCAGACGGTCGGCATTTCGCTTCACGGCTTCGGGCAGCATGGGAGGAATTCGGCCGTCAGGCCCGATGATCAACGAAGTCCTCAGATTGGGCGCGAACTTGGCCTGCATCGGGTCGATGCCGTACTGGCTCATGTCGTAGTGCGCTTCGGGCAACGGAGCGCGGTCTCCACGGTAGCCCTGCTTAGCAAGTTCGGCGGCTTCCTGCGGAGTATAGAACTCCTTCGCGCCAAGATTTTTGGGCCGTTCCATGGGGATACTGCTGGCGTTGGTCCACACGCCCTGCAGATCGGGCTGGCCGTCGGGCGTGCGTTGAAGGGGCCAGACGTCGTGGTTCTCAGCGGGAGCAGGCTTTGACAAGAGCGTTTGGGCGGCAACCGGAAGTGATGCGGCTAGCGTCATGATCGATACGCCTAGCCAATCGAGAACCCGCCGCTTAGACCAACACGTCACTTCTTTTCCTCAGGAGCATCGCCCTGCGCGCCGGGAGCCGACCCGCCCAGAAACAACCTGCGGCCGTCGGTGAACGTCAGATCCTTGCCGACCGCTCGATTGGCGCCATCCTTGGCTTGATATCCTTCCACCACGATCTCAGTGCCGATCGGCAGCGCGTCGCGCGTGAAGCCGAGGCGGAAGAGAGCGTTCGGGCTGCCACCCTCGATTCCCCAGTTCGTGACAGTGCCATCCGTATTCTTGACGTCGATATGGATCCAAGAGTGGGGGTTGATAAGTTCCAGCTTCGTGACTTTGCCGCGCAACTTGAGCGGCTTCTTGTCGTCGAATTCGGCGGCGAAGGAGTGATGCGCGAATACGGGCGCGGCAGCCACGATACTCAAAAACGCAAAGATCACGCCTAGTTTCGTCTTCATTGGATCCCTTTCGTCTGCCGGCGAACCGCTTCCTCGGCCGCTTTTTTTTCGTCGGCGCGAGCGCCGCTGAGGTTGTTCGCCATACCGTAATTGCCTTCATGACACGCGAATTCAAAGATCTCGCCCAGCGCCGGACCCATGACCAGCTCCGCGCCCCAGGGCTTGGCCCACGTGGACGGATCGTCGACGGTGAACTGGTAGAGGATTGTATCCTTACTGGTCCGCGTGAAGCGCTCCACGACGTGCAGATTCTCGCTGGAGCCGTGGAAGTGAGTCTTGTCGGTGAAATTAGTGGTGTCGACCACCAGTGTATTTCCCTCCCAATGGCCGCGCGAATCGCCGCGCCACAGGCGGATGCTCGGCGGGAGGTGCGGACGGCCGTCGATCGGAATCAGACGCGTGTCGTGGTACATTTCGTTCAAAATGGCCACATATCCAGGCCCCTGCACGATTTCCAGATTGTTGTTGTACATGGGCGGGAGCATGGGCGGTCCTTCGAGCTCACCGTATATGATGCAGCGCTCCATCAGACTGCGAGTCTCCGGACCATCGAACTCGTGGCCTTTGAGCTTCGCTGCGCGGTCGGCGTTGCGTTTCACGGCCTCAGGAGTCATCGGAGGGATGCGGCCCTCAGGACCGACAATCAGCGAGGTGCGAAGATTCTGGGCGAAGCGCGCCTGCATCGCGTCCATCCCATATTGGCTGAAGTCGTAGTGCGCCTCGGGCTGCTGGTTGCGTTCGCCGAGATAGCCCTTCTTCGCCAAGCTGGCGGCTTCCTCGGGCGTATAAAACTCCTTGGCGCCAAGCTCTTTCGGCCGCTCGAACGGTTTGTTGGTGGCGTTGGACCAGATGCCCGTGAGGTCCGGCTGGCCGTCGGCCGTGCGGGATGGCGTCCAAGTCGCAGCGCTGGATGGTTTTTCCACGGGTGAGAACGTTTGCGCGATCGCCAGCGCCGACAGCGCGAGCACGACACTCAGCACTTTTAAACCTGGCGGCTTGGACTTCACGCGGTGTCTCCTTTACTCGCTCGGCTTCTTGCGAAGATGCCCATACAGCAGCTCCTCCACGAACTCCACGCACTTGAACTCCAGAAGCTGCGCATTCTTTTCTAATCGGCGATACAGCGGCATGCTGATTTTCCACGCTCGCGAGAACGTTTTTGGGTCCTCGATGGTAGCTTCATACCAAAGCGCGTCGGGACCGAGAACGCTGTAGCGTTCCACCACGTGCAGCGCGTCGCTGTGAAAATCGCCGGATCGATCGAACCAGGTTTGATCGTTTTGATTGGTCACGTCGACTACCAGCGTGTCGCCTTCCCAGTGCCCGTTGGACCAGCCCATCCAGAAATTGTCCGGCGCCTTGGTGGGAGCGCCCATATTAATGACGCGCTCGGCACCCGCGTATTCGTAGGCGATCAGAACCCGGTTCTGGGACTGGACAATTTGGAATGGGAACGGCATGTACGTCGCGCGAGGCACGCCGGGCAGATAACATTTGATCTCCGGATCGAGCTTCACGCGGTTGGCGAAGTTCTCCCTGCGCTTCGCTTCGGCTGCGGGAAGATAGGGGATGGCGCCATCCTCGACGACGCCAAGGCCCGCGGGAGTTGCGCCGACGGCCCCAAGTTCGACGACCTCGCCCGCGCGAGCCGCGTGTGCTTCCAGATCCCAATTCGCGGTGTTGTTCGCCTGCCAGATTCCGTTCAGGTTCGGCTTGCCATCGGCGGTGCGAAGCGCTTTGCCCGACGCCGATTGAGCGCGAGCGGACGGTGCTGGAATCGAGAGAAACGCCAATACTGCAACGGCGGAGACACCCCCGAGGATCCGGCTGCGGTTCAGCACGCCTCATGCTATCGCCACGACCGAGCCCTGTCAAGCAGATTGAAATCTTGAAATTACGCTGGGATTTCGACGTAGCCGACGTTCTAAACTGGCCACGTGGCGGTGGCGCGGGCCACGGATGAGGATCACTTGGGCGGCCCGGAGCCGGTGCGAATTTCACGACGATAACTGGAATATCTACTGGCGGCGGTTCGCAACCTGTTCCCGTCGTCCAGTCCGGTTGCGCCCAGCGCTGCGTTCAACTCGCGGCGCGCGCTCGGCCACTCGCGCCAGCCGGGAACACGAGACCTGGAACCCGCCGGAAGGCGTCCTGCACATTCTGGGCGGCAAGTATACAACGTAGCGTCTGATGTCGGAGGAGGCTGGCGACTCGATTTGGCTGAGCTGTGAGCCAGCGAGGATGGATTCTGCGGTATGCACTTTCTTCCTGGTAATGAGGGCGCGACCTTTCGGCCGAATTGTTCCAAGCCACTGATAAGTCGGAGCGCGGATCTCTGGAGCAAGAATTGCTGAACACATCCACGTGAACGCAGCCTTTGAGAGTTTGCCGATGCAACCCAGATCTTGTGCGGTTCTAGATCAGGATTTTGATGAGCTACTGGTCGCCGAGCTGGAGACTTTAAGAGCGGGCGAGCAACGTCTGGAATGCCTCTATTCAAAATTGCGACTGCAACCTCAGCTTCGAGAACTGTTCCTGCAGGAGCTCGCGGAGGTTCGCCAGCGCGCGGATCGTCTGGAGGCCGTGCTCAACCCGCTGGAGGCGTTTCATCCGGCCTCCCAGATCGCTTCCACAATCAGCCCCGCGGCATAAAGGAGACTATGCGCCTGGTACTTCTCATCATCGTTATTATCTTGCTTCTCGGTGCTCTGCCGACGTGGCCGTATAGCACGGGGTGGGGATACTATCCGAGCGGCGGCCTGGGACTGGTGCTCGTAATTTTATTGATCCTGGCGCTGCTCGGCCGCATTTGACTCGGGTCTATCTTGGGAGCTAGCTAAAGGTGGCTCACAATCATCTTCGGCGCCGCATACCGCTGGGTGCCGAGGCAGCGCCCGGGGGTGTGCATTTTCGAGTGTGGGCGCCCGCCCGCCAAACCGTGGACGTTGTACTCGAGAGCAGTCCAGCCTCAATTATTCCGCTCGAGCGAGAGCCAACCGGCCACTTTTCGGGATTAGCCGCCGATGCGAGGGCGGGGTCACGCTATAAGCTGCGTCTCGACGGCAGAGAGGCTTTTCCAGATCCAGCTTCACGGTTTCAACCTGAAGGCCCGCATTCCGCATCTGAAGTAATCGATCCGGATGAGTTTCGTTGGACCGACCAAAGCTGGCCAGGCGTCCGGCTTGCAGGACAAGTAATTTATGAAATGCACATCGGCACTTTCACTAGGGAAGGAACCTGGGCCGCGGCCGTCAAACAATTGCCCGCGTTAGCGGAAACCGGAATCACAGTGTTGGAAGTGATGCCCGTCGCCGAGTTCCCGGGGAAATTCGGATGGGGCTACGATGGCGTGGATTTATTCGCTCCAACCCATCTTTACGGCAGGCCGGACGACTTCCGGCAATTCGTGGACACCGCTCATGCCCTTGGAATGGGCGTTATTTTGGATGTGGTCTACAATCATCTCGGTCCCGATGGAAACTACCTTAGCGAGTTCTCTCCGCTGTATTTTTCGAGAACGATTACCACCGATTGGGGTCCCGCGATTAACTATGATTCGCAAGGATCGGAGGGAGCGCGCGAGTTTTATATCGCGAATGCCAGTTATTGGATCGATGAGTTTCATCTGGATGGTTTGCGTTTAGACGCCACCCAGGACATTCACGACAGCTCCAAGGATCACATCCTGGCGGCCATCGTTCGCGAAGCGCGGCGCAAGGCTGCGCCCCGTTCGGTGATCATGGTGGGAGAAAATGAGCCGCAGGAAGTTAAATTGATACGCGCACCGGAACAAGGCGGCTACGGTTTAGATGCCTTATGGAACGACGATTTCCATCACAGCGCGATGGTCGCGCTCACCGGCAAGAACGAGGCGTACTACACCGATTACCTGGGGAAACCGCAAGAGTTCATCTCGGCCTGTAAGTACGGATATTTGTATCAGGGGCAGCGCTACGAATGGCAAAAGAAACGCCGGGGGACGCCGCGGCTGGATCTGTCGCCGGCCTCGTCGATCAATTTCATTCAGAATCACGATCAGATTGCCAACTCGGCGCGCGGATTACGATGTCATGCTCTCACCGATCCCGGACGGCTGCGCGCGACAACCGCATTGTTGCTGCTCATGCCTGGAACGCCGATGCTGTTCCAAGGTCAGGAATTCGGCGCCTCCGCTCCGTTCCTTTATTTCGCCGATCATCAGCAGGAGCTGGCGGGGCAGGTTCACGCCGGGCGGATCGAATTTCTTTCTCAGTTCCGCAGCATGGCCTCTCCTGACATGCCGGGATGCGTCGCGAATCCGGCCGATCCATCCACGTTCGAGCGCTCGAAACTCGACCATGACGAACGGGAGCGTCACCAGGAGATATACGCACTACATAGGGACCTGTTGCGGCTGCGCCGAACCGATCCGGTGTTCCGCTCCCAACAGCGAGGCGACATGGACGGGGCCGTGCTCAGTCACGAAGCGTTCGTCCTGCGGTTTTTCGGAACGGGCGGCGACGACCGGCTGCTGCTGGTGAATTTTGGAACGGACCTGCACTTGAGACCCGCTCCCGAGCCTTTGCTTGCGCCTCCGGAGAACAGCGGCTGGGCGACGCTCTGGTCGAGTGACGATCCAAAGTACGGCGGTTGCGGCACCGCGCCGCTGGATTCCGATGAAAATTGGAGGATACCTGGGCACGCCGCCGTGGTGCTAGCGCCGGAGCCAGTCGATGGATAGACCCGTAATGCGCATCGCTTGGCCAGGCAAGCCTTCGGCGGCGGATCCCGACGCAGGCCTCACCCGCGAGTGGCTGGTGACCAACGGCCTGGGAGGGTATGCTTCGGGAACGTTGGCAGGCGTGATCACACGCCGCTACCACGGTTATCTGGTCGCCGCGCTTCCGGCTCCGTTTGGGCGCATGATGATGCTCAATGATCTGGTGGAACGCATCCAATTTCCCGACGGAAACATCGTGCAACTAGGCGGCGAAGAACGCGCCGATGCGCCGCTCATAATGCACGGGGGCGAATATCTGAGCGAATTCCGGCTGGAAGGCGGCCTTCCGGTTTGGCGCTATGAAATAGACGGCTTGGTGATTGAGAAAAGGCTGGTGCTTCCGCACGGACAGAACACCGTGTATGTCAATTACCGGATCGTTTCCGGCGACAGCCGCGTGCGATTGATGCTGCGGCCATCCATGCATTTCCGCCCCCACGAGGATCCGGTGAGCAGCGAGCTCGATCCCTCCTACGTGTTGATGGTGGCGCAAGACCGTTACGAGGTCACCCTTTCCAACCATCCCTCGCTTCGCTTCCTGCTGGATGGGGCCAAAGCCGAGTTGACGGTCGAGAAAATTCGCATTCAGCAGATCGTCTATCGCATCGAAGAGCGGCGAGGATACCCGGCGCAAGGGGATCTTTGGAGTCCCGGGTATTTTCATACCGAACTCAGCAAGGACTCTGATACTACGCTGGTGGCGTCCACCGAATCCTGGGAGAAAATGCGCGCGCTCAGTCCCGCGGCCGCGATCAGCGCCGAACAGGAACGGCGGGAGCGGCTACTCGTCCACGCTTCCAGCAAAGGCAACCTTCATTTCGAAGACGTCGACGCAAGGAGTGAGATTGCGCCGGAGCTAGTGTTGGCCGCGGACCAGTTTCTGATAGCGCCTGCCGGCCGCCAGGAGGACGCGGTTCGAGGCTCGCGCGGTAGGCGATGAGATTCGAACCGTTATTGCGGGCTACCACTGGTTCACGGATTGGGGCCGCGACACCATGATCTCCCTCGAAGGCTTGACGCTCGCGACCGGCCGCTACCTCGAGGCGGGATGGATACTGCAGAACGTTCGCCGAATATGTTCGGGACGGTTTGATTCCCAACCTGTTCCCGGAGGGGCAAAGTCAGGGTCTATATCACACCGCCGACGCGACGCTGTGGTTCTTCCACGCGCTGGATCGTTATACGGAAGTGACGCGCGATCGGTCGGTTCTGCGGATGGCCTTACCGAAGTTGATCGATATCGTCGACCATCATATGCGCGGCACGCGCTTCGGTATCGGCGTGGATCCCGCGGACGGTCTGCTGCGAGAAGGCGCCGAAGGGTACCCGCTCACCTGGATGGACGCGAAGGTGGACAATTGGGTGGTGACGCCGCGCCGCGGAAAGGCGGTGGAGATCAACGCGCTCTGGTACAACGCTCTGATGCTGCTCCAGGATTGGCTTCACCGGGAAGGCAGGCCTGAGGACGCTGCGCGGATGGAAGCAGCCGCGAGTCAAACGCGAGGATCGTTTAATTCGCGATTCTGGTATGAGCAGGGCGAATACCTGTACGACGTGATCGATGGTCCAAATGGGAACGACGCCGCCTGCCGTCCCAATCAGCTGATGGCGATTTCGCTTAAGTATCCGGTGCTGGATCCAGCGCGCTGGGCTCGGGTGGTGGAGATTGCCGAAGCCAAGCTGCTGACGCCGGTCGGCCTCCGCGAGCCTGTCCCAGGATAATCCCGAGTACAAGAAGACTTACGACGGCGATCTGCGGTCGCGCGACGCGGCTTATCATCAGGGAACGGTCTGGGCCTGGCTGATCGGGCCTTTCATCGACGCCTGGCTGAAGGTGCACCCGGACGATTCGCGCGGGCGCGCGGCGATTCCTGGAAGGCTTCACGCTGTCGCGACGCGTGCGTCGGATCGATCAGCGAGATCTTTGACGCCGAGCCGCCGTACACGCCGCGAGGCTGCATCGCGCAGGCGTGGAGCGTTGCCGAAGTGCTGCGGTGCTGGATGAAGTTACTTCCGTCCGTTGCCCGGCCCGCTTCCCGCGATGACCTGTGTGTGGTTCAAAGCGGACACTAGCGACACTCCGCCGATCGCGCCGGGATCCTCTATCCATATCATTGTCAAGAATGGTCATGTGACGCTGGAAGGCGAGTGGGCGGGAACCGCATTTAGGCCGCAAAATACTTTTTTCACTGGCGATAATCCCCCGGGACGGCGAAACGGCAGCGCCATCCAAACTGTCATACGGTCAGCATAAGACGATCTCCAGGTTTTCTGGGATCATAAAAGGGCCGAACTGATTTCTTAGTCTCCGGTTCGGCCCATTCTGTTTCTGCGGCCTGAGGGAGCACTTTATATGAACCCAAACGGCATTGCGATCTTGACGAACCCGCATCCGTGCGGACATATTGTGTATCCCTACACCGATCAAAATCTGGTGGCAAAGGCGGTGTGCCTGTTCACCAGCGCGGGTATTCGCAATGGTGAAGGCGTGGTCTTGATAATGACCGCGGATCATTGCGAACCGATAGAGAGTCAGTTGCACCTGGAAGGTTTCAATGTCGAGGCGCTGAAACGCTCCGGCCAGCTCATCTGCGCTCAGTCGGAGGATCTATTGGGACAATTCGTCACCGGCGATTCAGTGGATGAGAGCCTGTTCAAGATGACCGTCAGCAATCTAATTGTTCGAGCCGCGGCCGGCGGACGCAACGGCAAACGGCGTAGGGTACGCTGTTTCGGAGAGATGGTCAGTCAGCTACGCAGTACCAACCTGGCGGCAACAACGCGGCTGGAGGAGTTGTGGAACGACCTGATTGAAGAGCATTCGGTCGCATTGTTGTGTACTTATGCTTTACTGAACGAGGACGATGACGTGTCCCGAAGCGCTGTTGGCACTGCATTCCCAAAACCTCGAGAAGTAAGCGTTCGCTCGGGGGCTTGAAGCTCCACCTCGGACTCTGGATTAAGTTACTTCAGACGGACTCAGATTCTTCCAGTTCGATGAAGGCCACTTCCAGCTCATTCCCGCTGACCGGCTCGGTAACTTCGGCGCCGCACTTAGGGCACTGAATTTCAAAATCCTTAAGAGGGAAAACGGAGCCGCAACCAGGGCAGCGGTTCTGGCGGGGCCGGAAGTCGATCTCCAGCGCCGGCGCTGTTGTTTCCTGGCCTGCAGCGAGTGCCTCAAAGCAAAAGCGCAATGCTTCCGGATCGACACCGGACCACTCGCCAATCTTAAGCCCCACCTTCAGCACGCGCCCCCCGCCGTGCCGCTCCGCTTCCGCCTCGACGGCTTCCAGGATGGACATGGCAATGCTCATCTCGTGCATAGGTTCAGCAGACCTGCGCCTACACCGAACTCTAACATTTTGAGGCGCGAGAACGCTGCTGGTCGATTGGGGCGGGGCCGTTCTTCATCGACAGGTCAGCGCTGAACGGATCCCGAACCCTGGCGGAGAGCGGGCGAGCTTGCCTCGGAAGGGTTTCTGGCTTTCAATTCCTGCTCGGCTTGGAGCCAATCCTGTTCCGCCGACCCTTCCGGACAGCCTCTTTTTATCCAGAGTTCGTGCGCTCGGCGGCCGATCTGCTCCAGGCTAGGGAACAGATCGCCATCGTCCACTTCGTGCTGCTCGGGGTAGTGCTCCGCATCCACTGCCGATGCGGTCTTCGATTTGCCATCGCGGTCGGTAGTGCGATTTAGTCATCGCTAGGAGATGCTATTCAGGAACGACTAGTGACGGCCTAAAGCAAGAGATCCGCGGAGTCGACCGGCGTCACCGTTATATCGCGTTTCGCTATTAACCCATGCGAAATATTCACTGAGCTTGACCGCGTCTCCAGAGCGGTCGACAAGGAATGAAAGCTCAGGAGGCATTCAATGCCCAGCGAAGAAGCTTCTAAAACCAGCGTCAAGCAACGGCCTTCGCCCGTTCGCGATGTTCACGTTATCTGGATGACCGGGGGTTTGAGTTGTGACGGCGATTCCGTTTCGGTCACCGCCGCCATGCAGCCCAGCATCGAAGACATCGTACTGGGAGCAATCCCAGGGCTGCCCAAAGTTCATCTACACAATCCGGTGCTCGCCTATGAAGTGGGCGACGACTTCATGCGGCATTGGTACCTGGCCGAAGAAGGCAAGCTCGATCCCTTTGTCCTGGTGATAGAGGGATCGATCCCGAACGAGGCCATCAAGCGCGAGGGCTATTGGGCCGCGCAAGGAACCAATCATGACACGGGCCAGCCCATCACCACATGCGAATGGATCGACCGGCTTGCCCCTCAAGGCTTGGGCCGTGGTCGGGGCAGGCACCTGCGCAACTTACGGCGGCATTCACGCCATGCAAGGCAATCCGACCGGCTGCATGGGCTTGGCTGATTACCTGGGGTGGAAGTGGAAATCCAAAGCGGGCCTTCCGATCGTGAATGTCCCCGGCTGTCCTGTTCAGCCGGATAATTTCACCGAAACGCTCTTATATCTGCTCTACCAGGCCGCCGGTCTGGCGCCGATGATTCCGCTGGATGACAAATTGCGTCCGAAATGGCTGTTCGGCCAGACGGTCCACCATGGCTGCGACCGCGCCGGCTACTACGAGGAAGGCGTCTTCACCAAGGAATACGGCAAGCCCGAATGCCTGGTCAAGATCGGCTGCTGGGGACCAGTGGTGGATTGCAATGTCACCAAGCGAGGCTGGATGGCCGGCATCGGCGGATGTCCGAACGTCGGCGGCATCTGCATCGCCTGCACCATGCCCGGCTTCCCCGACAAATTCATGCCTTTCATGGATACGCCACCGGGAGCGAATGTCTCCTCCAAGATGATTGAAATGTATGGGCCGGCCATTCGCGCATTGCGGAGCATTACACATCGCACCGTAAATGAAGAACCGAAATGGCGGCACCGCGGCTCGAAACTAACCACCGGATATCAGCAGGAAACGTACCACTAGGAGACACGACGTGAGTACTCTGACACAAGCACCGCCCGAAGTAACGGGGAAAAAACGAAACCTGGTCGAAATGAACTGGGACCCCATCACCCGCATTGTGGGGAGTCTCGGCATCTTCACGAAAATCGACTTCGAAAATCGCGAAGTGGCCGAATGCTACAGCACTTCCTCGATATTCCGCGGCTACAGCATTTTCATGAAGGGCAAAGATCCGCGCGACGCGCACTTCATCACCAGCCGGATCTGCGGCATCTGTGGCGACAACCACGCCACCTGCGCCAATTACGCACAGCAGATGGCCTTCGGGGTGCGCCCCCCGACCTGGGGAGTGGATCGTCAACCTCGGCGAAGCAGCTGAGTACATGTTCGATCACAACATCTTTCAGGATAATCTGGTCGGCGTCGACTTCTGCGAGCAGATGGTGAAGGAGACCAATCCGAAGGTGTGGGACAAGGCGCAAAGCACGCTGGCGCCGCATTCGAACGATCACGGCTACCACACCATCGCCGATATCATGCGCGCTCTGAACCCATTCGCGGGCGAGTTTTATCGCGAGGCGCTGCAGATGAGCCGTATGACGCGCGAAATGTTCTGCCTCATGGAAGGCCGGCATGTGCATCCATCCACGCTGTATCCGGGCGGCGTGGGCACGGTTCCTTCCGTCCAGCTACTGACCGATTATTTGACGCGCCTGATGAAGTACGTCGAGTTCATGAAGAAGGTCGTGCCGTTGCACGACGACCTGTTTGATTTCTTTTATGACGCTCTACCGGGCTACGAAAAAGTAGGGCAGCGCCGCGTACTGCTCGGCTGCTGGGGTTCCTTCCAAGATCCCAAGGAGTGCGATTACAAGTACGAGCACATGTCTGACTGGGGCAGGAAGATGTTCGTCACGCCCGGCGTGGTGGTCGACGGGGAACTCGTCACGAACGATTTGGTCGACATCAATCTGGGTATCCGGATCTTGCTCGGAAGTTCCTACTACGACGACTGGCAGGAGGGCGAGACCTTCGTCAAGAACGACCCGCTCGGCAATCCCGTAGATAAGCGGCATCCGTGGAACCAGACCACCACGCCGCGTCCGCAGAGGCGCGATTTCAAAGATAAGTACACCTGGGTGATGTCGCCGCGCTGGTACGACAAACGCACCGGCGATTATCTGGCGCTGGACACGGGCGGCGGTCCGATCGCGCGCTTCTGGGCCACGGCCCTTTCAGGCTTGGTCGACTTCGGATACGTGAAAGCCACCGGCCGCAGCGTGAAGATCAACCTTCCGAAAACCGTTTCGAAGCCCGCGGTTGAGTTCGAATGGAAGATTCCGAAGTGGAGCAACGCCATCGAAAGAGACCGCGCGCGAACCTACTTCCAGGCTTACGCGGCGGCTTGCGCGCTGCATTTTGTCGAAAAAGCGATGGAAGATCTGCATGCCGGAAGAACCAAAACGTGGAACGAATTCAAAGTTCCCGATCAGGCGATCGGCTGCGGTTTCCATGAGGCCGTGCGCGGTGTGCTGTCGCATCATGTCGTCATTCGCGACGGCAAGATCGCGAATTATCATCCGTACCCTCCTACGCCGTGGAACGCCAGCCCGCGCGATAGTTACGGAACGCCAGGTCCTTATGAAGATTCAGTGCAAAACACGCCCATCTTCGAAGAAAATGGGCGCGAAAAGTTCAAAGGCATTGACATCATGCGGGCTGTGCGCAGCTTCGATCCCTGTCTTCCCTGCGGAGTTCACATGTATCTCGGGAACGGGAAGGTTCTGGAGACGCATCACTCGCCGATGTTCGGTGTTTCGGGAAAATCGTGAACACCGGTCGGATCGAAGAACTGATCGCTCAGGTGCGAGCGCTGCCGGATCCGCACGCCCGCAGTCTCGCGCTGGATCTGGTTCAGGCGGTGATGGATTTTCACGCCGAGGCCCTGGAGCGGATCATGGCGGTGACCTCCGAGGCGGATTCGAGCGGCGCCGTTATTTCTGCTTTGGGCTCCGATGACCTGGCGGGCGGCATTCTGCTGCTGCACGGCCTGCATCCGCTCGACCTCGAAGCTCGCGTCCGGCGCGCTCTGGATGAACC
Organism: Bryobacterales bacterium; assembly: GCA_963732175.1. Taxonomy (GTDB): domain Bacteria; phylum Acidobacteriota; class Terriglobia; order Bryobacterales; family Bryobacteraceae; genus Palsa-89. The sequence continues at coordinate 32,921 of CAVSYF010000012.1, read as the reverse complement.
GGCGTTTCATGCGCGCGGAGCGGCCGTGAATCTCATTTCCGTGGAGGACGGAATAGTTCGAGTGCGTTTGGAAGGCGGTCCTGGATTGAAAAACGCGGTTGAGACAGCCCTGTCGGCGGCTGCGCCGGACGCGGCCAGCATCGTGATCGAAGGCGCCGGAGGCATGGGCGCAGCGAACTTCGTGCCGCTCGAGCAACTGCTGGCGACTTGAAACCGTGGACGCCTCCATTGTCCATTCCAAAGCCGCGTTCGAAGCTCTGCGAACGCTAACGCGCCAGGCGCAGCCGTTGGAGCGTTGCGAGTTGTGCGCCGCGGCGCTCTCCGACAGGCACTCCCATTTGTATGAACCACACGAGGGCCGTCTGTTGTGCGCCTGTACCGCTTGTACACTGCTTTTTTATCGCCGAGCCGGCGAGACGAAATATCTTCGCGTGCCGGATTCCGCGCGGCGCCTCAACAATTTCCAAATCAGCGACGCCGAATGGAGCGCGCTGATGCTTCCGATTGACCTCGCATTTTTCCAAAACAGCACGAGAGCCGGACGCGTTGTCGCCTACTATCCCAGTCCCGCGGGCTGCACCGAATCGCTCCTCAATCTGGACGCTTGGCGGGACATCGTTGAAAAAAATCCGGAACTCGAGCAAATGTTATCGGACGTGGAAACGTTGCTCGTCAACCGTACGCGGCAACGCCGCGACTACTACATCGCGCCGATCGACCAATGTTACAAGCTCGCTGGGCTGGTTCGCACGCATTGGCACGGATTATCGGGGGGCGAGTTGGTATGGCAGAAGATCGACGAATTCTTTAAATCCTTGGACGGACCGCATGCCTGATCTGAATTTTTTTGTGGAGGGCGCGCATGCCGTGCCTTACGCGGCCGCACCGTTGCTCGCGCTGAAACTCCGCGTCGAGAATGGTGTCCCCGCCGAGCCGGTACACAGCGTATTGCTCCAATGTCAGATTCAGATCGAAGCGCCGCGGCGCAGCTACGCGGCAGACGAGCAAATGCGGCTGGTCGATCTTTTCGGAGAGCCGGAGCGCTGGGGACAGACTTTGCGGAGCATGCTGTGGACACATGCTAACGTGACGGTGCCGCCGTTCACGGGTTCGACGAACGTGGATCTGCCCGTTCCGTGCACCTTCGATTTCAGTGTCGCAGCGACAAAATATTTCCATGGGCTGGATCGCGGCGAAGTCCCGCTCTGCCTGCTGTTCAGCGGCACAATCTTTTACGAAGGCGCGGATTCCGGGCTTCAAGCAGCCAGGATCCCGTGGAGCAAGGAGGCTCGCTACCGCCTGCCCGTCGCGCTTTGGAAACAACTCATCGATCTTTACTATCCAAATACGGCTTGGCTTAACCTGCGCCGCGATGTATTTGAGCAGCTCGATCAATACAAAAGACTGCACGGGATCGCCGAGTGGGATCAGTTGATGGAGCGCTTACTCGCAGGGGCGCGCGAAATAGATCCGCGGCAAAAGGCATTGGCGTGAGTCTCGAACACGTTCGAAAAATCGCCGATGCCATTCTTTATGAGGGATATCTGCTTTACCCGTATCGCCCCTCTTCGCTGAAGAATCGCCAGCGTTGGACGTTTGGGGGCCTCTATCCTCCCTTGTTCGCTAAGCGAACCGGAGAAGCGTCCAGCTTTGAAACCCAGCTGCTGGTTCAGGGCGACAGCTCTGTGCTCGACATCGAAGTTCGCTTTTTGCACCTGCGCAGCAGATCACGCGCGGATGGCGAAAGGTGGCAGGAAGCGAGTGATCGCACGGTTCTGGTGGAGAGCCTGCAAGTAAGCGATCTCGCAATGTACACTCACGAACACCACGTTGCGTTTGATGCCTGCCTCGAGGGCGCGGTTCGTCAGGAACACCTCCAGGCGAGTATCGAAGCTTGGGCGTTTCGAATCGGGGACGCCCTGCACAAGCTCACCGTGCGCGTGTCCAATCGCAACCCGATCGATCTGGCAGAAAACACCGTGCGTGACGAAGCCTCCGTGCACGCGCTGGTCTCGGCGCACGCGATTGTCACTGTCAGGAATGGCGAGTTCATTTCCCTTACCGATCCGCCGGCCGGCTTCCGCGAAGCTGTCAAGCTCTGCGCCAACACCGGTGTGTGGCCGGTATTGACGGGCGAGGAAGGCTCGCACAACTGCATCCTGGCTTCTCCCATTATTCTTTCCGATTATCCGCAAATCGCGACCGAAAGCGCCGGCGATCTTTTCGACTCGAGCGAGATTGACGAAATCCTCATCTTGCGCATCCTTACCATGACCGATGCGGAAAAGGAAGAGATGCGGAACGCTGACCCCCGCGCGCGCCTGCTTCTGGAAAGGACTGAAGCACTCGGTCCCGAGCACCTGATGAAGCTGCATGGCGTGCTGCGCGATCCGCGTGCCGGCCGGTTGGCGGCAGGGGGTGAAGCATGACGGATTGGAATCCGCTCGAACAGTCTCCCGCGGTCGAGAGCGTTCGTGTTCTTGGCGTCGATTTGAAACGCGGCGATCGCGTTCGGCTTCGACCGCGGAAGAACGCTGACATCCTCGACCTCGCGCTTGCGGGACAGGTCGCGCAGATTGAGGCCATCGAGCTGGATTACGACAATAAGATTCACCTGGCGGTCGTTCTTGAAGACGATCCGGGAAACGACTTGGGAGCTGCGCGCCTGCCCGCTCATCGCTTTTTCTTTTCGGTCGAAGAAGTCGAGCCTTCAATATGAGCCCCTCTATTTTGGTCGGAGGCATCGGCAACATTTTTTTCGGTGACGACGGCTTTGGCGTCGAAGTAGCGCAGCGCCTGACGCAACGCCAATTGCCTCCCCACGTGCGCGTCGTGGATTTTGGAATCCGGGGCTTCGACCTGGCCTTTGCACTGATGGACGATTATCGAGCCATCATTCTGATCGACGCCATACCGCGCGGCGGAACGCCGGGGACACTTTACACCATCGAGCCCGATTGGGATGCGCTGGATGGCATCGATGCGGGAGTCGAAATGCATGGGATGAATCCGGCGAAAGTGCTCGCCATGGTGAAGTCCATGGGCGGGGAGCCGAAACGCATCCTTTTCGTCGGCTGCGAACCCTCACCCCCGCTTTACGAAGGCGAAGAGCGAATCGGTTTGAGCAAGCCGGTTGAAAAAGCGGTTGACGAAGCGATCAACATCGTTGAAAGGCTCGTGCACAAATTGGAAGGAGAACAAGATGAACGGATTCTGGAAAGCAGTGCTGGTAACCCTGGGAATTGTGACCGTAGCCACGGCGTTGCCGGACATTAAACGATACATCAGGATCAGCACGATGTGAGAGAGTCCGGCCGTTGTTTAGCCAGTACCAGCCGCCGGATTCGATGCCGCGACTGAATTAATTCTTCGCGGGCTTCGACGCTGCGTCGATGATGGCGTTCAGCGTAGGAATGTCTTTTAGCGGAGGCGCAGTGCTCTTGAAGGTCCGGATATAGGCGTAAATATCCTTGGCCTTCTTATCGGGCAAGGTGCTTTCGGCGAAATTCGGCATGGTGGTTGCCTTTTTTTCGGGCGCAACGTCGGCACGCTCGCGAAGGAATTGAATGAAGACCTGCTCGTTCGCGAGATGCCCCCAATTGCCGACAAAAACGCGCGCTCCGGTCTCACCGCCGTAACCGTGGCAAGCATAGCAGCTGTATTCGTAGTAGAGTTGCTTGCCGGCGACCGGATCGCCTGTAACCGGACTCGTTGGTGCGGGATTATTCGGAAGACCGCCTCCTCCGCGGCCGCCGCGGCCCTGCGCATACAAACCGGAGGTCGAGACGAAGAACAGCACAGCCGACGAGACGCCTACGAGAATTTCTTTCTTCATGGCGCGCTCCTATCTTGGCTGCGTGATCACGTCGATCATGTACGGTTCGCCGCGTTTCACCGAATCCACTCCGCGCTTGAACGCATCGGCCACTAGCTCTGGATCGGAAATCGGTCCTTCGCCGGCCATGCCGTAGCCCGCGGCCATCTTGGCGTAGTCGATGAACGGATCCCGCAGAGTGCTGCCAATAAAGGCGCGGTCGGTGCCGCGTCCGCGCACGCCAGCGGTGTAAACGACGTACATGAACTCCTGATGCCAGGCGCGATTGTTGTGCATGATCGAGAGCAGGGGAAGCTTGTGATGCGCAGCCGTCCACAGTACGCCCGGGGCGTAGTTGAGGTCGCCGTCGCACTGGATGTTGACCACGATCCGGCCGCGATTCTTCGCCGCGAGCGCCGCGCCTACCGACGCCGGTGCGCCATAGCCCATGCCGCCGGCGCCCTGACCGCCGAGGTAGCTATAGGGTTTGTTGTGATCCCAGAGCTGCACGTTGTGGCCGCCGGAGAAGAAACGTGGGAGACGAAAGGCACCAATCCTCATTCATGATCAACGGCCACAATTCGGCGTAGACGCGGCCGGTGCTCACCGGGCTTCCATTCCAGCCCGCTCTGATCCGGTCCACGGCCCGGGTGACTGCCACGACGTGCGCCTGCTGGTTCGCCTCGGCGTGCTTGGCGATGCGCTCCTGAATTCGCGCTTTCCTTTCCGCCGTGAGTTGCCGCTTCACTTCCTCGATGATCATGGGCAGGCTGGCCTCAGCATCGGCCTGAATCGGAGGAGCAGTTTTGCCGCCATTCCGTCCGCCGCCCTCAGCCCGCGCCCTTGCCATCCAGCCCGCCGAATCGGACTTTCATGACATCTCGCTGATGCGACGATAGTCGGCAGGTCCGGACCGATAATGGACGCCTGCGCGCCGCCGGTTTCGAGGCCAAGCGTGTAATCGTAGTTGGTATCCGCGCCAGGGCCGCACAAGGGATGACGCTGCGGGAAACTCATCGGGCCGCCGGTAGCTCTGGTACTGGTAGACGCACCCACCAACTCGGCCAGTTCGACGCTGAGCTTCACGCCGTCGGGCGTTCGCAGGCGTCCCACCGCGATGCGCGGATTCTGCGCATCCACCAGGGCCTTCGCGATTTCCCTGGCCTGTGATGCATCGATCATGGGAAACTGCGGCGGCTTATACAGGGGAAGCTTCGCCGTAGGAGCGTTCATTTTTTGAAGCTCTGAATTCATCACCACCAAGGTCGGCGCCATGGGCGGCGTAATGGCTTCGTTGTAGGCGCGATGGATCGCGACCAGCGCCTCGTCGACGGTTTTCGGCTCAGCGTCCCATTTGGTGAAGCTGCGGCACAGGCCCGCCATGTCGATGGCGGTGTGCGACGGGATATCGAGGGGGTCGTTTCCGGCGATCATGAGGACCGGAACGCGATCGTAGTAGGCGTTATAGATGGCCATCGACGCGTGCTGAATCCCGATGGTGCCATGCAGCAGCGCCAGCATGGGTTTGCCTTCGGCTTTGGCATAGCCGTGAGCCATAGCGACTGCGGATTCCTCGTGCAGCGCGGTAATGAACTCAGGCATGCGGTTGGGCGGATTGCCGTAGTTGATGAACGATTCCTGCAGGCCCTCGAAGGTCGATCCCGGATTCGCCGCGACGTATTCGATGCCGAGATTTCGGATCACCTGAACCATGAGATCGGAAGCGGGACGAGTGACCGCGCGCACGACTGCGGGCGGCCGAACATTGCCGGCGTCCCGAGCGAGCTGATCCTCGGTGGGGGGAGGCGCACCTCCAGCCACGGCACGGGCACCTGCTCCGCCGGCGCTTTGTTGCGCCTCAACTTTAGGGGCAGTGAATGCGGTAGCCGCCGCGCCCGCAACCGCACCTTTCAAAAAGCCTCGACGGCCAGTCTTCTTCGATGCCATGGTTCTCTCCTTCATGCGCCGAGTTGACGCAAATGTCGCGCTACGAGCTAATATACACCTTCCCGAACCAGCTCCTAGAACAGGAACTTTAATCCCAGCTGGATCTGACGCCCGGGATTGTTCATCGGAACGGACGTAATGACACCCGCCGAGGAGCTGATCACGCCGTTCGGATTCGCCGCGCTACCAAGGAGAGCTGAAGACCCCGTTACCCGGTTGCGAGAACTGCGGATGATTGAAGATGTCGTAGGCTTCTGCCCGGAACTGCACATGGAAGGCTTCTGAGATCTTCGGTATCCGAGTATCCTTGGCTAAAGCGAAGTCAAAGTTCGCGATACCTGGGCCGATCACCGAGTTCCTGCCGGTATTGCCGAGCGTGCCAGGAGTTTGTAGCGTATAACAAGCCGGATTGAACCATTCGTTAGGGCTTCCCACGTAAGCGATTGCAACCGGCAACGTAGTTGGGACGCGGATTTCCGCTGCCTTGTGTAGCCGACATCGTCGGCTCCATCGTAAATGCTGATGGGCAGTCCGGTGTTCTGCGTTAGGATGCCGCTAATCTGCCAGCCCTCCTTGAACCAATTACCGTGGAAGGGCAGCGCGCACAGGCCGTTGATTCTGAGCGTGCTCTTTGCGTTGTACATGCAGAGACCCTTGTCATACTCGCGATTGAATGGGTTCTCGTACAGCACCGAGTTGTCACCGCCGCTGAGGCTGGAGACCGGGCCATCGCCGCCATCGTCTATGCATCTGGAAAAGGTGTAAGCAATCTGCGCCTGAAAGCCTTTCGTAAACCGGCGATTAAGGCCCAACTGCAGCGAATCGTAGCGGGAGGTATCGCCCGGCGTGGCCAAAACCAGGAAGCTGAAGGCCGGGTTAGGCCGCGGGAAGGCCTTCAGACTTGTACCGGTAGGGCAAGCCGTCGTACCCAGAGGCGCAATTTCCGCGAGAGTAGGAACGCCGCCGGTGGGGGTGCAAGCGCCGAAATAATATGTCCCGTTCGCAATCTGCGCTTGCGGAGGATTGTCCTCCTTATCGGTCAACATGTCGACGCCGTGCGATCCGACAAAAGCGACGGTCAACACAGTACCCTCGCTGATTTCCCGCTGGATGCTGAGATTGTATTGGATCAAGTAGGGAGCGACATCGTTGTGCCAGTCCCAACCGAGCGTGGTGCTGACGGACGGGGTGTTGAAATTGGGGTTCGGAAACACCGAGTTTGTCGAGGTTACGGATGGATTGGGGTTACTACCTGAGTAAAACGGATTGTACTGCCACGTGGTAATGGGACTGTGCGTTATGGCAAAACCTCCTCGCAAGGAGGTCTTGTGGTCGGCAAACATGTCCCAGGCGAAGCCGAAGCGCGGATCCCAGTTCTTCAAATTGGGATCCTTCACATCCGCGTTGGAGACGTTGACGAAACCGGGATTTGTCAAGAAATTTGTCGCGGCATACAGGGTGTTATTCAAGGCATACGCGTTGGTTGTCGGCTCGTAGCGCAAGCCAAGATTGAGGGTCAACCTAGGTGTAACTTTCCAGTCGTCCTCGACGTAGGGAGTGAAATCCAACTCGCGATAGTCCCGGTTCGGATAACAAGGCACGCCTTGCACAGCAAGGCACGTGGATTGAAGGATCGGTGTTCCCGAAAATGTAGTTGCCGCATTGCCCGCTAGAAACTGGTTAAGACCGCTGACGGCGCCGGAGGTGTAGGTGAAAGTTCCTGGATAGTGAGTAGGATAGAACACGTTGGAATCCTGCCGGATAATTTGCCCGCCGAACCGTATCGTATGCGCTCCCTTGGTCCACACTAAATCGTCCGCTTCCGTGAACTTATTCTGAATGTCCACTGCTGGCACTGCGTAGCTCTGTCCAAGCGGTGTCAGGCCGGTGATTGAAATCTCTGCATCGGCGCGCCCGGCGTTGGGGTAGATCTGCAGGGCCGGATTAGTGTTCACGATAAAGTCGGCCGTATTGGGACGAGAGAAGCTTTCGCGGGCCGTGTTGACAATAGTGGGTGAAATGATCCGCCTCCATTCGATCGTGGCGAAGTGATCTCTCCCGACGTCAAGCTCTGGCCAGTAGGGCAGGTATCCGCCGGATGCACTGCCATTGCCGCCGTTGTACGGATCGATCACGTGCTGCTTGTCATACATGTACCTGACGAAGATGGCGTCTTTGCTCGAAATCGTGTAGTCATAGCGGCCGAGGATAAAGTTTTCGTGGGCGATGTAGTTCGCAGCAACATTCGCCTCGCCGATATTGTTCGCAGGATTCAGGTTAAAAGTAGGTTGCGGATAAATGGCTAGCGCATTGACGATTCCGTTATAGGCGGTCGGATTCGTGGCTTCCGAAAAAGTAGGAGTGCGATTTATCGGAACAAAAGCGATATGGCTCTGGTCCTGAAGTTCGAAGATGCCTTCATAGTTAAAAAAGAAAAACATCTTGTCCTTCTTGATCGGACCACCGATGCTGCCGCCCGGCTGACTTCTGCGGAAGGGAATATGCGTGGGGTCAAAAAAGTTCCGCGCATCCATGTCACTGTTGCGCTCGAACAGGTACGCCGATCCGTGGATCTGGTTCGTGCCCGATTTAGTCACTGCGTTGAACACGGCGCCGAAGCCTCCAAACTGCGCGCCGTAAGTATTGGTCAACGTCTGGAACTCAGCGATGCCTTCCATGCCGAGCGAAGAGCCGGTAATGGTGCCCATGCCGCGGTTGAAGAAATTCGAGATGTTTTCGTCATCCATGAGCATGGCGTACCCTTCGGGCCTGCCGCCGGCAGCTGAGACGACGTTGCCTCGTCCCTGCCTGGCATTACCGAACTCGGTGTTGACTTCCTGCACGCCCATGGACAGGAAGATCAGACTCTCGAAATTACGGCCGTTGAGCGGCAGCTCCTCCATCTGCTGTGTACTGATGAGCGAACTCAGCGCCGCGTTGGTCGTATCTACCTGCGTCACCTCTCCTTCTACCGTGACGGTTTGGGTCTGCTGGCCCACTGGAAGCGAGAAGTCCACTACGCTCTGCGCACCGACAGTCAGGGTGATCCCTTTGTGAACCACGGTCGAGAAGCCCGTCCTGGAGGCTTGCACTTCGTATTCACCGATGCCCAGGTCAGGAACGCTAAACCGTCCTTGGGCATCGCTGGTGACGGTCTGTATGAGGCCGGTTCCGACATTCCTCACTTGGACGTTGGCTTCGGCAATGGCCGCGCCAGATGTGTCCGTCACGGTACCCAGAATCGTTGCGGTTGCGACCTGAGCGTTGAGGCGAATTGCGCCAACGCTGGCGATAAAGACGAACAGCACGGCGCAAACGAACACTCGACCGTGAGATAGACGAGTAGCGACTGCACTTGTCATAGGTACCTTTTCCCCCCGCCCTGATGAAAACTACAGCCCAGTTATTATATAAGCGTTATATGAGAAAGTCAAAGCCGGAACCGGTGACTTGCGAAAGCGTCGAGGGCGTCCGCCCGAATGAAAATCGTTGGGCGCGAATGTGCCGCAACTCGAATCAGTGCGCGAGCGGATCGGGCCGCAGCTGAACCTTATAGACCTTGGGTCGGGACGCAGCGCCGCCTTCGTTGTGGAACACCGTGCGGGTGCCCGTCGTGGTCCACAGTCCGCGTCCTTTCCAGCCCGCGTTCGGATCGTCGATGCGGCCATCTACGTTCTTGCTGAAGAAGCCCATCGGATAGGGGATGTGGATGTCTACAAACTTGCCGTTCACCAGCGCGAGAAGAGCCTCGCTGCCATTGGCCTCCGCGATCGGCACGCCCGCGCCCAGCCCGAGAACGTTGTAGCGATCCACCCACACGAAATAAGCATGGTCGGCGCTGCCCGGATCGGAGACGCCCTTGAACTGCGGCCCCGGAAACTGATACAACGTCCAACCTTCGGGACATTGCTTGCCGGTGGCGGCGGCCGGCCCGTTGAGCGGCCCTTTGCACTTGCGCCGGTCGAAGCTCGCCAGGTGCCCGCTCGACAGCGCCGTCCAGACCACGCCGTTGAGATCGAGGTCGATGCCGCGCGACCCGAATCCGATGTCCGGCGGCAGGTACACTTCGGCCAGCGCGGTCTCCGGCGGATTCGAGCCGGGCACCAGCCGGACCACGTAGCCGGGCTGGTCCATGCGCGAAAATCCGACGTCCATCGATTGGCCCCAGATCGAATCGTCCACCGGACTCGGCTCAACGCCATAGAACGCGGCCATGATGCGCTTGTCCTTCTTGGGGTCGAGCGGCTGGTTGGCCTCGACGTACTCGTCGCGTTTCCCGTTGCCGTTAGTGTCGATGATGAGCGGAGTCCAGCCCTGCGATTTCTTCTCGTCGCCCGTCTCCAGGTACATCTTGGTGTTCAGCCATCCGACTACGCCGCTATCCGGGCCGCCGGCGCTGGTCCATAGCGTATTGTTAGCGTCGTGAGCGAAGTAGAGATGCTGTGTGCTGAAGCAGGTGTCGATCAGCGAAAATTTCTGCGTTTTCGGATCGTACATGGAGAGCTGGCGGCCGGAAACGTTCAGCGGCGCAACCTTCGCGGAGGGAAGATCGGAGCCCGCTTTGCAGTAGGCCGGATTCTGCGGCCCCCGAATGCGCGCGGTGAACCACACGCGCCCCTTCTCGTCGAACATCGGATTGTGGATGGTGGTGTGGCCGTCCCAAATCGGCTCGTCACCCCAATACGGCGAGTGCCCATGCGGATAATCCAGCGACGAGGGTGTGTTGGCATCGCGATAGGGATGCTTGATCTGCCAGGTCTCGTTCGTGATCGGATTGAGCACCGGTACCATGTCGGTGCTCTCTTCGGGCGACCCGTAAATCAGGCCGTTAGCGTTGACGCGTGGATTGCGCTTATCGGTTGAGATGGCATCGTGCAGATACGCCTTGGGCGTCGACCATTCCCACATGCTGATCACTACGTTGCGCTCGACTCCCTGAGGCCGCTGCGGTTTAGTGGAGGGCAGTTCCCCGGCCGCAATGCGATCCGTCCAGTCAGCGAATAGCGCCAAGGCTTTCTTTGGACCAAGCCGGCCGAGAGTTACGGCCATGTTGGACTGCGCTTGCCCGGCCTGCAGCCGCTTGGTCCAGGCCTGGACGGAATTGTCGAAGTGCCCCCATTCCTTTGGAATCGTACGAACACCCTTCGAGCCGAGCGCATGGCAGGATTGGCACGAGTTCTTCACCGTGTCGATCCAATAGTGCTGCGTTTTCATCACTGGCGCTATTCCGTTGCCGCTTGCGCCGGTACCGGGGAATTCATTCTTGCCGGGAATCTGAAGCATCGAATACCAATAAACGCCCGGATAATACTCGGCCGCAGCAGCGGGGGTCGGCGCCGGTACCGCAGTGAGGTTGAGATGCTTTCCGCGAGTTGTTTTCACCTTCGCCGAATCGACCAGCCCATAACCGCGCGCCCAGACGTTATAAGTGGCGGCATTGGGAAGGTCCGGGATGACGTAGCGGCCGCGATCATCGGTGACCACCATCTTGGCGAACTTGGTGGGAAGATCCGCCGTTTCCGCGATGACCCAGACGCCCGCTTCGGGCCCATTTGGACCAGTGACGACGCCGCCCAGATCGGCCGCGCCGACGGTGACCTCCTGCTGAGCGTTAAGCACAGCGATCGCGCCGATCGAACACAGCGCCACCGCGCTCGCCACAATCCAGCGCCTGCTTCTTCTCGTCGTCATGATTCTCTCCTTAGTGCAGCACCAGCTTCTGGACCCGCAGATTGCCGATCTCGCCGACGTACAGCGTGTTTGCATCGCGGCAATCAACCGCGTTCACTGTTCCAAACTCCTTCGGCAGCTTGCCGGCTCTTCCAAATTTGCCGATCATCGTTCCATCCAGGCGCATTTTGTAGATTTCGCCATCGCGGTCAATATCGTTCGGCGGATTCGAATTCGAGACATAAAGCATCTGATTCGGTGCTTTCGTCATGCAAAGCGCCTGCGCATTCCCTACATTGGTGAAGGCCGTCTTGAAGTTCCCGTTATTGTCGAAAACCTGGACGCGTTTGTTCCCGCCATCGGCGGCGTAGACGTTGCCCTGGGCATCCACGGCGATGCTGCGGACGTTAGCGAACTCGCCTGTTGCGGTTCCTTTCTTGCCCCAGGACGTCACGAATTTGCCGTCCTTGTCGAACTTCGCGACGCGCGCATTGCCCAGACCATCGGCGACGAATATGTTGCCAGCAGCGTCCCAAGCGACATCGGTCGGGCGGTTAAACAGGTCGCTTTGCTGTCCCGCGCCGTCTCCCTTAGTCGCGCGCGCCGGAACGGGAACCGCTTCCGCTTTTCGACCCAGCAACATGGCGACGTGGCCTTGCGGATCGAACTTCATGACCATATTGGTCATCTGATCCACTACCCAGAGGTTGTCGTTCGGATCGACGCGGATTTGAGCAGCGAACATGAAACCATACGAGTCCTTGCCGATCTCGCGGACGAACTTGCCGTTGCGATCAAACTCAAATAATCGCGAGCCGCCATGAGCGAAAGGCCGTGCGGTGCCGATCGTGATAAAAGGATGTCCGGTGCGCGTGTAAACAAAAATATCGCCGCGCGAATTCGTCGCCACGCCGCCTACTTCGCCGAGATAAATGTCGGCCGGAAGCTGCAGCGCATTGGGGACGGAATCGAACCGAATTTCGGGGACATTCTGCGCGCCGGCAGGAACTCCCGCGATCAGGGCCGCGGTCAGCAGAGCTTGCATTAAACGCTTCATCGTTGTTCTCCTCATTCCGGCTCCCTTACCGCGCGCTCGCAGTCTTGGTCGTAGTTGGTTGGAGAATGAGCTTCTGCACGCGCCAAGACTCGATTTCGCCCGTGATGATCTCATTCGGATTGCGGCAATCCATCATGTGAACAACCTGAAATCCAGGGGCCAGTTTGCCGGCGTGGCCGAACTTGCCGAGCACGGTGCCATCCAGTTCGGCTTTATAAATCTCGCCGGTGATATCCCAACTTCCTGGCACGTTCCCATTGGGGTTCGAGTTCGACATAAACACATATTGATGAGGTCCCGGCGAAACGCACACGGTCCAGCCGACGCCCAGGTTGGTAATCTCGCGAATGGGCTTCAGGTTGTTATCAAGCACCTGGTAGCGGAAATTAGAGCGGTCGGCGACCCAAACATTCCCCTGCCCGTCGACCTGCAAGCCGTGCGGCAGATTGAATTCCCCCAGCGCGCTGCCGGCCTTTTCGCTGCCCGCCTGCGCCAAGAACCGACCGTTCTTGTCATATTTCACGACGCGGTTGTTGCAGTAGCCGTCGGAAATAAAGATGTTGCCCTGCGGATCCCAACCCACATCCGTCGGCCGGCAGAAAATATATTTCTGCGCGGGTTGGTTCGGACCGGCAGGAAAAGGCTGCGCACCGAGAACTGCAGGCGGCCGGCGGCCCAGCACCATCAGGACCTTCCCTTCGGGGCTGAATTTCGTGACCATGTTGGTGCCCTCGTCGACGGTCCAGATGTTGTCGTCCTTGTCGACGCGCACCGAATGGGCGAATTCGAAGCCGTAATAGCCAACCCCGATCTCCTTCACGAAATTGCCGTTTTGGTCGAACTCAAACAAGCGCGTGTTGGCGCTGCGGTGATAGACGAAGATGTGGCCCTTCGAGTTGGTCGCCACCGCGACCGATTCGCCGAGATACTCGCCGGGCCTAAGTTTTAACAGGTTCGGCACCGAGGAGAACGGGATCTCAGGCACATTCTCGATGGTTGCCTTCTTCTGGGCGAACGCACTCGCGCCCAGCATAACCAGAACGACTGACGAGGTCAGAATCCGTTTCATAAGAACTCTCCTTATCAACCCGAGGGGAACTGACGGCGGGGGAAACATACCAGTTCATTTGCTGCGAGTCACCTGACGAGCGTTCTCTACTTACCCACTAGATGCGGCTCGTCCTTTTCATTCTCCAGGCAGAAGAAATCTAACAACTCAGTATTCACAACCAGCAACTGGGTCAGCTTCACCGTCCACGGCTTCGTATAAGCCTTTGGATCGTCCACCGTGACCTCGACCTCCAGGCGGCCATAGTTCACTCGATGGAAGCGCTCGGTGACTTTGGCGGCCTCGGTCATCGGACTGCCGAAACGATCCAGCCAAAGATCATTGCGGAACCCGTTCGATTCCACCACCAGCGTGTCTTTGTCCCACTTCCCGGTCGAATACCCGCGCCAGGACGGCGCCGGATCGGCTTCGAGCGGGCGTCCATCGAGAAAGATCTGCCGGTAGGTCGCGTTCCTCTCGTTGAGAATCACCAGCAGCCCCGGCAACTGAAGAATCTTCCGCAGCAGAGGAGCCGTGTGCATTTTGAGGATTCCTTGCGGCAGGCATTTCGAATCCGGATCGTCTTTCGCGAATGCAGCCCTGCGAGATTTCACAAGGTCCGCTGCCCAGGGTTGATAAGGCAGCCCATCCTTGAGTCCCCAGCCGATATTGAAAAACTGCTCTCCCGGCTGCAAATCCTGGCAGCCTTCCGGATCGCAAGGCCGATTCTGCTCGGCCTCCCAGATTCCAGAAAGATCCGGCTTGCCGTCGGCGGTCCTCGGCGTGGGTGCGGTCATATCAGGCGCGCCGCTAGCGGTTTTGGGAACGCCCGGAGTCGGATAATTCAACCATTGCGCGCCGAGAGTCCACGGAATCGCGCACACCACCGCGATCATGGCCCAGCGACGGGCGCACCCCTCCGCACACTTCATCATCGGCGCTCAGATTAGCACAACAGAGACACGAAGCGGTACGCTATCGCGCAGCCGGAAGGGCGTGCCATTGGGTTAAAGCCGGCTCGTTGGTGCGGATCATTTTCCAGCCCTCGGCCAGCCGCTTCGCGATATCTCGCCCGTTCAAGGCCGTAATCCCGCACGCGACATTGTGCGCCAGACAGGCTTTTAGGATGGTCTGGAAGGCTTGTTCCACTTCAGGCGAGTTGGCCTCGACCCCGAGATACTGATGCAGGTCGCCGCCGGCTCCCACGAAAATCGCACCCACGCCGGGCACGGCCGCAATCGCGTCGGCGTTCCTCAATCCCTCGGCGGTTTCAATCATCATGATCGCCAGCAGGTCGCCATCTGGATTCAGCGGCCATACGTCCGCCCTGCGCTCATACTCCGCACCCGAAACACCCCACCACCACAGAGCAGTTGCCGGAGCGTAGCCACGCAATCCGGGCGGATCCGGATATTTTGAAGTCCGCTTTTGCGGATAGCGCATGTTCCGGACAGCTAACAGCGCCTGTTCCGGGTTGTCGATCCCATTGAAGATCACGCCCATCAGCCCGATATCGAGCGCCTGCTTTACGAACCATTGCGCTCCTTCGCGGCCGTAAGGAGCAAAGCGCGCGAAGATCGCGACGTTGGGCTGGGCGTTCCCTTTTTTGAGAATGGCGGCTTTGTCGATCATGCCGACCGTGAAACGATGCAGCCCTTCAAAATCCATCGGTCCGTGCTCCATCTCCAGATAAACGTAGTCGATGTCGGCGCGGGCGAGCGCGCGGGCGTTTTCGAGCGACAGGTCGCCGGTCTGGAATCCGATGAACGGTTTGCCGGCGGCCAGTTTTTCGATCACCGGATTGAGATGCTTGGGCGTCTGCTGAGCATAGAGCGCACCCGTTAGCAATGGGACGATCACTGAAAGCCCACGAAACAAGTTCATTCAGTGAGCTCCCTTTTCGCGCTCGTCCAGCCATGCGTAAAGTCGCCGAACGCCGCGGACTTCCGCGCCCGGTCCTTGGATCTGCGGAAAATCTTTCGCATGCGCCGTCATGTTGACCCGCTTGGCGGCTTCATCGGCTGAAACTCCTTGCTTGCGTAGATCCGAAACCTGCTTCACCAGATCGCGCAAGTAGCTCTGGAACGCCGTGATGATGCCTTTTTCGCGAAACGGGGTTCCGTGGCCTCCCAAGGCCAGATTAAAATCCAGCTTCTTCAAATTTTCGAGCGTCGCGATCCATTCGTCAAAAAAGGCGTCGCCCATGTACGCGACCCGCGCACCTTCGTCTTCGTCTCCCGTGCAGACGATCTTTTCCTTCGGCAGATACACGAACGTATCGCCACCCGTATGCCCGCGTCCCAGGAACAAAAGTTGGATTTCGCGCGCTCCCTTATACAGCGTCATTCTTGAGGAATAGGTAGTGTTCGGAGGCACGACCTTCACCTCTTTGAACTGCTCGCTCAGCGCTTGGGCGTCCTTCAATTGCTTGTCCAGATCCGCCCTCTTCGCCTGATCTTTCTCATTCGCAAGCTGTTTGCTGAGCGTGTCGATTTGTCCGGGTACAGCCGCTTGCGCGGTCTTAAACGGCTCGCGATGAAGCACGTCGAAGTTCACCATCGCATTGCGCAGATACTCGTGGCCTATAATCTGCACCTCCGGCCCAAACACCGAGTTGCCATCCGTGTGGTCATAATGAAAATGGGTGTTGACAACCGTGCGAACCGGCTTGTTCGTGATCAGGCGCATGTCTTGCAATAACGCCCGAGCAGTGGCGGGCGTCGTGCCGTCGTCGACTAAAAACACGTCCTGATCGTTCACGATCACGACATTATTGCTGCCGGTCCCGCCGGTAGCGTAGTAAATTCCGTCGGCGACTTTTTCGAACTTATAAACTTGGCCCTGTGTGACGGGGAAATTTTCGGCTACCAGTGCGCCAGAAACAGCGATCCCCAAGGTGACAACCGTTGCGGTGAATCTCACATTTCCTCCTGATATGACCTGCTCTCGCTCCTCCTCCGAAGCTTCGCTACTTGCCGACCATGTGTTCCGTATTGCGTGAATTTTCGCAAACCGTTTCGAGGAGCTCCGTGTCCGGAACCAGGTTCAGAGTCAACTTCGCGGACCACGGCTTGGTGTAGGCTTTAGGATCGTCAATGGTGATGCGAAGTTCCAGATGGCCGACATTCAGCCGCCGGAAACGTTCGGTGACATGCAGAGCTTCGGTCTGCGGCCGTCCTTTTTCGGTGTCGATCCAACCCCGGTCGTTGAACCCAATCGTGTCGATGACCATCGTGTCACCCTCCCATCTGCCTACCGAGTAGCCCTTCCAGGCGGGCTGAGTGATCTCCGGCAACGGGCGGCCGTCGGTGAAGATTTCGCGGAAGACATCGTTGGTCGAAGTTTCGTAGAGCATGATCAGTTCGCGCGGCATCTCGATAATCTTGAAAGGATGCCCGCCGTGCGTTTCGACGCGCGGGACGCCGGGAGGCATGCACTGCGCCAGCGGATCTTCCTTATGGACTCCGCCCTGCCGTTCGCTCGCCAGAGCCTTGGCCCAGGGCTGATAGGGCGCGTCCCCCGGTTTCAGATCGGCCGCCAGGTCCATGAAGTAAGTCGTGTCGGGCGGCAGCCAAATCCCGGAAAGGTCCGGTTTGCCGTCGGACGTTTTCGGCGTCGAAGCGTTGAGGTCGGGCTTGCCGTCGCGCGTTCGCGACAGGCCGGCAGTGGGATAGTTCAGCCATTGCGCGGGCGCCGTCGCGGCCAGGACCATAACAACCACAAAAATCCGCCAGGTCGTGCGCATACGCCCAATCAGTATATGCAAGAAAACTGGGACCGTCTACCGGACACCTCCGGGACATCAAACCGATTCTTGAAGTCCGCCACTGCTACCCTGGAACAAGTTCCGTCACCGATTCGTAAGCGGATATATGATCGGGTCAAAGCTTTTTTTCCTTGCAATCCTTGGGGCCGCGATGATGTCGGCCGCGCCGGCTGCGGTCGAATTTCACAAGGATATTGAACCGTTAATGCAGGCTCACTGCCAGGCCTGCCACCGCCCTGGCGAGATCGGCCCGATGTCGCTGCTCACATACAACGACGCGCGGCCGTGGGCGAAATCCATCCGGCAAGCCGTGCTCACCCGCAAGATGCCGCCCTGGTTCGCCGACAATACCGTGCAGCACTACAGCAATGATGCGTCGCTTTCCTCCGCCGAGATTGAAACGATCAAGAACTGGGTGGACTCCGGAGCGCCCGAAGGCGATCCCAAGCTCGCGCCCGCGCCCCGCACCTTCGTAGACGGCTGGAACATCGGCCAACCCGACATGGTAATCGAAATGCCCGCTCCTTACGAGATTCCGGCGCGCGGCACCGTCGAGTACACCTACATCATCATCCCGATCAATTTCAAAACAGACATGTGGATTCAGGCGCTGGAGATTCGACCCCAGGACCGAGCCCATGTACATCACATCGTTCTTTACGAGCGGCAGGCCGGTTCGAAATGGCTCCGCGAGTATCCCATCGGAACCCCCTTCGTGCCGGCGCCTCGCGAAGGAACCAAGGAACGATCGAGCGACGGTGACCGCTTAGCCGAAGGCTCCCTGAACGACCAGTGGCTAGTGGGCTACGCGCCAGGAACTCAGCCGTATAACTTGCCGCCCGACACCGCGTTCCGCATCAGCGCAGGCTCGGATTTTGTCCTCCAGGTCCACTACACCACCAACGGAAAGCCCGGTTCCGACCGATCGAAGATCGGGCTGGTGTTCGCCAAAACGCCGCCTGCTAAGCGCGCCTTTGTCGCCGGCGTGTCCAACGCGAGCTTCGCGATTCCACCTGGAGATCCCGACTATTCCGCTAAAGCCCAACTGACGCTTGCCTCCGACGTTCATCTCCTGGCCGTCGCGCCGCATATGCACCTGCGCGGCAAAGCGATGGACATGCGGGCCGTTTATCCAACCGGCGAGTCCGAAACTCTGTTTGACGTGCCGAAGTACGATTTCAATTGGCAAATCAATTATTACTTCCCCACTCCTAAACTTCTGCCTCGCGGAACCAAACTGGAAGTGACCGGGGTTTGGGACAACTCCGCCAACAATCGATTCAACCCGGACCCGGCCGCTGAGGTCCACTGGGGTGATCAGAGTTGGGACGAGATGCTGCTCGGCCTCGCGATGCTGCAGATCGAGCCGAACACCGATCTCTGTAAGCTCTTCCAGGCGCCGCCCAAGCGCGAACAGCGCGCGGCCGCAACTCCGTAACGTTCGCTCTCAACAGAACGAGCGCTTACTTGCCTTCGAAATGAGGCACGTCCCTCTCGTTTTCGGCGCAGAAGGACTCCAGCAGGTCGGTATCCGGCAGCAGGCGCTGCTTCAGCTTCACCGTGATTGGCCGGGTGTAGGTCTTGGGATCGTCAATCGTCAACAGCACTTCCATATGGCCGAAGTCCAGACGATGAAATCGTTCAGTGAGACGCAGTGCTTCGCTGTGCGTGTGGCCGCGCGCATCCAGCCAGCCTCGATCATTGAACCCGATGGTGTTCACCACCAGCGAGTTGCCGTCCCACTTGCCGACCGCGTACCCTAGCCAGGAGGGTTGAGGATCGTCGGGCAACTTTCGGCCATCGGTGTACACCTGGCGGTAAGTTGTATCTCGCTCGTAAAGCATCAATGTCACGCCCGGCGTCTGAAAAATCTTGTAGGGAGCGGGCGCGATTTCTACCATCGGCATGCCCTCCGGAAGACAATGCGAGAGTGGAGAGGCCTGAATAAAGTTTGGCCCAAGTTTCCGGAATGCCGCCGCTGCGGCAGGTTGAAAAGGAACCTCGTTGGGCTTGAAATCCGACATGATGTTGATGAAGTATTGCGAGGGCGCGTCTTCACCCGCGCCGTTTGTGCCCCCGGGGATCAAGCGTTCCAGCACATCCGGCGGGGCTGCCTCGCTCTGCCAGAGTCCGGAGAGGTCGGGCTTTCCGTCGGCTGCACGGGGCGCCGGAGCGGTAAGATTCGGCTTGCCGTCGGGAGTTCGCGGAATGCCCGGAGTAGGATGGTTCAACCACTGAGCATGCGCCAACGCAGGCATCGCCGCCAGAGCAATCAGGATCCTAATGTTTCGATTACGCACTGCTCTCCTCCTGGCCAGGAAGATCAACAAAAGTCTTCGCATCACATAATATATTATGCTGCGCAGCCCAGGACGGCTAGCCGGTGCCTGTCTCCTGGACAAGTTCCCCGCTCGAAGTCACGTCTCTGACGAAGACGCTGACCAGCGCGACGTCCCACTGTGCGTCGACCAAGCCGCTGGTGTTGGGCTTTCCTATGATAGTGAGCGTCGCTCCAGTCGGAATCGTCAAGATGCGCAAGCCGACTTTGTCATCGGGAAGAACGCCGACTATTGCTGAACGCAGCCTATATTTGGACACTGGAGACCTTGAGTGTACGCGACAATCCGCAAAAAATCACCTGAGGAATTTTACTCAGGCGGGCCATAAAGGAGAGCATGGGTGCCAAATTACGTCGGAGCAATCGATCAAGGAACTACCAGCACGCGCTTCATTATTTTCGACCGGTCCGGAAGAATCGTCTCCGCCGCGCAAAAGGGGCATGAGCAAATCTATCCGCAGCCTGCTTGGGTGGAGCATGACCCCGTCGAGATCTGGCAGCGGACCGAAGAGGTCATCGAGCAAGCCATGCACGAGCGCAGCCTGCGCGCCAGCGACCTCGCGGCCATCGGTATCACGAATCAGCGCGAGACCACGATCGTTTGGGAGCGCCGGACCGGCCGGCCCGCCTATAACGCGTTGGTCTGGCAGGACACCCGGGTCGACACTTACGTCGCGGAACTGGCTCGCGAAGGCGGGCTGGACCGATTCCGTGCGAAGACCGGGCTTCCCCTCGCAACATATTTCAGTGCGCTGAAAATCCGCTGGATCCTGGATAATGTTCCGGGCGTGCGTGCGCAAGCCGAAGCGGGTGAGCTGTTGTTCGGCAACGTGGATGCCTTCCTCCTCTGGAACCTTACCGGCGGCCCGCGCGGCGGGCTTCATTTGACGGACTGTACCAACGCCAGCCGCACGCAATTGATGAATCTTCAGACCCTGGCATGGGACCCCGAGCTGTTGGATGTCTTTAGAATTCCTGACAAGATGCTGCCGAAAATCGTCTCCGGTAGCGAGGTTTACGGCGCCATCACATCGGGTCCGCTGAAAGGCGTTCCCATTGCTGGCATGCTCGGAGATCAACAGGCGGCACTGGTGGGCCAAACCTGTTTACGGCCCGGCGAAGCCAAAAACACCTACGGCACAGGATGTTTTTTGTTGATGAATACGGGCGCGGAGCCGGTTCCATCCAAACACGGCCTACTCACCACGGTGGCATACCAGATCGGCAAGCAGGCCGTTTATGCGCTGGAAGGAAGCGTCGCGATCACGGGCGCTCTGGTGCAATGGATTCGCGACAACTTCGGCCTGATCCGCGAGAGTCCAGAAATCGAAGCTCTGGCCCGGACGGTGGAAGATAACGGCGGCATCTACTTCGTCCCTGCCTTCTCGGGGCTGTACGCACCGCATTGGAAGTCGACCGCGCGCGGCGTGATCGCCGGCTTGACCCGTCACACCAACAAAGGCCACTTTGCGCGCGCCGCCTTGGAGGCCACGGCGTTCCAGACCCGTGAAGTTGTCGAGGCGATGGAGCAGGACTCCGGGATTCCACTCGATGTCCTGCGCGTCGATGGCGGCATGGTCGGTAATGATCTGCTCATGCAATTCCAGGCGGACATCCTGAACCGCCCCGTTGTCCGCGCCGCGACCAGAGAGACCACCGCGTTGGGAGCCTGCTACGCGGCCGGTCTTGGCAGTGGGTTTCTTCAAGGATTTTGACGACCTGCGGTCGCACTGGTCCGCCGATCGGACCTGGGATCCGCACATCCATCCGGCGCAGCGCGACGCCCTGTACAGCGGCTGGAAAAAGGCGGTCACGCGGTCATTCGACTGGGTGGATTCCGAAATGCCGGACCAGCGGCGCGCCACATCCAACTAGCGGAACAGGTCCTGTTCGGGTTTGCGGATCAGGCTGCGGGCCGAACCTGGAGCCGCGCGCCACTTGAGTCCGCGGATCAATATCACCGCGCAGCCATCGGACTTTGCGCATCGCCAGGCCCGCGGCGGCGGCCACTTGGTCGGCAAACGCGAGGACCGTCCCGGATAGCTTGCGGCCTCGGCGGTCGGGGCAGCCCCGGTAGTCCTCCAGCGGCTCGAATCCCGCCGCACCGATGGCAACGTCGACCAGGCCTTCGCGCCACGGACGGCCGAATGTATCCGTCACGACGACCGCGCCGCAGCCCAGCTCGGTGCGAAGCAGCTCGGCGGACGCATCGGGATCATCAGGCAAAACAGTGGCGAAATCATCGCTCGCGGTGTTAGATTGATCCACGCCCGCATTCGCGCAAACGAAGCCCAGCCGGTGCTCGGTGACGATTACCCCGCGGTCCATTTTGACGATGCGCCGGGATTGCGCCAGAATCAATTCGACTAAACGCGGGTCCTTCCCGGATTGCTCGGCCCAGGATTGGGCCAGCGCCGAAGGCCGAATCCCTCGCAAATCCACCACCGCGCCTTCCGCCTTGGAGACGACTTTCTGTGCGACGGCCAGCAGCACCGATTCGTCCAGGATCTGCCCTTCCCGTGCCGCGGCCTCACGAATGAGCACGCCGAGATGGTCGCCTGGGCGCACTTCTGGAAGCGTCTCGAGCGGGCTTATTTCGATGCGCACGCTGATCGGAGTCTGCACAAGTACCTCCTAAAATAACCTGTGCCAGGAGTGCCGCGCATGGTGTACCCTCGAAGTAATTCCCCACAAGGAGAGAAGACATGGCAACGATCCCGGATAAATATCGCGACATACTGGAAAAGAAGGCATTCGCGCAACTGGCCACGATCATGCCAGACGGGGCGCCGCACGTATCGCCCGTTTGGTTCGAATATGACGGTCAGAACATCGTCATCAACACCGCCAAAGGACGTGTCAAAGACCAAAACATGCGCCGCGATCCGCGCGTCGGCTTGGACATCCTCGACCCGGACAATCCTTATCGCCACGTTTCGATTCGTGGCCGGGTAATCGAGATCACCGAAAAGGGCGCCGATGACCTGATCGATAAGCTGGCGAAGAAGTACATCAATCAGGATCGTTACCCTTACCGGGCGCCGGGCGAAGTGCGCGTGACCTACAAGATCGCCCCCGAGCATACCCATTCCATGGGCTGACGCGAACGACCGTTAGCTGCATTCAGGAGCCAAGATGAAAACGTTAACGAAAATTCTAGGGACAATCGTGGTCTGTCTGGTTTTGGCGCTGGTAGTGCTGCGTGTCACCGGCTTCAGCCCGATCGGCAATATACCCGGTCCTGGAAATTATCCCGGATTATGGCTGAGTGGAAACGTTGTAACCACCCCAGTCAACGACTGGTCGTTCGTCTCTCAATATAAGACCGATAAGCTGCAGACCCGAACCTGGTACATGATTCCTCATTCGGTGACAACCGGGTTCATCCTTCACAACGGCCAGCTCTATGTGACCTCGATGTTCGCCGCAGGCGTGCCGTTTCCGCACGGCAAGAGCTGGGTCAAGAATGTGATGCGCGATCCGCATGTTCGCCTGAAGTTCGGAGACAATCTGTATGATTGTGTTTTATCCCATGTCACGGATCCGAACGAAAGAGCGGCCGTGCTGTCGGAGAGAGCCAAGCAGAATCCTCAGTTATCTGGTCTCCAATTCGACCAATGGCCCGATGCTGCACCTGTTTCACGTGATGCCCGAGTGAGCTTCGTGAAAGCAGGCCGCTCCGATCTAACGAACATCCAAGTCGAGTAGCGCGAGCCAATACTGCACGGATTGCAGCGCGAAGCCGCTGAGGATCAAGCCGACTCCGAAAACGCCCATGCGCTTCTCGGGCACATGATCCGCGCTCCATTCGACGAATGGCGTGCATGAACCCGCAATGGCCGTGACCACTCCGATCACCAGCCCGGCCTTCACCCCAACTCCGAGCGCGTTCGCCCTTTCGTGCGCCACCAAGGCGCTGAGATATCCCGCGACAGCGTAGCCAACCGTGCGATTCACCGCCGCCAGAAATTGATGTTTGGTCAAACGCGGACGCGTGGCGGGTTGATAATCGATGGTCGGCCGGATGCCGGCCCGGTAGGCGATGACTTGTCCCACCGTGCTGAGTACGCCAAACGTGACCCCGAATGTGCCTCCATATAAATAAGCAGCGCCCAGAGCGAAGCCCGCTCCGCGAATCGCGCTCATGGCCGTGTCATACCAGAATCCCGGCTTCGGACCATGCCTGGAGGCGCGGGAAAACTCCCAGGCGAGTGTGATGCCATGCGCCACGCCGGTCACGACCCCAAATACCGGACCCAGGCCGAGGCCATACCCGCCTCCGAACAGCACGCCGTAGGTGACGCCTCTGGTGAGAGTCCGCAGCGGTCCGTGCTCGCCGCCCAACAGATCGTAGGCCAGGTACAACGCGCCCAGCACGTCCAGCGAACTGCCGACGATGCTGATCAACGCGAGTGTGTGCTTGTCGATCATCCTGGAATTTCGGCAAATTGCCCGTTGTTGAGAACCAGAAACGAATCGCCCGGCGCGCAAGCCAGGAGCTGCTGCTTGGGAGTGTCGATGCCTTCGTCCGCCAGTTGGAAAGTTCCGTGATGAATCGCGATGCTGGTTTTGGCGGCCAGGATCCTTTGTGCTCTCACCGCCTCATCCGGAGCCATGTGCACCGGCGACATGAACCAGCGCGGCTCGTATGCTCCGATCGGCAACAGCGCCAGGTGCGGCGATCCGAACTTCTCCCGAATCTGGGCGAAATGAGTTCCGAAAGCGGTGTCTCCCGGCGAAATATACCAGCCGTTCCTGAAATTCGATCACGTACCCGCACCACAGGGTTCGGTTGCGGTCGAAGATTCCCCGGCCCGAGAAATGCAGCGCCGGGACGCAGTGGATGGTGCAGCCCGGAAGTGCGAATGACTCGCCCCAGTCCAACTCGTGAACGGGCCCGATATTCTCCGAGCGAAGCAGCCGAGCCACGCCAATCGGCAGGATGAACGTGGATCGATCGCGAGCCGCCAGCTTTCGGGCGGTAGGAAGATCCAGGTGGTCGTAATGATTGTGGCTGATCAGCACGACGTCGATGGGGGGCAGGTCCTCCCAACGCACGCCCGGTTCTCTGTGGCGCCGCGGACCTGCCCACGACACAGGGCTGGCTCGTTCAGACCAGATCGGATCGGTCAAAATATTCAACCCCGCTGCTGAAGAAGCACTGTCGAGTGATTCACCAGGGTCACTCGCATTCCGCTGCCTTCGACCAGGCGAGGCGGTATGGATGGCTCGACGTCGTCAATGAAATTCGGCGACTTTTCCGGCCGGCTGGTCAGCTTCCATCGAGGACCCCAAGCAATCCGCGCGCTTGCGGGGCATCCGGATTGTAGAAGCGCTTTCCGTCAAAGTGCTTCGGAAATCGCAGGTCGCTCGCACGGCCGCGCATGAGTTAACAGTATTTTTACATAGCTGCGCCGCTTACCTCAGAAATCCATGGCTAGAAAGCGCGCGACATCGCAACCGGTTCGACACGCGGCCTGAGGGCCCTCAAAGTTTCACGCTATTGAAGAGTTCCCGGTAGCAGCCGATGCACGGATGATTTCGATGGCACAAAGGATCCTCGTAAGGGCAGCGGTGGCGGCCATGCCGAAAAAGAGCGAGGATGGCGACGCTGACGAGGGGCACCACGAGGAAAACCACAACTCGAGAAATCGAAATCACTGGGTGCGACGCGTGCCGTTACAACTATACCGCGGTTTTCCCGCAGCGGTACCAGGGATTCCGTCGTCGGTCGCGTAAACTCCTCATCCTAAATGCTATGCAGTCGGCAAGCCAATTCGACGATAGACAAATGTGGATGCGCCTTCCACACTGGTCCTATGCTTTGTACTCGCGGTTGTAGTCGGCTACTTCGGCGGCAGAACGGTCGATATGCTCCGGCGCTCCGATAGGAAATAGCGTCAGGCGGCGCGCCGAATCGCGTGGTAAACCACCAAAACCACGACCGCGCCGATGACCGCTACCAAAAGGCTGTAAAGATTCAGCCCGGTGACTCCGGTCGCTCCAAAGGTGTTGAACAGCCACCCGCCAACGAGGGCGCCGACGATCCCTAGAACGATATCGAGGATCAGCCCTTCGCCTTTCTTGTTGACCAGTTTGCTGCCAATGAAACCGGCGATCAATCCCAAAATGATCCATGCAATGAACGACATAATTGTCCTCCTCCGTTGTCCAATGTCTCGGTCGAGGTTAATGCGGGTAACACCCCGAGGGCTAGGCCAGTATACATGAACTAGAGGCGCGGTGAAGTGCGGTTCCAGCTCGACCAGACAAAATACACTGGAACGCCGCAAAGAACGATGGCAAGCCCGGGCCAAGTGTACTGCGGTTTGTAGCGCAATAAGATTGCGGATATCCAGATCGCCATCGCAATGTACAGTGCCGGCAGGACGGGATATCCGAACGCCCGATACGGACGCAGAGCATCCGGGCGCCGCTTTCTTAACACGAATACGCTCCCGATGGTCAAGATATAAAAAATGAGTGCGGCGAAAATCGTATAATCCAAAAGCTGGCCGTACGAGCCAGAAATGCACAGCAACGCAGTCCATATGCCTTGAACCACCAGAGAGGCGACCGGAGCTTTCGTTCTCGGATGCAGTGTACCGGCGGCCTTGAAGAACAATCCGTCGTGGCTCATCGCGTAATACACTCTCGCGCCCGCCAGTGTCATGCCATTCGCACAGCCAAACGTTGAAACGAGAATTGCAGCCGCCATCAGATAGGCGCCGCCCGAGTGAAGAATCTGTTCCAGAACAGCGGTTGCGACGCGGTCTTCCTGCGCGTACTGGATTCCGCGCGCCAGGACCGTGGCGCCATGCGGATCGCCATGGAACGGCAATACTTTCAAGTAGGCGAAATTCGCAAGGATGTACATAATGAGAACGGCGCCGGCGCCTAGCGCTAACGAAAGGGGCACGTTCCGGCTCGGGTTCCGAACCTCGCCGGCAGTGAAGGTCACATTGTTCCATGCGTCGGCGGAAAACAAGGAGCCGACCTGCGCGACGGCAAGGATGGTGGCCGCCCCGACCAGCACCATCGGACCACCGACGCCGACCTGCAGCGGATGCCGCACCGATAGTGCCGCGCCGTGCCAGAAATGGTTCCAGCCCGCACCGAAGTTCTGCGCCCAAACGGATGGATCAGATACAGCGATGAATCCGGCTAAGATTAGACCGAGCAGCGCCGCCGCCTTAGTGGTAGTGAAGACGTTCTGCACCAGAGCCCGGTTCTTACGCCACTCACATTAATGGCTGTGACCACCGCCACGATGAGTATCGCCGCCAAGTTCGCGGTGTTGAGACCGATGTCCATATTGCCAAGCACGATGGAGCCGATAGAAAGCGCCGGAACATGTCCGATTTTCCAAATCCAATGGCTGGAGGAAACGGCCGGCCAAAAAACTCCGAGAAATTTGCCGAACGATACACCCACCGCCGCGATGGTGCCGGTTTGAATCACCAGGAAGAGCGTCCAGCCGTACAGGAACCCCCAGATTGGACCGAGCGCTTCGCGCAGATAGACGTACTGGCCGCCGGCGTGCGGCATCATCGCCGCCAGTTCCCCATAGCTTAAGGCGCAGATGATCGTCATCAGCGCGGTTATGACCCAGGCGCCGATAAGCAGGGCCGGGGAATCAACCAGCCTGGCGATGTCGGCCGAAACGATGAAAACGCCAGATCCGATCATCGATCCCATGACGATGCACGTGGCGCTGTATAAGCCCAGGCTCTGAACGAGTTGTCCCGGTGTTCCTGCTGAACCTGTTTTAACGGTCACGCGCTAGTGCCTTTGGGACTGTTTTGGCGGCTTCGAAATTCGGTGCTCGGAGGACTTTGCCCCCCAGCTCTAGAAGGCTGAGCTAACGCAGTTCCGCGCTATTTGCGTTCATGCTCTTCTTCGCGACCTCCGGCTTTCTGTCCGCGATTCCCTGCATTAGGCTGTGGCCGAGCCTGGGGCTGCGGTCGAGCCTGCGGCTGCTGGCGACCGCCACCACCCTCGACACGAGGCGCGGGAGCACGATTCACGTTGGGCTGAGGCGTTGGTCGCGCCGCCTGTGGCGCACGATTGAACTCCGGGGCACGGCCGCCAGGAGCGGGCGCGCCTGGTCGAGCGGCGGGAGCCGGCCGGTTAAAATTATTGGGCGGCGCTCCCTGCGGACGATTTCCAACGAAACCCGCGGGACGGTTCCCCTCGGGCGGTCCGGGGCGGTTGAATCCGCCACCCTGAGGACGGGCGAAGGCCGCAGTGGCTCGCGTCACGGTAGGATGAAAGCCCCCCGGAACGCCTGCGCCGCCGCGCTCAAAAACTTCCCGGTTATAGCCGCCGAAGTTGCCCCTGTTAATCACCGTCGTGCTGCGCGAGATGTAGGTGGCGTGATTGTACACGACCACGCCACCGCGCCAATTTGGCTCCCAGGCGTTAAAGCCCCATCCATAATGCGCGAAGAGTCCAACCGAAATTCCGACGCCGAAGCCGAGTCCCACTCCTAAAACCAATCCAGGCGGGGGAGGCGGCACGTAAAAGCCGGCGTACATCGGAATCGGTGCGCCATAGACGCGCCAGGGGTTGTAGTAGGGCACGTACACGACTGCCGGATTCACGGGCACGATCAGGATCTGGCCGTTACTCTCATATACCCGCTCTTGTGGACCAGTACGCAGCGTTCCGGCTTGCTGCGCGCTAAATCGCATGGCCTGCACGGCATTCATGATGTCACCGGGCTGATTGTAATAAGCGTTGCCGAGCTGTGCGGTCCAATTGTAATTCCGCGCCAGGTTATCCAGCACCGATGGAAACGCGGTCAGCGCCTTTACGCTGGGGTCCCACGGCATTGCATTGGCTGCATCCGCCATCTGGGCCGGTGGCATTGCGCCCATTTGATGAACCCAATTGTCGGCATCGCTAACCTGCTGTGGATAGGTGGATGCCGTGAGTACTTGGGCCACCAGCGGGTCGGGATAGAGTGCGATGGGAGCGACCAACTGGTCCAGCTGTTGAGCATCCAAGGGCGCGTAACCGCCTTGTCCATAAAGATTGTATGGAGCGAAGGGAACGAGCAGAAACGAAAGCAGCACTACGGTGCACTTCCGCAAGGCATTGCTCCTACAACTCGGTTTCATACCCACCTCCGGGATCAACCTCAATTCTAGACGCACTGGAGCCCTGGCGGGTTTTGTAGAATGCGGCCAGTCCCTAACTCGGTGTCACGGTTGGGTATTTTGCGCAGATCCTCGGGATTTCTTAGGTGGCCGCGCCCTCAAGTCTTACCGGCTAGAAAATAAACTTCAATCCCAGCTGAATCTGACGGGCCGTTCCCACCTGGGTCGTAATTTGCCCGGCCGTCGGATTGGGGCCGCTGGCGGTGAAAACCGAGTCGTTCGGCAGACCAAAATTGGGATGATTGAAGATGTTGAACACCTCGCCCCGGAACTGCACGCGATAACGCTCGGAAATTCTCGTGTCTTTCAATAAAGCCATATCAAGATCCACGTTGTTGGGACCAATCACGGTGTCTCTTCCAATATTGCCGAGCGTGCCGGGCGCTTGGAGCGAGAAGCAGGCCGGGTTGAACCACTCGCTCTGTTTGCCCACTGCCACTTGGCAACCGGAGACATAATTGGGGCGCGGCGTGCCGGTAGATGAGTAACCGACCCGGTCGTAGCCGGTTTCGATGGTGACCGGTAGGCCGCTGCTGGCGCTGAAAATCCCGGTAAGCTGCCAGCCTTCCACGAACCGGTTTCCGTGGAAGGGAAGCGTATACAGCATATTTACTCTCAACGCCTGCGAGACGTTGAAATAACAGAGACCCTTGTCGGTGGGGTCGCGAAGATAGGGGTTCTCATAGGTTGTAGGAGAGTCGCCGATCAAGCTACCAATCGGATAGCCCCCGTCATCGACACAGCGCGACCACGTGTAAGCAACCTGCGCCTGTACGTTTCGAGTCAACCGTCGATTCAGGCTAACTTGCAGGGAGTTATAACGCGATGTCGTGCCCGGAACCCCCATGTCCAGGAAACCAAAGTTGGGATTGAGGCGCGGGTTAACCACGATTGTACCGGTAGAGCTCACGGTGGAGAAGTGATAAACGCCATTAGAATCGACCGTAGCAATGGGCGGATTTTGGTCCTGCAGAGTCAGCTCATGAACCCCGTGCGAGCCGACGTATCCAACGGATACAACGGTGCCTTCCGCAATCTCGCGTTGCACGTTCAGGTTGTACTGCAACAGGTAGGGAGTAACATTATTTTGCCAGGCAAAGCCGGTGGCAACGGTAATGGGACTCGGCGTGACCGACGTGAATGGAGTCGGATAGCTCGGATTGGATTGTGTCAGGGTTTGCCAGGGTGGAGAGCTGCCGTAGCTTCCTTCATATTGGCCGGGAAAGTACGGGCTGTAAGTAACGGCAAAGCCGCCGCGCACGGAAGTCTTGTGATTTGCGAACGGGTCGTACGCGAATCCGAAACGTGGTTCAAAGTCCGGCCAAGACGGATTCGACTGAAACACGTGCGGCACCGTCACAAAGTTGGTCGAGGTTAAATAATTTGGGACAGCTTCAAGGGCGTTACGAGGGTCCACCGGATTGCTCTGAAATTCCCAGCGCACCCCAAGATTCAGAGTCAACCGGGAGGTCACCTTCCAATCGTCCTGGACGTAGGGTGTGAAATCAATTTCGCGAAAGTCGCGGTACGGATAAGCTTGCGGCCCCGGCGGAGTTCCTCCCACTGTGGTCTGCGCGTTTCCGCCTGCCAGGAATACCGACAAGCTGGGGAAGCTCCAGTTCGATCCATCTCGAATCGCTTGAAACACGTTGGAGTCCTGCCGTAATACCGTAGCGCCGAATCGAAGGCTGTGCGCCCCATGGGTCCACAAGAGGTCGTCACCTTCGGCGAACTTGTTCTGCAATTGCAAGGCGGGAATATAAGGATCCTCGCCTAGAGTGGTGAGGCCGGAAATCGCAACTGAGCCGTCAATGCGTCCCGAGGAAGCGGGGAAAAACTGAAGCGCCGGAACGGAGCCGACCCCGCTACTAATCGTATTCGGGCGCGAGTCGAAGCGGCGGGCCTGGGAAAGTGTATGCGTTGGGGAAAATAGTTCAAAAGGACTGGTGGTCCTCATCGTCGAAGACGAACCCCTAGTTCGTCTAGGTGCTGTGCAAGCGATAGAGGATGCGGGCTTTGAGGTTATTGAGGCCGCAGACGCTGACGAAGCAATACGGATACTCGAGAACCGCAGCGACATCCGAGTGGTCTTTACAGATATTCACATGCCAGGCTCAATAGACGGTCTCAAACTGGCTCACGCCGTTCGCGACCGCTGGCCTCCCATCAAGATAATTGTGACCTCGGGCCATGTTCACGTAAGCGAACAGGACCTTCCGGAGGGCGGTCGTTTCTTTGCCAAGCCTTATGACTCGGCACAGATCACAGACACTATACGAGAGTGGACGCGATAGAAGACGCGCTGGGTCCACAGCGTCGCATGAACGATGTCCGAATCATGTCGGCCTTTCCCGAAAGCGGACTAAACGCACAATTGCGGCACTTCGGTTCCAAGCCAACAGCCGTCGTTGAGGCAGCTCATAATTTGCGGAGCCGTACCTTGGCTTTTTGCAGCGCTCCGCCTCGGTGAACTCTGGCCTTCGAAAGTAATTGAGTTTATCCCTCAAGAAAGTGACCAAACGCAGCCAGCGGCTGAAGCCGGTCGCAGATGATCTTAGTAATCGCCAGCATGGGCATGGAGATTTTTCTCGCCCGGAATACCCCACATCTGTCCGTCGTCAGAGATTTTGAGACAGGAGGCATCCTGATCTAAGGGAGAGTCTGGCGCATCCGGTTTGATTTTAGGCTGCATGAGTTTTGTGAAGCAAGCGTCGGTGTTGGATGGTTTTGCGTTTGATCCTTTCTCTTTCCAGCAGGATGGTTTGACCGCGCCCGAAGTAGACGTCGGCCGGCGTCAGATTGTCGATGCTCTCGTGGTAGCGCAGGTGATTGTAGTGGGCGACGAAGGCTTCGATCCGAGCCTCGAGTTCGCCGGGCAGATAGTAGTTCTCCAGCAGGATGCGGTTCTTGAGCGTCAGATGCCAGCGCTCGATCTTTCCCTGTGTCATCGGATGATAGGGCGCGCCGCGGATATGCGGCATGTCTTGTTTGTCGAGCCATGCCGCCAGCTCCGCCGAGACGTAGCTCGGGCCGTTGTCGGATAGCAGACGAGGCCGATGTGCCACGTTGATCCGGTCGAGCCCCGATGCCTGCAGAGCCAACTCCAAGGTGTCGGTGACGTCCTCGGCTTTCATCGTGGTGCAGAGCTTCCAGGCCACGATGTAGCGCGAGAAGTCGTCGAGAACCGTCGACAAATAGAACCAGCCCCAGCCCGTCACCTTCAGATAAGTGAAGTCGGTCTGCCAAAGCTGGTTCGGCGCCGTCGTCTTGTCCTTGAACTCGTCGGCGGCCTTCATCACGATGAAGGCCGGACTGGTGATCAGGTCGAGGGCCTTGAGCAGGCGATAAACCGAGGCTTCCGACACGAAGTAGCGCTCGACATCGGTAAAGCGCACGGCCAGTTCGCGGGGCGAGAGCTCCGACTCGTCGAGGGCCAATGTGACGATCCGCGCGCGGACGTCATCGGGGATGCGGTTCCACACCCGATCAGGCCGAGGGCTGCGATCGTCCAGCGCCTCTGGCCCTCCGGTCCGATAAAGATCGCACCATCGATAAAACGTGGATCTCGGGATTCCGATCTGCTCCAGCGCCCGCCGAACCGGCAGATGGGATTGCTCGACGAGCCGGATGATCTCCCGCTTCTCTGAGGCCGGATATCTCATTCGCCGTCCTCCCCATCCGCCGTCACGCTTTTTTTAAGCAGACGGTTCTCCAGGGTCAGATCGGCGACCACCTCCTTGAGCGCCGTGGCCTCGCGCCGCAGTCCGATGACCTCGTCCGAGGTGGCGGCTCGGGCAGTATCGCCAGCCAGGCGCTTCTTGCCAGCCTCCAGGAAGTCTTTCGACCAGCGATAGTACAGGTTCTGTGCGATCCCCTCGCGGCGACACAGCTCGGCGATGCTGTCCTCGCCGCGCAGGCCTTCCAGCACGATCCGGATCTTCTCCTCGGCCGAATAATGCTTGCGCGTCGCCCGCCGGATGTCTTGGACGACCTTCTCAGCCGGTTCCTTCGATGATCGAGTTTGCTGTCTCATCTTCGCTCCTATGAACGTTACGATGAGCCAGAAACTCTCCCTTATTCAATCCGCCCGTTCTGTCCAATGAGCGCTGACGGCAGACAC
>CAVSYF010000011.1:0-139945 GCA_963732175.1 Bryobacterales bacterium | reverse complement strand
ACCGTTGCCATCGCTTGACGGTCACATCCACATAGCCAGGATCAATCTCCAGTCCGTTAACAGATTCGGTCGGTGGATTCGGCTGCAATCAACGTGGTTCCAGAACCGAGAAACGGATCATAGACAATCTCGCCCCGAGCGGTGTTGTTTAAGATCGGTCGCCGCATCAGTTCGATCGGTTTCTGTGTGCGATTGCAGGTGTTCGCCTCCTCCCCGGAACCGCCTATTGGATTCAAGTTCGCAGTCTGCCAGACTGTCGACTGCGTACAGTCTCCACACCAGTGCGAAGATTTTCCTTCGCGTACCAAA
This sequence comes from Bryobacterales bacterium, assembly GCA_963732175.1. Classification (GTDB taxonomy): domain Bacteria; phylum Acidobacteriota; class Terriglobia; order Bryobacterales; family Bryobacteraceae; genus Palsa-89. The sequence continues at coordinate 139,636 of CAVSYF010000011.1, read as the reverse complement.
TAGAAACACGGCTTATGTTGCAAGTGATAATCTCCATGTCCCAAAGCAAAATGTTGTTTGACCCAGATGATCTGTGCGCGAATTTGGAAACCCGCCGTTTCCAGGCCGGTGGCGACCTCGGCGGCGCACGCACCGGCATGCCAGACATAGGCGACATCGCCAATGAAAAGCTGCCACGCATTCGTCCAATCGACTTGGGTGCCGGCACTCTCGTAGGGCAGGTCCGTCACCATGACACAGGCTTCACGTGGCCAAGCAGAAGCTGAACCCCATCTCGATTGGTGCAATCACCACACAGGATCAGATGCTGGCCGCATCTCCACCGATCACCCAGCTGGGTAACTGCCGCACAGGGCAGGTTCGGAATTTGTTCTAGTGGTTGGCAGGCTGAGTTACCCGCGAATAAGAAGGCGTCGATCTCGACCAGCTCAAAACCCGTCAGCTTCAGATCGAAGTTTATGGCCTTGGCTCCTGCATTTCGAGCGTGACTAGTTCGGAGTCCCAGTCCGCCCAACTGGCCGATCGATTCACCATCAGACGGAAGGCTTTCACTTGTGCTTGGGTCCATTCGTCGCACAGGATAACAGGGAGTTCCGTGAGTCCCAGTTCCTGCGCTGCTTTGAGCCGCAAATGTCCATCCACGACCTCGCCGTTACTGCGGGCCAGGACCGGGATTCGGAATCCGAACTCCCGGATCGAAGCGATCATGCGATCGACTGCGTGGTTGTTTTTTCGAGGATTGTGGCCGTAGGGAACGAATCTCGTTAACGGCCAATATTTTAATTTCAGTTGCACTGGTATACGCTGCTTTCTCAGCGACCCAGTTCGCTGCTTCAAATAGAGTGAAGGTAAGCAGCACCGGGCAATACTAAAAACGGCTCTACGTCGCCCGCCTTCGATTGAGGCGAGTCTTCAGGACCTTGCTTGGGGATTAATTCCCACACCTGGACTAAATTCCCATTCGACTCTTCCAGGGAATCTGTTTGCAGAAATCAGCTCAGAGACACCGCGCGCGGTGAACATCAGAACGCTAAGTTGTCGAGAGCCTTCTATTTCCCTTGTGACCTAGCTCGACCGGAAATATTCAACATTTTTTTTACGCCTTCCCATCCGCTAGCGGTCGCATGAGTGACCAGCCGCCAAGATTCCCGTCGTGGACACCTGTGAAGCACTGCGATAGCGTCGTCTCGTTTCCCTTAGCGCTGGAGGGAGAGGTCACTGATACTTTGTGAACACTTTGTCGTTGCACGCTGCTCCCTTACTGACTTTCTCAGCTCCTATAGTGCTCCTTTGAGGACGTTTTTATTCGAGCAGAAAAGCATGAGGAAGCACTCTGGTCCGCGCAGACGCCACCGCCCCCAAGCCCTTGAGGCGCTCACATTTGCGAATTGAGGGGATAAACCGACCGCCATTCAAGGGGGCCTACAACCAAGAGTTCGTACCGTTACCACTTCCTTATATACAAGGCGGTAAAAACTCTCTTGGAGACCCCCAATGGCCATCGAAAACGTTCTCCAGCTCCTTAGGGCGGAAAAACGGCGGCGCAAGGAGAAAGGAATTACCGTCAACTCGGAATCGCCTAGAGTGGCGGAAGACAGGCCAGAATCAGCCAACTTTTACGCAATTTGTGGCACGTATACGGCACGCGAGAAAACGCCGACGTGCAAGTCAAGCAGAATCAAATGGATTAAATTGGTGGACGGCATGGGATTCGAACCCACGACCCCGGCGTTGCGAACGCCGTGCTCTCCCAGCTGAGCTAGCCGCCCACTTCGAGGACTTACTGAACCATTTTACTGCAACGGCGAAGCGCGGGCTGGTTTACTTCACTGGGTCTATTTCACCATGTGCCGCACATCCTTCTCGTTTTCCAGGCAAATGAAATCCAGAAGCTCCGTGTTCAGCACGATGAACTCGTTCAGTTGGACCGTCCAGGGCCGAGTATACGCCTTGGGATCGTCCACTGTGAGATCGATTTCTAAGCGCCCGTAATTCACCCGCCGGAACCGCTCCGTTATTTTCGCCGAGGCATTCAGCGGGTTGCCGTTGCGATCCAGCCAGGTGTCGTCCCGGAAGCCGTTGGTCTGGACCACTAGCGCGTCCCCGTCCCACTTCCCCGTGGAATAGCCATTCCACGACGGTTGCGGATCCTCGGGAAGCGGCCGTCCATCGGTGAAGATCTGCCGGTAGCTCGCGTTGGCTTCGTTCAGAATGACGATGAGTCCCGGAGTCTGAACAATCTTGCGCATCAGCGGCGTGGTGTGCATCTTCACGACGCCAAGTGGCAAGCAGCGTATGGCGGGATCATCCTGCCCGCCTACCGCCTTCCGCGATTTCACCAGATCCGCGGCCCACGGTTGATAGGGCAGGCCGCCCTTGAGCTTCCAACCAATATTGAAAAACTCCTGTGGAGCCTGCATATCGCCGCAACCCTCGGGCGGACAGGTTCTGTTCTTTTCCGCTTCCCACATTCCAGAAAGGTCGGGTTTGCCGTCCTTGGTTCTGGGCGCGGTTGCGGCAAGGTCGGGCGCGCCGGTTGCTTTTTTCGGAATGCCTGGGGTGGGATAGTTCAGCCACTGCGCCGAGACGGCCACGGACATCAGGAAAAACCCGGCCGCGGTTCGCATCTGCCTAATCACGTTTCCCTTCAGGCTATCATTTAAGGAATAGCCGCTCGGAGGCATGAGATGACTCTAACGCAGTCCTGGCTCCGGCAGCCGCAGAAGCTTTGGCTGCGAAGAGCCATTTTCCAGGTGCACCTGTGGAGTGGTGTCCTACTGGGGATTTACGTCGTGGTGGTCTGCGTAAGCGGCAGCGCCGTCGTTTTCCGGACCGATATCGAGAACGCGCTCTCGGCCCAAACCCAGGTAGAAGCCACCGGCCGGCTGTTGACGCGAGAGCAACTGAAGCAGTCCGCTCAGCGCCTCTATCCGGATTACGTAATTCGCGCCATCAACCGCGGACGATTCGCAACCGAGGCCACCGAGATTCAGATGACTCGCGGCTGGCGCGAAAAACGCCGGCTCTTCAATCCATTTACCGGCCAGGATATCGGATCATCGCCATCCACTCTATTTTGGTGGCTGCGAGTGATGGGCGACCTGCACGGCAATCTCATGCTGGGTCCCGCTGGACTCACCGCCAATGGCGTGGGTGGATTCTTGACGGCGTTCATTTGTTTCACGGGAATCGTGATCTGGTGGCCCGGTATCGCGAACTGGAGACGCAGCTTGTGGGTGCGCGGGAACGTCGGCTGGAAACGCTTCAATTGGGACCTGCACAGCGCGTTTGGAATCTGGACCTTCGCCATTCTCCTGGTCTGGGGACTCACGGGCGCATACTTTATCTTCCCAGAGCCTTTCCGCGCGGTAATCAATCACTTCACGCCGATTTATCCGACGCGCGCGCAGTTGCTGGCCTTTTCTGCACAGCAGGCGCAGGCGCCGGCACAGGCATCCGCGAGTTCTGCGGCACCCAACGCGAATGCCGCTCCCTCACCGTTCCGTCGACGCCGGAGGCCGCGCACCAAAGGCGAGAAAATCCTGATGGGATTCTCGGCCGCGCATTATGGCAACTTTGGCGGCTGGCCGACGAAAGTGCTGTACGTGATTCTCGGCTTCGCGCCCGCGGTCTTATTCGTGACCGGCATGATCATGTGGTGGAATCGCGTGCTGAGTCCAGCCGCCAGACGGCTGATGCGCGATCCTGGCGCGACTCGGGATCGCGAGGGCGAACGCGTGCCCGTGAGCAAATGATCGGTCGACGCCCATATTCGCCGCACCCTGACCCTGCGAACGAGCGGGATATCTCTACACGTGCTAAGCGATAGGAAAGCCTAGCTATTAACCCTCTCCTATAGCACTTTCTGGGGCCTTCCGACGTTTTTCGGCTCAGGCTTCTCAGTTGGGTGAGTTCTGAACCACAGCCTTGTAACCCATTGAGCTGAAAACAGCGGGCTTAACCATGTGGCACGATATTCGCACTCCGTTGCCCCGATGTTTCCCTTATCGGGAAGGAGTTATCGATGCTCATACGTGCAAAAGTGAAAGTTCCATGGGGTCGCGGAACAGCAATTTGTCTTCTGGCAATGCTGTTGATCGCTCTATGCGCCCCCAATATTAGCGCTCAAACAACATTGGCGGCTCAGCTGATACTGCGGCCGATGACCCCGGACGACATTGCTGCCTATGGTCTGCCATCCACTACGGAGACCAGCGGCGGTCTGACGACGGTCGGTCTCGGCCAGCCCGCATACTTGGAGGCGGACGTAGATATCAATGTTCCTGCCTCGCAAATCGCGAGCGTCACCTGGACGCTAGCCAGCAAGCCCACAGGATCGAATGCGGTGTTGGCTGCCGATCCGCTCGGATCGGGGGTCCCGGTCTTTCTGCCATCCGATAAATTAATTTATCAGGTAGCCGGCCGCAAGCTGCTGCGTCCCGACGTGGCTGGGGTTTACAACGTCAGCGCCACAATTACAACGGTTGGCTCGGGCGTGGCCACACTGGAGCTCATGCTCACTGCCAGTAGCTACATGGGGGTCGGTACGTGCTCCCTCTGTCACAGCAACGGCCCAGCCGGAACAACCTGGTCGATGGTGAATGACTGGTCGCAGACCGCTCACGCTTCGATCTTTACCAGCAGCATTAATGGCAACGGCGCCATGGTGAACGGCGTGCCCTACCCCTACACCAGCGCCTGCTGGGGCTGCCACACGGTCGGCTTCGACACCAACGCGACCGTGCCTAACGGAGGGTTTAGCCAACTCATGGCGCAACTCGGCTGGGTTGCACCCACGCTTTTGCAGGCTGGGAACTTTGCAGCCATGCCCGCTGCGTTGCAAAACGTCGCCAATATCCAGTGCGAGAATTGCCACGGAGCCGGGTCGACCCACGCTACCACGGGCGGCGATCCTCGGCTGATCTCGACCACTTACACCGCTGGCACTTGCCTGCAATGCCATTCTGAAGCCCCGCATCATGTCAAGGGCATGGAGTGGACCAACTCCGCTCACGCCATAACCACTACCGATCCGGCAGGCAACGCGTCCTGCGTAGGTTGCCATACTAATAACGGCTTTATTGATCGGATCAACGGAGTGGGACCGGCCGACCTGTCCTATGACGCAATCAGTTGCCAGACTTGTCATGAACCGCACGGCGAGACGGTTCCAACTACCAACCAACATCTGGTCCGAACACTGGCGGCGGTAACGCTCGCCGACGGAACCCAAGTGACCACCGCGGGGTACGGTACGCTCTGTATGAACTGCCATCAGGCCCGCGTGAACGCGGTTACCTATGCAGCCACCACCGCCGGCACCGCGCATTTCGGTCCGCATGAAGGCCCGCAGGCCGACATGTTGATGGGAACCAACGGTTTCACGTACGGCGAAGAAATCCCCAGTTCTGCGCATCGCGAGGTAGTCACCGACACTTGCGTAAACTGCCATACCCAGGAACCCGCGACCACTGACCCGGCACTCGGGCTGCTAGGCGGCCACACCTTTACGATGAGCTTCGCGGGAAATGCTACGATTCCCGCCGAGCAAATGGTGGGGGGGTGCCAGAACTGCCACGGCTCCGACATCACCACCTTCAATTTCCCCTTGATGGATTATGATGGCGACGGCATCATCGATGGCTGTCAGACCGAGGTGCAGCACCTGCTCAACAATTTGGCTGTGCTGCTGCCGCCGGTGGGCCAGGCCAAGACGTCTCTCACGATCGATTCCACCTGGACCCAGCCACAACTCGAGGCTGCCTACAATTACCAGTTTGTGCAAAACGACGGTAGCCTGGGAATTCACAACATGGCCTACACGGTGGGGCTGCTCAAGGCTTCGATCGCGAACCTGCAGAAGTAGCAGCCAGTAATGGGATTTCGCCCGAATGAGGGCGGATCCCGGGACTCAGCTCGATAGCTAAGCCTTCCAGATCATCGGTGGGCGGACTGGCGGTTGCTGCTGGTCCGCCCACTCACTTTTGGATCGCGGGTGCAAGCCCGCTAGTCGCTGAGTGGAGCGTTCTTCCGGCGTTTTCGCAGTTCCGCGGTTCGAGTGCGGTGGCACTTGAGACAAAGCGTCCGGATATTCTCGAGATCGCATTCACCCCCGCCCTCCACCACCGGAACAACATGGTCGGCGTCCCATAGGCTCTTCCGCGATCCGCTGCGCAAACCCCAACCGGCCCATGCTCTGAGACGAGCAGCGCCGCGCAAGCGTCTGAGATGGAGCCAGGCCGCCACGCAATCGATTCCACAGCCGGCACAGACGCCGCTATCTCGCTCGAGCACTCTCTCGCGCAGGTACCCGGGGTCGGTGCGAAGCCGCCATTCTTCTACACACCAGTCCGAACAAAACGTGAATCGGCCCTGCGGCACTTCGAGACTGCACCAGCGGCACAAACTGCGCCCGTTCGGGCCTTTCGCAAGACTATCGCGGTCCGCCCATCCGCCGGGCATGGTCCTCTCTGTGCTCATGCGTCGTGCATGCCGTTTCGAAAGCCCTCAATTTATTTATATGACAACGGGAGCTAGCTTTTCACCGCCGCGTCCTGCTGGAAAAAATCCTTAGCCCCCTGGTTCACTTGAGAGCGGAACGAGAGTATCCTAATAGACATCTAAGGTAAAGAGTGCTGTCAAGGCAAAATAGAAATGTCCTATTCCCAGCAAAGTAGAAATGTCCTGTTTTGAGCTAGGAGCCGAAGGAGCGGGCTTACAGTGGATTCGATGTTCCGGGGGAGTCGCGCTCCCTGGGGCAGATCCGAAGACCGCTGCGACGGGGCTGGCTCCGAAGCAGACGGCACCAGACCCCCAGTCAAACCGGGCCCGATGATGCCCGTTCTGGGGGTTTTGGTTTTTGAGGACAGATCTGCTTTGGTGGAGCTCCCGAGCAGCGGTCTTCGGATAAATAAAGCGCGAAGATCGCCGGGCCGGTTTTGCCCAGCGCTCCGATTGGTTTTGGTTTCGGTGCCGGCGTTTAGCTGCGAGCATCGGGCACCTCAGTCGGTCGAGAACGAGAAGGCTTCGAGCGGATGGAAAAGTTCTTCATCCAATCGCTTTTGCGCCGGATCTTGCCCGTTGAGCGTGTCGGGGGTGCGAGCGTTTTGGATAACACCAGTGGCAGCGCGCAGCGGCGCACCCGCACATAACGACCTTGAAACTGCACGGCGACGCTGCCGTCCAAGCGCTGTTCGACCCGCACCCATCCTTTGCGCATTCCGACCTGGATGTCGCGGCGGTCGATTGGGTAGAGCTTGCCTTCGTATCGCACCGTGTAGTCATTCGTCACCTGACGCTGTTCCACGTGGCTGAGAATCGCGGCCAGATCATGCTCTTTGCCGAGAGGGCGATGGGCATCGGCGGTATCGGCCGGCTTCACCACCAGGGTCTGATTCCACCAAGCCAGATATTCGTTCTCCAGATACGCATTGGCCTGATCGAGGGTGCACGCCCCGGCCACACGCAGTCCTTTCACTAGGCGATCCTGCGCCGTCAAAAATTGGCGTTCAATGCGTCCCTTGGCCTGCGGCGAGTGCGCCGGAATCCAGACAACGTTCAGCTCGCGCAGCGCCCGTTCAATCTGTGTCGGCGGCATCTGGGGCCGGTCGCGGTCCTCACGCTGCTGCTGTCGTTTGGTCTTAACCGCCACCTGGAACATCCCCGCTTTGTCGGTGTAAAACGCCAGCGGGCGGCCAAACTGCTCGAGGTACGCCCCCAGCAGCCGCCGGTTCTCCTCACTGGAATCGTGCCGTACAAAGCGTGCGAACAGCTGGCTGGTGGCATCGTCGATCATCGCTATCAGATAGATCGATTCCCCGCGGCCCTCCAGCCAGTCGTGGTCGCTGGTGTCCCATTGCACCAACTCCCCACAGCGGCTTCGACGCGGCCGCCATTGGTGCACCTCCACCATGCGGCGATGACCGGCGCGCCACAATCCGGCTTTGGCCATCCACTGTCGCAACGTCTCCTTGCTCACCGTAAGCCGGTGCCGCTTGCGCAAGTATTCTGCCGCCAATGTAGGCCCGAATCCGCGGTACACCGGATCCGTCAAAATCGTGATCGCCTGCTGTTCCATGTCGGCGGACAGCTTTCGGTTGGACGTTCTCCCGCGTAGCTCATGAATCACCGCCCGGTCTCCTTTCTGCCGCAGCTTGCGCAACAGCCGTCGCACGTGCCGCTCGTTGACACCGATCTCCTCAGCGGCTTGTCGTTGCGTGATCAATTTCTTCTTGGCCCTCTTCAGGGCATCCAGCCGGTCTCGTTCGGCCTGGTTCATTAGTAGCTGTCCTTCGTCCACCCCTCAGGCTGGACCCTGTCAATAGGACATTTCTACTTTGCCCAAATAGGACATTCTCATTTTGCTGCGACAACGGAGATGATAACCCCTGGCGCTTCCCGGCGGTCCGTGGTAGATTCCGGGTATGACTTCAGAACAGGCTACCTTTCTCCTTAACGATGTCTATCTTCCGCAGATTCGAGGCGAGCACAAAACCACGCGGCGCGTCATCGAGGCGATCCCAGTCGATAAAAGCGGATGGAAACCAGATCCGAAATCGAAGAGCGCCTTAGAGCTTGCCTGGCATATCGCGTCCAGCGAATGGTTTTTCTTAAGCGGTATTGTGAAGGGAAAGTACGAGCAGGGCGAAAGTTCGATGCCGGCTAGCATCAAGACGCCCGCCGATGTACTCAAGTGGTACGACGAAAATTTTGCGCAGACCGTCGCGCAGTTAAGCAAAATGAAGGGCGACGACCTGCTGCGCGCCATCGATTTCTTTGGCATGTTCAATTTTCCGGCCGTGGTTTATGCCGGTCTGTGCTGCAGCCATTCGGTCCATCATCGCGGGCAGCTGTCTACTTATCTAAGGCCGATGGGAGCCAAGGTGCCGAGCATCTACGGGCCGAGTGCGGACGAAGAGATGCCGGCTTCGGCGCAGGCCGGGGCTTAGGCCGTTTCACTCCGCATCGCGGCAGACGTTCTCGCCAATCTCGGTGCTGAGTTTTTCGAAATAACGGCGATAGGTGTAGGGCTTGGCCAGAGCCATCGGATCCGCGGCGGTCATCTCGTATTCCAGGAACTGGCCTTTGAGAATCGGGCGGATGTGCTCGATCAGATGCAGGGCTTCGCTGTGCTGGGCTCCGGCATCGTTGAGCCAGGTGCGTGTATTGAATCCGATGGTGTCCACCACCAGCGTGTCTTTTTCCCAATGCGCCACGGAGTCTCCGAACCAGGTGGTGGTGTTCGGACCCGAATCTGGAGCGGACCCAACTAAGGAACGTTCGGCATGGCTGCGCTTCAGGTAAATGGTGCGCAACAGGCCGTGCGCGACGTCTTCGAAAAGCATCACCAGAATGCCCGATTCGGGCACCAATTCGAACTTGGCCCGCTCGCGCGCCATCATTCGGAATTCGCCGACTGGCTGGCACAGGCGCCAGGGATCTTCCTTCAGGTTGACGGTTTTCATCTGCGCGACGGCCGGCGGCAGCAGGACGATTTCACTCGGCGACCCCGAATTTTTGAGTCCGCCCGGAAGAGTTCTGGAATTTGGAATTGCCTGGTACACTCCGCTGAGGTCCGGCGGAGGGTCCACGCGATGCGTTTGTTGCGCGCACAAAATCAGCGAACAAACCAGAAATCCCGCCGGCAATCTCCCCATGGCCGTTCTACTTGACCTCCCGCGCCTGTTTGTACTGTTTCGCGAGGTGTTCATTTCGCCACTGCTTCCACAGGGCCACGTCGTCGGCGCAGATGTGCTCGTCCATATCGCGGTTCTGGCGCTTGTAATAGCGCGTGTAAGTGTAGGCGGACGTCAGTGCCAGGCGGTCTTCCACCTTGCCGACCAGTTCGATATAGGTGTTGTTATTCTTGTCGATCAGCCGCATTCGCTCCGTCAAATGGAGCTTCTTCGGTGTGCGGCGTCATCTCGGCGCTGAGCCAGGACTGATCGTTAAACCCCATCGTATCGACCACGAGGGTGTCGCCTTCCCAGTGTCCGATCGAGTCGCCGTTGAAGGTCGGCGCCAGATTTTTGGGATGCTCGCGATTCAAATAAATCCTGCGCACGCGCGACGTATTGGCTTCCCAGAACGCCATGACGATCTTGTCGCGGCCCGGCAGCCAAAGAAAATTGCCGGAGAACGGGGTTCCGGGAGCGCGCAGAATACCGGCGGGCAGGCAAACAGCGCCCATGTCGTCGGCAATCCCATCGGTCTCCTGCATTTTCAGCTTTGCCCACGGCTGCAGGTGCTCGATGACGGTCTTGTTGAGATCGGGGTTGATCACGTTGAGACCCGCTAAATCGGCAGGAGTCCTGGCCAGCATGTAGTAACCGGTCCAGTCGGGCGTGCCGCCGGTCTCGGCCTGGACCATTGTGGAAAGCGTGCAAATCGCCAGCAAGAACGTCGCTCTCATCGCAATCCCTCCCTCGCGCGTGCGCCCTTCATTTTAGAACCACGGATTCTTGGCTATTCGAAGCTCACTGCGGCGCCGGACCATTGAGTGTTTCTCGTCTCAGGCTGGGCCCTGGTAATCGTAGATCCAGCTGAAGCCCTGATAGGCCTGCTCGGGAGTTTGGGCGGAGAGAACCGAGTTGCGAAGCTCTCGCACCACGCTGGAAGCGTGATAGACCTCGCCGTACAAACGCGCGTAAATCTGTGCGCGGGCGGTTCGCAGATAGCGGCTTTCCTGATAACGTTGAAAGCAGCCGCGAAATCGCCGCTCGATTTCTCGACCTCATGCGCCAATGTGACGGCATCCTCGATGGCCATGCACGCGCCTTGTGCCAGATACTGCAGCATGGGATGAGCCGCATCGCCCAGCAGCGTCACCCGGCCGAAGCTCCACTGTTTGATCGGCTCGCGATCGTGGAGCACCCACATGCGCCAGGTCTCGATCTTCGATAACAGGCCACGCACGTCGCTGTGCGTGATCGCGAATCGTTCGTGCAGCTCGGCCGGATCGCCGAAGCTGTCCCAGCCTTCCTGATATTTGGAGCTATGAAACACCGCGACGAGATTAAACAACTCGCCGCCGCGCAGCGGATAGTGCACCAGATGCGTTTTTTCGCCGCACCAGATCACCATAGCTTGCCAGCGCAGGCGCTCGGGAAATTCAGAGACCGGCATTACGGCCCGATAGGCGATGTGGCCCGATACGCGCGGCTTGCCGTCCTTTACAAACATTTCGCGTACGGTCGACCATAGCCCGTCGGCGCCCACCACGGCCGCCGCTTCATAACGTTGTCCCTGCTCGGTCCGAACGCGGACCGAGTCGCCGCGATCGTCGATCACCACTACTTTTTGCGAAGGCTTCAGCTCGATTCGCGGAGAGCGCGCGCAACTCTGCAGCAGGCCCGTATGCAGGTCGGCGCGATGGATGAGGGCGTAGGGAAAATGAAAGCGTTCTTCAAACGGACGCCCCAGGGGAACACACGTTACCTGCTCGCCCGTGATGCAATCGCGGACCATCAGACCGGTGGGGAAGACCGCCAGCCGACGGATATCATCGGTGATGCCCAGGATGGAAAACATCCGGAACACGTTCGGGCCTAGCTGTATTCCGGCCCCAATTTCCTTGAACTCGGAAGCTTGTTCCAGAACCTGGACCCGAAATCCTTTGTTCGCCAGCGCCAACGCCGTGGCGAGTCCGCCGATTCCGCCGCCAACAACCAAGACCGGAAGAGAGCCTGCTGCCTGCATTTGCGCCTAGGTTAATTATTCTGTCACACTCTATATGCATGCCGGGACGTTTTCCCCCGCGTCTAATCTGTGCGTGTTTGGCGCTCCTGACGCTTCCCTCCTCGCGTTCGCAACTAAAGCCCGTGGCCTCCGAATCGCCCGCGCTCCCTTCGCGAGAGACGCTCTCTTACAGTGTCGAGTGGCGATTGATTTACGCCGGGGATGCGCGGCTGAGCCTGGAGCCGGTGCGGCAGGATGGAAAGACGCTATGGCAAACCAAGTTGCAAGTGCAGTCCGGCGGGCTGGTTTCCAAACTCTTCAAGATTGAAGACGCATACAAAGTCATGATGGAGGAGCCGTTCTGCGCCACTGCGGCGAATCTCGACGCGATGGAGGGAAAGCGGCATCGCGAAGTAAAAGTCTTGTACGACTACAGCCGCAAGAAAGCGACTTACGTCGAGCGCGATCTCGTGAAGAACTCGACCATCAAGACTGCGGAGACGGAACTGCCCGGCTGCGTCGCGGACATATTAACCGGACTGTACAGGCTGCGAACTCTGAAGCTCGAGCCGGGTCAGAGCACGCAAGCTATATTGAGCGACGGAAAGAAAGTTGTGTCGGCTCGCGTAGAAGCGCAGGAGCGTGAAGAGATCAGGACCAAGATGGGAACGTTCAACACCATCCGCTACGAACCGTTCGTCTTCAACGGAGTGCTATTTGCGCGCAAAGCGGATTTGCAAGTGTGGCTCACCGACGATGCGCGCGCTCTGCCGGTCCAAATTCGCGCGCGGATGAGCTTTCCGGTTGGCTCCATCACCTTCCAGTTGGAGAAGGACGAACATCCTTAGAAAACGCGCTCCCTGGCGGTTTGGCACCCTTCATTAGCAGCTAGCAAAATTCCTCGTAACAATAACAAAATAAAAGATTAATTAGTCAAAAATAACCTTACTGCACTTCACTTTTTGCAAACCGTTTGCGATACTGAGGACAGAGAGAGCACCGGAAAAAATGACTCAGTTGGGCGAGGCAATAGCCCGCTACCACAAGATCTTGGAGGGCGATCCGTACAAGGATCTCACTTGGGCGCACCAACTCCAGGAACGCATGAAGGCGAACAATTTAGCCGTCAGTGGAAGACCGATCTCTCCGGTTCTGCGTCCGCATTTTATCACGCGCAGGCAGTACTCTGGGTTGGGCAAAGCGGTGGAGTCCTTCTCGAGCGCTCTGGAACGCATCGAGAAAATGGCGATCGGGAGCCCGGCGCTGTTATCCCGGATGGAACTTTTGCCGGCCGAGAAGATGCTGGCCGCGGTGGACCCGGGTTATCCATTCCTGGCTGTCACATCGCTGATCGATACGCATCTCAACAACGGCACGCTGCGCTTCGCGCGCTACATACCAGACACGCCCACCGGCGTCGCTTATGGGGAGGCGCTTTCCGACCTGTTCTACGAGGCGCCGCCAGTCAAGGAATTGCGGAAACGCTACCGTCTGGAGAAACTGCCCGGAACGAAATATCTGCTGCAAGCGATTCTCAAAACGTATAAGGAATGGGGCGGCAAGAATAAGAAGCCGAATATCGCGATATTGGAATTTCGGCAGCCCTTCCAAACTACCGAATCCGGAGAAAGCGCCCTGTTGGCGGGATTCTTCCGGCGCGAAGGCCATCAGGTGGAAGTGGTTTCACCGGAACAGCTCGAGTACCGCAACAACGTACTGCGGCACGGCGACTTTGCCATCGATCTGATTTTCCGCCGGATTAAAGTACAAGAGTTTCTGATTCGCTACGATCTCACGCATCCTCTGCTGCGCGCCTACCGCGAAAAGGCCGTATGCGTAGTGAACAGCTTTCGGTCCGAGCTCGCGCAGAAAAAAGCGATCTTTGACCTGCTCACCGACGAAGAGATCACGGCGGGTTTTCCGGCCTCCGAACGAAAGACCATTCGCGAGTTTGTTCCCTGGACGCGCGTGGTGCACGAAACCAAGACCAAGTTTCGCAATAAAGTAGTCGATCTTCCGGAATTTATTCTGCATCATCGCCAGAAGCTCGTGCTCCATCCCAACGACGAAGGCACCGACCAGCAATCGTTCCGGGGCTCCGAGGTGGATGAGGCCGCTTGGGAGAAAGCTCTGCGTACGGCGTTGCGCAATCCTTATGTGGTGCAGGAGGCCTTGGAGCCCGTAGTGGATCTGTTCCCGGTACTGCAGTACGGCCACTTGGAAATGCAGAAAATGCGCGTCGATGTGCACCCGCACTCCTATCTCGGCAAAGTGCAGGGCTGCTCGAGCTGGCTCACGGCGGTTGGGCCGAGCGGCTTCTCGACCCTCTCAGGCGTTGCGCCAAACTTTATCCTGGAAGCGAAATAGCGTAGCAGGCCCGTCAGGGTGTCTGGCCGTTCTCGACTACACGAACTTTCACGCCGGACGTGATCGAATCGGGCGGGCTTAAGATCACCGGCTCGCTGGCGTTGAGACCTGACACGACCTCCACCTCGGAGCCGTAGTCTTTGCCCAATATAATCGGAACGAGAACCACTGTGTCGCCGTTGCGCACCACCGCCGCTCGCAACCCTTCGCTGCGGAATAGAATCGCGCCTACGGGCAGGATCAGCGACCGGACAGCGGCCGGAAGCGTCAGATGCACTTCCGCATAAGCGCCCGGCTTCAGCGTGGCGCCGGCGTTATCCAGGTCCACCTCTGTAAGCAGCGTTCGCGTTCCCGCGTCAAAGGATTCGGAAGTCCGCGCGATCGTGCCGCGGAAATGCCGCCCGGGAAATTCGGACAGCGTGAGATCGGCGGGGACGCCCGCCACGGCCGAACGCGCATACGCCTCGGGCACATTCACGAAAACTCGAAGCTTGTTGACGGCGGCGATATGAAACAGCTCCTGCCCGCCATTGCCTGCGTTAATCAGCGCGCCGACGTCGGTATTACGCGCCGTGATCACGCCGTCGAAGGGCGCCTTTACAGTTTCATAGCCCTGCATTTCCTGAAGCCGCCCGACATTGGCCTCCGCGGAGCCAACATTGCTGCGAGCCGCGGCGATGGCTTGTTCCAGCGCTTGGAGATTGGCTACCTGCGCTTCGTACTGCGCCTGATACTGATCGTTCTCCTGGCGTGATACAACACCTTTGCCCGCGAGATTGCTCCAGCGTGTCGCGGTCACGCGCGCCAGTTCCTCGTTGGCCTTGCCCTGTTGCTGATTGGCCAGCGTCTGATCCAGTGCCGCTTGCGCTTGCGCCAGCGCGGCTTTGGCCTGGCGGACCTGCTGGTCGAGCTCCGGCGCCTCGATCTCAGCCAGCACCTGGCCGGCCTTGACGTTGGTGCCGATGTCGGCGTACCACTTCTTCAGATATCCGCTCTCGCGCGCATAGATCGGCGCGTCGACGAAGGCTTGAATACTTCCCGGCAGGACGATCTCGTTTTGGGGCGAGCCGGGTTTGGGATGGATCACTGCTACGGTCGGGATCGCCAGGTCCTGCGTCTCCAGCCGGACGGCAGCCGCCGTTTTGATGCGGGCATCGATGCCCCAAATCACGATGGCAGCCGCAATCACCGCGAACAAAATGAAAACAAGAACTACTTTTACCAGCCGCGACAAGCGGGAGGCGGGTCGTTTCTCAAGCATCAGTCTACTCTTCCAGGATCAACTGCAAAGCGTCTTCTTGTGCAACAGGCTGAACACCGTCGGTACAAAGAACAGCGTGGCCAGCGTGGCGAATACCAATCCTCCGATCACGGCGCGCCCGAGCGGCGCATTTTGCTCTCCGCCCTCGCCCATTCCGAGCGCCATCGGGATCATTCCGATGATCATGGCGAGCGCGGTCATCAGGACCGGCCGGAAGCGCGTGAAGCCCGCCTCTACCGCGGCCAATATCGGATCGCCCTGCGCGGCCAAATGCTCCTTGGCGAAGCTGATCACCAGAATGCTATTGGCCGTGGCGACCCCGACGCTCATGATCGCGCCCATCAGGGCCGGCACACTCAACGTGGTGCGCGTAATGAACAGGTACATCACGATTCCGGCCATGGCGGCCGGCAAGGACGTCAGAATAATGAACGGATCCAGCCAGGATTGGAAATTTACGACGATCAGCAGATACACCAGGACGACCGCCAAAACCAGGCCGGATAGCAAACCCTGGAAAGAGGTCCGCATAGTTTCAATCTGTCCGCGAACATTCAAGATCGATCCGCGAGGGAAGCCTTTTCCGATTCGCATCCACGATCCGGTTGATGTCTGTCGCCACCGCGCCCAGGTCCCGATCCTGCACGGATCCGAAGATATCGATGGCGCGAGCCACGTCGTAATGCGTAACCAGCGGCATTTCCACGGCGCGGCCCGTGTCCACCACGTCGCCCAGGATCTGCGCCTTATGGTTGCCGTCCGTGGTGATCGGGATGTTTTCCAAATCGCTCAAGGACTCGATGGTGTACTGCGGCGCCTCCGTCACCACGTTGTAAGTCACGCCGTTCCGCCGATCCAGCCAATACGAAGGAGCGGTCTGGAAACTGCCGCTGAGCGAGACCAGCACATTGCTGGCAACGTTGAGCTGCGTGAACCCGCTCTCCAGGGCTTTGGTGCGATTGACCGCGATCTCGATCTTGGGCTGATCGAACAGCTGGTGAACTCGAAGATCGACCGCGCCGGAAACTCCGCGCAGTTGGCCGAGCAAGTTGATCGCAAACACCCGGTTCGCCTCGATATTGGGGCCGGAAATCTGAACATCGATGGGCGCCGGCAGTCCGAAGTTGAGAATCTGGCTGATCATGTCGGAAGGCAGCAGGTAGAAGGTCACGCCGGGAAACTCGCGCGGCAAGCGCTCTCGAATTTCGCGGATGTATTCGCTGCTGGGGCGATGGCCGGGCTTTAAGCTCACCATGACATCGGCGTCCATGGTGCCGATCGGAGCCGAGGTGCTGTAAGTCATGTTGATGGAGCTGTACGGCAGGCCGATGTTATCGACGATGCTGGACAATTCCGAGGGCGGAATAATTTCGCGCATGGAGGCTTCGATCAGGTCCGCCAGCCGGGCTGTTTCTTCGATGCGCGTGCCGGTCTTGGCGCGGAAATGCAGATTGAACTGGCCGGCGTCGGTGGATGGGAAGAAATCCTGCCCCAGCCAGGGAACCAGGAGAAAACGTGGCGCCGCAAACTACCAGAAATCCCGGAATGAAGACCGCCCGGTTGCGAATGCATCCGGCCAGCGTTCGCCGGTAAGCTGCGCGCAGAGCGTCAAAGCTACGTTCGAAGGCGCGTTGAAACAGTGCCGGAAGATTCCATGCCGGCGGCTCGCCCGCGTGATGCCCGCCCGCCTTCAGTAAGTACATCGCCAGGGTGGGAACAAGGGTTCGCGAAAGCACATAAGAAGCGAGCATCGCGAACACCACCGCCTCCGCCAGACGGGATAAACAGATAGCGCGCGACGCCGGTCAGAAAGAACATCGGCAGAAACACGATGCAGATACAGAGCGTCGAAACCAGCGCGGGAAGCGCGATCTGCGCCGCGCCATCCAAAATTCCGGTATGCAGATCCTTGCCCTGGTCGAAATTCCGATCGATGTTTTCGATCGTGACAGTGGCGTCATCTACCAGAATGCCGACCGCGAGCGCCAGCCCGCCCAGCGTCATGATGTTGATGGTCTCGCCCAAGGCGCTCAACACGCAGATGGAAGTCAGGATCGACAGCGGAATGGAGATGGCGATAATCAGCGTGCTGCGCCAGCTTCCCAAAAACAAGAGAATCATGATCGCCGTCAGGCAGGCCGCGATGATCGCTTCACGCACTACTCCGCTCACGGCCGCTCGCACGAAAAGCGACTGGTCGGCGATCGGTTCGATCTTCAACTGCGGCGGCAGAGTGGAGGCGATTTGCGGCAGTTTCTCGTGCACTTCGCGAATGATGTCGAGGGTCGAGGCGCTTCCGATCTTCATCACCGGCAGCAGAGCGCCGCGCTGGCCATTGCGCCGGACGATGTTGGTTTGGGGCGAGTAGCCGTCGCGAACGTGCGCGACGTCCCGCACATAGATAGTGGTGTTGCCGACCGCCTTGATGGGAAGATCGTTCAGTTCCTGCACCGTCTTGGGACTGGCGTTCATGCCGACGTCGTACTCGAATTGGCCGATCTTGGAAGTGCCCACCGGCAGAATCAGATTCTGGTTGTTGACGGCATTCACCACGTCGGTCGCCGACAGGCCCTTGGATTGAAGCAGGTCGGGCTGAACGTCGATCATCACTTGGCGCTGCTTGCCTCCATAGGGCCACGGAACCGCCGCGCCCTGGATGGTGGACAGCGAGAGACGGACAAAGTTGGCGGCGAAATCGAACAGCTGCTGCTCGGAAAGCCCCTCGCCGGAAAGCCCCAGTTGCAGGATGGGCACGCTGGAGGCGCTAAAAACCAGCATGAATGGCGGACCGGCGCCCGGTGGCAACTGCCGCACCACCGATTGCGCCATGGCGGTCATCTCCGCGATCGCAACGTTGATGTTCGATCCCGGATGGAAGAATACTTTCACGATGCTGCGCCCGGAGACGGTTTGCGATTCGATGTGGTCCATGTCCGTCACGCCCAGCGAAAGGTTGCGCTCGAAGGGCGAAGTGATGCGGTCGGCCATCTCCTCGGCACTCAGGCCCTGGTAGTTCCATAGCGCGGCAATCACTGGAATATTGACGTTGGGGAAGATGTCGGTGGGCGTCCGCGAGATCACGATGGGGCTGATGAGTAGAATCAACAGCGCCATAACGATGAACGTATACGGACGATTCAACGCGATCTTAACGATCCACACTTCTTACGCTCCTTGGGTTTCGAGGGCCGGCGAGGTTAGCAATCGTGGCTAACTTCTATTTTCCCAGATATGGGCCGAAAACGTAAGTAGCGGGGCTCGTGGCGAGCGTCCGACCTTCAACCCGGCGTACTAAGTACTGCGGCGGCTAGGAGGCGCTTAGGAGGCGATGTTATCGAGCACCGGCGATGCGACGCTCCACGACTCGACTCCGGTCAGGAATTCCTGCAGCCTCCGCGCCATCAGTCCAGTGTTCTTTTCCGTATTGATGGTCCCGTGATCGCCCGGAATTTCGTAATAGATGCTGACGTTATCGTTGAAAATGCCGTCCCAGCCGATCTTGGGGCCTCCCTCGAAGAACGGCAGCGGCTCGGATGCTTTAAATACGCAGACGCGTCCCGGATACGGCTTGGCGCGGTAAGTATCCCCGGCGCATTGCTGAATTTTGGCGATGTCGGCCTCGACTTCGATAGCTCCGCCGAGTGTCTTATTGGACGCGGCCCGGTACACCACGCTGCGGCTGGCATGCTTCATGCGATCGGTCAGGTGGCCAAGTCCGCTGGGTCCCTTGCAGGCCTCTTGCAGGTGATATTTGTACCGATGCAGGCGCTCGCCCAGGCCCTCGCTGCGTTTGCAGCCTGCAAAGTAGTGTGTGTCGATCAGGACCGTTGCGGGCACTTCAATCCCCTTGGCGCGGAGTTGCTGCGCCATTTCGAGCGCCACCAGGCCGCCGAACGAGTATCCGACCAGGCAGTGCGGCCGCTCGTGGTGAGCCGCGAGCAGTTGGTCGATGTAATAGTCCGCGATTTTCCTGACGTCCAGCAGCATGGCTGGGTCATGTTTCAGCTCCGAGGGTTGCAGGCCGTATACGGGCTGATCCTCTCCCAATTCTGCGATTAACTTTCGGAAAAGAATCAATTCGCCATCCAGCGCGCCGATACAGTACAGCGGCGGTTTGCTTCCTTTGGGCTGCAGCGCCACGACCGTGGAGCGCTGCTCTTCCTGCACACTGGAATCGCGAAGGGTTCGCGCGATGCTGCGCACGGTCGGGTTATGCAGCAGTGTCGCCAGCGGCAGTTCCACTTGGAATTTGCTCTTGATGGCCGAAAACAAGCGAACCGCCTTCAAGGAATGGCCGCCTATCTCGAAGAAATCGTCTTCCACCCCGACTGAGGGCAGATCCAATACGGAACACCAAACTTCCGCCAGCCGCGCTTCCAACTCGTCAGCCGGTTTTTCCTGCGGGGGCCGGGTCTTCTTTTGTAATTCGGGGGTGCAGGCAGCTTGCGGTTTCGGCAAACGCTTGCGGTCGATCTTGCGGTTGGGGGTGAGCGGGAAAGCCTCCAGAGGAACGAAGGCGTTGGGCACCATCGCCGCCGGCAGTTTCTCGCCCAGGAAACTCCGCAAATCCTGGACCGTCGGGGCCTCACCGCTGGCGGGTACCACATAAGCCGCCAAAGCCTGGTCGCCGCTGGCGTCTTCGGTGGCCGAAACGATCGCTTGTCCTATCTGGGGATGCGCGCACAGCGCACTTTCAATCTCTCCGAGTTCGATTCGATGACCTCGGATCTTCACTTGATTGTCTACCCGGCCCAGGAATTCCAGGCGGCCGTCGGCGAGATAGCGGACCAGATCGCCGGTGCGATAAACGCGCTCGGGCTTCTTTTCCAAAGTGATCTCAACAAAACGCTCCGAGGTGAGTTCCGGCCGATTCCAGTAACCGCGCGCGACGCCTTCGCCGCCGATATAGAGTTCTCCGGTCAAGCCTGCGGGCAGAAGCTGCCGATTTTCGTTCAGAACGAACAGTTTGGTATTCGCAATTGGCCGGCCGATCGATATGGCGCGTACGCCTTTTTCTATCCGCTCCATGGTGGACCAGATGGTCGTCTCGGTCGGGCCGTACATGTTCCAGAGGTTCTGCGGACCCGCCTCGAGCAGTTCTTGCGCGAGCGGCAGAGGAAGAGCTTCGCCGCCAACCAGCAGTGTGTGGAGCGATCCCAGCGCCTTGAGCCCGGCGGAATGTTCCACCAGCATGCGCGCCAGCGGCGGCGTGCACTGCACGTGCGTCACGTGATGGCGGAGGATCTGCTCGGGAATCGAATATCCTTGGGGCGCAGGCTGCTGTTTGGTCAGTTCCAGCAAGCGATGCAGATTGCCGAGATTGGCCAGCACGGTTTGGCTATCAATTCCAAAATCGACCAGGCAAGCGATCTCGTCCACCCCGATCGCCTGGAGCTTTTGGACCAGGGCCAGACAGGTCTCAGGCGTTCCGAACAATCCGCTGGATTGGTAGTAACGTTCGAATCCGTGATCGATCAAAGCAGTGAGATCATTCTCATTGAGTGTTGTGTTTCCCAACTCCTCGCCCAGGCCGCGCGCGACTTGTTTCATCAAATCGACGGGGCTCTTCAAGTAATTGCTGAGCGGTTGGCGAACCGTTGCCGCCACTTCTTCCTGGGAATTCCCTACGAAGGTGTGCAGCATCAGGGTGACATGCCCATCGCCACCCTTTTCCTGGATGGCTTTGCGGTAGACAGCGATTTTTTCCTTGAGTTCGTCCAGGCTCTGGCCGAGCAGGTGCGTTAGCAGGTTCGCACCCGTTTCCCCAGCCGCACGGAAGGTATTCGGATCGCCGCCGGCGGTAATCCAGACCGGAAGTTCCGGTTGCACCGGCCGCGGACACACGCTGATCTTTACGTCTTTCCCCGACCCGCTTTGCCGCGTGATCTTCTCGCCTCGCCACAGCGCGCGCACTTGCTCCAGATCGCGCGCCATCACCTTCTTGCGATCCGTGAAATCCTCGGGCGCGAACACGAAGTCGCGGTCATGCCACCCGGATGCGAAGGAAAGGCCCACTCGGCCATTCGAAAGTTGATCTACGACGGCCCACTCCTCGGCCACACGAATGGGATCGTGCAACGGCAAAACTACGCTGCCCGCCCGGATCTGAACGTTCTTGGTGACCATCGCCAGGGCCGCGCTCACCACCGACGGGTTCGGAAACAATCCGCCGAAAGCATGGAAATGGCGTTCCGGAGTCCAAACCGCGCTGAAGCCGTGCTTATCGGCGAACTTCGCGCCTTCCAGCAGCAAGTCGTATTTTGCTCCGGCCTGCTGTTCGTCGCTGGCGAAATAGAACAGGCTGAAGTCTAGAGGACGTGTCCGCGCCTGGAAATGCAACTCCGACGACTCGGGCAGATTCTTGTTTTCTTCTTGCACGATCACGCGGAAGCCGCGGTTCAACGTCCAGAACAATTCGAGAACCGAAATATCGAAGGAAATGCTCGTCGCCGCCAGCCAAGTGCCGGGTTCGGTCCCGAGCTTCTGGTCCATCCCGGTGAAGAAGTTCATCACATTGCGATGGGTGACCATCACGCCTTTGGGCTTGCCGGTGGATCCGGAGGTGTAAAGGAGGTAGGCCACCTGATCGCTGCCAAAAATCGGCGGACGTTCCGGCTGCGAAGCCGTGATGGTGTTCCATTCCGAGTCCAACGCAACAATCCGCGCGCTGCCGGCTTGAATCTTGCCGCGCAGACTTTGTTCGGTCAGGATCACCGCCACGCGGGCATCGTCGACGATGAATTGAATGCGGTCCGCCGGATAGCTCGGATCGAGCGGCACGTACGCAGCGCCCGTTTTCAAAACCGCCAGCAGCGCCACCAGCATGTCGAGTGAGCGCGGCATATAAATCCCGACCCTGGCTTCGGGCTTCACACCCAGCCCGATCAGGTAGCTCACCAGTTGGTCGGCGCGGTGATTCAGATCTTCGTAGGTGATCTGCTTGTCACGAAACACGGCCGCCACCTCGTCCGGCGAACGCCGGGCGCGCGTCTCAATAGAATCGTGAATCCGCTGGTAGTGCGGATAGTTGGTCGCGGTATTGTTCCAGACTTCGGTCAATTCCCGCCGTTCCGGCTCGGTCAACATCGCCAGCGCATTGGTCTTTATGTCGGCGCCGGTTGCCACTTGTTCCAGAATGGTCCTGAGGTGTCCGAGCAGGCGCTGAATATTGGCCTGGCCGAAGCGCCGGCGGTCGTAGGCGATCCGCAGCGACAGTTCTGGATCGGAGTTCGCGTACAGCGTGATTGGAAAATTGGTGTGCTCCCGCAGATGAACATGGCGGTTGTCCCATTTCAAATAGGGCGATTTCATCTGCGCGTTCAGCGGCGCATGATCGAAAACCAAAATGCTCTCAAATAGAGAACTTCCCGGCGCCAGTTCGCTCCAGGATTGAATCCGGGTCAGCGGCGTGTGCTCGTAGTCGCGGACTTCGATCTGGCTGGCGCGGATCTGGCGTAATAGCTCGAAGATCGAATGCTCGCCGGCGATTTTCACTCGCACCGGAAGCGTGTTGATAAAGGTTCCCACCATGGAACCCGCGCGCGGCAGGAATCCGCGGCAGGCGCGTGTGGACCCGAAAACGATGTCCGAGGTCCCGCTGTACCGGCTCAATACTACGGCCCAGGCGGCTTGTACCGCATTATTCACGGTGAAGCGCTCCCGGCTGGCGAGATCGGCGAGCGCCTTGCTAACCGATGCCGAGAGACGAATCTCTTCCTCTCCATGGCCGTCTCCACCGCCATGTTCTTCGAGCGCATCCAGCGGCGTCGCGCTGGTGAAATCTTTCAGTACCTGGCGCCAATATTTCTCGGCTTGCGAGAAATCAATCGCATTTAGAAATTCGATGTAATCGGAATACGGGCGGCCGGCCGGAAGATCCACGCCCTCGCCTCGTAGCTGCGCGTCATACCAGCGAAAGACCTCCGAGAGAACGATGGGAAAGGAGCGTCCATCCAGAATCGCATGATGCAGCGTCCAAACCAGAGTCCAGTCGTTCTCGGCCATGCGAAACAGGTTCAGCCGGAACAGCGGAGCCTGGTTCAACTGGAAGCCGGTAATTCGATCCTGATGCAGCCACTGTTCCAATTCATTTTGTTGCGTGGACGGAGATAGCTGGCTCATGTCCGTGACGTAGAACGGCGGTTCCACGGTTCGGTGCACGTTTTGGCACGGCTCGTCCCGGTCCTGCCACTGGAAATTGGTTCTCAGAACGTCATGGCGGTCGACGATCTGACGCCATGCCGATTTCAGCGGTTCGATCTGAACCGGTTCGGAAAGACGGCATACGATCTGCTCAATATCGACCCCCGAGTTCTGGGCGTTGAGATGGTGGAACAGCATTCCCTCCTGGATCGGGGAAAGCTTATATGTGTTCTTATAGCGTTGTGGCGTCATGGCGTTTAAGACTACACGCCCATTTAACGCCCTGGCGATGGAAACGCCAATTGACGATTTTGTACCGAATTTGCGGCAAAAGTACTATAGGACTCACTTCGTATACCGGATGCGCCAGACCTTATTTGCGGCGTCATCGGACACCAGCAGGCTGCCGTCAGGAAGCTCCAGCAGGCCCACCGGACGGCCCCAGACCTCATCCCGGTCCGGCGAGAGCATCCAGCCGGTCAGGAACTCCTGGCGCGGCCCGGACGGCCTCCCGTCTTTAAATGGAATGAAATCCACCGAATAGCCGACGTACCGGGACCGGTTCGTCGAGCCGTGAAAAGCCAGGAACGCCCCGCCGCGGTACTCCGCGGGAAATTGATGCCCTTGATAGAACGTAAAGTCTAGTACTGCGACGTGGCCGCCGAGAATGACGTCCGGCGCGACAGTGGAAGCCACCAGGGAGGAGACCTGGGAAGCTTGCGCAACAGCCTGAGGATGCCGGAGCAGGTGCTCGGCCAGGTTCACGCCTGAGTTGCCGGGATCCGGATGAGGACCAATGTAGGCGTAAGGCCAGCCGTAAAATCCGTTGCGCTCCACGTGGGTAAAGAAGTCCGGCACCAGATCGTCCCCCAGATTGTCCCGCTCCTCAACCGACGTCCATAGAACCTCCGTGCCGGGATACCAGCGCAGGCCCACCGGATTCCGCAATCCAGAAGCGAACACCTCGTAGCCGGAGCCGTCCGGGTTCATGCGGGCGATGGTGGCGCGGCGGGGATCCTCGCCAATGGTATCGTTCGATCCCGAGCCGGTTGCCAGGTACAGCTTCGCACTCGCAGGATCAAAGAGGAGTGTGCGCGTCCAATGGAAGTTGCCTTGCCCCTTTAACGACAGAACCTCCTGGCCCACGCCTACGCACCGCAGCTTGGCGTCGTAAGGGTATCTTTTGATCGATTCCGCTTCGGCAATATAAAGATACTTCCCCCAAAAAGCCAAGCCGTACGGCCGGTCGAGGTGGGAGATGAGCGTCTTTCGCCCCGTTGCGCTGATTATGTAAACAGCGCCGCCCTCTGGTTTAGCATTTGCCGTCGCGCTGTCCGCCAGCAGAATCTCGCCGCTGGGACCCAGCGTCATGAAACGCGCCCGGCGGAATCCGCTGGCAAACTCTTCGATCACGAATCCGGGGGGCAATCGCAGATTCACTCCCTCGGGCTTCGCGATGATCTTCGGGAATCGGAAGACGGAAGGCGTCGCGTTGGGAGGGGGCAGGGAGATCGTGGTTTGTGCGCCGATCGGAAACCACACGGCCAGCGCGAATCCGGCAAGCTTGCTACCTAGGGATGCCATTCTGCTGTTTAGCAGATGATCGGTCGCGATAAAGTCCTACGTTAGCCCGTTACCGCGTGGAAGCCGGGATCTGGCGCAAGGATTCCGGCATGTCCGCCAGCACGTAGGCCATTACCGCCATGGCAGCGATGTTGGCGCGCAGGTCTTCGAGATTCACTTTATCCACCGTATCGGCGCGCGTATGATGCCATTCGAAATAGCGCGTGCCGACGGTCCGGACTGCGAATCCCGGAACGCCGTCGCGCATGAGCGGAGCGATATCGGCGCCGCCGCCGCCCGACTGCACCGAGCCGGCATCCACTCTTCGCAGCAGGCTCCCGATTTCGCTTGCCCGGGCCAGCATGCTTTGCATGTCGCCGTTGGACGTTAACCCGAATCCGAGCGGCCGCTCAGCGCCGCCGTCCATTTCGATCGCCGCCACGTGATTCCTCACCGCATCTCCCACCCATTCGCGATACGCTTGGCCGCCCATGCCGCCGTTCTCCTCGTTGGTCCAGAATACGACCCGTAAGGTGCGGCGCGGATGCAGCCCCATTTTAGATATTAGATTCGCGGCCTCCAAAGCCGTGATGCAGCCGGTGCCATCGTCCTGTGCTCCGGCGCCGACGTCCCAGGAGTCGAGATGACCCCCGATGACGACCACCTCTTCCGGTTTCTCACGCCCGGGCAGCTCGCCGATGACATTAGCCGAGTCGGCGTCCGGTAGAGTGTGAGCATCCATTTCCAGGTGGACACTCACCGCATTCCCGGCATCCACCAGGCGCTGGATCAGGAGCGCATCTTCGATGGTCACCGCGGCGGCCGGAATCTTCGGCGAGCCTTCCGCGTATTCGAGCGTGCCGGTATGCGGCGATTGAATGCTGACCGGCGTGATAGAGCGGACCAGGGCTGCGACCGCTCCGAGCCGCGCAGCGCGCGACGGACCGGCCGTGCGATAAACGACCGTGCGGGCGTAGCTCTCGTAAGGTACGTTGAAGAGCACGATCTTCCCCTGCACGCCGCTCCGGCCTTTCTTGGCCAAATCCTCGAAACTCGATACCGGAACTACCTCCGCCGTGATGCCCCGCTTCGGCGTGCTGATGCTCCCGCCCAGGCCCAGAATGTGCAAGGGCCGGTTCGAGGGTTCCACCAAGGCGGCGGTCTCATTACCGCGTACCCAGTGCGGGACCCGGACGCGCGGCGTAACCACGTTTACAAGACCGTCGGTCCGCATCTGCGCCGCTGCCCATTCCACCGCCTGCTCGAGCGCGGCAGACCCGCTGAGGCGGTTCCCGATGCGATCGCAGAGATAGGTCAGCTTCTCCATTCCGCCTTGATCGGCCAGCGCGGCGTTTATGAGGCGGTTGGCAACTTCCCGATACTGTTCCGCGAGGCTCCCGCCATCCTGGGCAAGCAGCGAAAATGCCAGGGCAGCGGCAGCGAGTTTCGGCAGCGCACGTCCAGCCATACACGACAGGATAGCAGTGAATCGCCCGGGCATTCTTTGACGATTCCACCACGTACCGCCCCGCTCAGCGTAATCTGAAAATATATGGTTGTCGCTGGCCGCCGCCGGTCCATCACGTTTTTCATCGCGCTCGGCGTTGGCCTCATCTCCGTTATTCTGCTGCTCTATATCGGATGGGTGCTGCTCAACTGGCGTACCGGCATCCTGCTCTTCCTCGGTTCGGTGCTGGCGCTCATAATTATCACCGGCGTGGTCCTCAACACCACCTTCCTGGTCCGCGAGATCCGCCGCAACGAGCAGCACGACGCCTTCATCAACGCGGTCACGCACGAACTGAAGACGCCCGTCGCCTCTATTCGCCTTTATCTGGAGACCCTGCAGACGCGGCCCATCGACGAACCTAGGCGCCAGGAGTTTTATCGAACCATGGTGGAGGATAGCGACCGGCTGCTGTCCACCATCGAGCAGGTTTTGCGCACCGGCCGCATTGGGTCCAGCCACCGTAAGCTGCACCTGGTCCGTATCGACCTGAATGAGGTTGTGGACGAGTGCGTGCAGCGCGCCCGCATCCTGCATCGCGTTCCCCTGGATTCCATCCAGTTTCATCCCGGACCCCCGGCCACCATCCTGGGCGATCCCGACGAAGTGCGCGCGGCGGTTTCCAACCTGGTGGACAACGCGGTGAAGTATTCTGGAAAGGCAGTCAAAATCCATGTGGTCACCGATCCGATCGGCGATAAATATGTTTCTCTCCGCGTCCGCGACGAGGGCGTCGGGATTCCAAAGATGGAACTCAAGCAGATCTTCAAACGCTTCTACCGCGTTCCTGGACCGCTGGCTACGCGCGTGAAAGGGACCGGGCTCGGTCTCTACATCGTTCGGTCCGTCGCCAAGCGGCACGGCGGCCGCGCTTGGGCCGAGAGCGAAGGCCCTGGACACGGCAGCACCTTCGTTCTGCAGCTCCCGATCGTGAAATGAGCCGAATCTTGGTGGTGGAGGATGAGCAGCATCTCGCCGATGGGCTGCGCTTCAACCTGGAGGCTGAAGGCTATCAAGTGCGATTAGTGGACAGCGGCGAAGCGGCCTTGGAGCTGCTTTTAACCGAGCCGCAAGCCTTTGACGTGGTGGTGCTGGATGTCATGCTTCCGGACAAGGACGGATTTACGGTGGTTTCTGAAATGCGGCTGGCCGGCCAGTTCGTTCCCACCTTAATCCTGACCGCGCGCGGCCATCCCGACGATGTCCTGAAGGGTTTCGCCGCCGGCGCCGATGATTATCTTACGAAGCCCTTTGAACTTGCCATTTTGATCGCTCGCATCCGCGGCCTGCTGCGTCGCAGAGAATGGTTTCATGCCTCGGCTTCCACTGTCCCGGCTGCGGCAGCTCTGAATCACCCGGCCTCCCCAAAAAATGCGACCCTCGTCGAGGAGGACACCTTTGCTTTCGACGACAAGTCGGTCAACTTCGATCGCTTGGAACTCCGCGTCCGAAAGCAGGTGTTTCCGCTGACCCTGATGGAGGTGAACGTTTTTCGGTACCTGATCCAGCACGAAGGCAAGCGCATTTCTCGAAAAGCAATGCTGTCCGATGTCTGGGGGCTGCACGAGGACACCGACACGCGCGCCATCGACAATTTCATCGTGCGCCTGCGGCGTTATATTGAGGACGACCCGGCTCAGCCGCGCCACTTGCTGACCATTCGTGGGGTGGGCTATCGCTTCGTCGCTTCGCCGGCGAAGTAACTAATATGCGACTGCTCCGATTACTCGTGGCCTGCGCCGTGCTCTGGCCGACCTGCGCCTTCTGCCAGCTCGCGGCCGGCAAGCTGCTCATCGCGACGCAGAAATCGCGCGATGCCGACCTGAAACAAAGCGTGGTTCTTCTGGTTCAATATGACCGGGACGCCGCGGTCGGCCTGATCGTGAATCGGCGCGCCGATGTGCCGGCTTCGGAAGCTTTACCTGAACTTGCCAAAGCGAAAGGCGGTCCGGTCTCTCTGTGGGCGGGAGGCCCGGTCACGATCGGCATCCGCGCGTTGCATCAATCCGATTTTGTGCCGGCCGAGGGCCGGGAGATTTTGCCGGGCATATCGCTGATTTCCGACAAGCCGCTTATTTTGAAATTGCTCTCGGCCTCCACACCGCCGGATAATTTTCGCGTGTATGCGGGCTACGTCGGCTGGACCGCGCAGCAGCTGCGCAACGAAGTGGCGTCCGGGCTTTGGCTAGTGCGCGCCGGCGATCCGCACCTGATCTTCGACCCCGATCCCGAGACGCTGTGGTCGCGCCTGACCACCCGTACCCTCAGCGGGACCGCCGTCCGTCCAGCGCCGCGCACCGCGCCGTCACAATCCGGCTCATCGCCGCCGGCCAAATCGAGCCCGTAAGGCTCTTATGGGGCTTTCGGAATTCGCCTCGCCATTGGCCTTCCGCGATCGGCAACTCTACGTCTTCGCCGTTCAACTGGAAGCGTCCGAAGCGTGCTTCTCGCGGTGTCTAGCGTGGCTCTCGGCCGACGAGCAGGCCCGGGCCGCACGATTCCATTTCGATCGACACCGCCGCGCCTTCGTTCTGGGCCGCGCAGTTTTGCGGGCGCTGCTCGGGTCAGTTCTGAAAATGCCCCCGGCCGAAATCCGATTTTGCTATGGGCCCAAAGGCAAACCCGGCCTGGCGGATTCGCGCGGTCCGCTCCGCTTCAACTCGTCAAACTCCGGTAATCTAGCGGCCTACGCGTTCACCGCAGGCTCGGACCTCGGGATCGACGTCGAAGCGTTGCGCCCGATCCCCGAGATGGAACGGATAGCCGCGCGGTTCTTTGCCCCCGAAGAGGCCAGCGAGCTGCTGTCGCTGCCGGAGTCCGACCGCACCCAGGCGTTTTTCAATTGCTGGACGCGCAAGGAGGCCTATATCAAGGCCGTGGGCGACGGCATGTCGATCCCGCTCGGGAGCTTCCGCGTCACGCTACGGCCTGGCGAGCGCGCGGAAATGCTGAGCCTGGAAGGAAGCGCAGAAGCCGCGCAAGCGTGGACGCTCGATCAATTCGCTCCGGCGGCAGGTTTCGTCGGCGCGGTCGCGTATCCGGACCAGCGCCGCGCGTTGCTGGTCGAGCCGCTCAGGACTGCTGAAGAGATGCTCGGCGCTCTTGAGCCGGGTTAATGGCCCAGGCGCAGGACTTCGTCGGAAATCCGCAACAAAGCCTGGCCGAGCGACGACGAAGTGGGCGAATAAACGAACACACCCTGCGGCTGGCTGCTGTATGTGATGCAGCCGGTCTCGGTCGAGCAGGCCGGATAAGTCGCGGGATTATTAAAAAGATCGCCATTGGGATCGTTGGCGATGCGCTGCAGCAGAATCGGATCGGGCGGGTTGCCGGCGTTACCGCCGAGACCAACCGCAAATACGTAGGTTGGCAAAGTGCTGTTGGTCCGGATGTTGTAGGCGGCGTTGTCGGCGAGGTTCTCGGCCGCGCCGTGGGCGTTGGTCCAATCGGTGTTGGCAGTGCCGGTGAAGGCGATATGCCCCGAGGTCATGGTAACGGTCTTGTAGGCGTTGGATGGGTTCACGGAATTGCCGAAAACGTCGGTCGAAGGCAGGAAAGCTAAGTCGTTCTTGTAGGTTCCCCAGTTACAGCCGGCGGCCGCCCCAGTGCCACTGGTGGATATTGAGAGCGTATCGCTGGTTCCACTACTGCTGCTGGTCTGCCATGGATTCGTCAGGATCGATATGCCGGTCCCTTGGGACGGATCGTCGGTGTAGATGGCGCCGATCGGCCCGGCCGGGATATTCGACATGTAGCCGCTGGGGCCCATAGCGAAGCCTGCGGTCCACTGCTTCATCGCTGCCGCGCTATTCCAACTGCTGTTCCCGCTGCTGTACGCGTTACCGCTCGCGTCTTTGCAGCCGCTGGTGGAGTTGAGGCCCATGCCCGCGTGCGTATTGTTCGTGTTCCAATTGTAGGTCGCGGTGTTGGGCAGACCGTCGGTCTCGAGCACGATCACATTCAGCGCGCCCGGCAGCGCCGCCTTATAGAGTTGGTCGTAAGCGATCGAAAGAGCGCCAGCCGTGCCGGTACCGCCGGCGCAGGTGATGTTGTCGATAATGCCGGTGCCGGAGCCCGTGCTATTGGTGTAACCAAGATCGGCCTGAAAATCGGTGGTCAACGCCTGGTCGATGTGCTGGCCGTCGCTAAAGGAGACCAGCCCGATCTGATCCCGGCCCTCGGCAAACTGGCCCATGAAGTTTTTCGCGGCCGTGATCATCGACGCGCAGGGAGTGCCATCGCCTTCTCCGCACGGCTGATTGTCATTGGCCCCGACCGTACACATCGATCCGGACCGGTCCATCACCAGCATCGCCACCAGGTTGCGGCGTACGGCTTCGCCGGACACGTTCAACGTATTCGCGGCGACGTTAAAAAATCGCATGAAATAAGTGGGCACGTTGGTGGTCGCCGTGACGGTGACATCCATTTGCTGGGCGTTATTCGTGTCCGCTACCACGCTGACATTGCTGCTGCTCAAAACAGTGCCATAAGTGGACCAATTCCCGTTCGGAAAATTAGCATAGAACCAGTTGACGGCGTTCTGCTTCGCATTGGACTCCTGCGCGGTGACGGTCTGTCCAATATTCAAGGAACGCGCGGCGGCCAGGGCAGCGCCGTCGACGGCCGCCTGCAGGCGCGCCTTGGAAGCATAGAGGATGCCCAGGTCGACAAACAGCCCGAGAATCGGAACGATCGCGACCAGGGAAACCGTCGCAATGATCAAACTGATGCCTTTTTCGTGTTTCGTATGCTTCCAGTAATTCATGGGGTGAATCCTTCTTACATGAAGAAACGCGCGTAAACGCCGTTGCCCGCGAAGCTTCCCACCGTCAAGTCCGGAGATTGGAAGTAAGCTTCAACGATGTAAACTACCTGGCCGTCGGTGAGGGCCGTAGTGCCGTTCGACCCGGACTGCCAAACCGCTACCATCGCGCTTTGGGCCGCGCTGGCCAGCTTGGCGTTCGAATCCGTTACGGGGTTCTGCACGATACCATCGCTGTTGATGGTGGCGCCGGCGCCGGGCGAACCCAAGGTCACGGTGTTGGCGTTGGCCAGCGTGCCGTTGCCGAACTGGATCTGCTGCGTATAGACGAAGCTGTCATGATTGGTGCAGTTGGAAGCGCCTACCGCGGTGCATTGGGAAGCCGTGGTGGGGCCTACGTACATGATTTGCGTGACCGTCACCAACCCGTTCCCGCTGTTGCTGGTATTGCTGTAGGAATTGCCTGTGAAGGAAGAGCCGATCTGCAAATTCAGCCCGGTCGCCAGCGTTTGCGCCTGCTGCTGCATCGCGTAAGTGGAGAAGTCCCCGCCATGAATGTACATATCCACCAGATCGCGGCACACCGAACTGCACTGGATGCTGCGGATCAGGTTGATGCCGACGATGAACGACCCTACAAACATGGGAACGTAAACGATCGCTATGAGGGCGAACTCCAGGGCTTCCTGTCCGCCTTGCGTTCTTTTTCTTCGTAGGCTTGCCACGCACTCACCTCGCTCGCAATGTCTTTTCGCCCGTCACCGTGCTACCGAATTTACGCCCGCCGGAAAACTGCCTAAAATGTCCGACGAATAAACCGCCAGCCCCACCGGCGTGGTGCTGCGGAAAAAATTTCCATTCGAGAAGCTCCCGCTGATCGGCGCCATCATGGTCCAGGACACGTTCTGCACCGAGACTTGCACCAGATTTCCGGGAACGTTGCCGCCGCTGGCGTAGGGAATCGCGGTGGTCAGGGCAGTGGGCGAGTAATAATTCACGAAAATGTGTTGCGGGCTGTCGCTCGCCGTGACAATCCCCATGGCGTATTGCGCGACAATCGCTTCAATCGATGCGTCCTGCCCGCTCGTTCCCGACGTCTGGAACGTGATCGCATAGCGGCACCCTTCGCGCACCGCGTTCTGCAATGTCGACCAGCGGTAAAAGAGCATGCCAAAGTCGAAGAACCCGAATATCAGAGCCAGCATCGGCAGCATCGTGAAAATCGATTCGATGAGCACGTTCCCCGAGCGCCGCCGATCGCGCGGCCGCGCCGGCCGGTTTAAACTGTTCTTGGAGGTAACATCCATATAGTCGGTACGGCAGGAGGTTTTTCTCCGTGCCCAAATCAAGTATAGGGGCGCTTCGCCGTCGGATCGATTCAATAAAAACGCCTAAAGCGCAGCTGGGAATGCCTTATTACTTCTTAGGCCGGCTCCTAGTC
Organism: Bryobacterales bacterium; assembly: GCA_963732175.1. Taxonomy (GTDB): domain Bacteria; phylum Acidobacteriota; class Terriglobia; order Bryobacterales; family Bryobacteraceae; genus Palsa-89. Next base: position 106,914 of record CAVSYF010000011.1, on the reverse strand, counting down.
GGAGGGGGACTTCAGTCCTATTGCCCCCGTTTGAGGGTGGAGACTTTGCGGCCGACTCCGGTACGATGAGTCTATGTCCGTACCGAAAGCAGCGACCGAGGGACTGGATGCCGGCGAGCAATTCCTTGGCGACGCCGAGCGCTTCAATCAACGCGCGCTCACGCTGGGCCTGGGCGATGTTCGCAGCTATTACTGGTATCACACGGTAGAGCTGCCGCACGGCCTGGTCACCCCGGGTTTGTACGACTTTCGCGGCTCTTTATCCTGTTTTCAGTTTCCAGAAGACATGCAGGGCATGCAGGTTCTGGACGTCGGCTCGGCCACCGGATTCTTCGCATTCGAATTTGAACGGCGCGGGGCGCGAGTGGTTTCCGTCGAGCTGCCGTCGCTGGAGGCGCTGGACCGCTTTCCGGGCCAAAACCTGGACCAAACGTTGGAAAAAATCGAACAGATGATCGTGCCCAGTTCTGTAACCGGGCTGAGCGGGTATGTAAAAAAATACAGCGCCGAGGAGCTGTATTTCCATCTGCTGGAGGGTCCTTTCCAATTCTGCCGCAAGCTGCTCGACTCCAAGATCGAGCGCTGTTACTCGACCGTCTACGACCTTTCGCCGGCGCGGGTCGGCCCCGATGGATTCGATCTTATATTCATGGGCGACATCCTGCTGCACACGCTCAATCCGCTCCTGGCGCTGGCTGCCATCGCGCCCCTGTGCCGCGGATCGCTGGTGTTGTCCCAGGTAATGCCCGAAGATCGAGCCGGCCAGCCGGTAATGCATTATGTCGGCGGAGACAGCCCGGGCGCGGATGAAATCTCCTGGTGGTGGCCCAATGAAACTTGCCTGGTGCAGCTGCTGAAGAAGCTGGGATTCCGCGAGGTGGTGCGCGTTGGCAGCCATAGCGGGACGCTGCGCCCTTCGGGCTTCGCCTACGATCGGGCCATTCTACGAGCTACGAAGTGATCGATTCGCGCGGCGCGCCGAGCATTTGAACTGCGAGACAGGGCAGGTGCATGTGCCCATACACCGGCGCATCGCCCGCGGTGGTGCGGACCTCGACGGCGTCTTCCACCATGTCGCAAAGTTGAAATTCGAGCAGTGTACCGTCGGCGATCGCCGGGGTCAGGGTGAAGCGGGCGGCGGACAGCTCGGGCAGCTTCAGATGGAAATCCACGGTGTAGACGTCGCCGGGGCGCATTTCGGGCAGCGGAAACTCTTCCCGGCTGGTATTGGTTCCCGTAAAATCGGCGCCGTGGATGCGGAGCAGCACACCGATGATCGGGAGCGTGAGCGCGTCGTCCGCTCTCGCGCTGATGCGCACCAGGATCCACGCCGGAGTCTGGATGCAGTCGATCGGCCGGCCGCGATCGTCGCACACCTGAATTCCGAGAATTTCGGCGCGCCCGTCTCCGTGGCGGTGAACGGAACGGGGCAGGGTAGTCACGATTTCCTTGGGCCGGGACGGTTCGTTCGATGCAGCCGCACTGACGCGATGCTTGGAGCGCAGGTATTCGGAATCTTTTTTGACCAAGGCCGCGAGATAGTTGGTGGCTACCTGGCGTGCGTCGCCGATCTCCGCGATGCGGCCATCCCGCAGCCACGCGGCGCGATCGCCCAGCATCTTGACGTCGCCCATATCGTGCGTGACATAGATGATGGTGACGCCGCGCGATCGCAGCTCGTGGATCTTGCGCATGCAGCGCTGCCGGAAGTAAATGTCGCCGACCGCCAGCGCTTCGTCGACGATCAGAATCTCGGGATCCAGATGCACCGCGACGGCGAAGGCTAAACGCACCACCATGCCGCTCGAGTAGGTCTTGACGGGTTGATCGATATAAGACCCGATCTCGGCGAAGTCCAGGATGCTGTTCAACCGGTCCGCGGTTTGCTGCTTGGAAAGTCCCAGAATCGCGCCATTCATGTAAACGTTGGCGCGGCCGGTAAATTCGGGATTGAAACCCAATCCGAGCTCGATCAAGGCGGTGGCGCGTCCGCGGATGCTCACGGTTCCTCGGGTCGGCTCCAGGATTCCGAGCATGAGCTTCAAGAGCGTGCTCTTTCCCGATCCGTTTTCGCCGACGACGCAGAACATTTCTCCCGGTTGAATCGAGATCGACACGTCCCGGACCGCCCAATGCTCGCGGTGATATTGGCGGCGGTTCAGCAGAACCAGTTCCTTGAGCCGTTCGCCGGGGCGGCTGTACATCTTGTATTTCTTGGATACGCCCGCGAGTTCGATCATGCGGCGCTCCCTACCGTGGCCTTTGCGGCCAAATCGGTCTTCGAGTTGAGCGTCAAGAAATTGAGCAGCGTGGCCGACAATCCACATCCGGCGATGACGATGGCCATCGGAAGCGCGGAGGACGTTTCAATGACGGCGAGCACCGTCGTGGAAATCGCGGCAATGATAAATTGATTCGTCCCGAGCAGCGCCGACGCCGTGCCGGCAATCTTGGGATTATGCATCATCGCTATGGTAGAACCGTTCGGAAACACAAAACCAGCGGCGCACATGTAGACAAAGACGGGTAAGAAGACACCGATGGGCCCGCCGCGCCCGGTGAGGGCCGCGGCAAACAACGGAACCCCGGCGAGGAACTGGACCAGATTGGCGTTTCGCAAGACTTTGGTAAGAGGCATGCGATACGATATTCGCCCGTTCACTTGGGAAGCGCCGATCAGCCCGAGCGCGATCGCGCCGAACAACAATCCAAATCGCTGCGGAGGGACTTTATAGAGGTTGATAAACACGAACGGCGCGCTGGCGATGTAGGCGAACATCCCGGCGGAGCTGAGGCCGCATACCAGCGAGGAACCGACAAAGGTCCGATCGCGGAGCAGGCGGCCGTAGGTTGAAAAGATGAGGCGCGCCTGGAGCGGGCGGACCGCGTCCGGCGCCAGCGACTCCGGCAGCCGGAAATACACCCCCACTAACGCTGCAGCCCCGAGCGATGCCTGTGCGAAGAAGATCGATTTCCAGCCAAACCAGAGCAGCAGATAACCGCCGATCAGCGGTGCGGCCAGCGGCGAGACGCCTAGGACCAGGATCAGCATCGAGAATATCTTGCGCAACTCTTCGGGAGGGAAAAGATCGCGAACCATGGCGCGCGACATCACTGCGCCGCCGCAGGCGCCCAGCGCTTGAAACAGGCGAATCACCGCCAGAGCGTGAATGGAAGGCGCCAGCGCGCAGGCCGCAGAAGCAACCAGGAACAGAACTAGGCTGAAGTACAGCGGAGGTTTTCGGCCGAAGCGATCTGTGACCGGCCCGTACAAGGACTGGCCCAGGGCGTAGCCCACGAAGAACGTGATGAGCGTCGCCTGCACTTCCGCCGTGGTCGCGCCAAAGACGTGTTCCAACAGCGGCATCGAGGGCAGATACATATCGATGGACAAAGGCGCGAAGGCTTGCAGCGCGCCCATCAGCACGATCAGTTCGAGATGGCGCAGCCGCGATATCCGCAGGTGTTGTTGCGTGGTCACGCTAAGAAGCTCAAGTTTAACAGTGCAGGCCCAAATTCAGGAGCGCTGTCCGGCGGTTTGCGGATCGGCCGGCGCGCTGTGCGGCAAGGTTTCAACCCCCACCCGGGCGATCCGGTTATGATACATTTCCAGGATCGTAAATCTCCGGCCTCCATATTCCACGATGTCGCCCTGCTTAGGGATGTAGCCCAATTGGAAAAGCAAAAAACCGGCCAAGGTTTCGAATCCGGCGTCGCCCGGCAGTTCCAGTCCATAGCGGGTATCCAGATCGCGGATGGTGGTCGATCCTTCCAGTTCCAGCACGCGAGCCTCGGCGGACTGGCGCGGGCGCTGCACGTCATGCTCATCGCCGATTTCACCCAGGATCTGCTCCAGCGCGTCTTCGAGCGTGACCAGCCCGACGATGGTTCCGAATTCATCCACCACCATCGCCATGTGCTTGTGCGTGGTGCGGAACTCATCGATCAGGTCATTGAGCGGCTTCGTTTCCGGCACAATGAGCGGTTTTCGAAGCACGCGCGAGAGGTGAAACGGCCGCACGTCCCGCTTCCGTTCGATGGCTATCCGGCGCTCCTCCCAGATGCGCATCATGTCCTTGTAATGAACGTAGCCGATGATGTGTTCCGGATCGCCCTGATAGACCGGGACGCGAGAGTATTGATTCTCCCGCATCCGCCGCAACACTAGGTCGAGGCTCGAATCCACCGAGACGGAAACGATCTCGTGGCGCGGCACCATGATTTCGCGCGCCGAGTAGTTCGGAAGTTCGAGCAGCGCCTGGATGGCGTCTTCTTCGAAGCGATGCAGATGGCCTTCGGTGCGGCTGGAACTGATGATGAACTTCAGTTCTTCGGCGGAATGGCCTCCGCCGGTGTGGCTGCCCTTCAGCCCAACCGCGCGAGAGAGAGCCGCAGCCGAACGCGCCGCGAAATAGACGAAGGGCGCGGAGATCCTATCGAAGGCCAACAGCGCCGGGGCCACCAGGATCGCCATTCGGTCCGCTTTCTCGATGGCTAGATTTTTCGGTACCACCTCGCCGATCACGACATGCGCATAGCTGATCAACAGAAACGCGATCCCGAAGCTGACGCCGTGTAACAGGCGCTCTAGAGCGGGTGACGCCGGGAATGGCTGAAGCAGCGACAAGAACAGATCGTAAACGGTATTCTCACCGGCCCATCCGAGGCCCAGGCTAGCCAAGGTCACGCCGGCCTGTGTGACCGAGAGAAGCCGCGCCGGATTCGCGAGCAGGTTGAGCGCGGCCTGGGCGCCCACCTGGCCCTGTTGAGCCAACGCTCGCAGGCGGCTCTTGCGTACCGACACCAGCGCCACCTCGGCCGCGGCGAAAAAGCCATTCAGCAATAGCACCGCGATGAGGATCACGAAACGAAAGAGCATAGGCTAGCAGGCTGTCGATGAGCGGCGATGCAGGGCGGTCGCACAATCCAGGTGCGGTAGAATCTTCCCAGTGCTATATGGAAGAATCCTCAAGTTCATCAACTTGAGCATAGCCGTTTTGCTCGTAGCGGGCTTGGCGGCGATTTATTGGTTCGCCTACCGTCCTCTTCCGAAAACCTCCGGAAACATTACCGCGCCGATCTCCGCCCCAGCCACGATTCAAAGAGATGCGCTGGGCGTGCCTCATATTCATGCCGCCAAATTGGAAGACGCAATTTTCTTGCAAGGATTTGTGACTGCCCAGGATCGTCTTTGGCAAATGGACGCGCTGCGGCGTCTGGCGGCGGGCGATTTGTCGGAAGTCCTGGGGCCGTCGACGCTGGAATTAGATCGTGAGGCGCGCCGTCTCCGCTTGCGGCATATCGCCGAAGAGGACTACCGCACGATGCCCGATGCCGATCGCGCTGTCGTTCGAGCCTACGCGCGCGGGGTGAACTACTTCATCGAAACGCATCGCGGCCAATTGCCGCTGGAGTTCACACTGTTGCGCTACGATCCGCACCCCTGGAGCGGCGTCGATACGCTGTTATGCGGCTTGGAGATGTATCGGGATCTGACGACCACCTGGCGGCAGGAACTGCAAAAAGTCACGATGCTCGCCTCGGGCGATCCGGCCAAGGTCAATTTCCTGTTCTCTTCGCGCGTCGGCACGGAGTTCCAACCGGGATCGAACGCCTGGGTGCTATCGGGCAAACACACTGCCAGCGGGAAGCCGATTCTCGCCAATGATCCGCATCTGCGATTCTCGATCCCGTCGGTTTGGTATCAGGTGCATTTGCAGGCGCCCGGTCTCGACGTAATAGGCGGGTCGCTGCCGGGCGTGCCCTGCGTCATCATCGGCCACAACGAGCGCATCGCTTGGGGCGTGACGAATCTCGGATTCGATGTGCAGGATCTTTACCTGGAGCGCATGGATCCTCAAAATGGCCGCTACCTGTATCGGGGGCAGTTGGAGCAGGCACGCCTCGAAACGGAATGGATTCCGGTGAAGGGCGCGCGACCGGTGGAGTTTCGGCAGTGGGTGACGCGCCACGGCCCCATCGCGGTGGTCGATAACAACCGGCCTTTTGCATTGCGCTGGACCGCCGCGGATTCCGGTATTTTTCAATTCCCTTTTCTCGATATCAACCGCGCCAGGAACTGGCAGGAATTCACGGCCGCTCTGGCGCGCTATCCCGGCCCCGGCCAGAATTTCGTCTACGCCGACGTGGACGGAAATATCGGCTATCAGGTCGCCGGCCGGCTCCCCATCCGGACCACTGACGACGGTGACGTCCCGGTAGACGGCAGTTCGGGCGATTATGAATGGCAGGGTTTCATTCCCTTCGAGCAGTTGCCCGCCGCTTACAATCCTCCGCAAGGTTGGATTGTTACCGCCAATCAGAATCCATTCCCGAGCAATTACCCGTATCGCGTGCACGGCGATTTCGCGGCGCCGTATCGTTCTCTGGAAGCGCGAAACCTGTTGACTGGCCGTCGGGGCTGGAAGCCGGAAGACATGCTGAAGGTGCAAAAGGATGTGTACTCGTCTCTCTCCGCGTTCTTGGCGAAAAGAATTCTCGCGGCTTACGATCGCTCCCAGGATTCCAGTCCGGATTTGAAGGCTGCGATCGCGCTGCTGCGCTCCTGGAACGGGCAAATGGAAAAGCAGACGCCGGCGCCGCTTCTGATTACCCTGGTCTATCAAGAGCTGCGCAGACAAGTCGCGGACCGGGCCTGGTCCGGCGATCAGGATATATATGAGGCGTTCATGGCTCCCGCGGTGGTCGCGGAAATTATAAAAAGCAATCCACAGAATTGGTTCAGCGATGAAAACGCGGCTTTGCTAGGCGCGCTGAAAGCCGCCCTGGAGGAAGGCCGCCGGATGCAGGGCAGCAATCTGAACCGCTGGGATTACGGCAAGTACAACGAGCTGACGCTGAAACATCCCGTGGGCAACGAACTGCCGCTGGTGTCCGGCTATTTCAATATTGGGCCGGTCGAGATGAGCGGTTCGTCGACTACCATCAAGCAGACCACCGAACGGCTAGGGCCGTCCATGCGTTTCGTGGCGGATCTTTCCGACTGGGATCACTCCTTGAATAACATCACCACGGGCGAATCCGGGCAGATCTTATCGAGGCACTATAAGGATCAGTGGGATGCTTACTACGCCGCGCGCAGCTTTCCAATGCAATTCGGAAAAGTGGAAGCAAAAGATACGCTGGTCGTGGAAGCGAAGTGATTCCGACGCTTAGCTATTTTTTCTCGGCGGCGGACCGCTGCTGGCTGCGCCGTGGTCGGGGAACTGAACCCGGCTGCCGGGAGTCAGCCGGAGCTGGCCGTCGGTCACGACCGTCTCGCCCGGATGCAGTCCCTGATCCACCACAAATTCCTGATCCACGCGTGGACCGGTGACTATCGGGCGCATCTCCACCGTTTTATCATCCTTGACGACGTAAACAAACTGGCCGTCTTGTCCCGTCTGGACGGCTTGATTTGGTACCACTAAGGCATTAGGCCGGGTGGTGAGTCTCAGCGTGACGCGCACGAACTCGCCGGGCCACAGCTTATTGCTCTTATTCTCGAAAGTACCTTTCAACTTGATGGTCCCGGTGGTTTGATCCACGGCATTATCGATGAACGTGAGCACGCCGCTTTCCTGGTCGCCGCTGTCATCCTGCGGCGCGGAAAAGACCGGCAATTTCGCTTGCGCCATGTACTTCTTGATATCCGATAGCTTCGCTTCCGGCACCGAGAAGGTAACGTAAATCGGCTGCAGCTCAGCAATGGTCATCAATTCCATGGTGTTGGGCGCGACAATGTTGCCCTGCTTGACCGTGAGATTTCCGGTCCGGCCGTCAATCGGCGATGCGATGGTGGTATAGCTCAGCTGAACTTGAGAATTTTCGACGGCTGCCTTGGAGGCAACGATCTGGGCCCGCGCGCTTTCTATGGCCGCCCGGTCAGCCACCACGGCCTGCGCAAGGGCGTCGGCGTTGGAACCAATTTGATCGGCTTGTTCCTTGGAAACAATGCCTTGCTCCACCAGTTGCGCGTAACGGCCGGCCTCGGCGCGTGCGTACTTCTCATTAGCCATATCTTTGGCCAGATTGGCTTGCGCCTGGCTCAACGCCGCCGTGTCGCGCGCCAGATTCGCCTTGGCCTGATTGAGCGCCGCCTCATACGGGCGCGGATCGATGGTGAAAAGGTGATCGTTTTTCTTGACGAATTCGCCTTCGTGAAACCCGACGTCGGTGAGCTGCCCGCCAATCTGCGCCTTGACGCTGATCGTCGAATAGGCTTCCACATTTCCGATCACGTCGATGTCGATCGGGACATTTTTCTGCAGGACCGTGGCCACCAGCACTGGAACCGGTCCGCCCCCATCGCGCCCGCCTTTACCCTTGCCCTCTTTCGCCTCCGTCGCGCCTTCCCTGGTTCCGCAACTTTGCGTGGCCAGAAACGCCGCACAAATTAGTAACCCGAAAGCCGCCGCACGCAAGCACAAACGAGGTGCTCGTCGAGATCTATTTGGTTTACTCAAGATCATGAAGAAGCTGTGCCAACAAGGAAAGGGCCGGATCGCGCCTGCGTAGAGACAGGCGTCCTGCTACTGTTTTAGGTTACACTGGCGCGGCCACTATCGGCAACTTTACCTTGCTTTTAGCGCTGCAAAGGCGGGTCGTGAACTAGTTCGAATCGGCCGTCGGAATAGAGATAGTATCGCCGCCCCCGCCAGACAATCGTATTTCCAAAGAACCCGGCCAGGTAAAAGAAAAAGCCCAGTACATCTTGAACCGGCAGAAGCTTCCACTCCAGCCTGACTCTTAGCACCCGCGCGCACGTGGACCAGGCCGCCAGCGCGCGCAAGGCGCAACCCAGAATGACCGCCGGCCACCAACGCGGATGCAGCGCCAAGGCCAGCAAAGCCAGCGGCAGCGGATAGGTAAACAGTTGGCCCAGGTAGCCGAACGGCCGGGAGCGGCGCGTGCTCCGGGCCCATCGCAGACGATGCGCACAGTTGGCCCGGAAGGAGTGGCTCCCGATGCGATGCTCCACCATATTGCGCGATAGGATGACTCCGACACCGGCTTCAGCCGCGAATTTTCCCAGGACGAAGTCCTCCGCCAGGTAATCTTTGAGAACAGTCAGGCCCCCGATAGCCTGAAGCGCGCTCTTGCGGGCCACCACCGTCGGGCCGACCGCGAACCTCATCCCCTGGATCATCCGCGCCACCAACAGGCCCGCCAGAAAGTCGGTGTTCATCCCCTCGGCTTCCAGCCTGGACCAAAAGCTCTTTCCCGCGATGGCCCGATAGGGACAAGTCGCCAGTCTCACTTGTGGATCTTTAAACTCGGCTGCGACGGATTTTAAAAAATCCCGCTCGACGCGAATGTCGCTGTCGCTCATCACCAGCAGATCGTATTCCGCCGTTCGCGAGCATGTGCTCCAGACTGAAAACCTTCGCATTTGGATACGGAGGTTCGCCCGTGACGATGAGCTTGGTGGCGCGATCGGGAAATTCCTGCTGCAGTTCCCGGACGATTGCGGCCGCCGGATCACCTGCATCACGCACTGCGAACAGCAGCTCGAACTGAGGATGATCCTGCGTGAAAAAGCTGCGCAGATTGTTGCGTAGTCCTTCTTCCGCTCCCGCCAGCGGCTTCAAGACGCTGATCGGCTCGGGATTCATGTCGAGCGGGACGCTCTGCGCCACATAGTCGCGCGTCGCGATCACCACCAGCAGGCAGTAAAGTAGCGATCCGGCCAATAGGCCCGCAGCGATCACCGCTAGCGCAAACACTATTCTGTCCGGGCTTTGCTGTCGATCAGATTCCGGATCCCCGTCAGGAAGTCCTCCACCCGCTGCGCGCCTTGATCCCCGTGCTTCCGGTTGCGTACCGAGACGCTCTCGGTCTGCGCTTCGCGGTCCCCTATGACTAGCATATACGGAATTTTTTGCAACTGCGCCTCGCGAATCTTCAGATTCACTTTTTCATTCCGATCGTCGAGCGTGACGCGCAATCCCGCGTCCTCCAGACGTTTGGTCACCTGCTTGGCGTACTCGATGTGCCGGTCGGTGATCGGCAGCACCACCGCCTGCACCGGGGCCAGCCATACCGGAAATGCGCCGGCGTAGTGCTCGATCAGGATACCGAAGAAGCGCTCGATCGACCCATAGAGCGCCCGATGGACCATCAGCGGCTGGTGCTTCTTGCCATCGTCGGCGATGTACTCGAGCTCGAACCGCCGCGGAAGTGTAAAGTCGAACTGAACGGTGGATAGCTGCCACAGCCGGCCAATCGCGTCCACCAGCTTCACGTCGATTTTGGGTCCGTAGAACGCCGCTTCATCCGGGATCACCTTCACCTTCATGTTGAGCCGTTCCACGGCCCGCTTCAGCGCGTTTTCGGCCAGCTCCCACTGCTCCGGCGTGCCGTCGTACTTGCCGCTCGCCCCTCCATCCCAGGTGGAAAGCTCGGCCTCGTAGTCGTCGAACCCGAACGTGTGCAGCGCGTCGATGGCGAACTGCAGGCAGCTCACCACCTCATCTTCGATCTGCTCGGGCGTGCAGAAAATATGGGCATCGTCCTGCGTGAATCCGCGGACGCGCATCAGGCCGTGCATCACGCCCGAACGCTCGTAACGATAAACCGTGCCGAGTTCCCCCAGGCGCACCGGAAGGTCCCGATAGCTGCGCAGCCTGTCCTTGTAAATCAAAATGTGGCCGGGACAGTTCATGGGCTTGAGCTGATACTCGGCGTCGTCCAGCTCCATAGGCTTGAACATGTTCTCGCTATAAAAATTGGCGTGCCCCGAGATCTTCCACAGATCCCGGCGCATCACGTGCGGCGTGTAGACCAGCGAATAACCGCGCTTCAGATATTGGTCCCGCATCCAGTCTTCGATGATCTTCCGGATGCGCCCGCCCTTGGGATGAAAGAAAATCAAACCCGGCCCGGCGAGTTCCTGAATGCTGAACAGGTCCAGTTCCTGTCCCAGTTTGCGATGATCGCGCTTCTTGGCCTCCTCCAGGCGCGCCAGGTAGGCGTCCAAATCTTTCTTGTTGAAGAACGCCGTGCCGTAAATACGCTGCAACCGTGGATTGTGCTCATCGCCCTTCCAGTACGCCCCGGCCACTGAGAGCAGCTTGAACGCCTTGATCCGGGCGCTCGACGGCACGTGCGGGCCGCGGCAAAAATCGATAAAGTGCGGTCCCAGCGTGTATTCGGAAAAGATCTCGCCGGCCCGTTCCTCGATAAGTTGCCGCTTCATCCAGTCGTCGGCGTATTTCTTTAGCCCCACGTCCTTCGGAGTCATGATGCGCTCAAACGGCAGAGCCTGGGCCTGCAGTTCCCACATCCGCGCCTCGATTTTCTCCAGATCCTCGGGCGTGAACGGCGTCTCGCGCTCAAAATCGTAGTAAAACCCGGTGTCCGTGGGCGGGCCGATCCCGAGCTTCGTCTCGGGAAACAGCTCCAGGACCGCTGCCGCCAGCAGGTGCGCCGTCGAGTGCCGGTACACCTGAAGCGCCTCCGGATTCTTGGAGGTCAGGATCTCGACCTTCGCATCCCCTTCGAGCGGGCGGGTCAAGTCGTACAATTCCCCATTCACGCGCGCCACCACGGCGTCGTCCGCCAGCCGCAGGCTGATCGATTTGGCGATGTCCAGGGGCCGGCTCCCAGTTGGCGCGGCCGTCTGGCTGCTATCGGGCAGAGTGATAGTAAGGCTCTCGCTCATGTAGTTTCAGATTATCAGGTGGCGGGCGCCATGGCGTTGCGCGCGACGCTTAATCTCCTCAAGTCGGCCAAATCAGACGATCGAACCCGGTTAGCGACCGGTCACCAACCATCAGTTGACCTGCCCGCCTGCTTTTCCTGCCCACCTTGCGAGCTTTCTGTATTAAACTGGACAACCGGGCATACATGCGGCCAACACGGTGGGTCATAAATGTTGATTGAGAACCCGCTCAATTCATCCCCGTTGATTTTTCCGGTCCTGGAAGTCTTCCATATCGTCGGCTTCGCGGCTGCAGTCGGCACTGTCGCCATCGTCGATTTTCGCCTCCTCAACTGGGGGATGCGCCACCAGAAGCCCGCCGAGTTAGCCAAGGATACCGGGCTGTGGACCCTGAGCGCCCTCATTGTCGTGATCTTCTCGGGGTTGCTGCTCTTCTCGTCCGACCCGGACATGTACTACCTGAACTGGTCGTTTCTGCTCAAGATGGTCTTTTTGATTCTCGCCATCACCTTTAATTACACGATCCATCGCAGGGTGGTGATGCGTGGCGCCTCGCCCGGATCAACCAAACTGGTGGCGCTGGTGTCGCTCCTGCTGTGGGTGGCGGTGGTATTTGGCGGCATTTTTATCGCGTTTATACGTCAAGGTCTCAGCCTGAGCGATAGCTGATTATGCTTCTTTCATTAGCTCTCTGGGTTCAGGCTCTCGGGTTCTTCACCTACCTGCGTGAAGGATCCTGGGCCTACCCGATCATCATGTCGCTTCACATGGTCGGCATCGCGCTGTTCGGCGGGATGATCCTCATGACCGATATGCGCCTGCTCGGTTGGGCGATGACTAGCCATTCAGTATCGGACGTAGTGGATCAATTTCGCTGGACTAAACGCATCGGCTTCCTTCTGACCGCGACCTGCGGCCTTCTTCTGTTCTGCTGCAAGGCTGAAGAATACTACTACAACATTTTCTTCCGTACCAAGCTGACAGTTTTCGCGCTGATCTTTGTCCACGCCATGATCTTTCGAAGCAGCGTCTATAACAATGCGGCTGCCATTGATCGCGCTCCGCAAGTGCCGGGACGGGCGAAACTCGCCGCTAGCCTTTCACTGCTGTTATGGATAGGCGTGGCCATTGCCGGCCGCGGGATCGGCTACATTGAGACGCCCTTCGGTTTGCATGCCCACCGTATTGATCCAGTCAGCGTGAGCGAGCTGCAGCGTCGTTTATAGAACGCCCCTATGTATTCCAATGACACGTATCGGAATTTTTCTTTTGTTTGCGACCGCCGCCGTCGCGCAGGCGCCCACGTTTCCGTTCAAACCGTTCGGCGTTCTCGCGGACATCATGGCCGGCATCATGTTCCCCAGCTCGAATACGATCTTCGACGTCACTAAGCATGCGCCCAAAACCGCTGCCGAGTGGACCGCGGTTCAAACCAGCGCAGTTTTGATAGCGGAAGCGGGAAATCTGCTGCTCATGCCGGGCCGGAAGAAGGAGACCGGCGGTCTGGTTCCGGTCGAAACGGCCGACTGGAAGAAGCACGTCCAGATGCTGGTGGACGCGGCCAAAGGCGTTTATCCGGCGGCCAAGGCCAAGAATCCGGACGCCGTATTTACTGCCTGCGAACCGCTGTATCAAGCCTGCTTCACTTGCCACGAAACCTACCGCTTTTGCCCTACTTGCCCCGAGGCGCCCCCCAAGGCGGCCAAAAATTAGCAGCGCTCGATGCATGGCTTAGGTCCTGTCTTTAGTCCGCAGTCGCCGCAAGCCTCGGCTATCTCTGCGCTGTTCTCCAACGTCCTCATCCTTGCGGCGATCATTTTTCTCATCGTCGCCGGCTCTGGTCACCTACAGCCTGGTGCGGTATCGTTCGCGCGGCCAAACCTCCGAACCGCGCCAGCACTTCGGCTCCAGAAGGATCGAAACCATCTGGACCGCGATCCCGCTGCTCATCGTCCTTGTCCTATTCGTCGTCACCATCCGGACCATGGCGTTTGTCGATGCGCCGCTGAATCCCGACCGGCCGCCCGATCTGGTCGTTACCGGACATCAGTGGTGGTGGGAGGCCCGTTATCCCAACGGCGCCGTTACGGCCAACGAGATTCATATCCCGGCGTCGAAGCGCCTGCTTGCACGGATTGAAGGCGCCGACGTGATCCACGATTTCTGGGTGCCGCAGCTGGCTCGCAAGATGGACGCGGTGCCGAACCGGCCCAGCTACATCTGGCTGGAAGCGACGCGGCCGGAACCTACCAAGGAACGTGCTCGGAATTCTGCGGAATGCAGCACGCCTGGATGCGCTTCCTCGTGGTCGCCGATTCGGATAGCCGATTTTTCCGCCTGGGTACAACCATCAGGCCGAGCCGCCGGCCGAGCCCACTACCGATCTCGCCGCCGCGGGCGCGCGTCTCTTCGAGCAGGACAAATGCTCCGATTGCCACGCCGTTGCGGGCGTCGAGTGCAAACGTCATCGCGCGGGCCCATCGCTCGCGCATCTAGCTCGCCGAAAACTCCTGGGCGGCGAACTGCCCAATACTCCCGAAAACATCCGCCGCTGGATCACGTAGTCCGCAATCCATCAAGCCCGGCAACCACATGCCCGACCAGCGCGTCTCTGCGGCAGATCTGCAGGCGCTGAACCCGCATCCATGAGCATTTTCCACGGCATCGGTAGAGCGCATTCCGCAGTGAACCAGAAGGCGGCTGGCCTGCACCACCATCGACCATAAGCGCATCGGCATTCTGTATTTACTTACGTCGCTCTTCTTCTTCATCGTCGGCGGCCTGGAAGCCATGGCGATGCGCACGCAGCTCGCGCTCCCGAATCTGAAGTTCCTCTCGCCCGAAACCTACGACCAGATCTTCACCATGCATGGAACCACCATGATTTTTCTGGTCGTGATGCCGGTGCTGATCGGCTTCGGCATATACCTGGTCCCGCTCATGATCGGCGCGCGCGACATGGCCTTTCCTCGCCTGAACGCGTTCGGTTTTTGGCTGCTGATTTGCGGCGGCTTTCTGCTTTACTTCAGCTTCGCGGCCGGCGGAGCGCCGGATGCCGGCTGGTTCAGCTACGCGCCTCTGAGCGAAAAGACTTACTCACCCCACGCTGGCCTCGATTACTGGGCGCTCGGATTATTGCTGCTTGGCGCTGGAACCATCGCCTCCGCGATCAACTTCATCGTCACCATCGCCACGCTGCGCGCGCCCGGCATGACCCTCCGCCGCGTTCCGCTGTTTGTCTGGATGACCTTCGTCAATTCGGTGCTGGTCCTGTTCGCCTTGCCTGCGCTCAACGCTGCCCTCGTGATGCTCTCTGATCGACCGCCTTCTGGCTAGCGCATTTCTTCGATCCTGCGCACGGCGGCTCGCCCCTGCTGTGGCAGCATTATTTCTGGATTTTCGGCCACCCCGAAGTCTACATCATGGTCCTGCCCGCGTTCGGCATGATCTCCGAAATCATCCCGGTCTTTTCCAGAAAGCCCATCTTCGGCTACAGTTTCGTGGCGTCGTCCACCGTCGCGATCGCGTTCCTCAGCTACGGCGTTTGGGTGCATCACATGTTCGCGGTAGCGCTCGGGCGAATCTTCATCTCGATATTCGCCGCCTCCAGCATGCTGATCGCCGTGCCCACCGGCGTCAAAATCTTCAGCTGGTCCGCAACGATGGTCGGCGGCTCCATCCGCTTCACCACCGCCATGCTGTTTGCGATCGCGTTCCTGCTGGAGTTCACCGTCGGCGGCTTGAGCGGCGTCGCCTTCGCCACCGTACCCATCGATTGGCAGCTCACCGACACGTATTTCGTCGTCGCGCACTTCCACTACGTTCTGTTCGGCGGCACCGCCTTCGCGCTGTTTGCGGGCGTCTATTACTGGTTCCCGAAGATCACCGGCCGCTTGCTCGACGAAACGCTGGGCCGCTGGAACTTCTGGCTCGTGGTCATCGGTTTCAACCTGACCTTCTTCGTCCAGCACATCCTGGGACTCCTCGGAATGCCCCGCCGCGTCTACACCTATCCGAACCTTCCGTGGTGGGGCGTGCTCAACATGATTTCATCCTTCGGTGCGGTCATTCTGGTCTTCGGCATCCTGGTGTTTTGCGTGAACGTCGTGATCAGCCTGGCCTTTGGAACTCGCGCCGGCGACGACCCCTGGGATGCCTGGACGCTGGAGTGGTTGGCCACATCTCCCCCGCCGTCGGACAATTTCGAGCGCGTGCCGCTGGTGCGAAGCAGGCGTCCGCTGTGGGACCAGAAGCATCCGGAAACGCCCGACTGGCGTCACGACCCGAGCGAGGCGCAGGTACGATAATGCTTCGGCGCGCGCGATTAGGCATGGCGCATGTTCCTTCTGAGCGAAGCCGTGTTTTTCTTCATGCTCATTGTGGCGTTCGTTTATTTCCGCTCCGCTCCGCTTCCACAGCTGGCCTTTCGGCGCAGGTGCCATATTCACCGCCTGTCTCGCAGCCAGTTGCTTTACGATGTGGCGCGCTGCAGTGAACTCTACGCGGCATAACGCAAACGTGGTACGGGGCTGGCTTGCGGCGACGATTTTGCTTGGCGCAGCGTTCATCGTTGCACAGGGCGACGAATATCTGCGTTTGTTTTCGTACGGCGCAACGGAAGCAGCGCTCTTCATTCTGGCAGCCTGCCATGAGGTGCATGTCGCGGTAGGGATACTGTTACTCGGTAGTGTGTTTCTTTTCCAGGCGGGCGAATTTAGATCGATCGCTGTCCAGACCGTGGCCCTGTACTGGTATTTCGTGACCGCTGTCTGGATCGCAATCTTTTCCATCGTGTACCTGTGGGCGTTCTTATGACCACCCGCGAACTGCTCATTTCGGCGTGGGATTTCGAGCCGTCGGTGCTGGCGGGTTGCTTAGCGCTCGCGATCGCATACCTCATGATCGCCCGGAAGCGCGCGCCCGCCTGCGCGGCTTATTTCCTCGGCGGCGTGCTCCTGCTCTTCTTGGATTTGGTCTCGCCCATCGACACCATCGGCGATTCCTACCTCTTCAGCGCGCACGTCCTCCAGCACTTCCTGCTGGCCTTGATCATTCCAATTCTGCTCCTGCTCGGAACCCCCGCCTTCCTTGCGGAGGCGGCTCTAAAACATCGTCTCATGCGGCGAATCGAGCTTGCTCTGGCGCTCCCGCCCGTCTCCTGGATGCTGGGCGTCGGCACGATGCTCCTGTGGCACATCCCGGTGCTGTTCAACGCCGCGCTTTCGAACGACGGCCTTCACGTCGTGCAGCACCTGAGTTTCCTGGTGACCGGAACAATTTTCTGGTGGCCTGTTTTGACGCCTCTGGAACCACGGCGTCTGGCGCCCCTGCCGTCCATCTTCTATCTGTTCAGCGCTTGCACGGCCTGCAGCCTGCTGGGCGCGCTGCTTACTTTTTCTCCGCCCGGCGCGTATCCGGCGTACCTGGCGCCCGGCGATCCGCTCGGCGCTTTGCATCTGATTCGCGACGGCTGGGGGTTGGACCCCAAAAGCGACCAGCAGCTCGGCGGCATGTTAATGTGGGTGCCCGGCTGCTTCGTCTACCTGTCGGCGATTCTCGCCAACGTGGCGCGCTGGTACGCCGCGCCCGAACGCCAGGAGGTTTTGCGATGAACTCCGAGTGGCACAAGCCGCTTCCCGAGCGATTGCCTCGTCCGAGCTATGCGCCCCCGCTGCTCGCCGTCGGATTGATGTGCCTGCTTTGGGGTGCGGTGACCAGCTGGATCATCTCCGCGGTCGGACTCGTCGTAGCTGCCGCCGCGTGCTCGCGTTGGATCGCTGATCTGCGCAGTGATATACTCGCTGACGGCGTGCAGCGAGCGCCGGCCAGAAAGGAAGAATGAAATGCTGTTTCTCCAGGCCAACCCGGTCTCCACGGCGCTCAATAGCGTGAGCTGGATCTTTCCGGCTTGCGAAATCTTTCACATTGTCGGGTTCGGCGTCGGGATCGGGACCATCGCGCTCATCGACTTCAGTCTGCTCGGCGTGGGACTACGCCGCAAAGGCACGCCCCAGTTGCTCAAGAATTTCGCACCGTGGACGCTGATCGCTTTGGTGATCGTAATCCTTGGGGGCTTGGTTCTGTTTCTCACCGATCCCGTCCATTACCTCGAGAATCCAGCCTTCCAGATCAAAATCACCTGTCTGGTTTTAGCCATCCTGTTCAACTACACGATTCACCGCAAGATCGCGCTGTCAGAGACCGCGTCAACGGCCGCCAGCGCCTCGGTCGCGATTGTCTCGCTGGTCCTGTGGGTCTCGGTGGTCTTCGGCGGCCTGTTTATCGCCTTTTTTCAATAGACCGGAGAACTTCTATGTCTCTTTTTTCGATGGCAAAATCGCTGGCCCAGATGGATTGGGCGCAGGACTTCGCCGGTTCTGCATATGCGTATCCGATCATCCTTGCCACGCACCTCACCTGCATCGCCTTATTTGGCGGCATGATCTTGGCGACCAACCTGCGTCTGCTCGGTTGGACGCTCAAAGGCTTCACTATTTCCGAAGTAGTCGGCAAACTTCGCAACTGGAAGCGCATCGGATTTTTTGTCATGATCGGCTGCGGCTTGCTGTTGGCTGGCTCGGAGGCTGACAAGTATTACATCAATCCGTATTTCTGGATCAAGATGACGCTCTTACTTCTCCTCGGCGTGCACGGTTTGGTGTTTCACCGCAGCGTTTATTACAACACCGCGCAACTCGATCAGTCGCCCGTGATTCCCAGCCGGGCAAAAGTAGCGGCTGCTCTTTCGCTGATTCTCTGGGTGGGCGTGGTTTCCTTCGGCCGGATGATCGGCTATTACGAAGGGCCGGTAGAGCCGCTGGGTAACCTGCATGCCCAACAGATCGTTCAGCCCGCTTCAGGACGAGGCAGCCTTCACGCTGGGCTCCACACACGCAGCGGAAACGGCGCGGACGTTGCGGCGGATCTGAATCGCTAGAAAGACGCTGGCTGCGAACGTCAAGGCCCCAGTCACGACGTGAGCCACCGTGATGATGACCACCGCCGGCGTCACTTGGTCGGTCAGGAGCCGTAACAGGAACGCCGCGAATCCCAATAAAACTTGAGCGCCTGCGATCGACATCAACGTCACCGCCGCCGGCCGAATCGCGCCATGCTGCGGATATTGCTTCACCGCGAGACATCCCACCAGCAGAATAAAAACCGCAACCACGAACGCCCCGAAAATGTGCGTTAATACGCCCATCTCCTTGTGCCGGTACGCGGCTCCCAGCGCGACCTGCGCCGCCACCAGAATGGGCGCGATCAGCGCCATGGTGCGAATCGAAAATCGATCTTCCACCAGCTCCGGCTCTCGATCCCATCCCGGCCCCGTGCATATCGCGACCGCCGTTACGGTCGCAAACAAAATTTGCGCGAGCAGCGCGTGAGAAAACGCTAGAGCGTCCGGCAACTTCTGAGCAACCGCCCCCTCGCCCAGGCCAACTTCGAGGATGACGAACGCTAGTGCGGTCCAGCCCAGCCAGCGTGCGGCTCCGCCCTTGCGTGCCGCATACAACCACGCCACCAAACCGAGTGCGAGGACTGTCACCGCATAGGCCAAGATACGGTGCCATTGTTCCAGCGACACTCGCTCCGCAGCCATTGCGCTGGAGACAGAAATGTTCGGAACAGGTGGTTGGAAGCTCGTGATCGCGGCTCCGATCAGAATGAGGAGTAAAGTGCAGATCGCGAGAAACGCAGCGTAGCGCTGCAGACCAGAATGTTGCTTGCCGGTGCTCATATTACTTCGTTTTCCTTTATTTTAGCGCTCTGAGCACGCCCGCGAGTCGCGGCGAAGGGAAGTGAGACGGCTACTTCAGAAGTTTGTCGATTTCCTTGAACAGCCCCGGCCCCTCGAAAATCGGCCCCGACACCGGCTCCCCGTAGCCGAAATCATTGCGGATCGTCCCTTGCTGATCGATCACGAACAGATGCGGCACGTCGACGTGCTGCATAGTCTGCGGAGTCGCCTTGAAATACGATGCCGTCATCTGCCCCATGTCGCAAATCATCGGCACCGTCACTTTATTGACCTCTTTATACTGCGCGATGGTGGTCTGATTATCCGGCGGCAGGACCACTTCCAAAATCACAACCTTGTCGCCGTAGCGCGCCTTCACTTGCTCGAGCGTGGTAGTGAGCAACTGGCAATGCGGGCAGTGCGTCGACATGATGTCGATCAACACCACCTTGCCGCGATAGTCCTGCAGATCGTAATAGTGCTTGTATTCCGGATCCGGAAGAGCAAAGCCTGGCGCGCGGCGATTCGAAAGTTCGCCCGAAGCCAACAGCGCGCTTGCGCCGATCAATCCCAGCCACAAAACGGAGCGAAGCATAGGATCACCTTATCAGCTTCCGCAGCGATTCAGAAAAATCCGGGCGAGCCACGCCGCACTCCGTAATGATCGCCGTCACGTACCGATGCGGCGTCACATCGAAGGCGGGATTTTCGACGCGCGTTCCTTCCGGCGCCACCGCCACGCCGTGCACATGCGTCACTTCAGCGGCAGCGCGCTGCTCGATCGGGATCTCGTCGCCGGACTCGATGCTCAGGTCCAACGTCGAAATCGGAGCGGCCACATAGAACGGCACCTGATTCTCCTTCGCCAACACAGCCAGCGTATAAGTCCCGATTTTGTTGGCCACGTCGCCGTTGGCCGCGATGCGGTCGGCGCCCACCACCACGCAGCCGATCCGGCCGGAATGCAGGAAATGGCCGGCCATGTTGTCGGTGATCAGCGTGGCGGGAATCCCGTCGTGCTGCAGTTCCCAAATCGTCAGCCGCGCGCCTTGCAGGAACGGACGCGTTTCATCGGCGAACACATCGATCTTCTTGCCCGCCGCCACCGCCGCGCGAATCACGCCCAAAGCGGTTCCGTATCCTGCCGTCGCCAACGCTCCCGCATTGCAGTGCGTCAGCACCGTCTTGCCATCCGGGATCAACGGCGCGCCGTTCCTGCCGATGCATTGGTTGATCGCCAGATCCTCCAGACGTATCTGCTGCGCTTCAGCGACCAGCCTTTCCCGAATCTCCTCGAGAGCACGGCCGCCCAGCTCGGAAAAAACGCGCCGCATTCGCTCGATCGCCCAAAAAAGATTTACCGCCGTGGGCCGCGTGCCCGCCAGCGTCTCGCAGATTTCGTCAAATTCATCCGCCGACCGCGCCTGCTGCATCCCCAGCGCGATCCCCATGGCCGCCGCCACGCCGATGGCCGGCGCCCCGCGAATCACCATGCTCCGGATCGCTTCGGCCACCTCTTGATAACCGGTGCAAGTGACGTACTGCTCTTCGCGCGGAAGACGCCGTCTGATCGATCATCACCACGCCCGCGTCCGTCCACCGGATGGTCTCGATCATAACGTCGTATTGGCTTGCGCCAGAAAGGCGACGAACTGTGTCAGGTTGAACGTCGAATGCATGAAAGCCGCGGCGGCCGTCGAGCCGGTCTTGTAGCGCGCCCACCCGAACGTCACGCCCGCCGTCGAGATCAGCACCATGTGCCGCCACGACCATGCGTATTCGTACCCATGCGCGCAGCCGAACAATACCGCCGTGAAAACGATCCCGAGCGCCGCTCCCAACGTGCGAATGAAGAGCGGCATCATGAAGCCGCGAAATACCAGTTCCTCGCACAACGGGCCGAGCAGTACCACCAGAATTCCAAACAGCACGACGGTGCCGCGATTGCTGAGCATTTGTTGAAAAGGAAGCGGGATCTCCGGCGTGCGCAGGATCACGCCGAGCACGGCCAGCGCGAGCGCCAGCAACGGCCCCGCGAACAGGCTTAGAGCGGCGCTCGATATCGGCAGCGGCTTCCAACCCAGCGAGCGCCACAGCGGCTGCTGGTAACGCGTGCGAAACAGCAGGCCGAGTGAAACGAAGATCAGAAAGTAGAACACAATCTGCAGCAGGAACAGCCGGAGCGGTGCGCTGAGCCGCGTGAAAATCGTCAGTAGTCCGGTGGCCAGCACCGCGATCCCCAGGCTCGGAATCAGGAGACAAACAAAAACCAGGAGGTCCTTATAATCCCAGAACGGCTCCCGCGCGACTGCCGGGGGAACACCGATAGCGGGCAGCGCCTCGCTCCCCGGCTCGTTGGGGATCATGCTTGCCGCTCAATCAAGGCGGCTGCCAGCAACGGGATCATGATCTCGTGATGGCCGGTGATTGAATAACCCTGACCGCCCGCCCGCGCATGCGGCCGTTCCACCACATTCACGCGCGGACGGTAGTGTTGCAGGAAATCGAAATTCACCGTGGTGAAGTTCGTCAGCGGATGTCCCAGGTTCCGCACCACCGAAACCGCTTTCAAAAAAACTTCCGGCAGCACCACCGCCGACCCGGTATTGACGTACACGCCGCCGTCATCCAGTCCTCTCACTAGCGAACAGAGCAGGCGGAAGTCGTGATGCGTCGCGCGCCCGATCGCAGCGCCTTCCGCGGCCGGATGCGTGTGCGGCGTATCGGTTCCGATGGCGACGTGGACGGTCACCGGTGTGCCGTTGCGATAAGTCTCGTACAGCAAACTGGAACCAGCGTAGCGCGGATCGGCGATCTTCTCCAGGTGACGCCCCAGCGCCTCGCCAAAGCCGTCCTGCGAGTTCAGCGCTGCGTTCATTTCGCGCCCGGTCTCTTCCGCCGCTCCAAAACTGCCGTCGGGAAGCACGGCTTCCACGTCCTCGCTGGTCTGCCCGGCGATCGCGATCTCAAAATCATGAATCGCAGCCGCGCCGTTGAGAGCGAACGCGGTCGCCGAACCGCGGCGCATTAAATCGATCAGAACCGGCGCCAGTCCGCATTTGATGACGTGGCCGCCCAGTCCCCACAAGATCATTTTTTTCCGGGCGCGCGCCTCCACGATCCGTTCGATCACGCCGCGAAACGCATCTGCCGCCAGTATGTGAGGAAGTGAATCGAGTAATCCAGCCACGCCTCCGCCCGAATAGGGCCGGCCGAAATGCTCCAAGCGAACCTTGCCGCCGCGCGCCTGGATCGGAATGGTCTTCAGTCCTTCAAAGCTCAGAGGCTCCTGAGCATACTTGCTCATGCGACCTTTCCGTTTCGCATTGCCTTCTCCAGCGCGTGCGCGGTGTGGCTTTTCTTGAATCGCAAAATTTGTTCCGGCGTGCCTGCGGCTACGATGTTCCCTCCCCGTTCCCCGCCTTCGGGACCCATATCGACGACCCAATCCGCCGACTTTATGACATCAAGTTGATGTTCTATTACTATCACAGTGTTGCCCAGGTCCACCAGACGCTGAAGTACTGCCAGCAGGTGCTTGATATCTTCGAAATGCAGTCCCGTGGTCGGCTCATCCAAAATGTAAAGCGTCCGCCCGGTCTGCCGCTTGCTCAGCTCGCGCGCCAGCTTGATCCGCTGCGCTTCGCCGCCCGACAATGTCGTGGACGATTGCCCCAGATGAATGTAGCCGAGGCCCACATCGTGCAGCGTCTGCAGCTTGGCCTGGATCAGCGGAATATTTTCCAGCACCGGGATGGCGTCCTCCACGGTTGCTTCCAGCAGGTCGGCGATCGAATGACCCTTGTATTTCACTTGCAAGGTCTCGCTATTGTATCGGCGGCCATGGCACACGTCGCAGGTGACATACACGTCCGGCAAGAAATTCATCTCGATGCGCTTCAGCCCATCGCCTTGGCACGCCTCGCAACGCCCGCCTTTCACGTTGAAGCTGAACCGTCCCGCCTTGTAGCCACGCTCGCGCGATTCCGGAAGCATCGCGTATAAATCGCGAATCGGCGTGAAGACGCCCGTGTACGTCGCGGGATTCGAGCGCGGCGTTCGCCCGATCGGCGACTGATCGATCTCCACCACCTTATCCAATTGCTCCAGGCCTTCGATGGAATCGTGCGCGCCGGGAGCATCGTGCGAGCCGTAGATTTCGCGCGCCAGCGAGCGATACAGGATATCGTTCACCAGCGTCGATTTGCCGCTTCCCGACACGCCCGTCACCACGATAAAGCACCCCAATGGAAATTCGACCGTGATGTTCTTCAGGTTATGCTCGCGCGCGCCTTTTACGATTAATTTTTTCCCGTTGCCGTGCCGCCGTCCCGAGGGCGCTTCGATCTTCGCGGCCCCCGATAAATATTGGCCCGTCAGCGACGCCGGATTTTGTTGCGATTTCGCGCGGCGTTCCCGAAGCCACTAAACAGCCTCCCAGCCGCCCCGCGCCCGGCCCCAGGTCGATCACGTAATCGGCCCGCTCGATCGTCTCGGCGTCGTGCTCCACCACCAGCACCGTGTTCCCCATATCGCGCAGCCGCGATAGCGTGTCCAGCAGCCGATCGTTATCGCGCGGATGCAGCCCGATGGATGGCTCATCCAGCACATACAGCACGCCGCGCAGCTTCGAGCCGATCTGCGTCGCCAGGCGAATTCTCTGCGCTTCGCCGCCCGAAAGCGTTGCGGCCGACCGCGCCAGGCTCAAATAGTTCAGCCCCACGGCCGTGAGAAACTCCAGCCGGTTATGAATCTCCTCGATCACGCGCGCCGCGATCTGATGCTCACGTTGATTGAGATCCCATTCCTTGACCGTCGCGAGCGCCCGATCGATCGACATCTCCGTTACGTCGGCGATGCCCACGCCCTTTACGCGCACCGCCAGGCTGCTCGGCCGCAAGCGCCGCCCTTTGCAATCCGAGCAGACCGCGGGCGACATATAGTCCATCATCCACTCGCGGTACCGCGGAACTCGCTTCCTCGTACATCTCATCCAGAATTCGCAGGATGCCGGGAAAATCGTCGCTCCCTTCGAGCAGCAGCTTTTGCGCGCGCTTCGGAAGTTCTTCCCAAGGTTTGCCCAGCTTGATCTTGAACCGCGCGGCCGCGTCCGTGAGCTGTTGCTGCATGTAGGACGAACTCGCCGCCGGCCCCAGCGCCCCGTCGAGCAGCGGTTTCGAAGCATCCACGATCACTTTCGCCGCGTCAAAGCTCCAGGTACTGCCGAGTCCATGGCAGTTTTCACACGCGCCGAACGGGCTGTTGAACGAGAACGACCGCGGCTCCAGCTGCGGAATGCTCTCGCCGCAATTCGGACAAGCTAATTTCTGCGAATAGAGCTTCTCTTCGCCATTCACCGCAGCGACAATCACCAGCCCATTCGCCAGCTTGGCGGCGGTTTCGATGGACGCCTCGATGCGCTTCTCCGACCCCGGCTTGAGCGGCAGCCGGTCCACCACGATTTCGATGGTGTGATTCTTGCGCCGGTCCAGCGGGATCTCTTCATCCAGCGATCGCAGCACGCCGTCCACTCGCGCGCGCACGAATCCCTGGCGCGACAGCTTCTCCAGATCCTTTTTATATTCGCCCTTCCGCCCGCGCACGATCGGCGCCAGGATCATGATCCGTTCGCCCTCCGGCAACGCCAGAATCTGCTGCAGGATCTGCTCCGTGCTTTGGCGCGAAATCTCCAGAGCGCAGTTGGGACAGTGCGGAACGCCGATGGACGCGTACAAGACGCGCAGGTAATCGTAAATTTCCGTGATCGTCCCGACCGTCGACCGCGGGCTTCGGTTGGTGGTCTTTTGCTCAATCGAAATGGCGGGGCTGAGGCCGTCGATCGAGTCCACTTCCGGCCGTTCCATCTGATCCAGGAACTGCCGCGCGTACGGCGAAAGCGTCTCCACGTAGCGGCGTTGACCCTCCGCGTAGATCGTATCGAAGGCCAGCGACGATTTTCCCGAGCCGCTCAACCCTGTGATCACCGTGAAGGTATTGCGCGGAATCTCAACGTTGATGTTCTTCAAGTTGTGTTGTCGCGCGCCGTGGACGGTAATACGGTCTAGCATTGTGCGGGGGGAACTTCATTCTAACAAGACCGGTTGCCAGAAGGTCGTGGTGAGGGTCAGGGTTTGACCGCTGATGCAGTTGCGTCCCATCCGCCGCCCAGCGCCTTGATCAACTGGACGCTGGCCACCATTTGTTGCGCTCGAAAATTCACCGCGGACTGCTGGCTGCTCAGCAGCGCCGATTGGGCGGCGATCACGTTCAGGTACGGATCGAGTCCGCCCTGGTAGCGCGCCTCGGCTTCGCGCAGGCTTCGGGCGGCCGACTCGGTGGCGGAATCCTGCTGCTCGATCACTTGGCGAAAGGATTCGGAGCGCGGCCAGATTGTCTTCCACTTGTTGGAAGGCGGTCAGCACGGTTTGCCGGTAGTTGGCGACGGTCTGATCGTAGGCTCGCCTGATACTGCTGGACAGTGGCGCGGCGCAATCCGGCGTCGAAAATCGTTTCGGCGAGGCTGGGCCGACCGACCAGACGCGGCTGGGCCACGCAAACCAGTTCGCGATCGAGAGGCTCTGGAACCCGGCCTGAGCGCTCAAGGTGAGGGCGGGAAAGAAAGCGGTCTTCGCGAAGCCGATCTGCGCATTCGCCTGGGCGACCGCGCGTTCAGCCTCGGCGATATCCGGACGCCGCTCGAGAAGTTGGGAGGGAACGCCAATCGGGATCGACGGGTGGCGTAAGCCTATTTGCCTCGGCCGGAGGCAGCGCAGAAAGTAGAGGCGGGCTGACCGGCCAGCACCGCGATGGCGTGTTCGTACTGAGCGCGCAGAACGCCCAGGTTGGTGTCCTGCGCCTGAGTCGGCTTGAAGCTGCGACTCGGCCTGCGCGACCGCTTCGTCGTTGCTCAGTCCGGCCTGGTACAAATTGCGGGTCAGCTCCAGCGCTTCCTGGTAGGCGCTCACCGTCGAATCCAGCACCTGCTTGAGAGCATCCTGTCGCGCGCAGCTCGTAGTAGTCGGCGGCGAGATCGGCTTGCGCGGAGAGGCGCACGTTTTCGAGGTCGGCGGCGCTGGCTTGCGGCGGCAAATGTGTTGGCCTGGACGCTGTTCCTCACACGACCCCATAGATCGGGCTCCCAGGACGCCGTCAGCGGCAGCGAGTAAGTGGGAAAGTTAACGCCCAGGGACTTGCCGAATCCCGTGGACAAGCGCGTATTTGTGATGCCGGGATTGGCCGTGACGGTTGGGAAAGTACTGCGAGCGGGCTTCCCGGATCATCGCGCGGGCGCGCCTGGACATTGGCCGCCGCGGCGGCGATGTTTTGGTTCGAAATATTCAGCTTGCTCTTCGAGCCGGTTCAATTGCGGGTCGTGGAAGGCTTCCCACCATTTGCCGCGAGCCACGGTCGTCACTGGGTTGCGCCGGCTTCCAATCCGGAATGCGGTCGCGGACGTCGCCGGCTTCCTTGTACGCGGGCGCGACCGGCGCGGTGGGTTTGACATACTTCGGACCGACGCTGCATCCCGTCAGCAGCATGGCCACAAGCGTCATCGAAGCGATCGCATGAAATCGTCTGGCCATAACTTGCCTCACTCGCTGATGTAAACGTCGACCAGCTGGCCGGGATACAGGTTGCAGGCCTTGGGCTTCTCGATCCGGAAGATGACCGGCAACACGCGGACGTCCACGCGCTCCAGCCGCTGATCGGAAAGCTCGATCTTGGGCGACACGAACGGCTGCATTCGGACGAATTGCAGCGGAATTTTGACGTCGGAGCCGCGCACCGACATCTGGGCTTTCATCTTGGATGGGTCGGGAAGGCGCGGCACCAGAATTTCGTCGACGTAGCAGCGCACGTTCAGGTGAGCTTGCGAGCTCCCAGCACCAGAACCGGAGTCATGCCTTGTGTGTAGGTGTCGTAGGCGCCCTGCGCCGAGACATAGCTGCCGGCGATGGGACTGATCGCCAGCACCTTGCCGTCGCCGGGCGCGCGAAGCGTGTATTTGGCCAGCAACGCGCTGGCGGATAAATACGACTTGTACAGCGCGTTGTACGTCTTCTCCTGGTTGTTGATGTCGTAAATCCAGGCGCCGGCTTTGGTCAAGTCGCGCTGCTTGCACGGCCACGTCGAGATTGGCTTTGGCCGTCGCGACCGCGTTTGCGGCGCTGTCCAACGCGTCTTTGCTGACCGATTTCGGATTCAGCTCGTAAGCGGCCTGTTGCTTGTCGCAGCGCGTCCTGAGCGGTTTTCAGAGCCGCCTGCGGCGGCGACCACCTGCGCTTCGTTGACGTCCAGAGTCTCTTTTCTCGGCTGCGCCTTCAACTCTTGCAGCAGCGTGAACGCGGCCTGCGACTGCGATTCGAGCTGCTGCGACGGTGGCGCGCTGGATGGAGTCGTCGATCACCAGCAGAACCTGCGCCTTTTTTCACCTGCCTGGCCTTCGGCGACCAGGATCTGCTTCACCGTGCCCGAGACTTCGGGATAAACGTTGATGTTTTCGCCGCTGGGCTGATCGCTCTCGACGATGCCTTCGGCGTAGATGCCCTGGGAATACGGATTGGTCGGCGGGACTAAAAGCCGGCGGCAGCGGCGGCTGGGTGATGGCCGAGAGATAGGCGACCACGCCATCCGGCCAGCAGGCCGATAAACGACAATACGAACAAAAGCTTTCTCATGTCAGCGCCTCCCTGTCTCGATTCCGGTCGAGCCGGCCGTCCTCCATCTTCAAAATCCGCGTGGCGAACTCGTAGATCCGGCTGTCGTGCGTGACGATCAGGATGCAGCGCTTTTCGTTGAAGAATGTTCTTCTTTACAAAGCTGACGATGGAGTGGCCGGTATCGCCGTCGAGCGAGGCGGTGGGCTCGTCCATGATCAGGATGTCGGGCTGTCCGGCGATGGCGCGGGCGATGGCCACGCGCTGCTGCTCGCCTCCGCTCAGCTTGACGGGCGGAAGCTCGGCGCGCGCCTTTCAGGCCGACGATCTCCAGATACTTGCGCGCCTCCGCGAGCGCGTCGTCCCAGTTCTTGCGCTTGAGGATGAGGGGAATGGCGACGTTTTCGGCGGTGGTCAGGCGCGGAAACAGGTGGTAATCCTGGAAGACGAACCCGATCTTGTGCAGGCGGAAATCGGCCAGCTTATCGCTGCTCGAGACTCCAGATGTCGGCGCCTTCCACCGAGACCGTGCCCGAATCCGGCCTGAGAATGCCGGAGAGCACGCTCAGCAAGGTGGTCTTGCCGCTGCCGGAGGGCCCGACGATGTACAGCATTTCGCCGAAATAGGCCTCGAGGCTGACCTCTCTCAAGGCCGTGGTCCGGGCCTCGCCTTCGCCGAACCACTTGACCAGGCCGGTTGCTGTGATGGCTGGAGTTCGGCATATCAGCCTCGGAAGATGTCGAACGGCTCGATCCGCAATACCTTGCGCACGCCGAAATAGCTGGAAACGGCCGCGATGATCACCACCATGACGAAGGCCAGCGCGAGGTTCCAAAACGTGATCATGGCGGCGTAGTCGGGAAGCCTCAGCTTGGCGAGCGCGATGGTGAGAGCGCACAGCCCGATTCCCAAGCCGTAGCCGGTGAGCGCGGTGAAGCTGGCCTGAAACAGAATCATGACGATCAGTTCGCGGCTCTTGGTGCCGATGGCCTTCAACGCGCCGAACTTCTCCAGGTTCTCCAGGACGAAGGTGTAAAAGGTCTGGCCGGAGATGGAGAGGCCGACGATGAAGCTCATGACGGTCATGATCAGGAGGTTCATCCCCAGGCCGGTCTGGAACATATAAAAGTCCGAGATCTTGGCCATGAACTCGTCTTTGGTCAGTGCCAGATAGCCGAGCTTCTGCACCTGCCGCTTGATCGTTGGCGATGTCGGCGGGGCTCTTGGGCTCGACCAGAACGTAAGAAATTGTGAAGCGCGGGTTGGGGATGTATTGAAGCGCGCGGTAGTAGGTGGTGTAGAGCGTAGGGACGCCGAACAGACCGCTGCTGGACACCTGGGCGATGCCGACGATCACGCCGCGGTGATCGTTCAGCTCGAACTCGGTCCCGACGCTGGGGTTTTCCAGTCTTGGGAAACTCGGGGTCCTTGACGACGATGAAGGCGTTCTCGCCGTAGATGTCCTCGATCTTGCCCTGCAGGAGCCGCGGCCGGCCGAACAGGCTGGTGTCGTCCAGGCCGACGACGGTGACGGACTGATAGGCGCCGTCGGCGAGCTTCACCAGAGCGCCTCCCGAGTAAAGCGGCACCGCGTAATGGACGCCCGGTATGCTGCGCACGGCGTCCAGCACGTAATCCGGCATGCCGATGGTGTTGGCGACGGTTTGGACCGAGGGGTCCATGACCCAAATGGAGGCGCCGATATTGATGACCGTCGCCGAGGCTCGCTTCAGAACGCCGGCGAACAGCGAGGTCATGGCGATCATCAGGAACACGGCGAACGTAATGCCGACCAGCAGCGCGGTGAACTTCGCCTTGTCGTTGACCAGCAGCTTGTACGCGAGTTTGAGGATGCCTTTCATCGGCGCTTTCCCGGTATCGTCAACGTGTTTTTGGGATGCTCCGCCGGTACCCGGAATCCAGGCCTTAGCCGGCAGCATGAGCTCCAGGTCGGGGATCTTGCTGCTTACCGAGATCTGCTCGAGGTCCGCCGGGGCCATCGGCGGGATTGGCGAGGAACTCCAGCGAGTACTGGTTCGCAAGGTGGTCGGTGATGTCGGCCAGGAATGGCGCGAGCGAAGGCAGCGGTCCAAAGCCCAGGAAATAAGCCTCGCCGCCGGTTTCGACAGCAACGTGCGCGAGCAGGACTTGGCCGGTGTAGATTTTCGAATAGTCGGCGGTGGTGTAATCGGCGCTGGGATGATAGATGGCGTAAATGGTGACACCGGCTTGTTGTGCGGCCGCAATGGCGGCTTCGGCCGATGCGTCCTGCTGCCCGTCGGCCGCGGCAGGATCCATTCCGTTAGAGACCATCAGCACGGTGTGGCGGCAGGAATCCACCTTCCAGCCTTTGATGAGGTCGGTCAGCGCATTGTAGGGGCTGAACGGTTTACTACCGGCGGGAAGACTGAGAGCCTGGATGGCGCGCTCGCGATCCGGAGTCGGCTGCTGGGCGATTTCCAGCCAGCCATCCTTAATGTAGGCGATGCCAACCGAGGTGCCGGAAGGTTGAGAAGCGATGAACTTGCGCAGTTCCTCGAACTTGGAGAGGGCTTCGCAGGTGGAGCAGTGGTCCACCAGGATGAATAGTTCGAGGCCGGCCTGCTCACCGCGGAGTGGCGTCAAGTTGGTTATGGTCAGTGGCGCGTGCTGCTGCTGGACAATGAGATCGTCTTTGGTGAGCACAGGCGGCACGTGACCGTAGTGATGACCAAGAGTGACGACGATCTTGGCCGGAACGCCCGTGGGAGCGGCGTTCTGGGACCAGGCAGTTAGGGAGAAGATGCGAGGAGGAGCGAGATAAGTATTTGAGCTTTACCCATATAGCCTCACTGCTCGGTTCTGCATTCAGTTCGCCAAAATACGCAGGCTGCAAGCAGTGGAAGGGGCTTTGGATGGATCAGGGCTTTTGGGAGCGATCGGCGATTGGGTGAATTGACGCAGTTTTCACCGCAGCCATGGGCCGAGAATGCTCAGCGTTTCACGCGGACAATCCTATTTTCATGCGGTTCCTACTGCAGAGGATGTTGTTTGAAAAACTTGACGATCGTCTCCGACGTTCCGTCGGGGTATTCATGACCACCGGGGTGAAAGACGGTCATCACGGGCGACCCGTTCGCGGATGAATAGAACGTGCAGTACGGACCGCAGTTTTCGCCTTTTTTCGAAACGCCGTCGACCTGGCGGGCAACCTCGACGGCCTGCTTCTGGGCGTCGAAAGGGATGGTTCGATCGTTCTGACCGGCGATGTGCAGCAGCGGCTTGGGCACGGTTAGCGTGACGGACGGACCTAGGCGGGCAGCGACCGGCGCGAAAGCGGCGAACACTTTGGGACGCTCGGCCCAGAGCAGATAAGTGAACATGGCTCCGTTAGAGAATCCGGTCGCGTAGATGCGGGAGTCGTCGATTTGAAATTTTGTCGCGGAGAGACGCCAGCGCTTCGTCGACCAGCTTCAAATCGCGATCGTTATACGTGCCCTTGGAGGTCTGCCACCCCGGCAGCGCGGGTTCGCCGGTGCGGGAGGTCGGCAGGCCCTGCGGATAAACGACGACGGCCTGCGGCCAAAAGTCCTGGATTCCGACTCCTTGAAAGTTTTGCATGTCGTCGCCGTGGCCGTGGAAAGAGAAAACGAACGGCGCTTTGGCGCTTTCTTTGGAAGGCGCGTAGACGATGGCCTGTCTTTTGACGCCGTCGATGATCCAAGTCAGCATCTGGGAGCGGGGAGCCGCCGGGGCGAGAACTGTTGAGGCCAGAAGAGCGAACAGCAACGGAATTCTCAGAGAGGTCATGACAATTTTTAGTCTAATGCAGGAGGCGTTGTGGCGCGGAGCCGACGGAAGTTCATAAGCGGATGGTGACGGTGAGATCGCTGCCGGGAGGGACGCTGGTGTCTTGGACGACGGATAGGATATCGAGACCAATTTGGGCGTTCACGGCCAAAGGTCCGAGCGCGAATCCATCGACCGTGTTGGAGATGGTCGCGTTGGCGGGAATGGTGAGCTGGCAATAGGGCTGCGAATTCTGGGTGATTTGCAGGACGATCGGGGCGTTGAGCGCGGCTTGTTGCACAACCGCATATATATCTGACACCGAATGAGCGCTGTCCATAATCAGAAATGGCGCGGCGTTGGTTTGAATGGCCAATGGCCCCTCCACTTGGATGGAGAGCTGACCTCCGGAAAGCGTACGGAGCCCTTGGTCGGTGGTATTGGTGAAGCACTGCGCCGCGACCGGGCTGTTTCCGCGCGAATTGGTGACGAACAACTCGGCTGCTGCAATGCGAACATCGGGGATGCTCACCGGGAACGTGTAGCTTCCACTGGCGGGACTTCCGAAGAAGTCGGGCGCAAAGGCCATAACGAAAGTCTTCTTGGCGAGGAAATACAGGGGAGTTTGAGCAGCGTAACTGGCGGCGGTGCTTCCGTCGTACCCGCGCGTCACTGGAATAGAAGTGCCGTTATCTACCGCGGTCTGGACGGAGACAATCTCCGATTCAATCTGGATGAGATCGCCAACCTGAGCCGAGGTTGCCGTGGCTAATGTCAGCGCGGTATCGGTGGCGGCCAGGGCGACGTTCTGCGGAATGAGCGCGGGCGGGTTCACCTCATCCCAATAGGCCAGCGTCAAGGTTCCGGCACTGATTGTCAGCGTGTTGTCCAAGGTCGAAAATCCGATTGCCGAGATCTCGACGCTGCCTTGTCCCGTGGCTGATAATCCGAACGTAGGTTGCGGCGGAACGTCGGTGTCCTGGGTATCGCCCGCGGCGCCGGAGATGCGCCAACGCGTGAGCGGCGATAGCTGGAACGAGCATTCCTCGTCCGCCACGTTCGCTGCCCGGCCGGATACATGAATCGTGACGCCATCCCGATTCGGCACCACAAACGAAACGGGTGAGGCGTTGCTGGTAGCTCCAAATTGCCATGTGGAGTCGGCCACCAGAAACACGCTGGTCGCATCAGGCTGCAATGCCCAATTTGTTGTAGTCGTGACGGTAGTGCCGGTGTTCGCGGCGATGGTCTGCTCTTGTCCTGAGCCGGTGCCTTGCGAGATCCGTACTGTGGCGCCCACATACTCGTTGGGAAGCATGTTGAGAGTGTTGTTGCCCACGCTGTTCGGTGAGTAGATATTCGCATCCTCTTCCGGCTGTAGCTCCAAGCGCCAATAGAAATCCGCATGGTCGTAGTTGTAATCCGGCGGCCCCTGAAGCGTGGCAAACGCTCCCGTATCGATGAATTGCGCGGCGATACTTTGGTTGCTTGCGATTCGCAATAGTTGGATCGGATTCGTTCCACGGTAGACGCAAAAAGAACTGGCGTTCGAGGAGAAGCTTAACGTTCCAAGGGTGACCTGATTGGTGTTGGTGCCAGCCGGAACACTCGCCATAACGCTGAAGGAAAGGCCGCCCTCGGCGCCATTGGCATCCACCGCGCTGACCGCATAGTACAGTGTCTGGCCGCCTAGTAAGCGTGCCACCTGTGGAGTTGATCTGCGGATTCAGTCCAACTAACGGTATCCCGGCGCTGCTGGCCATCGGTTTGGCGGGAACGGAGAATGAGACGGACAGATCTACTTCGATGGTCCCATCACTAGCGGTTTCCGATGACTGCGAAATGCCAAACTGCTGGTTCCCGTTACTGTCCAGGACGCTACCGACTAGCGGGCGGGGCAGGCCAACTTCAAAGCCGGGTTGGCGCCCGAGTCCGGCGGAGTCAGAGTCGACGACCGTGTACCACGTCGTCGTCGTGAATTTGAGCGGTTAGCGTAACATTGAAGAAGTTAATTCCGGGCGATATCTTCGTAATTCGAAAAGGCTGCCGGGTGAAGCCTTCCTTGGAGTAAGTGAGCGTAATTATGTTACCCGGCTGGAGGCTTACTCCCTTTACGCTGGTTTGAAATTCAACATAGGTATTTCCCTGCGTTGACTTGTATAACTGGAGAGCCATCGCTCTCGATGCTTGATCAGCATTCGGTAATCCGAGCACAGTAAGTGATGAAGTAATTTCCTGTCCGGTGAGCAGGGCGTCATCGATATCAACTAAGAGGAGGCTGTCCTGCTGATATTCGTTGAACTCATCCTGAAATTCCACCGTGTACTGGTTCGGGGTATCCGCCGTGCTACGCGAGGAGACGCTTAGAGACACGCTTCCGTTACTGTTGCGGAGGATGCCGGAGAATGCATTATCGCCGAACTCGTAGGCGGGCCATCCTCCGTTCAACGCTTCCGTGCTGTTGCTTCCCGGCGGCAGCGTGGGCTGTTGAACCGCTAAAGTATCTTCCGCGTTGAGCTGGAGCAGTCCTGCCGTGCTGAAAGTCAGATACATCGCGGAACCGTTTCGGATCCCACGCACAATGTCCCCCGCACTGCGCCGGCCGGTGAGCAACAAGTTGCATTGGAATCTCGGAATCAAGGTGGAATTCCCGTTCAGGTCCACCGTATCGACCAGCGCGTCGCAACGTTGAGCTACGGAAGCGAAAGTAGGCAAGTCCAACTCCGACTGGCTCCAGCCGCTGCGCTGCAGGACGTCCAGCAGCACCCACGCGGGATTATTTGTGAAGGTAGTGTCCAAGTAATTACCATTCGAATCGAAGCGAGTCAGTTGGAGCCCCTGGATCAAGACATCAATCTCAGGAAGGGAAGTTCCATTGGAGATACTGTTTGGTACGACTACCGACAGCATCCCCATGCTTCCATAAGGGTCGCCTAGTGGGTTTCCCGAGGAATCGGTGAAATTAAGATCGAAGCTGCCGTTTCTGGTTCCGGGCGTGACGACGTTGTACCAGCCAGTCGCGGTCATGTTAGTGCCGGCAACCCCCACGGGGATCTCGATCGAATTTACGATGACTTTCAAGACCGCCGTGAGCACTCCCACTCCCAATAACACTTCGAACGACGTGAGATTCCCGTCATTGCGCGCAAACACGATAGGGGGCTGATACCATCCGGTACCATAGATCAGTGGAACGAAGTCATTGTAAAGCGCTTGATTTGGGACTGGCGTCGAAACGTGCGAGCCTCTCTCTCCATAGGTGCGGACGATGATCGATGCGGGCACGAACTCGATTCCTCCGAATCGGCTCGTAAGGTTGTTCTGATTGTCGCTGCTGAACATTCCGCGCTGCTGGCACTCCGCGCGCGAATAGTCACAGCTCGTGAAAGGCGCAGTAACATTCAGGTTCCCTACACCGCTCGGTTGATCGGGCGAATAACCGCACTGATAGAACGGCGAGAACTGACCGGTTGTGCCGCCACTTACCGCCTCTTGGCGCTGCTCTGCAGTGGACGGAAAATTCCAAGGACACCGATTCTGAATCCGCACCTCCGGCAGATACACTTTTTGTAAGTTCAAGCGGCTGGTAAAGCTCAGGCGCAGCGTGGACTCGGTGGACTCGTCGGGCGGATTCGCAACGCCGTGAAATGCGACTTGGCTGTCCGAAAGAGCAACGCCGTTGGTTAAGTCGAAAAATAGAAATGTAACCGTGAGCCAAGCGCCTTTCCAGCCGATATTCCGTTCGATCGAGGAAAGGAAAGCGTCCGCATTGGCGAGAGTGATTGATACGTTTGAGACGCCGTCTGTGGCCGCATCGGGAGAGGACTCGAGGTTAAACACATTGTGTTTTAAGACGCGGTCCAAATACTGTTGCCCATTCGCGGTGACGTTGTGAGTGCTCCATCGCTCGACATCGCCCGAGCTTAGCGTGCAATCGAAGAGCAGCAGTGGCGTACCAGGAACTTCTTGCTCCTTTAGAGCATTTAGGTCATTGATCGTGGCCATTCCGCGCGAACCTTTCTCTCCCGCACTCACGCAGCCGTCGCAGTGCGAGCACCCGGTGTTTAAGTTAAATTGAGTTGGCTGACTAGATTTACGGTGCAGGAGTGCTGATTTTGCGCGCCTGTGATCTGCGTCAGGGAATCAGAATCAAATCGAGTGGTTGAATAAACGCCGCCGAGATCAATATTCTTCTTATAAACGCTGGCCGCAATCTGTGCTTCTACCTGCGCGCCAAAGACATCGATCCTCACCCCGGCAGGTAACTGCAAGCCGAAACTAATGCCATCCTGCTGGACTGGTAGGACCACGGGGGTGACAAAACGATTCCATGCCGAGCCCGGTGAAATCTCGTACAGTGAATCCTGTCCTTGCGATGTCATCACCAGGTTTACGGTGGTCGGAGAATCAGAGCGGACATAAACGCTAAAACAATATTGAAACCCGCTTGGGCCAGCGATCGCCTGTAACACGCGTTGCGTTGTCTGGGCGGAATTCGCTAGCTGCACAGCGCCGGTTCCGCCCAAAGGGTCCGCGACTCCCAGGGAAACCTGCAGTAACGGATCAGCGGTCCACACCGGCTGGGTCCAATCCTCGCTCCACATCATCAAGTTGTCCGTCGGATCGAGAAACGTAAAAGTGTTCAGACGCCCTTGCGCGCTCTGAAAGAACTGTTCAATCGACGACCACTCGTTGTCTGTGAGGCCCGAATACTGAAGCTGCCATTGGACAAGTCCTGCGCTAAGATCCGCCATCCGTATCGTGGTTCCATCCACAAGGTTGTTCGTAACGGTTCGCGTAACAGTCCGCCGGGTTATAGGGAACTGGCCTACTGAACCGCTACTGAGTTGAGGGTAATAGAGCATTTCAGCTTCGATTCTCCGCAACAGTCAGCGACGTCTTGGCGTTCGACTCCGCTACTAGAGCGTCTATCATCTCGTCCTCTACAAAGCTGCAGCTCTCATAAATGGTGCCGTCCCACGGATCCGTGAAGGTAAAGTTTCCAGCAGCGCCACTCTGCGTTCGGAAGAATTCTCGAAGCTGATGCAGTTCGCTGTCGTCCAACATTTCAAGCTGAATGATCCATCGATGAAGTGGAGTGTCGTACATGGGAAACCGCTGTTCGGAGCCGTCGATAAATCTCGCAATTGCGGTCGAGAAGGCGAATGTTCTCTGCGCCGGGTATTGCAAAACGGCGCCGGTTTTCAAAAGTGGGAAACTTACTCATGTCACAAATCTGAGATCACGTCGCCCAGCGAATGTGAATTCAGTAATGCCTGCTTTACGGCGCTCGCGATATCATCGCTGTGATCCAGGAAAGACTGACTGTCCATGGCGCTTATCTGTATATTGACTTGCGGCGTCGAGCTCGACGTCTGCGCTCTAGGCTGCCCACTCGCTCCATAATTTACCGGTTCCACCTGGCCGGGAGAGTTCCCGGAAATGCCGCCTTGGTATTGCACCGGGGCCGGCAGCAAAAATGGCGTCGGGGCCACCGCTGGTTGACTGCTGTCGCCAACTCCAAAAGCATCCAGGAGGCCGCCGAGTATCGGAGAAAGAATAGAACTGCCTCCCAAGAAAGTGGAAGCAATGCTCGCCGCCGTGCCGCCTGCAGTACTTGCTCCGCTGGTTTGCGATGGCGTAGCTTGGGTGAGAGTCTGCGTATTGTCTTGCAGTGCTGCTAATTGTATCTGCTGAGCCGAAACAAGAGTCGTCATCTGAGCGGTAAGTGACGAGATCTGTTCGTTGATGCTTTGATTCGACCCAGTGCTGCTCAAAACGCCCGACCCTCCGCCACTGGCGTTAAAGCCGCCTGACGCACCCGAGGCGATCTGTATAAGCTGCTGAGCTATGTCAGTGCGCGAAAAACCGGAGCTGGCGCTGTTCGACAGCAAATCATCCAAGTTGGTTCTAGCCATCGTTGCTTTCGGACCTCAGCTCGTTCTCTAGAATGAAGATCGCTTCCACCGTCCGCGCCGGCAGCTGATAAAGATCTGCTATCCCAAAAAGCTTCCACGCGTGATACTCCTCCAGCAGTGAAATGCTTTCGCTCGAAATGTACGAGGTCGGGCAAGTTGTCAACGATACTCGTTGGCGCACCCATATCAATTGAGCAGAAGGTAAGGATGACTCTTTAAGCCATCCACATCGGCGCTTCTTCTCCAGGCCGCTTTTGCGGCAAATGTCGCATTTCCACGCGGCCTGATTGCTTCGTTGAAAGTGAAATGCGACGATCAGTTTTTTTGTTCTGCTTCACTGAGACCACACTGCCCTTTGATCGTGCCCACGATCTCTCGAGTTAATTCCTCTGGCCCTCTTTCGATCAGGTGGGCAGTGGTGGCGATTTCGCCGTCTATTGTCAACCCCTCGATCCTTACCAACCCCCAATGCAGATACATAGCATCGATCTGCTGGGCCAGAATGCTCCCCTCGATTTTCTCCTGTACTTCGTTGCTCGCTCCCAGGAACTCTGCTCTTTGACTGATTTCACGGACTCGTTTGCTCAGCTCCATTCGCCGGCCCAAAGAGACCCGATTAACCGCAAACCTGACTCCTGCAAGCGTCTTTGAATCGAAGCTGACCACACTCTCGTATGCCAGAGGCCCCGCCATCCCGGCCACGCGTGCTTCGATACTACCCAAACGCGACAGAAATCTCATCATTGTTGCTCCCCTGCGCGCGGCAGCTTTGAAACTGCCATTGTTGCCGTTTCTCCGAATCGTCGAAGCCCGGAACTT
Organism: Bryobacterales bacterium; assembly: GCA_963732175.1. Taxonomy (GTDB): domain Bacteria; phylum Acidobacteriota; class Terriglobia; order Bryobacterales; family Bryobacteraceae; genus Palsa-89. The sequence goes on along the minus strand of CAVSYF010000011.1, from coordinate 68,348 downwards.
CCGCGACAACGCTTGCCATGTGAAGTCCAAACAACTGACCCTGTTGCTGACCGAGTTGAAGCATTACACTGATTGGCGACCTTTGCCTCGCCGCCTGGTATAGGGCAGCCGTAGCGGAGTCGTCCTGTTGATAGATACTGAATTTGATCGATACGCTGCGCTGCCCCGGTACGATTGCACTCGGAAGAAGTGCGCCGAATTCCTCCGCACGCAGATCCAGGTTATTACTGAACGAAATTTGCGCAGTTGTCAAAGTGAAGAATTGTTCTAGAGCGCTGCCAAGCCATACCTGCCCGAGATGACCTGGAATGATCGAATAGCTGATTGGGCTGACTTCCGGCTCCGGTGGAAACGATGAGAGACCGCACTGTCCAGTTTCGAAGCTCGACGTATCTAACAGGTCGGACGCTTGCCCGCTGAAATCGAACTCATGGAAATCTCCATTAACTTTTACACTGAGTGTGTCGACGGCGGCGCCCGCTATCACTCGTTGCACCGCCGTCGCAGGACTCCAGTAATCGAAGAGCGTAAAGCTCGGGAGGTTCGTGGCCGGTTGATAGGTAGCGGTCGGACCGGTCTGGCTATTCGATGCCGGCGGAACAGTAAAGGGAGCGTTGAGCTGAACATTTTGGGCGTCCACAATCGCGGAAACAAAGCGAATCTCTCCTCCGCTGCTCACCGCTTGGCCGGGCGCGAGGCCGTGTGGGGCCGTGAATCCGACCGTAGATGGAGCAGTCCAGGCGGCAACTGTTCCTCCATTTGACTGCATGGCAGCTCCACCTAAACAAGCTTGAAACAGCGGGTCATGGGGAGGGACAACCGTTTGATCGGCCCAAGTCTCCATATAGGTGCTCAATTGGAAGCTAGTCTGTCTTCGCAGCCCGCTCGGGTAGCCCAGAAATGTTCGTGATCCCGTCTTATCCTTGCGCTGAACTTTCTCAGTCTGTTGCTTTGTGGTCAGCTTCACGGCCGGTATCCGGTTGCTCGTGGCTATCGCCGCGGCGTTGCCGTAACTCTGTTCTAAGACGGCATAGAAACGATTGTCATTTGATGAAATATAAGACATATGCAATTAGACGCTTGATCAATTGTGGAAGCCCTAGTCCGTGCTGATCTCCACCACCAGGGTCACTTTCGCAATCTGTAAAAAGTTGCGCCCTCCTTGTTTCACACCGCCAAAGCTGATCTCGTAGCCGCCCGCGTAAAATACTCCGTCGCCCCAATCACCGCGGCTGCTGTCGAGAACGCCGGTAATTGCATCGACATAAGCATGCAGGTTCGTGTCAATATGTTCGAGTCGATCCTGCGATATTCGTGCCTCCACAACCATCTGCGCATCGCCGGAAAAGGTTCTAAACTTCTCACGCAGGTCATTGGCTAGTTTGCTGCAATAGACATATACAAGCGGGTATTTACTGGGTGTACTATGCTCCGCCAATTCCGGTGCCACATTCTGTGAAATGATTTGGTGAGCGGTGATGGCCGGTAACCCGAGCCCCTGCTCGGATGATATTGCGGTCACGGCCGCTGGCACTCCGTTCGGAGAAGATAGAAGTCCAGCCAGCTTGCCAGTAGTTTCGATTGCAATTTGAAGCATCAGCTAACCCCGTTGTATTTCGCGGTGATCGACAAAGAACCATGTCGGTAATTGGCCCGGTCCCGGCAAGTTGCCGGGCTGCGGAGCCAACTCCGCAGTCCAACTCGTATTAATTCCGATCAAAACGGTATTCTGAAGCCCCATCGTTATCGGAGAGAGGCCCAAATATACATTCCACCCCGCCGCGTTCGATGGCGGGCTTACCGGAGTGACAACGACCTGCTGCCCGTCGGACGTCGTGATTTGACCGATATCGCTCGCACTGCCTTCCTGCCCTGCTTGATTCACCCAAGTACATACGATGTAAAACGTGCCGGCCGATCCCATGCCAGGTACCGCGGATAGGTTCGGAATGGCCGCTTTCGGAACAGGATCCGCAACCACTCCCACCCCGACCTGAAAATAAGTGCGCGAGCTTGTTTTCGCGAGTTTTTCGTACTCGGCCCACTTCCCTAAATAGCGATCGTTCAGCTGATTGTTGTAGGCGTCACGATACACTATCGCAAGCGTCTTGTGTGCTTGCCATTGCCGCAACGGCTCTGTGACTACCACATCGCGCACGTCACGACGAGGCCGAAAGGTCCACTGAACTTCCCACGCATCCCGAGACGGCATTCTGTGCATCAAGAAAAGCAGAATCTGATTTGCAAGCTCAGCTTGCGCGAGGCCCATCTTTGCCGCCAAGTCTATACTCTCGACGCTCGCAACGCCCAAAATGCCGCTCTCGTATCTTTGCAATTCCGCCGTTGAGATCAGTGGTCCGTCTGTAAATAAAGCCATCATCCCACCAGTCTTCGTTAACGCTTCTCAGGTCGAATTGCGCTCTTAATCGCTCGAAGATCGGCATCCGAGATCAGATTCACCTGGACTCGTTCGGCCGTAGCACGCCGTTGCGCCGCCTGAAACGCTTGCTGCATTTGATCCCGATACTCCGTGCCCTCCTCCAGAGTGGCTAAGTGGGCGCGACCCTCCAAAATGAGCCTGGCCGCATTTCTGCGAGAAACCTCAGCCTTGTGACCGGCGCGCCCTCCGTCAGAGGTTTCATGACTCACAACCACTACATGCGGCTCTGCGATCTCTTGCTCGATGATCCCTAGCTTGTGATAAAACTGCTTTAAATCCATGGTCTCCCCCAAAAGATCGAGCGAACACTCCAATGCGTGTCCCCTCGCTTGTTCCGCCTCTCCCGTTAGCTATTAACCTGAACTCCGAAAGAGTTTCGCAAAACCGCCGTACCGTAGAGAACGTCAACCGTGAATTGCTGAGCCAAGGTATTTGGCTGGTAGCTCATGACCACGCGGATTCCGAAGTTGCCCATCTCCGCATACTCGGCGATGGCTCCCGTGCCAGGCAGTGGTTGAGGAAGTCGGCGAACTACCAGGCCAATCGCATCTCTTGAGAAAGCGAGATTGTGTGTGTTTACCGGACTACTTCCGGTCTTCGGTACTAGTTGGGACCGGAATACAAAGAAGTCCTTGATCTTCCCTACCGTGCCGTCAATCAGCGCCCGCAGTCCCGCCTCGCCTGCTGTCGAATATTCGCTGAACCGCTCAATCTGTCGGAGAGCGGAGTACGTCGTCGGATCGACTACCAGGTATTTCGCTGCCGCGGCCGGGACCTTGGCCTGGAAGAGCGCCGTCTCGGCTGTGTCAATCGATGCTTCGGTCAATACGACACCTGCCGTGCCGATGGCTGCAGTCGAACTGAATTGCGAGTACAAATTCAAAATGTCGGATTCGATTCGCTCGGCTATGGCCACAACCGCCGGCTGCATATACAGCCTTAATAGGTCCGGCACAGCCAATACTTTGGTTATATCCGGAATTTGGAAAGTCGCCTCCGCGTGTGTATTCAGGACGATCTGCGCGTTCCCCAAACTCGGATTCTGCGGTTGAACCGTCCCGCCCTCCAGAATATTGTTGGCAACCAGGGTCGGAGGTATCGGTACATTGACGGTATCACCGGCCTGTGCCAACGTCGGCTCGTAGTCGCGGTTCACCAAGTTGCCCATAACAAGGTTACTAACCAATGCTGGAAGAGCATCTACCGCCACTAATTTAACAATCGCATTCGCTACATTTCCAGAAGTAATTGCTGTAATTGTTCCCATTTATTGTCCCTCTCTTTTTCATCTCATGCTGCTTGGCTATGCCGGCGCATATCATTGACCACGGAGCGTCTGATGCGCCACCCGTGAAACCTCTTGGCGTACTTTCTCGAGATCTTCCGGATTCATGCCCGGCCGAATCCGATCCAGATCCAGTCCGCCTGCTTGAGGAGCAAACTTCGGCTCCGACCCCATTCCCGACCCGCCCGTAATCCGTGCCGGCAGCAGTTCCGGATTATCCTGGACAAACTGCACCAGATAGTCCCTGGCGGGAAGCTCGCCTAATCCAGTCCTGGCGACTAACCGTCCATCATCGGCGCGTGAAATATCGTCCTTCACCGCACGGTATGCCAGATCCACTTTGGCTACACCCAGCCGCTGCAATTCAGAGCGAACGGAAGCGCCTCGTTCCGCTTCTTCGGCCATCTGCCGGCTGGCGTGATTCTCCTGAACCAACTCGTTAACGCGCCGCTCTAGGTCCTCCCTCCGCTTGCGCTCATCCATCAGCTCCGCCTTGTAGGCCGGTTCTGCCTTCGAGCGTTCAGCCTGAACAAACTCCTCGATCACGCCACGCACAATGGACCGCAGCTCCGGCTGTCCTATTTTTGTCTCATCCATATTCCTCCTCGGAACTTCTCGCACGGACCGGGGTTATTTCGCGCCCGGCGCGTGATCTTCATCGATTTCCCGCCCAATCCGGTCCTTTACTTCCTGCCGCACATCACACAAAAATTGAAACGCGAGCTTCTTGTAGACCTGGTTCTTCAGCGTGGCCGATGGGATCCCTAATGCAAGCAAACTCGCAGCATCGTCCAATTCTGTACCGAAGTCGCCAAGATCGAATTCATCCATCCCGGTAACGTCGATGCTTAGCCCGTCTTCGCGCGCGTTCGCTATTGCGCGTAACACTCGCTTCATTGCGTCTTTCACGGCGTCGCCGTAAGCCCGCAAGACCTCTTGCGTTATTGCGTAATCGCGCTGCTTGCTAAGTCCGGATTGGCTTACATTTCCGGAAACCGCGCCGCCCGCGTGGGTCACATAACATACGCGATAGATTTCTTCCTGCAGCCTCGTTAAATTGTCCGCTGCGATCTGATAAACGGTTCCGGCCGGCTCAGTCCATCCAAATCGGTCTTGCGGTCCAAGCTGAATGTAGTATGATTCCCCTAAAACCTGGTCCCACTCGCGATCTGAATATACAACCGGCATTGCAAATAAGCCCATCGTTAAGGCCCACCCGAGCGCGTTCGACTTGTTGAAATGCTCTAGCTGCAGCGATCCTGCTTTATTCATTAGCCACAGGCCCTCGGATATCCGCGTCTCTATAATTGGAACTCGCGATAACTTCGCCAACCCATGCCGTCCCTCGGCGATCAGTTGGACTCGCCCTCGATCTGTCCCCTGCTCTAACTGTTCATAAACCCGGTAATGCTCTTTGTCGTAATACGCCCAGCGCGTTTGTTTACCCCTTGCGGAGTCCTGAATGCGGTTCTTTTTTAGGCTTCGCGTTCTAAGAACAACCCATTGATATTGGCCACGGTCGTCGTGGCTCCAATTGATAAGTTCATCTGCGGAGTAACTTACCAAATATGCCCGAGATACCCCCCGTTCATCTTCTTGGGCGCGTGTCTCCGCCGCCTGGCTCACTCGCGGAAAATCGATCAATGTGTAACTCTTACCGCAAACCAGCGCCTCGACAAATTGCTTCCGGAAAAAGTCGGCGAAGGTAGTCCCCTTCAGATCACAATCTTCAATCAGCGTGCTGAAAAACTGCCTCGCGCGCTCGTTCTTCCCTTCAAATGTAAGTACGGGTTCCCTTCGGAACAATGTCGCTGTATACCAATCAACGATCGATCCAATATAGTTTTCGTAAAAGCTGCGGCTAAGCCTCTCTGCATAGACGTCCCCTGGCTCCTTCTGCCGTCGCACCAGATACCGGTCCGCATTCGCAATGAACTGTTCGCCGCCAATATAGAGATCCTTGTATCGGATCCACATTCCTCGCTTCGCGGCAAACTCTGGATGTTCCTGCCCTATATCGAAGCTGCTATTGCTTGGATTCATGATTGTCTTCTGTTAAATCAACCGCCGGCTTTGCTCCCCAAAGCTTGCCCTGGGACGGCACTCCTGCCACAGGAGATAACCCAGTGCATCTGATAAGTGAGTTCGCTTCGAGTCTTTCTCCTTATCAATTACATTCGTGTCCGGTTTAAACGTCACTTCCTCGAAGTCTGCAATTACGCCTTTGCACCGGGGATCGACGAATAAGTGAACCTGTTCACCAGCCGAAAGCAACTGTGAATTCACCAGCGCGATCCTTTCACGCACACTCGGATTTGACGGCGGCACGCGGAACTTCATGCTGCTATACGCGGTTCGCCGGAAGTATTCTTTGATGATTTGGTAATCCGTCGTTCCGGCGGTCTGTAACCTTTGCCCGGATGCGTCGCCATAAATCACCACTCCACCTTGATGATTCGGATAGCGCGTGTGGAACTCCTCGCACGCCTCTGCGGTACTGGCTCTGCTCAACACAATTTCGTCCAGGATCCGAACCTCATCCCCAAGCTTCTGCGCCACAATTGAGCTCATTGGATCGACGTTAAAGTCCAGTGCCCAGAACAAGGGCTCTTCGTGATCCACTGTGAGGGCCTTCACGTTCCGTGACCGATCGAACGCGTGATACACCATTCCGGCTTCAACATTCAAATATTGGCCCAAGACTTCCTGGTCGAAAAACCTCGCGTCGTAACTGCTCTTGAGGCGCTCATAGAAATCCGGTACCTTATTCAGTACATGACTATTCTCGTAAGGCTGAGCGAGGACGACATCGTATCCGCTCGCCTGTTCTTGGACAAACTTCCGATAAACCCAGTCGAATCCCTTCGGCGTCCAAACTGCAAAGCCGCATAATTGCTTGGCGGATGGATCCCTCAGCCGGCCTTGTAACCGCAGCCACGCTTCCTCTGCCGTATAAGTCAACTCATCCAACCCGAACCACGCTAAGTTAGTTCCGCGCAGCCGCTCGAAATCATCTACGGAACGAAAGTAAATGCGGGAAGCGGTGTCTTTCAGCACTAATACCAGCTCCGACCGATTCAGTTCATGTCGGATGCCATTCTTCCCTAGGATTTCAAGGAAACTAGTCAAAGTCGCATCTCGCAGCATCGGATAAGTCGGTGCGCCGATCAGTCCCTGTCGCCCTGCGTTTATGTAACTAAGGCGAATTGCTTCTTGGCACAAAGCCTGGCTTTTCCCCGATCCGATCGGTCCCGAAAATCCCTTGAATCGCGACTTAGAATCGTGAAACTTACGCTGGGATGGCAGCGGAGTATAGTTGATCTCTACCCAGCGCGTTCCTCCGGCGGATCTTTCCACGTGACTATGATCTCCTTCGGCTGCTCTTCATCTTCTAATTCCCGCTCTAACTGCGTCAGCCGGATGAAATCCGCCAGTGTGATCTTCATTTCTCGAATATTCAGCTGCGCCTCAATCTGTTCCAGCAGCCTTGCGATTCTTTGTTTACGATTACCCGGCAACTTGCACTTTCCGTCTTCTTTCCGGCGCTCTTGCTGTGTGCTTTTGGCGTGCGCGGGCGCTCGCATATAAAAAAACGGGCGCCCTTCTCTCGAAAAACGCCCAGAACAACTCTCTCCTGGACCGAATTTACCAATAGGCTTTACTCACCCGCCCGAGGCATGATTGTAAGTGCCTGAAAACAAATCTTAGATTTTTCTGCATTTCCAGTTATCGGCCTATTTCACCGCCCGTCGCGCGTTTGACAGGGGTCTCGCATGAGTCCTACAATCATAGGTCCTGGATTAAGCTGGCCATCGGACGGCTCCGATTGGCCCGGCCGAAGGAGTTTTGAGAATGGAGACCAAGATATGTCAAAAAACGCTCCCGTCAGCGTTCTGTCCTGCCTGACCCTGCTCGCAGCGCTCCCCTGTTTCCTGCCGGCGCAAGCGCCCGAAGCTGCCCCATCGAAACCGGATTCTGAACAAGTGAAGGCGCTTATCGCCAAGGCTAAGAAGGACGGCGGCGCCATGTGGGCTACCGAAGCGCACTTCTTCTGTGAAGCGCCGCATGCCAACAGCCCCAACGATCCTCTCATTGAGCCGACCAAGATCTTCGATAATGTCTACGCCCTCGGCAAGGCGGGAACCACCGTCTACGCCATCACCACCCCCGCTGGAATCATCCTGATCGATTCCGGCTACCAGAACGAAATCGAATCCGTTCTGCTCGCTCAAATGAAACAGGCCAACCTGGATCCGGCCCAGGTCAAGATGATCATCCTCGGCCATGGCCACGCGGACCATTTCGGCGGCGCTCCCTATTTTCAGGACCACTACGGCACGCACGTCTATCTGACGCAAGCTGACTGGGATTTCATGGAGCATCCTCCGGCAGCTCGCGGCGGTGGTGGCAAGGGGAAGAAGGGTCCCGGACCCACGCTGCCAAAGCATGACATGGTGATCACTGAGGGCCAGCCGATCGAGCTCGGTGGCGAGAAGATCATGCCGTACGATATCCCCGGTCACACGCCCGGTTCGGTGGGATTGATTTTCCCCGTCAAGGACAACGGGAAGACCCATGTCGCGGCCATATTCGGCGGCACCATCCTGACGCCGGCGCCCATCTCAGATGAAGGACTCGCGACATATGCTAAGTCCATCGCTCACTTTAAGGAAGAAACCAAAAAGGCGAAAGTGGACGTCGAGCTTCAGAACCACTCGCTCTACGACAACATCCAGGAGAAGCTGGCGGCCTTAAAGGACCGCAAGAAGGGCCAACCCAATCCGTTCGTCGTGGGCACCGGCAACTATCAAAGGTTCGTCGATGTAATGGCCGATTGCACGCAAGTGAACATCGACCGCCGCAAGGACTCGGCGTCCAGCACTCGCTAGCGCATTTAGCGCACTACTTCGGCGGCCCGCTTCACAAGTTGCGCCGGGTCCGCTCCCACGCGCCCGGATGTTTCGCCTGCTCGCGCCGCCACCAGTGCGAAATCATATCGAATGCTCGGTAATTCCGGGAACGGAGAATTTGGATCGGTCCCCGGCTCGGTTGCTAGCGACGCCGAGACGCCGAACACCGTGTCGGATTCGATGTACTGATCCGTGGACATGTAAAGCGCCGTCACCAGTTCGCGATGTCCCGGCGCGCTGATCAAAAAGTGCGTGTGCGCCGGTCGCATCCCATGACGCCGTTGCGCGCGGATCAGGTCGCCCACCGGCCCGTCTGTCGGAATCGAGTAGCTCGACGGCCGTACCGTCCGGAAATAATAACGTCCTTCCGAATCGGTATAAAACGTCGCGCGCGCGTCGGTATCGTCGCCCCCATAGACCTGCGTATCGTACTTACCGTCCTCATTGGTCTGCCAAACTTGCACACAAGCGTTCGCGATTCCTCCGCCGGCGGCGTTCAGGACGCGGCCGTAATAAGCGATCTCCGGCTGGTGCTCATGCGCCGCGATGCTCTCGCCCAACTGGAGCTTAGGTGAATCCTCGCGATAAAACGGCCCCAGCAAGCTGGACTTTGTGTCCTGATCCTTGGGCCCGCGGCCTTCCTTTATGCGCTTGTCGTTCAGAGCGTTAACCAGGCTGCTGAACCCGAGTACGTCCGAAAGCAGCACGAACTCTTGCCGGTAAGCCGAGCAAGTCTGCCCTACTTGAGTCAGGAAACCGATTGCGTAAATCCACTCTTCGGGAGTCAAATCCACTTCCCGCGCGAAGTCATGCAGGTGCCGAACCAGGGCGCCCATGATCTGCTTCAGACGCGGATCCTCTGTCGTGGACATCTGTTCGAGGGCAGCCTGCGTGATGGTCTTTTCGTCGATGACGCGCATAAAATTACCTTGTTTATTATAGTCCCGGCATTTGTCAGCCGTTTTCAAGAATGATCTTCATCCGATCGCCGGCATCGGACCCCACCATCTGAATCGCGCTTTCCAATTCCTCGAGCGGCAGTGTGTGAGTAACCAGCGGCTCCAGCTTCACCGCGCCGCGCGCCACCAGATCGATGCATGCGGGAAAATCCTCGCCCTTGGCCGCGCGTCCATTGACGATGGTTATTTCCTTGTAGTAGAGCTGATACAGCGGCAGCGTGCCTTCAAACTTGGTCACGATGCCAAACAGCAGCAGCGTGCCGCCTAGCGCCGCCATCGTAATCGCGTCCGAGATCGCCGGCACCATGCCAGTAGATTCGATCACCGCATCGGCGCCCCGTCCTCCCGTTGCTTCGAGAACTCCTTTGACCGCATCCGGACCACCCGCGAGCGTAATGTCCGCCCCCAATTGCTCAGCCAAACGCCGCTTCCATGGACTCCGCGTGATCCCGATCACCGGATACGCTCCGCGAGCTTTCGCCAACTGAACGTGCAATTGCCCGCCTACGCCCAGCCCCATCACCACCGCCGATTGTCCTGGGAAAATGTTCAATGCCCGCTGCCCATGCAGGCACGTTGTCAGCACCTGGATCAGCGGCGCGGTCCGGTTGTCAATCGCATCCGGCAAAGCAAAAACATGGCTGCGTGGCGCGATGAGATATTCTGCGAACCCGCCATTCGAATCGCGTCCCACCAAGCCGCCGTTGGGACACAGGCTGGTCCGGCCCGCCCGGCACGCATAACACACACCGCAAAAAAGACACGGATCGACGATCACGCGCTGACCATTCCGGATGCGCTCGTCTCCGCCTTCCACCACCACGCCCACCATCTCGTGCCCCATGATGCGCGGATACTGAACCGGAATCGCGCCATGAAAAATCTTCAGATCGGTGCCGCAGATCCCGCTATGGCTTACCCGCACCAACACTTGATCGGCGCCCGGCTTTGGCTCCGCGACCGCTTCCAGCGCCACATCGTCGGGCGCCCTGAGTACCATGGCTCTCATAAAATTTGTGCTGAGACACGAAGAGCCAGCTCACTTACGAACTGGCTCTTGTTGGGCAAAAATTAGGCCTTACCGGCGCCCGCTACCATGCGATGAGGAATCGTCTTCTCGACGACGCCCCGGAACTCCTGGTCGGTAAGCAGCTGCTTGGTCCCGAGTGAGTGTTCCTTCACGGCCATCACAACCTGCATGGCCTCTTCTTCGGTGAACTCTACGCCCATCTTCTTGAGCGCGGCTTTGATGGAATCGATGCCGCTGCCCTTGCCGATGACGACCTTGGGAGCGGGCTGCCCGACCACATCCCAGCGATAGGGGAACAACTCAGTGGCATGCGCCTCGCCGCAGTTCGCCCACCAACTCGCGATGATGCCGGACTCGATGTTAAAGAGCTGCTCGCCGACCACGGGCCGATTTGATGCGACCTTGTGACCCGAGAGTTGCTCCACCAGGCGCGCCAGCTTAGTGAACTTGTCATACTTCAAACCGGTGTCCACGCCATAGAGAGTCAGCAGCGCCATGGCGGTTTCTTCCATTGGAATGTTCCCCGCGCGCTCGCCCAGACCCAGCACGGTGGAGTGAATTACTTCCACGCCTTCGGCCACGGCCATAATCGTGTTCGCAATGCCCAGACCGAAGTCCATGTGGAAGTGCGCTTCCAGCCGCTTGTTGATGCGCTTCTTGGTCTCGCGTACCAGATACTGCATCGCGTGCGGCGCCAAAACGCCGAACGTGTCCACCAGCGCCAGCGCGTCCATCCAGCCTTCTTTGGCCACGCGAGTAATCAGGTCCAACACCCAATTGATTTCGGCGCGACTGAAGTCGATGGGGAAGAACACGACTTCCAACCCCTGCTGGTGCGCATAAGCGGTCGATTCGATCGACAGCTCGATCGCCTTTTCAAGCTTCCATTTATAGGCGTACTCAATAATGTGCGTGCTCGACGGAACTTCCATGACGATCCCGTGCACGCCGCAATCTACCGCGCGCTTCACATCGTCCACCATGCAGCGCGAAAAAGCGAAAATCTGCGGACCCAGCTTGCGCTTCACGATCTCTTTGATGGCCGCGGTGTCGCTGGGCGAAACTACTGGCATCCCGGCTTCGATGCGATGCACGCCCGCTTCGGCTAATCCCTCGGCGATGCGGATCTTGTCGTCTTTGGTGAAGATCACGCCGGTCTGCTGCTCGCCGTCGCGCAGCGTGATGTCATGAAACTCGACTTTTTTCGGGAAATGGAGCTGCTCCCGGACCGGTTCGGCCCAATTCCAGGGGCTGGTATACCAATTGTCTGTTTTCCACGGCCCGGACGGGGCGCCGTCGTTCTGCGTACTTGCCACGTTATATCTCCTCTATGGAATTCAATCGAAAGATTGCGTGCTTTGCAAAGCCTTAGGTGCTTTTAATAAGCGCGATGACCTTAATTTTACCACGATTACCGCGACCTACCGGCTCTGGCTCCGCCCCGTCGCCACTTCCATTCCGGCCATCAGCTTCGCCCGCTCCAGCGACGACTTCACCAGCCCCGAAGTCCGTGCTTTCGCGATAAATTCATTGATCGCAACCAGCCGCGACGTATCGCCCTTCGTGACCACGATCGATTGTTCCGCCACCGAGAAGTTATCCGGCAGCACGCGCAGCTTGGGATCTTCGGCCGCCGCCTCGACCAGCCTCTGCCGATTCGCGCCGTAAGCATCGATCTCACCGCTCAGCAACATCTTGCTGAGTTCGGCTACCGGCGGACTCGCCGGCAGAATCTTGATCTCCGCCTTCTTCAGAATCTCCTTCAGAACGACCTCTTGCGATTGCCCTCCGACCGTCCCCACCCGCAGTCCCGCCCGATCGATATCGGCCGACTTCTTCACCGCCGAATCGGCTCGCACCAGATAGCTATTCAGCATCAACGCGTACGGCTCGGAGAAGTCGACCTCCTTCGCCCGCGGCGCGTCCCACGCCAGAAAGCCGATATCCGCCGTGTGCGCGTTCAACCGATCGATTACCTCCCGCGCATTAGCCGCCGGAATAATCTTGTACGGCACGCCCAATTCCCGGGCTAATGCTCCCACCAGATCCGCCACGGGCCCCGTAATCGCGCCGGTCTTGGCATCGATCCGGCCTTGCACCGGATTCGTTCGCAAGAATGCCGCCCGCAACGTACCCGTCGGCGCAAGATCCGCTGAGAACATCGGGATCGAAATCAAACTCAATAGCAACAGGGTCCTCGCTGTACGCATGGCGAATCCTCCGTTCGAGCCTATCACAAACCGGGATTTCGCAACTTCTACTTGACGGCTCTATCAGTCATACGTATAATTTAAACAAACGTATGTCTACCAAGGATCGTATCCTTGATACTGCCGAGCGCCTCTTCTCCCGCGATGGCTTCGAGGCCACCTCGCTCCGCGCCATCACCGCCGAGGCGCAGGTCAATCTCGCCGCCGTCAATTACCATTTCCAATCCAAGGACGCCTTGGTCCGCGCCGTAATCGGCCGCCGCATGGGCCCGGTCAACGAACGGCGGATCGCCCTGCTGGATGCCTGTGAAGCCCAAGCCGGCGATGGACCGCTACCGCTCGAGACCGTGCTCGACGCTTTCATTGGACCGGTTTTGGAAATCTTGCAAACCCACGCCAAGGATTTTGGTCCGCTCATGGGCCGCCTCTACACCGAACCCGGCGAGTTCATCAAGCGCGTTTACAAGGAACATTTGGAAGAAGTCGCGAACCGGTTCCTGGCCGCTTTTCAGCGTGCTCTGCCGGATCTTCCCCAAGCGGATTTGATGTGGCGCATGCACTTCTCCATTGGCGTCATGACCCATACCATGGGCGCCGGCAGGCTGCTCGAATCGTTATCGCACGGCGTCTGCGATGTCACCGAAGTCGAAGGGACCGCTCAACGAATCAAGACCTTCTTGATCGCGGGACTCACCGCGCCAGCCTCCACACCAGCCACCTCCACCAAGGAGATGCAACATGCGACGCATTAATACGCTCCTCTTCGTCAGCCTGGTCACGCCCCTGTTCGGGCAATTGCAAACCCGCCCGCCCGTGCTGCAGCTCAGCATGAAGCAGGCGGTCGAACTCGCGCTGGCGCCCGAAGGCAGCACGCGCGTCAAGCTCGCCGAAGAGATCCTTGAAACAGGCCGAGGCGCGGGCCGACGAGAGCCGCGCCGCTCTACTTCCCGATTTTGAAGGCTACGTGCAGTACGAGAACGAAACCGTCAACCTGAAGGCGTTCGGATTTCAATTTCCCGACCCTCGCTATTCCGGACGTTCCCGGCTTCAGTCATCCCGACCTTCGTCGGCCCCTTCAACGTTCTCGACGCCCGCGCCTCGGTGAACCAGACCGTTTTCGACTTCAGCGCTATCCGCCGCTATCAGGCCTCCAAAGTCGCGGTCGAAGCCACCAAGGCCGACAACGAAGGCACCCACGATCAGGTTACCGATCAGGTGGCGCGCGCCTACCTGGCCGGCCTCCAGCGCCGCAAGCCGCGCTCGAAACCGCAGCACGCCAACGTGGATCTCTCCGAAGCCCTGCTGCGCCTGGCGCAGCAGCAAAAAGAGGCGGGCACCGGCACCGGCATCGAAATCACGCGCGCCGAAGTGCAGCTCGCCAACGACCGCCAGGCTCTGCTGGTCGCCGAAAACGATGTCGACCGCACGCGCCTGCAACTGCTCAAAGTGATCGGCCTCAAGCTCGACAATCCGGTCGAACTGACCGACCAGCTTCAGCCTACATCCCCATGGACAGCGTCGACGCCGCGCAGGCGCTCGCCACCGCGCACCAGCATCGCGCCGAGCTGCGCGCGCAGCGAGCGCCGCGAAGAGAACGCGCGGCTCAATTTCAGCGCCACCAAGTTCGAGCGCCTGCCGTCGGTCGAGCGCCTTCGCCAATTACGGCGACATCGGAACCAGCGTCTACAGCGCACTGCCCACGCGCAGCGATCGGAGCAACGCTCAAAATTCCGATCTTCGATGGCGGCCGCCGCGATGCCCGCCGCGCCGAAAGCGCTTCGCTATTTCGCCAGGAGTCCATCCGCACCGCCGATCTGCGCGATCAAATCGAACTGGATGTGCGCGTCGCGCTCGATAGCCTGCATTCTGCCGACGCGCAGGTGAAGGCCGCCGAAGAAGGGCTTGACGCTGGCCGAAAACGAAGTGGCGCAAGCCGAGCGCCGCTACAAAGCCGGCGTCACGAACAGCGTCGAAGTCACCGACGCGCAAACACGCCTGGCGCGCGCGCGCGACAATCGCATCAACGCGCTTTACAACTACAACCTCGCTCGCATCGACCTCGGCACCGCCACCGGGACGATCCAGAGCATGATCCAGTGAGGCTCGTCATGAAACGAAAATTCATTTTCCCAATCTCTTCTACTTGTTGCCGTCGCCGCCGTCGCCGCCGGAGTATTACAGTCTACGGCCGGCTGCATCCGGCAGAACACCAACACGCTCAGCTGTTTCCGGCAATCTCGAACTGACGCAGGTGGACATCTCCTTCAAGGTTCCCGGCAAGCTGATCGAGCTGAATGTGGACGAAGGCTACTATCGTCAAGAAAGGGCAGGTGATCGCGCGCATCGATCGCGATCAGGTGGAGAGCCAGCGCAACCGCGACGAAGCCAGCCTTCAGCAACTCGCAATCGCAATTCGACCAGACGGAGACTTCGGTCCAATGGCAGCGCCGGACGCTCGAGAGCGATGTCGCGCTGCGCACCGCCGAGCTTCACGCGTCACAGGCTCACCTGGCCGCAACTGGTGGCCGGATCCCGCCCGCAGGAAATCCAGGAAGCCCGCGCCGCCGTGGCCGACGCCAAGGCGCAGCACGATCAAGCGCAGGCCGATTGGGATCGCGCGCAGGATCTTTTCAAGAACGACGACATTTCCAAACAGCAGTACGATCAATACCGCATGCGACTGGACAGCACCGCCGCCGCTGTTGCGCCAGTCCGACGAGCGCCTCGGCGCTGGTGGTGGAAGGCCCGCGCAAAGAAGATATCGATGCCGCCCGCGCCGATGTGGTCGCGCGCCCAGGCCGCCGTTGCAAGCCAGCCGAAGCCAATCAGTTGGAGTTGAAGCGCCGCGAACAGGATGTTCTCGCGCACCGCGCCGAAGTGGCGCGAGCCCGCGCGCAAATGGCCATCACCAACACGCAGATCAACGACACCGTGGTTACCGCGCCCATCGACGGCGTGGTTCTGGTGAAATCGGCCGAAGTGGGCGAAGTGCTGGCCGCCGGCACCACCGTCGTCACCATCGGCGACATCGATCATCCCTGGCTGCGCGCCTACATCAACGAGACCGACCTGGGCCGCGTAAAGTACGGCCAGCCGGCGTCAGCTCACCACCGACTCGTTTCCCGGCAAAACCTATCCGGGCCGCATCTCCTTCATCGCCTCCGAGGCCGAATTCACGCCCAAGCAGATCCAGACCCACGAGGAGCGCGTGAAGCTGGTCTATCGCATCAAGATCGACGTCGATAACCGCAGCCACGATCTGAAATCCAACATGCCCGTGGACGCGGAGATTCAAGTAAATGACTGCCAGATCTGCATCAACGAACCCATCATCCGCGCCGTCAACCTCACGCGCCGGTTCGGCGAGCTGACCGCCGTCGATCATCTCAACATCGAAATCGCGCGCGGCGAAATCTTCGGCCTGGTCGGACCGGATGGCGCGGGAAAAACCACCACGCTGCGGCTGCTCTGCGGCCTGCTCGATCCCACCGAAGGCGAAGCCTGGGTCGCCGGCCACAACGTCGCGCGCGAGCTGGACGCCGTCAAGGATCGGATCGGTTACATGGCCCAGCGCTTCGGCCTGTATGGCGATCTCACCGTCGACGAGAACATGTTCTTCTACGCCGACCTGTTCGGCCTCTCCAAAGCCGAGCGCGATCCGCTGATCCAGCGCCTGCTCCGCATGACGCGCATGGAGCCGTTCCGCACGCGCCGCGCCGCCAATCTCTCCGGCGGCATGAAACAGAAGCTGGCGCTCATGTGTACGCTGCTGCATCATCCGCAGGTGCTGTTTCTGGACGAGCCCACCAACGGCGTCGATCCCGTCTCGCGCCGCGATTTCTGGGCCATTCTCTATCAACTGGTTCGCGACGGCCTGACCGTCTTCGTCACCACCGCCTATCTGGATGAAGCCGAGCGCTGCAATCGCGTCGGCCTGATGAACCAGGGCCGCATGATCCGCTGCGACTCGCCGCAAGCGCTGAAACGCACTCTCGAGAGAAATCTGCTTACGAAATCGAAACTTCCGATCAGCGCGCCGCGCGCGAGTTGCTCAGTCGCAGCCAGGCGTGCTCGCGTCGAACCTTACGGCTGCGAAGCTCCACCTGTTTCTTACCGCGAGGCCAGCCGGCCGAGTCGCTGTCGAGAGCAGCGCTTGCCGACGCACGGCATCCGCCTCACCAGTTTTCCGCGCCGATCGTGCCGTCGCTCGAAGACGTCTTCATCGGCCTGATAAGGGAGTCCGCAATGCCAGATGCCGCCTGAACAAACGCCGTTGAAATTCGCGATCTGGTCAAGCGCTTCGGCAATTTCGTCGCCGTCGATCACGTCAATCTCGAAGTCCAACGCGGCGAGATCTTCGGCTTCCTCGGCCCCAACGGCGCGGGCAAATCCACCACCATCCGCATGCTGTGCGGCCTGCTGAAGCCGACCTCCGGCAGCGCCACCGTGGGCGGCCTCGACATCGCCACGCAATCCGAAGCCGATCAAACAAAACATCGGCTACATGTCGCAGCGCTTTTCCCTCTACGACGATCTGTCGCGTGGAAGAGAACATCGATTTTTTCAGCGGCATCTACAGCGTCCCGCGAAACCGCCGCGCCGAGCGCAAAGATTACGTGCTGCGCATGGCCGGGCATCGAAGAGCGCCGCGCCAGCCTCACCGGCCTGCTCTCCGGCGGCTGGAAGCAGCGCCTGGCGCTTGGTTGCGCCATCCTACACGAGCCGCCCATTCTGTTTTTGGACGAACCCACCTCCGGCGTCGATCCCATCGCGCGCCGCACGTTCTGGGATCTGATCTACCAGCTTTCCGCCGCCGGCCACACCATCTTCGTCAGCACGCATTACATGGACGAAGCCGAGTATTGCCATCGCCTCGCGCTGATGTATCGCGGCAAAATGATCGCGCTGGGCACGCCGGCCGAGTTGAAGGAGTCGCTCGCGAGCCATCATCTGTTTCATCTGGAAGTCTCGGACCTGCTGGGCAGCATGAACGTGCTCGAAAATATCCCGCGGGCTTTCCGACGTCGCCGTCTTCGGCGGAGGCCTGCACGTCACCGCGGCCGACGCCGCAGCGAGCCGTTCCCGAAATCCGGTCGGCGCTCGAACAGCGCCGGCATCTCGGTTCCGATCCTCGAGCCCATCCAGCCCTCCATGGAAGACGTCTTCGTCGCCATGATCGAAGAGGAAGAAAGGAAAGCCGCATGAGCTTCCGCAGGCTGAAGGCCGTCACCAAGAAAGAGCTGCTGCACATCGTCCGCGACGTCGCGCAGCCTGGCTCTCGCGCTGGCGCTGCCGCTCGTCATGCTGCTGCTGTTCGGCTACGCGCTCACGCTCGACGTGGACCGCATCCCCACCTACGTCTACGATCAGGACCGCACGCCCGAAAGCCGCGAATTGATCGACCAATTTCGCGGTTCGCGCTATTTCCAGATTCGCGAGGCGATCGTGAATGACTACCGGACCGCCGATCGCGGCATCGACAAGAGCACCATCCTGCTGAGCATCGTCGTTCCGCGCTATTACTCGCGCCACTTGCTCGCGGGCGATGAAGCCGACGTCCAGCTGCTGGTCGATGGCAGCGACTCCAACACCGCCTCCATCGCGCTGGGCTATGCCGACGCCGTCGTCGAAAGCTATGCCGCGCAACTGCGCTCGGACGCGCAAGTCCAGCGCGGAGGCCAGCCGCTGCGCGTTCCCGTCGATCCGCGCATCCGCGTCTGGTACAACAGCGATCTCAAATCGCAAGAACTTCATCGTGCCCGGATTGATCGCCGTCACCATGATGATCATCGCCTCCATGCTCAGCTCGTTGACCATCGCGCGCGAATGGGAAAACGGCACCATGGAACAGTTGCTTTCCACGCCCGTGCGACCCGGCGAACTGGTGCTCGGCAAGCTGCTCGCCTATTTCGCGCTCGGCCTCGCCGACATGGTGATCTCCATCGTCGTCGGCGTGTTCATCTTTCAAGTTCCGTTCCGCGGCAACGTCTGGTTTCCTGCTGTTCACCAGTTGCCTGTTCCTGTTCGGCGCGCTCTCCTGGGGCATCTTTCTTTCCGCTGGCGCGCGCTCGCAATTGATGGCCTATCAGATGGGCATGCTCAGTTCGTTCCTGCCCGGCTATCTGCTTTCGGGTTTCATTTACTCCATCCACAACATGCCGCAGGATCATCCAAGTGCTCAGCTACGTCGTGCCCGCGCGCTATTTCGTCACCATCCTGAACGGCGTGTTTCTGAAAGGCGTCGGATTCCGAATCCTGTGGCTCGAAGTCCTGATGCTGGCCGTCTATGCCGGTTTTGGTTTTCGTGGGCGCGTCGCGAAAAATGCGCCTGAAGGTAGCGTGATCATGCGCGAACGACTGCTCTGCATCATCCGCAAAGAATTCCGCCAGGCTTTTCGCGAGCCGCGCATGCGCAGCATGCTGTTCATGCCGCCGCTCATCCAACTTTTGGTCTTCGGTTTCGCTGTGAATCTGGATGTGGATCACGCCACATCGCGTGGATGGACGGCGACCGCTCCTACCAGAGCCGCGAACTGCTCGCCGGCTTTCAGGGCTCCGGACGATTCGATGTGGTCGCCGACGCCGGCCAACGATCGCGAAGTCCAGCACCTGCTCGATTCCAACAAGGCCGATCTGGTGGTGCGCGTGCTGCCGGGCTTCGAGCGCGACCTCGCAGCGCGGCCGCAACTACCTCCGTGCAAGTTCTGATCAACGGCACCAATTCCAACACCGCGTCCATTGTCTCCAGCTACGCCATCTTCCATCGTCACCAACTTCGCCACCGAGGTCATGACCGCACGCAACCGCGATCAGATGGCGGCTCGACATGATGCCGGCCGCCGGTTCCACCTCGCCGTTCCCGACGCTGAGATCGCAAAGCCGCGTCTGGTTCAATCCCGACCTGATCAGCCGCAATTATTTTGTCCCCGGCATCGTGGTCAACATCATCATGCTGATCACCCTGATGCTCACCGCCATGGCCATCGTGCGCGAAAAGGAAATCGGAACCATGGAGCAGCTGATGGTCACGCCCATCCGGCCCGATCGAGCTGATGCTCGGCAAAACGCTGCCGTTCGCGCTGGTCGGTCTGGTCGACACGCGTTCTCGTCGTCGTCGCAGCGCTGCTGCTGTTCCATGTTCCGTTCCGCGGCAGCGCGCTGCTGCTGTTCTTCTGCGCGGTCCTGTTTCTGATGACCTCGCTCGGCGCGGGCCTCTTCATCTCCACCATTTCGCAGACGCAGCAGCAGGCCATGATGACCACGTTCCTGTTCTTCCAGCCGTTCTTTCTGCTGAGCGGCTTCGCCTTTCCGATCCGCAACATGCCGGAGCCGATTCAATATCTGACTCTCTGAATCCGGTGCGCTATTTCATGGAAATCGTGCGCGGCATTTTCCTGAAGGGCAGCGGCGTCGACGTGCTGTGGCCGCAGATGGTGGCGCTGGCGGTTTTCGGCGTGGTGATTCTGACGCTCAGCTCGCTGCGTTTCCGCAAGCGCCTGGATTGAGATGCTACCAAAGCCTCGGCGACTGCATCGAGCACCTGATCGACAGCGATCTCGCCGAGCGCCCCGCGCAACACCTGAACCCGCTCGCCGCGCGGCGCCCACATTGCCGGATCGGTCGGGCCGAAGACCGCGACCACGGGCACTCCCGCTGCGGCTGCCAGATGCGTGATGCCGGAATCGTTGCCGATATAGACGCGCGCTGACGCGAGCCAGCAAGCCAGATCATAAAGATTCCCGAAGCGCACCGCACCATCCAGCGGTTCCTGCGGCCCTGCGCACCAACGCACCGGACCAGGCAAGCGCTCGGACAATTCGCGAAAGCGTTCCATGGGCCAGTTCTTGCGCGAGCTTCCCGAGAACGGATGAATCGCCGCGAAATCCTGCCGCGCCAGTCGGGGGACATCCACCCGAGGAGCCGCGGTACCGTCGCCTCCAACCTGTTTCAGAAAAAAATCCGAGGCATGCACCCTTTCGCCGGGCGATGGGCAGCGCGGGCAAAAATTGGAACGGCAAGCCGAACTCGCGCATTGCTGTCCGGAACTCCTCGCGATTCGCCCCGTACCAGGAAACAATCGAGTCGAACGCCCGCAGCCTCGCAATCAACGCGCGCGGCGGGTCGACGCCGGCGAGTCCCAGCAGATCGATCCCGGTGGAGGCGATCGACCGCACCGCATCCGCAAAGCGGACCAGCGGCACAACCTCGGAGGGAACCCACACCTCGGTGTAGCCGGACTTCAGAAACTCCATTGCCGGAAAGGACAGAATGCAGTCCCCAATGCCGCCGGGTCGAATGAAGAGGCGTCGCAAGCAGGTCTACTTTACGCTTTGAGCTGGTCTCCAATAAGGGACCATCCACATCCTGAATGCTGAGATGGATCGCTTTGGATGCTCCGAGATCGCGGTTGGTGACGTCGAAGCGCGATGCCACCATGCGGTCCACCGTAGTGTGCGGTGGAATGGTGTCTTTGATTGTCAGAGCGTCGTTCAGCTGATCGCCCAGGAAGCGGTTGTACTGGAACAGGCCCTTCAGATCACCCTTGGCGATATTCGCTCCCTCCGCCATGCTGCCGTCTTTCTCCTCCAGCGACACCTCCACCTGGCGCACCACGAAGGGGACGTCGGAAGGATTTTCCACGCGAAAATCGAGCACCGCGATGCTGTCCTGATCGCCCAGCGCGCCGGTTCGGATCTTCATGATCTTGCCCTTCAGCTCCAAATGGGATCCCTTTGTGCCGGCAAAGATCGCAACTAAAGCGATGGCGATCGCGACCACGCCAACGCCGAAGAAAATGAGGAACTGCTTGCTCACTACCGAGCCGGTCGGGTTAGTCTCCCAGTAACTTGGCATATCCGTGCAGGCTGGTGACATTATCGCAGACGGCCTTGATCGCCGCGGTAATCGGAATGGCGAGAAGCAGCCCGATGCCGCCCCAGAGCGTGCCCCAAAACATCAGCGCCACGGTAACAACCAGCGGGTTCAAATGCACGCGCGAGCCGACCAATTTGGGATACAGCAGATTCATCGCGACCAGATGCAGCACCGAGACGACCACCGCGATCATGGCGTAAATCGCAGGCTGAGCATATCCGCGCACGACCAAGCCGGCCAGCATCGGCGGCAAGATGGCCAGCGGCAGTCCCACGTACGGCACCAGGCTCAGGAATCCGCTCAAAGGACCGATTAAGAGCCAATACGGCAGCCGTATCGCGACGAAGAACAGCGAGTCTGAGAACCGAAAGCAGCATTCCGAGCATGAAATTACCGATGACGTAGGCGCGCACCATGCCCGCCACGCCTTCCCAGCTCCGGCCCGCGACCTGCCGGCCGGGCCCGCTGAACAGATAAAGAAAACTGCGGCGCATGTGATCGCGCCAGCTCAGCATGAAGTAAACCAGGAACGGGATGAAGCTGGCCATCAGCAGCACGTCGTAAAACGAGCGCACGTAGCCGTACAGGTAGGTGAAGATCGGCGTCGGTTCCGGGTGAATGCGAACCTCGGTGATCGCGGGTGGAACGCAGCCTCGGGATCGGGCGCTTTGGCCGTCCTGCGGCGCCGGCCATTCTCGGTTGGCTGATTGGCGGCGGGTGCGGGCGGCGTTTCCTGGAAGCGCTTGGGGATGACGATCTGGTAGGTGCGTTTTTCGAATTGATCGGCGCGCGTGGCGATGTTATCGACGATCTCGTTCATGCGTTGGCTGTAGTTGGGCAGGTCGTCGGCGAATCCGGAGAACTGCGTGTACAGTCCGAGGCCGATCAAGTACAGGATCAACAGAGCAATCGTGCAAACGATGAAGCTGGCTACCGGCCGGGGCAGCCGCAACTTCACGAACGCGGTCACGATCGGGTCCAGCAGAAAAGCGATGATGCAGGCGATTACTACCGTGATGAAAAACACGCGGCCGAAATAAAGTAGAGCGATGGACGCCGCAAACGCGAGCACCGTGATGCCGGCCTGGGCCGGAGGTACGAGTTGACGCCGTGGGGGTGAGGGGGGTCATGCGAAACGCCGGAGCTCTCTTCTATGATGAAATGAAATTGGAAGAGAGGGCAAACCGGACGGGCAGAGTGCTCGCTCTCGATCTCGGCAAACGGCGAATTGGCTTGGCATTGAGCGACGAGCTGCGGGTGACTGCGCAAGGTCTGAAGACGCTCGAGCGCACCAATATTCGCGAAGATCTCGCGCGTCTGTGCCAACTGGCGTCGGACAGTAACGTGTCGTTGATCGTCGATCGGCAACCCCCTGCACATGAGCGGGCGCGAAGGATTCCAGGCTGAAAAGGCGCATGAGTTCGGAGCGCGGCTCCAGGCCGCCAGCAGCCTTCCCGTGGAATATCTGGGACGAACGCCTGACTACTGTAGAAGCGCAGCGAGTGCTTCGCGAGAGCGGCGTCAGCATCGAGAAACGAGCCAAAGCGGTGGACCGGCTCGCCGCGGTGATTCTGCTCTCAAGTTATCTCGATTCGCAAAAGCCATGAAATCTACTTCCCGGTCCGGACGGGTCCTGTTTCGCGTGCTTGTGGTGGGCGTGGTTCTGCTCGCCCTCGGCGGAACGGCAGTGTACCTCTCGCTGAGGGGCGTCTACCAGGGATTTAGCCAGCCGGTGATCGTCGATTTTCCTAAAGGCACCAGCGCGCAAGCCATGGCGGAAGAGTTGTCGCGCGCCGGCGTGGTCCAGTATGCCTGGCAATTTCTGCTGGTACGCGCGCTGCATCCGGGGGCGCGCTTGCAGGCCGGCGAATATCAGTTCGCGCGTGAGGATTCGCCGCGCGGCGTGTTTGACCGCATCGTCCGGGGCGATGTGTTTTTCTACGAGCTGGTGGTTCCCGAGGGCAGCAGCATTTTCGACATAGCGACCGGCATCGACCGGTTCGATTTCATGAAGGGTTCGGATTTCTTGCGAGCGGCGCGCGATCCGTCGCTCATTCACGATCTCGCTCCGCAAGCTCCGACGCTGGAGGGCTACCTGTTTCCTTCCACCTATCGCGTCACGCGCAGTACCACCGCGGAGCAACTGTGCCGCATGATGACGGACCTGTTCCGCAAGCATTGGCGGGAGCTTCAAAATGCTCCGCCGAGCGGGGTGAATGCGGTCGTCACGCTTGCTTCGCATGGTGGAAAAAGAAACCGCTGTTCCGGATGAGCGCCCGCTGGTCGCCTCGGTCTATGCGAATCGCTTGCGCCGTGGCATGGCGCTGGATTGCGATCCCACCACGATCTACGCCGCGCTGCTCGACCAGCGTTATCACGGGACAATTTACCGTTCGGATTTGAACAGCGTCAACGACTACAACACGTACCAGCATGGCGGGCTGCCGCCGGGTCCGATTGCGAATCCAGGGATTGAGTCGTTGAAAGCCGCGCTCGCGCCGGCTCAGACCGATTATCTTTACTTCGTGGCGAAGCCGGATGGATCGGGCCGGCACCAATTCTCGCGGACCATTGAAGAGCACAATCGGGCGGTGGCGCAATACCGGCGCGGGCTCAAAGCGGATGCGGCGCCGGATCCTCCGCGGGCGTCGCGTCAGGGTGGAAAGCGGCGGCGCCGGACGTAATCCCCGGCGACCTGGGATCGGGCGAGCTTGGGTTCGTTTGGTAATTTTGCATTTGCGCGGCGGCCGGGGAATCTTTATGTAAATCAAGTGGGGACATCCGGTCCAGCCTATCAGTGGGCTGGCAGGTTAGAGCGGGCGGTCATTGTTAAGTTGATGGAATCGGAGGGGATACAATAGATGTGAATGAGCGATAGCCAGCTCTTCACCATCGCCTTGGCCGCCGTACCGACCATGCTCACCGTCCTGGTGGGCATTTTGATCAATAATGCGATGGATTCCTGTTTCGATGACATGCGGGACACCTGGCGGTCTGAATTGCACCGCGTCGAGGAAGTGCTCGACGCCAGGCTGAAGCACCTGGAAGCGCGGCCGTAATCTACCGGGGTGGAATTGGGCCGAGGCGGGGGGAACCCGGGCGCTGTCCTCGGTGTCTACAATGTTATGCCAGTCCGAAGTGTCAGCCACGGTCGGACATGCTCGTGGTTGTCGCTCTCATGAGAAAACGTCTGGGTTCAAAGCTTGCGCTGACGTTGAGCCTGATCAGTCCGGCAGCGAACCCCCAAGTTCTTACTGCCGACGCGGAGCTTGCGGTTAGCAGGGCGGCGCGTGAAAAGGGCGACTATAATGCTGCTCTCCTGCACGCACAAATGGCAGTCTCCCTCAGCCCACAAATGACCGAAGCGCATTTCACCCTCGGCTCGATAGCCGACGACATGTGCATTCCGAATGCTCAACCCGGTCCCGACGAACGCTTGTGCGGATTGGCCATTCAAGAATATAAGAAAGTGCTGGAGCTGGATGCGTCGCATGCGGACGCGCTAAAAAATCTTGCGTACCTCTTGTATCAGTTCTATCGGCTTGAGGAATCCGAAAACTACTACAGACAAGGTCTCGCGCTGTACCCGGATGATCCGGAGGATCTCTGTGGGGTCGCCGTCTTTGATTACTACCACAGTGCAAGTGATGTGTCGAAGACTAAGGCCGAGCTGAACCTCTCGCTCAAGACCCCGTTGATCGGTTCCCCTCTGTGCAGTGAAGTTCGCCAAAGCAACCAGGCTCGCGTTGGAGAAGGGATTGCGCTGCTTTCGAGAGCGTTGCAATTCAGGAGTGACGACTTAGATTTGATGGGGCA
The DNA here is from genome assembly GCA_963732175.1 of Bryobacterales bacterium. GTDB lineage: Bacteria > Acidobacteriota > Terriglobia > Bryobacterales > Bryobacteraceae > Palsa-89. Next base: position 42,824 of record CAVSYF010000011.1, on the reverse strand, counting down.
CCTGAGCGCACTTTACTATGTACGTGCGGAGATCCAGTATGGCAACCGAGAAGCTTACAAAACCGACCTGAACGCCGCCAGAAAGTTGAATCGCATGCTGCTGAACCGAACACGGAAGAGGAGATTTCCACTGCGCGTCCTTCAAAAATGTCCTTCGGCTCCCCCTCCCAGACCCGATAATTGACCGCAGCTTAATCTACAGGCGCAGAATACGCCGAGGCCGGGGCGGCGGCGATGAGCGCATCCTCGAAGGAATAATCGGGCTTGGGGAACGGATTGTGGCGCACGTACCAGCGGTAAGTTTCCTTCAGCCCGGTGAGAAAATCCACGGGCTTGAATTTCAAAACGCGCTGCGCCTTGTTGACCACGACCGTGATCGCGGGCAGGTCGAAATAGATTCCGAAGTAGAGCCGGGGTCCCATGGGATGGCCGCCGGAGCGCAGAATCCGCTCGCGGGGCAGGCGCACAAAGCTCGGGTCTTTTCCGGCGGCGCGCGCGAAGAGTTCCACCGCCTCCACCTGCGTCAAGGGCCGCGGGTTGGCGATGTTGAACGCGTGCCCGTCGATATCGGGAACGTCGATCACCTTGATGGCGGCAGCCACCAGGTCCTTGATGTGAACGAACTGCATCAAGCGGCGGCCGTCGCCGGGTAGGATGATGGACCGGCCTTCGCGCATTCGCTCCCAGAAAAATGCTTCGCGATAGAACGGATTGCCTGGGCCGTAAATGAACGGCGGCCGCAAGGTGACCACCGGGAATCCGTTGCGTTGATGCATGCGGAACAGAGCGCGCTCGCTCATGGCCTTATTGCGGACGTAGGCGTCGTGATGATCGTCGGGAGCCAGCGCATCGCCCTCGTGATGATTCAAGCCGTCGCCGTAAGCGCCTACGCTAGAGGTGAAGACGTAGCGATGCAGGTTGTTGCCGCAAGCGCGCGCGGTGGCTTCCACCTGAGCGGCGGTGGTGCCGCGCTCCCAATCGTAGACGTTGTCGTAGACGACATCGAAATTCTTGCCGGTCAGCGCTCGTTTGATGGCTTCGGGGTCGTTGCGATCGGCCATTATGTTGCCGACCTTCTTGCCCAGCTTATGGCGCGGTTTGCGATGCAAAACCGTAACTTCGTGGCCCGCGCGCACGAGTTCCTTCACCAGCAGCTGGCCGATGAACTGCGTCCCGCCGATGACCAGGATCTTTCTCTTCGCGGGTTCCTGGCGTTTGGATCCGTTAGTCGTAGTACTCGAGGCCAAGGTGTGTAATTAAATCCTCACCGCGCATCCAGCGCAGCGTGTTCTTCAATTTCATTAATTGGATGAAGATGTCGTGCTCGGGATAAAGTCCCGGAGCGGTCATGGGAGCTTTGAAATAGAAGGACAGCCATTCCTGGATGCCTTTCATTCCGGCGCGCTGCGCGAGGTCCAGGAATAGCACCAGATCCAAAACCAGAGGCGCGGCCAGAATGGAATCGCGGCACAGGAAATCGATCTTGATCTGCATCGGATAGCCGAGCCATCCGAAGATGTCGATGTTGTCCCACCCTTCTTTGGCGTCGCCGCGCGGCGGGTAGTAATTGATTCGCACCGCGTGATAAAGATTTTTATAAAGCAGCGGGTAAAGATCGGGCTGCAGGATTTGTTCCAAAACCGATAGCTTGGTCTCTTCCTTCGATTTGAAAGAACCGGGATCTTCCAAAACCTCGCCGTCGCGATTGCCGAGAATATTGGTGGAAAACCAGCCCGCCATGCCGAGCATACGAGCCTTCAACCCGGGCGCGATCAGGGTCTTCATGAAGGTCTGGCCGGTCTTGAAATCTTTTCCGCAGATGGGAATCTGACGGTCGCGAGCCAGATCGAGCAGCGCGGGCGTGTCGGTGGTCAAATTGGGAGCGCCGTTGGCGTAAGGCACGCCGCTCTTGAGCGCGGCATAGGCGTAAATCTGGCTGGGTGCGATGTCCGGGTCATTCTTCTGCAAGCCGCATTCGAAATCCTTCAAAGTTTGATGCACGGCGGAAGGTTTGTGGAACACTTCGGTGGACCCGCACCAGATCATGACCAGGCGCTCGGCGCCGGTGGATTGACGGAATTGGCGGATGTCCTCCATCAGCATGTCGGCCTTATCCATCTTGGTTCCGGCTTCTTTTACGTTCGGGCCGTTAATGCGCCGGATGTAATCCGGATCAAAGACGGCGCGCATGGGCCGGATGGCCTGGAGCGGCTCCCGAACTTTTTCGAGCAGGGACTCTTCGAGCACGCTGGCATGCGACGCAGCCTCGTAGGCGGTGTCCTCATAAATGTCCCAGCCGCCGAAGACCAGGTCTTCCAGCCGGGCCAGCGGCACGAAATCTTTAATCTTGGGAGTCCGGCCTTCGGTGCGTTTGCCCAATCGAATGGTGCCGAGCTGTGTGAGGGACCCGATCGGCTGGCCGAGACCGCGCTTGACGGCTTCCACTCCAGCCATGAAGGTCGTACTGACTGCGCCGATGCCAGGAATCAGGATCCCCAGCTTACCGCTGGCGGGCGCAATCCTGGTGTTTTCTGTGGTGGACAACTTCGACTCCTTGGGTCGGCGCGAGGACGTCGGAAATCATCATGGAAAAGGGGCCTGCCACCCACAAAAAGCCGCCGCGGCTCCCCAATTGGACCTCCCGCCGCGCTCGGATCGGTTGGTGCGGCGAACTCCTTTAACGCGCCTATCCTACGCTATACTAACATTTTATGTCAGCTCGCGCGACCGCCACAATCTCCGCCATCCTGGTGGACGATGAACAACTCGCCCGCGAGGAACTTTCCTACTTATTGAAGGAATTCCCCGAAGTCGAAGTTCTGGGAACTGGCCGGAACGGCTTGGAAGCTGTTAAGTTGATTGAAAATCTGGAGCCGGACGTGGTGTTTCTGGATGTGCAGATGCCGGGGCTGGACGGCTTCGGTGTGATTCAGAAGCTGCGCGAGAAAAATATCCCGCTGCCGCATTTCATTCTGGCTACCGCGTACGATCAATACGCCATCGAGGCTTTTCGTTGGGAGGCGCTGGATTATTTGCTGAAGCCGATTGAGAAGGATCGGCTGATGGTGGCGATCGAGCGTGCGCGTAAGGCGCTGACAGAAAAAACCAAGTTACCGGAAGCGGAGGCGTCGCCCATGAAGCTGGCGGCGCAGCGCACGAAGTTGCTGGTGAAGAGCAATAATCGCAGCTTTATCGTGGATGCGCAGGACGTGGTTTACGCGACCATAGAGGACGGGCTGATCACGGTGGTGGCGACCAACGTGGAGGGTGAGTCCAATTACCGGACCATTGAGGAGCTGCAGTCGAATCTAGATCCGGAGACGTTCTGGCGCGTGCACCGGTCGTTCCTGGTGAACATTCACCGGATCAAGGAAGTGATCCCGTGGTTCAAGTCGAGCTTTCAGCTTCGCATGGACGATAAAAAGCAGAGTGAGATTCCGGTGAGCCGGGTGCAGACCAAGCGGTTGCGGGCGCTGCTGAAGCTGTAGGCCTTACTTCGCCGCTAGCGGCTCGCCTTCCGACGGGAACTCGAAGAACTCTCCGCCGGTGTGCACGATCATGGTTCCCGGCCCCATCGGTTTGCCGCCACTCAGGAAGAAGACCGCGCCGTCGGTGGATTGGCCGGAATTGAGCTTGGTGGGTACCAGAGCAATCGCGGAGGCGGCCGCTCCCGCCTTCAACCTGGACGAACCGCCTTCGGCTAGCGCACTCTGCCGGCGCGTCTCATAGCCATTGGTACTTTGGAAGTTCGAGTTTCCGTAGATGCTGGACTCGTAGGTGGTGACCAGTTTGACAACATCGCGCCGGCTGGCGCGGGCCAGCAGCGAATTGACCACCGCGAGCGCCGCGGAGGCCTGTTCCATGGTTCCGTCCTGCCGTCTGTAGCTGAAGTCTTCCGGCTTGATGGTCCACGAGATGGGCGACCCGTTGGCGATCGAAGCCTGCACGATCGAGTACTCCTTCAAGTGGGCCGGCAGATAAGCGAACATGACCGTGACGGCGCCCTTGGTCAGGGTTTTGTAGTGCAGCCCGTTGGATTCAAAATCGATGATCTGCGCCGGCAGCAGACCTGCGACCAGCCACAACAGCAGACCTAGCTTCATCATTTCATCATACGGCGGATGGCGGCGGTTCTGAAGTTACCGAATTGTTGCGTTAGTGAAATATTCGCGGGCCCGGTTGGGGAGGGAGTGGCAGGACGACCAATGAGGTATCCACCTTACGCCCAAGTACTGTCCTACCGGTCCTGGCCTAAGGTCATGCCGGAGTCCTAACTAATAGCAAGGACCAATTGTTGGTCCCATCCTTGCGCCTTAGGCTAAGTTCAGGAGTATCCTGCGATGCTGCGTGGCATTATTATTTGTCCTGACGTGGATCTGAACGAACGTCTGGAGAGCCTGCTCAACGAGATCGGCATTATCAGTATCACGCGCACGCTGGATCGCTACCCCAACCCGCTCGAACTATTGCGTTTTGTACGCGCGCACGCTCCTCAAGTAGTGTTCGTGAGCACGGAGTCTACTACCAAGGCGATGGAGATCGCTCACGAGATAGAAAAGAATACGCCGGGCATTCAGATTGTCGCAGTCAGCCGTTTTTGCGATCCCCAGATCCTGCTGGAAGTAATGCGGGCCGGAATCCGGGAATTTGCCTCGCTGCCGTTTGACCGCCAGACCCTGACGGATGGACTGCTGAGGATCAAGGAGGCGGTCCTGGCGCGTCCGCCGGCCATCGAGTGTACCAATAACGTGTTCAGCTTCCTCCCGGCCAAAGCCGGGGTGGGGACTTCGACCATCGCATTGAATACCGCGCTGGCGCTCTCCCGCTTGCCGGACACCAATGTGCTGCTCTCGGATTTTGACCTTAATTCCGGCATGATCCGTTTCATGCTGAAGCTGGATAACGCTTACTGCGTCACCGACGCCGCCGAGCATTCCCTCGAGATGGACGAAAGCCTGTGGCCCTCCATGGTGACCACGCACGGCAACCTGGATGTGCTGCATGCCGGAAAGCTGAATCCGGATTTCCGCATCGAGCCGACCCAGATCCGGCACCTGATGGAATTCATGCGGCGCAACTACAATGCCCTGTGCTTCGACATGTCCGGCAACCTGGAGCGGTACTCGCTCGAAATCATGCACGAATCGAAGCGCATCTTCCTGGTCTGCACTCCGGAGATTCCGTCGCTGCATCTGGCCCGGGAAAAATACCTTTATCTGAAGCAGTTGGACCTGTCCGAACGCGTCAATATCGTCTTGAACCGCTGTCAGAAGCGGCCGCTGATCACGCCCCAACAGATTGAGGAACTGCTGGGGGTCTCCATTTTCATGACCCTGGTCAACGATTATCAGGGAGTGCAGCGCGCCATGACGGCCGGCCGATGGGTAGAGCCATCCAGCGACCTCGGAAAGCAGTTCACGTCCTTGGCCCACACCATCATGGAAGCCAAGCCCATAGCCGCTCAGGCTCAATCCAAGAGCCGCTTCATCGAGTTCTTCTCGGTGGTACCGGGCAAGAGCACCTCGGTCATCCCGCGCGCGAAGAAGTCGGTCGGTTAAGCGCTAGCGGTTCGTCTGGCGGGCGGAACTTCGCTATCCTCTCTAGTTGGAAAACACGGTCCTTCAGTGGGTCTCCAGCTACGGCTACGCGGCCATCTTCGGGTTGCTGATCTTTGGCATCGTCGGCATCCCGGTGCCGGATGAATTCCTGCTGACCGGCTGCGGCTTCCTGGTCTTCCAAGGCCACTTGCGATTGGCTCCCGCGCTCGCGAGCGCATGGGCCGGCAGCGCCTGCGGGATCACCTGCAGCTATCTGATCGGCAGAACCGTCGGATGGAAATTTCTGCATTCCCGCGCGGGGCGCCTGCTGCACATCCGGGACGAGCATATCCGGCGGGTGCACGACTGGTTCGACCGCATCGGACACTGGGCGCTGTTGGCGGGCTATTTCATCCCCGGAGTCCGGCATTTTACGGCCATTGTCGCCGGGACCTCGAAGCTGGAGCTGCGATCGTTCGCGCTGTTCGCCTACACGGGCGCGGCGCTGTGGGTCAGCACCTTCGTTTTCATCGGCTATCATTTCGGCCCGCAATGGAGCGCGATTCTAGCCCAGGTGGAGCGGCATCTGAAGATCGCGTCCATCGTGGCGGGCGTTCTGGTGGCGGCTTACGTGGCTTTCCGTTGGGTGAGGCGATAAAAAAGGCCGGGCGGCGAACCCGGCCTTTCACAAGGAGGAGAAGCGGCTCGGCTCCGCTGCCTTTATCGGGCAGCGAGCAAAGCTCGCAAATGGCGCGCACGTTCCGGAGAGCGAAGCTGCCGCAGGGCCTTGGCTTCGATCTGGCGGATGCGCTCCCGCGTTACATCAAACTCTTGACCGATCTCTTCCAGCGTATGCTCGCGCTCGCAGCCGATGCCGAAGCGCAGGCGAATGACCTTTTCTTCCTTGGGAGAAAGGGTCTTCAGGATATTGGCGGTTTCGTCGCGCACGTTGGAGTCGATGACGGCATCCACGGGCGATCCCACCCAGCGGTCCTCGATCAGATCGCCGAGCGCGGACTCGCCGTCGCGGCCCACCGGCGTTTCGAGCGATACCGGGTCGCGCGAGATGGTCTTCAGCTTCTGGACCTTCTCGACCGGGATGTCCATGCGCCGGCTGATTTCGTCGTTGGTCGGAGCACGGCCTAGTTCCTTTTCGAGTTCGCGGGTGGCGCGCAGGAACTTGTTCATGCTCTCGTTCATGTGAACGGGAATGCGGATGGTGCGGGACTGGTCGGCTATAGCGCGCGTGATGGCTTGCCGGATCCACCAAGTGGCATAAGTCGAAAATTTGTAGCCGCGCCGGTATTCGAATTTGTCGGCGGCGCGCATCAGGCCGATATTGCCTTCCTGGATCAGATCGAGCAGGTGCAGACCGCGGTTGACATACTTCTTAGCTACCGAGACGACCAGCCGAAGATTGGCCTCCACCAGATCCTTCTTGGCGCGCTCCGCCTCGATCTCGCCATGCCGGACTACCGACAGGCTGTGCTTCAGATCGGTAAGCGACGCTCCCGCCGCGGTCTCGAGCTTGCGGATGTCCCGGCGCAGTTCCCGCAGCCGGGCTTGCGCCGTTAAGCCGGAACGGCCTTCCAGCTTTCGCGCTTCTCCTTCGAGATGCGCCAGCTGTTCCACGGCGTGTTCGATTTCGCGGGCGAACTGCTTCCAACGCGAAGGAAGCCAGGGAAGCCGCCGGATGGATTGGGACATCTCCACTTTGCCGCGATTGAGCTTGCCTTGCCAGCGGCGCCGCAGCTTTTTATTGCTCAGAGGAATGGCTTCGAGCTTATCGGCGAGCTGCTCCTGCTTCCGGTGCAGGGCGATCACTTCGGTGAATTCGGTGCGAACTTCGGCCTGCTTTTTAGCATCCGCGGGGCTGCCTTGCTCGACATCGCCCAGATCGACGAAATTATCCAGCTCTTCATCACCGCGCTTCAGCAATTCCGCGATTTCAACCGCCCGCAGCTGCACCAGCGCGGACCGGCTGATGGACTTCTGCATCCGGAGCTTGCCGCGCTCCATCCGGCGGGCGAGATTGACTTCGCCTTCGCGGGTGAGCAGCGGAACCGCGCCCATTTCGCGCAGATAAACGCGGACTGGGTCGTCGGTGTAAATCGATTCTTCGGCCTGTTGAGCGGGAAACTCCTCTTCAGGAGCTTCTTCCGCATGGAAGAAACCGGCATCTTCATCGAAGGGAAGTCCGAGAGGCTCGTGACTCTCGGCTAAAAATTGGTCTTCAAACTGATCCACTTGGATGCCTACCTCCCCGCTCGGTCATCGCTTGTGCCCGACTCCGGCTTTGGGGTAACCTAAGTTCTTCTTTGCTCACAGGTACAGCTTTAGCGCTCGCTTCGCGGCCCGACCGCCGTAATATATTAGCAACCGATTATAGCATCGAATCGATTACAAAGTTAAGTCCTAAATAGGAGATGTTTCCCTTTACGATTGGTTTCACTAACTTTAGCCCTCCGAGGTACTCCGGGATCAGGTCGTGGTCAGGGCCGTTTCTGGAGGACTAAGTTCTTCAATTCATTGAGGAAAGCCTCGACATCCTGAAAATCCCGGTAAACCGAGGCAAACCGCACGTAGGCAATGTTGTCCAGGGCCTTCAGCCGGTCCATGACCATCTCTCCGATCTGGGTCGTCGGCATTTCCCGCTCGGAGCCGTCGGCGAGGGCGGCCTCGATGGTGTCCACCACCTCGGCCAGTTTGGACATGGGAACGGGTCGCTTTTCACAGGCTTTCAGTAGCCCGGTCAGGATCTTCTGCCGATCGAACTTCTCACGCCGGCCATCTTTCTTGACCACCATGTACGGAATTTCGTCGCTGCGCTCATAGGTGGTGAATCGCCGCTCGCAGCCCAGGCACTGGCGGCGTCGTCGAATGACGTCACCTTCCTTACCTTCTCGAGAATCAATTACTCGGTCTTGCTTGAACCCACAGAAGGGGCAAGTCATAGCACGCGGCCCGCTAAAGTCCTCTCATCGCGAGTGTACAGCGTAGAATTAATCGAACTTCTCATCATAAAGCTTCGTTGTTCATACTGGAAGCTGGAGGCTCAAAAAGCAATGGCGTTGGCGGCAATCCGGGCAGCAGAATGGAGTTGGACGCCGCCGCATCCCAAAGAACTTCACACGAGCGATCGCTTGGACGCCGATGCCCAACTGGTGGAAGGCTGTCTCAGCGGCCAAGAGGCCGCCTGGGAACAGCTGGTGAGGACGCACACGCGACTGGTGTACTCGGTCTGCTATCGCTTTACCGGGAGCGATTCTGAGGCGCAGGACCTGACCCAGGAAGTTTTTCTCCGCGTTTTCAAAAACTTGAAGAGCTTCCGGGCCGGCGAGGGACGGTTCGCGGTGTGGCTGGGGCGGTTGACCAGAAATCTGCTGATCGATCATTACCGCAAGACTCGCATGGACCGGGCGACGGAATCGCTGGAGGAGCAAGCGGCGATGCTGGAGCAGAGCCCGGCCGGGATGGGAAGAACCGAGGGAATGCTGGCAGGCCGCGAAGCCGGTGAACTGCTGCAGTCGGCGCTCGCGAAGCTGTCTCCGGAGTTGCGGGAGACCGTGATTCTCAGGGATCTGGAGGAATTAGAATATCGGGAGATCGCCGGGGTCTTGAATGTGCCGGAAGGAACCGTGAAGTCGCGACTGAACCGGGGGAGAGCCGAACTGGCCCGCATCCTGCGAGAGGCAGAAGGCTGCCCTATGACCTGCGCCGAACTCGAAATCCTGCTGTGCGATTACGTCGACGGGACGCTCGCGGGGGCCGAGAGAGCTCACGCTGGAGCAGCATCTGGCCGGATGCCCGGGGTGCGCGCAGTTGGCTAGGGACGTCGCCGGAACAGCGGTATTTCTTGAAACGGTTCCGGCCGTGGAAGTTCCGCGCGAGCTGGTGACGCGCATCCTGCGGCAGATACCGGCGCATCAGCCGTGGTGGCAGCGGATGTGGAGCGGCTGGTTCGAGGCGGTGCTGCAGCCCCGATTTGTCATGGGAACGGCGATGGCGATTCTATCGGTCTCGATGTTCGTTCAGCTGGCTGGTTTCCAGGGGGGCGATCTGGTGCGCACGGCTCTGAATCCGGCCAGGGTTTGGCAGGCGCTGGACGATCGCGGGTATCGGGTCTGGGATCGGACCGTGAAATATTACGACGACATGCCGCTGGTGGCCGGTCTCCGATCGCAGTGGGACGAATGGAGCGAACCGAACCCGGCTGACGATCCCCGGGGCGGGCAATGAACTGCGTCAATCATCCGGAAATGGCGGCCATCGCTTATTGCCGCGAGTGCGGCAAGCCGCTTTGCGAGAGCTGCCGGCGCTTGGCCGACGGAACCATCTATTGCCCTGAGCATGCGCCCGCGGCGAGTGCGGCTTCCCCGCCGGTCTCGCCTTATACGGCGCCAAACTACGACGCCAGTGCCGGACACCGAGGCGTCGCCGGCGCTCGCTTTCCTGCTGGGCCTGATTCCGGGCGTGGGCGCGATCTACAACGGCCAATACGTCAAAGGCCTGATCCACGTTGTGATTCTCGGGATTCTCATCGGCATCGTCCACAGCGACGAAGCCGCGGGCGGATTGCAACCCCTGTTCGGATTGATGATCGCCGCCTGGATTTTCTATATGGCGTTCGAGGCGTATCACACCGCGAAAAAAAAGCGGGCGGGGCAGCGCGTGGACGAGTTCTCCAGTCTGATCGCGTCGCACGCCCACGGGCGGAGAGCGGCATTTCCGGTCGGTCCAGCGATTCTCATCGCGATTGGGATTTTGTTCCTGCTGAATAATCTCGACATTTTGCGTATCGGGCAGCTGTTCCGCTACTGGCCGGTGTTGTTGATCGCGGTAGGGGTCTACATGCTGTTCCAACGCTTGTCGCCGCCGGGAGACCGGAGCTGAGAAGGACGCAGGACGCGGCCGGGGAGGCGATTCATGAACGGCAATAGAAGAAATATCGTGGCTGCGATTCGCGGACCGATTCTGTTGATTACCTTGGGAACGTTGGTAGCGGCGGATTACGCGGGCGGTTATCGGTTCGCGCTGACGTGGCCGGTGCTGGTGATTGTCTTCGGCATTCTCAAGCTGCTGGAGAGGATGGGAGCGCACACGCCGCAATCTACGGTTAATCGGCCGCCTGGAGGAAGCGTGATATGAGGCGCGGCTCCATTATTGGGCCGCTGATCCTGATCGTCCTCGGCGTGCTGTTTCTGGTGCGCAACGTCTGGCGCGAAATCCCGCTGGTGGATATTCTGTCCCGCTACTGGCCTTATCTGTTGATCGGGTGGGGTGTGATCCGGCTGATCGAAATTTTCTGGTGGGCGCTGGAATCGAAGCCGCTGCCGCAGGCGGGCATTTCGGGCGGCGAATGGCTGCTGGTTATTTTCATTTGTATCCTGGGCGCGGGCATGTACACAGCGCATAATTATGCCGCCGACTGGCTTCCGGCATGGCGCGGCGTGGTGCTGAACCTGGGCCAAAGCTACGACTATCCGTTGGCTTCGGTGGAAAAGCCGTGTGCGAAGAACTGCCGCGTTCTGATTGAAGATTTTCGAGGGAATGCGCGGATCTCGGGTGCGAGCGATTTCGTTGTGAAAGTGACTGGTCACGAGACTGCCCATTATTTCCGCCAGCCTGAGGCCGCAAAACAAACAGCGATCGACTTGATTAGCCAGGGCAATGAGATCATCGTGCGAACGCACCAGGATGTCCGAGGGCCGCTACGAAGTTCCTACTCTATTGACATCACCGTTCCCATGGAGTCGTCGATCGAGGCGCGTGGAAGGTTTGGAGACTTAAACGTCCAGAATGTTTCCGGGCCCGTGAACGTGGAAGGAACTTATCCGGGCGAGGTTCAGCTCGGGAATGTGGCTGGCGAGGTGCGCTACCGCGATCCGCGCGTCACGTTCCACTGCGAGAGCCTGCTGGGGGACGCGCGCATCAGTAGCGGAGATTTTACGGCCGACAATATCGGCGGCCCCGTGCTACTGACCGCGCGGTCGCGTGACGTGCGAATTTCCGGCGTGACGCAATCGCTGGAGCTGACGCTCGATCGCGGGGACATCGAACTGCGTCCGGGAAAGGCGGTGCCGAAGATGGATGTGCGCACGCGATCGGGCGACATCGAGCTGGCTCTGGCTCCCGATTCGAAGTTCGACCTGAATGCGTCCACCGAGCGCGGCCAGGCTCAAAACGAGTATGGCGAGCCGCTCGGTGTGAGAGCGGGAAACCGCGGAGCGACGATCGCGGGCGCAGTGCCGGGCGGACCGCAGTTGCGGCTCTCGACGAACCGCGGAGATATCACGGTTCGCAAATCGATTTCCGAAGACGCGGCTTTTCCCGAGGTTCCGCGGCTGCCTACCTCTACCGATCAGCCGCTGCACGTCGAGCGGCAGTAATTCGGCGGAAGGTCGGTGACGGGACGAACTCGGAACAAGACGTCACTCACCAGGTGGGCGTACCGGTAACGATAGAGTTGGATCAAATTTCGTGGTGCAATTCGGGCAAGTGATTTCGTGAAGCTTCCACCGCGTGAGCCATCGAATGAATTGTATGTAGAGGGCGGTTCGGCCTAGATTACTGAGCGATACGATGCGCCGACCGTGCTGGATAAGGTCGCGATCAAGTGTTGAAATGTGATTGAAATTCACAAAGCTTTCCGGTAGAAGATCCCGGTACTGCGGCAGATGTAGTGTTGAGAGAATTTTGTTCTTCTTGACGGTGGTTTGGTCCGCCTTTGGTAGTAGCGCCAGGGGCTGAACGGGACATATGAGCCAATTGCGCTTAGGTTTTTCGTTTTCGCAGTCCCATGTGATCAGCATTGCTCGCGCCCGTTTACAATTTGCAGCGGCAACTTGAAAATCGCGGTCTTCGACATCAATTTGATGTGCAACTAGCTTATGCCCGCCTGCGCCATCGTCTTTGAGGAAAGTGAGCGGCGCACGTGCAAGGATGTGCGGAGGGAACTCAAATACGTCGCCCTGGCATATTATCTTCCTGGGAAGTTCATACAGATCTTCAGACACAGTTTATTAAAGCGGAATGTCCAAATCAGCGATTTCGTCATCGTCCAAAGGCATGAATAGTCCTTCGCCCAGTCGAGCCAACCTAGCGGTTGAAAATCCCTCATCGACGTCCGGTTGAAATTCGCCCTGACTACGACGCACGGCGACCGGTTCATCCCTCGGCAAACCGCGCCTGAAAGGCCTCACCAAAATAGTATTCTTGTTTGCGAAGCTTTCGGTTCGCACGGGCCCCATCTGACCGAAGCCAGTAACAACTCCGGCAACGAGAAGTCCAGAGGCTATACAAACTGTGTAGTGCCTTGATCGCTTATGGGCTACTTCCGCGATGCCATCCATACGTTCATTAACTTCTTCAATGTCCCACTGCCTCTTTGGAGTCATTTCACTTCACCCTCTTTCCGTCTCATGTACGCTGTCAACGTTTTCCTTTTTTAACGAGTCAGCAAACGGATGGCACTTCTCCAGGAATTCGAGCATCAATGCATTCGCTAAGGCAACGCGGATTACCGGTTCGACTGGAATTTCACCGCGTTTGCCGGCCGCAAAAAAGTGCATGTCACCTGGCGAAATATAGTAGAAATCCATTACGGATTCCTGCGACGTGGCCATAAAGACCGAGCTCGCCCTAAAGGTCTGGACCTTATCAGACAGGGTCACCTTGTCGATCGGAGCGAGCCTTGAGTCGGACGCCAGTTTTTGTACCGTGCCTTCGAAATCCCGTGAGCTCTCCCAGAGCTGACTAAGAAACATGCTCTCGGGAAAGGAGATTTCGATTTGATTCCGCAACTGCTGAGTGCCTGGAACAAGCCTTCCAAAGACAAAAGTAAGATCGGTTCGCCCTCGAACGATGTCGCAGTAATCGGCAAAGTACGAGCGCGCTGGTATATCAGCCTTTTCATAATCGATGCCATACTCGATTCTTACGCCCGTTGGCTGCTCGTACATCCTGGCACGAACTGCGCCAGCGCTTGCAGTTCGTACGAGCGCACCTGTGGTCTTCTGAGCCATCTCCACAGATATCATATCGTCCCTTGTCGTCGACATTTTAATAACAATTTGTTTTATAGAGACCAACTTACCTATTTACAATAACTTGCGGGCTGCGCCTTGCGTCGTTTAGGCGTCACTCCCTTTTGTGGCTTCCCGAGGCTCCGCGGCTGCCAACCTCTACCGATCAGCCGCTGCACGTCGAGCGGCAGTAATTCGCATATAATCCAGAGAAGCAGTCCGGAGGAGGCGTTATGTCTTCGCACGATCGTCTAGTGTCGCGACGCAGTCTGATGGCGGGCGCGGGGGTTGCGGGGTTAATTGCCGCAAAGTCCTCGGGCGCCGAAAAAGCGGCCGGAAAAATCTGGAGCAACGAATATTGGGCCAAGAAGGGCGACGTCTCGCTCAATCTGTTCCGCAAGCGCGTGGGCGCGCCCAAGGCGGGCCAAGGTCCGCTGCCGGTGCTGTTCCTGGTGCACGGCTCCTCGATCTCGGCGCGCTCCAGCTTCGACCTTACGCCGCCGGGCAAGGGCGAATACTCGCTCATGAACACGTTCGCGCAGTTCGGTTTCGATGTCTGGACCATGGATCACGAGAACTACGGCCGATCGAGCCAGACGCAGGGCAACTCGGATATCGCGAGCGGCGTGGAAGATCTCAAGGCCGGCGTCGAGCGGGTAGCGCACGAGACCGGGCAGCAGAAGATTCACATGTTCGGCGAATCGTCGGGCGCGTTGCGAGCCGGCGCCTACGCGATGGCGCGGCCGGATCGCATCGATCGGCTGGTTCTAGGCGCGTTCACTTACAAAGGCGAGAATTCGCCGACGCTGGCCGAGCGCGGCAAGCAGCTCGATTATTACCGCACCCACAACCGCCGCCTGCGCGATCGGGCGATGATCCGCAGCATCGCGACGCGCGATAAGCCAGGCACGTCGGATCCGGCGGTGATGGATTACTTAGCGGACGTGGAGCTGAAATTCGGCGACCAGGTTCCGACCGGCACGTACCTCGACATGACCGCGAATCTGCCGCTGGTCGATCCTGCCAAGGTGCTGGCTCCCGTGATGCTGGCGCGCGGCGAGTACGACGGCATCGCGACCGTCGACGATATTTCCGAGTTCTATAAGCGCCTGCCCAGTGGCGACCGGCAGTTCGTGATCCTGCCCGGCCTGGCGCACTCGTTGGTACTCGGGCTGAACCGGCAACTATTCTGGCACGCCATGCGCGCCTTCCTGACGATGCCGGCCCTGCCCGCCCCGGTGGTGACTACCGCGCGAGTGTCGCCGGCTTAAGCTCGAGGTACACCTGGGTGACGAAGCGCTGCGTGGTCTCCTTAGAGTTGGGAACCCGCGCGTCGTAGTCGGCGGTCGGATGGGCGTCCAGCACTTCCTGCTCGGTCTTGCCTTCGGCGACCAGCTTCTCTACGCGATCCCGGACCGCGAGAATCATGTCGCGGTGCGCGATCACAGCGGTGCGATCCACTGTCGGACCGTGGCCGGGAATGATCTTGGTGTTGGGACCAGAGCGCGCGATGATCTGGCCCAGGCCGTCAATCATGCCATTCAGCGACCCGCCGTTGGCGCGGTCGATATTGGGGTATTGGATGGAGCGGAAGAAATCGCCGGACATGATCACGTCATCATGCACGAAGCGGACCATGGTGTCGCCGTCGGTGTGGGCGGCCGGGATCGCGATCAGCTGAATATCCTCGCCGTTCATGTGCATGGTGAGGATCCCGTTATAGGTGATCATGGGGAGACCGATGGGCTGACTGGGCGGGGTAGGAGTGCCGTTGGCAGCCGGATTCGGATGCATCAGGCGCTGGCGCAATTGCTCGCGGGCGATGATGGTAGCGCCCATCCGGCCGAAATTCTCGTCGCCGCCGGTATGATCGCCGTGCACGTGGGTATTGACTAGAGAAGCGAACCGGCTTGTCGGAAATCTGCTTGATGGCCGCCATCAGCTTCTCGCTCATGGGCGCGAACTGAGCGTCGACCATAAAGACGCCATCCGGGCCGACCAATACGCCGACCATGCCGCCCTGGCCTTCCAGAGTGTAGAAGTTATCGGCCACCTTGGTGGTCTTTACTTGGACTTTGCTGAAATCGGGGGCTTGCGCGTAAACGAAACCCGCGGCCAGCGCGAGTCCGGAAATCATCGAGAGAACTTTCAATTTCATGGTGCTAAATTCCTCCAAAAAACGTAAAAACGAAAAGCCATCATAGCAGCAATGCTAGTGGGCCAAAACTTCGGTTCGGGCGGCTGGAATCGCCTGGGGCTTAACCACCCAACGCAGCGAGAACACCAGCAGCGCCGAAATCAACGCGGGAATCGCGGCCGCGATGAATAATGCTTGGGAAGACCATTTCAGGCGAATCAGCTCGCCTGCGACCACGGGTCCGACAATCGCGCCGATGCGGCCGACGCCCAATCCCCAGCCGATGCCGGTGGAGCGCAAATTGGTGGGATAGTAGGTGGCTGAGAGCGCGTTGAGGCCGGGCTGTGCGCCGGTGATGCACCATCCGGCCACGAAGACTACGGCAAACAGGAACAGGAGCGGCAGCCCCGGTGTGCCGATCATCGCGACGTTCGCGCAAGCAATGAAGAAGCAGGCGCTGAGCACCGGCAGGAAGCCGAATATTTCGATCAGCCAGCCGAGCACCAGCGTCCCCATCACGGCGCCGACCTGCAAAGTGGCGCCCACCAGAACCGCGATGGAAGTGGAATAGCCCGCCGCTCTCATTACCGTGGGCAGCCAACTGGCCAGCAGAAAAACGTTCAGCAGGTTCATGAAGTTGATGATCCACAGCAGGATGGTCATGGTCGCGCGGCCCTCGCGGAAAAGCTGCAGGAACGGCATGCCCTTATGCTTATGCTCTCGAACAACCAGTTGCGTGCCGCCGCCGATGGACGCTTGGGGGGCGATGTGCTTCAGCCATTTTCGAACGTTGGCGCCCTGCCTGCCTTTGAGCACCAGAAACTGCAGCGACTCCGGCAAAAGGAACAGCATCAAGGCTCCGGCGACGAGCGGAACGATGCCGCCGAAATAGAATACCGATCGCCATCCGAAGGATGGAATGAGCCAGGCCGACACGAATCCGCCGAAAGCGGCGCCGGCGTTAAAGAAATTCGTCGCGAGCATCATCATGAAGATTCGCATCCCGCGCGGGCTGTATTCGCCCACCAGCGCCGTTGCGTTGGGAATGATGCCGCCCAGACCCGTTCCGGAGATGAAGCGCAGCAGGAGCAGTTCGTTGACCGACCCGGCTCGCGCCGTGAGAATCGTGAGCAGCGAGAAAAAGAGCGTCAGGGCGATCAGGACCGGGCGACGGCCGATCTTATCCGCCAGGATGCTGAAGGCGAGCGATCCGAACAGCACGCCCAGCGGGGCCGCGCCAAACACCGGGCCGAGCGAGGCGCTGGGGATTTTCCACTGCTGGATGACGGCGGGGGCCACGTAGCCCATGGCCTGCGTATCGAAGCCGTCCATGATCAGGCTCAGGCCGCAGAGCAGGCAGACGCCCATCTGAAACACGCCCAAGGGCGCGTTGTCGATCAGATCGGAGACATTGATCCTGGCTGCTTGCTCCATTCTGACAAGCAAGTATACACGCCTCCGGGCGCGAACACGGGGATGAGGAAAAGCCCTAGTATCGAATGGCGCAAAACGGATGTTATACTCGGGGCCGCTCGACATCAACGAGGCCCGCGAAATTGGAATTCTCCCAGCACACAATCCTGCATGTCGATGATTATGCGCCGGGCAGATATGCGCGCACAAAACTGCTTCGGCAGGCTGGTTTCCATGTCAGAGAGGCCGACGCCGGTAGCAAAGCCTTGCTGCTGGCTATCGAATACAAGCCCCAACTGGCCCTGCTGGATGTGAATCTACCGGACATGAGCGGATTCGAAGTGTGCCGCCGCTTGAAGCAGGACCCCGCCACCGCGGGCATTTTGGTGGTGCATCTATCGGCGACCAAAATTGAACCATCGGATCAGGTGCAGGGGCTCGAAACCGGCGCAGACGCGTACCTGGTGGAACCGATCGAGCCGGACGTGCTGCTGGCGACCGTCCGAGCAATGCTGCGGGCCCAGCAGTCGGAACAGGCGCTGGCCCTGATCACGGCGCAGGAAGAGGAGCGCCGGCGGGTGGCTCGCGAACTGCACGACGACATCGGCCAGAGGCTCGCGGCACTGCTCATCGAACTGGAAATGGTGCAGAAAACGCAATCCGCGGATGGTGATTTAGGTGGGTCGCTCAGGTCGATGACGCTGCAACTTCAAGCGCTTTCAGATGACGTTGGAAGCATGAGCCACCGCTTGCATCCCACCGTTTTGGAGGACCTGGGGATCGAGAGCGCCCTGCGTGAACTGGTAGCCGAGTTCCGGCGCATCCACGATATGGAGGTCTCCCTGGTATGCGATCGGCAGGCGCGTCCGTTACCTGTCGCGGTGTCCACGGGGCTTTACAGGATCGCGCAGGAAGCGTTGCGCAATGCCGCCAAGCATGCCTCCGGCGCTCCGGTAACCTTGACGCTCAATGGAGCGGCGGACCGGCTAAGGCTGGTGATCGAGGACTCCGGGCCCGGGTTCCAATTCGACGCTCCGCGGCGCGAAGGAGCGCTCGGGCTGATCAGCATGCGGGAGCGGGCCCGCCTGGCAGGAGGAACGCTCCTGGTTGGAACTGAGCCGGGAAAAGGCACCCGGATCGAGGCTTCGGTTCCCTGCACGGTCGAAGTGCGGGAATAATTCCGGACTCCGGATCGATCGAAACCTGCCGCTGCTCGAAACCTGGCGCGGGCCTGCGTCGTCTTTGATTTGGTATACTGGCTACCTTCAGGTGTGTTAGTCCGCGTTTTCAATCTCTCGAAAGAGCTGTAAACAGGAGATAGTTTATGAATCTTCGTCCGCTCCACGACCGCGTACTGGTCAGGCGTCTGGAGGAAAAGGAGACCGTTCGGGGCGGGATCATCATTCCCGACACTGCCAAGGAAAAGCCGCAGCAGGCCGAGGTGGTCGCGGTGGGCGCCGGCAAGCTGCTGGAAGGCGGGGAGCGAGCCGCGGTTGACGTCAAGGCGGGGGATCGAATTTTGTTCGGCAAATACTCCGGTTCCGATATCAAGATCGACGGCGAGGAATACCTGATCCTGCGCGAGGACGAGATCCTGGGAGTGGTGGGACAATGAACCGCTGGTTGTGCGTGCTGCTGGTGGCCATCGCCAGCATGGGCGTAGGCCGCGCCCAGATCAAAATCGCGGTCATCAATTCGCAAAAGGCGCTGCTCGAAACCGACGAGATCAAGAAAGCGCAGATGGATCTGGAAGCCAGATATAAACCGCGCCAGGACAAGATTGTTCAGCTCCAAAAGGATCTGCAGGATATACAGGCGCAACTGCAGGGCGGCCGGCTTAGCGCGGCGGGCGAACAGGAGCTGACTGCGCAGGGACAGAAAAAGCAGCGGGATTTACAGCGCATGCAGCAGGATCTGCAGGACGATGTGGAGCGCGAGCGGACCGATATCCTGCAACGCGCCGGAACGCGCATGCAGGAAGTGGTCAAGAAAATCGCCGATGACAAGGGTTTGGACATCGTGATTGATACGTCCAACACGCTTTTTTACAAAACCAGTTTCGACCTGACCGCCGACGCCGTTACCGGCTACAACAAAGCCTATCCAGTAAAATAGTAGTAGGCGATGTCCAGCTACCTGGAAGCTTACGGAGAGGCGGAGGGCCGCCGCGAGCAGCGCGTTAAAATCCTCAAGATTACGAGCATTGCGCTGGTGTGCGCGGCCGTTTTGGGCCTGATCCTTTACGGCGTCTTCCGAAATTACGGCGAGGAGCAGGAAGCCAAGACTTTCGTCGAACTTTTGCGTGCGCACAATTATCAGCGCGCTTATCAGTTGTGGGGCTGCACGGATGCTACTCCCTGCCCGGCGTATCCGTTCAGCAAATTCATGGAGGACTGGGGACCAAAGAGCGAGCACGCCGACGAATCTTCCGCCCATATCGGCTTGTCGCAAGCGTGCGGTTCGGGCGTGGTGATTCGGATCGACTACCAGGGTTCGGAGGAAGGGGTTCCACTTTGGGTGGAGCGCAATGCCAAGACCATCAGCTTTGCGCCGTACCCGGAATGCCCAGGCCGGCATTGGCAGTTTGGAGCCTTTTTCCGGTCATTATTCAGCAGGTCCTAGCCGTCGACTTGCCGGCGCGGCCGCCTTTCGTGCCAGAAGCGGATCCCGAAATAAAGCACCACGAAAAGCGCGACCGAAAACAACGCGAGCTGCCAGAGATGCCCGCGCAGATACGGCCAGGTTGCATTGCCCAGTTCGACACCCATCCAGGCCAGGAGCACATAACGAGGAATTCGCGCCCCTAGAAACACGGCCACGAAGCGCCACGGAGGAACCTCGAGAGCGCCGGCCGATAGGATCGATATCTTCAAAGGCAGCGGGATCGGCACCAGAGCGGGGACAAATACGGTCAACAGGCCGTACTCCATGAACCAGGCGCGCAATCGAGCGCCGCGGCCACGCGACGTGTAGCGATGCAGATATTCCTCGCCGCCCTTGCGAGCGATCAGGAAAAGAACCATGGCGCCGACCAGCGATCCCGCGCTGGCTGCCGCAACCGTCCCGTAGATCTGGGCGGGCCGCAAGATGGCCATCAGCACCACTAGAAAATCCACGCCGCCGATCATGGGAATTCCGCCGTTATCGATGATCGCCAGAAGAAAAACTCCGGCCGGTCCCCACGACAGTAAAGTTTGAATGAAGTTGGACAGTGGCGCTCCGCTTGAACTATTCAAGCATCTTCAGCAAGCCAGCTTCGTCGATCACCGGAACGCCAAGCGTCGTTGGCCTTATCGAGCTTCGAACCCGGATCCGCGCCCGCCACGAGGTAATCGGTTTTCTTGCTCACCGAGCCGGTGACCTTGCCGCCGGCCGACTCGATGCGCGCTTTGGCGTCCTCGCGGGTCAGGTTGGGAAGCGTGCCGGTCAGGACGAACGTCTTGCCTTCGAGCCGGCCTGCGCGCCTTCTTGCGGATTGCGTGCTCGAACGTCAGGCCCGCCTGGCGAAGGCGCTCGACGAGTTCCCGATTGCGCCGCTCGTGGAAGAACTGCCGGATGCTTTGGGATACTTTGGGACCCACCTCTTCGGCCTGTTGCAGCGCCTCCTCGTCGGCAGCGGCGATGGCGTCCAGGCTTCCGAAATGCTCGGCTAGAATCTGCGCGGTCCGTTCGCCGACGAACGGAATGCCCAAGCCCGTTCAGAACGCGCGGCAGCGGCTGCTTGCGCGACGCGTCGATGTTGCGCAAGATTTTTTCCGCGGACTTTTTCCCCATGCGCTCGAGTTCCAGCAATTGGTCGAGCGTGAGATCGTAAATATCGGCGACGCTCTTGACCAAGCCGCGTGTCACGAGCTGATCCACCAGCACGTCGCCCATGCCATCGATGTCCATGACGCCGCGCGCCGCGAAGTGCGAGATGGATTCTTTCAGACGCTTGGGGCAGTTGGTGTTGATGCAGCGGCTGGCGACTTCGCCCTCCTCGCGCACGATCTCGCCGCCGCAGACCGGACAATGCTTGGGCATGCGGAAGGGCCGGCGGTCGCTGCCGGGATGCACCAACCGCACCACCTTCGGGATTACATCGCCGCTGCGCTCCACCAGTACACGGTCGCCGATCTCGACGCCTAGCCGCGCGATTTCATCCTCGTTATGCAGCGAGGCGTGCGCCACCGTCACGCCGCCGATGTTCACGGGTTTCAGCGACGCCACCGGGGTCAGCGCGCCCGTACGGCCAACTTGGACTTCGATATCTTCGATCACGGTCTCGGCCTGCTGCGCGGCGAATTTGAATGCGATGGCCCAGCGCGGAGCTTTGGCGGTCCAGCCGAGGATCTGTTGCTGGCGCACCGAATCGATCTTCAGCACGACGCCGTCGATTTCATAGGGCAGCGTCTCGCGCTTGGCTTCCCACTGGCGATAGAACTCCAGCACCTCGTCCAGGCCGGCGCAAATCTTGCGGTGCGAATTTACCTTGAAGCCCATCTTAGCGAGCGCCTCGAGCGATTCCCAATGGCTGTCGTAATGGAAGCGTCCGTCGACCAGCAGAAAATAGGTGAAATATTCCAGTTCGCGCGACGCCGTGACACTGGGTTCGAGCGCCCGCAGCGCGCCCGCCGCGGCATTGCGGGGATTAGCGAAAGGCGGTAATTTCTCCTGCTCCTGTTTCGTGTTGATGCGGTCGAAAACCTTGCGCGTCATGATGGCTTCGCCGCGCACTTCGAACGCGGGCAGTTCCGATTTCACACGTAAAGGCAGCGATCGGATGGTGCGCGCATTTTCGGTGACGTCTTCGCCCACCCGCCCATCGCCGCGCGTGACCGCCTGGTGCGAACTTGCCGTGCCGATACTGCGCGGCCATCGACAATCCATCCAGCTTCAGTTCCGCGACGTACTTGATATGCGCTCGCCTGCGGGAAGCAGCGTCCTGCACGCGCCGGTCGAACTCGCGCATTTCATGCTCATTGAGCGCGTTGTCGAGGCTCAACATGGGCGAGCTGTGCTGCACCTTGACGAACCCTTCGCGCGGCTTCCCGCCCACCCGCTGTGTTGGAGAATCCGGCGTGATCAGCTCCGGATGTTGCGCTTCGAGTTGCTGGAGCCGGCGCATCAGGCCGTCGTATTCGGCGTCGGAGATCTCGGGCTGATCCAGAACGTAATAGAGATACTCGTGATGCCGAGCGCCTCGCGCAGTTCCTCGATCTCTTGCTGTAAGTTCGCCACTCGCATGTTTACTATAATTAGGTTACTATCGCGACCTACCGGAAAACCGTTCTCATCTACAATCCTTTCGCGGGCGGACTCAGGCGGCGAAGTCATGCGCTCGAGCGGGCGCACGCCTTGTTGGCCGAGCGCGGAATGGACGTGGAAATGACGCCCACGCACGGGACAGGGCAGCGCCACTGCAGCTCGCTCGCCGGGCCATTGAAAGTGGAGCGGACTTGATTCTCGTGGCGGGAGGCGACGGAACCATCAACGAAGTGGTCAACGGCATGGTTCACTCCGGTGTGCCGCTGGGGATATTGCCGGCGGGCACGGCCAATGTTCTCGCAACCGAGTTGGGCATCGGCAAGACCATGGAGCAAGCCGCGAAGTCGCTCGGGGAATGTTCCGAAGAGCGCATCGCGCTGGGGTCGCTTGCGGCGGATTGGCTGGATACCCCGCGCTATTTTTTGTTGATGGCAGGCGTGGGGCTCGATGCGGAGATCGTTTACGACTTGAACTTGGGCTTGAAAGAGAAAATTGGGAAGGCGGCCTACTGGATCGCAGGTCTTGCGAAAGTGGGCCGGCGCCTGCCGGAGTTTACGGTCGAGGCGGAGGGCAGATCGTTTCGAGCCGGGTTCGCGCTGCTGAGCCGCGTTCGCAACTACGGCGGCGATATGGAGATCGCGCCAAGCATCACCTTGTTCGAAGATGAGTTTGAGGTCGTGCTGTTCGAGGGCCAGACTTCGCTGCGGTACTTGAAATATATGCTGGGAGCCGTGACACGCCGTCTCAAAGGCATGCAGGGCGTTACGATTCTGCGCGCGCGCAAGGTCGACTTTTCGGCCTCCGCCGACCCTCGCATCCATATTCAGGTGGATGGCGAATACATGGGACTGTTGCCGGCTAAGGTAGAGATCGTCCCCCGTGCGCTCACGCTGCTGGTGCCGCCCAGCTTTTGTGACGAGGGGCTCGCGCCGAAGCCAGCCAATGGACAACCTCACCCACACGCTGACCGGTCTGGCATTGAGTCGTGCCGGGCTGAGCCGCTACTACGGGCGCGCGCCTCTGCTGCTGATGATCGCGGCTAATATTCCCGACATCGACGTGACCTGGTCCTGGCGCGGATCGCTCCGTTATCTCGAGCATCATCGAGCCATCACGCACTCGATTTCGATGATCCCGGTGATGGCTCTGCTGTCGGTTTTGATAGTGTGCGCGATCGGGCGGAGCATGCAGGGGTGGAAGGCCGCGTGGGGACTCGCGATCATCGGCGTCGCCAGCCACGTGCTGTTGGACTGGACCAATGCGTACGGCATTCGTCTGCTGCTGCCGTTTTCGTCGCGCTGGTTTCAGCTCGATTTAACCAACGTCTTCGACTTTTGGTTTTGGGGTATTTTGGCGCTGGCCTGGCTGGGGCCTGTGCTGGCCAAACTGGTGAGTTCAGAGATGGGAGCGTCGGCAGGCTCCGGGCGCGGCTTGGCGATTTTCGCACTGTGCTTCTTAACGCTCTACGATGGCGGCCGGTTTTTTGCGCACCAGCGCGCAGTCGAAATTCTGGATTCCAGGATCTATCAGGGCGGCGTTCCAACTCGCGTGGCGGCGTTTCCGGGGTCGGCCGCGAACCCGTTCGAATGGTCGGGCTGGGTGGAGACGCCCGAAGTGGTGCAGCAGTTTTCGATGGATGAGCTGACTCCGTTCGATCCGGCTTCGGGAACGCTGCTCTACAAACCCAATCCGAGCCCGGCGCTCGACGCGGCGCGGCGAACCATGCTCATCGAAAACTTCCTGAAATTTGCCCGCTACCCTTTGTGGCACGTGACGCCCATCGCCGACCCGGAAGGAGCGCGGCGCGTAGACGTGCGGGACTGGCGGTTTCCATTCACGGCCAGCGCGATCGTGGATGCGTCCAACCGGGTGCTATCGACGTCGTTCAGCTTTTGAAGGCTTGCGGGATTTTGGTGGACGGATGGGATTCGAGCCGCGGCATGTTCGCGTGATGCGAGATCGAAATCGCGTGACCGTGACGCTACACGCGGCCCTGGCATGTTTTGCAGGTTTACGAACTATGTTTTACCTGTGCTTTGTGTTCATACATCGCGGCGTCGGCGCGCTGGAGGATTTTCGTTGGCGTGTCGCCAGGCTGCCAGGATGCGAAACCTATCGCGGCCGCCACTTGAACTTTGCACGGCCCCGATTCCGTGGTCACAGAGTATTCGCCGGCGACCCACTGCCGGATGCGTTCTACGCGCCCCTCGCCCTCGCGAGCATCTTCATCCACCAGAACAATGAATTCGTCTCCGCCCCAACGTCCGACCACATCGGTTGGGCGAAACGCCATCCGAAGTTCCCCGGCGAACTGTTTCAGCAAGCTATCCCCGGCGAAGTGCCCGAGGGCGTCGTTGATTTGCTTAAAGCCATTGAGGTCGATGTAGATTAGGCAGAAGGGACTGCCCTGGTTCGCCCGTAATTCGAGTTGACGCTCGACCTTGCGGCGGTTCGCCAAGCCCGTAAGCTCGTCCTGGGAGGCGATGCGTTCCACTTCCTCGAGCCGGTTTTCGTACACGCTCATCTGCGCTCGCAAGTCCGCGATCGATTCCTGACCGTCTTTGGCCATCGTCGTCACGCAAGTCTGCATGTCCGCGACGTTCTTGACCAGCGACTGCCGAATCGTGGTAAGGTCATTCAGCTTTGCCGTGGCCTGCAAACTCTCGGTCAAATCTCCGAACCGTTTGGCGTACCGCCGATCCCGCTCGCCCACCTGACTGGCCGCCCGGGCGACGATGTTCAGGATCTCCTTCACTTCATCGGTCTTCTCCTCGTAGAAATGGGCCGCGCGCGCACTCCAGGTCTGCAACTCCTTTTCAAGGAGCTCCTCGGTTTCAGTGATCAGACTCGCTGAGGCTTCAGCACTCAGACGTTGCTTGAGGTTCAGCAAGCTCTGCTTGAGCTCTTCGCCTACGGGAGGACAGGCCTGTGCCCCAGCCTGACCCACAGCAGCTAAGGCATCCCGATACGATTTCAATGCGGATTGAAAGACCTCTTCCAATTGCATGTCCATGGATTTGCGCAGCGATATCATTTCAATCGGATTCCCCTATTTGCTCGAAGGCCGTTGCCACCTGACATAGGCAGCATCCCCTACCTGGGCAATCGTCGTTTCCACCGAGCGCGGGACTTGGATGAACACCCTAGGCCAATTCACAAAACTACCTAAAAGTGACGGCTAGTCGTCAACCAGAGTCGCCTCGGCCCTTTGTCAATTGCCGGATTGGAACCCGGGCGTAAGAAGGCGGTGCGGCGAGTGGACGCCTACGTCTTCATTTCTTGGTTGTCTCTTGGTCGTCGGTGTTGGCATCCATATGCATGTCCATTCCGGCCCAGACGTCGTTGGGGGACTTTGCGTTGGGGTAGACATGAGTCATCCATCCGAAGACCACTGGAATCCAAAGTCCGTGCTCCTCTTGGCATGCCTCTTCGGTGTGGATACTTCCTTGCGGGCCAAACTGCGCCTGCGGCACAGATCGCTCTTCGAGAGGCAAGCTTCGCGGTCCGCCGCAGAAGTCCACATGCCGGTGCCAAGTCGCGAGGCTTAACGGAGCGACTGCGTTCAAAAGTTCCGGCGTCGAATCTTGCGGCGCAGTGTACATGACGCCCACGGCCTGCATGCCCTCCGGCGTGCGTTTGTACAGGATCGATCCCGGATGATCGTAATTCACGTGGCGCTGCTCCAGCCGGTTGTAGCGGTAGTTGGTGTAGTGGACTTCTTCGCCCAGCTTGCCGGTGGGATGAAATGGCCGATAGCCGTCTCGAAGCGCCGTGTTGACATCGGAGTAATGTGCAATCACGCTACGAGCGGAGGCGACGATCCGCTGGGCGCGCTCTTTGTCTCCTGGTTGCGGCTTACCCTTGAGCGACATCTGCATGTGATTGCCCATCTTCATCGAGGGCACGGGCGTGTCATCGGTTTTGCCGCCGGAGTAGCGAAGTAGCCGCTCCCACAACGGAAATTGCTGCGCCATGACGGCGGTAAGAGAACAGAGCAGACCCAGAAGAAGAATCGCCTTTAAACTTTTCGCCACGAAACCTCCAACGCCCCGGTCTCAGGAAAATCGGACGAGCTAGAAACGTAAGACCTCGGCTTCGTAGGGATGATCGTCATTTTCAAAATAATCTCTACAGCAATAACGGATTCTCGGCCAAACTTGTTCCCCGGGGTCCCAGGCTCCGCACTCGCTCACCCCTAAGGACTTGTGTCATCCAGAATCGATTTCTCCGCTCCTGCAAGGTATAATCATTCGTCACACTATGCTGTTGGCCACCGGAGCTCGCCTCGGCCCACTGGACTGTATAGAGGAGAATAAGTCTATGTTTTTCAAAGCGAGTCAGAGTTTCGAAGAAGGAAAGTTAAGCAGGCGAAAGTTGTTTCGGACTCTTGGCCTGACGGCAGGGGCTGCGTCTGTTACTGGATCGGCCGCTTATGCTCAACCAGGCGATGTACCGCCTGCTCAGGAAGGGCCGCGCATGAAATGGACGAAAAAATATCCTCGCAGTGGCCCGTTCAAAACGATCGCCACCAATCACCTTTCTTATTCTGTGCCTGATTTCAGGAAAGCCCGCGATTGGTATATCGATGTCCTCGGGATGGAAGATGTGTTCGATACCGGGTCAACGTGCGCCCTCAGATTCGGAATTCCCTGGAACCACATTTATATCGCCCAAAGTAGCAACCGCAACGCGAAACCCGCCATCGGCCATAAATCTTACTCAGTCGAAAAATTTCGGCTCGACGCCGTGGAGGAGGAATTGAAGGTGCGTGGCCTGTACGCCGCATATGACGGCTACTACATGATTCACACGGATGATCCGGAAGGTTACAGGCTCCAACCGGCCTCACTGGTGTCCGTTTTCCCGGGCGGCGGAAGCGCGAAGAGCGTGGAAGGTCTTACCGAAGAAGACGGTCTTAAGGCTGAGTTAAGAGCAGCTCCCAGGCCCGCCTACAAAGCGTTCCGAGCGACCTCGGTGAACCACATATCGCATACCTGCGTAGATTACGGCAAGGTCCGCGACTATTACGTGGATCTGTGGGGGATGAGGACGGTCTCTGATGACGGCAAAATGGCGGTTGTCGAATTCGGCGGTTCTTACGGTGATCCGCCGCAACAAGTCTGGCTCCGCGGCGGCCTAAGGCCCGGCGAAAAGGAGTACGTCGATCACGTTGGATACGCAATCGAGGATTTTAACTCCGGCCGCGTCGAAGCCGAACTAAAACGTCGCGGCCTGCAACCGAAAAGCGCCGGTCCGTATGCTTGGGCGATTCATGACATGGCTGGTGACATGGCTGGTTTTCCGATACAAATCTGCGACACACAAGGAGTGCTTCCTGGGGACGCGTACAAACCGTACGCTTAACGTCAGGGGTGATCTACGGTACGAGTCAGCTATTCCATTAGTTACTTATTGGCAGAGGCTCTCACGGCCGCAGGGTGAGTTGGGGCGTTACTTGAGGTAAATTGCCGCGCTGATCGCGCCGCCCAGATCGCCCAGTTTAGCGCCTTCTTTTTTGTCTCCGGGTTTATCTTGCGAACCCGTGGCCTCGCCATGGCATGCCAGGCACGAAGTCTCGTAGTATTCCGGGATCAGCACGCGGTAAGCTCTTCTGCCGTTCAACTGAGCCTCTTGCTCCACGAGTTCGCCCTTCTTCCATCCCGCCGATTGAAGCTTGCTCTTGATTATCTGGTCCTCCCAGGCATCCGGCGAGTTGGGTTTGTGGCGAATCAGTTCGGCGGGAGCCGTCAACTTCAAATAGCCGAATTGGCCCACTTTCTGGTCGAAGCGCTCGGCCACCCGATAGGCGAATACCGCCGGCAGAGATCCTTTTAAGCCGCGGCTGGAATTGCCGACGGGCGGCTGTAATTCATGCATGACCTCTTGAATCGCATCCATCTCGGCTTGAAGCATTTGTCCTTCCGCCGATGTCGGATCGAGGCTCGGAACGGGGTGGCCGGTCTGCTCGGCATATTTCGTCTTAGCCTGCTCGATCAGCGACTTTCCGTTTAGATCCTTGCCGGTCTTCGGACTGTTAATGTAATCCCGTTGATCGGAGATGACCTGTCGGGCCGAGCGCAGCAAGGTGGTCAGATGGAGCAGGACGGTGTGGTCGACTGCGTCCTGAGCGGCTGTTTCTTCCGGTATGACGCGCTCCAGCAGCTCCGGTCCCACCGAGATTTCCCCGGTGAACGGCCGGTCATGCGAGGCGATCAGCAGGATGGACACGGCGACTCCGGTCGCGAAGATCCACATCGCCGCAGGCTGCGGCACCCCGATTCTCGCAGTGGATCATCGCGATGGCGGTCAGAGTGCAAATCGCCTGCACCAGGAGCACAGTCCATTTGACCCAATTCACGCTCGACCGGCTGACGACGATCCTCTGTCGCCGGGCCTCGATGGCGCCTTCCAGAGCGCTCACGATTTCGCGCTGTGCGGTCACCTGTCCTTGGCTGTGCGGCACGACGGCCAGGATCAACTGCAGTTCCTCGGCGAGCGCGACCGGCGTAACTGCCAACGCGGCCGATTGTGCGGCCATCATGGGCCATTCGTACGTCACTGCGTCGTGAATGTGGCGGCGCGTCAGGTCGCGCAAACGTGTTTCCGGCTCGCCGGGGAAGCTGGCGGCCAGAAATATGACGGTGCTTAGCTCGCTGGCTTCGCGGTTGACCGCCGCCTTGGCGTGATCGATGTCATTCCAGACCTGGGAAGCGACGAATGCGACCAACAGGCCGAAGATGATGCCGAGCGGAGGCAGCATGCCGGCGGAGATGCCTTTAAACATTCGGGTTCGCTCGCCTGCTGCGAGACGCATGACGATGGCGAAGATTGCCCACGCGGTCAAGTAAGTAAGACTGAACACCACCAGTGACATCCAACCCACTGGAAGGCTCTCGATCCACTCGCCCATATTGCTCTCCTAATACGCTTCGTGATTTCAAGTCATGATAGCAGCAGCTGTGACCAGGCCATACCTGTCCCTGAAAGCGAGGATGGAATCAACGTGCTCGACGACTTGGCTCGGCAGTCGGGTTTGGCTTCGCCGGTGTAGGAAGCGGTTGTTTCAAAAAGGCAATTATGAGCTGTTGACCTGCAAAAAGCCCGGCAACGTTGGGAACGCGGCCGGGCAGATCGAAGCGTGAAGGATGGATGGCTAGTCTTACAGCAAGGTTACGTTGGAGACCGAGAGATTCACTTGGCCGATATTGCGGTAGTTGCTGAAGTCTCTGGGGCTGGCCTGGAAGCCCGCGTTATAGCCCGCGAAGATGAGGCTTACGGTAGTGGGCTCGTGACGATGGCCTGAGGACCATAGACGCGGCCGCTGAACCAGTCAAACTGTCCGCCAGCCACCGACTGGCCAATCACCGGAGTGCTGGCCGGGATCGTCACACCGGTCGCCCCGGTCTGCGGGTCGGTTAGGCCGGTCTGCTGGGCGATGGAGGCGATCGGATTATTGATTCCGTTGATCACCGTCCAGTTTTCCAAGTCCGGGGATTCGGCGTACATGATGGCGTGGAAAGCGTCGGAATCGCCGTCGAGGCAGTTGCCGCCCCCGAAGAACAGGCCCCAGTTTCCGCTGCTCAGTTTGATGAGGGTGCCGTTGGGGGAGACCCAGCGGATACCGGAATAGGATGTCGTCGCGGGATCGCTCAGCCCTGCGACCATCTGGATGGTTTGGCCCGTAGTGGAGGAAGGGACCGGGTTCGTCGGCGTGATATCGGTGAAGTTAACGAAGTTGCTGGTGGTCGCGATGCGCACGACTTCGACGTCGTCATTGAGGTTGCCATTCGGAACCGATGGCGGGCAGAGCGGATAGTTTGTGGGCGCTACGTAGTCCGAATTCAGCGTTTTGCTGATGTAGAGCACTTTGATGGGATACGTATTCGGCACGACCGCCAGGATGCCGTCCGGATTCACCAGACCGGTCGTGTTCACAACGGGATCGTTGGTGATCGGGTACGTCTTGTCGGTGCTGTCGGTGCTGCCGAAGAAGTTGACCTCGTCGAAGCGCCAGTTGCCGGAGTTGTTGTTGTACTGAACCGGCTGGTTGTTGCCGGCGAGCGAGGCCGCCGTATAGGTGCCCGTGCCAGCTGAAGAGCAGACGTTACCCCCGGGTGCCGAATATGCCGGTGTCCCCAGGTAATCCGGATCGAACACCGAGACGAACTGGACGCCGAAGCCCGAATTGTTCTCCACGCCGGTGATGTTGAGGGCTTTGAAGTTGATCGTGATCTGGTTGTTGAACGCGCTGCCGCCGCCCGAGACTTGGATGGGTCCGACCGGAGTCCAGTTCGTTCCGCTGTTGGTCGTGTAAAGCACCTGGAGATCGCGCACACCCTGGTTGGTCGTGTACCAGTCAAACTGGAGGACGATGTTGTAGAAGCCGGTGGTATCCAGCATAAACTGCGCGCCCTGCGTACAGGGCGGAGCGGACAGATTCCACCCATTGTTTCCTGTGGCGCCGCCCGAGCCGCGGACCCGCCAAGTGCCGTTGTCGTTGGGAGCGATGTTATTGTTGGCCTGGCTGTTGTTTGCCGGCACGAGTAACGGGTCCGAACTCAGATTTGTGTCGGTGACATCATCACCGTTGGTGCTTCCCGTTGTGGTTAAGGCCGATACTTTCAGGACCAGGCCGCTGCCGGAACCGGTCGTTGCTGTGGCTGGATAATTCGTTCCGACCGTATAAGTCGGACTGAACAATTGCGAAACCGTAGCGGCCTTAACTGGGCCAGTTGCGCCGCCCCCGGTTATGGAAGTAACTGTATAGGTTGCGCCCGAACCGAATGTCCCGGTATCGTTCACCGCGTATCCCGTGCCAGCGGTGTGAATGGTAACAGCCTGAGTCGAGTAGACGTAGCTGTTGGTCATTCCAAGCGCACTCGCGGCTACCGTGCCATGGCTGTTGTTCGTCGAAGGCGCGGGGGTGAGCTGCGCTCCGCTGATGTTATTAAAGTCCCAGCCGGCGATGACATTGGCCAATGGCGCCATAGGCTGCACGCAATTGCCCGAGGGGGCCGAACCGGACACACAGTCAGGCGGCTGCATGAACGGGCTGTTGGTCGGGAGTGGGTTCAGAGCGTTGGCGCCTCGCGGCGTGATATCGTGCACGATCAGCCCGTCGGAATCCACATGCGGTGGGCGGCGATCGAGCGTGTAGAGCACGTTGATGCCGGAGAAGCTGATGAGGCTCGCATGGCCTTCGCCGTTATCGTTGCCGGCGGGATTGCCGGCCGTGTCATTTGCGGTATTCGAATCGCTATTCGGGCACTCGTTCGTCAGCTGTTCTGCCATCTGCTGGAACGTCCACGTCTTACCGGCATCGGCGCTGATGGCCTCCACGACAGCTTCGTTGATGTCCTTGGGTCGGTAGTCGAAGTACCCTTTCACGCTCTGCCCCGAGCCGACTACCCACGGGAAATAGTAAGGATTAAATGTGTTGACCACGCTGGCCGAATTCATCAGCGGGGTGCCGCCGCTGCTGTTTCCAGGCGTGCAGTACGGTATCGTCCCGTCGTAGGCGCCGCCGGTGGTGGATGCTCCACCCTGCCCGAGCGTCCACGGACCTCCTGCAATCGTTGCCTGAACCGGGGAACTGCTCGCCGTCCACGCAGCGGACGGGACTACCACCCGGCGAGTCATTTGCGGTGCACTCTGGGCCGCGGATGTGCCAACAAAGACCGGAGCGAACAAGGCTACACCCACACAAAGAGCGAACTCAATTTTTTTCATTGAGGCGATACCTCCTTTAATCTGATTTAAGAAGTGGCGTTCAAACTCTGCGGAAGCGACGAAAGACGGCGATCCCTGCGAGAGCGGAGAATAAGAGCAGTACAGAAGCCGGTTCGGGCGTAGGTGTAACCTGAATGTCGATCGTCGCAGGCCCGGCATAGACGTATTGGTCAAAGCCCGGGAACGCGAATTCTGGGCGGCGTCCCAGGTGTACGTGAAGTCGAGAGATCCGTTGCCGATTGCCGAGGCGAGGGTGGTCAGTTCCGCAGAGGTGAGTGTATAAGCTCCACGGGGTCGGGCCACCCTGGCGGAGCGCAATCGGCCGAGATGCTGTCGCAGCCTGCCACCGGGACCGCCATTTCGTTGCCGCTGAAGCCGAGGTAGTAGTCACTCAGCGCGGTGGTCGCGCTGTCGCCATTGCCAAAAGTGCCGGAGATGGTGATTCCCGTGACTAGGTCCGTGGCGGGGATTGTGAAGCTGTAACTGCCGATCGTCGGTCGGGCCAGACGGTGGAAAGGTGCTGACGAAGTCATATCCGGAGGGGGCTGTCGTAGCTCGGGAGAGTTTGGATGATATCTGCGCGCGCCGGAGTTGTCAGGATGAAGGCTGCTCCGAGAGAAAGGATCGCTACTGTGAGTGTTCGTTTGGTCATGTTTGTTTGCGTGTGTTCGGTTCAGACGCCCAGTAACTATAACCGGCCCTCGGCAAATAAAAGATGAATCTTTGGTCAACTTCATGTGACGGGCGTGTCAACAATTTTTTGCAAGTCTGCGCATGGCTTCGCGAGGCGCGTTTTGATGCACGCGTGTGGGCGTGCCGCTGACCGGCTACAAATATCGAAGCCTGAGCGTGTTTCGGATCTTGCGGCTGAGAAGCGATCTCATGCGTTACACAATTCTTCCGCACTCGGTTATTGACTCGGCCGGGCTAGACTGATAGAGTTACCGTGATTTGTGGAGATCCAAGGGATCTCATGCAATCGGGAGCAAGAGGATTTTGTGGCCGGGTGTGGCGTTGTTCGCATTGGGCCCTTGTGTTGGCTACCACGGCAGCCCCAACTGTACTCCGACGTGCAAGTTGACCAAGGGAACGTGGAATAATGGTCCTCGAAAAGGAGAAAAGCAATGAGCAATAAGAACCGGGCGAGCTTGTCCCGCCGGGAGGTCTTGGCAGGAACTGCTGCCGCAGCCGCGGGGGCAGCTTTGCCGGCGGCCAAGCTGCTCGCCCAGACAGGACGGTCCAGGCTGGGCGCCATTGACGTGCATCAACACTATATGGACCCGGCCGCCGCCGCGACCGAGCGCTGGTCCCTCCAAGAAATGCTCGATCTCATGGGGAAGAACAACATCGCGACGGTGATCTTGTCGGGGAATTTTCCCGACCTGGTTTACAGCGGAAAACCGGCTGCACGCGGGGCGGCCCGCAGGCTAAACGAGTACGCGGCCAAGCTGGTGAGCGATCATCCGAAAAGCTTCGGGTTTTTCGCCACGATTCCCTTGCCCGATCCGGACGGGAGCTTAAAGGAGATTGAATACGCTTTTGATACATTGAAGGCGGACGGCGTCGGGTTCCTCAGCACCGTCGGCACTAAATACCCGGGTGATGCCGCGTTTCGGCCGCCGTGGGAGGAATTGAACCGCCGCAAGGCCGTGATGTTTCTTCATCCGTTAGTCCCCCAATGCTGCGCTACGCTTATACCCGCGGGGGCAAACTCAGTCGAGCGAGATTTCGATACCACGCGGGCAGTCACGAATCTTCTTTATTCGGGGACACTCTCTCAGCTTCCGGATATTCGGTACATCATCAACCACTCCGGCGCCTGCGTGCCGGCGTTGGCGGGGCGTATTAAGGATCGCGTTCCGGGCGGGCGGCCTCGTGGCTCCCGCGCGTCAACCGACGGTAAGAGTCCGACAACCCCGAATGGCGTGTTCTATGAGCTTAAGAAACTTTATTACGAAGTCGCTCACGCCGCATATCCATTCCCCCTCGCGGCGATGATGAAGCTCGCGGCTCCTTCCCAATACCTATTCGGAACCGATTACCCGGCTGAGGATCCGGCATCCACGCTCGAAGAACTGAAGGAGGCTGAACTTCCAGCCGATATCCAGCGAGCCCTGTATCGCGAAAACGCCGAGAGGTTGTTCCCTCGGTTGAAGGCGTAAACCCGGTTTCAATTTGCGTGCGTGCGGCCGCCGAAGCGGTCCTAAATCAGAGATGTGGCACGGATAGCCCACAGCCACAAGTTGTCGGAATACCGGTGAGAGGTTAGGCCTTCCCTTCACATCGTGTACACGTACTGGAATGGTCTATGTCTGCTACTCTTCCAAAAGTATGCGAGGATGATCACACTCGCGACTGCCGCGTAGGCACACCACAGTGAGGTGAACGCGTACCGCTTCACCACCATCACAGCCAAGCAGAATGACGAGGTTTGCCGCTCCGAAGATGATCATGTCTGTGATTTGGGAGAAGAAAAGCGAACCACACGTTGCGATTACGTACACCACCGCGACCGCCGTATTATTCGTGGCTGGATTAATATACACGATGCTGTTGCCCTTGACGAAAACCTGCAGCGAATACGCCGTTAGCGCCCACAATATGTATAGTGTCGTTGATCCACCGATCACGAGGAATGGCAGCATACGCCTACGCCTTTTGACAGTAGGCTCGAACAGCAGCACGCTGAGTGGCAGCAGAAATGGCAGGAGCCCCTGCGCGTAGAGCATGAAAGCCGCACCCATGTTGTGTGTCACCGCGGGCGAGAGAATCCCGTCCAACCCGAGCCAAACGAACCCTTCGATGAATTGGTGAACGGCGAAAAGGGTAGGAAGCGCGCAAAGAGCAGTTCTCGCCTGTGTTTCACCTTCGTCAAGGTGACAACCCCGATTGTCCCCAGAACTCCACTGCCGATAAAGTTCGCGGTAGCTGAAAAGCACACTGGTCGTCCTCCTTGCCTGCAACGCTGCGCTGACACCCAGGAACCTCAGTCCAAGGTCGGTCTCCGATTACACCTTCTCGATTCTCCCACGCTCCGGTTGCTCCTCAGAGCTTGGCCGTCGCACTTGTATCGCGAGCGCGGGAAACCAGGTTAGTTCAAACGCCTTTTTCGGTCCTCCTTTTTCTTCGGTGGCATGGAATCTCTGCTGATCTTGGCACAGCCTGCAAGTGCGCACCGAGCGGGCATCAGCGAACCCGCAGCGGCGGAACCACGCCCGCATCACATGTTTGTGCCATTTGGAATGGTATATGGTACTATCAATGGTATGAAACTCAGGATTGATAAAGCGGGGCGAATTGTAGTCCCGAAACCTCTCCGCGAGCGGCTGGGCTTCAAGCCGGACACGGGGCTTGAGGCTATTGAGCGACCGGAGGGCGTGCTTCTCAAGCGGGTCGAACAGCGGCCTTCCATGGTCAAGGTCGATGGTCTGTGGGTCCATCAGGGCAGCCCAGAACCGGGGGCAAACTGGGAGCGCATCCTTGAAGAAGTGCGCGAGGAACGGGTTGCGTCCGTTTTGAAAGCGTAGCCAGGGGTGGACATTTTCTTTGATACGACAGTCCTGGTTGCCGCCTCCGAGCAAAGCCATCCGCAATACGCTCAAGCCAGGCCTGCGCTGCTGCGTGTCGGCCGGGGGCAGGACAGGGGATTTATGGGCCGGCACTCGATTGCGGAAGTGTTTGCCGTACTCACCCGCCTGCCGGTCCAGCCGCGCATACATCCGGTGGAAGCGGCTCGCATCGTAACCGACAACATCCTTCCGCATTTTCAGGTTGTATCGTGTCCTTCCGGCAAGGCTGCGTTAAGGCCGCGTGAATAAGGATTTCTTTTGGTTCAGGAGGCGACGGACGGAGGTTCGGCCGATCTCAAGCCTGCGAGCGATCTCAGATGTACTGATTCCTTGCCGGCCTAACTTTCGGACCTCGGCGGCGTTGTGCGCCACAGACGGCGGGCGCCCAAGCTTTTTGCCTTGTTGGCGTGCGTGAGCTAGACCAGCGCGGACGCGTTCGCGAAGGATCTCCCGCTCGAACTCTGCGAACACCGCGAGCAAACCCGCCATTGCGCGGCCTGCGGGCGTGGTCAGATCGAGCGCTTCCGTTAGCGACACGAAGCCGACTCCGAGGTGCTGTAGTTCCTGGAGGGTTGCAACCAGATCCGCGACGGAGCGGCCCCAGCGATCCAATCGCCAGACCAGCGCCACATCGATTTCGCGGCGTCGTGCAGCCGCGAGCAGAGTCGAGCGTAGCTCGCGTTGGGAAGCGCCGGAGCCGACTTCCTTGATTTGCGCGACGATGGTCCATCCGCGTTTGGCCGCGTATTCACGCAAGGCTTGAATCTGCAACGGTAATGTCTGTTGGTCGTGCGTGGAAACGCGAGCGTACAACGCGGCTCGAAGGGGGTGGCCAAAAACCTTACTGGAAACAGACTGCGGAAACTTGTGTTTTGTGGGCATTCCCGGAGTGTAGAAGATGGTGGCCGGAAACTAATGATTGTGGCCAGGCTGAGTTTGTTCGAGGAAGTTCCAGGGCATCCACGCCGACGGGTTGTCTGCCAGTTCGCGGGCGTGCCGCTGAAGCTCGCTAAGGTAGTCGAACGGATTGGCACCCGCAAGCTCGCAGGTGTGGATCAAACTCATGAATAGATCGCCGGCTTCGGCGCCGTGCAGCGTGCGATAGAACAGAGCATTCTTGCGATGCAGCACTGCGCGTTTCAGAGCGCGTTCGCAGATGTTGTTGTCCAATGGTGCGCCGGCTTCGCGCAGAAACGTAGTCAGGCCCTTCCAGTGCCGTAATAAATAGGTAATGGCTTTGCCGAGTCCCGAGTTCGGCTCCACTTGCTTAAGCGCGAATCGCGCTTCCAGCCACGCGTGCAGATGCTCCATCACCGGGCCGCTGTGCTGCTGATGAAACGCGAGGCGCTCCGCTGCCGAAAGATTTCGCTCACGCGCCTCGGCATCGTATTGATAGACGTCGCCCAGCGTCTCCAGAACATAGCGGCATGGTTCCGGGAAGTTCGCGGCCACTTCCACAAACTGCCTTCTTCCGTGCGCAAGACAGTTCGCGAGCAGGATCTCCGCGCCGTAGGTGAGTTTGGGCGTATTGCGCGACAGCGCATCGCACATCTGGAGGGGCCGGGCGAGACCCCTGGTGCGGTGTTCGAGCACATCGCGCAGGTTTTCACCCGCATGCTGGCGGCCGGTGAAGTACAGCGCGATCCTGCGTCCTGCTTGCGTCGATACGATGCCGGAAGTGAACACACCGGTACGATCGTCGGAGGGCTCGCGCGCCAGACGCAGCACGCGCATCGAGGTGTCGTCGTTGTGCAGCACTTCGCCTTGCGCCGCTTGCCGAATCAGCTCGTCACGCGCGGCTTTGATCACCTCCGCGGCTTCTTCCACGATCTCCCATTGCGTCGAGGCGGGCAACGGAATGCCCAGCAACTGCTCCAGCTTTTCCAATCGATAAAACGGCATTCCACTGCCGTACTTCAGCAGCGCGATCATCGCCGCGGTGGTCTCGTCGTATTTTTCGGGGCTGAGGCCTTCCGGTTCCGGCGCGGTAAATACTTCGCCGCACAGGTTGCAGCGCAGCCGATCCAGCTCGTACACGGTTGCTGCCAGCGGCGCTTGGCCCACGATTCTCACCAGCGTCTTGGGTTCTTTCTGAGGATAGACTTTGCCTTTCCCGCAGCCCGGGCAGGGATCGCCGGTGTGCAGCGTGGGATGCAACACCGCAACTTTATTCGCGCCGGTGTACGATGAAGCCCCGTTGCGCCCGTGGCCCGGCGTTTTATCAGAAGGGGCCTCCGAATCC
The DNA here is from genome assembly GCA_963732175.1 of Bryobacterales bacterium. Classification (GTDB taxonomy): domain Bacteria; phylum Acidobacteriota; class Terriglobia; order Bryobacterales; family Bryobacteraceae; genus Palsa-89. The sequence goes on along the minus strand of CAVSYF010000011.1, from coordinate 4,926 downwards.
TTTTCAGCGGCGGGTGATCCCGGCTGTTCCAAAACGTTCTTGGTCTTTTCGGTGGTGCGTGGGGCAGGCAGCATTCCCGCCAGCGCATGCAATACGCGTTTCAGCTTCTCGCCTTCGGATTCGCTCAACGGCGCGTGCGTACCGCGATCGATGATCTGGTCCAACTCCTCCAGATTCACATCCATCCGGGGACGTTTCATGCGCCGAGCAGCTCCCGGAACCTGCGATGCAGCGGCAGGCCCAGCATCTGCTTCAGCGGCCGCGTCGGTTCGAACGTGGACGCGCGATGCCCGCGGCCCGCCGTTGTGCCGATCACCTGCCAGTTGGCCGCGCGATAGCACGTCCCGCGAAAACGCGAGGTATCGACGAACGTTTCCAGCCAATAAATCGGATGCGCGTACAGCCGTTGCCAGTCATGCGGAACCCTCTTGGCCATGCGGCCCAGAATGTGCGAGGCCAAGTGCTCGACTTCCACCCACGGCAGAATCAGAAAGCGCGTGTTGTAAGCCAGCAAATGCACGTTGCGCTCGCGCGCTTCGTCGCTCCATGCCAGGTGCCGGTCGCGTACCTTCAGGTGGCGTGGCGCGCTTTGCCAGGCCATGCACGCGATCACTTGCCCGCCTGCCTTCACCAGATACTTCAGGTGCTCGCCCACCGGCTGCTCATAGCCCAGATAGTGATACTGCTCCATCAAGCTGTTGAACAAAGTCTCTTCCGGCGTGCGCCGCACTTGCACAAACTCTAGTGGCGTGATGCTGTAAAGTGGTCCGCGCACCGGACGATTGTCGGGGATCACGGGCTCGGGCCGCTCGCGCTCCGCGAATCGATTGCGCACGACGCGCTTCACGGGCGGCAACTCAATCTCGCCCGCCCGGTGCAGCATCAGCAGCAATCCGCGGCAGACCATGTCGCGCAATGCGCCGTTGGTTTGCTTCCACTGCCAGACTTCACACAGGTGCCGCGACAACTTCCAGCGACTCAATTCCGGATGATCTGCGATGAGTTGCCGGATGAAGAGGATCTCTTCGCTGGTAATGTCCCGGCTCCGATAGCGATGTGTAGCCATCTCATCCGCAGTGTGCCAGAAAGCGTTTCAGAACGCAAGTGAAAAATGCATCAGCTCACGTCGTTTCTAAAGAGGGCGCCACACCGGCGCCGCGTCAATGTCCGGGTTGCCTGCGGCCAATAGCACCTGCACTTGATGCACGCGCAGCGCCCGTGCCGGTTCCTCGCCTTGCGGCCACCATCGAAAACGGCCTTTGGACAGGCGCTTCGTCGCCAACCAAAACCCCTGCCCGTCATAGACCAACACCTTGATAGAGGTTGCGCTCCGGCTGCGGAACACAAACAGGCAACCCGAGAACGGATCGGCATCGAGCTTGGCGCGGCACAACTCGGCCAACGAGTCGATGCCCTTGCGGAAGTCGACGGCCTCTACCGCCACCAAAATCCGCATCTGCGGCGTGATCTGCAGCATGCCTACGACGCTGCAAACGCGCGCATCAACTCGGCCAGTTGGCTGGTAGCGATGCTTTTCAGATCCAGCCGCAGCTTTCCGCCCCTGGCTGATTCCACCTCCACCACACAACTGGTTGCCGTTGCCGTACTGGCCGCCAGCAGTTCCACGAAGGCGGGCGCGGCACTCCCGTCCAGCCGATGCCGGCGTGGAGACCTCGGCGGCTTGGTGGAAGCGCGAGGCTCCAATCGATCCGTCCACTTCTGCAGGCTCGGTCGGTCCACGCCCAGCACCCGCGCTGTAGCGGTGATGCCATCCCGCCGCGCCAACTTCGCCGCCGTCGCCCACAGCTCTTCCGGTAGCCGCGACCGCACCGCGTGCGCCTGGCGAAACTCCTCAAATCGCCGCCGTGCCTGCTCCACATCCTCACGATTGCCCGCTGCTTCTGATGTCATGTCCTGAGCCTCCCGCTCTCAGCACAAGCTATCAAGCGTGCTCAATCGCAGTCACGCACGCTTGCCGGAAACTCACGAATTACTTGAGTTAGATTTTCCAAGAGGCAAGTTTAAGGCCCCTGCTACGCGGGGAAGCAATGCGGGGAGATGCAGGGAAATGCAGGGATTTGCGGGGAAAATTGAGCTGGCGAGTAAAAACTTACTTGACGTCCGGTTTTAGGTGAGGTTTTTCGTTCAGCACGCGTGCAATGTTTCTGTGTGCAGATTCCGTTTTTGAGTCATCGCGTCGCTGCCAGCGACCAAATTCGGTGCGGTCCTCATACCCGGCCTTCTTCCATATGTCGGTTCTTGTGATTCGTTTTCCTGTTTGATCGAGAACCTCTCGGATATAGGCATCTACGGCGGCTCGCCGCTCTTCCTTCGTGCTTTCCCACGTAAGCGGTGCAATGACCGGCGCAACAACGGCCGGCGATGATATCGGGCCCGGATCCTGACCCCTGGGGCGCCAGATTGCCGGCCAAATGTCACAGGTCCCATTGGCTGGGCCGCGAGATTGATTGCGTCCAAAACCAGAACGGTCAGATAAACCGGGTCTGGTGTTCCAGATTCGGCCCAATATCCGTCCTGCGTTTGTTGCTGAAGCAGCCAGTCCTTGGCGCCCGCCATCATGATCTGCCAACCCAGCGGTTTCGCCAGCGCCAAGGCGTGCATAGCGATGGCTGTAGCCTCGACCGATGGCTCCGGATCTTTCGTCCATGTTGGCCAAGCTCCATTTTCGTAGTGACTCTGAACGGCCTTGATAGCGTCCGCCGCCCATCCCGAGTCGTGAGAAAGCCGGTGTTCGGCAAAGACGATGGCGCTCGCACAAACAATGTTGGACCCAAGCGAGGTTCCACGGGGCGCGGCCTCAGCATCCTCCCATGGCCGTCCCGCCGGAACACCGGAGATGCTGATGCGGTCAAGCTCGGACTTTAGCGCTTTGGGCATTAACTCGAGAGCATAATCAGAGCGACACATGGCAAACACCCAGGACGCTCCCGCCATGCCTTCGAACCCGCCACCGCGAAGCACATCCTCGGCCAGTTCCCTTGCGAGGCGCTGCCACCAATGTTCGAATCCTCCGATTTGACACCATTCGACGGCGCGCAGCATGGTCGCGTCGAGAGTAAGCTGCTGCTCATCTCGACCGCCCCAGAAGTCGCGGAAACGGACTCGGGATGTGCCGGCGATGTCGCCCGCCGTTATGGCTGGCCGGTGTAGGTGGGTAGCGTTGTAATCAGCCAGTGCCTCTTTCTCTTGGCTCTTCCATTCGCCCATCAGCTGCATTGCGTAATGGGCAACATCCCGACCACGGCTCGCCAGAAAAACGACTGATTCCAGATCGCTTTCGGCCTCCCGATGCTCGGCGATGTAGGACAACCATCCCTGCGCTTTGTCAAGGGGCGACAACTCACCGATGGTTGCTCGGAAAACATCGTAGTTTTCTTTCCTTTCAGCCTCAAGAACGCGAAAGTCGTTCATCGTTTTCGTTAGATTCTTGTCAAGCTCAGTTGAATTTTCGACCTTGCGCTGGCGCGGCATAAACGAGAAGAATCAAGGCACCGCTCGCGTTATTCCGATCGCGGGACTACCAAGATTCTCAAGCCCATGATGTAACTCACCGGGCTGAAGGCGCAACCGGATGGGTTCAGGCCGCTTCCTCCACGCTCACGACCAGGCGCTTTCCAAACACGTCTAGCGCTTCCTTGATCCGCGGCAGTTTCGTAGGGTGCCTGGGATCGAGCATCCGCCGAACTTCTTTCTCGTCGCAACCGAGTTTTCGTGCCAACCGCGCATTAGTGATCCCGGCCTCTTTCATCGCGAGATAGAGAGCTGCTTTCGCAGCCATCGGTGCCGGAACGGGAATCAACCGTTCGCCCCGCGCTGCTCTCGATGCTTTCGGGATGTCCCGCCCGTCGGCAATCCTCCCAGCGATCGCCTCTTCCAGACAATCAGCTGCCTGCCAAATCGCATCCTTCTCTCCTCTGCCCTGCGTGATTGCTTCCGGGACATCACGGAACGTGATCACGAGGACTCCCGCCTTGTCCCCACGCTCAAACCTCGCTGGATACACGAACGTGCGCATGTTTGCCTCCTTCACTCAAAGTCTCTATCGCTCAGGCAAAGCTGCTTGAGCATCTTGTGATAGGCACGTTTGTCGACTTCATCCTTCAGGTTGCGCACCGTTGTCATGTTCGAGCCGTAGTAGAGAAGTCCGTGGCTGCCCTTGCCGCGATGAGCCATCCACCGGACTTGCACGCCGCGCTCTTTGCCCAAGTCCTGGATGCGCCGCACAAACTCGTTACCTCGCACAACTCCAGTGTCGGACAAAAATGTCCCGACTGCAACGCGAAGCGCCTCGCCATACCTTCGCCCCCCCACCGCGACAGCACATCCTCGGTCAGTTCCCTTGCTAAACGCAGCCACCAATGCTCGAACCCTCCGATTTGACACCATTCGACGGCGCGCAGCATGGTCGCGTCGAGAGTAAGCTGCTGCTCATCTCGACCGCCCTGAGAAGTCGCGGAAGCGGACTCGGGATGTGCCGGCGATGTCGCGCGCCTTTATGGCTGGCTGGTGTAGGTGGGTAGCGTTGTAATCAGCCAGTGCCTCTTTCTCTTGGCTCTTCCATTCGCCCATCAGCTGCATTGCAAGGATGTGCTGTCGCGGTGGGGGGCGACACGATAGCCACGCGGACGCCTTCTCCATCGGCGCTAGATCGGCCAGCGTCGTTCGGAACTGCGCGTAAGCTTCTTGCCGCTCAGCTTCAGAAGCGCGGATCTTCGCCAGCGCCTCAGTCAGGTCGTCCTCGCCATCGAGCTGCATGGGGTTTCAGCTCATCATACAAAAACGCAACGAAACGCCATGATGACGCCAAGAACATCAACATGAAGAGCTAATCAATCGTTTCTACGGAATCGACAAGCTAACGCAAGAGGACCTGGAGGAGGAATGGGAACGCGAGCAGATTTTACT
>CAVSYF010000010.1:0-250713 GCA_963732175.1 Bryobacterales bacterium | reverse complement strand
GACTTTAAATCCGCATCAACAACCCGGTGGCATTTATAGTTGAGCCACTTGTAGACCTCCCGCAGGGCCTGATGGGCGCTCTTGCGAGGCCGAAACCCATACGAGAAGTCCCGGAAGCTCGCCTCGAACAAAGGCTCGATGACGATCTTCACTGCTGCCTGAACCACACGATCAACGATGACCGGAATGCCGAGCGGTCGTTGCGTTCCATCGGCCTTGGGGATAAACACCCTTCGGACCGGCAGAGGCTTGTACCGTTTCCCAACGAGCTTTTGGCGGATATCGTTCAGAAAAGCATCAACCCCACACCGTTCTCGATTTCCTCGAACGTTTGACGATCAACACCCGGAGCGCCTTTATTGGCCCTCACCTGAATATATGCCGCCCGAAGCACATCTTCGCGACAGACCTTGTCATACAGCACTCCGAATTTACGCGTCGGATTCGCCTTGGCTGCCAGATATAGCTTTCGCTGGAGTACTCGTACCCTTTCTAACGGCGTGTTTTGAGCTTTCGCAATCACGCAGTACCTCGTCCCTCGAAAACATGACAGAAGCAGAGGCCCTTCCCTCCCGGCGAGGTTATGTTGTCCTCCCGATCAGCGGTACTATGGCCTCCTCCGACTCCTCTTGTTCGCATCTCAGTTGTTTTCAGCGGTTGCTTTATACTCCCGATTACACGGACGGTTAAACCGTGACGAACAGAGGTCTCGTTCGTTCCGCTCAGCTCTATCCACGCATCCCATCCTCTATACCCCGAGTTCCGATCCTGGCTTCACCTGGTTCATTCATCCACCAAAATCCGCGGCCTTCGTCCCCGTTCTAAGGACTCGGCGGAACCACCCTACACCGTGCTCTCCTAGCATCACTGCACGGCTGACGTTTACGAGGCTGATGAGGTTCACTTTCGTTACGGGCTGCATGTTTGCGCGCACCCACGGTCTAGGTCGGGGGCCACGTTTATCCGGCGTTGCTCCCGCGTTTCAGTCGCCTTCCACGCGTACGCCATAGCTACACAGGCAATGAACCAATTCCTGCGGCAGGACTTTCACCTGCAAGATACTGAGCAGTTATCGAACCGCTCAAAAGGGCACGTCGTCGTCGGTGATGCCTTGATCCTCGGGCTCGCCCACCGGCTGCGGGCCGCGCTGCGCGCCACGCGGCATGGACACCGGCTGGGGCGCCGCTGCCGCATCCATCCCTTCCCCGCCCCGGCCGCCCAGCAGGATCACGTCGTCGGCCACCACCTCGGTCCGGTACTGCTTCTTGCCGTCCTTGTCGTCGTAGCTGCGGGTTTGAAGCCGGCCCTCGACGAAGACCTGCTTACCTTTCGTAAGATAATTTGCCAGGTTTTCCTGCCGCCACAGGACCACGTTCGACCAGTCGGTTTCCTCTTTCCACTCTCCGGTCTGCTGGTCCTTCCAGCGGCGATTAGTCGCCACCGAGAAAGATGTGACCGCGACCCCGGCGGGCGTGAATCGGGTTTCCGCGTCCCGTCCCAGATGCCCGACCAGGATCACTTTATTTACGCTGCGCGATGCCATATTGCTGCACTGTATCACACAATTAACGTCTCAGCTTTTTTGAAAACAGCGTCTACCCTGACAGCGTTCCAAGCGAAGCGGAATTCGTGGACCCTGCGGTACTGTACAGCGAATCGCCGCGGCTAAGTCAGTCATTTTTCTGTTTGAAGTAAAAGGTTCTGGATGTACAATAAGGGACAATCAGAACCAGACCGGGGAGAGTATGCAGAGACCCTGCTACTTAGTAAATAGGCTCGAATGCTTGCTGGTCCTGGCGAGCGTTCTGATCCCTGCGTCGACCGCGCGCGCGCAGAGTCTCATGGCCGGGTCCGGCCCAAACCACCGGGTAAACGTATTCAATACGGATTTGGCGGTTCTCGAAGCGGGCGAAGTGCGCAAGGATCTGCCGTGCAACGTCACGCCCAGCAAGCCTGCGCTAGGTTTCGATCTTCGCTTCCATGGCGGCTATGAGGTCACCATCCCGCTCAAGGAGATGGCGGGCTCGGACAACATGCTGAGCATCATTTTCCGCGTCGCGGAGCAGAATCATCGCGACCAGCCCATTTACTTCGCGCAGCACGTGCGTGTACCCCCGATTGAGGACGATGCCAAAGGTGAAGCGTTTTTGCAAGGCGCGTTCGACTTGGGCGAGGGCCAGTATCACGTCGATTGGCTGATGCGCGACCGTTCCGAGCGCGTGTGCTCTTACTATTGGGACTCGGAGGCTTCCGTGCCCGCCAAGGATCGCCCGATGACCTTGTCGATCAGCGCCGGGTCCATCCAGCCAACCAATATCGAACAGTTCAAGAATGAGCCGCCCATCCAGCGCGTGAACGACGAGCCGCCCCTCAACGTCAAGGTCCTAGTCAATTTTGCTCCGCAAAACTCTCTTTCGGCTGCCCTTCAGCCGGTGGACACCACCGCCTTGGTCTCCATCTTGCGAACCATCGTCCGTGACCCGCACATCGGCACGTTCTCGTTGGTCGCCTTTAACATGCAAGAGCAGAAAGTGCTCTACCGGCAAGACCGCGCCAACGCGATCAATTTTCCCGCGCTGGGCGCCGCCGTCAACACTCTGAACCTGGGAACCGTCGATCTCAAGCAACTCGGCGATAAGCACGGAGATACTGAGTTTTTGACCGATCTGGTCCGCAAAGAGGTGGTAGGACCGCAAAACCGACCCGACGCCATCATTTTCGCCGGGCCGAAGGTAATGCTGGATGAGGATCTTCCGTCAGACACGCTCAAAGAGGCTGGAGATGTTGATTTTCCAGTGTTTTATATGAACTATAACTTGAACCCACAGGCGGTCCCTTGGAGGGATTCAATCGGCCGTACGGTCAAGTTCCTGCGTGGTACGGAATATACCATTACTCGCCCTCGGGACCTATGGTTCGCTGTATCGGAAATGGTCTCGCGCATAGTAAAATCAAGGAACGGGCGGCCGAGTTCGTCCATCTCAAGTCAGTAGGGGCATGATAAATCGGGGATTCTGGTTAGCAGCATTCTTGGCAATCGCCGCAGTTCCGGCCTTTTCTCAAACCGCGCTTTACGGCCAAAAGATTAAGCACTACTCCAATAGCCTGGCGCCGTACGTGGCTTCGCCGCAGTTAATCGTGGATCGTATGCTGGAGATGGCCGACCCGAAGCCCGGCGAATTGGTTTACGATCTCGGCAGCGGCGACGGCCGTATTCTGATTACCGCCGTGCAACGCTATCACGCCAAAGCCGTGGGCGTGGAGATTTCCGACCAGCTGGTGCAAAGCACCAACGACCGCATTCAGAAGCTCGGCCTGCGGAACGATGCGCGCGTCATTCATGGCGATTTTCTGCAGGTGGATCTCAGCCCGGCCGATGTCGTCACCATGTATCTGGCTACCGATACAAATGAGATGCTCCGGCCCAATCTGGAAAAGCAGCTCAAGAAGGGCGCCCGCGTGGTCTCGCACGACTATGCCGTGCCGGGCTGGAAAGCCACGCTGGTGGATCGAGATTTGGCCGATGCCCACGGGCACGTCATCTATCTCTACCAGATGCCTCCCAAGAAGAAATAGCGAAAATCGGCGTTCGCTCCGCCCTCCGCGCCACTCGCGAATTCTGAGCGGGAATGCGTCCGCCAAGTGCGGATGTTACGCTGAAATTACAGATGTCTTCTCTTTCCAATTCCTTTTTCGGCCAGAAGTTTGGCCTTACTGAGCAGGATTTGCAGTCTTATCTTTCCGAGGCGCTTTCGGCCGGCGGCGACTACGCCGACCTGTATTTCGAATACGTCATCTCCAGCAGCCTGAGCATCGACGAATCCATCGTCAAAAGCGCCGTGCAAGGCGTATCGCTGGGGGTGGGCGTGCGCGTGATCTCGGGCGAGCGAACCGGCTACGCCTATAGCGACGATATCAGTCCTGAAAAGATCAAGAAGGCGGCGCGTGTGGCGGCCTGCATCGCGCAAGGGCCTTCCAAAGTAGAAAAGACCGGGTTCGAGGCGGCGAGATCCCGCGATCTTTACCCCGTTCTGACCGCGCCGAGTGAAACCAGTCTGGCCGAGCGCGTGGAGCTGGTGAAGCGCGCCGATCGCGCCGCCCGGGCTTCGGACCCGCGTGTGTTCCAGGTCCAAGCCGCCTACGTCGATAATCTGCGGCAGGTGCTGGTAGCCAATAGCGACGGCGTTCTCAGCATGGATCGGCAACCGCTAGCCCGCATGAGCGTCGTGGTGCTGGCCCGCCAGGGTGACGGCAGTCCGCAGCGGGGCTTCGCCGGAGGCGGCGGCCGCGTGAGCCTGGACTTCTTCCTTAACGAGAAAACTCCCGAGCACTTCGCCCAGGAAGCGGCGCGACAGGCCATCGTGCAACTGGACGCCGTTGCCGCCCCGGCCGGCGAAATGACCGTGGTGCTGGGACCGGGGTGGCCCGGCATCCTGCTGCATGAAGCGGTGGGGCACGGTCTCGAGGCGGATTTCAACCGCAAAAAAGTCTCGGCATTTAGCGACCGCATCGGCCAGCAGGTGGCCAGTCCGTTGTGCACCGTGATCGATGACGGCACCATTCAAAATCGGCGCGGCTCGCTCAACGTCGACGACGAAGGCGCACCCACGCAGCAGAACGTCCTGATCGAAAAAGGCATCCTGCGCGGCTACTTGTTCGACAAGCTTTCCAGCCGCCTGCTTGGGACGGGGGTCACCGGCAACGGCCGCCGCGAAAGCTACCAGCACATCCCCATGCCGCGCATGACCAACACGTTCATGCTGGCGGGCGACAGCGACCCGGAAGAGATCATCCGCTCCACTCCGCGGGGTCTCTATTGCGCGAACTTCGGAGGCGGTCAGGTGGACATTACCAGCGGCAATTTCGTCTTCAGCGCATCGGAGAGCTACCTGATCGAGGATGGCCGCATCACCCGGCCGGTGCGCGGCGCAACGCTCATCGGCAACGGACCGGAGGCGCTCAAATACGTCAGCATGGTCGGCAACGATCTCAAGCTGGATGAAGGCGTAGGAATCTGCGGCAAGGCCGGCCAAAGCGTGCCGGTCGGCGTGGGAATCCCGACCGTCAAAATCGACCGCATGACGGTAGGCGGCATGGCGCAATGATCGACCCCGAAATTGCCCGCCAGGCCATCCGGCTGGCTCAGGAAAAGGGCGCCACCGATAGCGAATGCTCGCTCGCCGAAGGCGAAGAATTCTCGGCGCACGTTCGGATGCGGGCGCTTGAAAACCTGAAGGATGCCGGATCGTGCGGAGCGGGTTTGCGCGTGCTGATCGGCCAGCGCGTCGGCTCTTCTTATACGTCCGACCTTTCGAGCGAAGGCATTCGCAACATGGTCGATTCGGCGCTCGCCATTGCCGCCGTTTCGACCGAGGACCCCTATGCCGGGCTGCCGGAGCCGTCTGATCTCGGCTCGCTTGGGGGCGATCTCCAGTTGTACTCCGACGACATCAACCAGGTCGCCACGCCGGATCGGATTCGGCAAGCGCTCGAGGCCGAAGAAGCCGCGCTCGACGCCGATCCCCGCATCACCAACTCGGATGGCGCCTCTTTCGGCGCATACACAGGCGAGCGCATTTTCGCCAACTCCCGCGGTTTTTTGGGATCTTATCGCAGCAGCAGCTGCTCGCTCTCGGCGATGCCGGTGGCGCGAGAAGGCGACTCTATGGAACGCTCCTTTTGGTTCTCGTACGCGCGCAGCTACGCGGGTCTCGAGAACGCCGCCTCCATCGGACGCCGGGCCGCCGAGCGAACCGTGCGACGCCTGGGTGCACGCAAGGTCCCCACCGAGAATGTTCCCATCGTCTTCGATCCGCTCACCGCCCGGACGCTCATCAGCGAAGTGTTCGACGCGGTCGAGGGCGACGCGGTGTATCGCAACGCCTCCTTCCTGTCCGGCAAATTAGGCGAACGCATCGCATCGGATCAAGTGACCATCATCGACGACGGCACCCTGCCTGGACTCTTCGGCACAGCGCCGTTCGACGACGAAGGCGTCCCCAGCCGCCGCACCGTCGTGATCGAGAAAGGCGTGCTGAAGAATTACCTGCTCAATACCTACACGGCGCGCAAGCTGGGCCTCCGCACCACGGGCAATGCCGCGCGCGGGCTGGCTGGAAACGCAGGTGTCGGGCACGGAAATTTATTTCTGACGCCGGGTGAAAAATCCGCCGAGGAGATCATTCGCAGCATCCGCAAAGGACTCTACGTCACCGAATTGCTCGGCCAGGGCGTCAACACCGTGACCGGCGACTATTCGCGTGGCGCGGCTGGGATGTGGATTGAGAACGGCGAGCTCGCCTATCCGGTTTCCGAAGTCACCATTGCGTCCAATTTGCAGCGCATGCTGATGGACATCGAATGCGTCGCTTCCGACCTGGAGTTTCGCGGCTCGGTGGCCTCGCCCACGCTTGTGATCCGGGAGATGACTGTCAGTGGGAAGTAAGACCACAATTTACACGCTCGTAATCGCCCTGCTTCTAGGCGGCGCCGCGTTCTGGTACTTCACGCGCCCGCATCCTTCGGGTGCGCTGCCGCCCATGCGGCCTGAGGATAAAGCCTACGTTCACAGCCTGCAGCTTTCCGACGTCACCATGAAGGCCACCGACAGCTATGTCAGCCAGACGGTCACCGAGATCGAAGGCAAAATCACGAACACTGGAAATAAGGTAGTCAAGCAAGCCGAACTTTATTGCGTCTTCTACAACGTGTACGGCGAGGTGGTGATTCGCGAGCGAGTGCCCATCATCAAGAGTGTTCTGAAGCCCGGCGAAAGCCGCGCATTCCGCCTGCCCTTCGACGATATCCCCGCCGGATGGAACAATCAGATGCCTCAATTAGTAATCGCTCGCATCGAGTTCGTCTGATGGCACGGATTTTGGTCGTCGAAGACGATCCGAGCCAACTCGAGATTCGCAGGCAAATCCTGGAACACGCCGGGCATGAAGTGGTCATGGCTGAGACTGCTGGCGAGGCAATCGACCGGCTCGCGGGCTGCCAACTGATCGTGATGGACCTTCAGATTCCAACGCCGGAAGACGGCTTGCGGTTGATCGAGGCCGCTCGCGGCACGGCGCGCATCATCGTCCTCTCTGGAGCAGCGCCAATCCCGATCTCCAGGTAGATGAATTTTTGACGAAACCGTGCTCGTCCAGGAAGCTGCTGGATGCGATCGCGAAACTGATCGCGTGACCGAATTCCGCGTCAAGGTGATCCCGAAGAGCTCCAGGACCGAGCTAGTTGGCCTTCTGCCCGACGGCACCTGGAAGGTGAAAGTCGCGGCGGCTCCGGAAAAGGGAAAGGCCAATCGGGCGCTCTGCGAATTCCTGGCCGAGCACTTGGGAGTAGCCAAAAGCAAAGTCCACATCATCGCGGGCGAAACTTCGCAGCTCAAGCGGATTCGCGTGGACGATTAAAGCGCCCTAGCTGCTGAAGGCCAGCTTCGGCGCAGTCCGGCGCGCGATCAGTAATGCGACACCTAGCGCCAAAGTTGCCAGCGAGATCCACTGCGTGTAGGAAAGCCCGTAAGTGCAATCCCTGCTCGTGATAGCGGAAGAACTCAATGATGAAGCGTGCAGCCGAATAGAGCGCCAGATACCAACCCAGGATCGCGCCCGCGTTGTGCGGCTTGGCGATGGTGCGATACAGAAAGAAAAAAATCAGCGCGTCGGCGAAGGATTCATAAAGTTGCGCCGGATGCAGAGGGATGCCGAGGGGTACTCCAGTCAATCGATAGGACTCAGGGTTATGGAAAACGACGGCCCAAGGAACATGCGTCTCCGTACCCCAGCAGCATCCCGCTGAAAAGCATCCGAGGCGGCCGATCGCCTGGCCCACAGCGATGCCGGGCGCGAACACATCGCAGGTTTCGAGCACCGGCAGGCGGTTGCGCCGCATGTAGAGAATGGCGGTGATGAGAGCGAGCACAAAGCCGCCCTGGAACACACCCGCAGCCTGCACTGTGCTCCAGGAAAGAAGCGAAGCGGGATCGTTCCAGTAGGACTTAAAGTCGAACAGGATCATGAATATTTTTGCGCCCACCAGACCGGCCAGCGCGCAATAAATCGCAAGGTTGAAGACCGGCTCCGATGGAAGCTTGCTCTTCTTGGCCAACTGAACGGTCACCCACAGCGCGAGCAGAAAACCGATCGCCACTAGAGTGCCGTAGGTGGGCAGGAAGAAACTGCCGATGGATATTAGCTTTGGAAACATTGCCTCATCATTCCTAGTGGGGCGCTTCGGCCGCCTGACCCCTGCGTTCTCTGGTTCGCCACATATCCAATAATAGAAGACATGCTCCCACCGTAATGGCGCTATCGGCTATGTTAAAGGCCGGAAAATAGTATGCAGAACCGTTGAATTGCGCGTGCACTTCAATGAAGTCCGTCACGGTTTTATTAGCGACTCGATCGTAAAGATTACCGAACGCACCACCCAGTATAAACGCCAGCCCGGTCTTCAAAAACCAGCTGTGACGCGCTGTGCGCTCGGGCTGCAGCAGAAGCGTCGAGATAAATATCAGAACCGACAACGAGAATGCGATCAAGAACAGGTCGCGCCAAAAACTGGGTGCCCCGGCCAGCATCCCGAAAGCGATTCCCGGATTCTCGGTGTGGACGATATTAAAAAATCCCGGGATGACGGTTACGGTATCGGAAGGCGAGAGATGGCCCTTAATAAACGCTTTGGTGATTCGATCGAGCACAAACACGGCTGCGGCCACCAGGAACGGGAACAGCCGCGTGCCCATGTCACTCGCCCGCCAGATCACGCACCACTATTTGGCAAGCCTCGCACAGCGTCGGGAATTCGGCATTCTTGCCGACCTCGGGCAGATACTTCCAGCACCGCTCGCACTTGCCACCGTCGGCTCGCTCGATCTCTATTGAGATAGACGGCTCGTCGGACTTTTCCAGTACAACCTGGGAGACGATGAACAGCGCCGGGAGATCGGCTCCATACTCCTCGAGCAACGGATAGAGGTCCGCGCCGGCACGCAGGCGAACTCGGGCCTCCAGCGACTTGCCGATCAGCTTATCTACTCGCGCGCCTTCCAGCGCCTTTAGCACCTGATCGCGGATAGGCAGTAGACGGTTCCCAGTTTGTAACACGCTCGCGCTGCCCGATCGCAAGACCCGCACTTAACTCATTCGGCTCCGGAAATCTGGCCAAATGCACGCTCTCGGGGCTTCCTGGCGGCTTGGGTAGACAATCCCAAACTTCTTCGGTGGTAAATACCAGGAAGGGCGCAAGCAAGCGCACCAGCGCATAGATTATTCGGTACATCGCCGTCTGCGCGCTACGGCGGAGACGTGACTTTGGCGCAGCCGTGTAAAGTCTGTCCTTCGAAATATCGAAATAAATCGCGCTCAAATCAGTAGTCGCGAAGTCGTAGACGGCCCGGTAAACCTTGTGAAATGCGAACTCGTCGTACCAGCGGCGGCACTCGGACACCAGGTCGCTCGGCGAGCAGTCAGAATCCATTGATCGATCTCCGGCATCTCAGCGATAGGAACCGAGTCGGTCTCGGGATTAAAGTCGAACAGATTCCCGAGCGCATAACGGAACACGCTGTTTCGCAGCTTGACGTACGCTTCGGTGAGCCGCTTGAGAATCGTATCCGAGAGCCGGACATCTTCCATGAAGTCGACCGAAGAGACCCACAGCCGCAGGACATCAGCGCCGTATTTCTTGATCACTTCCTCAGGTTCGATCCCGATGCCGAGCGACTTCGACATCGCGCGGCCCTGTTCATCGAGCGTCCAGCCGTTGGTTGCGCACTCGCGATATGGCGCTTCGCCCTTCAGCGCGACGCCGACCAGCAGCGAACTATGGAACCAGCCGCGGTACTGATCGCCGCCTTCCAAATATAGATTCGACGGCCACTCCATGCCGTTCTCGGGTCGTAGCACGGCGAGATGACTGACGCCCGAATCCAGCCAGACGTCGAGAATATCGCTCTCTTTGCGGAACTCCGTCTTGCCGCATCGCGAGCACTTCACGCCCTCGCCGATCAACTCCGCCGCCGAGCGCTGATACCAGACGTCGGCGCTATATTCTGCGAAAAGCCTCACCACGTGATCCAGTATCTTGCGATCGGTCAGCGGCTCCTGGCAATTCTCGCAATAGAAGACGACGATCGGGACGCCCCACACGCGCTGGCGCGAGATGCACCAATCCGGGCGCGTCGCGATCATGTTGGAGATGCGCTCTTCGCCCCACGCCGGCATCCATTTCACGGCTTGGATCGCTTTCAGCGTACGCGCGCGCAGATCGTTGCGTTCCATTCCTACGAACCATTGCTCGGTGGCGCGGAAGATGGTGGGGTTGTGGCAGCGCCAGCAATGCGGATAGCTGTGCGTGATGCTTTCACCGCCGAGCAGCGCGCCATGTGCCAACAGGATTTCGTTGATGATGGGATTCGCATCCCAGACCTTTTTGCCGATGATCTCTTCCGGCAGACGACCGGCAGCACCCTCGGCATGGAAGAACCGCCCGGCTGGGTCGACCGGGCAATAGACCGGCAGCCCATACTTCACGCCGATCTCGAAATCTTCCTGGCCATGGCCGGGAGCGGTGTGGACCGCGCCAGTGCCCTGCTCCAGCGTCACGTGATCGCCGAGAATGCCAATGGAATCGCGCTCCAGGAAGGGATGGCGGAAGATCGCACCCTCGAGCTTCGCGCCGGGGAAGGTCGCGATTACGCTAGGATCGGGCCAGTCAAGCTTTTCCGACGTGAGCTTCAGCAACTCGAGCGCGACGATATAAACGTCGCCGGCCACGTCGACCGCGACGTACTCGAACTTCGGATGAAACGCGATGGCGACGTTGGCGGGGATGGTCCAGGGCGTGGTGGTCCAGATCAGCCCATTGACTTCGCGGCCCGCCAGCGCAGGATCGATCAGCGCCGGATCGGAGGTGAGCGCAAATCGCACCCAGATGGACGGGCTGGTGTGATTCTCGTATTCGATCTCAGCCTCGGCCAGCGCAGTGCGATCGTGAATGCACCAGTTCACGGCCTTCAGGCCTTTGTAGACGTAGCCGCGATCCAGAAACTCGACGAACGCGCCCGCGATTACCGATTCATATTGCGCGCTCATGGTGAGATAAGGATCTTCCCAGCGGCCCAACACGCCCAGCCGGATGAAATCCTTGCGCTGCAGGTCGACGTACTTTGCGGCGTATTTGCGGCACTCGGCGCGAATCTCGGCGGTGGTCATTTTCGACTTGCGCGAGCCGAGCTGGTTGTCGACCTTGCTCTCGATCGGCAAACCGTGGCAGTCCCAGCCCGGAATATACGGCGAATCGAGACCCTCCATGGTTTTCAGTTTGACGATGAAATCCTTCAGGATTTTGTTGAGCGCGTGGCCGAGATGGATGTTGCCATTGGCGTACGGCGGACCGTCGTGCAGGACGTACTGTGGCTGGCCGGCGCGCGCCGCACGGATTTTTGCGTACAGGCCTTCTTCGTACCAGCGAGCCAGAATTTCAGGCTCCCGCTGAGCCAGATTCGCCTTCATCGGGAAGTCGGTCCGGGGCAGATTGACAGTTTTCTTAAGGTCCACGCTGGTCGCGCCCATGGGGATACTTTCATCGTACTAAATGCGGCCCGTTGGGCTTATCATGAGGTCAGATGGAACAGCTCGCGCTCGTGTGGGGACCCACGCGCAAGACCTTCACGGTTGCCGAATTGAATGGGCGGATTCGAGAACTGCTGGGCTCCGAATTCGATGACGTTTGGGTGGCAGGCGAGATCTCGGGCTGCCGCACGGCCGCGAGCGGCCACTGTTACTTTACGCTGAAGGACCAGGACGCGCAACTGCGCTGCGCCTGTTTTCGCGCTTCGCTTCGCTATTTGAAGTTCAAGCCGCAGGACGGCATGGCAGTGTTGGCGCGGGGGCACATCGACGTGTATGAGCTGCGCGGGGAGTATCAGCTTCTTGGTCGAAGCGTTGGAGCCGCAGGGCCATGGCGCGTTGCAGTTTGCGTTCGAGCAGCTTAAAAAGAAACTCGACGGCGGAGGGATTGTTCGACGCGGCGCGCAAGCGTCCTCTTCCGCGTCTGCCGCGAAGGATCGGGGTGGTCACTTCGCCCACCGGGGCGGTAATCCGCGACATCACGCAGATTCTCTCCCGGCGATTCCCGGGGCTGCACATTCGTTTGTATCCAGCGCTGGTGCAAGGCGAGGGATCGGTGGAAGCCGTCTGCCGGGGCATCCAATACTTCAGCGACTCCGGCTGGCCGGACGTGGTAATCGTGGCGCGCGGCGGAGGCTCGCTCGAAGACCTGTGGACGTTCAACGAGGAAGCGGTGGCGCGCGCGGTCGCGGACAGCCGCGTGCCGGTCATCTCAGCAGTCGGACATGAGACCGATTTCACGATCGCGGACTTCGTCGCAGACTTGCGCGCTCCCACTCCTTCTGCTGCCGCGGAGCTGGTGATTTGCACGCGCGAGCAGTTGCTGGAACAGAT
Source organism: Bryobacterales bacterium (assembly GCA_963732175.1). Lineage (GTDB taxonomy): Bacteria > Acidobacteriota > Terriglobia > Bryobacterales > Bryobacteraceae > Palsa-89. The sequence goes on along the minus strand of CAVSYF010000010.1, from coordinate 238,243 downwards.
CGCGGTGACCGAGCATAAATTGCTCCAGTCCGTTCGCTACCGGCTGGCGATGTCGGCGCGCCGCTTGCATCAACTGGGCGTGGAGCGGGCATCGGCGGTAGTGCATCGCAATATCGGCCGGCTGCAGCAGCGCGTCGATGAACTGGAATACCGGCTGCGCGATCGCGTGAATGTTACTGCTTCGCTTCTTCGCAAAAAAATGGAGGCGCTGACGCGCCGCTTGCGGGACCTGGACCTGCGTTTGCGCATCGCTACTGCCCGGCGCAGACTGGAAGCCGCGTGACGGAGGCGCTGTTCAACTCATCCGGCTCAGGATCACGCGCGCCCATGGACGGCTGGATCCGCTGGTCGCACACTTGACGCAATTGAGCCCGCTGAAAATCCTGGAGCGCGGCTACGCCATCGTCAGTAATGAGGCAGGCCGCATCGTGAAAGATCCCGCCGAAGCGCCCGAGGGTTCGAATATCGACGTACGGCTCGCGCGTGGGCGCATTGCGGCGCGCGTAACTAAGGGATGACAGGGACTGCCTAGATCGCTTCCAGCTCTTCTTCGAGCAACTGTCTTTGATACAGGTCGGCGTAATATCCGCCATTTCCGACCAGCTCGCGATGGCTGCCCTCTTCGACGATTTCGCCATGCTCCAGCACAAAGATGCGATCGGCGTTGCGGACCGTCGAGACGCGGTGCGAGATCAAGATGGTGGTGCGGCCGCGCATGAGGCCGGCTAAACCTTCGAGGATGCGCTCTTCGGTGAGCGTGTCGACGCTGGACAACGCGTCGTCGAGGATCAGGATGCGCGGATCCCGCATAATCGCCCGCGCGATGGCCACGCGCTGCTTCTGCCCGCCCGAAAGTGTCAGGCCGCGTTCGCCGATCATTGTCTCGTAACCGGCCGGAAAGGTGGCGATGTCCGGTCCTAGGCCGGCCAGTTCAGCGGCGCGAGCAATAGCCGCTTCGGTCGCCTCTTCCACGCCCCAGGCGATGTTTTCGGCCAAGGTCGCACTGAACAGAAAAGTCTCCTGCGGCACCAGCCCAATCTGATGGCGGAGCCATTCCGGATCAAGCTCGCGCAGGTCCACGCCATCCAGCGAAACCGCGCCGCGGGTCGGATCCAACAGGCGCGGAATCAGATTGACCAGTGTGCTCTTGCCGCTGCCGGTATGGCCAACGATGGCGACAGTGCCGCCGGCGGGAATGGTCAGATCCACATTCGCCAGTGCCGCTCCGGTGGGATAGCGGACTTCCACGTTTTCAAACTTCAACTCGCCCGCGACCTCCCACGTTCTCTGCAGCGCCGCCGCCTACGATGCTGGGTTTTTGCTCGATCAATTCCATGATGCGGTTCCAGGAGGCGATGCCGCGTTGCATGAGATTCACCACCCACCCGAGTGCGATCATGGGCCAGATCAGCATGCCCATGAAGGTGTTGAACATCACAAAGCTGCCGAGCGAAATGCGGTGCTCAAGCAATTGATAGCCGCCGGCGAGCAGCACGATCAGGAAGCCGAGGCCGATCAAAGCCTGCAGGAGCGGCATGAAAAGAGCCGAGAGTCTCGCGAGGCCGATGTTCTGAACCACATACTCCTGGTTGAGCTGCTCGAACTTGCGCATCTCGGCGTTTTCCTGCGCGTACGCGCGAACCACGCGGACTCCGGAAAGATTCTCTTGAACACGGCTGCTGATGTCGGAAAATTTCCTTTGAATATTTTCGAAGCGGTCGTGAATGCGGCGTCCGAAGAGTATCACGGCGATGCTCACGAGCGGCGCCGGAATCAGGCAGAACAAGTGTGAGCGGCCAGTTCACCGTCGCCATAATGCCGATCAAGAGAACGGCCGTGAACATGGTGTCGGTCCAGTACATGATGCCGGGGCCGAGCATCATGCGGACGGCATTGAAGTCGTTGGTGGCGCGCGCCATGATATCGCCGGTCCGGTACTTGCCATAGAAATCCGAAGAAAGCGTCACTAGGTGGGAGAAGAGATCATTGCGGAGATCATACTCGACGTCGCGGGAAATGCCAATCAGGATCACGCGCATCCAGTATTGGAAGATCCCTTTGATGATCGAAAGCAGCACCAGCAAGCGCGGCGAACTCGAACACCAGCTCGATCCGGAATCCTTTGGTCAGCGCATCCACGCCGCTGCGAATCACTAACGGAAGCGCGGCCTGCATGACATCCTTGACGGCCAGCGCTCCCAACCCCAGCGCCAGGCCTCGACGATAGCGCCACAGATAAGGACCCGCGGTTTTGAAAATCTTCTTCACAGGCCGATCCATGTCGCGACGGTCTTGGTCCACTCGGTGGCAAAGACCTTCTGGCCGTCACGAGTCTTCCACCAACCATTCGCGGTGAAATCCCGATCGGGAGCCGCGATCATGTGGATCTCCAGATCAGGGGCTTTCGATCGAAAGAGCTTCCCGGCGCGGCGAGTATGATAATCGCTGGTCACGATGTCGATCCGGTGAGCTTTGCGCCTTCCTCAACTCGGGAATGACCGCGTCGGCTTCAGTCGCCGTGGATCGAGCTTGATTTGGAAAGGGAACGAAGTAAGCGGCCGGATAGCCATGCCGCACTGCAAACGCAATCGCGAGATCGGATTCATACAGTCCATAGGCCTCGCCAGGTCCATCCACCAGCGCAACGGGCGCGAAACCCTGGCGCACCAGCTCCCCGGCCTTGAGGATGCGGTTTCCGAAAAAGTCCCCTGCCAGCACCACGACGATATCGGCGTGGACCGGCGCGTCGGAACGAACCAGGTATCCTCCTAACGCCGTCAACCAAAATTTATAGGGAATGACAGCGACTAGAAGGATGAGGACGGCGATCGCAAGAACGGGACGAGTTCGGGACCTGTGCCCTCGCCGCTCGTAACTACTTGTCTTCAGACGAGGTCTTCTCTTCCAAATGGCCTACTGATTTCAGCCGCTGGTACATGCGTTCCACGTCGGCCTCATCATCGGGAAGCAAGAGCGGGTAGCGCGGAGCGGGCAAATGCTTTCGCGGCGATGCCAACGCGGCTTCGCCCCAGAACTGCCGGTAGGGCACGCCGTCGATCAAAGCTTCGCGCGCATAGCGGCGCAAGTTGCGCAACAGGTCGCGGGAAGTTTGCGGATCGCCCGGAAACACGACCAGAACCCGGCTCTTATCGGTCAAGGTCAAGCGAACCACCAGAGGAACCTTCGCGCTGCGGTCTAACCTGCGGATGTGCCGCCAAGGGAGGGTGGCCTCGCCGACTTTGACATGCGTTTCGTAGATCTCAACCGTCGGACGGGACGCGAGGTAGAGCACCACGATGGTGCTCAGCACGAAAAGCCCAGCCGCTATCCAACAGACCGGCCAGTTTAAGGCCAGCCATCCGGAGAGCGCCGCGAACGCCAGAGCTGTCAAGCCCGCCCAAAGATAGACGCCAGGCACACGATAGCGCGCTACGGGTACAGGCACAATTACAGACTACTCCCCCCGGCGCGCGCACGTCAATTCGTCTTTGCTCTTAGCATCGCAACGCCGCGCCATGCGTAATGGAACCCACTCCCTAGGGTACCCGCCAGCATGAGGGAAAGCGTGACGTCCTCCGAAGGCCAGACGCCATATTTGGCCGCCATGGCCGCGAGCGCGGCGGCGATTTGGAGAACCGTGCTGATCTTGCCCAGGATCGAAGGCGGAAACCGCCGCAGCGATGTGAACAGCAATGCGTAGGCAGCCATCAGCAGGATCAAGAGGTCTCTGCCGAAGACAATCGCCACCGCCCACCAGGGAATGGCTTTTGCCACAGCAAGGGAAATGTAAATCACCGACAGGAGGATCTTGTCGGCGATCGGGTCGAAATAAGCGCCCAGGGCGGTGGATGCGCCCAGGCGGCGCGCCAAATAGCCATCCACGGCATCCGATACGCCCGCCAGAGCGAACAGAAGAATCGCTTGGCCCCAGTTCCCGATCAGAATGGCGCGGCCAATGAACGGCGTGAGAAACAGCCGAACCAGAGTGAAGAGGTTCGGAAGGTTCACCAAACCCCTAGTGTAAAAGGGCACGGGGTGGCGCGTCGCGGAATTCTATTTCCGTTCCTGGGGCGGTTGGCTAGTGTCGGGGAAGCGCCACAATTCGGGATTCGGTGGGGGGCGAAATTCGTCGGTGCTAAATACGCGCAGCTGCTCGCCAGGACCCGCGACTTTCAACACCAGCGCGACCTGCCACTTCGTTCCCTGAAAATACGCTACGCGAATGCGATGAATCCCACCGCTCAATTCGAGCTTGCCGGTTTTCTCCTCGGGCGGGTGCAGGCCGCCGTTATCGATGATGAGCTGGTCGTCGATGTAGAGCCAGGAACCGTCATCGGACAGAAGGCTGAACGTGTACATTCCTGGATTGTCGATCCAGAATCTGCCCTGGTAATCGATCGCGAACCACTCGAAGCGTTTGGTGACTCCCGGGAAGCCCTGCTTAAAATCCTGCGGAGGAACATTGAGGGAGGCGGTGTAGATGTCGCCCACCGGCTTCATCTTCTTCATATCCGCCAGTTCGGTAGTATTGCGGTGAATGTGATAAATCGATCCGCGCAGACCGGAAGGAATCACAACGGTGGTTCCGAAAACGGGAGCTTCGTCTTGCGCGCCGGCGACGCCGGTGAAACAGAGAGCCACTAACGCGAAACTAAGAAACCAGCGCATGCGCGACACGCGTCGCCAGTTGATCGAAGCTGAGCATCTCGTACAGCGACGGATCGGACATGATGCGCGCCACCAGCGCGGTGTGCATCGCGTGGCCGGCTCGCTCCGCGATGACGTGCCCCAGCAACGGCTTGCCGATCAATGCCAGATCGCCGATCAGATCGAGCGCCTTGTGGCGGCAGCATTCGTCCGCAAAGCGCAACCCATCGCGATTGCGAACACCCTGCCGGTGGAAGCAGATGGCGTTGTCAAGCGCGGCGCCGCGAATCAGGCCCATGTTGCGCATCTGATCCAGCTCATGCTCAAACCCGAACGTGCGGGCGGGCGCGATCTCCTGCGCATAGCGTTCCGGCGTGACTTCCATGTCGAGCGACTGCCTGCCGATGAGGGGATGGTCGTAGAACACGTCGCAGGTGAGCAGGAAGCGGTCCGACGGCAGGATCGAAATGCGCTTTCCGCCGTCTTCCACCGTGACCGGCCGACGAATGCGCAGGAAGCGTTTACGCCGCCGGTAGGATTTCAAACCAGCCGAGCGCAAAAGCTCCACGTAGGGCGCTCCGCTGCCATCCAGAATGGGAACTTCCAGGTTATTGATCTCCACGTAGGCGTTATCCACGCCCATGCTGTAAAACACGCTCAGCAGATGCTCGGTGGTGGAGATCAACACGCCTTGCCGCATCAGGCTGGTGGCGTAGCTGACCCGCGCGACGTGACGCCAACTGGCGGGAACGGGAAAATTATCGAGATCGGTGCGAAGGAAAACGATGCCGGTAGACGGCGGAGCAGGGCGGATGCGAATGGAAACTGCAACGCCGCTATGCAGCCCGACTCCTTTGGCTTCTACCGGGCGCTGGATGGTGGTTTCAAAACGCAAAGCCGCATCCTTTGAGGGTAAGCAACCTAGTCCTCCTGTATGCCTGCTGAATGAAGTTCTCATTCTAGCAGCGAGGATACGTTCTGGCTAGTCTTTTGATTCGAAAAGGCTTCTAAAATTTCATCTGTTGCGAAAATGCAACACTTTCGGTCGGGCTACTGTGTCTGAATCGGATCAGGATTCGCCTGCTATTCTGAGTGAGGATGGCCAACAGCCTGGGCGGGAATGGAAGCGGCATGCGTCATCCTCGCCTGTTCCTGATTGACAGCTACGGCTTCATCTTCCGCGCTTATCATGCCCGCGCGCGCAGCGCCGCGCCGCCCATGCGCACCACCACCGGAATCTCCACCGAGGCCGTTTACATCTTCCACAACATGCTGCGCAAGCTGCGAGCGGCGTACGATCCCGAGTACATCGCGGCGATTTTCGAATCCGGCAAAACGTTCCGCGAAGAGAAGTTCGCCGACTACAAAGCCAACCGCACCGAAATGCCGCCGGACCTGGGCGAGCAGATCCCCTACATCCGACGGCTGCTGGAAGCGATGCGCATCCCGGTGCTGGAGTACGAAGGCTTCGAAGCGGACGACGTGATTGGCGCCATGGCGAAGCGGGCGAGCTCGGACTTCGACGTGGTGATCGTCTCCAGCGATAAGGACATGCTGCAGCTGGTGAACGATCGCGTGCACATGTACAACCCGGTGAAGGAAGACGTCTGGTACGACCCGGCGACGACCGAAGAGTTCATGGGCGTGAAACCCGCCCAGGTGGCCGATCTGCTGGCGCTCAAGGGCGACTCCATCGACAACATTCCGGGCGCGCCGGGCATCGGCGACAAGGGCGCGCGCGATCTGATCCAGCGCTTCGGCTCGGTGGAAGGCGCGCTCGATCATGCCGCCGAAGTGGAGCGGAAAATGTATCGCGAGAGCCTGCAAAACAACCGCGAGCAGATCCTGCTGAGCAAACACCTGGCGACCATCGATACGACCGTGCCGATCGAGTTTCAGATGGAGGATCTGGCGGCTGGGGAGCCGGACGTCCCGGAGCTGAAAAAGGTCTATAAGGAGCTGGAGTTTTATAGCCTTTTAAAGGAGCTCGGCCCCACCGAAGATTCGCACACACGCGATTACAGGACCATTGCTTCGCCGGAGGAAGCCGCGGCGTATGGCTCCGGCCTGAAAGCGCTCGGTCCGGATAAACCGATCGCGTTTGCGATTCGATCCGTGAGTGAAGGCGATCTGCCGCTGACCATGGCGGGCGTCTGTCATCAGGCGGGGGTGTCGCGCGCGCTTTCGATCGATTACCTCGATTTGTTGAAGCCTATCCTGGAAGATCCGGAGCGGCCGAAAATCGCCGACGACCTGAAGGCTCTGACGCTTGCGCTGGCGCGGCATGGCATCCAACCGGCGGGATTTCGGCATGATGTGATGCTCTACGCGTTCCTATTGTGCGCCGATCCGGCTGGGTGTTCGCCGGAGATTTTGGCGGAACGATACCTGGACCGCAAGCTAGCTCCCGCCGCGGAGCAACATGCCGACTTGGCCTTTACACTGGCCGAGCGCCTGACTTCGGAAATCGATGAGCAGGGCTTCCGCGAGATTTACGAAACGATCGATCTGCCGCTGGCGAGCGTGCTGGCGCGCATGGAATTGACCGGCATCCGCATTGAGCCGCATCAGCTCAAGGCGCTGTCGGAGAAAATGGACGCGGACATCCAGCGGCTATCGAATGAGATTTATGAGCTGGCCGGGAAGCCGTTCAATATTAATTCGCCGGTACAGCTCGGCAAGATTTTGTTTGAAGACTTGAATCTTCCGGCTCCGACGAAATACGGCAAGGGCAAAACGATTTCGACGGCGGCGGATGTGCTGGAAGGCTTGGCGGCCGAGCACGAAATCGCGCGGAAGGTGCTGGACTACCGGCAGCTCGCCAAGTTGAAGGGCACCTACATCGACGCGTTGCCGGAACTGATCGATCCCAAGACTGGACGGCTGCACACCACGTTCAACCAGGCTGGCGCGGCGACGGGGCGGCTTTCCTCCTCGAATCCGAATCTGCAGAACATTCCGATTCGCACGGAACTGGGCCGCGAAATCCGCGCGGCATTCGTTCCGCGCGAAGGCTGGAAGCTGATCGTCGCGGACTACTCGCAGATCGAGCTGCGCCTGCTCGCGCACATGTCGCGCGACCCGGTATTGGTGGACGCGTTCCTGCACGGAGAAGACATTCACACCCGGACCGCCGCGGAGGTGTTCCGCACGCCGCCGCTGCTGGTGACTCCGGAAATGCGCCGCCGGGCCAAGGCGGTGAATTTCGGCATCGTGTATGGGCAGACTCCGTTCGGGCTGGCGGCGTCGCTGGGAATCGACCGCAAGGAAGCCGAAGATTATATCCGGACTTATTTCGAGCTCAACACGGGCGTGAAGAAATTTATTCAGGACACCATCGCGGAAGTGCGCAAGACCGGCTACGCGATCACGCTGCACGGGCGCAAGCGTCCAATCCCCGACATGCACAGCCGCAATCCGAATGCGCGCTCGTTTGCCGAGCGGACCGCCGTGAATACTCCGCTGCAAGGTACGGCGGCGGATTTGATCAAGCTCGCCATGATTCGCATCGATGAGATCCTACGCCGCGAGAAGCTCGAAACCAAGATGCTGCTCCAGGTGCACGACGAGCTGCTGTTCGAAGCGCCGCCCGCGGAAGCCGACAAGGTCGCGCAGATGGTAAAGCGGGAAATGGAGAGCGTTCACAAGCTGGATGTGCCGCTGATCGTGGATGTGGGGATCGGCGAGAATTGGCGCGACGCGAAGTAAGGCCTATTTACTCAACGATTTCTCGCGCGCAGATAAGAACTCATCGCCCGCCACCCAGGTCGGGAGCTTCTCCTGATTTGCGACCGTAGTTCCGATCAGCAGACCGAACTGCGACGCTTCCACCATGCCGTCGAAATTCCAATCGTCGTGATACTCGTCGGATGGCTGATGGTAGTGCTTATCGTTGTACTCTTCAAATATTTTCTGGCCGTAGCCGGCGGGCTTTCCCGGATAGTCGGTTCCCAGGTCGATCGAAAAGGCAGGCACGCCAGCATGCGCGAACGAGAAATGATCGGAGCGATAGTAATGACCCTGCTCGGGCTGCGCATCCGGCCGGATCGTCAGGTTCATCTTTCGCGCGACTTCCTGAACCACCGGCCAAACTGTGGTTCTTTCCGCGCCGACGACGGAGACGTCTTTGGTTCGGCCGAACGGATAGAATGCATCGAAGTTCAGATCGAGCGCAGTTTTCGCGAGCGGGACCAGCGGATGCTCGGCGTAATATTCGGTGCCTCGCAAGCCGGCCTCTTCCGCGGTAACAGCTGCAAATAACGCCGAGCGCCGCGGTTTTGGATTGAGCGCCGCCCAGGCGCGCGCCATCTCGATCAGCATGCCGCAGCCGGTGGCGTTGTCCACCGCACCGTTGTAAATGGAATCGCCGTTCACCGGGACACCGATTCCCAAATGATCCCAGTGCGCGGTGAACATCACGGCTCTGCGAGCCGAGATTCGGATCGCTTCCCGGAACCATCGCCAGCACGTTGCGCGATTCGATTTGCCGGATTTTGCTGGGAAGGTTCGCCCGAATGCGGATACCCAGCGGGATCGGATGAAAATCGCGCGAATTTGCGGCGTTGAGTAACTCGTCCACTTTTTTGCCGGCCAGCGCGAGTAACTTCGCTCCGGCATCTTGAGTGACCCATCCGGCCAAAGCCAGCGCAGATTGCCCGGGCTGCAACTTCAATTGCGGGTCTTCCTTGCCCCAGGAGCTTCGCACCACGTCGTAGCCGTACCCGGCGGTCGGAGTGGTGTGGATGATGATTACACCTTTCGCGCCGTGCCGCGCGGCTTCTTCATACTTGTACGACCAGCGCCCGTAGTAAGTGAGCGCGCGCCCACCGAAGAATTTCGGATCGTCGGAAGGCGGCTCATTTGTGAACAGCACCAGCACCTTGCCCTTCACGTCCGTGCCCTTGAAATCATCCCAGTTAAACTCCGGCGCAACGATGCCGTGTCCAACGAAGATCGCTTCGGCTTCGAACTGATCGCTGGGTTGCTGAAGTTCGCTCACGCCCACGAAATCGTCCAGCCAGCGGAAGGAAACGGTTTGCTTCGCTCCCACCGCCGCGAGCGTGGCGTTCGGCTGCGTGGTCACGCCCACCAGAGGCACTCTCTGGAAGTAGGTGCCGTTTTCTCCGGCCGGCTTGGCTCCGGTCATTGCGAACTGAGAGGCGATATACTCGGTGGCCAATTTTTCGCCACGCGTTCCCACGCCCCGCCCTTCCAGTTGATCGCTCGCGAGATATTTCACGTGAGCGCGAATGCGGTCGGCCGAAATATTCGGCAGCTGCGCCAGGGCCGCCAGCGCGGCCATTCCCAGAAGTCCAGCTCGTTTCATAAACTCATCTTGCCTCAAAACTACTTCGGCGCCATGCGAATGGCTCCGTCCAGGCGAATCACCTCTCCGTTCAACATCGGATTCTCGATGATCTGCTGCGCGAGTAGCGCGTATTCCGCGGGCTTGCCGAGCCGTTTCGGAAACGGGACCATCGCACCCAGCGATGCCTTCACATCAGCGGGGAAGGCAGCGAGCAGGGGCGTGTCGAACAGGCCCGGCGCGATAGTCATCACCCGAATGCCGAGGCCAGCTAAGTCGCGCGCCAACGGCAACGTCATTGCGGCGATGCCGCCTTTTGAAGCAGAGTATGCCGCCTGCCCGACCTGACCGTCGAACGCCGCGATGGAGGCGGTGTTGATAATCACGCCCCGCTCGCCGTCGGGATTGGGCGCATTGCGCGCCATGATCCAGGCCGCCAGCCGAGCCACGTTGAAGGTTCCGATCAGATTTACACGAATCACTTTGGAGAACTGCCCGAGATCGGCCGGGGCATCCCTGGTTATGATTCGCCCGGCGTCGGCAATGCCGGCGCAGTTTACGCAGATGTGCAGCTCGCCGAAAGTTTTCGTGGCGAAGTCCACGGCGTGCTCCACCTGCTTTTCGTCGCTGGCGTCAGCGGGAACGAAGCGCGATCGGTGACCCAACTCGTGCACCAGCTCCTCGCCGGCCTTCTCATTCAGAGTCTAGAATCACGACGTGCCCGCCCGCGTCCACGATCATCCGCGCGGTGGCCGCGCCCAAACCTGAAGCCCCGCCAGAAACCAGGCCGACTTTCCCGGCAATCTCCATACGTTGTCTATCTCCGGCTTTCGAAGAACTTTTTCACCAACTCCATACATTCGCCCGACAACGCGCCTTCGACGATCTCCACGCGATGATTCAGCAGATCGGAATCGGCCAGGCGAAACTTGCTGCGGACGCCGCCAAAACGCAGGTCGCGCGTTCCGAACACCAAGCGGCGGATACGCGCGGCTACCAGCGCACCGGCGCACATCACGCAGGGCTCCATGGTCACGTAGAGTGTGGCCGCCTCCAGCCGATAGTTTTGCACGCTTTGAGCTGCCTCGCGTAACGCGAGCATTTCGGCATGCGCGGTCGGATCGGAAAGCGCGATGGGAGAATTAAACCCGCGGCCTTTGATTTCGCCGCCGATCACGACCACCGCGCCAACTGGAACCTCGCCCTGCGCTTCGGCCTGGTGCGCCAGTTTCAGCGCCTCGCTCATGAACCGTTCGTCGTCGGACATGGAATCGAGGGCTATATGGAGAAGAACGAGAATGACAGGGTGACCACCTTGACGTCCATTTCGACCTTGTCGTCCACGTGCAACAGAAAATTGCTGGGGTTCTTCATGCCCCATTTGACGTACGGAATGATGAAGTGCGTGGAAGCGGTGAATTGACCACCGTCCGCCTGCACCAGGAAATGAAGAGTCAGGTCGTGGTCAGCACCATGAATTCGAAATATGCCTTGCACGTCGATCTGCGATTCGCCTTGCGGCGCAATGTGTCCGTCAACGTGCCCGGGTGTGAACACGGCTTCGGGATATCGGCCGCTTTCAATGATCTCCTTATGCATGCGGCGGTCGCGCATGCCGTTGCCGCTTGCTCCACTGGCCATATCGATAATGATTTCGCCCGAGGTTTTGCCCGATTCCGGATCCAAGATGAAGTGTCCGGTTTTCAGCTTGAACGTGCCGTGCACGGTGTGGAGCGGATCATGCAACGTGTAATGAATTTCGGTCTTCGAAGGATCCAGCCCGTATATCGATCGAGTGACTCCGCCGGGGGTGGCGGGAGCGGCCGCCGACAACAGCAGAACTACGAAAGAAAGGTGCTTCATGAGTACGTTTACGCGCTCAACACGCGCCATCCGAGCGGCAACATACCGCCGGAAATGAAACCGGTAAGAGAGATCTCGCCCACATGCATGGCCAGCAGGTTCGCAAAGATTTCCGGCTTAGAAGATAGAGCGGGCAATACCCGGCGGCGCAGCCAGGCGGAACGATCAAGCGAGAGCATGAGATGCTGCATGAACACCGGACGCTTGAACATACGCCGATGAGCGGACTCGTAGGCGCGCAGGTTTCCAGCGGCGAGCGCGTCGGCCAGAATCGAGGCTTGCTGAAACGATAGGCACAGCCCTTCGCCGGTGATCGCGTCCACCGATCCCGAAGCGTCGCCGATGAGCACGGTCGAGCCGCGGACGATCTGGCGGAGACGGCGGGAAACGGTGACTGCTCCGCGTTCGCTGCTGACTAAAATGGCGCTCGCCAATCTGCGGTGTAATTCGGGGAAAAAGGGCAACGCTTCATCCAACCGCTTGTGAGAGTCGCGAGTGAGGAGAGCGACGCAAACCTCTTCGGGTCCCACCGGGGTGACATACACCTGATGATCCTGGCCCCAATAAATTTCCGTGGAATCGCTCCAGGGCGAAACACGGTAGTGGCGCCGGAAGCCAAAGCGCCGGGATTCCGAGCGCGCCGCCTCCAAGCCCGCCCAACAGCGGACCCGCGAATTTTGGCCGTCCGCGCCAATCACCCAGCGGCACGGAATCTCCTGGCCCGCGATAGAAACACCGCCGTCGCGAACACCCGTGACATGTGCGCCCCACAGCAATCGAACGCCGACGTCAATCGCACGCTCCGTGAGCAGCCGATGCAGATGGATGCGGCGGATGCCGATCCCGCTTCCGGCCGGAAAGCTGGCAGCTACCGAGCAGTTTTCATCGACGAATCGAATGCCGCGAAAGGCGAAGGCCCGATCCATGGCAATATCCACGCCGAGCTGTTTCAGCACACCCAGCGCCTCCGGCATGAGACCTTCGCCGCACGCTTTCTCGATGGGCGGCTGCGCGGGATCGGCCACGGTCACGTCGAATCCCTTGAGCCGTGCCGCGATGCCAGCCGACAAACCAGCCGGCCCGCCTCCAATCACGAAAACTTCCGTTCTGCGGGGAATCAAACTACCACCTCAATAAGACCAGCTCGGAACAGAAACCCGGGCCCATCGCGGCGAGCAGGCTGTAGGTGCCGGCTGGCGGACGGCGCTTGGTCATGACTTCTTCGAGAACCACCAGCACCGAGGCCGAGGAAAGATTGCCGGTCCTTCGCAGGCAATCCCAGGATGCCGACAACGCGTCTTCGGGCAGATTCAACGCGGCAGCAGTTGCCTCCAGTACACGCGGCCCGCCGGTATGGAGAATCCAGCTTCGGATATCGGACCTTGACAAACCTTGATCTTCCAGAAATGCGTCGACGTCGGAAGCCAGGTGCTGTTCTATAACTTCGGGGACCTCGCGCGACAGCACGATGCGGAAACCCTTCTCCGAAATATCCCATCCCATCACGTGCTCGGAATTCGGGTAGAAGACCGAGCGCGTGGAAAGAATCTCCGGGCCATCCGCTTTGAGCTGCTTCCCGGCGACCAGCACCGCCGCCGCACCGTCGCCGAACAGCCCCGATGAAATGATGTTCGCGATCGAAACATCATCCTGCTGCAGCGTGAGCGAGCAAAGCTCCACGGCTAGGACCGCCGCAACTTGCTGAGGGTAGGCCAAGACGTAATCGGCCGCGCGTGAGATTCCTGCCGCCCCGGCAACGCAGCCCAGTCCGAAAATCGGAACGCGTTTGATGTTCACCGGCAATCCCATGCGGTTGACCAGGCGCGCGTCGATCGAAGGACTGGAAATCCCGGTGATGGAAACGAAGAACAGCGCGCCTAAATCCGACGGGGCAAAACCGGCGCGGGAGAGCGCGCAGCAGAGCGCCTTCTGGCCGAGCTCCTGCGCAATCTCGATCCAATGATTGTTGGCCCGTCCCCAACTCTTGAGCTCGTAATATTCTTCGATCGGGAGCGCCAGATTCCGTGTCTGGACTCCCACGCGCGCCTGCAGGCGCTCCATGAACGTCGCGTTGTCGACCTTGGGTCCCCAATGCCGCTGCAACGCCGACAACAGGACTCGCTGATCGTAGTGATGCGGTGGAAACGCGCTCGCGACGCCTGCTATGGTCATGTGCCTGGGCTGGCGCCCCTCGTTACCGCATTTTGCTGAAGCCGCGCCAGCTCCTCGGTATAAAGCCGGTTGTGCGGGAATTCACGCGCCAATGCATCCAGGATATCCCGGGCCATGCCGCGGTCCTTGTTTCGAAGAGCGGCAACGGCCAGCAACAGGCGGGCGTACGGGCTTAAATAGGTTCCTTTCTCGGCGGTCAGGCGAAGATCCTCGATCCCGCGCTCCCGATCCGTCTGGGCGCCGCTCATCTGCAATAACCAACGCACCGGCGCCGCTTTGAGGCTGAACAGATAGTTCTCCACGCCGATGGCCACATAGGCATCGTAATAAGACGGCTCGATCGACAATAGCTTCTCGGCCGTGGCGCGGCTGGTCTTAATGATCTTCAGCGCCTCCAGATTGTGCCGCTCGATCAACGCCTGGTAATCGGCACGCAGGCCCAGCGTGAGAATTTTCGCGAACATCGCGCCCGGATGATCGGGCGATTGACTCAGAATGCCTTCGGTCAATTGCTCAGCCTTGGATAATTCGTCGTCGAATGAACGGCGCGCATTGGGATCGGCCGCCAATTTGGGCCGCTTGCTAAAAATGCTGTCCTCGACGAAAAACTCCGATTGCAGAACTTTCAAGCGGTCGAATTCAGCGAACAAATAGGCGGCGGCGTTTGAGACCGGGCCAAGCGGATCGGAAGGATGTTCCCGCTCGAAGTCCGTGAAGGTCTTATGCGCGCTCTCAAAATTCAGATCGTACATCTGGTGGTAGCCGCGCAGAATCACGGGATCGATGGCCGGCGAACCGAACAAAGCTGGCGCCACAAGCGCGAAACACAGGGGCATCGAGAGAAGGGAGAAACACTTCATAAATTAAATGCTCACAACGCGGCGCGCCATTCCTAGCGCCTCCATCCATAAAGTGCCCGAGGAGTGCAGCTCCTCAATCACTTCGGTTATAGCATGGATGAATCGGTCCGCTTCAGCCTCGCCGATCACCAGCGGAGGCGCAACTTTCATCACCAGGAAACCGTTTCCGCAAATCGCCGACATTTGGGGCTGTTAACAGGGACGCCGACCCCCGCCCGTGGTTTCGAGCACCGCCCAGCCTTCGCATCGCCAAGCGCCTGCGTCAGCCCGCCGCCGGAACTTCCTCAGCGGTTTCGCTCGCGACCTGAACCTCCGGAATCTCGATGCCGGTACGCGTGCCTTCGCCCGGTTTGCTGTCGATCCACATGCGGTAATCCTGACCGAACAGAACCTTCAGCCGCTCATTGACGTTGCTGACGCCGATGCCTTGTTCGAACAGCGTGGCCAGCCTGGTTTGCGGAATCCCGACCCCGTCGTCCTCTACAGTGATGTGCAGACGGCCGTCGGCCAGCGAGCTGCGCACGCGGATCATGCCGCCATCCACTTTGCTGCTCAGCCCGTGCCGGATGCTATTCTCGATAATCGGCTGCAGCAGCATGCTGGGCACCAGGCGGTCCAGCGTTTCCGGATGAATGTCCTTTATGAAGCGCAGCTTCTCGCCGAACCGCACCATCTCGATCATCATGTAGTTGTCGATGAAGGCCAGCTCGTCGCGCAGCGGCGTCAGGTTGTCGGTCTTTTGCAGGAGCCTTCGCAGGATACTCGACAGACGGTAGACTACGCTGCGCGCCTGGTCGGGATTGGTCCGGATGAGCGAAGAGACCGAATTGAGCGTGTTGAACAGGAAATGCGGATTGATCTGGCTGGTGAGCGCCGCCAGCCGCGCCTCGTTGAGCCGCAGTTGCTGCGCTTCCAGTTTCTTCTCGTTGCGAGTGTTGTTCCAGATCTTGAGCGGAATCATCACTGCGAAAACGGAGCTGGCATACAGCGCGACGACGGCCACCAGAGAGGTGGCGCTCCAAATATCCGCCAGAAATAACTCGCCATTGGGGAACAGCCCGTGGACGGTGCGGCGCAGCAGTTCGATAAACAGAATCGTGAACAGGCACCCGAATTGGAACATCAGCCGCAGTTGATACGGGCGCTGCCGCAAACGTCTTGGGCGCAGGCTGAAGATCGGCGAAAAGCGCCAGACATCTTCCTGCTCCGGCGCGACATCCCGCAGCAGCCCGCCCAGCACGCCCACTCCGGCAAACAGAGGCAAAGACATCAGCTCGCCGTTCAAACAGGCGGGAACCGCAATCAATATGCCGGAGAGCAGGCCGCTGACATACCCACCCACCATGCCCGCGATCAGGCTCCCTTCCAGGCCCAAATCAACCGCCTGATAATTGTTCCGGCTGAAGACTCGCACCGCGACGCTGGCTCCGAACACCGTTGCGCAGCTCAGCGCCAGCTTGACGCGTTGCACCAAAGTGCGATCCTCGTGCATCAACATGCGCTGGAAGGCCGGGAAGCGCGAAAGAATGCTGGCCAGCGAGGCGGCCACCGCGACCCGCAAAAGCAAGGTCACAAGTTGTTGTTGTTCCAGCATTTCTTGCCTTTCGTCATTATAATGAAAGCGACATCTCCCCATGCTCACCAAAGTGGCGGAAGCCAATTTCCCTTCGCGTTTCGGGCACTTCCGCATTTATGGATTCGAAGCGACCTACGGCCAGGAAACCGACGAGTGCGTCGTGCTTCGCATGGGCGATCTAGGCGCGAGCAGCGAGCCTCCGTTGGTGCGCATTCATTCGCAATGCCTGACCGGCGATGTTTTTCATAGCCTGCGCTGCGATTGCCGCTCACAGCTCGAGCTGGCGCTCAACCTGATTGCCGAAGAAGGACGCGGCCTGTTGATTTACGAGCATCAGGAGGGCCGCGGAATCGGCCTGCTGAATAAATTGCGCGCTTACGAGCTGCAGGACGATGGAGCCGATACGGTCGAGGCCAACGAACGCCTCGGCTTTGAAGCCGACCTGCGCGATTACCAGATGCCGGCCGAAATCCTGCGCTATTTCAAGATCCGGAGCGTGCGCCTGCTATCCAACAATCCGGATAAGATCGCGGCTCTGGAGCGCGGAGGAGTCCACGTCGCCGAGCGCATTCCGTGCATCGTCGCCCCGCACGAATCGGCGGAAGGGTACCTGCGAACCAAGAAACAAAAGATGGGGCATTTGTTGGATTAGCGCCGCTACCTGGTGCCGTGAAGCGCGCAGATTGTCCAGGTCGTGCCGCACTGCCGGATCCGGCTTGATTCGATACGATGCTTCGAATTCCGAAAGAGCGTCTGCAGGGCGTCCAGCGAGGGAAAACGCTAGCGCTAAATTGGAGTGGGCCGCCGCGGATTGAGGCTGCAGAGTTAAAGCCGCTTGGAATTCCGAAATGGCTTGCGGTAAGTTGCCTGGCGTTCGAGCCAAAAGCATTCCGAGATTGGTGTGGGCATCGGCGTAATCGGGCTTGATCCGCAAGGCGGCCCGATAATGCGCGATGGCGTCCCGCAACCGAGCCGGGTCCTTCGATAGAGCCGCGCCTAGTTCATAGTGCGCTTCCGGAAACTCGGGCTCAGTCGCAGAGCCGCCTCAAACTGCGCGATCGCTTCCGGCAAACGCCCACTGACCTTCGCCAAAACGATTCCTAACATATTGTGAGTATCGGGATCATCCGGCTTGGTCCTGAGCGCCGCTTCGAACTGCTGGACCGCCTCCGGCAACCGGTCGGGAAAGTCGGACAAGACAGCGCCTAGCATCTTATGAGCATCGGGATCGTCCGGGTTAACGCGCAACGCGGCCTGGAATTCTTCGACCGCTTCGGCCATATCGCCCGGATGCCTTGACAACGCCAGTCCTCGCATCTTGTGGGCGGAGGCGTCATTCGGGTTGGCTTGCAAACATGCGGCGAGTTCGGCGATAGCGTCGGTCGAGCGTCCCGGTGTCCTTGTCAAAGCCATTCCCAAATTACAATGCGCTTCAGGGAAGTCAGGCTTATCCCGCAAAGCGGCCTCGTAGTGCGCGATGGCCTCGGGTAGGCGGCCTGGAATGTCAGCCAAGGCAATTCCCAAATTGCAGTTCGCGTCCGGGAAATCTGGCCGAACCCGCAGCGCGGCCTCATACTGCCCGATCGCTTCCAGTCTCCGTCCAGGGATTTTCGTCAACGCGAGTCCGAGGTTGAAATGCGCTTGCCAATCATCCGGCTTGATCCGCAGCGCCGTTTGATACTCTGCCAGTGCGTCCGGTAACCGGCCCGGGAGCTTCGCCAGCGCGATCCCCAGATTGTTATGCGCGTCAAAATTATTGGGATCGATTCGGAGGGCGGTCTCATAGTGGGGCATCGCCTCGCTGAGCCGGCCCGTGTCCGACAGAGCCAGCGCGAGGCTGACGTGCCCGCGGGCATTGTTGGGGCTTTTTGCGATGTCGTCCCGCCACAAGCTCTCATCGGTGCGCCATACTTCGTTTCGGTTGTGAGTGGCCCAGGCACAAGCAACCAGAACGATTCCGCCTGCCACCACGAGCGGGCGAGCCCAAGCCCCGGCCCGGATTCGCGAGAGACGCACCGCAGTCGACGCCACCGCCAAACTCAAGCCGATGAACGGCAGAAACATTCGATGATCGTTCTCGACCTCGTTCAGGGGATAGACCGCCGTCGGGATCAGAGCGATTAAGAACCACCACAGTCCGAAGGAGATCGGGAGCCACTCCCTGCGCCGCGCCGTGAAGACTGCCACCGCAATCAGCAGCGCACAGAACGCAAAGCCCGCGACGGCAGGCCCGTTCCATAACGAGTGAAACGCCCGCAGATCGCTATCGACGTTCAAATCGAGCGGCAAGAAAAATGATCGGAAGTAACGGAGCGTGACGTATGGCTGTGTGATCCAGTAGTCGAACGAGCTAAGGCTGGTATGGAAAAAGGTCGGCGGAGTCATCACCTTTTCCAACCACAGAACCACGGCACTCAAGCAAAATGCGTTGCGCGCGGCGGACGGTCGCGCGCGGTCGACCAAAACGATATAGCTTAAGAGAATCGGCGCAAAGATGAGGCCCGTGGGCTTCGCAAGCATCGCGGCCAGCGCGGGAAGCAGATACAGGCCGTAGCGATGCCACTGGGGCCTGCCGGCATAGATAACTACTCCTGCGACAATCCCGAGCGCGACGTAGAGATCGCCGCGTTGGATGATGTAGTTGATCGTTTCGGCGCTGGCTGGATGCAAGCCGTACAGCGCAACCGCGAACCCAGCCACCCAAACGTTCTGAGGATGAGGAGATGCCCGCTCCAGCACATACATGTACAGGACGTACATCAGAATGAGCTGGACCACAAACCAGAGGAACGTCGAAAGGTGGAACCAGAAGGGCCTCAGACCGCCTGCGAGCGCGTAGTCTATCGCTAACGACGTCGTCACCAGAGGCCGGTACGACTGTCCTTCCGGATAGATGCTGAAGCTGCGGGCATCCCTGAAAAAGCTCGGCAAATTGGCGAGCCTGCGGATCGCCGGATTATCGACGATGGTATGGGAGTCGTCGAAATGAAACCCGTTGCCGAAATGATTCGCGTAGGCGGCCAGGAGCGCCACCAACAGAACCGATAACGCGATCGCCAGCCTTGCCTTGGAGGACACCTTCCCCGATGATGCCGCTACCGGCGCGGTCGATCAATTAGCAAAGGATTCAGTACTGGAGAACCCAAGTACCAGGCGCTCAGAACGGCTCAACTCCGCAGCGTTTCGCTTAGCTCTTGTTGAACAACAACATCGTTCTGTGTACCATAGTCGATGCGCGGCCCAGGAGGACCAACGGTTGAGAAGGCAGTTTGCAGTTATTTTCTTAGTGATCGGAATCGTCTCGCTGGCCGGGACAGCGTACGCCCAGGGCCGCGGCGGCCGGGGAGGTCAACCCCCTCAAACCGCCAAAGCCGCAGCGCCCATCGATCTTACTGGCTACTGGATCTCTCTGGTCACCGAGGATTGGCGCTACCGCATGGTCACGCCGCCCAAGGGAGATTACGTTGGCGTTCCCTTGAATCCCGCGGGGCGCAAAATGGCGGATGCCTGGGATCCGGCCAAAGACGAAGCCTCCGGCGATCAATGCAAAAGTTACGGCGCCGCCAACAGCATGCGCGTTCCCGAGCGCATTCACATCACCTGGCAGGACGACCAGACGCTCAAACTGGAGACCGACGCCGGAACGCAAACCCGGCTGTTCTACTTTGGCCCGCCCCAAAGCCAGGGTGGAGATTGGCAAGGCGTTTCTATCGCGTCTTGGGAATTTTTGCCTGCTCCGATCGTCTCTACCGATGGAGCTCGCTCGAGTCTCACCGTGCCGGATCGCCGCGGCGGTTCGTTGAAAGTGGCTACGACAAAATTCAAGGCGGGATACTTGCGCAAGAACGGCGTACCGTACAGCGCCAACGCTACTCTGACCGAATATTTCGACTTGGCCTCCGAACAGAACGGCGACACCTTGCTGGTGGTCACCCGGGTGGTCGAAGATCCCGTATATCTCACGGCGCCCTTCTTGTTGAGCGAGCATTTCAAGAAACAGGCCGATGCAACAGGTTGGAATCCTACACCCTGCTCGGCTAAATAATGGTACAGCCGTTCTCGTTATCCCGGCTCAGTCCGCAGCGTACCGCGATATTTACGTGAGAAAGGCCGCTGGATGATTCCCGAGGTCCCGAAACCGACTCGATACGTGTGCCTGCATGGCCACTTCTACCAGCCTCCCCGCGAGAACGCGTGGCTGGAAGCGATCGAACTGCAGGACTCCGCTTATCCGTTTCACGACTGGAACGAGCGCGTGACGGCCGAGTGCTACGCCCCCAACGGAGCTTCCCGGATTCTCGACGCCGAAGGCCGCATCGCGAAAATCGTAAACAATTACGCTCGCATCAGCTTCGATTTCGGTCCCACCCTGCTGTCCTGGCTGCAAGACAAGGCCCCCAACACTTATCGAAAGATCTTAGAGGCCGATCACGCCAGCGCGGAAAGATTCAGCGGCCACGGTTCGTCGATGGCGCAGTGTTACAACCACATGATCATGCCGCTGGCGAATGCGCGCGACAAATACACGCAGGTTTATTGGGGAATCGAAGACTTCCGCCATCGCTTCGGCCGCGATCCGGAAGGCATGTGGCTTCCCGAAACCGCAGTCGATCTGGAAACACTCGACATCATGGCCGAGCTCGGGATCAAGTTCACTGTGCTCGCCCCTTCGCAAGCCAAGTCCATGGACGAACAGGACGTGACCGGGCAGCGCATCGATCCTACTCGCGCCTACCTGCAGAAGCTGGCCTCCGGGCGAGGCATCAACCTGTTCTTTTATGACGGGCCCATTTCGCGCTCGGTCGCATTCGAGGGCCTGCTGAAGAACGGCGAACACTTCGCGCGCCGGCTTCTCGACGCTTTCTCCGATCAGCGCGACTGGCCGCAACTGGCCCACATCGCCACCGACGGCGAGACCTACGGGCATCACCACGCGTTCGGCGACATGGCCTTGGCTTATGCGCTCGAACACATGGATACCACCGGGCTGGCCCGACTCACCAACTATGGCGAGTATCTGGAACAGAATCCTCCCACGCATGCCGTCGAGATCTTGGAAAACACCGCCTGGAGCTGCGTGCATGGTGTGGGCCGCTGGAGCGCCAACTGCGGATGCAACTCCGGCGGGCATGGGGATTGGAATCAGCAATGGCGAGCTCCGCTCCGCCAGGCGTTGGATTGGCTGCGGGATGAAATCGCTCCCTGCTATGAGCGTATGGCCTCGCGTTATTTCAAAGACCCGTGGGGCGCCCGCAACGACTACATTCACGTCGTGCTGGACCGCGCCCCGGAAATCCGCGAGCATTTCCTGGAGCGCAATTCACGGCGTAAGCATATCTCCGAACGCGAGCGCGTCAAGGTGTGGAAGCTGCTCGAAATGCAGCGTCACGCGATGTTGATGTACACCAGCTGTGGATGGTTTTTCGATGAGCTCTCGGGCATCGAAACGGTGCAGGTGATGCAGTATGCCGGCCGGGTCGTCGAGCTGGCCGAAGAAATGTTCGGTATCGTTCTTGCACCGCGCTTCCTCAAACAGCTTGCTGTGGCCAAAAGTAACGTGCCCGCGCATTCCGACGGCGCCACCATTTACTCCAAATTCGTAAAGCCCGCGCGCGTGGATTTCCCAAAGTTGGGGGCGCACTATGCCATGAGCTCTATGTTCGAGGACTTTCCCGAGAACACTCGCGTCTACAGCTATTCGGTGGATCGCAAGGGTTATCGACTGAAGCGCGCCGGTAAAATGCGGCTGGCGTTCGGGCGTGCCCGCATTACCTCGGAGATCACGCAGCAGTCGGAATTGTTGATGTTCGCCGTTCTGCACTCGGGCACTCATGACCTGTACTGCGGGGTAACAGCTTTTTTGGGCGATCGCGAATATGGAAAGCTCGCGAAAGCGGTGCGCGCTTCCTTTGGCCGCTCCGACTTGCCGGGCACGAAACAGCTCATTGAAGAGGGCTTCCGAGGGCATACTTATTCGCTTAAGGATCTCTTGCGCGACGAGCAGCGCAAGGTCATGGATCAAGTGGTGGAATCGGCCCTGCGAGAACCGGAAATTCTCTATCAGAAGATTTACGAGGAGCAAGCGCCCCTATTGCGAACCTTGCGCGAACTGCGGATTCCTGTTCCCCAAACTATGCAGGCTACCGCTGAGGTCGCTCTCAGCAGCCTGCTGGACCGCGCGGTGGAGCTTCCCGAACTGAGCCCAGCCTCCCTCCAGAGCCTGCTCGATGAGTTCCGCGCAGCCGATGTTCCCCTGAATGCGTCCGCCGTCGAAATGAAACTCCGTCGCAGTCTGGACCGGAATTGCCAGGATTTTCGCCAAAACCCGTGCGACCTGGCTAGCCTTCGCAAGTGCCGGGAGCAAGTAGCGGCCGCGAAATTACTGCCTTTGCCCATCGTTTTATGGTCCATTCAGAACTTCTCTTACGAGATCCTGCAGGCCGTCTATCCCGAGATGAAGCAAAAGAATGAGATCGAGTGGCTGACCGAGTTCGAGCAACTGGCCGATCTGCTGACCCTTCGGCACGAGTAGCGCGAGAGCCGCTGAACCCTACGGCTGCTTGCCCGCACCGCCGTCGCGAATCAGTTTATTGAATTTAAACTCCTCCGACGGCACGCAGTAGATCTGCGGATCCCAATCCCTCTGGCCCACCGGATCCAGCTTCCACGTCTTCGTGTCGCTGCGCCAGGGCTTGGAATAATATTGCGGATCGGTGATCGTCTCCACCAGTTCCAACGTATTCGCGTCCACTCGCCGGTACCGTTCCTCCAGTTTCATTTGATCGGTGTGCGGATAGCCGTTATGGTCCAGCCACGTCCGGTCGTCGAACCCGATGGAGTTCACCACAAACGTGTTTCCTTCCCAGTGCCCAATCGAATAGCCGTTCCACTTCGGCTCCAGGTCGTCGGTCTTGGGAAGCGAACGCCCGTCCGCCCAGATCACGCGATAATCGTGATGCCACTGCGAGAAGACGTACACGCGGTCGGGAAGCTGAACGATCTCGATGGTCGCGTGCGGCCCGGCTACCTGCCCGTTCAACATGCGCGGCACGCCCCACGGATCGCAGTTCCCTTGCGGGTCGTTTCCGATATCCGGCGCCGTGATCCTGCGCCCATAAGATGGGATATTCTTGTCGAATTGCGCTTTTCCTTCCGGAGTAAACGGCGCTTCCGCGGTCGGAACATCCAGCTTGCGCGGCGCCGACTTCTGTCCCAAAATGAACTCCTGCAGCTCATTCGCGCCGCCCGGCACGTTGCTGTACGTCTGGAACGGACTGGTGCGATTCCACTTGCCGGTGAGGTCGTGAGGGTCGAAAGAGGCTGCTGCCTTCGTGTTCGCCGCCGCCGTTCCGGAGCGCGCCTGGCCAAGCAGAACGGACGAAAACACGAGCGCTAGCATGGTCGCGGAAATTTGACGGCTGCTCACTTGGCCCTCCCTGGAATGATCTTAAATTGTATCGTCTTTTGATATAGTAGGCTGCTATGAGACTCAGAACTATCCTCGGCCTCGCGATTCTCGCCGCCGCTCCTCTGGCGGCCCAGCTTGCCACTCCCAACAGCTCCGGTGTCGCGGCCGGACACATTCACCTCTACGTCCCCGATATCGACGCGCAAAAGCAGTTTTTCAGCCAGCTCGGCGGCACGCCGACCAACAATGAAAAGCTCCAGATGGTCCAGTTCCCTGGAATATTCATCGTGCTGCGGCAGGTAGATTCCGCAAGAGAGGGCACGGTCGGGTCCACCGTGAACCACTTCGGTTTCCACGTGAAGAATCTCAATGAAAGTTTGGCCAAATGGAAAGCCGACGGGCTGAAGATTGAGCCCGTGGCGAATAATCCCAACCAGTTTTTCTTGACCGCGCCTGACAACATCCGCGTGGAGATCATCGGCGATCCGTCGCTTCCCACGCCCGTCGCGATGCATCACATCCATCTGTTCGTTCCCGATCCGAAAGCGGCGCAGGCCTGGTACGTCGAGCACTTCGGAGCGGTCGCGGGCAAGCGCGGCCCCTTCGATACGGCCACCGTTCCCGGCGCCGAGATCACGCTCGCCAAGGCCGACACTCCGCAGGCGCCCACCAAGGGCCGGTCCGTGGATCACATCGGCTTCGAAGTGAAGAACATCGATCAGTTCGTCAAGAAATTGGAAGCCGAGGGCATTCATACCGAAGCTGCCATTCGCACCAGCCCCAACGCCTCCCATCTGCGGATCGCTTTCATCACGGACCCGTGGGGCACCTACATCGAACTCACTGAGGGCTTGATGCCCGTACCGGCCACATCGTCCAGCCGTTAGCCGTGCGCATCAAAGCTGGCCGCATCGCGCTGCTTGCTGTGTTCGCCGCTGCGATTTCGGTCCTGTCCGGGCAAAATCCAAAACCGGAGACCGTTCCCAAAGGCTGGTTCTCCATTCCGCCGGATCAGATCCATTGGACCAAAATGACCGATGGCTCACCTCGGGAAATCGCTTATCTGGTGGGTGCTCGAAACAAGCCGGGACTATACATCGAGCTGGTGAAGTGGCCGCCGCACGCCACCGCCAAGGCGCATTCTCATCCCGACGATCGTTATGTGGTCGTGCTCTCGGGCACGTTCTATCATGGGCACGGCGACAAGTTCGACGCCGCCAAGCTGGAGAAGCGCTCCACCGGCACGTTTTTCAGCGAACCCGGAGGCGTCGCGCACTTCGGCGCTACGAAGGACGAAGGGGCCGTGCTCTATTTCGTCGGCACGGGGCCGTCCAGAACAGATCCAATCGAGAAGTAGGTGCGTCAGGCAGGCGACGCCCCCCGCTTAGCGCCCGCTGCCGAAATACGTCTCGTCCAGCTTGATGAGCGTGGTCTTGCGGATAGTGTCCATCTCATCCTTGCCCATTTCCTTGGCGATGTCCGGCTTGGCTTCCTCGAAAGTCTTGCCGGTGCGCGACTCCACTTTAATGATGTGATATCCGAATTGGGTTTTCACCGGCTCGCTGATCTGGCCCACCGGCAGCGCGAATACCGCCTTGTCAAAGGCCGCCACCATCTGCCCGTGCGAAAACGTGCCGAGCGACCCGCCCTTGGCGCCTGACCCCGTATCGTCGGATTCGGCCTTCGCGGTCGCCGCGAAATCGGCGCCATCGATCAGCTTCTTGCGGATTTCCTGAGCTTTGGCGAGCGCTTCTTCCTCCGTCAGATCTTTCGCGTTCGGCCTGGCTGGAGCCTGCGATCCTTTGAACCGGATGAGAATGTGGCTCGCGGTGGCCTGCTCATATTCCGCCTTGTGCGCGTCATAAAAGGCGTGCGCGACCGCGTCGTCCGGCTTGCTCTCCGATAACGACTTGGCCAGGCTCCCGGCTAAAACCTGATCGGTCTGGATAGCGATCATTTGTTTCACTGACGGCGATTGATCGAGCTTCCGCTTGCGGGCCTCCTGCGCCAGTGCAGTCAGGTCGCCGAACTGTTCAGCAACTTGACGCCGCGCCGTCGCCGTCGCCGCGGGCCTTCCGCTATCGGCTAATGCCGTGAGTAAGTCCTCGAATTGCGCTCGCGTGATTTTCTCCGTGCCGATCGTGAGTACCACTGCATCGGGAGCCACGCTTGCTCCTGGCGTGCCTGGCACGGGTTTCACCTCAGGCCTCTCCGCGGGCGTTTGTTGGGCGACAGCCAGCGCCGCACACGCGAGAAAGAGGATATATTTGGCTGGATTGAAACTTCGCATCGTCCTTTCATTGTAGCTGCTCGTTGCTCGCCGGGGCCGTTACTCACCCGCGCCAAGTGATTGCAAAATGCGCATGCGTTTAATAGTGCCGCCATCACGATATTGGATCAATTCAAGCTCGAAACTGTCATCACCCGGCGCGTCGACAATGATCCCCGTTCTTCCGTTGCCAAGATCCACCACGTTGAGCAGATCGGGAACTCCGAAATCCCCATATCCGGTCGTGCGCTTCTCCTCGGCCAGAATATGCAGCTTAGGACGGGGCGCCATCCACGCACCTAACGCGTACGGATGTTGCAGCGCTGTCTCTCTACCAGATTTCCATGTTGCGCGAACGTAATACCGTAAGCTCCCGTCGGCAACCTGAAACGGCTGTACCTTCAACGCTGGTGCGACGCCACCGGCCAACTTCTTTTGCGCTTCCGTCGCCTCGACGTTCATGCGCTCGTCAAGCAGACAAGCCATCTCAGCCTCGATGTCAAATCGAACCGGTACATCAACCAGACCTGCGTGTTTGAGATAATCGGCTGTCGATTTTGGCTTTGCTGGATTGCTGCTCGGCTCCTGATGCCGCCGTATCGCGTAGTACTCCCTTGTCACGAAATATCCCCCGCTCTTTAACAATCCAAAATCGTCAGGCTCCTTTACCGCAGCCAGCGCCCCGAGAAACGAATCATTGCCTACCTCTTCATCGCTCTCAAATCCGACCAAACTCGTCAACGTGACCGTCGTTATGATTCCCTCCACTTGGATCAAGTCATAGCGGTCGCCAATCGCGAATTGCTCGGCACCGGCTCCGTCAGAAATCCGGTTACATAACTCTCCGGAAGCTCCACCGGATCAAAAAAATTCGACACCGCTGGCGCTATCTTGCGCGCCGTAGACGGGATGGTCCCGTTGAAATGAACTTTATTGAAATAAACTACGACGCGGTTGCCGTCATAACGGGCCGCCAGCCAAAAGCGCTCGGACGTTTGCTGGCCAAAAAGCAGGCCACACGTCGTCGCTAGCAGACCAGCGGACGACGCTAAAAATACCGCGCGAGTAATCATCATCCCGCTTATTTTAGCGGCCTAAACGTTAAAGAACGTTCCATCGTACACTGAACCCATGCCTCGCCTCGGCGCAATCGAAGCTGGAGGCACCAAGTTCATCGCCGCCGTCGGCACCGGTCCCGACGACCTCGACTCCATCGAGTTTCCCACCACCACCCCGGACTCAACCATCCGCCACGCCGTCGACTTCTTCCGATCCCACGCGCCCCTCGATGCCATCGGCATCGGCTCCTTCGGACCCATCGATCCCAACCCGAACTCGCCCACCTTCGGCACCATCACCTCCACGCCGAAGCCGGGCTGGAAAAATTTCAACATCGCCGGCGCGTTTCGCGACGCCCTCCAGATCCCGGTAGCCTTCGATACGGACGTCAACGCGGCCGCGCTCGGCGAGTTCCGCTGGGGCGCCGCGCAAGGCCTGCATACCTTCTTATACGTCACGGTTGGCACCGGAGTCGGCGGCGGCGCTATGGTCAACCAGCAACTCCTCCACGGCCATCTCCATCCCGAGATGGGCCACATCCGCATCCCTCGGGATCCTCAGCGCGATCCGTTCCCAGGCAACTGTCCCTACCACCGCGACTGTCTGGAAGGCCTCATCGCCGCCCCAGCCCTTGAAGCCCGCTACGGCCGCCCGCCCCATCTGTTGCCGGACGATCACCCCGCCTGGGACCTGGTTGCCGATTATCTCGCCTTGGGCCTCAATAATTGGACCTGCACCCTCTCGCCGCAAAAAGTGATCCTGGGCGGCGGCATCCTCCAGCGAACTGAACTGTTTCCACGCTTACGATCCCGATTGGCCAAATTGCTGAACGGCTATATTGCCCTACCCGATTTAGTACCGGCCCAGCTAGGTACTATGGCCGGTGTTCTGGGTGCCATAGCCCTGGCGGAGGCATTTCTGAACGACTCCGGTCGAAACAGCGTGCACGTTTAACCCATGTTTGGCGTCATAATATGTATCATGCGGAAGGTTCGTAACCGGCAACGTAGCCGCGGTTTCTCATTGATCGAGCTCCTGATCGTGATCGCGATCATCCTGGTGATTATTGGTATCGCTCTCCCTAAATTTAACGTTGCGCAGATGAGCGCAAGGGAATTGTCGGTCCAGCAAGAGATTCGAACACTCAATACGGCCGAGGTGCAATACCAGTCGCAGTTTGGCCAATTTGCTACCACGTTGGCGCAGCTCGGGCCGCCCACTAGCGGAGTTCCCGGCCCCGCTGCAGCCGACCTGATTCCAGCCTCCCTGGCAGCCGGGGAAAAAGATCAATATCTGTTTGTGCTCACCGCGACGCCCGGCGGTTATACCATCAACGCTAATCCGAAGTCGTACAACAGCAGCGGACGGCGCACATTCTATACGGATCAAACTATGGTGGTTCGGGCCAACTTTAGCGCCGACCCAGCCAACGCCAGCAGCGCCGAAATCAAATAGTCATACCCTCCTCCACTTAACATTGTTATAGCCGCCGGTCACTGTTACGCGCATCACATTCCACCGCTGAATTCCATCAAAATAATGGAGGTAGTAACAATGACTCCGAGTCATTTTGATAGAGAACCGATCACCGGGGAACCCATGGCGCGGCAGGTTGTGCCCGGGGCACAGATCTACCTGCAACCAATCGCCGCACCGTCGATCCTCGGGCTGTTCGGGTTCGCGGGTGCAACCTTTATGGTGGCCGCGAATATGGCCGGTTGGTACGGAACACCGAATAGCATGTACTCGCTCATTCCCTTCGCTGTGATGTTCGGCGGAATCGCACAATTCCTGGCCGGAATGTGGGCTTTCAAAGCCCGCGATGGAATCGCCACAGCCATGCATGGGATGTGGGGTTCGTTCTGGATCGCGTACGGCGTTCTGGGCTGGCTGATGCTAACCGGCAGAATCCCGGACCCCGGGATCACCTTCCCGGAACTCGGCTATTGGTTCATCGTGCTGGCTGCCATTACCTGGATGGGCGCCCTGGCCGCATTCGCAGCAAACACGAGTCTGGTGTTGGTGCTAGGCACGCTAGCGGCGGGTTCAACCGTGGAAGCCATCGCCAGGCTGGCCGGCAACGATGCTTGCCAGATTGCTGCCGGATACCTGTTCATCATCTCCGCCATCCTCGCCTGGTATACTGCGAGCGCCCTGATGTTTGAAGAAGCGTTCGGACACCCCATCCTCAAGGCCGGCCGCCGTCGCACCGAGCAGCGAACGATCACCGTTGGCCCCGAGCCGGGCGTAATCCGAGGACAGTAAAATTACCAAACGAACCCAAGCTTGACGCCGGTGGCATTCCAGTCACCGGCGTGCGCTTTATTTTTTCATCCGCTCGACAACGCTTTAGCGTGGAATCGCGGGCGAAACAGTTTCCACACCTGCTGTAATAGCGCCCGTGAAGCTCAAGTATGGGTTTTTGCTGATCGCATCTCTAGTCAACCTGAGCGCAGCAGATCCGCCGTCTCCTAGTGTGTCGATCAATATGTCCGTGGTCGGTCTCGAGCAGGCCGGTGGCAGCTCCGCCGCGGGTGCTCAAAAGCTGTTCATTGATGTTTTCCATAGCTACCCGCTCCCGCTGCAGTTGCGCTGGTGGGGCGACATCCGGATCGCGAGTTACCCTCAGCAAGTCAACACCACGCTGGGGCAGGCCGCCGCTGATTTGATAAGCCAGTTCAACAAAACACCAGTCAATCAACTCGCTCAATTCGGCGAGTTTCGAACCGGCCTGGAGAGGCGCGTGACCAGCTCGGCTAGCCAAAAAACATCGCTCGGATTGATTGCCTACTTCGGCTCATTGGGCAGCCTGACGTCTCCCACCCAAACGGCGCAGGTGTTCCAAATGCCGCCCGACGGCACCCCCCAGAGTGCCGCTTTTAATGCCGCCTTTCCGGTCTCGAAATATCCGATGTTGGGCCTGCCCGCTACCCAGTACGTCGCATTCACGCCACCGGCGCGCGATCGGTTTTATTTGCAATATGGCGCAGGCTTCCGCCTCACCGCCCGCTCCTCCGACTCCAACGGCAACACGCTGCCCGGCGTTGCCATGATCTCTGCCTCCTTTGGACAGAACGAGTTCGTCACCGGAGGCCTTTTGCGAGGCATGGTCGGCACCTTCGAAGCATTCTATCCGCTTCCCCTCGGCTCGGGCACCAAAGTGTCCGGGGTTTTTTATCTGTTCGGCAGAACCAGCCTGCGATTAGGCGGGGCCGGTTCTCCTTCTACTCCGCTCGCTCTCATGCCCGCACCACAGGTCCCGGTTACAAATCCCAACGTCGCGGTCATCGCTCTGCCCAGCAACCGCGACCTCTACACAATCGGTATCGGAATCGATGCAGTGCAACTGTTCTCGAATTTCAGAGCGCCTCCGGTGCATCAGTGATACAGTAAAAATCGGCATGAGCGTTTCGAGCGAGCGTGCAGCGTTCTCCCTCGCGGTCCTTCCCAGCGGCAAGGCGCTCGGCGCTGAGCTTCGCGGCATCGATCTCCGAACCATCACCGCTTCTGAATTCGACGCCATCCACCGCGCCTGGCTCGATCACCTCGTCATCCTCCTTCGCGGCCAACAACTCACCGACGATGATTTAATCGCATTCAGCCGCCGCTTCGGCGATCTCGACTGGGCCCCCGTCCAGGAAACCGGCCGGCGCTTCGTCGACGGCCATCCGGAAATCTACGTGGTCTCGAACGTCGTCGAAAACGGTGCGCCCATCGGCAGCCTCGGAGCCGGCGAAGCCACTTGGCACACCGACATGTCGTACCTGGAGGATCCTCCCAAAGCGAGCATGTTGTACGCGCTGGAGATCCCGCCCACCGGCGGCAACACCTATTTCTGCAGCATGTACGCCGCTTACGACGCCCTCCCGGCCAGCCTCCAGCAGCGCATCTCGAATCTGACGCTGAAGCACGACGGCACCTATAACAGCGGCGGATATGTTCGCCAGGGGATCACCGCCTCAGACGATCCAACCACCTCGCCCGGCGTCTATCATCCGCTGGTCTGCACCCATCCGGAAACCGGCCGCCGTATGCTGTACCTCGGCCGCCGCCGCAATGCCTACATCGCCGGACTGCCGCTGGCTGAATCGGAGCAACTGCTTGACGATCTCTGGTCCTACGCGACGCGGGATGAGCACGCCTGGCACAACGTCTGGAAACCCGGCGATCTGGTGCTGTGGGACAACCGCTGCACCATGCATCGCCGCGATCCCTTCGACGCCAGCTCCCGCCGGGTCATGCACCGCACGCAGATCAAAGGCGAGGCTCGCCCCTCGGCGTGAAACGCCGTGATTAATATGACCATAGCCCGCCGCGATTGACTTTAGCGTGACCGCTCCAAAGCTAATTACCAAACGAACCCAACGCCTGGGCACCCCCGGCGTCGTCCTCACGCTGCTCTGCCTGATGTACGGGATTCTCTTCGTGAACCGCGTCGCCATCGCCACCCTGGCGCCCCTCATGAAGGTCGACCTTAGGCTCACCAATACGCAACTGGGCCTGGCTTTTTCCGCCTTCTCCATTCCCTACGCGATCTTCCAACTCATCGGCGGCTGGATCGGCGACAAGCTGGGAGCGCGCCTGATTCTAACCGTCGGCTGCATCATCGTCGCTCTCTCTACCGTGCTGACCGGCGCGGTCGGCGGACTCACCTCGCTCTTCCTGCTGCGTCTCGCTCTCGGCTTCGGCGAAGGAGCCGCTTTCCCCACCGCTACCCGCGCGATGTCCAGTTGGACTCCCTCCGGCAAATGGGGCTTCGCGCAAGGCATCACGCACTCCTTCTCTCGCATCGGCATTGCGGTCACGCCGCCCCTGGTCACTGCCCTGCTCGCCATCGTCACCTGGCGAGGATCTTACGTAATCGTCGGAGCCGCCACGCTGCTCTGGCCGATCGTCTGGCTCTGGTTCTTCCGCAATGACCCGCGCGAACATCCCTCCATCACTGCCGACCAGCTTCAAACTCTGCCCCCGCCCCGAGGCCGCGCCTCTGGTTCCCTGCCCTGGCTGCGCCTGGCCCGCCGCATGCTTCCCGTGACGATCGTCGACTTCTGCTACGGCTGGACTCTGTGGCTCTTCCTCAGTTGGATCCCGTCGTTTTTCTACCAGAACTACCACCTCAATCTGCAATCGTCCGCGTTGTTTTCAGCCGGAGTCTTCGTCGCCGGAATCGTCGGCGACACGCTCGGCGGCATCGTTAGCGACCATCTGCTGCACAAGACCGGCAGCTTGATCATCGCGCGCCGTTACGTAATCGTCGCGGCCTTCATCGGCGGTTTTATTTTCCTTCTGCCCGTGGTGCTCGTCCACCAACTGAAAGTCGCGGCGATTTTCCTGTCGCTGGCCTTCTTCTCGGTTGAGTTCATCGTCGCGCCCATCTGGTCGATTGCGATGGACATCGCGCCGCGCTATGCAGGTTCTGCCAGCGGCATGATGAATTTCGGCTTCGGCGTGGCTGGCATAGTCTCCCCACTCAGCTTCGGCTACCTCGTGGATCGAACCGGAAGCTGGGTCGTCCCCTTCATCGCGTCGCTCGCGCTCTTGCCTCTCGGCGCTGTGCTGGCCTGCCGCCTGCGGCCCGACCAGCCGTTCGTGGACCATGCGTGAAATCTTTTCGATTCTCTTGCTCGCCGCCACCGCCGTAGCCCAGCCCTCCGGCGTCACCGACGCCCGCTACGCCCATCTAGCCCGCGGCGTCAACCTGAACAACTGGTTCCAATATGGAAGCCCCCTGGTGGTAACGGCCGACGACGTCGCGCTGCTCAAGAACGCCGGCTTCACCTGCATCCGCTTGCCCGTCGCGCCCCAGTACTTGCTCCCGCACTGGGCGACCCCCTCCAAAATCGACGCCAATCTCGCGAAACTCGATTCCGCGATCGACCTGTTCCTCAACGCCGGGATCGCCGTCATGCTGGACTTTCAAGCCGATGCCGGCTACGTCGCGTATTACTGGGCCACGCCCGCCGCGCCTCAAGAGCTCGTTTCCACCTGGCGAACGCTCGCCGCCCGCTATGCGAATCGCAACCCCGACCTTTTGTTTTTCGAAGTGATGAATGAACCCACCAGCGCCTGGACCGAGGCCCAATGGGATGCCGAACAGCTGCAAGTGCTCGCGGCCATTCACGAAGTTGCTCCCGAGCATACGGTGCTGGCCGCCCCGGCTAGCTGGAGCGGCTTAGACGCGCTTCTCGCCATGCAGCCCTACCTCGATCCCAACGTGATCTACGTGATGCACGATTACAGCCCCGTCACCTTCACGCATCAGGGCGCCACCTGGACCAATCGCGACGGCATTCCCAACTTGCGCAACGTCCCTTATCCGATGCGCCGCCAAGACCTCCAAGCGCTGATTGATCAAACCAGCGACACCACCGTGCCCCCGCTGCTCGATCGCTATCAGGCCGAGGATTGGAATTCCGAGCGCATCGAGTGGGACATCCAGCGCGCCGCCGCCTGGGCCCGGGAGTGGCATGTGCGAGTGGTCGTCAACGAGTTCGGCGTGTACAAAGCCTTCAGCCCTCCCGAATCCCGCGCCCGCTGGATTGCGGACATGGAGACCGCGCTCTCCAAATATGGACTCGGCTGGGCCATGTGGGACTACCAGGCCGGCTTCGATTTGGTCGTCGGCTCGCCCGGCCATCGCAGCATCGACCCGCTGCTCGTTCCCGCGCTCGGTTCCGTCACTCACTTGGATGGCCAAGCCGCATGGCCCCCGCTCACCCGCGAAGACCTCGTCGATCTGTCCGCTCAGCCCAGCCGCGCGCTCGATGATTACGTCCGAAAATACAAAATCGCATTCTTCCCCGGCAAGCAGGACCTGGCTTTCCTCAATGATCATGGCGTCCCGCGCGACGTCACCCACCGAACTCAAGCGCAACTTCGCCTCGCGCATCATGTACCGCGTCTGTCAATTCACCGGCCCCGATGGCGCAGATTCTCCGTTCACCCAACTCCTCGCCAAACAGTTCGAAGCCGCGAAATTCGATTCGAAACATTCCGAAGCTTATCTGTTCAGCCCGCCTTTCGACCCCGCTCCTTGCGGTCCCGCCGGTCCCAGCCGCGACGATCTGGATCGCTACCCGCACGTCGGCTACGCCCTCCTCACTGGCGCCGTCGACTCCGGCCGCATCACCGCCCGCTTGGTCTTCGTTTCCAGAGAGCAGCCCGCCTCAGACATCGTGCCGCCGCTGACGATCCCTTCCAACGGAGCCGCCGGATTTTCCGAAAGACGCCGCGCGTCTCGTCGACTGGGCGATCAAAGAAGTACGAGAGCAGTTCCGCTGACTGGCCTGGTTCAGCGCGATCGGAGCCGCCCCCCTAGCGTTCCACCCAGCACTCGATTGAAGTATGATGACGAGAGTTCGTGATTCGACCCCCAAGGAGGTTTGAAGGTATGACCAAAAGAGCCTTGTATCCGGGACTCGTGATCGTGTTCGTCTTGCTCGTGGCCGTTACGCTGGCTGGACTGCTCACCAGCCAACTCAAGAGCGAAACTGTCAAAGTTGGCAGCGCCGATATAGGCGGCGTGGTGACCAGCCCCAAAGGTCCCGAGGCGGGCGTCTGGGTGATCGCCGAAACCTCCGACCTGCCGACCAAGTTCGTCAAGATCGTCGTCACCGACGATCAGGGCCGCTATCTGGTGCCCGAACTTCCCAAGGCGAACTACAACGTGTTCGTTCGCGGCTACGGGCTGGTGGATTCGCCGAAGGTGAAAGCCGCACCCGGCAAGAACCTCAACCTGAAGGCGGTGCTCGCGCCCGACAAGAAGGCCGCCGTCGAATACTATCCCGCGCTCTACTGGTACTCGTTGTTGCAGATACCGCCCGAGAGCGATTTCCCCGGCACGGGGCCGAACGGCAACGGCATCGAGACAAGAATCAAGAGCCAGGGCCAATGGATTAGCGACATCGTCAACACCGACGGCTGCACGGGCTGTCATCAGATGGGCGACAAGGCCACGCGCGAGATTCCCCAGAGCATCCTCAGCCAGGCCCATGACTCGAGCGCCGCGTGGGATCGCCGCATTCAGGCCGGTCAGGCGGGCTCCCAGATGAGCGCCCGCTTCAACCTGGTTGGCCGGCATCGCGCCCTAAAAATGTTCGCCGACTGGAGCGACCAGATCGCCAAAGGAGAGCTGCCCGTCGACGCTCCCTCCCGTCCTCAGGGCAAGGAGCGCAACGTCGTCGTTACGATGTGGGACTGGGCCGATCCGCAGGTCTATCTGCATGACGCCATTTCGAGCGATAAGCGCAATCCCACCGTGAACAGCAACGGCCCTATCTACGGCGCGCTCGAAGAGAGCGGCGATTATCTCACCGTGCTCGATCCGAGCGCACAACTCGACCAGCAAAATCGCCCTCAAGGTTCGCGACCCGCAGACGCCCAGTTCTGCCGACACGCCGCCGCTCGCGCCATCGCCCTACTGGGGCGACGAAGTGATCTGGAACAGCAAGACCACGGTCCACAGCTTCTCCATGGATAAGCAGGGTCGCGTATGGGCTGCGGCCCGTGTGCGCAAGCCCGAGACGCCGGCGTGGTGCCAGGCCGGATCGGATCATCCGTCCGCCAAGTTGCTCCCGATCAGCAGCGGCCAGCGCGGCCTCGGAGCTCTACGAGCCGAAGACCAAAGAGACCACCACCATCGACACCTGCTTCACCTGGGGCCACGTGAATTTCGACGACAACGATGTGCTGTGGTCGTCCTTCGGACCCACCGGCGTCGAGGGCTGGTTCAACACCCGCATCTGGGACAAGACGCACGACGAGAAGAAAGCGCAGGGCTGGAGCGCGTTCGTGCTCGATTACAACGGCAACGGCAAGCGCGACGCTTACACCGAACCGAATCAGCCGCCGGATAAGACCAAGGACAGGCGGATCAACGTGGCCTACTACGGCGATTCGCCCGCGCCGGACGGCTCCATCTGGGGATCGGTTCTAGGGATGCCGGGCGCGCTGGTTCGTTTCATCCCTGGATCTCACCCGCCCGAGACCGCGCTGGCCGAATACTACGAGGTGCCGTGGAACAATCCTAAGGCGCCGGTGCAAGGCTACTCGCCGCGCGGCATGGACGTCGACAGCAAGGGCGTCGTTTGGACGGTGCTCTCCAGCGGACATTACGCCAGCTTCGATCGCAGCAAGTGCAAGGGCCCGCTCAACGGTCCGGCCGCCGCAACCGGCCAGCACTGTCCCGAAGGCTGGACCCTCTATCGCTTCCCTGGCCCCAACTACAAGGGAGCGGTGGAGAACGGCAGCGCCGACTCGGCGTACTACAATTTCGTCGATCGCTTCGACATGCTGGGCGTCGGCAAGGACGTTCCCCTTGCCACCGGCAATCTGTCCGAGGGATTGCTGGCGCTGGTGGACGGCAAGTTCATCACGCTGCGCGTGCCCTATCCGATGGGCTACTACGCCAAAGGCCTGGACGGCCGTATCGATAATCCGAACGCCGGCTGGAAAGGCAAGGGCATCTACACGCCCATCTCCACTCGCGCGCCCTTCCACATGGAAGGCGGCAAAGGCACCACCAGCAAGCTGGTGAAGTTCCAGATGCGGCCGAATCCGCTGGCGAACTAGCCGAGTTTCGATCACGCGAACGCCGGGGATGCAACTCGGATCATTCGAGTTCTGTCCCCGGCTTGGTTTGACTCTCTTTTCCACCTTGTTATACTGATTCTAGAGTTCAACGTTTCGGGTCGCTTGCCCGGGTCGAGGAAAACTGATGGCATCAAAACGTACATTTCAGCCAAACAACCGCAAACGGGCAAAGACTCATGGGTTTCTTGTGCGCATGAGCACCAAGGATGGACGTGCCGTGATATCGCGGCGGCGCGCCAAAGGCCGCCACAAACTCACGGTTAGCGACGAGAGAGCGGTTCGGTACTCCGATTAACTTCGGATTCTCGAAGTCCGCTCGCATTCTGAAAGCTTCTGATTTCCGCAAAGCCTATAACGAAGGGATCAGGTTTGCCAGCCCCTACTTTGCTGCCTTCTGCCTGCGGGTTCCGCGCGAGCAGCCCGGACCGAGACTGGGCTTCACCGTTCCTCGGGCCTTCGGAAAGGCGGTCTCACGGAACCGCGTGAAGAGGCGATTACGGGAGGCGCTACGGATTCGCTTGGCCGATATCGGGCCGCAATGGGATATCGTCATCAACCCGCGGCGTCTGGCTCTAACGGCCACTCCCGAACAGCTTCGCCGCGAAGTCAATCGATTGATAGCGCAATGCGGAAGGTAACCGTTTCGTTCCTGCAATTCTACAAACGGTTCGTGTCTCCGGCGCTGCCCTCGGCCTGCCGCTTTCATCCCACTTGCTCGGAATACATGCTCGACGCTGTGCAAAAATACGGAGTGCTCCGCGGCATCTCGCTAGGGGTCCGGCGCCTGCTCCGCTGTCACCCGTTCCATCAAGGCGGCTTCGATCCTGTCCGATAGACATCATGGCTGATCTGCCACAACCACCAGCGCAACCCGGCCAGCCCGCGAAGAAGGAACTGTCCATGGAGACGCGCCTCCTGCTCGCGTTCCTGCTCATGGGCCTGGTGCTTTTCCTGACGCCCTATTTTTACAAGCCGCCTCCTGCGCCACCCAAATCCAGCGCGCCCGTTGCCGCGAATCAGGCCGCTCAAACCAATACGAGCGCTCCTGCCGCTGCTGCCGCGCCTCAGGAGCAGCCGGCCGCCACAACCGAATCCGCCGTCCCGCAGATCCAGGCCAGCGGCCTACAGGATTTCACCATCGACACGGACCTCTACCGCATCCGATTCTCCAATCACGGCGCCGTGGTCCGCAGTTGGGTGCTCAAGAAATATACCGACCGTTCCGGCAAGCCGCTCGAACTGGTGGACCAGGCCGCGCTTGGGAAGGTGCCCGCTCCCTTCTCTCTGGCGCTCAACAACGAACAGGCCTCCAACGCGGTGAACTTCGGCCTCTATGTAGCCAAGCCGAACCCGGACGGCCTGGGCATCAGCTATGAGTTTTCGAATGGGAAGATTTACGTCAAGAAATCCTTCGCGTTTCAAAAGAACAGCTATCTTTCGCAGGTGGAAACCGAAGTTACCGAGAATGGCGCGCCCGTCGAGCACATGCTCGAATGGCGGGGAGGCTTCGGCGATGCGAGCGTTCAGAATCGCGCGATTGATCAGCACGCCGTGTATTACGATCCCACCGCGCCCAAGACGTTCTTGAGTTTTCCAATCGGCCAGGGAAAGCTCATCACCGATAACTCCGGCGCCGTTAAAAACGGCCCTCTAACTACCACTGGCGATTACTCGTTCGCCGGCGTGGACGACCGTTTCTTCGCCTTCGCCGTTTTGCCGAAGGACCACTCGGCGACTAAAGTGGAAGCCATCAAGGACGACGTACCGGGGGCCAACGGAAAGCCCGAGGCGCACATCGGCGTCCAAGTTGCCAACGCTGCCGCGAATCAACTCAACATCTTCGTCGGGCCAAAAGACATCGACCTGCTGCGCAAAGTCGACCCGCGGCTCGACCAGCTCATCGACTGGGGCTGGTTCGGCGTCATCGCCAAGCCGCTCTTCCTGTCGCTGCACTGGCTGAATGACAACGTCACTCACAATTACGGTTGGGCCATTATCCTGATCACCGTTATTATTAACCTGGTCCTGCTTCCGTTGCGCTTCTCCGGCATGAAATCCAGCCTGAAATCGCAGCGCAGAATGCAGCAGATTCAGCCGCAGATTAATGCCATCAACGCCAAATACAAAGGCATCGGCCTGCGCGACGCGCGCAAGCAGCAGCAGAACCAGGAGCTGATGGACCTGTATTCCAAAGAGGGCGTCAATCCGATGGCCAGCGCGGCGTCAGGCTGCCTGCCCATGCTGGTTCAGCTTCCGGTTTTGTACGCGTTTTACCGCGTCATCGCCGTCACCATTGAGCTGCGCGGCGCGCACTGGCTGTGGGTCACCGATCTCTCGCAGCCCGAAACGCTCGCCATCCACCTGCTGCCCCTCATCATGGTGTCGACGCAATTCCTCATCCAGAGCATGACGCCCACCGCCCCGAGCATGGACCCGTCACAGGCGAAAATGATGAAGATGATGCCGCTCATGTTTGGATTTTTCTTCTATAACGTTTCCGCCGCCCTGGTGT
The DNA here is from genome assembly GCA_963732175.1 of Bryobacterales bacterium. GTDB lineage: Bacteria > Acidobacteriota > Terriglobia > Bryobacterales > Bryobacteraceae > Palsa-89. The sequence continues at coordinate 198,981 of CAVSYF010000010.1, read as the reverse complement.
TATACTGGTTGACCGGTAATTTGACGGGGATCGCGCAGCAGTGGCTGGTCAATCGCACGATGCCTCCACCTCCCGCTCCCCCGCCGAAGGCCGCGCCGAAAAGGAAGAAGAACTAGGTAACCACAGGTGGACGAGAACAAGTACACGGTCGCGGAAACCGGTCCGCGCATCGAGGAATTCCTCGAGCAAACGCTCGATAACATGGGACTCGACGTGGAGTACGACATCGTCGATGGCGCGCACACCCATCCCGATTTGGAAGACCCCGATCTGCTGGTGAAGTTTTCCGGTCCCGATGTGGATCTGGTGCTCGCCAACAAAGCGGAGGTGCTGCTCGCTTTGGAGCTGCTCACCATGGAAGCGCTGCGCATGCCGGCCGAGCATCATTCCAAAGTGTGCTTCGATGCCAACGATTACCGGCTCATGCGAATCGAGGAGCTGCGCCTCAGCGCCGTCACGGCCGCCGAAAAAGTGAAGCAGACGCGCCGGCCGTTCCATTTCAACCCCATGAACAGCCGCGAGCGCCGCATCATTCACTTGAGCCTGCGCAACGAAACCGATATACGCAGCGAGAGCACCGGCACCGGACCGTTCCGGCAGGTTGTTGTTCTGCCGATCGATATGCCCTTGCCCGAACCGATTCGCCCGCCTCGTCCTGGCCCTCCTCCTGGCCGTGGTGGTCCGCGAGATCGCCGGTCCGGTCCTCCGCAGCGGCGCGGCGGACGGCGGCCTTAGTCTGGAAATCCAAGCCTGGAAATTCGCGATACCATCGTTGCTATCTCGACGCCGCCCGGTCGCTCCGGTCTCGGCATCGTGCGGCTCTCGGGCGCTAACGCTCGAACGATCGCCGAAACAACTCTGCATTTTCATCCCGGCCACCAATGGACGGCTTGGTCCGCAGCGCTCGCGGAACTGACCGACCCGCACGGCAGCACGGTCGATCAGGTCGTCGTCACCTACTACGCCGCGCCGCGCTCCTACACCGCCGAAGACCTGGTTGAGATCTCCTGCCACGGATCGCCCGTCGTTCTCCGCTTTTGCCTCGAACGCGCCTGCGCGAACGGAGCGCGCCCGGCCGAGCCGGGCGAGTTTACGCTGCGGGCTTATCTGAATGGCCGCATCGACCTGCCGCAAGCCGAAGCAGTTCGCGACCTCATCGAATCCACTACGCTATATCAGGCGCGCATCGCGGCGCAGCAGGTGGAAGGTTCGGTTTCGAAGCGCCTCCGTCCGATCAAGGAACAACTGGTCGATCTCATCGCGCTGCTCGAAGCCGGCATTGACTTCGCCGAAGACGACGTCAGCGTCGCGCCGCCAGAAGAGATTCTGCGCCGCCTGAACTCCGTCGAACACCCGCTTCTGGAGCTCGCCGCGAGTTTCCATTACGGCAAGCTGGTGCACTCCGGCATGACGCTCGCTGTAGTCGGACGCCCCAACGTAGGCAAGAGCAGCTTGTTCAACCGGCTGCTCCAGCAGGATCGCGCCATCGTCACCGACCTTCCCGGAACCACTCGCGATCTGGTGTCTGAGGTCGCCGCTATCGAAGGCATCCCCATCAAGTTCGTGGACACGGCCGGCATTCGCGCCGGTCAGGAACTGGTGGAGCAGTTGGGCATCGAGCGCAGCTATCAGGCCATGGCCGATGCCGACGTGACGCTGGTCGTGCTCGATCTTTCGCAGCCGGTTCACGCCGACGACCTGGCGCTGATCGAGCGCGCCCGTCACCAGGGCCGCTACATCCTGGTCGGAAACAAATCGGATTTGCCGCAAGCCGCCGCGCCGCCGGAAAACTTCATCGCCGTCTCCGCTCTGACCGGAGCAGGCATCGATCAGCTGCGAAACGCGATCGCCCCCGTGGCCGCGCATGAGCAGGATTCCGGATTCATCACCAGCATCCGTCACGAGCAGTTGCTGCGCGAAAGCATCGAGGCGCTGGAACAGGCGCGCAAAGCGACTCAACTCGGGATTCCTCACGAAATGCTGCTGCTGGACCTTTACGCCGCGCTCCGGCCGCTCGACGCCATCACCGGCGCCACCACCGCCGACGACATTTTGAACCGGATCTTCTCCACCTTCTGCATCGGCAAATGAAAAACAGTGCGGTTTACAATGAAGGAAGCTTGATTCGCCTGCTCGCAGCCGCCGCCGTTGCTTCCGCTCTGCTCGCTCAAGCGCCGCCTCCGCAACCGGCTCCAGCAGCTCAGCAAGGCCAGCTCGACGGCAGCGAAACTCTATTCACCGTGCTGGCCGCCATCAATGTCGCCGGCTATGATGCGGACGCGGACTCGACCTCCAACTCGCCCATCCGGCGCCAGATTCGCGACGTTCATCGCATCCCGGCATCTGAACTCCGCCGACGCGCTGGCCAAGTTCTTCTCCGAGCCACCGCCAGTCGGACTCCACCGCTGAGCTGAGCCAGTACATCTCGTTCGCCCTGACTATCGACGGTCCGCCCAATTTCCGCAGACGCTTGAGGTCGGAAGAAGTCCCGCTGGATGTCAGAAATCTCGAAGGTCTTGCGCCGCTGATTGCCAAGTTCTACCAGGAAGCAGGAATCCACGAACTTTGGTTGAGGGCGCAGCCTGCTTACCAGCAAATGATCGCCGCCTATCATTCCGGTGTGACCAACGCGCTGCTGGAGGCCAACGCCTACCTGCGGAATCCGACCAGCGGCTTCGCCGGCCGCCGATTCCAAATCTATGTGGATCTGCTGGGCGCGCCGCATCAGATTCAAACTCGCAGCTACAAAGACGACTACTTCGTGGTGGTGACGCCTTCTGCCGAGCCGCAGATCGAGGAGATTCGGCACGCTTACCTGCACTACCTGCTCGATCCGCTTTCGCTGCGCTACTTCGAACAGTTGAACCGCCTCAAGGCGCTGGCCGATTTCGCGCAGCCCGCTCCCGCGCTCGACACATCCTACAAGGATGACTTCCTGCTGTTCGCCACCGAATGCGTCATCAAGGCCGTCGAGAGCCGGCTTGCGTCCGGCGCGCAGAATCGCCAGGATCTTGCCAATCGAGCGCTGCGGGAGGGCTTCGTCCTTACGCCTGGCTTGGCCGAGGGGTTGGCGGTCTACGAAAAACAGGAGCGAATCGCTGCGCCTCTATTTTCCGGAGCTTTTGGACAGCATCGATCTAGCGCGCGAAGACAAGCGACTGTTGAATGTGCAGTTCGCGAAGTCGTTGCCCGTTAAAAAGGCCGAAGGCCGACCCGCCCCCTCCGGCGCCCCAGCTCACCGCCGGCCGAAAAGGCTTTGGCCGAGGCCGATGACCTGTATGCCAAGCGCGACCTCGATCGTGCCAAGCAAAGCTACTCGGCGCTCCTGCAGCAACCCGACAGCACGCGCGCTGCACGGTAAGGCATACTATGGCTTGGCCCGTATCGCGGCGTTGCAAAGAGATCCCGAGCTGGCGGAAAAATTGTTTCAGAAGACCTTGGAGATGGCGCCCGATGACGAGACCAAATCGTGGAGCTATCTCTATTTGGCCCGGCTGGCGGACGCGGCCGGCGATCGCGATCAAGCGCAGAAGAATTATCAGGCTGTTCTTGCAATTCAGGGCGCGCCGGAGTCCGTGAAGACTGCGGCTCAAAAGGGCCTCGCGCAACCCTTTCAGAAGGACCGGTAGTCGGGGATCATTATTTTTCGGAGATGATATGAGAAAGTCGATGCCAAGAAAATTTCAAGTTTTAGCGGCACTGGCCTGCGGCCTTGCATTGAGTGCGGACGCGCTGTTGGCCCAGCAGGTGAAGTCGCAGAAAGAGGCGCAGGCCATTCAAGCAGTGCAAGCGGCCCAGACGCCGGACGACCGGGTCAAGGCCATCGAAAATGTTCTGACCCATTTCGCCGATACGCAATTTAAAAACGTGCTCCTGCAAATGGCCGTACAGTCCGAGGAGCAAAAGGGCGATTACGCGCAGACCGTGTTCTATGCTCAGAGGCTGCTCCAGTCTGATCCCAAGAACGCCTTCGCGATGGTCACGCTGGCGCTCCAGACCGCTGCCCACACGCGGGAGTTCGATCTGGACAAGGATCAGAAATTGGCCCAGGTCGATAAATGGGCCAAGGATGGGATAGAAGCCGCCAAGACCGCTCCCAAGCCGCGTCCCGATTACCCCGACGCCGAATGGGAAAATTCCCGCAAGGATTTTCAGGCGGACGGCTACTCGGCTCTGGGCATGGCGGCAGTTTTGCAGAAGAAGTATGATGACGCCGCCGGCGATTACAAGCAGTCGCTGGCGCTCAGCTCTATGCCGGATGCCGCAACGTATGTGCGGCTCGGTCAAGCCTACGAGGACGCAGGCAAGCTGGACGACGCCGCCGACGCATTCAACAAAGCCAGCAACCTGCCCAACGTATCGCCGCAGGTGAAGTCCATCGCGGAGTCGAAAAAGCAAGAGATCGCAAAACGCAAGGGCGGCGCCGCGGCTGCTCCGCAACCTTAAGCGTGACGGTTGGGTGGGAAGCGCTGGAAGCGGTCCTCGGGTACCAGTTTCGAAGCCGCGAGTTGCTGCAGCGCGCGTTGACGCACCGCTCTTCGATCTACGAAAAGAACGATGCGCGAACGGCTGCCGCCGACAACGAGCAGCTCGAATTTTTGGGCGACTCGGTGCTCGGCTTTATCGTCAGCGACGTGCTCCTGGCTCGCTATCCCACCTACCCGGAAGGCCGGCTCTCGAAATCGAAGGCGCACTTGGTCAGCGCCTCGCATCTTTATGAAGTCGCCAGCCGCCTGAAGCTGGGCGAATATTTGCTGCTGGGCCGCGGCGAGGAACTGAGCGGCGGTAGAGAAAAGAAGGCGCTGCTCTCCAATAGCCTGGAAGCGGTGATCGCGGCCGTGTACCTGGACGGCGGCTTCGAACCGGTCCGGCAGTTCGTCATTGAGCACGTCCTGGGCACTGCTTCGGCGGGCGAAGAATCCGTGCACCTGACCGATTACAAGGGCGCCTTACAAGAATTGGCGCAGTCTCTCAAGCTGCCGCAGCCCCGCTACGCGATCGTCGAAGAGCTCGGGCCGGAGCACGCCAAGACCTTCCTGGTGGAAGTACGCGTGGGCGAAAATTGGGTCGGCCGCGGCGATGGACTCTCGAAGAAAAGCGCCGGGCAAAAGGCCGCCCAGAAGATCCTGGAGCAGCTCGCCGAACGGGAGCGGTGAATTACTTCCCGGCTTGCGCTGCTTCCTGCTTCGCACCCTGCTTAGGGGCTTCCGGCGATGGCGGAGGCCCGCGCTCCGGCTCGCCCTGGATCCCGGTTTCATTGAGAATCACGATGTCCACGCGCCGGTTCCTTTGACGGCCTGTCTCGGTCTCGTTGCTGTCGAGCGGAGCTGTATCGGCGTAACCGGCGATCGAGAGCCTTTCGTGCGGCACGCCCATGCTTGCGAAAGAGCTCGACTAACGCAATGCTGCGCGCCGCTGAAAGCTCCCAGTTGCTGCGAAAGCGGGAGTTGTGAATGGGGATGGAGTCGGTATGGCCTTCCGTTCTTACCGGATTGGGAACCTGTTTCATGGCGTCGACCAGCTTTTGAATGGTGGGATAGAAGCTGGGATCAATCTCATCCTCGCCGGAGGGAAATAGCGCCGCCTGCATGAAACTGATGGTCAGCCCGCGCGCCCCCATGCTGATCTGCAGCTTGCCGCTTTTGACCTCCCGCTCGAGCTCCCGCGATAGTACTTCGAGGGAAGGAAGCAACTCGGCGGTTTTCCCGTGCGGGACTTCCGTCTTCACCACTCTCTTTTGTCCACCGGGCCCGTTCCTTTCGGCATTGCCTTGGCCTTTCTGGTCGATGGCGCCGCCCAGCAACACTTTCACCATGCTGGTGAAGCTTTCGCCCTCCAGTGCTTTTTTTACCGAGTCCGCTACCGCCTGCGCTTTGGACTTATCGGTCTGGGAGGTGGCGAACATCACCACGAAAAAGGCGAACAACAGCGTGATGAAATCGGCGTATGAGACCAGCCAGCGCTCGTGGTTTTCATGCTCCTCGTGTTTTTTTTTCCGGGCCATGACTCTCAACCCTTGGCCGGCGCCGGGCTGGGTGCGGCGGCACTCTTCTTATCGGCCTTGGCCTTGGTTTTCTCCTCAGCTTTTTGCTCGTGCCGGTAGGCGTCCAATTTACTGCGAATCAGTTTGGGATTCAGCCCCTCGACGATGGCCGTAACTCCCTCCAGCTTTAACTCCCGGAGCTCGGTTTCCCGCTCGATCCGGGCTTTGATCTTGGTCGCGGCCGGCAACAAGAGAAGATTGGCGATCCCGACCCCGTACACGGTGGCGACGAAGGCCACTGCGATTCCATGGCCTACTTCTTCGATGTTCGCGAGATTCTTCATCACCTGAATTAATCCCATCACCGCGCCGATGATGCCGACGGTAGGCGAGTAGCCGCCGGCCGCCTCGAACACCTTGGCTTCCGCCACAGCGCGGCTCGCGGTCATATCGATTTCCAGCTGCATCATGTTGCGCAACTCTTGCAGATCGGTGCCGTCGACGGCTAAAGTCAGAGCCTTCCGCAAAAACGGGTCCTGAATAGCGAGAGCGTCGTTTTCAAGCGAAACCAGGCCGTTCTTGCGGGCCTTGGCCGCATAGCCGATCAGTTCTTCAATCGCATTGTCAGGCGGCTGGGTCTTGTCCAGCACCACGTGGACCAGGCGACCCAGGGCGCCTTTGAGCACGCCCAGAGGAGTGCTCACCATCACCGCCCCGAAGGTGCCTCCCAGAACGATGAACGCGGCGGTGATCTGCGAGACGTCCTTGATCTTGCCGCCCTCCATCAGCAGGCCTCCGAGTATTCCTCCGAAGGCGAGCACGATTCCGCCCAGCGTGGCGAAATCCGGACGCGCCCCCGCAGGCTTCTTGGCCTGGTCGGGTGACGCTTTCGGGGTTTTGGCGTCCGGCTTGGCTGGCTCCGCCATTTCCTCAGCGACCTTCTTCTTGTGCTGTCATGCCGGGTTCGCTGGGAGAGGCCACTCCAGGAACCGAAATCGATCGTCGAAACTCGATGACTTTTTGAATCACTTCTTCGGCGGACTCCATCACCATAAACTTCTGGCCATTGGTCATCGCTATCACGGTGTCGGGTGTTACTTCGATGTGCTCAATTAAATCCGAGTTCAGCACCAAGGGAACGTGATTGATGCGTGTTAGCCGGATCATACGGGTTCCCCAAGGTGCTTATCGGCCTGGAGACGCCGCCTGTTAGCGGTGCAGATAGCGGTGTGGTTGGAAGGTTGTTAACGCAGCAGATCGAGGATTTCCATCAGCTCTTTGCGGATGTCCTCAAGTACCGGCCCGGAGACGAAAAGGTCGCCTTGGGAGCGGCCGCTCTTGCCGCCATTGGCTTTCGAGCTTCCGTCCCGAATGCGCGACTCCAGGTATTTTCGCGCGCCTTCGATGGTGTAGCGCTTCTCATAAAGCAGGCGCTTTATCTCCAGTACCAGTTCAACATCCTTACGGCGATATAAGCGATGCCCCTTGCCGGATTTCTTCGGTCCGAGCGAGGAGAACTCGGTCTCCCAGAAGCGCAGGACGTAGGGCTTGATCCCAGCCAGACGGCTGACTTCACCGATCCGGAAATAAAGCTTATCCGGGATCTCGGGCCGAGTTTCGCCCATCGCAGGCTCGGGCATACTCGGTCATTCTAGCAAAACGTGGCGGTTTGCGCTCCTAGTTTTTTACACTATAAAAACGAAACACGACCGCTCCAAAACGCCAAATCCAGCGAGCCCGACGCGCCATATCCTTTCGGGCGTGCACCCGGTGGGGGAAGCGCTGCGTGCCGGGAGCGCGCTGGACCGGATCCTGATCGCCCGCGGAGCGAGCGGCCCGCGCCTGCAGGAGATCATCGATCTGGCGCGATCGCGTTCCGTGCCGGTTCGCTTCGAGCCGCGGGATGTGCTGGACCGTGTCGCCACCACCGCGGCGCACCAGGGCGTGGTAGCGTTCGGCGCCGCGCATGCCTACCGCGAGCTCGACCAGGTGATCGAAGGCGCCAAACTACTAGTCGTTCTGGACGGGGTGGAAGATCCGCATAATCTCGGCGCGATTGTACGAACGGCGCACGCTGCCGGCGCTTCCGCGGTGATCGTTCCGCATCGCCGGGCAGCCGGCTTGACCGATACCGTAGCGAAGGCCGCGGCCGGGGCGCTGGAGCACCTGCCGATCGCCCGGGTCGGAAATGTGAATCACACGCTGGCTGAGCTCAAGAGCAAGGGCTTCTGGATTTACGGCCTGGATGAACAGGGCGCCGAGGCCTACGACCAGGCGCGCTACGCCACGCCCACCGTTTTCGTCCTGGGCGGCGAAGGGCATGGGCTGCACGCACTGGTGAAGAAGAACTGCGATCTGGTGGTGCGCATCCCCATGGCCGGGGCGATTTCGTCGCTCAATGTATCGGTGGCGGCGGGCGTCGCCTTGTTCGAATGGCGCCGGCAAAACCAAAAATAGCAAACCATGGCTATACTCGAACGAAAGAGGAAGGATTATGCGAACGTCTTCTCACCGTGTTGTGAATCTCGCCCTGACCGGGTCCCTTTTGCTGCTGGCCGGCATCTCGACTTTCGCGCAGACCGGAGCGAAGAACGGCGAGTGGCCCACCTACGGGGCCGATCTCGGCAACACGCGCTATTCGCCGCTCGATCAGATCAACGCAGACAATTTCAGCAAGCTCCAAGTCGCCTGGCGCTTCAAGACGGACAATCTGGGGCCGCGCCCGGAATACAATCTGGAAGCGACGCCGCTGATGGTGAAGGGCGTGCTGTACTCGACTGCGGGAACGCGCCGGGCGGTAGTAGCGCTGGACGCGGCAACCGGCGAGCTGCTGTGGGTGCACGGGGAACGGGAAGGCGCGCGAGGAGCGGCCGCGCCTCGACAGCTTTCGGGTCGCGGACTGGCCTATTGGACCGACGGCCGGGAGGAGCGCATCCTCTACGTCACGCCCGGCTATCGACTGATCGCTCTCAACGCCAAGACGGGCGTCCCGGTGGCGAGCTTCGGAAAAGACGGCATCCTTGATCTCAAGCAGGATGACGATCAGGAGATTGACCTGGTGACCGGCGAAGTGGGTCTGCATTCGACGCCGGTGGTGGCGGGCGACACCGTGATTATCGGCGCGGCGCATCGCTCCGGCGCGGTGCCCAAAAGCAGGAAGAACGTGAAGGGCTACGTCCGCGGATTCGACGTCCGCACCGGGCGGCGTCTCTGGATTTTCCACACCATCCCGAAGCCGGGCGAATTCGGATACGACACCTGGCAGAACGATTCGGCGGACTATACCGGCAACACCGGCGTGTGGGGACAGATCAGCATCGATGAGCAGCTGGGCATGGCGTACCTGCCGGTGGAGCTGCCCACCGGCGACTATTACGGAGGCCACCGGCCCGGCAACAATCTGTTCGGCGAAAGCATCGTCGCCGTGGATCTGAAGACCGGCGAACGCAAGTGGCATTATCAGCTGGTGCATCACGGCATCTGGGATTTCGACATTCCGTGCGCGCCGATGCTGGTCGATATCACCGTGAATGGCCGCCCGGTCAAGGCGCTGGCGCAGCCCACCAAGCAAGCCTTTCTGTATGTCTTCGATCGCACCAACGGCCAACCGATCTGGCCGATCGTGGAGCGGCCCGTTGAACAATCCACGGTGCCGGGCGAAAAACTGAGCCCCACGCAACCTTTCCCGACCAAGCCGCCGGCGTACGACCGGCAAGGGCTTCTCGCTCGACGACGTGATCGATTTCACGCCCGAGCTGCATGCGCAGGCGCTCAAGCTGATCTCGAAATACAAGATCGGGCCGATCTTCACGCCGCCGGTGGTCAGCAAGCCGGAAGGCCCGCTGGCCACTTTGGCGATGGCGATCAACAACGGCGGCACGGTTTGGCAGAGCGGCTCGTACGATCCTGAGACGCACATCTTGTACGTGTACTCGCGGTCGGCGGTCGGGACGCTGGGACTGCTGAAGCCGGACCCCAAAACATCCGACATGAATTACGTTCAGGGCATGGCCACCAGCGGAGTTCGCACTTCGGGCGGAGCAGGCTCGGATGCGTCCGCCGAGCCCGGCGCTGGACCTACTGAAGAGAATGCCCGCGCCCTCAGCGTGCAAGGGCTGCCGCTCATCAAGCCGCCCTACGGGCGCATCACCGCGATCAACATGGACAAGGGCGAGATCCTCTGGCAGATCGCGCATGGCGAGACGCCGGATAACATCCGCAATAATCCGGCTCTCAAAGGATTGAACATCCCGCGCACCGGGCGGCCCGGCATCATCGGAACACTGAATACCAAGGGTCTGGTGATCGCGGGCGAAGCCGGCTTCTTTACGACCCCCGAGGGCAAGCGCGGCGCGATGCTGCGCGCCTACGACAAAATGAGCGGCAAGGAAGTGGGCGCGGTTTACATGCCTGCGCCCCAGACCGGCTCGCCCATGACGTATATGCTGAACGGCAAGCAGTATGTCGTGGTCGCTATCGGCGGCGCCGGTTACCCGGCCGAGTTTCTGGCGTTCAAGCTGCCGAACTAACCGCTCACCTGATCTAACGTTTCGATCAGGACGCTGCTGGGCGCGCGATCAGTCGGTAAAATCGACCGGCGACGAAAACGGGCTCTGACGCTACAGTGCTCATGTCACTGCCAAATTCACTTGGCAAGCGGCATGCATCCGTGCAACCGGTGCCCGAGAATCCCGAGCAAGATAATCCTGCCGAGCAACCGCAAAAACACGCAATAACAATCCGAGGAACGCGCTGAAGTGGTCGTTGATCGGAATCGCTGTGCTGTTTCTGGCCGCTGTGGTCGCATCCACGGTGGCGTACTACCGGCTTTCGAAACGGGTCGACCGGCAGCTGGCCGCGGGAGCGCTGGGGAATTCGCTCACTTACTTTACGGCTCCTGAGGTGCTGTCGCTGGGCGATCCAATGTCTGAGAGCGATCTGGCTGCGGCCTGGAAGCGCTGCGGTTACGCCGTCATGGCGAAGGGAAATGCGCTGGTCGCGCAAGCACCGGCACCGGTGGAAATTCACATTGATAAAGGCCAGATCTCGGCCATCATCGATGTCGCTACCGGGCGGCACGTGACGCAATACGAACTTCCGCCGCAGCTTCTCACCAACATGCCGGACCAAGGCCGCGCCAAGCGCATCGTGGTTCGATATTCGGATCTGCCGCCGACGCTCATCCAGGCTTTGATCTCGGCCGAGGACAAGCGCTTCTTCGAGCATCCCGGATTCGACCCGCTGCGCATCGCGAAGGCATTCTACGTGGATTTGAAAGAGCACCGCAAAGAGCAGGGCGCATCCACCATCTCCATGCAGCTAGCCCGCAACCTTTGGCTGGATCGCGACAAGAGCTGGAAGCGCAAGATGAACCGAAGCGCTCATCACGCTGCATCTGGAAGGCGCGCTGACCAAGCGCCAGATTCTCGAAGACTACTGCAACATGGTTTATCTGGGCGGACGGAGCACCTTCAGCATTAACGGCTTTGGCGAGGCCGCGCGCGCTTATTTCGGCAAGGACATTCACAACCTGACGCTGACCGAAGCGGCGACGCTCGCGGGACTCATCCAGCGCCCGAGCTACTACAACCCGTTCCGCTACCCGGACCGGGCGCTCGACCGCCGCAATACGGTGCTGCTGCTGATGCGCGACAACAAGTACATTTCCGCCTCGCAGTATCAAGCGGCGATTGCGGCGCCTTTGGATCTTCGTCCGGGGAAAACCGAATCGGATGAGTCGCAATACTTCCTGGATGTCGCGAGCGATGAGACGTTCAAGAAACTGGAGGATCAGTATCCGCACGGATCGGCGCGCGTGAATACAACTATCGATCTGCGCCTGGAGCGTGCGGCCGAACAGGCCATCACGGACGGCATGCAGTTGGTGGACAAGCAACTGGCGAGCCGCCGCAAATCGGCGAAAAACCGCACACGCGCGGCCGCAAGTGGCGCTCATCGCGATCGATCCGCATACCGGCGAAGTGAAGGCGCTGTGCGGAGGCCGGGATTATGCGGTCAGCCAACTCGATCGCGTGTTTGCGAAACGCCCACCCGGTTCGGTTTTCAAGCCTTTCGTCTATACGGCGGCGCTGAATACCGCGGTTTATGGCGGAAATAACGTTTTGACCGAGGCCTCGACCGTCGACGATTCTCCCGACTACGTTCGTGTACCAGAACCAAACCTACAGCCCGAATAATTTCGAGAGCGATTTTCGCGGCTCCGTGACGCTGCGCCAAGCGCTGGCGCACTCGCTGAATGTCGCGACGGTCAAGGTCGGGCAGATGGTGGGGTTCGATGCCGTTGTGGATCTGGCGCGCCAGGCCGGCATGAATGAAGATATCCAGCCGACGCCGGCGGTCGCGCTGGGGGCCTATCAGGTGACGCCGTTTGAGATCGCGCGCGCTTACACGATTTTTGCCAATCAAGGCGATCGCGTACAGCCGGTCTTCCTCTCCGACATTCGCGACCAGGACGGCACCATTCTCTATAGTCATCAGACGGCGGCGACGCGCGTGCTCGATCCGCGGGTTGCATTCCTGATGGTCGACATGCTCCAGGAGGTGATTCGCAGCGGTACGGCGGCCGGCGTTCGCGCGCGCGGTTTCAACACTGCCCGCGGCCGGGAAAGACGGGCACGTCGCATGATGGCTGGTTTGCGGGCTTCACTTCACAGCTTCTGGTAGTGGTGTGGGTCGGCTTTGACGATTACACCGAACTCGGGCTGGAAGGCGCTCGCTCGGCACTGCCCATCTGGACCGAGTTCATGATGGAAGCCGCACGCTACAAACAGTTCGGCGATGCCAAGCCGTTCGCCCCTCCGCCCGGGGTCGTGAAAGCCGATGTGGATTGTTCCGGCACCGAGAGTTCCTACTTCATCGGTGGCACGCAGCCGGCCGCGGCGCAGTGTGCCCCGCAAGACGTCGAGGTAACGCCAGCAGCCGACGGCGGAGTGACGGAAAGCTCCACGCCGGCGTCCGCAGCTCCGCAGCATCCGCAAGTCCAGGCGGCCCCGAGCACGCCCGAACAATCCATCTCCGTCGAAGTGCCGGTAACGCCATCCGAGCCGACGAGCGCTTCCCCGCCCCGCTAGTTATTTCCCGCGGCTCAAAGTTTTGTACATCTCCTCGATCACGAAATCGGTGGAACTCACGCCGCGATTGCCGCCATACACCGGCTCGTATTCTTTCATCGGCTGGGCCGCCTTCACCTGTTCCAGCGTCATGCCCTTGTTCACCATCGCCTGAATGCGATCGCGCAGGGTCACCGACATGTCGCGATAGGCGACCAGTTCGGGCTGGCGAGTCACGCGGCCATGACCCGGAATCAACGCGGTCCCGCCCTTGCCCTGCTTATCGGGAGGCGTGATCATATCGATGATCAGGTTCAGTCCCGCGATCATTCCCTGAATGGTCCCCTCGGGATCGTAGCTCGGGTAGCGGCTGGAGGCGTAAATATCGCCGCAGCTGACGACATTGGAGCCGTGGAAAAACACGATAGTATCGCCGGTGGAATGCGCCAGCGGCTGGTGAATGAGTTCGATGTCTTCGCCGTTGAAGTGCAGCGTCTTGCGGTCGGTGTAGGTCTCGGTCGGCCAATTGCCTTTGCTCATGGCGCGATCGCCACGCTGGCCGGTGGGCGGCGCGCTCATCACTTTTAGAACATTTTCGTGGGCGATGATGGTGGCTGGAGGCTGACTCGCCGTCGCCAGACGCTTCGTTTCCGCCCACGTGATCCACGTGGACATGTGTGTTGATGATGTAGCGGATGGGCTTATCGGACAACTTCCGGATGGCCGCGAGAATTTTCGGCGCCATGGGCGCAAACTGCGTGTCGACGATAAGCACGCCATCCGGCTCCGACCTGCACGGTGACGTTGCCGCCCGCGCCGGTGAGCATGTAGACATTGCCCTGCACCGGCTCGACCTCGATTTTCACCGCGTCGAAATTTTGTTGCTGCGCCCGCGCGTCACTTACGAAAATGAACGCCGCGAGCGTCCAGAAACTGACAACCATGGTCTTCATTTGGGTATCGTGTCCTTAGTGTATAGTAAGCTAACGAAGGAGTCGTCAGGTGAAGCGTGTCTCGAGCTGGATCGGTGTTTTTGTTTTAGGCAGCATCCTCATTTCCCTGCCAGCCGCGGCTCAAAACGCAACCGCTCCAGCGGCGAGCGCGATTCCGCGCATGCCCGATGGCCGAGCCGATCTGAGCGGAGTTTGGGAAGCGCCGTTCGTGAACGACATGTCCAAGAACGGAAAAAATCAGCAAGGCGCCGGGCCGCTTCCCTACACCGAATGGGCCAAGGCGCATCTGGGCGACACCGACCGACTCGCAGGCGCATTGCCTGCCTCCCGGCTACACCCGAGCGCTCAACGCGCCGTTTCCGATTGAGATTCTGCAGCGCCCCGATCGCGTCGTGATTCTCTACGAGAACAACAATATTTTCCACGTCATTTACACCGACGGACGCGGCCATCCCAAAGACCTGGACCCGCTGTGGGCCGGGAATTCCATTGGCAAATGGGATGGCGACACGTTAGAGGTGGACACCATCGGGTTCAACGAGAAGACGGTGCTGGATACGCGCGGGAATCCGCACAGCGATCAACTGCACTTGGTCGAGCATTTCCGGCGCACCGATGCCACGCACATCGCCTACGACATCACGATCGAAGATCCTAAGGCGTACACCCGGCCTTGGAAGAACGTCCGGACTTTCACGCTCATGCCGAACTGGAACTTGATGGAATTCTCCTGCGAAGAGAATAATAAAGATGTGACGGAGGGCCACATCAAGTAGCGCGCGAGCCGCGTGACTGAAAGGCATAATCATGAAAATCACCTGGGCTGTTGGGACAGTTCTCGCGCTGGCGGCGCTGCCGGTGTTGGCGCACCACTCTTTCGCGTCGGAGTTCGACACCAATAAGCCGATCACCGTAACCGGCGTGATCGCGAAGATCGAGTGGACCAATCCGCACACCTGGTTTTATGTCGATGGGAAAGACGAGGCCGGCAAGCAGACCACCTGGAGTTTTGAAGGCGCGGCGCCGAGCCTGCTGGTAAGAAGAGGCATCGTCAAAAACACGCTGAAGGTGGGCGACTCGATCGTCATCGAAGGTTTTCGGGCGAAAGATGCGAGCACGGTTTCCTCCAGCACGTTCGTCACTTATCCGGACGGCAAGAAGCTGCGCATCGGCGTGGTCGGCGGACCGAGCGACGAGTAGGCGCTGAGCGGCCCGGCCCGTGAGAATCGACAAATGGCTGTGGGCGGCGCGATTTTTTAAGACGCGATCGCTGGCCGCGCGGGCATGCGAGCTCGGCCGCATTCAATCCCACGGACAACTCGTGAAGCCTTCGCGCGAGATCCGCGTGGGCGACTCATTGGAAGTGAAGAACGACTCGGGCGTGTTTCAAATCGAGGTTCTGGTGCTCAGTGAAATGCGCGGCCCGGCGTCGGTAGCGCAGACGCTCTATCGTGAAACAGAAGCGAGCCGCGAGCTGCGGCTGAAGGTGGCTGAAGAGCGGAAGGCCATGCCGCGTTTCGAAACGTCGCGAAAAGGCAAACCGTCGAAACGCGACCGGCGGGAGATGGCGCGCTTTCGAGAGAGAACGTAAATCGCGTCAACGGGCCGAGCAGGGTGTGGGATTCCAGCGGGAGCCGTTGGCGAGCTTCTTGAACTGATAGGTGATGATCCACGGCTCGGTGAGGTAAGCGGGGTCCTCGGCCATTTGCGACATGTCGAGCCAGTACTCACCGTTGTCTTCTTGGAATACTCGGAAATGCTCGGTGAGAACTAAGTTCTCAGAATACGGCATTCCGTTTTTCCAGTAATAGCCGGACTTTAAATTCGTAGTGACGACTTCCAAATTTCCACCCTTGGCCCATTCGCCGCGTCCGCCCATGGTGATCCAGCGCGCCACCGAATATCCTTGCCAGCTGCGCTGCTCTCCAGCCGGCGCCACCGCCTTCGCGAGCAAGGGCTCGGGTGCGGGCGCATTCGGACCAGCGTTCGCAACGGCCGCAACGAAGTGGAACAGGCGCGTCTGGGTTCCGGCATCGGCATCCATGCGAAGCGTGTTGTCGTCTTGCCAGGTGATGTGCAGATGCGTGGGCAGCCGCATCACGCCTCCTGCGCCGTAGGCTTTGCACTGATTGCCGGCAGCTTCATCCTTGGCCGGGTCCCACTGCATCGCCAGCTTAGCGGGTTCCACTTTGTAGGGAATGTTCCCACCTTGCGAAGGGTTTTCTCCTTGCCCATTGCGTGCGCCGTTGAATCCAGCGGTAGCGCCCGGTTCACCCGCGCCGAAATCGCCTTTGGGCGCGGTCATCATACGTTGATGCCAGTCCTCGGTGACGACGGCGGTCCAGTATCCGGTCAGGTCGATGGGAGCGGCGGCTTTGGGCGGTTGAGGAGGCCCGCCGCGCCCTCCGCGTCCACCTTGCGCGTGCAAGTCAGCCGGCCCGATGAGAGTAAGGCCCACGAGCGACAGCATCCCTATGCACACGGAAAGCAGCGGGCTTCGGCAAAACATGCGCGATGAAGAGCAGGCTTACTGAACGGTCTCGCCGGCACGCCCGCCCCAGGACTTTCCATCCGTCGTGCGGGTGATCTTGATCATGCGTCCGCGGTAGGCTTCGGGATCCCGGGAAGGATTGGCAATCACTTTGACCGGATCGCCAACCTTGAACGTGTCTCGGCTCACACCCTGGTTGGTGAGCTGCGTGGCAGCCGCGCCCTCGAAGGCCCAGCGGCGCACGACGCCCTTTTCGTCCTTGGCCTCGACGAAGAAAAAGGAGTGCGGCGAACGAAGCGCGATTTGCACCACGTTCCCTTCGACGGTGATCTCTTTCTCGCCGATATAAGTGGCGGCGAAGGAGTGGTGGGCTTGAGCCGGCAGCCCCGTCAGCAGCAGCGTGGCTGCAGCCGCTAGAACCAGCAGGCTAGCTTTCAGCATCTTCATGGTGTTTCCTCTCGACATGGATTCTTCTAAGTTCTATAGCTTTAATTCCCGATTCTTCAGGGCTGGTTCACAGCCGTTTCCACGTTGGATTTCTTGTCGGTCAGGCTTCGGTAAACGGCTTCCACCAGCTTGGCAGTCGCACCGGGCTCTCTGCCGAACAGCGGATCATAATCCAGCGTGGGCTTGGCCGCTTTCACTTGCTCCAGCGTCAGGCCTTTCTTAATCATATCTTTAACGCGGTCGCGGATGATGATCAGCATGTCCCGGTAATAGCCGACGTCGGCGATGTCCGAGATGTGGCCGCGGCCCGGTACTACTAGTGTTCCGCCTTGCGACATGTACTCGGGAATCATCATGTCCGTAATGCGAATCAAGGCGTTGATGACGCCTTGAATGTTACCGCCGCGTTCCACGTCGATGTCCGGATACCTGTCGCTATTGAAGATCGCGCCGGTACTGATCACGTCCGAGCCGCGGAACCAGACGATGCTGTCGCCGTCGGAATGCGCGCTGGGCATGTGGATCACTTCGATGCCCTCGCCATTGATGAAGCGGTGAATGCGGTATTTCTCGGAGAAATACGTGTTGGTCGGCAAGCCGCTGGGAGGAATATCCTTCATTTCCTCCATGCGCCGCAGGACGTTCTCCTGAGCCAGGATGAATTCGCTGGCGGCCTGATCGCCACCGACGCCGATGGGATGCCACAGCTTCGACGCAACCATCTTGGAATTTCCGCCGGTATATTCGGGATCGATGCTGGTGTTGATGATGAAGCGGACGGCGGTGGGCGCATAAGAATGCTCGGCCTGCCAGGTGTCGGCCTCGGCGCGCGCCGAGTTATAGAGCGCCGGCGGGAAGGAATGAAAGTTCTGGTTCAGTTGGTCGATCGCCGCGATCACTTTGTCGCTCGCCTCCATGGCGCCAGCGTTGACCATCACGACGCCATCGCCGCCCAGCGATAGCGTGATGTTTCCACCCGCGCCGCCCAGCAAGTAAACGTTGCGGCTGACGTGCACGGCTTCAACTTTATCGTACGTGGGCGGGCGCTTCGGCATTGCATCGGCGCGCTCGGCCACATGCGTCGATTCGTCTTTATACTCGGGCTTTAAAACATATTGCTCGGTCGGCGGCGAGAGCGACTTCAGCCTGGGTTGATACTCAGGGTAGATGGTCTCGGCGCCGCCGCGAACGCCCTCGAGCGGCACTTTGTACTTGAACGCGACCTCGGTGAGGTAGGGATTCAGGCCCACCAGCCAATTCGGCACTTCATCCTTGGGGCGGTCCGACCGGTATTCCTCGGTTTGCGCGGCGCATGGGTACACCGGCACTTGCGCGATGGGCGCTCGAATGAACGTCACGCTTCGGACCAGCGGCTCGGTCAAGTAATCGGGATCGTTGACGATGAGCACCCAGGTTAAATACGGCTCGTCGAGCGATACGTGCTCGGTTACGGTGCGGCGGAAGCTGCCCTCCACGCCGTTGCGCCGGATAAAACTCTCTTTGAGATGCGTCGACGAAATGGTCAACGTATCGCCTTCCCACCTGCCGAGCGAGAAGCCTTCCCAACTGTGCGCGGCGTACTGAGATGGGCGAGGGCGGCCGTCGAGATAGATGAGGCGCTCGCCGGGGGTTCTCTGAAACAGGATGCGATAGGCGTACATCTGGCGCGTGATCGGGTCGATGCCTTTTTCGATTCGCATCGGGTCGGGACCAAGCTGCTGATAGCCGGTGGGGTGCGGCCGGCATTGCAGCTCCAGCGAAGTGTTCACCCAGAATCCGCTGTAGGTGTCGGCCCGCATGCGTTCGGCATCGTTGATCGGAAGGCCCCAGTACTCGCCCGGATCCGGACCACCGCCGCGCTCGTGAGCGTCTTCGTGAGAGGTCAGCCTGCGCCATTCGCCTGAAAAATCCGGCGGCGACGCCTGGCCTTGCGCGAACAGCGGACCAGCCGCCCAACTCGTCACCAGGAGCAAGCCTCCCGCGATCCTGAGTCGAGCCGAGCTGTTCATTGAGACGTACTCCTCGTGGACGAAAGCAACGCGGACGGAACCGTCCGAAGCAAGCCGCGGTCAATATTATCAGCCTGTTAAAGCAAGCTTGTCAATGTCGGGAAGGGGGTCGGGAAGGGCGGCCCCGATGCCGGCTGGCCGCTCTACGGTAAAATGATCCCGTGCCGGCGCCCAAGCGACTGTTGGTATTTATCGTCGCCTACAACGCGGAGCGGACCATCCAAACGGTGCTCCAGCGCGTGCCGGCGGCGCTCGCCGAACACGACACCCAGATCCTGATCATCGACGACTCCTCCGATGACCGCACCTTCGAGCGAGCCAGGCAATTTGAGAACGCCCGGTTTCCCGTCACGGTTTTGTCCAACCCGGTGAATCAGGGCTATGGCGGGAACCAGAAGATCGGATTTCACTACGCCATCCGCGAGAAGTTCGATTTCGTAGCGCTGGTGCACGGCGACGGGCAATATGCGCCGGAATGCCTGCCTGCGCTGCTTCAGCCCTTACTCGACGGAGAAGCCGATGCCGTATTCGGCTCCCGCATGATCGGTAAGCGCGACGCGCTCGAAGGCGGAATGCCGCTTTACAAGTTCATCGGCAACAAAATCCTCACGAAAATCCAGAACGCGGTGCTCGGAACGGCGCTTTCGGAGTTTCATTCGGGCTATCGCATTTATTCGGTGGAAGCGCTAGAGCGGCTTCCTTTCGAACTGAATACCAATGATTTTCCCTTCGATACCGAAATCATTATTCAGTTGATCCGGGCCGGCCTGCGAATCCGGGAGCTGCCGATTCCCACCTATTACGGCGATGAAATTTGCCACGTCAACGGGATCAAGTACGCCTGGGCGGTGATCCGAGCCGCGCTGCTTTCGCGAGCCCAGGATCTGGGGATCTTCTACGAGCGCAAGTTCGATCTGGCGTCGCCCCGGGCGCTCAATCCCTTGTATCGCGCCAAATGGTCCTTCGAAAGCCCCCACACGCTGGCGCTCGACCGGGTTCCGCCGGGATCCAAAGTCGTGGACGTGGGGTGCGCCTCCGGCTACATCGCGCAGCGCGCTGCACGACAAGGGCTGCGAGGTGACCGGGATCGATCAACTTCCGCCGCCGTCCGATTGCGGCCTCCGCGAGTTCATCCGCGCCGATCTCAACTCGGGCGACTTTCCTGTGGACGCGGGCGCGTTCCACTACGTCCTGCTGCTGGACATCATCGAGCATCTGCGCTCGCCCGAGCAGTTCATCGACAGCCTGAGAAAGTCGCGAAGGCAAGGCGAAAGTACCACCGTGATCGTGAGTACCGGGAACATCGGTTTCCTGGTCACGCGGCTGATGCTGCTGCTTGGATATTTCCACTACGGAGCCCGCGGGATTTTGGATCTCACCCACACGCGGCTGTTTACTTTTGCGACTTTGCGGAATGCGTTCGAGCAGGCCGGATATCAGATCGTAGAGACGCGCGGCGTACCCGCGCCCTTCCCGTTCGCGCTCGGCGACAACCGACTGGCTCGAAGCCTGCTGGCCATCAATCGCTGGCTCATCCGGGTTGCGCGATCGCTGTTTTCCTACCAGATTTTTATGGTGGCCCGCCCGAACCCGTCTTTGGAGTGGCTCTTGGAGCGAGCCGTCGAAACCGGCCAGGCGCGCGTGGAAGCCGAGGGAGTGTCCGCTTCCGCCGAGGGCGGACAATCGCGGCGCGCAGCAACCGGCTGATCGGCGTCTATGCTGTTGCTACTTCAACGGTTTTCGTTGTGCCTGCGGCATGCCGAGAACCGTCCGCTAGCCCTCTAAGGGCTGTGGTACCATCTTCCTATTGGGGATAAATGGTAGAGGTCCTTCCATCCATTTTGTCAGCCGATTTCGCGCGTCTGGGAGATGAAATCTCTACCGTGGAGCGCGCTGGAGCCTCCATGCTGCACGTGGATGTCATGGACGGACACTTCGTGCCTAACATTAGTATCGGCATTCCGGTGGTGGAGTCAATCCGGAAAATGACCCGGTTGAAGCTGGATGTCCACCTGATGATTTCCGATGCCGATCACTACGCTCCCGAGTTCATTCGCGCCGGCGCCGACCACGTGCTGGTACATCAGGAAGCCTGCGTTCACCTGGACCGCACGCTGCGCATGATTCGCGACCACGGCGCGCTGGCTGGCGTAGTGCTGAATCCGGCCACGCCCATCCCGATCCTGGAGGATGTGCTCTATCTGGTGGATCACGTGCTTATCATGAGCGTGAATCCCGGGTTTGGCGGCCAGAGCTTCATTCCGAATGCGCTGCGGAAAGTTCAAGCTTTAGCTTGGCGCCGCAAGGAGTTAGGGTTGAATTTTGCCATCGAGATCGATGGCGGCGTCGGCGTGGAGAACGCCGCCGATATTGTCCGGGCAGGGTGTGAATGGCTGGTAGCAGGGTCGTCGATTTTTCACACTCCCGATCCCGGCCACGCTTTTCAGCAATTGCAGCGAGCCGCGCGCGAAGCGACGCTCGCCCGAGTTTGAGGGTAAGCTATTAGGTTAATCATGGTGGCTAGAAACATTTTCTCTTTGCGTTACATCTTGCTTATTACGCTGGTGGCGGGTCTGCTCACGTCCTGCGGATTCAAACGCCACAAGTATGATGACCCCATCACCAAGAACACCCAGCAGCCCGACAAGGTTTTGTTCGACAAGGCTATCAACGACATCGAACACAGCCGCTACGAGATCGCGCGCATCACTCTGAACACGCTCATCAACACCTACGATCAGAGCGAATTCCTGGCGAAGGCGAAGCTGGCGATTGCCGACAGCTGGTATCGCGAGGGCGGCGTGTCGGGTCTGGCGCAGGCGGAGGCCGAGTACAAGGATTTCATCCTGTTCTATCCCACCATGACGGAAGCGGCCGAGTCCCAGGAAAAGATCTGCCAGATTCATTACAAGCAGATGGATAAATCGGACCGCGATGCCAACCAGGCCATCCGCGCCGAGGACGAATGCCGTACACTCATCACGCAATTCCCCAACAGCAAGTACGTTCCCGAAACGCAGCAGCTGCTGCGCAACATCCAGGAATCCCTGGCCGAGGGAGAGTTCGAGGTGGGAGCATTCTACTTCAAGCGCGGCGACAACTCGGCTTCGGCCAGCCGGTTCAGCCATCTGGTGGATCAGTATCCGCTCTATAGCAGGGCCGACGAGGCGCTCTGGAACCTGGGGCAAGCCTATGGCAAGTTGGGCAATCGATTCCGTTCGCAGGAAGGCCAAGCCTATGCCAAGATCGTGCGCGAGTATCCGTTGAGCAGTTTCGCCGACGATGCCAGGAAGAGATTGAAGGAAATGGAAATGACCGTTCCGGAGCCGGATCCGGTGGCCCTGAACCGGATGAAATGGGAACGCGAAAATCGCGTTAAGCCCGGGGTGGTCGCGCGCAGCACCGGCATGATCCGCCGCGGTCCGGATGTCAGCACTGCCGCACGATCCGGAACTCCCGCCATGACCACGTTGCGAGCCGCGGTCCCCCCCTCGGTGCCACAGCCGGCCGGCGCCGGAACTGGATTCAGCGGCGATGTGACGGCCACCACGGTGAGCGACAGCACGGCTCTCGATACCAAGCCGGATGCCCGCGCGAACCCGCCCGCCGCTGCTGGAACCGCACACCGGTGGAACACCCGCCGCTGGAGCCAACGCCGGCCAGAAACCCAGCCGCCCGCCGCAGCGGGTCAACCGTCCGGGCAATCTCGGGACAGCCGGCCGCCGCGAGCCAGCCCGCCGGACAGCCGGCCGCCGCTGCAGCAGCTCCACCGAACAGCCGCAAACCACCGCCGACGCAAAGAAGAAAAAGAAGAACAAGAAAGCCAAGCCGGCGGATCCGAACCAGGCGGCTCCTTCTACGACCCAGTCGCCTACGACGTCGTCGCAATAAAGAGCGGCACAGGAGGCCGTGCGTTAACCCGGGTCGAAGCCATGCCGTCACCGCCTTCTATTGCGCCGATTGCATCTATGAGCCGAATCCTGCTGGCGGACGATAGTCCTCACGCGCAGCGCATGGGCGAACGCATCCTGCGCGAGGAAGGTTATGAGGTCGTCAGCCTCACCGATGGCAAAGCCGCGCTGCTGCGCCTGGCCGATGTCGATCCCGATCTCATCCTGGCGGACATCTTCCTGCCGGGCTGGTCCGGCTTCGATTTGTGCCGGCACGTGAAAAGCGACCCCGCTCTGCGCCACGTACGCGTGGTGCTCACCGCCGGATTGCTCGAGCCTTTCGATGAAAACGAGGCCAGGCGCGCCGGCTGCGACGCGATTCTCAAGAAGCCGTTCGAGGCCTCCAAGGTCATGAGCACCATCGCTCCTCTGGTGAAAGAGGCTCAACTGGCTCGCGGCCTGTTCCACGAATCGCTGGCTTCGGCCGCCGCTACTCCGATTTCTGAGACTGCTGCCGCACCGGCACCCGCACCCGCTCCAACGCCCGAAATCGATCCCGAACGCGTGCGCGCCGCGATTACGCTCGCGCTCGATGCCGCGCTGCCCGCCATGATCCAGGAAATCACCGAGCGAGTCCTGATAGCATTAGGTTATTAATCCGTTTCCAGAAACCCGTGCCTGACAATACTTTCGACATCGTTTCCAAAATTGACCTGGCCGAAGTAAACAATGCCATCCAGCAAGCGCTCAAGGAAATCACGACGCGCTTCGACCTGAAGGACTCCAAGTCCGAGATCCAGCTGAACGAAAAGGATCACAAGATTCAGCTCGCGAGCGTGGACGAATTCAAGCTAAAGGCGGTGATGGACGTGTTCGAGCAGAAGCTGATCAAGCGCAAAGTGCCTTTAAAGGGCCTCAACTTCGGGCCGGTTACGCCCGCCGCCGGAACCACGGTGCGCCAGGAGATTTCGCTCCAGCAAGGCATCCCGATCGAAAAGGCGCGCGAGATCGTGAAGACCATCAAGGACAGCAAGAAGAAGGTGCAGGCTTCCATCCAGGGCGATCTGGTGCGGGTCTCCGGACGCGACCGCGACGCCTTGCAGGAAGTCATTGCGCTGCTGCGCGGGCACGATTTCGGCATCGACATGCAGTTCACGAATTATCGTTCGAACTGAGGAGCGCGCGTTTAAACCGAATGCCGCGACGGATCGAATCCCTGTTTCTCAACGGGCCTGCGGGAAAACTGGAAGCATTACTCGAGGAACCCGAGGAAGCTTCGCCCAGCCAGGCGGCGCTGGTCTGCCATCCGCATCCGCGGCACGGCGGCACCATGCACAACAAAGTGGTGTACCGAATCGCGCGCGGATTACGCCGCGCCGGCGCGGTAGTGTTGCGCTTCAATTTTCGCGGCGTCAACATGAGCGAGGGTGAGTACGACAACGGAATCGGGGAGCTGGAGGATGCCCGAGTGGCGCTCGAATTTCTGCGTTCCCGTTATCCCCAGCTGCCTTTTTCGCTGGCCGGCTTCTCTTTCGGCTCCCGCATCATCCTCAAGCTGGGCTGCGAAACTCCAGGCGCTTCCCGGCTGATCGCCGCCGGTTTTCCTGCCAGTTCGTTGAATACCGACCAGCAGCTGGGCCAGTGCGACTGGCCGCGCGTTTACATCCAAAGTACCAACGATGAGTATTGCGCGCTTGCGGCGATGGAAGCGTACTTCGCCGGATTGAAAGGACCCAAGCAGCTGATCTGGGTGGAAGCCCGGGATCACTTTTTCGGTGGAGCGCTGGATGAATTCGAGGAAACGGTGTATCGCGTAGCTTTACGGCGGCGATTAGGTGGCGTGCCGCAGCTCTCGCTGCAGCCGGCGGGCGGCGCGTTCGCTGATCAGGTTGGCGACCTTGGACAGCAGGCCCGGCACATCCTCGGGCTCGATGAGCGCCCGGATCGCTCGCGACTGCTTCTGCGGCTGGGGGGCGTTCCGGTAACTGGTTACAATCGCCGTGGCGGGCTTGTACTGCATATTTCGGGCGTGCGCCAGCACCTTCAGGCCGGCTTCGGGAGATTCCATTTGTAAATCGCTGAGTACCAGTTGGTACTCCTGCTCGTCCAATTTCCCAACTGCTTCGGCGGCAGACGCAGCAGCATCGACGTGATATCCGCCAGCTTCCAGAACCGTCTGGAGAGTCAGGCGCGAGGTAGGATCATCGTCCACCAGCAAGACTCTTGCAAGTTCCAGGTCTCTCGGATGCTCTGCTCGGCTATGGCTCTTCATGGGGCCATCAATCTCCTATCTGTCCTAGGTATAGTCTAATCGATGATGGCTAAAATCGTGCCAGGGATTTTCGCGGGACTGGACCTGGGATAAAGCTAGTCGCTTTCGAACACCCGTTTGAAAATCAGGTCGACATTGGCTAACTGTCTGGAAACAGAGAAGGTTTCAGCTAGCGCCGAGGGGTTCAGGTGGCGCGTGATGGCGGGGTCGGCGGCGATAGCGGCACGAAAATCCCCTTCATTTTCCCAGGCTTTCATGGCGTGGGCTTGGACAGTTTTGTAAGCTTCCTCACGCAACATGCCGGCCGCCGCCAGATCCAAGAGCACTTGACCGGAGAAAACCAAACCCTTAGTCAGGTCCAGATTTCGCCTCATGCGGTCGGCGTTTACCCGCATCCCGGCGATCAGCCAGCGGGTCTTGTCGAGCATGTAGTCGACTAAGATTGTGGAATCGGGCAGAATGATACGCTCCACCGAGGAGTGGGAGATGTCCCGCTCGTGCCACAGCGCGATGTTCTCAAACGCCGCCTGCGCATTGGCGCGCACTACCCGAGCCAGGCCGCAGATCTGCTCGCTCACCACCGGATTGCGCTTGTGGGGCATGGCCGAGGAGCCTTTCTGGCCTGCGGCGAAAGGTTCTTCCACCTCGCGCACCTCGGTACGCTGCAAGTGCCGGATCTCGAGCGCGATCTTCTCTAGCGCGGCGGCGATCAAAGCCAGGGCCGAAACGTAGTTGGCATGGCGATCCCGGGAAATTACCTGGGAGGCGATGGGCGCGGGGCGCAATCCCAGGCGCTCGCAAATGCGCGCCTCGGCTTCAGGGCCGATATGGCCAAAGGTGCCTACCGCGCCGGAAATCTTGCCGACGCGCATCTGGTCGGCGGCGGCGCAGAAGCGCTCGATGTTGCGCCGAATTTCGTCATACCAAAGAGCCAGCTTGAGGCCGAACGTGATCGGCTCGGCATGGACTCCGTGGGTCCGGCCAATCTGAATCGTGTCCTTGAATTCGAAGGCGCGCTTTTTGAGCACGGCCGCCAGATCGTTCAGGTCCTGGGCGATGATTTCCGACGCCTCGCGCACCAGCAGGGCCTGGGCGGTATCGACCACGTCGTTCGAGGTAAGGCCGAAATGCAGCCAGCGCGAAGCTTCGGCATGGCCCGCCTTCGACATGCTTTCCGATACAGCGGTGGTAAACGCGATGACATCGTGCCGGACCTCGCGCTCGATCTCCGGGATGCGGCGGACGTCGAAGCTGGCGTGCTGGCGCAAGCGGCCGGCCGCGTCCTGAGGAACCTGTCCGACTTCGGCTAAGGCTTCGGCGGTGGCCAGTTCCACTTCCAGCCACTGCCGGAATTTGTTCGGTTCGCTCCAGATGCGGCCCATTTCGGGCCGGGTGTAGCGGTCGATCATTTAATCAGTGAACACCTTTAGTATGCGAATACTTCGGTCTGCTTTTTTGGTTCCGCGACAATTAGCCGCGGCATAAAGAGCCCGCGCTCGGAAAGAGCCTGCATGGCTTCGACGCGGACGCGGGCCGGATGGTTGTTATGCTCGCTTAAATGTCCGAGCACGAGCGTCGAGACAGTGGAACCGAGGTCGCGCCGGATAAAATCACAAGCCGAATCGTTGGACAAATGGCCCATCCGGCTCATGATGCGCTGCCGCACCGACCAAGGATACGGCCCGACCCGCAGCATCTCCAGATCGTGGTTCGATTCCAGGATCAGCAAGTCGGTGCTTTGAACGTGGAAGCGGATCGAATCCGTGATGTAGCCGAGGTCGGTGACCAATCCGATTTTGATCCCCTGGGTGCGAAAGCAGAAGCCGACCGGATCGATAGCGTCGTGCGGAATGGTGAAGCTGTCGATTTCGATATCGCCAACCGCAAAGCTCCTGCCGGCTTGGAAAGTGTCGAGCTTGGGCTCGTATTCGCCCCAAGGGACGCTGTCCGCAGTCAAACGCGTAACGAAAATCGGAGCATTCGATCTGCTTGGCGATGCGCACCAGACCGCTGATGTGGTCGGAATGCTCGTGCGTGATCGAGAATCGCCTGCAGATTTTCGGGCTGCTCGCCGATGACGGCTAATCGCGCCAGCGTGTCCCGCTTTCTCAATCCCGCATCGACGAAAATGCAGGTCCGGTCGGTCCGGATGAAGGTTGAATTTCCCGAGCTGCTGCTCGCAAGTACGCAAACTTTTACGATAGCTGCCTCCGATATTTCTTATCGGCACGCTAAGCTCGGGGGCGCGGCGGCCTAAGTTGTAGGTTAGGACAGAAGAGCGGTGACTGTCTACTAAAACATTTTGCCCTAAACTGCTTTGAGTGGCTGCATTGCTTAAACCGCCTTGAGCGGCTCCATGCCGGCCTGCAAACGCCGCATGCCTCGCAGCCAGCGCTCATAATCCGCGGCCTTGCGGCGAAAATACTCCAGCACCTCGGGATGCGGGAGGATCAGGAACTGCTCGGCTTCGAGTCCTTGGATAACGGCGTCGGCGACCTGATCGGGTTCTAAGGCAGTCTCGCGCAGGAATGTTCCTCCGCCGAACTCCGCATTTTCGAGCATGCGGGTTTTCACGCCTTGCGGACACAGCGCGGAAACCTTAATGCCTTGATCGCCGTAGGTAATCGCGAGCCACTCGGCCAGAGCAAGCGCCGCGTGTTTGGTGACGGCATAAGGAGCCGATCCGAGTTGTGTGAGCAGGCCCGCGGCCGAGACGGTTTGCAGCAGGTAGCCCTCTTTTCGCACCAGCATTCCCGGCAAAACGGCGCGCGCGGCGTAGACGTGGGCCATCAGGTTGATCTCCCAGATGCGCTGCCATTGGCGGTCGGGAACCCGGCAGTCGCCTTCAATCCCGATGCCGGCGTTGGAGCAGAACAGGTCGATCTGGCCGTATTTCTTTAAAACCGTGTCGACCAGCATTTGGATATCGGATTCGCTGGCGACATCGGAGCAATACTCGAGGCCGCCGACCGAGCGCGCGACTTCACAGGCGCGCTCGCCTTCGATGTCGGCGACAATCACCGCCCTGGCGCCCTCAGTCGCGAAGCGTTTACAGAGCGCGCGCCCGATGCCGTTGGCCCCGCCGGTTACGACGACAACTTTGTCTTGGATCCTCATGCCTCGATGGTAACCCGCGTCTCAGCGAGTGTTTATTGTATGCTAGGCAAAGCGGACAGGAGGAGTCATGCGTTTTTTGGGCAAATTGCTGTGTGCTGCCGGGTTGGCGGCGTTGCCGGGCTTTTCGGCGACCATCACCGGGGCGGTGAAAGGACCCGATGGAAAGCCCTTCATGGCGGCATTCGTGATCGCCGAAAATGCCCAGAACAAAATGACCGTCAATGTTCTATCTGACGCCGAAGGGCGCTACCATATCGGCAACCTGCCCGCGGCGAACTACACGCTCAGAATCCGCGCCATTGGCTACCAGAGCGATCCGCGCGCGGGCGTGAAGTTGACAGCGGACCAGAAGGCTTCGTTCGATTTCGCGCTGCAAAAGGCGCCGGTGCGCTGGAGCGACCTGAACACGTTCCAAGGCACGCAGCTGCTGCCCAAGACCAAGGCGCACGATCTTTCCCGGCGCTATCAAGACACGTTTTTTTCGAGCTGCCTGATCTCCTGCCATTCGTTTCAATCGCAAATGGCGGCAAAACCTGGACCGACGAGGCCTGCGCAACGCGTCAAATACATGCGCGAGGTGATTATCGGCGGCGAGGGCGGCGGTATGAGCGACCAGAAGTTCGAAGACATCGTCGCGTATATGACCACAGCCTGGGGTCCCAATTCGCCGAAACCGCAATCTCCGGAAGACCTGCCCGAATACCGGTCGCTGGTGCGGCCTTTCAGCCCGCGCGCCATGAACATCGCCTACGTCGAATACGATTTTCCCGCCGACAAAGGTCTGGGGCCGTGGAGCGCAGTGGAGGATAAGAACGGGATGTTCTGGATTCCCTACTATGGCCGCGGCAACGAGGTGGTGCGGCTGAATCCGAAGACCGCCGAGATGACCCGCTTCCCGCTTCCGTTCGCCAAGACCGCCGGCATTCACTCGGCCATTCCCTCGCCGGACGGAACCGTCTGGTTCACCGAATTCGCGCTCGGCAAGATCGGACATCTGAACCCGGCGACCAAGGAGATCGTGGAGTATGAGAATACGCCGCTGCCGGATGGCCGCAAGACCAACGCCCACACGGTTCGCGTGGACGACAAAGGGCGCGTGTGGACCAGCGGCGGTCCGGCGATCTCGATGTTCGATCCCTGACCAAGGAGTTCTCGCACTTCGATCTGGGCGCGACCTATGGCAATGTGGTCGGACCGAACGGCGATGAATGGTTCACCTCTTTCCGCGATGACGGGCCGATCGGCCGGGTGACCAAGGATGGGGTGCTGACGAAATTCTATCCGCCGACCAAGGGCAAGCCGCAGCGGCTCCAGTTGGACGCCGACGGCACGGTGTGGTTCAGCGAACGCGGCGGGAACAAGATCGGCCATCTGGATCCCAGCACCGGAATGATCAAAGAATACGATTGCCCGGGACCCGCGGGCAGTCCCTATGCCATCGCGATCGATAAGAACCACCGGATCTGGTACTCCACGCACGAGCAGGACACGCTGAACCGCCTGGACCCGAAGACCGGCGAGACGATCGAATATCCGTTCCCGCATTCGGAAATTTCGATGCGCGAGATCTTCACCGATTCCCAAGGGCGCATGTGGTACGCCAGCTCGGACAACAACAAAGTCGGGTATTTTTATATGAACGATGGAGCGAGCGAAGTCGCGAGCAAGTAACTGACCGCGCGCCATCTTGCATCATCGCGCACCGTTGTCGCGCCGCACGACTTTTCCAGCCCCGCCGTGTTCATCCAGAGCGGAGCCTACGCGGGGATGATCGCACTCCGCGCTATTGCTTATAATCGTTCGGGAGGACTCACTCGCACATGAAGCGCCAACACATCACTGTGCTGTTGTCTTTTTCCTGCGTCCTGGCAGCGCCGTTGGCGGCGCAGACCACGATCGGGGGTAATCCTTGTAATTCAGCATCCGCGACTGGACCTTATGCGGTTTCCGTCACGGGAAGACAGGTCACCGCGGCGGGCAATTTCACGAACGTATTTCAGGGCAACGGGACGGCGACCTTCGACGGCCTGAGCAACGTGACCATGACGCTTACTACCGATACCAATCAGTCGGTGGCCACGCCTGTAACATGGTCCGGGACCTATAGCATCCAATCCAATTGCGTCGGGGTCATCACCATCACCAAGGGCGGCAGCGCCACGTTGAACCTGGTGATGTATGACAACGGCGTCGATTTCCTGGTGACTGGGAACGATGCCTCCTACTCGTATTCGGGCAATGGAAATGTCCAGCCGACCGGCTGTTCAGCCGCTCTGTTCTCGGGCATCTACACTTTCAACGCCACAGGTTTCAACCTGTCCGGCACTTCGGTGACTAGCGCGGCAGATGGGGTGGGCTTATTGAAGTTCGATGGGCAAGGCCACGTCACGGTGAATGTCACTTTCGCGCCGAGCAACACCACCGCAAGTTCGTTAACGGGATCGTACTCGGTATCGTCCAACTGCCTCGGATCGGCCACCCTCAGCGATTCGAAAGGCGGCTCGTACGTGATGAGCTTTAGCGCGGAGGACGTCACTCCGGTCGGCTGCTCCTTTATACGCGGGCAACATCTACGCGGGGTTGGCGCAGAATGGGAAATTCATCGTGACCGGCGCCGCGCATGCGATACAGAATCAGCCCACGTCGACGGCGACTGCGGCTATACGCCGCCTAGGCTCTCGGGGAGGGCGATCATGACAAGCGCACGCGCTGCTTTCTTTGTCGGCCTTTTGCCAGCCTGCTGGCCGCGCCGGTCTTGGCTCAAACTTCCAATTATAATTGTTCGGGCGGGAATGGAACTCTCACGCTCAGCCTAAGTGGGCGGGCGATTTCATCCGCCGGAAGTTTCGCCGGGTCATACCAGGGGATTGGGACAGTTACCATAACCGCCTCGGGTAACATCACCATGACCGGGACTTACAACACGAATCAGGTTACCGGGAAGTCATTCACGTATTCGGGAACTTACACCCTTTCGCCGAACTGCACTCGGCACGATTACACTCACTAGCGGAAGCACGGCCACCTTTGACCTGGTTGTCTGGGACACCGGCCAACAGTACAACATCACGGGCTCTGACGCCACTTACATTTATTCGGGCAGCGGCACTAACGTCGTGCCTGCCGCCTGCGCGACGTCCACGTTGTCGGGCCCCTACACATACAGCGCCAGCGGATTCCTCGCATCCGGCACGGCGCAAACGGGCTCCGCCGATGAGGCCGGC
This sequence comes from Bryobacterales bacterium, assembly GCA_963732175.1. Lineage (GTDB taxonomy): Bacteria > Acidobacteriota > Terriglobia > Bryobacterales > Bryobacteraceae > Palsa-89. The sequence goes on along the minus strand of CAVSYF010000010.1, from coordinate 167,525 downwards.
GTGCTGCAATTTGACGGACAAGGAAACGTGACGGCCACCTACACCCAGACGTCCGGCGGAACCACGCCGGTACCGCTCACGTCCACGGGAACCTATTCAGTCACGTCCGGCTGCCTGGGGTCGGCCACGCTCATGGATTCCAGCGGCAAATCGAATGCGCTGAATTTCGTGATCGAGGCGCCGTTGGCCAGAACGTCCTGCTGCTCGAGGCCAATTCGGGGTTCGTCCGCGATGGTGGGGCGCATTCGGCGGCCACGAATCCCACGGCGTCCATTGCGAACGTCGCCAGCAACGTTGTGAACTACACGCCGGCGGGAAGTGTCTTTGAACTGTACGGAGTGGGCTTAGCGACCGGCGAGACGCAAGCCAGCACGGTTCCTTTGCCGAACACGCTTCGGACCACTACCGTGACGGTAATCTCCAGCGCCCAACCGAACGGAGAGCCCGCGCCGTTGTACTACGTCGACACCGGCCAAATCGATGCGCAGATGCCCTGGGATGTTCCCCCCGGGACCGTGGCGACCGTGATCGTGAAAAATGGCACCGCGTCCAGCAACGCCGCGGCCGTCTATGTTCCGGCGGCCGGCCCGGGCCTCAGCGTCTACAGCAACAATCGCGCGGTGGTCGTGAATAAGGATGGCAGCGTGAATTCCGCTACCGACGCGGCTGCCGTGGGCGATGAAGTGGTGGCGTACTTCACGGGCGGAGGAGCGGTGAATGCCTCCGGCAAACTTACGACTGGCGCGGCGTCTCCGAGCGGACTCTCTCCGAGTCACCGCGAATTTACATCGGTGATCTACGGTGGGACGGTGGGCAGGCCAACGACGCAAGTCGCATACATCGGCTTGACGCCCGGATCGGTGGGGCTGTATCAGGTGAACTTCATCGTTCCCCAAATCGCCAAGGGCACGTACCCGGTGGTGATTACCATCGCCGGGGCAACCTCGAACAGCCCGAACATGACCGTGTCGAATCCCTGAACGGGTCTTCAGAAAACGCGTGACTTCCGTAAAGTGGAAGTCACGCACCTTCATGGCCGGCACCACCATATCGAAAATCTCTTCGCCGGAAGCGCGTTCGGTCGGCGAAAACGCCTGGACGCTGTTGAGCAATTCGATCATGCCCTGATTGAAGCGGAAATTCTTGAGGCCGGAAACGACCCGGCCGTTCTCGATCAGAAAGGTGCCGTCGCGCGTCATTCCGGTCATGATCTTTTCGTAAGGATCTACTTCGCGGATGTACCAGAGGCGTGTGACCAGCACGCCGCGTTCGGTGGAGGCGACCATCTCGTCCACCGACGTCGAACCTCCGGCGATAACGATGTTCAAGGGCGATTCGCCAACTTCGTTGGGAAGCGGAAACCCATGGCCGGTGGGTGCGACTCCGGCGCGAGCGGCGCTGGATCGCGAGTAAGCGACTTCGCGCGGCACGCCAGCCTCGACCAGAGCGAGCCTTTTGCGCGGCACGCCCTCGCCATCGAAAGGAACGCCGGCTTGCAATGGATGCGCCACGTCGTCGTGGATGTGGATGTTCTCGCCGAACAACTTGGTGCCTAAGCGATCAGTTAAGAAACTGCGCTGGTCGCGCAGGGAGGTAGCGCTGAAGTCGCTAAACATCTGGCCCACCAAATCGAGCACGGCGGCCGGCTCCAGCACGACCGTGTACCGCCCGGGGGGAATCTCCTGCGGATTCTCGGAAAGGCGCGCCTTTTCGCTGGCGCACCGGGCCAGACCGGACGCATCAATGTTGGCCGAGGAAACTGCCGATGCCTTGGCCCAGCCGGAGCTGTCTTTTGCCATCGCGGTGATCGAGAATTGGGCTAGCGTTTCGGAGTGCCAGACCGCGACTCCCGCGGAATTGAGAATCGCCTCGATGGTTTCGCCGGTAGAGTAAATACCGGCGGCGGTTTGCCCTGCGCCCTCGACCACCCTGATCGCTCCGGCCACGGCACGGGCACGGTCTTCGGGCGACGCGGCGGCAGTTCGCATATCGAACCGGTCAACACGAGGGATGGGGACGGGCTGGGCGAGCGGCAGCAGATCCTGATCGGCGGCGGCGGATTTGGCGAGCGCAACAGCCTGTTCCACCGCAGCGCGAATCGAGGCAGGATCCAACCGGTTGGTGCTGGCGCGCGCCGTTCTATGATCGAGCGACGGGCGGACGGAAAGCCACTGCGTCTGCTCGGCGACGTTCTGATGAATGCTGTTGTTGGCGAAGCGGGTGAGCGCGTCGCGATGTGCGCCGAAGATGGCTTCGATTTCGGAAACACCGAGCGATCGGGCGGCCTGCTGCACGATCGAAAAAAGCTCGCGGCAGCGCTGTTCGGTCAGGAAGAGCTGATCGGATTCAACCGGCATAGGCGGCCCCAATCTTTATGTCGTGAAAGCGCGACGGGCTGGCGCCGTGCCCGGTACCGATCACCTGTTCCGGCTGGCCTTTGCCGCAGTTGGGAACGCCCCACAATGTCCAATGATCGCGATTGGCCACGGCCGCGCAAGCGTTCCAGAATTCCGTGGTGATGCCGCTATAAGTCGGATTCTTGAGCATGCGAACGCGTTTGCCGTCGCGGATCTCCCAGCCGATTTCGCAGCCAAACTGAAAATTATAACGCTTGTCGTCGATGGACCAGCTGCGATTCGTTTCCATATAAATGGCGCGGCTGACTCCGCCAAACACCTCTTCGAGGGTCTGCTCGCCCGGAAGAACGCTGACGTTGGTCATGCGGATGAGCGGCAGGCGCGACCAACCGGTGGCGCGCATAGTGCCGTTGGAGCGCTGCTGTCCGATGGCCGCGGCGGTCTCGCGCGAGGTCATATAGCCGACGAACTGGCCCTCGCGGATGATCGGAGCCGATTGCGCGGGAACGCCTTCGTCGTCAAAAGCGAAAGTGCCCAAGCCTGGCCCGTGCTCGATCCGTGCGTCGCAGACGGCGTTGACCAGCTCGGAGCCGTAGCGGAGATGATTGAGCTTGTCCAAAGTCAGGAAGCTCATGCCGGCGTAATTCGCTTCCGAGCCCAGGACGCGATCCAGCTCAATGGGGTGGCCGATGGATTCATGCACCTGTAAGCCGATCTGGCTGCTATCGAGAATCAAATCGAAGCGGCCTTCGGGGCACTGATCGGCCGAGTGCAACCGAGCGGCCTCGTCGGCGACGCGCGGCGCGTGATCGAGCAGCGCCAATTCCTGGATCAGCTCGTAGCCTTTGAGCTGATGCTGGCCGCCGAACGAATTGGGATAGGAGCGCTTCTGGATCTCGCTCTCGTGAAAGCTCATCGCCTCGAATCCGGCGCCGCTGAAGGTGCGGGTCTGATCGATGACGCTGCCGATCGAGGAGGCGAATATCTGGCGCGATCGATGAAAGGTCATGCAGGTTTGGGCTAGAGTTATGGCCGTATTGCGGCGCAGCTCGGAATCAATATTCATAAGCAGCGTCAGTTGCTCCTCAACGGGAATCGAGAAGGGATCGATGCGGCACGGCGAAACCCAGGTGGCTTCGTATTTATCTTCCGGCGCGAGCACCACGTCGCGCTTCTTGGCGAACGCACTGGCACGCGCGATGTCGAACGCGAGCGCCGCAGCCGATTCTACGCCGGCCTTGGTCAGGTCGTCGGTGGCGGCAAACCCCCAACAGCCGCCGGCCAGCACGCGGATTCCAAGACCAGCCGACTCGGAACTGGAAACCTGCCCCGGCTTGCCATTTTTGGTGGAGAGATCGCGCTCCTGGCTTTCTATGAGCCGCACATCCGCGTAGCTGACGCCAGGGTGCAGAGCCGCGTCGAGCGCTTCCAGAGCAAGCTGCTTCATGGATACCAGAATAGCCGGTGATTCGTCCCGTTCGCCGTGTGGTAAATTCGCTGGTAATGAAAATACTCGGTCTTGCGCTGCTTTTGCCGCTCGCCGCGGTGGCTCAAAAGGTCACTGTGGAATTCGATCAGGCCGCCGATTTTACCAAGTACAGGACCTTCGCGATTCGCATGGGCCGGCTGAATAGCAAGAACCCCTCGTTGAATAGCGAACTGGTCAGAAAAAAGATCAATGCCGATATCACAGGTGACTTAATTGCCAAGGGTCTCACGCCAGTGGAAGAAGGGCCGTCGGACTTGAACGTTCGCTACACGCTGGGCTCGGCCAGGCGCGTGGAGACGGAAGCTTATCCGGCGGGATGGCGCGGCTTCGGGACGCGGATCGTGCGAGTGCCTTACGCCGAAGGTACGCTGGTGCTGGATCTACGCGATCCGAGCACTCGTTCATTGGTCTGGCGAGCGATCACGACCGAAGAGAAGAGCGATCCCAATCAGCTCGCAGGCAAGCTGGACGATATGGTGAGGAAGTCGATCGACAAGTATCCGCCGAAGAAAAAATAACTAGCTGAGTTGCGGACTTCCCGGCTACAGCAGCCGGAAGTTCACTTCGATGGTGGCCTGAACCGCGACGGGTTTGCCGTCCTTCTTGCCGGGATTAAAGCGCCATTTTTCGACCGCTTCGATGGCCTTCTGATCCAGCCCCAAGCCGAGCGGGCGAATTACTTTCAGGTCGCGCGGATTGCCGTGCTCGTCGACCACGATGAAGAGCACCACGGTGCCTTGGAACTTGGCTTTGCGAGCTTCTTCGGAATATTCGGGTTCGACCTTGTAGATCACCGCCGGCGGGGACACGCCGCCACCGATCCGGTAAGCGCCGCCACCCATTCCGCCGCCATGCCCTGGCCCGAAACCGGCGCCCGATCCCGATCCAACGCCGCCGCCGTTTCCGGTCCCGATTCCAGCGCCGGAGCCGGTGCCATTGGACGCTATCAGCGATTTCGCCAGCGGATCGCCCAGCGCATCCACGTTAATCTTGGGGATGTTCGCATCGGGCTGAATGACGAGGGTCGGCTCCATCACGAGTTTTGGATCCGGGTTGCGAATCACGGCTGCCGGAGGCACGAATTGCCGCGTGGCGAGCTTGGGCAGCTTGCCTTTGCTGGGAGGCGTAGGCGAACGATCGCCACCGCCGCCACCGCCGCCCATCGTGTTCTTTTTCACCGTCGCCTGGTAGGGAGCTATATCGGGAGCGATCAGAGCGACCTGCTGCTTTACGATGTTCTGGACGGTCTTGTTGGTCCCCACCAAAAATAGCAGCCCGATTACGCTGACGTGAATCAGAATCGACGTCAAACCGGCGCGTTTTTCCTGCCCCCCGTAAGATCCCCAGATCTCCTGGACCGCCACTGGCGTGGAGGTTACCTGGAGAGGGGGCAGTTTCGGCGGGTGGACGAATTCCTTAATGTCTCGAATGAATGAGCGATAGAAGGGCTCTTCTAAACCTGTCGCTAAGAGCCGGCTCAGGTGGTCGTCCGCATCCGAACTTTCAGGACTGTTCCCACCAGGGTTCCCCATCGATGGATCATGAGCTGCCATGTTGTCCTAATACACCTCAGATACGTTCATTTGATAGACGTTCTCACGCCCGGCAAAAGTTGCAGACGACACTATGAGTTAATTCTATCACTTCCATAAAAATGTCAACAGGCCCTATGAAGAATGGAATCGCCCACCCTACACTGAGTGGAGTACCAGATGGCATCCAAACCTCTCCTGATTTTCGACGGGCGCTGCGGCTTCTGCCGGATCTGGATCGACTACTGGCGGCAACTTACGGGAAGCAAACTCGATTACGCGCCGTCACAAGAAGTTGGACCCCAATTCCCCCAGATCGCTTCGGAAAAATTCAGCCAATCGGTAGTACTGGTGCAGCCGGACGGCGAGGTGACGGAAGGGGCCCAGGCGGTCTTCCTGACGCTGATGTTTGCGCCGGGAAGGCGCTGGCTGCTATGGGCTTACCAACATATCCCGGGGGTGGCGGCCGCGAGCGAGGCCGGCTACCGATTCGTCGCCGCGCATCGGAGTTTTTTCTACCAGGTAACGCGCTTCACGTTCGGGCGCCAAATCTCGGTTCTGCGCTACGCCCGGACCGAGTGGCTGTTCCTGCGATTGTTGGCCGCCATCTATCTGATCGCGTTTGCTTCTCTGGCGGTGCAGATCAACGGGCTGGCGGGGGCGCGCGGAATTCTACCGGCCGGGCGGTATCTGGCGGCGGTCCAACAGAGCTTCGGCGCCAAGGGATACTGGCTGGTACCGACCATCTTCTGGATCGCGCATACGGACACTTTTCTGCTGGCGGCGTGCATCGCGGGCGTGGCAGTTTCGGTGGTGCTAATGCTCGGCTACCTGGAACGGCTTTCGCTGGTTTGCCTCTACGTTCTGTATCTTTCTCTATGCGCTGCCGGTCAGGACTTCTTGTCATTCCAGTGGGATATTTTGCTGCTGGAAGCCGGGTTCCTGGCAATTTTTCTGGGAAGATCGAAAGTCGTGGTGCTGCTGTTCCGCTGGCTGCTCTTTCGGCTGATGTTTCTCTCGGGCGCGGTGAAGCTGCTGAGTCACGACGCGTCCTGGCGCAACCTGAGCGCGATGAGCTTTCATTACATGACCCAGCCGCTGCCCACGCCGCTGGCCTGGTACATGTATCAACTGCCGTTTGGGTTTCAGCGGTTCTCGACGGCGATGGTGTTTGTGGTCGAGCTGTGTGTACCATTTCTATTCTTTGGACCGCGCATGTGGCGATTCTTTGCGGGGTTCGCGATGCTCGGGCTGCAGGCTCTGATTTTCGTGACCGGCAATTACACGTTTTTCAATTTGCTGGCGATGGCGCTGTGCCTGTTTCTTTTTGATGATGCGGCGCTAGCGAAGCTGCGTCTGCCGTTGCGCGCGCGCATGTCCCGAACCCATCGCGCCGCGGTTGCGTCGATCGCAGTCTTTGTGCTGCTGGTGAGCGGGATCGAATTATGGGAGATGCTCTGGAGCGATTCGCCGGAGCCGAATCCCATCACGCGCGCGGTAGCGCCGTTCGATGCCGTGAACACCTATGGTCTGTTCGCCGTGATGACGACCACGCGGCATGAGATTATCGTCCAGGGATCGAATGATGGCGTCACGTGGCTGGACTACAAGTTTCCGTTTAAGCCCGGCGATTTGCGCGCCGCCGCCGCGCTGGGTAGCGCCCTATCAGCCGCGCCTGGATTGGCAAATGTGGTTCGCGGCGCTGTCGAATTACCGGAATGCGCCATGGTTCGGCAATTTTATGGTGCGGCTATTGCAGGGGTCGCCGGACGTCCTGGCGCTGCTGGCTTCGAATCCGTTCCCGTCGGCGCCGCCCAGGTATGTGCGCGCGGAGCTGTTCGATTATTCGTTCACCGATTTCGCGGAGCGCCGCGCCACCGGAGATTGGTGGAAGCGCCGGCCGCTGGGCCTGTATTTTCCGGCGATCTCGCTCGCGGAGGTGCAGACCGTACCGTGATCGGCAGGCTGGATTTGCGATAGACTCGATGGACGTATGCGAGCCGCTAAATTACTTTTATTGATTTCAAGCATCGCTGCTCTCGCGTTCGCGCAGAAGAACGCGTCGGGGCCGCTGAACATCTACGTCATCGATGTGGAGGGCGGTAATTCCGTGCTGTTCGTTCCGCCGTCGCACGAGTCGCTGCTCATTGATACCGGCAATGCCGGCGTGCAGGCTCCCCGCGATGCCGCCCGGATCATGGATGCGATCCACGATGCCGGCCTTACGCAGATCGATCATCTCATCATTACGCACTGGCACGGCGATCATTTCGGCGGCTTGCCGGAGCTGGCTCCCAAAATCCCGATTAAGGAGTTCATCGATCATGGCCCCAACGTCCAGCCGGGCGAACTCGCCGATAATTTTCTGAAAACGACCTATGCGCAGCTCATCGCCAATGCCAAGCACACGGTCGCGAAGCCGGGCGACAAAATCGCGATGGCCGGCCTGGACGTCCGCGTGGTGACTTCGGCTGGTCAAGTCATTAAGACGCCGCTACCCGGCGCGGGCAAGCCGAACCCATATTGCGCCAGCTACAAGCCGGGCGACAACAACGCCGAGGACCCCGAATCGGTAGGAGTGTTTATCACGTTCGGAAAATTTCGCACGGTGCATTTGGGCGATCTGACCAAGAACAAGGAGTTCGAGCTGATGTGTCCCAACAACCGCCTGGGCACCGTGGATGTGCTCCTGGGATTGCATCATGGGCAGGCCAGCTCCAACTCGCCGGTAGTGGTGTGGGCGCTGCATCCGCTGGTCGCGATCATGAACGACGGCACTCGCAAAGGCGGCGATCCGGAGGTGATGCGGACCGTGCACACATCGCCGGGCCTGGAGGATCTCTGGCAGCTGCACTTCTCGCTGCTGAGCGGACAAGAGTACACGCAGCCGGGGATGTTCATCGCCAATACGCATCGACGATCCGCAACAGGCCATGCCGATCGCTCCGATCGCCGCTCCGCAACCTGGCCCGGGCGTGCCGCCTCCGCCGGCCCACAACGGCAAAGCCTATTGGATCAAGGTGTCGGCGCAGCAGGATGGGACGTTCACGGTGACCAATGCGCGGAACGGCTTCAGCAAGACGTACAAACCGGAAAAATAGGCTAGCGGGCGCAGCTACTTCTTCTGCAGCGGGCGAGGCGCGGAAGCCGGCGGCACGATGCTCTTCATCCGCATATAGGACACCATGCTCCCGTAAATCTCGTTGTTGTGAGCGTAGTTGAGAATCAGCAGCCCCATGCGGAGGTTTCTTCCTGGTTTGGCCGCCTTCCGTGGTGATCTCGATCGTCTCGGCGCCGGAGGCGTCGGTCAGCGCGTTGTATGCGCCTTCGCAGTAAGCCACGGCATCATTCAGCGCTTTGATGAACTCGGCCTTGGTCGCGAGCTTCTCCAGGTTCGTGCCGGCGTTCGGATTCTTTTCGAGCTTGGCTTGGGAGCACCACAGAAAGTTGTAGTTCGCCAAGTGCCCGACCTGCTGGCCGAAGGTGCGCACTTCCTGCTGCGGGCCGGGGCGCAGGTCGTAGAACTCTTCCGGCATCTTCTCGGCGGATCTCAAAATACTATTGAGATTGTTTCGATAGGCGGTGCGAAGCCACGCCGACAACGGATTCGCAGCCGCGTCGGTCTGCGCCGCTAAGGGAAGCGCCAGCAGTCCGAGTGACACCGATCATCAAGAATTTATTCATCCCTGTCTCCTGTTATTTGCGTGCGCACGTCAATCCAATCGATTCTATCTCAATGGAGGTGCGCCAGTGCTTGGATGCTCGCAGTCTGCTATACGGCCATCGGAGCCAAGCCGGTCGTTGTTGCGGAGCAGCGCTTCCACCTGCTCGCCGCGCAGCGCGGGACCGTAAACGTGCCCTTGCACTTTATCGCAGCCCAGAACCCGGACCAGATCGAGTTCCTGCCGCGTCTCGACGCCCTCGGCCACCACCCGCAGATTCATGCTGTGCGCCAGGCGCACGATGCTCTGGACCACAGGCAGCGAACCGTCCGGCGCCTGCAGGCTGCGCAGGAACGACTGATCGATTTTCAGGCAATCCACTGGCAGTCTGTTTAGATAGCTGAGGGACGAATAGCCGGTCCCGAAATCGTCGATGGCGATGCTGACGCCGAGGTCGCGGATCTGGCTGAGGCGCGCCGCCGACTGCGGAAGATTCCGCATAACGTAGCTTTCCGTCAGCTCCAGCTCCAGGCACGCCGGCGGAAGCCCGCTGAGCGCCAACGCGGCGGAAACAGCCTCCACGAAATCGCGCCGTTCGAACTGCAACGCGGATACATTCACCGAGACGCGCACGGCATGATGACCGGATTCGTGCCAGCGCGCCGCTTCGAGGCACGCGGTACGGATGACCCACGAGCCGAACTCGATGATCAGGCCGGTCTCCTCGGCAATCGGGATGAACTGATTGGGCGAGATGGTTCCGTAGACCGGATGCCGCCACGTCAGCAACGCCTCCAGGCCCTCCACCTTGCCGTTCATGTCGACCACGGGCTGGTACAGGAGTTCGAACTCCGCGTTCTCGAGCGCGCGGCGCAGGGCGTTCTCCAGGCGCAGGCGTTCCAGATCGGAAGCGCGATCTTCGGCGCGGAAGACTTCGCAGTCGTTCTTACCGTTGTTCTTGGCGTTGTACATCGCCAGATCGGCATGGCGGAGCAATTCGGCGGCATCCTGGCCGTGGGTGGGAAACATCGCGACCCCGATGCTGGCGGTGACAAACAGCTCGTTTTCGTCGAGGCGATGCGGGGCGCGGAAGGCGTTCAAGAATTCCTGCGCGGCTTGGATGGCGGTCTGTTCGTCCGGCTGGCGCGTCAGGACGATGGTAAATTCGTCGCCGCCCATGCGGCCGGCCAGGTCGTCTTCGGTGAGCAGGCGCTTTAATCGCTCGCCCACTTCCTTTAAGAGGCGATCGCCCGTGGCATGCCCCAGCGTGTCGTTAATCTGCTTGAAGCGGTCCAGGTCGATGAACAGCACGGCCAGGGTACCGGAACGCTCGCGCGCCTCTCGCAGCGATGTTCTGAGCAATTCCAGGAAGTACGAACGGTTGGGGAGACCGGTAAGCGAATCGTGCCGGGCCTGGAACTCTAATCCATCGGTCAGGCGGCGCTGTTCGATGGCGATCGCGGCCAGGCGGCCGGCGAGCTGCAAAAGATCCCGGTCTTCCTGCGCGTGCGCTTGCCCGCGCCGGTAGTGCAGGGCGACCATCCCCAGCAGAGCGCCGCTGGCCGAGCGAATCGGCGCCGACAGGCACGACTCCAATCCGATCTGGGTGGCGAAGTGAGAGCGTTCCGCCCAGAAGGGGCAATGCCGGATGTCGTCCCAATACACGGTGGAGCGGGCCACTTCCGCCGACACCAGATCGGACGTGTCGCGCAGCACGCGCACCGGCCGGAGCAGGCGAATGGTCTGCGGGGGAAAGCTCGGGGCGGCCGTCCAGGTGAGCATCTCTTCTTTCAACAGCAGCAAGGAGCAGAGCGAGTGGGTGCGCTGCCCTTCCACCATATGCACCACCTGCTCCAGGATGGCTTTCAAGGTATGGTTCTTGGCCACCATTTCCAGCACCCGGTTGCGGCTCTTCTCCAGGATTTCGGCGCGCTGGCGTTCCAGGTTGACCCGATGCTCCAGCACGCAGCGCCCGATGCTGCGCGCCATCAGCTCGATCACTTCCTTGTCGGCCGCGGTAAAAGGACGAGGCTGGCCACTAAACGATGACGAGAAGCTGAGCGACCCGAACAATTCGGATCCGATCCAAATGGGCGTCCCCAGATAGACTTCAAAATCCGCATGCAGCTCGTCGCCTGGAATCGGTTCGGAAGAAGTTACCGTGCGCAGGCGCCCGGCCATATTCAGAGAATGCGTGGCGCGCAACGGGATCTTGGTCCCGGGGCGCAATCGATCGGAGCCACTGGCGGAGTGAACCACCGCGGTGTCGCCTTCGACGCGCAGGATAGCGCCGACCGGCAGATCGAATAACTGGGATCCGGTTTTCAGATGATCGTCAAAAGCGCGGTCGAGCGTCGGATAGCTGCTGGTGCTCAGACGGTGCAGCTGCCGCAGGTGTTCGGTGAAACGAGCCAGCTCGATGGACTTCACGGAGAGCCGCGCCTCGGCGTCGTGCAGCGCGTCCTGGTCGTGAGAGAAGGCGGCCTGCGACGCTGGGCGCCCGCTATCCAGGACGGCGACCGGCCGGCCCTGTTCAAACAGCAGCCGCCGCATTCCTTCCAGCGGGATGTACTGGCCGCCTTTGGTAACCAGATTAACTTTTAGATTTTGCGGCGACCCGCCACCGAGCTGCTCGCGAATCTGCTCGCGCGACAACTCCCAGGACTCGGGATCGAGCAGCTCGCTCAGGTTTTTTCCCAGCGCCTCGTCACGCGAGTATCCGCTGATGCGCTCCCAAGCGCCGTTAATCTCAATGATGTTTCCATCCAAATCGTAGGAGCACGCGAACTCAGACAAGTCCGGCGTCAACTTACGATAGGCGGCTTCAAGAAGCGCAAGATCGGGTGTGGCCATCCGCTCTATCCATTTAGCCTTTAGTTTGCAGAAATCTCAATAGCGCCTCGGCCTGCCAGTAACCTTACTATCTTTACCAGAAAACCGTTGGGGAAGGTACCCCAGCACGGGGAGCACGTACCATGCCGCCTAGCACCTGGATATGCGAAAAATATGGCTTTCGCAGACATCCGGGCTGACAGGCTTCCCTGCCCGCCTCATTCTCCCATTACCTTGATGATCACTCGTTTGGAACGTTGGCCATCGAATTCGGCATAGTACACCTGCTGCCATGGGCCGAAATCCAGCTTGCCGGCGGTGACTGGAACGATGACCTGATGGTGCACCAGCAGGCTTTTGAGATGCGAGTCCCCATTCGTCTCGCCGGTCCGGTGGTGGCGATAATCGTCGCGATAGGGCGCCAGCCGCTCCAGCCATTCATCGATGTCGGCTAAGAGGCCGTCCTCGGCGTCGTTCACCCAAACGCCGGCGGTGATGTGCATGGCGGAGACTAAAATCATCCCCTCTTGAATTCCGCTTTTCTTTAATGCAGCGTTTACTTCCGGCGTGATATTGATGTACTCGCGGTGCTGCTTGGTGTTGAATTTCAGATACTCGGTGTGGAAGCGCATACCAGTCGATGATAGCCAAGCCCGCGCGATTTCAATCCGGCGCTGGTACGATAAGTGGATTACCGACGAACATCCGTGGCATTGAAGAAGATTTTATTGGTGGAAGACGAACCGCCGTTGCTGCAGCTGATGGAAAAATATCTGGGCCGGCTCGGATTCGAGGTGGAATCGCACGCCACGTCGCGAGAGGCTCTATGCGCCTTCGAAGACGCGCCTGATGGCTACGATCTGGTGGTAGCCGACCTAGGGATGCCGGATATGCCCGGCGATACGCTGCTGACGCGGATGCTCGAAGTGCGCCCGAACCTCAAGGTTCTAGTTTGTAGCGGCTCGCCGTTCTTTGTCGAAAAGCTGCCCGAATCGATTCGCCGGCAGGTGGTCTCCCTGCAGAAGCCGTTCGCTCCGAAAATGCTGGGCGAGGCGGTGGAGCGGCTGCTGGGCGGAAGTTGACACTGCTTATCCGGCCGACGACAGCGCCTGGTGGAGTTTTTCGGAAAAATTCTCGCCGGACTCCGACCAGAGCTGGCGGTTCTCCGCCGGTAGAGCGTCGTCCAGATCGTGCACCAGCTTCAGCAGGCTCTTGATATTCGATTGCACCATCCGCACGCTGTCGGGGACTTCGGGTTGCGGAAGAAAATGCGCGTCAATGCCGAATTCGACATCCAGGTGCGCATCGTTTTCTTTCTCGAAATCGAGTCCAAAGCAGCTCAGCGCAACGCGAGCGGGCATTAACTCCCACTTGGCGTCGAACTGCCACAGATCCCACCAGGACTCCAGCCGGTAACAGCAGTCCGCATTCTGGAAATCTTTGGCCGCGGCCAGCACCTGTTCGATCGACAGGGGCGGCGGGAATGGAACCTCCAGCAAGGGTGGCTGGTTGAAATCCACCGCGAGCACTTTGAAGGTGGAGGGTTGGCGAGCCAGGCGGGAGAACGGAAACAACTTCAGCAATTTCTCGTAGTGCCGCAGCATATTCTGCGCGTTGTAGTTCCGCAGCCAGTAAGAAAGATACAGTTGATCCGCCATGCGAGTCGCCCCCGCGCACTGCTACCATCGTACTTCGCCTTGCGCAATTCTCCACTGCTTCCGATTTTCCTGATCGTTTCCGTCGATGTCCTGGGCCTGACGATCATTCTGCCTCTGCTGCCCTTCTACGCCGAACGTTTCGGCGCGTCGCCGGCGGTGGTCGGGCTGCTGGTCTCCGCTTACGCATTTTGCCAGTTGATCGCGGGACCGATGCTGGGCCGGTTATCGGACAGCATGGGGCGCCGGCCCCTGCTCCTGGTCAGCCAGGTCGGCACGTTTATCGGATTCCTGATTCTGGCGTACGCCAATAGCCTGTGGCTGGTGTTTCTCTCCCGAATTATCGATGGCCTGACGGCGGGAAACCTTTCGCTCGCGCAGGCCTACATTTCCGACGTCACCAAGCCGGAGGAGCGCGCGAAATCGTTCGCCTTGATCGGCATCGCGTTCGGGATGGGCTTCTTGATTGGGCCGGCGATCTCCGGCTATCTCTCGCAATTTGGCTATGTATACCCGATTCTGGTCGCAGCCGGGCTATCGCTCACCAGCATTCTGTCCACCTATTTCATGCTGCCCACCACAAAGGCGGTGACCGAGGGCGATACGGTTCCGCGCAAGTTCGCGATCCTCGATTGGGGCAACTACGTCCGCTATTTCCGGCAGCCCGGCCTGGCGCCGCTGCTGTGGAAGTTCTTCGCTTTCACAGTCACGTTTTCCATGTTCATGTCCGGTTTCGCCTTGTTCGCCGAGCGGCGCTTTCAATGGCACGGCCGGCCGTTTGGACCGCGGGAAGTTGGGTTCGTACTGGCGTTTCTCGGCCTGTTAGGCGCGATCCAGCAAGGCGGTCTGATGGGCAGATTCGTGAAAATGTTTGGGGAACAGCGGCTGCTGCGGGCGGGATTTTTTCTCGGCATGGTAGGACTGGCGGCGCTCGGCTTTACTTACTCGATACCGATGCTGTTGCTGGTGACGGCTATTTCATCGACAGGCACCGGCTTCATACGGCCGGTTGCCACCAGCCTGATCACGCAGAAGACGCCGCGATCGGAGCAAGGCGTGGTGCTGGACTTGACTCAGTCGCTCAATTCCGTAGCGGCGATCGTTTCCCCGGCGATCGCGGGATTCCTGATCGATCACGAGTGGCTGGCGGCCTGGGCGATTATCCCGGCCGCCATTTGTGGAATAGCGCTGCTGTTCTGAGCCTGTTCCGCAACCCGAACAGGCATTCAAACTTCGCGTCGACTGTCACGTGCCCCGTAAAGATACATTACGGCAACGAGCAGAAGGACGATCCCGATGAGTTGCTGGCACTCGGCTGATACCGAGACCAGTCTACCTATAGTAATCTTCCCCTGCTCCACTAAGCTGTATGGATAAAAGCCGATGGATTGGTGTCTGACCAGACGGTCAATAAGAACGCGTTCGCCATAGCCAAGGGCCGTCGATACGAGCGGCCAGACTACAACAGCTACGCCTAACCAGATGAAACCAGCATCGCGCGTCCGCCGGTATTTTTGTATCAGAACAACGGCTATCGCAACATGGAGGATGAGAGCACATGCAACCAGAACACTTATGCTCCAATTTTATCACCGCCATTTCCGGCTAGCGGACGGCGTGGCTGGTTCGGGAACCCGAGGCCGTGGGAAAAGATTGTCCGGCACAGGCCGACGTGTTGACCCTGTTGTACCCTGGAAAGAAAGGCACGCATGAGCAGACTGGAAAACATCGAAGGGCAGGTGAAACAGCTCACCCCTGACGAGCTGCGCGCATTCCGAGACTGGTTCGTCCAGTTCGACGCCCAGGCCTGGGACGCGCAATTCGAGTCTGACGTCAAGAGTGGCAAACTAGATAAATTCGCTGATCAGGCTTTGCGCGACTACGAGGGCGGGCAGGCCACGAAGTTGTGACTCATCGGGCAGCGCCCGATTTTTGGGCTTGCTACCACGCCCTTCCTGTCCCGATCCAAGCGATCGCCGATCGCGCCTTCGCGCTCCTACAGACCGATTCTCGGCACCCCTCGCTCCATTTCAAGAAAGTTGACAAGTTCTGGTCGGTACGCGTGGATTACACTATCGCGCTATGGGCGTGAATCTACTCGACGGCGTGCTCTGGTTCTGGACTGGAAGCCACGCCGACTACGACAAACTCGTAGGCTGAACCGTACGTCTACCGGCCGGCTTGACCGGCTCGGGAACCCGATGCGGCGTTGAATCGCTTCTCGATCTCCGCCCAATTGACGGCGTTCCACCAAGCCGCGATGTATTCCGGGCGCCGGTTCTGATACTTGAGATAGTAGGCGTGCTCCCAGACATCCAGACCCATGACCGGATAATTGCCGTCCATGACCGGCGAATCCTGATTGGCGGTGGAGATGATCTCGACGCCTTTGGCGCTCTTGATCAGCCAAGCCCAGCCGGAACCGAATCGAGTGGTGGCCGCGGCGTTGAACTTTTCCTTGAACTGATCGAAGCTGCCGAAGGTGGAATTGATGGCCTGCGAAACATTGCCGATGGGGCTGCCACCGGCGCTGGGCGCCATGATCTGCCAAAACATAGTGTGATTGATATGTCCGCCGCCGTTATTGCGTACAGCGGTCCGGATATTCTCGGGAACGATGGCGCAATTATTGGCCAGCAGTTCTTCGACGGTTTTGTCTTGCAGGTTGGGCGCTGATTCCAGAGCCTTGTTGAGATTGGTGACGTAGGCGCCATGGTGCTTGTCGTGGTGGATCTCCATGGTCAACTTGTCGATGTAAGGCTCCAACGCATCAAAAGCGTAGGGCAGCGGGGGAACGGTGAATGCCATCATGATCTCCTCTTCGTTTTAGTTTGACCGGCCAAGCCGGGGTTTTATTTCAACCGGCAAATCCTCCGGCCTTTTCAAAAGCATCCGCGAGGCGGAACATACCAGTTTCGTCAAAATGCCGGGTCAAAATCTGCATGCCGACCGGCAACCCTTCCGACGTCTTTCCGCACGGCACGCTCATGCAGGGAATGCCGGCCAGATCGCCGGTGATCGTATAAATGTCGGACAAATACATTTCCAGCGGATCGTTCATTTTCTCGCCGAGCTTGAACGCAGGCGAAGGTGAAACCGGGGCGACAATGGCGTCCACCTCGGAAAAAGCCCGACGAAAATCCTCGGCGATCAGCGCGCGCACTTTTTGCGCCTTCAGATAATAAGCGTCGTAGTAGCCGTGGCTCAGGACGTAGGTTCCTAGCATGATGCGGCGTTTGCACTCGGCGCCGAATCCCGCACCGCGCGTGGCGCGATACATATCGCTGAGCGTTTCGGCATCCGCGCGGCTGGTGTAGCGCACGCCGTCGTAGCGCGCGAGATTAGAGCTGGCCTCGGCCGTCGCGATGATGTAGTAGCAGGGCACCGCGTACTTGGTGGCGGGCAAACTGATTTCGCGCACCTGGCAGCCCATTTTCTTCAGCAGCTCGACGCCCTTGAGGATCAGATCGCCGGACTCGCTCGCGAGGCCTTCAAAGTATTCGCGCGGCAATCCGATTTTCATGCCGGCCACTTTGCCGTCGAGCTGCGAGACGTAATCCGGAACAGGCGCGAACGCCGAAGTGGAATCCATCTCGTCGCGCCCCGCGATGACTTGAAGCATCAGCGCCGCATCGCGAACGGTGCGCCCGAAAGGGCCGATGTGATCGAGCGAACTAGCGAAAGCCACCAGGCCGTAGCGCGAAACGCGGCCATAGGTAGGAGTCACGCCGACGACGCCGCAAAATGACGCGGGCTGTCGAACCGAGCCGCCGGTATCGGAGCCTAGCGCGGCCACCGCCGTCCCTTGCGCTACCGCCGCCGCTGAACCGCCACTCGATCCGCCGGGAACGCGGTCGAGCGCCACGGGGTTCCGCACCGGACCGTACGCCGAATTTTCGGTAGACGAACCCATCGCGAACTCGTCGCAGTTGACCTTTCCGAGAATGATTCCGCCGGCCTGCTCCAGCCGGATAACGGCAGTGGCGTCGTAGGGCGGAACGTAATGTTCCAGCAGCCGCGATCCGCAGGTGGTGCGCACGCCCTTGGTGACGATCACGTCCTTGATAGCCAGCGGCACGCCCGCTAATGCTCCGGGATCTTCGCCGGCGGCCAGCTTCTGATCCACGGCTTCGGCTGCCGCCAGCGCGCGTTCCGGCGAGAAATGCAGATAGGCGTTTGTTTTCGGATTTTCCTTCTGAGCGAAATCGAGCGCGGACTGCGCCAGTTCGACTGCGCTGAAGGAGCGCGTGGCGAGGCCTTCGCGCACTTCTGAAATCGTGAGCGAGGGCAAGCTTGCTACGGACGCGCTCATCGCTCGATCACCTTGGGCACTTTGTAATAGCCGTTACCCGCCAGCGGTGCATTCGCCAGCGCGGCCTCATTGCCTAGGCACGCGCGCTCGGTATCGTCGCGCCAGGTGGCGGTTTCAGCCGCATCGTAGAGCACCTGAGCCATCGGCTCCACGTGAGACGTATCCAGTTCGTTCAGCGTGTCGATGTGCGTCAAAATTTCGTCCAGGTCTTTCGCCAGTCGCCCGATCTCGGGATCGGTCAGTTGCAAGTTTGCGAGGTCGGCCACATAGCGGACCTCTTTTTCGGTGATCTTCACGCCGAAGCCTTTTTTCGGGACTGCCTGTATAAGATGCGCAGAACGGGGTCGGCGATTCGGTCTGCTTCGTCGACCGGCTTGGACGGGTTGAGGCTCCGCGCCACATCCGGGGGACGCCTGGTAACGGCGATGCGGAACTCCACATCGTTCACGACGCCGTTGCCCAAAGTCTCGCGGATTTTTTTCAGAATCGGGTGCCGCAGGTGAAAAAGCTGTTTCTGCCAAACCGCGTCGTCGACCTCGACCACCAGCCGCTCGCGCACCAGCAATTTCGCGACGGCATGCCGGGCGATCCGTTCGCCAACGGCCACCGGCCAAGCCGCGCAAGCCAGTTCCTGGGCGGAGACGGCGTCACCGAGCTTGAGCTTTGCGAGAGACTTCGCGGCGCGTTCCATGCGGACGAAATCAATTCTAGCATTGGCGGCCGAGGGCGCTCGGCAGCGCGCTCAAGACGCCTGTAATACTCCGCTACTGTATGGTCAGCAGCGTGGTGTTCGCCGTCACGCCGCCTTGTGTGATTACGAGGCTCGAGTCGCCCGCCGCGGCGTTCAAGGGCACCTGGAACGTGATTTGATACAGCCCGGCCGAGCCCGGCGTCAGGCCCGCATAGGCGATCGTGGCATTCTGGCCGCCCACGCTAACGGTCGGCTGCACGGTGACGCTAGCTAACGGCGCAGTGGAAGGCGCCGCCGCGCCGGTGGGAACGCTCGGGTTCGTGGGTCCCATTCCAACCAGGTAAACAATGATGTATTCGCCGGGCACCGCGGGACTGCTGCTGCTGATCAACCCGTAAGTGGCATTGTGCTGCGCGATCACGTGGCCATCCGCGGTTGCGGCCACACCCGGCTGCGCGGGCACTACGTCGATGGTGTCCGGCAACGTCAGCGCGTTGTTGGAGCTCACGATCACGGCGTATTGCTGATTGGGAGCCAGTTCGCTCGGAAGCTGGACATTGAGCTGGCCGCCACTCAGGTAGTACAGCGGCGCCGACAATCCGCCCGCCAGCATAAACGTGCCGTTATAGGAGTTGGGAAGCGGCAGAATGCCGGGGTTGCCGGTGAAAGTGGCCAAGTCCGTGCCGTAGACCTGCGAGACGGTTCCGGGCGCCAACGCTCCTCCGACGATCGGATTCAGATTGTTCAGCGTCCCGCCGGGAGCCAGCACCGGCGCGGAATTCTGCGTGACCCCGCCGACCAGTTTCGCAGTGGCTGGAGCGAGCGAACCCTACGCCGCGTTGAGCGTTACCACCATCTGCGACGACACTACGCCGGGCTGCCAGGTGGCGGAATAATTCCCCAACGAATCGCCTCCGCATAGTAAGCGGAGCGTCGCCGTTCGAGAAACTCGCGACCACCGATCCGCTGGTGATGGAGTTGCCGCAGTCGTCGTTGAGTTGCGCGATCAGATTGGCCGGCCACGCGGCGGGAACCGAGAAGTTGTTCACCAATCCGGTTTCGGTGAGCGCCAACTGGCTCGGAGTGCAACCGGCGGCGGCTTCAGGGCTGAACGCGGTGGAACTGGTGGAACTGCCGGGAAGAATCACGGCCGTGATGTTCACGGTGCTCACTACGCCGGACATCGAGATGTTGACGCTGCCGGAGTAAACGCCCGCGGTGAGCGTCGACGGATTCACTGACACCGTAAGCGTGCCGGGAGCTGCTGTGCTCGAATTGCCGCCGGTGGCGCTGAGAGTGAGCCAAGCCGCGCCGTCCGTGGTGGATGCGGCAGCCTGGAAGGGAACGCTGGCGGAGCTGCTGGTTTGGACGGTGATGTTTTGCGTGGAGGTCGCCGAGCCGCCCGCAACCGCGCTAAAGAACAGCCCCGCGGGCACGGGGTTCGGCAGCGGAAGCCCGCTGCTGGCCTGAATGTCCAGCACCGCAATGACGTACTGCGGAGAAATGAGCGAATGCGGATCGGAAATCTGGATGAGCGCGTACTGGCTGCCGGTTGCGAGCGAACCGGACGCCTGGTTCGGTATCAGGCTCAACACGCCGGGAGTGGTGAGCGTGGCGGTTCCACTCGCCTGCCCTAACGTCAACCAATTGGATCCGCTCAGCAGGTTCGCGGTCCAGTTGACGGTAGAACTGGGGTCGCCGAGATTCAAAACTTTAACGGATTGCGGACTCGCGGGTCCCGCGCCTTGCCGTTCGGGGAAGTGCAGGCCGGTGACGTTCACGCCCAGAATGGATCCGCCGCTCGAGACGAACAGCTCCACGGGAACATTGGTGCTGCCGGACGAGGAAGAGACCTGAATCATATCGTGATAGCTGCCGACTCGCCAGGCCCTGCGTGTTGACCTGGACCTGCAGCAGGACCGGAGTGTTGCGCACAGTCTGGCCGGAGCTGGGCGTCACGCCTTGAATCCAGGAGCTCCCGTTGACCACCGTGGTTGTAAAGCCGAGCGGTCCACCTCCGCCGCCGCTGGTTACCGCGATATCCTGCTGCAGAATTCCGGGCGCCGCGGCGCGAGCCACGAAACGCAGCATCGCGGGCGCGACGGTGAGCTGGGACGATACCGGTGTTGACATTCAGCGTGACGGATACGTAGTTCGGCAGCCCATTGGCATCCAGCACCTGAATTCGTCCCGAGGCGCCCGGCCTGCATGCTGCCTTGATCGACGCTCACGATTAACTGAGCGGGCGCATTGCCTTTGGTGAGTTGAACGGTAAGCCACGATGGCGCGGGCGTCCCCGATTGCCCGCCGTCCAGCACCACCGTGAACGCGGTACTGGTGGCGCCGGTGGCCGGAATCACCGAAATTGCCTGCGGAGGAGGAGCATCGCCGCCCGCGATGGAGTTAAATGTCAGGCTCGAGGGCGAAACCTGAAGCATCGGCGTGGAGCTCGCAATCGTGATCGAAAAAGTTGTTGGCGTAGTTGAGACGCCCAGCGAATCGGTGACTGTAACGGTGAACGAATACGTCCCGACGGTGGTCGGCGTGCCGCTCAGAAGCCCGGTAGAGTCGAGCGACAGGCCGGGCGGGCGAGCGCCGGATACCACGTAGGTATACGGGGACACTCCTCCCGTCACAGCGATTTTTTGCGAATAAGCACACTCACAATCCCCGCGGGCAAAGGCGAAGCAGTGCTGAACGTCGGCGGAGGCGTGATGGTGAGGGAGAACGTGGGATTGGCCGCGACCATCCCGCTGGTTGTATCGGTTACAAAAACGATGATGCTATATGTTCCGGCTTTGGTCGGCGTGCCGCTCAGTACGCCATTGGTGGCGAGCCCAGGGTTGTTAAATCCCGGCGGCAGCGCGCTGCCGGGCGCGAACGTGTAAGTCGATCCCGAACAGCCGCTGATCTGGATCTGCTCGGTATACGGGATGCCGACTTCGCCGCCGGGCAACGGCGAGGTAGTCAAGATCGTGGGAGCGCAGGGCGAGATGTTGATCGTGAAAGTTGCCGGCTGCGTCGTTACCGGTGTGCTCTCCGAATCCGTAACATACACCTGGAAGCTGTACATTCCGACCGTCGTTGGGATACCTGAAATAACGCCACCGCTACTCAGCTGAAGGCCAGGTGGCAGGAACCCCCCGGCCGAGTCGGAGTCCACCATATACAGGCTCCAAATGTACGGCGACTGGCCGCCCGTTGCGACAAGGTTATAAGTATAAGAGCTGCCAACGCTTCCGGTAGGAGGAGTTTGCGACGGAATCGTCAGTGTTTGTAATTGCGAGAAGCCGAGAGGCGTGAACGTGAAGAGACCCAGGATGACAGCCAGGTGGCGCATGGGGCTATTTTACTAGATAACCCCTCTGGAACCAGCTAGTACTTTTGTACGTCTTATTACACAGAGAAGCGTGAGTCAAACCTTCTCCTCCTCTGGTTGGCGCGGCCTCTCCGTGAGGTCGCGCTTCTTTTTGAGGATTTTCCGCCCAAGCGTCCAACAATTCCCTGACAATTGAGCTTATAAATACCTACTGGGAAACCGGCAGCGTGATTAGGTTTGCGGTCTGGCCGTCTTCGGTGACGACCACTGGCAGGTCGCCGGTGGCTGCATTGGAAGGAACCTGGAAATTAATTTGATACAGACCAGCGGCCCCAGGCGTAAGTCCGGCGAAAACGATGTTGGCGCTCTCTCCACCTACGGTCACAACCGGTTGCATCATTACGCGGCTGAGCGGCTCGACCGCTGGCGCCGGTTGGCCGGACGCGACGCTCGGATCGGTAGCGCCCATTCCCGCAAGATACATAATGAGATATTCGCCCGGCATCGCGGGACTCTGTTCGGTCACAAGAGAATAATCGGAATGTTGCGCGATGACGTCGCCATTCGAATAGGCTGCCACGCCCGGCATCGAGGGTACAATGTCGATCAGGTCGGGCAGAGTGAGAGCGCCGTTAACGCTCACTACGATCGGGTAGGTCTGATTGGGCGAGAGCTCGTTCGGAATCTGGACATTCAGCTGCCCGCCGCTGAGGTAATATAGCGGCGCGGAGAATCCGCCTATCAGCACGTTGGTGCCATTGAAGCTCGACGGCAACGGCAGGATGTTCGGCGAAGACGGCCGTCGAAGCGAGGGCGCTGCCGTAAACTTGCGCCACCGTGCCAGGAGCGAGCGCTCCGCCGATCACCGGGTTCAAATTGTTCAGCGTGCCATTGCGAGCTAAGACCGGAACCTGATTGCCGGAGATCGAGCCGAGAATTTGAAATTGAGCGGGCGCGAGCGAGCCGGCGACGGCTTCGATGG
Source organism: Bryobacterales bacterium (assembly GCA_963732175.1). Lineage (GTDB taxonomy): Bacteria > Acidobacteriota > Terriglobia > Bryobacterales > Bryobacteraceae > Palsa-89. Next base: position 144,694 of record CAVSYF010000010.1, on the reverse strand, counting down.
TCACGCGCGCCTGAGCGGAGGTCGAGCCGGGCTGCCAGGTAGCGGAATAATTTCCCTGGCCATCGCCCAGCAATGTTAGCGCCGGGTCGCCGTTAGAGAAACTCGCCACCACGTTGGCGCCGGTAACGCTGTTTCCGCAGTCGTCGTTGAGCTGAACGGTTAAGGTCGCGGGCCATCCGGCGGGAACGGCGAAGTTGTTGACGATGCCGGTCTCCGTGACAGCCAATTGAGTGGGCGCGCAGGCCACCTGCGCTGCCGGAGCGTCTACGTTGGCAGTGCTTCCGGCCGACTGGACGATCAGCGTGACATTGACGGCGCGCAGCACGCTCGAAATGGCGACATCCACCTCGCCGTAATAAACACCGGGCGCAAGCCCCGCGGTATTCACTGAAACATTCGCAGTTCCGGCACTCGACCCGCTGGCTTGTCCGGAGGACGGATTCACGTTGAGCCATGGCGCGCCATCCAACGTGAATGCTCCGGCCTGGAACAGAACCGCGGAAGCACTGCTGGTATTCACGGTCAATGTTTGGGACGGAGCCTGCCCGCCGGCGGGAGCGGTAAACAGCAACCCGGCCGGCTGAACATCCGGCAGCGCGGATGCGCCGGTGCTGTCCAGATCCAGCACCACCACCAGATACTGCGGCGAATCGAGCGAATTCGTGTCGGAAATGCTGATCAAAGCGTAATAAGCGCCCGCATTGGCTTCGGTAGCGGTCGGACTCAGGCTGACGGTCACTGCGCTGGGGGCGGACACCGTGGCAGAGCCGCTGCTGGAGCTGAGCGACAGGAAATCGCCGCCCTTGATAATCTGGGCGTTCCAATTCACGGTGGACGAAGGATCTCCGATATTCAGAACCTCGAAAGTGCGGGTGACGGAAGAACCGCCGCCTTGCCGCGCGTGGAAATGCAAGCCGAGCACGTTGAGGCCGAGAATCGACCCATTTGGATTTACCAACAGAATCACTGGAACGTTGACATTACCGGCCGGCGAACTGACCTGCACCACGTCGCGATAGCGGCCCGCGGCCAGGCCTTGCGGATTCACCTGCACCTGCAAGAACACCGGCGAATCCGGCGCGATCTGGCCGGAGTTCGGCGTTACGCCGGTAATCCAGGAACTCCCGCCCAGGACCTGGGTGCTGAACGATAAAGGCCCACCGCCGCCGGTGTTGTCGAGTCTCGACCAGCTTTTGCTGCGTGGCCGAAGATTGCGCCAGAGCTGTGAATCGGAGGATGCCCGGCCCGGCCGTCAGCGTGGGCGCTTGGCTGGAAATCGCCAGCGATACCGGAATGTACGCGGACGCGTTGGAGCTATCGCTAATCTGAATGCGGCCGGAGTAGTTTCCCGCGGGCATCGCGCTGGTGTTCGCGCTCACGATCAGGCGCGCGGGAGTGGCTCCGGTGGACTGTTTGACGGCGAGCCAAGCGGGCGCGGGAGAGTTCGCCGAACCGCTATCGACTGTGACCGTGAAATTCGCCGAAGACCCTCCACTCGCAAGCACGATGATGCTCTCGGCGATGGGCGAATCGCCGGCTTGCAAGGCGGAGAAGGTAAGATTGGTGGGCGCGACTTCGAGCAGCGGCGTTCCGGTCGAGATAATGGCGATGGAAAATTGTTGGGCGGCGGCGTTGTTGGCGCTATCGGTCACAGTGACCAGGAATGAGTAAACGCCCGCCACCGAAGGCGTGCCGCTTAAGAGGCCGCTGGAGCTGAGCGTCAATCCGTCGGGAGCCTGTGCATAGAAACTATACGGGGGTGCGCCACCGCTGGCGGTAATCGTCAAACCGGGATAAGCCGCACCGGGTGTTCCGCTCGGAAGCGTGCTGGAAGTTGTGATCGAGAGGCCGCCGTTGACGGTCAGCGTGACTTGCTGGGATGCCGTTTGCTTTGTCTCGGAGTCCGTCACCCGGACAGACGAGGTGGAAGTGCCCGCTGCGGCCGGCATGCCGCTGAGGGCGCCGCTGGCGCTGAGCTTCAGCCCATTGGGCAGCCCGGACCCCGACCATTGGTAGTTTCCGCTTCCGCCGCTGGCGATCAGTTGCGCGGAATAATCGCTACCCACCGCGCCATTGGGCACGGATTTAACCGTGATTGCGAGAGGCGCCGGCTGCCCGAAGATGGTCGGCACGCAAACGGCAAAGAAAAGAGCTAGTCGTCGCATAGCGTAGTCAGACATATCTACGCTACCGGCGAACCGTGGTTCTGGCGATGGAACGGAGGGAAAGCTGGTTCTAGTGCCTTAGTCCTATCCGGTTGCGGCTTCCGACAGCTTTTCGAAGAACTTCTTGATGATCATCTTGGCCGTGGCGTCCAGCAGGCGCTGGCCGACGCCCGCGATGGTGCCGCCCACCTGCACATCGCCGTCGTACTTCACTTCGGTCGCTTCGCCTTGCGCGACGAGGTTCAACAAGCCCTCGCCCTTGATGAACCCGATTTTCCCGTTGCCTTCGACGATCAGCTTGAACTGCTCGGGCGGGCGCTGATCGGCCAAGCGGACTTTTCCGGCGAAAAGCCCGCCCATGCTGGCGATCGCGAGCTTCATTTTCATCTCGTACTCGTCCGGGCCGACCTTTTCGAGATGATCGGTTCCAGGCATGCATTTGGCCAGGACGTCGGGGTCCTGCAAGAGCTGATACGCGCGTTCGGGAGGGGCAGGAATCGGCGTAAGAGCCGCTAATCTTCATACTGATTCGCGCACAACGGACACGAGCAGCCTGTGCGCCTTCATACCAATTCTCGTTCAAGCCGTCCTCGAGAGGGCGACGGTGAGCGCGCGCATCGTATAAATGCGGGCCAGGTGCTTGCGGTACTCGGCCGAGGCAAACAAGTCGGAATTTGCATCCACGCCGTCGGCGACAACTGCGGCGGCTTTCTGGATGTCGGACGGGCTGCCGGCGCTGCCTTCGAGGGCTTTTTCGACGCCGGTGGCACGGTACGGTTTGCCGCTCAACCCCGTGACGCCGACGCGCGCCATGGCGATCTTGCCGCCGGATTTGCGGACGCGCGCCGCCACGCCGACGATCGCAAACCCAGAGGCAGGCTGAACCATCTTCTGATAGCTGGTTCCGGCCGATTGATCCTCCACCGGCACGATCACTTCGCGGATGATCTCACCGGGTTGGAGCGCGGTGGTGAAGGTGTCGACGAAAAAGTCGGCGATCGGAATTTCGCGCTGCGTTTTCGCGCTCATGAGAACCACTTTGGCTTCGAGCGCCAGCAGCGACGCCGGGTAATCGGCGGCCGGATCGGCATGCGCGATGCTCCCGCCGATGGTGCCCATATTGCGCACCTGGATGTCGCCGATGTGCGCAGCGGCTTCGGCCAACAGCGGGCACTGGGAGCGAACCAGCGGGGAACTCTCCACCTGATAATGCGTCGTGGTGGCGCCGATCCTCAGCGTTCCTTTTTCCTCGCGAATGGTATTCAGGCCGGGAATCCGGCCGATGTCGACGACTTGCTCGGGCGAGGCCAGACGCAGCTTCATGAGCGGAATCAAGCTCATTCCGCCGGCCAGCACTTTCACGTTTTCACCGCCCAGGAGGCCCAGCGCCTCTTGAAGATTGGCGGGCGACGCGTAATCGAAATTCTGCGCAATCATGCCTTGCCTCCTGTCTGCACCAGGTTCCAGATCTTTTCGGGCGTGAGCGGCATGTCGATGTGCCGCACGCCCAGCGGGCTGAGCGCGTCCACCACCGAATTCACCACGGCGGGCGAGCAGCCGATGGTTCCGGCTTCTCCGACGCCCTTGACCCCGAGCGGATTCACAGGCGAGGGCGTCTCGGTGCGGCTGGTTTCGATCCAGGGAATGTTGCTGGCTTTCGGAACCGCATAGTCCATCAGCTCGCCGGTCACCAGCTGGCCGGTGTCGTCATAAATCGCCTGCTCCCAAAGCGCCTGGCCGAGGCCCTGCACGACGCCGCCGTGCACCTGCCCCTCGACCAAGAGCGGATTGATGACCTTGCCGCAATCGTCTACCGCGACGTAGCGTTTGAGGTCGATCGCGCCGGTGTCCCGGTCCACTTCGGTGACCACGATATGCGCGCCGAACGGGAAAGTGAAGTTGGGCGGCTCCCAGAAGTAAGTCGCGACGAGGCCCGGCTCAGTGTTGGGCGGCAGCTTCAGCGCGCGATAGGAAGCGCCGGCGATTTGAGCCAGCGGCACGGTTTTGCCGGTTTTGTTATCCACGCAAACGCCGTTCGTGAACGAGACGTCATCGCTCTTCAGCAGCATCGCCCCGTACTTTTTGATCTTCTCCTTCAGCTCTTGAATGGCGTAATACATGGCCGCTCCGCCGACGGCCGTGCGCGCGGCTGCCGAAGGTTCCGATGCCGTATTGCACGATCGCGGTGTCGCCATGCAAAACCAAAACGTCATCGATTCCGACGCCCAGTTCGTCGGCGGCAATCTGCGCGAAGGTGGTTTCTTCGCCCTGGCCGTGCGGCGAAGCGCCGGTCATGACGGTGACTTTGCCGGTCGGCTCAATCTTCACCGTCGCGCTTTCCCAGCCGCCGGCCGGAGTAGCCGGCGATGGGCCCATGGCGCAAATCTCGCCGTAGGTGGAAATGCCGATGCCGAAGAGCCGCCCTTCCTGCCGGGCTTTCTTTTGCTCTTCGCGCAGCTTTTTGTACTCAACGGCGTCGAGCGCCTTCTCCAGCGGCGCCGCGTAGTTGCCGCTGTCGTAGGTTAAGCCGGTGGCGGTGTGGTACGGAAACGCGTCGTTCGCGACGAAATTCTTCAGGCGGATCTCGGCCGGATCCATCTTCAGCTCGGCCGCCAGGATGTCCACCATGCGCTCGATGCCGTGCGTGGCTTCCGGGCGGCCCGCGCCGCGATAGGCGTCGGTGGGCACGGCATTCGTAAACACACCCACAATGTCGGCGCGGATGTTCTGGCATTTGTAGATTCCCGGCATCATGAGCACGGACAGCGTCGGGATAGCGGGCGTAAGCAACTGATGGTAGGCGCCCAGATCCTGAATAAGCTTCAGCTTGATTGCGGTGATGGTTCCGTCGCGCTTGGCCGCCAACTCGTAGTAATCCACGTGGCCGCGGCCGTGGATGGTGCACAGAAAGTTTTCGCGCCGCGATTCGATCCACTTCACCGGCTTGCCGATCCTGCATCGCGACGAAGCCCATGAGCGCCTCTTCGGCGTAAACGTTCAGCTTGCTGCCGAACCCGCCGCCGACCTCGGGAGCGACCACGCGCAGGCGGTTCTCTTCCAGGCCCAGCATCAGCGCCACCAGCGTCCGCATCAGGTGGGGGATCTGCGTGGACGAGTGCAGGGTCAGGGCGCGATCGCCGGAACGCCAGTCGGCCACCACGCCGCGCGTTTCCATCGCAGTGGGGATGAGGCGCTGGCTGGTGATGCGTTGCTTGACAACCACCTCGGCCTCGGCGAACGCCTTATCGACATCACCGTTTTCCTGGTGGTATTTGTAAGCCGTATTGTCGGGCCATTCCGGATGCACCGCTGGCGCATCGGGCGCGATCGCCTTTTCAGGATCCGTCACGGCGGCGAGCGGCTCGTATTCCACTTCGACCAATTCGGCGGCGTCACGAGCGATGTAGCGATCCGTGGCAACGACGACCGCCACGGGATGGCCAACGAAGTACACGCGGTCGGTCGCCAGGATATGATGCGGCGGAACACGCAGGCCCGGAAGAGACGCGCCGCACGGCACCAGACCGACCTTTTCGGTGTCCTTGCCGGTGAACACCGCGGCGACGCCGGGCAGATCGAGCGCCGGCTGAATGTTGATCGACTTGATTTTCGCGGCGCCGTGCGGGCTGCGCACGATGCAGGCGTGATGCATGCCGGGCATCTGAATGTCGTCCACGTAGGTGGCTGTGCCGGTGATCAGCCGCGGGTCCTCGCGCCGGCGAATCCGTTTGCCGACGAGCGTTTCCGTCTTGGTGATGGTTGTGGCCATGCTGCCTCCGTTACGCTTTCGCCGCGGCAGCCTTCACCGCATTCACAATATGCTGGTAGCCGGTGCAGCGGCACAAGTTACCTTCTAAGCCGTGCCGGATCTCTTTTTCGGTGGGCTGTGGGATTCCGCTCCACGATCTGCTTGGACGTCATGATCATGCCGGGCGTACAGAAACCGCACTGCAGTGCGTGCTCGTTCCAGAAAGCTTCTTGAACGGCATCCAGCTGGCCGCCCGCCGCCAAACCCTCCACTGTGAGAATGTTTCGGCCGTCGGCTTGCACGGCGAACATGGTACAGCTTTTGACCGCTTTCCCGTCGAGGTGCACCGTGCAAGCGCCGCACAAAGACGTCTCACAGCCGATGTGCGACCCCGTTAAACCAGCCACATCCCGCAGATAATGGATCAGCAACAGGCGCGGCTCCACCGTATCGGTGCGCGCTTTTCCGTTGATGGTGAGAGTAATGGTTCGTGTCATAGTTCGGTTCCCAGCGGTAACGACGATAGCACAACTTGGGTTATCCTGACGTGAAGGATTTGCCCATGACCGCAACGACGTTGCCGCTGGAAATTACGCCTCAGGAAGTGACGCGGCGCCGGGCTGCGGGCGAGAGCCTCGCGCTGATTGACGTTCGCGAACCGGGCGAATTTCAGCTGGCCCAAATCGAGGGCGCCGAACTCATCCCGATGCGTACTGTTCCCGCCCAGGTCCAGCATCTGGAAGCGCAAGCCGATGAGACCACGCTGATCGTTTTTTGCCATCATGGCGTGCGCAGCCTGAATGTCGTGAATTGGCTGCGGGAGCAGGGTGTTTCCGGCCTGCCAGAGCATGACCGGCGGCATCGACCGCTGGAGCCTCGAAATCGATCCCTCTATCCCCCGTTATTCCTGAGAGTTAGAGCCTGGGCGCTTCACTATTTTCTGTAAATGAAGATAGAAAAGCTCCCCGTTCCTGCTCAGATCATCGAGCGCCGAATCTTCGTCATCCGCGGCCGGAAAGTTATGCTCAGCCCGGACTTGGCCGAGCTCTATCAGGTGGAGCCGCGCGCGCTGATTCAAGCAGTCAAGCGCAACAGCGGCAGATTCCCCGCTGATTTCATGTTTCAGCTGACCCGGGAAGAGTATGCAAACTTGAAATCACAAATTGTGATTTCAAGATGGGGCGGCGTCAGGCGTGCCACTCCCTACGCTTTCACCGAACACGGAGTGGCTATGCTTTCCGCGGTTCTTAAAAGTAGACGGGCCGTGCAGATGAGCATTCTGATTGTTCGCGCCTTCGTGCGGATCCGGGAACTTCTGGCCGGCCACAGACAGCTTGCCGCTCGCGTGGAGAAGTTGGAAGCCGATCGGAAAACTCACGCTTCCATCATCAGCATCCTGGCCGACGAGATCGAGAAGCTGAAAAAGCCGGCAAGGCTTCCGGCGGCGCCGAGGCGCCAGTTCGGCTTCAAACCGCGGCAATAACCTAGCGGCATCTCTGGCGCCGAAACGAACCAGCCACGGTCCTCACTTCTTCTTATTCCTGAGAGTTAGCCGCGCAACCCGGCACTACTTTTCTACATGCCGGTAGTGTTGGTGCTGACGGGAATTTTCGCCCTGCGATGCGGACTCCACGCGCAACCGATCGGCCCGGAAACGCTCAGCCCGCGAGACGCGCCCGCTTATTCGAGCGCGACGTTAGTCAACGCCGCCGACAATCTGGTGGAACCGCTGGCGCCCAACACCATTGCCACCCTTTACGGAAGCAACCTGGCGTATAGCACGGCATCGTTGACGGCGAGCGAGGTGAGCGGAGGCATTCTCCCGACCGTTCTTCCAGGAACCGGCGTTCATGTCATCGTCGGAGGGCTACTGGCGAATTTGTATTATGTGTCGCCCACGCAGATCAATTTTCTGGTGCCGATTAATTTGCTGCCAGGAACGACTACTCTGCAAGTGGTCATCGACGGCTTGGCCGGCCCCTCGATTGCGCTGCAACTTGCGCCCGCGGCTCCTGCTTTATTTCAACTTGACTCGCAGTTTGCGGTGGGCACGCATGCCGACGGCTCGGTGATCACGTCGGCGGCGCCGGCGAACCCTGGCGACATCGTTATCCTTTATGCGACCGGTCTGGGCCAGACCAGTCCGCCGCTGGATTACGATGAACTGCCGACCTCGGCGGCCCCGCTCGCAGACGCCGCCAACTTCCAGGTGCTGGTCGACGGCGTTGCCGTCGACCCCAATGCGATCCTCTACGCCGGCATCGCCCCCGGCTTTGCCGGCTTGTACCAGATCAACGTGATTCTGCCCGCTTCCACCAACGCCGATCCCGAAATTCGCGTCGGAATCGGCGGCGCGCTCAGCATGCCCGGGCTGCGGCTCGCTGTCCAGCTGTAGTGATACACTGGACAGCTTGGCACGCCATCAATTCGCCGTTATTGCTCTCGCCGCGATCGCGTTGGCTTCCAGCTTTTGGTTGTTGCTCGACGTTATCAGCGGTTATTCTAACCGGGCCCAGACCTTTGGAGTGGAGGCTTTCGAAGACCGTTTCCGGGAGCTTCGCAAGGCGGTGCCTCCGCACTCCGAGGTTGGCTATACGTCCGACAATCCCGCCAATGAGGATTCCGCTCTGGCGGAGTTTTACCTGACGCAGTATACGCTGGCCCCCACCATCGTCACGGCATCCACCAATGAGCCATTGGTAGTGGTCAATGATCATAAGCCGCAGCCGGATCTGGCGAAGCTCGAAGCCCAGCATTTGACGGTGCTCCAAAACTTCGGCAATGGCGTCCTGCTGTGCCGCAACAACACACGATGATTTTTCTTTGTCTTGCGCTTGTTTGGTTGACCGGCTTTGGATTGCTGCGCTGGCTGTTTCCGAGCCCCCTGCGCTGGTCGACGGAGAACGTCCTGCTGTTTTCCCTCGCCGCGGGCGTCGGGATCGGAATCACGTCGTGTCTCTACTTCGTCACGCTTGCGGTAGCGGGCGGAAAGGTGGTCACGCTGGCCGCGGTGGAAGGAGTCGCCGCCGTGGCCGCGATCGCGTTGGGATTCTCTACCAGGCGCCGGCGATCCCCTTTGGAACCTCCCTCTCAACCGGCCCCGCGACCTTATCTGAAAGCCTTGTTGCTGCTCGCGCTGGTAATGGCCGCCACTATGTTCATCCTGTACTCGCTGGCCAGACCGCACGGCGAGGCGGATGCCTGGTCCATCTGGAACCTGCATGCGCGATTCCTGTCGCGTGGCGGCGCATTCTGGACCGAGGCTTTTTCAAAGCAAGTGGCCTGGTCGCACCCCGATTACCCGCTGCTCCTGCCCGGCATCGTCGCGCTATGTTGGACGCTCGCTCGTACCGATTCCACAGCGGTGCCTATCGCCATCGCGTTTCTGTTCACGTTTGCGGCCGCGGGCGTTCTGATGTCGACGCTCGCCCTTTTGCGCGGTAAAGCCCAGGCCTATATTGCCGGCATTTTGCTGCTTGCAACCGCTTCGTTCGTCGAGACCGGAGCGACCCAGTACGCCGATGTTCCACTCAGCTTCTACATCCTGGCCACGCTGGCGCTCATGTGCCTTCAGGATCGCTATCCAGAGGACTCGCGCTTTACATTGCTGGCCGGTCTCACGGCCGGATTCGCCGCCTGGACCAAGAATGAGGGCCTGCTTTTCCTCGCGGCGTTCGTTCTGGCGCGTTTGATCGCACTGTTACGATTCAGCAGGCAAGCCGGTCGGATGCGCCAGTTTATGTTCCTGGGGGCAGGCGCGCTTCCGCCGCTGATCGTGGTGGCTCTCTTCAAACTGCGCTACGCGCCGCCCAATGAATTAACGTCCCGAGGCTGGTCGACGATCCTCCATAATCTCGGCGATCCGTCGCGTTGGATCACTTGTGTCGTGACATTCATCCAGGGAGGCGCAACCCTGGGCGGCTTTTTGATCCCCATCGTTCTGGTGCTGGCGTTGTATTGGTATCTGGTCCGCTTCCAGGTCGAGCCCGCCGATCGGCCGGCTCTCACAACGGCGCTGGGCACGCTGGCGCTGATGCTGGCCGGCGACTTCGGGGTCGTATTTACTCCTCGTGGGCGATCTGGAGATGCTCATCCGCAACTCCCTGGTGCACGTGCTGCTGCAATTGTGGCCGGCCGCGTTGCTGACATTCTTTGCGGCGGCCAACGTCCCTCAGTTAGTCGCCACACCCAAAGCTGCGGAACCGGAAAAACACGCCAAGCGCCCCCCGAAGGCCCGCCGTCGAGCGGCTGGAACCCACTGAATCCCTGGTGCGGTTAAACTGAAAACAGGTCCTTTATGTATCTTCGTGCAGCGCTCAGTGTGCTTGCCGCCGGGTTGGTCCTGCTGGCCCAAGAGCAGCCTTCGATCACTGCTCCCTCGTCTGAGCAGCCCGTCGTGGCCGATCCTGCGACGGCTCCGAAGCCGGAGGCGCCGAAAGCTCCGGCGGCCACCAGTAATCCCGACGAATACGTGGTCACGACCGGCACCAAAGTCCCGCTCAGCATGATCAATAGCATCAGCACCAAAACCGCGACCGAAGGCGACCGCATCTACCTGGAAACGGTGTTCCCGATTCTCGCCAGTGGACACGTGGTCATCCCGCCGGGAAGCTATGTGGCCGGAACCGTCACCCAGGTCAAGCGGCCGGGCCGTGTTAAAGGTCGCGGCGAATTATACGTTCGATTCGACTCGCTGACCTTGCCCAACGGCGTCACCCGCGATTTCCGCGCACGCATGGGCAGCCTGGATGGCCGCGCTCCGGAAACGCTGGACAAAGCCGAGGGCACCATCAAGAGCGAGGGAAATAAGGCCGGTGACGTGAAGACCGTCGGAGAAGCAGCCGGTGCCGGCGCAACCGTGGGAGGATTAGCCGGGGCCGCCGCCGGACACGCCGTCATGGGTGCGGGCATCGGCGCTGCGGCCGGAGCAGCCGCCGGACTGGTCGGCGTACTGATGTCCCGCGGGCCTGAGGCCATCCTCGCCAAAGGAACCACCATGGAAATGGTCTTGGATCGCGAGTTGCATTTCACGCCCGTGGAGCTGGACTTCACCAATTCGATGTCCCGTCCGCACTCCAGTGACGGCTCCGGTCCTCTTCCCAGCCAGAAGAATCCCAATTCCCGCCGCTGGCCGGTGCCGTAACGCCGATGACCCAGTTCTAGTACCAACGAACTATATTTAGCTGGTACTTCGCACTCCTAGTACCAACACTGTCAGACTATTCCGACTGCTTGCTGCCGACTCTACAATCGAGTCGTAATGGAATTGAACGAAATCCAGGTATCCGTTACAGCGCTATTTCTGCTGACCGCAGTAGCCATCGTCGTATTGTGCGACCTGTTACGCAGAAAGCGCCAGGCTTATTGCAAAGCAACCAGCCAGAGCGGCTTGGAACCCGAGCCGCCGCAGTTCTTTGCGCAATCCTCGGATGAAGAGGACCGGGTTTCCTACGCTCATGAAATCGCCGCGCTTACCGCTGCCGGAATGCGGGAGGAAAACTCGGCTTGGACGAAGATCGAGCCGGCCAGCAATCACTGTGAAACTTATCATCGGGCTCCGGTGAATCCCACTCAGGCTCGTCCTGAACCGATTGGTGCGCCGAGTCCCGCGATGAATTCGACGAATTCTTCGAAAGCTCTTCAGCTTCCGCCTGCGACCGTGGACGATGCTCTGTTTGAACTATTGCTTTCCGGCCGCACCACTCCAAAGTTGACGAGTGGAATTGCTTCCGAGCCTGCTCCGGCTCCCCTGCCCTCCGCCGCGCCGCAGTTCGTGGCCACTCCGGTGGCTCCAGCGCCGAATTCGCCTGCGAGGCCCAGAGGGATGATCGACGCACTGACGCTCGAAGGAATTTTGAAAACAAATAAGCCGTTTACCGGTGTCGCCGTTTCGATCAGCGCTACCGGCGCCGAAGGCCGCCCGCTCAGCGAGGGTCAACTGGAATGGGTAGCCTCTTACGTCGAGAGCCTGCTTGAAGAGAACGACTACGGCTGCCGGATCTCGCGGGAAGAATTTGTGATCGCCTGCCCCGGCGTGCAGCGCGCCGAAGCTCAGCAGCGGATCAATGAAATTTCACAGCGGCTGTGGGAATTCCAGCTTCGTGGAATCGGGAATCGCTCAGTCATGTTTGGCTGGGGCGGCGTCGAGGCCCGAAACGAGTCGCTCGGGGATGCGCTGGCCTCCGCGGTCGAGCGCATGCACCTGAACCAAAACGGCCGCAATCGAATTTATGTGCACGCACTAACTGCGCACAACCAGGTTGTCTGATTCCATTCCTCCTCCGGTGGATCAAGACACTCCAGAAGCCGCTTGAACACGTACAAGCCGGCTTCTGGAGATTTTTAGTTTCTGGGATAATTGGATCAGCGGGCTGCGCCCGTTCTAGCAAGCACCCCCTTGGAAGATTCCATACTGATCCGTGGAGCGCGCGTCCACAATCTCAAGAACGTCTCGCTCGCGATTCCGCATAACCAGCTCACCGTCGTGACCGGTGTGTCCGGCTCGGGGAAGTCCTCGCTCGTATTTGATACGGTTTACGCCGAAGGGCAGCGCCGCTACGTGGAATCGCTCTCGGCCTATGCGCGCCAATTTTTGGAGCGCATGGAAAAACCGGATGTCGATGAAATCTCCGGCATCGCTCCCCCCATCGCGATTCGCCAAAAAAACACGACCCGCAATCCCCGCTCGACCGTCGCCACTTCGACGGAAATCTACGATTTTCTCCGGCTGCTCTACGCTCGCGCCGGTCGCAGCTACTGCCCCAAGTGCGGCCAGCTCGTTCAGCGCGACACTGTGGATCAAGTGGCGCGCAGCATGCTCACGCAGCCTGAGGGCTCCCGCTGGTACGCGCTGTTTCCGGTTCGGCCCGGCGCAACCACCGACGCTTTGCGCGACCAGCTTTTCGAGCTGCGCAAAAAAGGCTTCAATCGTCTCTATCAGAACGGGCAGGTGTTCGAATTCTCGACACCCGAATCGCTGCTCGATATCGATTTCAACCGCCCGCTGTTCATTCTCGTGGACCGGTTCGTGATCGCAAGCGATTTGCATCAGCGCATCGTCGATACCACGGAAATCTGCTATCGCGAATCGGGCGAGGTGATCTTTGAAGAAGCCACTCCGCAACAGCCGCCGGCGCGCGTGTTGAACTTCAGCGAAAAGTTCGCGTGCAAGCAATGTGGAATCGAGCTGATGACGCCCGAGCCGGGCCTGTTTAGCTTCAACAACCCCATGGGCGCTTGTCCGCGCTGCCAGGGTTTCGGCAACACCATCGATTACGACATGGAGCGGGTGATCCCCAATCCCTGCCTGTCGCTCCAGGAAGGCGCGGTCGATCCTTGGACTAAACCGCAATACGAGTGGTATGGGACGCAGTTCCGAAAATCCGCTCGCGCGAAGGTGCGTTGGAACGTTCCGTTCGGCGATCTAACGGCAGACGAGAAAGCTGTCGTTTACGAAGGTGTTCGCCGCTTTTTCGAAGACGTGGAAACCAAGAAGTACAAGGTCCATGTGCGGGTCTTCCTGAGCCGGTATCGCGGCTACGCAACGTGTCCGGAGTGCAAGGGAGCGCGCCTGCGGCCCGAAGCTCTGAACGTCCGCATCGGAGAAAAGACCATCGCCGATGTGGCTCGGCTGAATATCGAGCAGGCTCACCAGTTCTTTCAATCGCTCGAATTGACGCCCGAAGAGTCGGCCATCGCCGACAAGATCCTGGTGGAGATTCGCCAGCGCCTGAAATTCCTGAACGATGTCGGCCTCGAATACCTGACGCTGGACCGGCTTTCGTCCACGCTATCCGGCGGCGAAGCCCAGCGCATCCAGCTTGCGACCTGCCTGGGATCGCGCCTGGTGGGCGCCTGCTACGTTCTGGACGAGCCTTCCATCGGCCTGCACAGCCGCGACACTGGACGCCTGATTCATATTTTGGAGGAACTGCGCGACCTCGGGAACACCATCGTTGTCGTGGAGCACGACGCCGACATCATGCGCGCCGCCGACCATATCGTCGATCTGGGACCGGGCGCGGGCGAATTGGGCGGCGAGGTGATCTTCGAAGGTTCTTACCGCAAGATCCTGTCGGATGGCGACGGCTCGCTGACCTCGCGCTATCTCCGCGGCGATCTGGAGGCCGCTCATATCAGCACCCACCGTCCCGTCGATCCGAAACGGGCGATCCGATTTTACGGCGCGCGCGCCCACAATCTGAAGGGCATCGACGTGACCATCCCGCTCAACATGATGGTCGCAGTCACCGGAGTTTCGGCTCCGGGAAATCGACTCTGGTGCACGACGTCGTGTATCAGTCGCTGATGCGAAGAATGCATCAGCCGGCCGTCGAAGGATTCACGGAAGAGACCTTCGCGCAGAATTTGGAAAAGATGAACTGCCGCAGGGTCGATCGCGCGGAGCTGCTGCGCGAAGTGGTGCTGGTGGATCAATCGCCCATCGGCCGGACGCCGCGCTCGAATCCAGTGACCTATATCAAGGCCTTCGACGCGATGCGTGAAATCTTCGCCACTACGCCCGATGCGAAAAAACGCGGCTATAACTCCGGATATTTTTCGTTCAACATACCCGGCGGCCGCTGCGAGAATTGCCAAGGCGATGGAACCGTCGTGGTCGAGATGCAGTTCCTGGCCGACGTCGAGCTGGTATGCGAGGAGTGCAAGGGCACGCGCTTCAAAAGCGCCATTCTCGACATCCGTTACCGCGGCCTGAACATTCACGAAGTGCTGCAACTGACCGTCAAAGAAGCGCTGTCGTTCTTCTCGGATTCGCCGCGTCTGGTGAACAAGCTCAAGGTGCTGGCCGATGTGGGCTTGGGCTACTTGCGGCTCGGCCAATCGGCGACCACGTTAAGCGGCGGCGAAGCCCAGCGTGTCAAACTGGCCGCGCACCTGTGCCAGGCGTCCTGCCAGGGCACTCTGTACATCTTCGATGAGCCCACCACCGGCTTGCATTTCGACGATATCGCCAAGCTATTGTCGGCATTTCGACGCCTGATCGAGAGCGGCGGCAGCATTCTGATCATCGAGCACAATCTGGACGTGATCCGCAGCGCGGACTGGGTGATCGACTTGGGCCCGGAAGGCGGCGACCGCGGCGGCCAGATCGTCGCCGAAGGAACGCCCGAGCAAATCGCGGCTGCTAAGAATTCTTATACCGGCCGATATCTGCGAAAATACGCGGCCAACGCCGCACGCTAAGCGCTGCGTATACAATGGACCAAATGATAAACGCACCCTCGCGCTTCGACAAATGCGCCACAACGGAAGGCGATGGCAGGGACTTCTTTGACGTGCGAAGGATGCCACCGCCTCCTGTGGCGCTCTCCCGCCGCAATTTCGTCACCGGCCTGGCAGGCGCTTCCGCCGGCGCATTCCTCGCGGGCCACGGTGCAACCGCGCAAACATCCGCCGACAATCCGCGCCGCATCGATACCCACCTCCACATCTTCCCGCCCGAGTACGTTTCCATGCTCAAGGAAATTAATGTCAGTCCCGCAGGCTGGGATCGCTGGTCGCTGTCGAAGATGATCGAAGACATGGATCGCTACGGCACCGCCCAGGGCGTCACCTCCATCACGCTTCCCGGCGTCTGGTTTGGAAATGCAGAGATGGCGCGCAAGGTCGCTCGCGCCTGCAACGAGTACGCCGCGAAACTGATGTCCGATTACAAAGGCCGCTTCGGCATGTTCGCCGTGGTGCCGTTGCCCGACATCGACGGTAGCCTGCGCGAGATCGAGTACGCCATGGACACGCTGAAGGCCGACGGCATCTGCATGTACACGCAAAATACGGACGAGACCAAAGGCTTTAAGGACCGCTCCCCCGGCGATCCGTATTTTAATCCGGTGCACGAAGAATTGAACCGGCGCAAAGCCGTTGTCTACACGCATCCCAAAGGACCCGATTGCTGCAGCGGCCTGGTTCCGGGCGTAGGGGGAACCATGATCGAGTACGGCGCTGCTACCAGCCGTTGCATCGCCAGCCTGATCTTCAGCGGCAACACTACCAGATTCCCGGACACCCGGTGGATCTTTTCGCACGGCGGCGTCACGCCCTACGTCCTCGAACGCTTTCTCACTGGAACCGCAGCTGAGATCGTGCCCGGCGTTGTGACCAAGGGACAGGGCGGAACCGGCAAAGTCGGCGACAATCCGAAGAACGTCCCCAACGGCGTGCTGTACGAGTTGCGCCGGATGTACTACGACTGCGCGCAATGCTCCAACATGATCGCCATGCGCGCTCTTCGAACCATGGTGCCCGTATCGCAAATCCTGTTTGGCACGGATTATCCATTCCGCAGCGCCGGCGAAACCGGGCAAGGTCTAGTCGCGAGCGGCGTGTTCAATCCGGCCGAGCTGCGCGCCGTCAACCGTGAGAACGCCATGCGGTTACTGCCGCGCTTCCGAGCATAAGAACTTAGTCCTCAACTGCTTCACCCGCCTCAACACTCTGGCTGAAGGGATTCCGAACCAAACTCAGCGCCTGCTGCATCACAAATAGGGGACGCCGAAGGGCGGAGAACAATATGTTCGACCAACTAGATGAGCAAATGCAACGGGATGATTTGAAAACATCACGTCCCGGTGAGCGGCTGCTGGAATGGATAGCCGCGTGCACTATCTCGGTTCTGATCGTCGGGGGGCTTTATCTCCTGACGCTTCTGTAGCGGGCTCTTGAGTGGGTCATCCCGGGAAGGACAGAATCAAATAAGATGAGTCGCTCGCTGCTGATTCTTTGCTTATTCGCTGTTCCGTTGGCCGCCAGCGACCCGCTTATCTCCCAAGGCTTTGATCATTTCTACAACCTCGAGTACGATCAGGCCATTTCCGATTTCTCCAGCGCCGCTAGCCGGCATCCTGATGAGCCCGGGGCGTGGAATCATTTAGCACAGGCCATCCTTTATCGAGCGATGTACCGCTCAGGGGCGCTCGAAAGCGAACTGGTGTCCGGCTCGAACCCCTTCTTGCTGCGCGCGAAAGTGCAGATTAGCGAGGCTGACGCCACCACGTTCAACGACGCGATCAATCATGCGATCGATTACGCACAAACTCGTTTGCAAAGGGACCATAACGATACCGGTGCGCTCTATGCGTTGGGCATCGCCTATGGCCTGCGATCGAATTACAATTTCCTGGTCCGCAAGGCGTGGGTGGATTCCTTGCACGACGCGACTCGCGCCAACAAAGCTGAGAAGGAAGTCTGTCAATTGGATGCGGCTAACGTGGATGCCCGCCTGATTCCCGCTGTCTACGACTATGTCGTGGGAAGCTTGCCCTTCGGCTACCGAATGTTCGGATTTCTCGCGGGCTTTCACGGCAATCGGGAGCGTGGCATCCGCGCGCTCGAATCTGTCGCACGCGAAGGCAGTTCCAATCGCGTGGACGGCCAGGTGCTTCTAGTCGCTATTTACCGTCGCGAGCATCGCCCCAAAGATGCCCTCCCTTTGCTCGAGGACTTAGCCCGCAGTTTTCCGCGCAGTTATCTTTTGCGTTTCGAAATCGTTCAAATGTACAGCGACCTGGGCGATAAGGACGCCGCCCTCCAGCAATTGGATCGCATCTGGCAACTGCATCGCGCGGGCGCTCCCGGCTTCGCGGAACTGGCGCCTGAGAAAATCGAGTATCTGGAAGGTAATTTGCTGTTTTGGTATAACGATCTGGACCGCGCGCTCCAGCATATCCAGAAGGCCGCGGCCAAAGCGCAGGACTTAGATCTGAACACCGGCGTCATGTCCTGGATGCGTTTGGGACAGATCTATGATTTAGAAGGGCAGCGTGATCGAGCCGTGGCCGCTTATCATAAGGCTGTGGCGATGGCGCCTGACTCTGAGGTTGGCCGCGAGTCCCGAGAATACATTATGAGTCCTTTTAGGCGAGAGGCGAACTGACTTGCCGAATCACCTGATTACCGAGAAGAGTCCTTACCTTCAGCAGCACGCGCACAACCCGGTGGATTGGTATCCGTGGTCGGAGGAGGCTTTCGAAAAAGCCCGCCGCGAAGACAAGCCGATTTTTCTCTCCATTGGCTATTCGACCTGCCACTGGTGCCACGTGATGGAGCGCGAGTCCTTCGAGAGCGAACAGATTGCCCGCCTGCTCAACCAATCCTTCGTGCCGATTAAAGTGGACCGCGAGGAGCGCCCCGACGTCGATCGCATTTACATGACCTACGTGCAAGCCACCACCGGAAGCGGCGGCTGGCCCATGTCCGTCTTCCTCACGCCCGACCTGAAGCCCTTCTTTGGAGGAACCTATTTCCCGCCCGACAATCGCTACGGGCGCCCCGGGTTCGGCGCGATTCTTGAGCGGCTCGCCTCGGCCTGGAACAGCGACCGCGAGCGCATTCGGCAATCGAGCGGCGAAGTGGTCGCCCAACTCGAGCAGTTCACCGGACAAGCCCACCCGAACGGCGCGGTTTTGGATAGGACGATCTTCGACTCGGCGTTCCAATATTTCCGCCGCACTTTCGATTCGACGGATGCAGGATTCGGCGATGCTCCGAAATTTCCTCGCCCGGTAGTGCTGAATTTTCTGTTCCGCTATCACGCGCGCGTCGGCCGCGCCGAAGCGCTGGAGATGCCGCTCGCAACGTTGCGGGCCATGGCGGGCGGCGGCATGCACGATCAGCTGGGCGGAGGATTCCATCGCTATTCGGTGGATTCGCGCTGGTTCGTGCCGCACTTCGAGAAGATGCTCTACGACCAGGCGCAGCTCGCCATTTCGTATCTGGAGGCGTTTCAGATCACGCACGATCCGTTTTATGCCGGCATCGCGCGCAGCACACTGGACTATGTGCTTCGCGACATGACGCACCCCGACGGCGGCTTCTATTCGGCCGAGGACGCCGACAGCGTCATCGATCCAGCGGACCCGCATCGAAAAGGCGAAGGCGCGTTCTATGTCTGGACGGCGCAGGAACTAAAGCAGCTCCTCGGCGAGGACTTGTATGCTATCTTTGCTCACCGCTACGGCGTCGAACCCGATGGCAATGTCCGCGAACCTGAGGACCCGCACGGCGAATTCACCGGCACGAACATCCTCTATGTCCGGCACACGCTCGCGGAAACCGCTCAAAACTTCCATCTCAGCGAAGAGGCCGTTAGACTCCAACTCGAGGACGCGATCAGCACTTTGTTGAAGGTCCGCTCGAAACGCATCCGCCCGCAGTTGGACGACAAAGTCCTGACAGCCTGGAACGGTCTCATGATCTCGGCTTTCGCGAAAGCCGCTCAAGTGCTGGACGTACCGCGCTACCTGACGGCCGCTCAACGAGCCACCGAGTTCATTTTGGCGCGCTTGTATCAACGTGACGCGACCCGCCTTCTGCGCCGTTATCGCGACGGCGAGGCCGCGATTTATGGCTTTCTCGACGACTACGCGTTCTTCATCGCCGCGCTTCTGGATTTATACGAGGCCGATTTCGATCCGCGCCATATCGAGCTCGCCGCCGGGCTGACAGGCCGGATGTGCGATCTGTTCGAAGACCCGGCTAATGGCGGATTCTTCAGCACCGCCGAGGGCGACAACAACCTGGTGCTTCGAATGAAGGACGATTATGACGGCGCCGAACCGTCCGGAAACTCGATCGCAGCGCTGGATCTGCTGCGTCTTGGCCATTACTCCGATTTCGAACAGGCCGCCGAGCGGACGCTGCGGGCGTTTGCATCGAAAATAGCCGAGCATCCCGTGGCCGTCCCGCAGATGCTGGTCGCGCTCGAATATTCCCAGGCAATTCCCAAACAGGTGGTCATCGCAGGCGACCCCGAAGCGGATCTGACGCGCGCCTTTCTACGGAAGCTGCGCGGCCGATTTTCCCCGCACACCACTTCCCTGCTAATCGGCTCCGACGACGCGCGTACCCGGCTCGCACGGTTCTTTCCAACCGTCGCGGCGATGCATGAAATCGATGGGCGACCCACTGCCTACGTGTGCCAAAACTACGCCTGCCAACTCCCCACCAGCGATCTTTCGAAATTCGACGAGTTGCTACAATAGGTCGAACTTCAACCGCAACTTCAAACAGGAGGATTCATGGAGAGACCAGGAGCCACAACGATGAGAGGCAAGCCGCTGACGCTAGTCGGCCCCGAATTGAAGGCCGGCGATAAAGCGCCCGACTTCGAAGTGCTGGACAATACGCTCCAACCCGTGAATCTCACCACCACCGGCCAGTCGGTCCGCATCTTCAGCGTGGTGCCTTCGCTCGACACGCCCGTTTGCGACGCCCAGACCAAGCGCTTCAATGAAGAGGCCGCCAAGCTGCCCGGCGTCGAAATCTACACCATCAGCATGGATCTGCCCTTCGCGCAAAAGCGCTGGTGCGGCGCCTTCGGCGTCGACAAGATCAAGATGCTCTCCGACCACCGCGACGGTTCTTTCGGCGAACACTACGGCACGCTGATTAAGGAACTGCGCATCGAGAGCCGCGCCATTTTCGTGGTCGACAAGGACAACACCATCAACCACGTCGAGTACGTCAAGGAAGTGGCCGAGCATCCCAATTACGAAACGGCGCTCGCCGCGGCGCGGTCGGTGGCCAAGTCCGCCGGCGTTTAGTGCCCTTCGGCTTCTAAGAAGCGCTCCGCTTCGATCGCCGCCATGCAGCCCGCCCCCGACGCGGTGATGGCTTGCCGATAGGTCCGGTCCTGCACATCGCCGGCGTGAAAAACGCCTTCGACGTTGGTGCGCGCGCCGCCTTTCGAAAGGATGTAGCCGTCGGGATCGAGATCGATCTGCCCGACAAAGGGCGCGGTGTTCGGGATATGGCCGATGGCGACAAAAAATCCGTCCACATCGCGCTCCCAGGTTTCCCCGCTCACCAGATTGCGAAGCTTCACGCCCGTGACCGTGTTCTGGCTGGCATCGTAAATGTCCTCCACCACGGTGTTCGTCAGGAACTTGATCTTCGGGTTCTGGCGCGCCCGATCCAGCATGATCTTCGACGCTCGAAAGGCTTCGCGGCGATGCACCAGCGCCACCTCTTCGCCGAAGCGCGTCAGGAAGTTGGCTTCTTCCATGGCGGAATCGCCTCCGCCCACCACCATGATCTTTTTGCCGCGATAGAAGAATCCATCGCAGGTGGCGCAGGAGCTTACGCCGTGGCCGATCAGCTTCTGCTCGTTCGGCAGACCCAGCCAGCGCGCCGACGCGCCGGAAGCGATGATCAACGTACGTGCTTCGTGCCACTCCGATCGACCTTCAGGCGAAAGGGCCGCCGGCTCAGGTCCGCTTCCACCACGCTGCCATGCAGGTATTCGGCGCCAAAATGCTCGGCCTGCTTCTTGATGTTCTCCACCAGTACCGGGCCGTCGATGCCCTCCGGAAAGCCGGGAAAATTTTCGACCAGAGTCGTGAGGGAAAGCTGGCCACCCGCTTCGTGCCCCGCGATCACCAGCGGTTTCAGATTGGCGCGCGCAGTATAAATCGCCGCCGTGTTTCCGGCGCACCCCGAGCCCACAATGATCACGTTTCGCATGGAAATTTTATGCTATCAGAGACGGTGCGGAGCGAGGCGCGGACGCGCGCGTCAGGTCAGCAGTCCGGTGCGCACGATTTGATTGGTAATCAGCGCGCACACGTAGGCCAGGAACGTCATGTAGGCGAACTGCAGAACCGGCCACTTCCAACCGCCCGTTTCGCGCCGCACCACGGCGATGGTGGACATGCATTGCATAGCGAAGGCGAAGAAGATCAGCAGCGCGACCGCTCCGCCCGGGGTCAGTTCGCTCTGCAGCGCCTGCCGCAGCCCCTTCGACTCCGACGTCCCCTCGATCGCCATAAATCGTGCCTAGCGTCCCGATGATCACCTCGCGCGCCGCGATCGAGCTGACCAATCCGATGCCGATCTTCCAGTTGAAGCCGAGCGGCTTGATGGCCGGTTCGACGGCGTGCCCGATCATGCCCGCAAAACTGTCGGCGATCTGCGGCGGCTGTGCCGTCCTTGAGCGGCAAGTGCGCCAGCACCCACAGCACGATCGCCACAGCCAGGATCACGGTCCCGGCCCGGCGCAGAAAAACTTTTGAGCGATCGTACAGCCGAATGCCGAGCGATCGCCAGGTGGGCATCCGGTAGGGCGGCATCTCCAGCACGAAAGGCGTTCGCTCGCTCTTCAAAACCGAAGACTTCAGCAGCCGCGCCGTCCCAATCGCTGCGACGAATCCCAGCACATAGAGGCCGAGCAACGCTGCGGCCTGGGTTCCCAGCAGCCGTCCCAACACCGGACGCTCTTTGATGAACGCCGCGATGATCAACGTGTACACCGGCAGCCGCGCCGAGCAGGTCATAAAAGGCGCGATCAGTATGGTGGCCAGCCGGTCGCGCTTGCTCTCGATGGTGCGCGTCGCCATGATAGCCGGCACCGCGCAGGCATACGCCGAAATCAGCGGAATGAAGGATTTTCCCTGCAGCCCGAATCGCGCCATGGTACGGTCCGCGATCAGCGCCGCGCGCGCCAGGTAGCCGGAATCTTCCAGAATCCCGATGAACAGGAACAGCAGCAGAATCTGGGGCAAGAACACGATCACCGATCCCACTCCGCTCCACACCCCTTCCACCAGCAGCGATCGAAGGATCCCGGGCGGGAGTATGTTGCCGACCCACTGGCCGGATAGTTGGATCAGATCTTGCAAGCCGTCCATAAGCGGCCGCGCGCCCTGAAAGATGGTTTGGAAAACGCTGGCTACAACCGCAACAAAGATGAGCGGTCCCGCTACCGGGTGCAGGAAAATCGCATCCAAACGCCGGGTCCATAGCGGCGGCGCAGGAGCATGATAGGCCGCGCCGGCGCCCACCTGGTGCGCCCATTGCCGGCACTTGGGAATGTCCTGCAACACCGGCAACTCAACCTTGGGCGGCGTTAACGAGGCCGTGCCCGCCGCGGTCCCTTCCATGAACTGAAAAACTTTTTCGACGCCTTCGCCCTTGGCCGCGCTGATAAGAGCCACCGGCGCTCCCAATTCACTAGCCAGCTCGGCCGTATCCACCGTGCCGCCGCGCGTCTTCAGGTCATCCGCCATGTTGAGGATCACCAGCGTCGGCAGTTTCAAACTCAGGATCGGCGCCGCCAGGACTAGGTGGCGGCTCAAATTGGTGCAATCCAGTATCAACAGGACCGCGTCGGGCTTGGGCACGCCCGGCATCGCGCCTTGCAACACGTCGCGCGTCACCTGCTCGTCCTCCGAGCGTGGATTCAAGCTGTACACGCCCGGGAGGTCCACCAGAACGACCTCGCGCTCCTGATCCATCTTCGCGCGACCGACGCGCTGCTCCACCGTGACGCCCGGAAAATTCGCAACCTTCTGGCGCAAACCGGTCAGGCGGTTAAACAGCGTCGACTTTCCGGAATTCGGCGGCCCGATGATCGCAACTACGTGCGCACGTCCGGCCTTCTGCATTCGCGGCGCGGTCGCAACTGTGCAGCCGGCGCAACTATGGCAATCGCTCATGGCTTCAATATGAGATGAGTCGCTGTCTCCCGCCGCAGTGCGACTTCCGACCCATCCACGCGATACACGCGCGGTTCTCCTCCCGGTGCGCTGCGCGCTGGAACGATCACGTGTCCCGGCAAGAATCCGAGTTCCATCAGACGGCGGGCGATATCCTCCGGCAGCTCGAGGCGATCAAGAACTCCCGGCTCGCCTTCCCGAAGCTGCGCGAGGCTCTTGGGCGTCACCGCGCGTTTTTGCGCAGCCCGAGGCGCTCTATTGACACTCATTTGCAGTATGGACCTAGTATCCTTCCTGGCTCTGAGCACGTCAAGGACCCGGCGCTTGCGCATGGTGGAGGCTTCAAAAACAGTATACCGGACCTTTTCGGTCCTAGATACAATTTCTGACGAAATTTTTTAAGGAAGATATATTGACAATATAACACTAATATTTTATAGTGTGTATAGACATATATTATGAAGGAGATTCCACATATGCCGATCATCAAATACAATCCGTTTGCCGATGTCGACGACTTCCCGACTGGCCTTCGCGTCTTCCAGGACACCATCAACCGCGTCTTGAGCAACCAGGGCGGCACCACCCGTCCGTGGGCTCCCGCAGTCGATATCTTAGAGAACGAGAACGAGTTAGTGCTCAAGGCCGACCTTCCCGGCTTGGACCTCAAGGACATCGATATTCAAATTGAGAACGGTACTCTGAGCCTGAATGGGGAGCGGAAGTTCGAGAAAGAAGAGAACAGCAAGGGCTTCCATCGCCTGGAACGCAGCTATGGCTCATTTGTACGATACTTCACTCTTCCAGAGACAGTGGCAGCCGACCAGGTTCATGCGGATTATCAAAACGGGGTGCTGACCGTGACCCTGCCCAAGAAGGAAATCGCCAAGCCGCGGTCCATCAAAGTGCAAGTGAATAACAATTAAGGAATCCTCCACGCGGGGTGGTAACACGTAGCCACCCCGCTTTCCGCTTCACTTCCGCGCAATAATCGTAGTAGAAACTGATTCTATGAACGGACTCAAAACTGCGCTCCTGCTTGGAATCCTCAGCGGTCTCTTGTTGGCCGGCGGCGAAATGTTCGGCGGCCGCAATGGACTCTACACCGCGCTTGCCATCGCCGTCGCGATGAACTTCTTCGGTTATTTTTTCTCCGACAAGATGGCGCTTTCCATGTACTCGGCGCAGCCGGTGACGCCCGCCGAAAACAGCGATGTCTACGCGCGCGTCTTCCCCATCGTTCAGAGCCTGACCCAGCGCATGGGTCTGCCGATGCCCAAGCTCTGGCTAATTGCCGATGAATCGCCCAATGCGTTCGCCACGGGCCGCAACGCCGAGCACGCTTCCGTAGCGTTCACGGCGGGCGTTTTGCATCTGATGAATGATTCCGAACTCGAGGGCGTGGTCGCGCACGAATTAGGACACGTCAAGAACCGCGACATTCTCACCAGCTCGGTAGCCGCTACCATCGCCGCCGCCATTACGTTTTTAGCGCGCATGGCCTTCTTTTTCGGGGGCCGAAGAGATGACGAAGAGGAAGGTGGTCCCTGGGCCGGCCTGATCATGCTGATCCTGGCGCCGATCGCCGCGATGCTCATTCAGATGGCCATCTCCCGAACGCGCGAGTATGCCGCCGATGAGACTTCGGCGCATGTCACTCACAATCCCAACGAGCTGATCTCGGCCCTGTCGAAACTGGAGAGCTGGTCCAAGCGCATCCCCATGACGGACGTGAATCCGGCCACTGCGCATTTGTTCATCATCAAGCCGTTCAGCGGTCAGAGCATGATGCGCCTGTTCTCGACGCATCCGCCGACCGAAGATCGCATCGCGCGCCTCCAGGCCATGCGCAATATCGGCTAGCGCGCGATCGAGCGCACGTTCTATTCCGGTCCGAACGCCAGCAGCACATTGCCCGGCTTTCCGCGCTCACCAAACACATAGCCCGAACCGACGAACAGCATGCCTCCTGCAATCGTGGGACCGGCTGATCCCAGGGAACCGCCTTTGGCCGCGACGCCGTCCACGGTCTGGAAGTCCTGCAGCATGTTGAACTGCCAAACCAGTTCGCCGTTGGTGGTCGAGAAACCGCGCAGGATTCCGTCGTAGCCGCCGCCGAACACGACGCCTGGAATCACGCTGAGAGCCGCTCCGATCCCCAATCTCGGTCCGGCCGCCTTGATCGGCGCGACCCATTTCTTTTCGCCGGTGGCTAGATCGACGGCCGCGACTCCCAGGCTGCTCACGCCAAAATAGGCGTTCTTATCATCGGCCGCTCCGCCAAACGTGATTTCTCCGAGCGCGAGTTTCTCGGGCAACTGCACCTTCCACACCACCGCTCCGTTCTTGTCCGGATCGTGCCCCCAAACCACGCCGCTTTTTTGTCCCGCCACCAGAATGCGGCGTCCGTTGGCGAGTGTTCTCAAGATGGGCGAGTCCCCGAAATCGTAATCGGGCCCCATGTCCTTCGGACAGTTTTCACCGGTTCCCCAAACGGGACCGCAAGCCAGCCACGCATCGTGCGGCGTGTCCTGAACCGACCAGAGCACCTTGCCGGTGTCGAGGTCCATGGCCAGGATGCTGTCGGTTCGATCGGCCGGAGGCTCCGTGTAGGTGTTGCCCGTCCCGACGTAAAGCGCGTGTTTTTGCGGATCGATGGTTGGGGTATTCCAGACCGCGCCGCCGCCCGGTCCCCAGAGTTGCGTACCGATGGAGTTTTTGCGCAGCGGCTTCGGAACCTCAGCAATCACGTACGACTTCCAAAGCTGCTTGCCGGTGTTCGCATCCAGCGCGACAACACTGCCGCGAAACTTGCAACAGGGGTACGTCAGATTGGGGCCTCCGGCCTCTTCGCGGGAGGACACCGGCACGTACAGCCGCCCCTGATAGAGAGCCGGAGCGCCGGTGATCCCGGCCAGCCCGTTATCGTCCACTTTGGTTGTCCACAGCTGGCGGCCGGTAGAAGCGTCGACCGCATAAACATTGGCCCGCAGGTCGCCGAAATACGCCGCAAAACGCGCGGAACCTTGCCCCTTCACTTCGCCGATGCTGATCGCATTGCGCACGGCGGAGCGCGCCTGAAAGGACCAGTACACGCACCCGGTGGCGGCATCGAGCGAGTACACATAGCCGGTGTCGAGCGTGACGAAGACGCGGCCCGCCACCAGCGTCGGCTGACCGTAGACGGCCGTAGCGTCGGGAAAGCCGAACGCCCATTTCAGCTTCAAACCAGGAACCTGATTCGGTGCGATTCCCGTAGCCTTGGCAAGCTGAAAACGGCCATTGGTCGAGTCCACGCCCCAGCCGTTCCAGGCGGGCATCGAGGACAGGCTTGTTATGCCGGGATTGCTCGGGCACTTGTTCGGCATCGCGCTGGCCTCGCCCGCGTTTCCGCCCATGAAATTGCGGCCGTTCAGAAAGGTGCCGATGGCGCGCTGGTCGGCGTCCGAAAGCTGGCGGGCCTGCTGGTGCGCGGCTCCCGTGGCGAGCGCTTGAACAATCGCCTCCGGCGTCATCTGCCGCAGCGCGGTAATATCGGGCCCGCGTTGGCCCGGCCCATAGCCGTGACAGCCGAAGCAGTTTTGTTCAAACAGCCGCGCCGATTTCGGAAGCTGCGCTAAAGCAGAGCCAGACAACATCAAAAGCATCATCGAAGCGGCGGCGACGCCGGGGAACCGTTTTATCATAGGGGGATGTCTTCCCTTTAGTATTATGCAACTGCTCCTGCGATGGATCATTACAGCGCTGGCGTTATTTGTCGCGGCGTGGCTGGTTCCCGGCATCCGCGTCAGCGGCGACGGATGGACGGCGTTCGCGGTGATGGCGGTCATTCTCGGATTAGTGAACGCCATCGTGCGGCCGGTGCTCAAGCTGCTGTCGTGCCCGCTCATCATCCTGACGCTCGGTTTGTTCGTGTTGGTGATCAACGGAATCACTTTGCTGCTCGCTTCCAGAATCGCGGTGAGCTGGTTTCACGTCGGCTTCCACGTGGACAGCTTCGGGGCAGCGTTTCTGGGAGCGCTCATCGTCAGCATTGTTTCGGTGATTCTTACAGCCGTGTTAAAGGAACCCAAGACGCAATTGCAATGAGATCGCTAAACTGGATCGTATGACCTACTATGGAGCAAAAGATCTAGCCGGCAATTTCAGCACGGTTCGAAAGAACACGATCATCATCGCTGAGGAGATCGGCGAGCAGCATTATGGATTCCGTCCGGCCGCGGACGTTCGCACAGTGGCGCAATCGTTGGTGCACATCGCGCTGACTCCGCGTTTTCAGGAGCAGATTCACGGCGTGGAGCGCCGAACGACGATGGAAGGGTTTGATTTCCCCGCCCTGTTTCAGAAACTGAGCGTTGAAGAGCAGAAGCCTCGCAACAAGGCGCAGATCATTGCATTTTTACGCGAGGAAGGCGATCGTTTCGCGAAGTGGGTAGAGGGGCTATCGGATGATTTTCTAGCCGAGCGCGTCAAGTTTATGCCCGGTATGACGCCTGAATCTAAAACTCGCTTCGAGATGCTTCTGGCGGTGAAAGAGCACGAGATGCATCATCGCGGCCAATTGATGTTGGTGGAGCGCATGATCGGCGTGGTGCCGCACCTGACGCGCGAAATGCAGCAGCGCATGGCGGCCATGAACCAGAGGACCGCGGGCCAGCCCGCTTAACGCGCCGCTTCGAAACGAAATTCGTGCTTGGGGTCGCGGAACAGGATTAGCTCGTTTGGTTTTTCATGCTCCGCGAGCCAGCGTCGCCCTTCGGCATCGGCAGAAATCAGATCGAACGCGGTAGCTTCCAGCCAAAGGGGCTCGTGTTGCTTGCGCGCGTATTCCAGATTGCGATCTAGTTCGGCGATGTCGCACCGGTCCAGCCCGATCCAAACTGCCTGCGGGTTGAAGTAGCTAATAGTCCAGAGATCGGGATGGAAGCGATGGAACGCGATGGGTGTGCCAGGCGGCCAGTGGTCATGCTGCGCGAGCGCGAAACTGAGCGCTGCGTTCGACTCAATGCGCGATTGCGGGTAGATCACGAACGTGAAATTCCACAGAAACAGCGCAGTGACGAGCAACCATCCGGGCAGGCGCGTGTCCTTTGCGCTGTGAATTGCCAGAGCCGCCATTGCGATCAGCGGCGCGAGATAGAAGAGCCGGTAGAAGGTATTTTGCGGCATCCAGAAGAACAGGAACGCGAGATACACGCCCGCCCACGCGATGAGAAGAAGCGGCGGAAACCGGACCTTAACGCGTCTGAGCGCGCGCCACAGAGAAACGAAGAACGCGATCGCCGTGGAGAGGAACACCACCAGCGCTAGCTTGAACAACGGACCGCTCGGAAGATCCGAGAGCTTTCCGCCGAAAAACAAGCGCAGAGTGCCGCGGATGGTGAGGGCGAGGTCGTCGAAGATGTGGAACCAAAATCCGGAGTCGGGCGAGTGGGTCGTAATCCACGGCAGGAAACCGCCGGCAGGCGCGGACGCCTTGTACGCAAGCCAGTAGATGACAGCCACAGGCGCTAGCGACGCTGCCAGATAAATCGCGGCCGCGCGCCGATTTTTTCCGAGCTTGAGCAGCGCCACGAGCAGAAAGAAAATCGCCAGCTCGTGAAACAGCATCGCGCCGGCATGAGCGAATCCTGCGAGAATTATCCAGCGCGGGTTGTTGAGCAGCAGATAGGCAGCGAGCAGCAGGCAAATGGCCGGGATGTACGCATTCGCGTCGGTCGCGAATCTCCACCAGGTAGCCGAGAATCCGAACGCGAGCGCTGCGATTGTGCAAGCAGGCGCAGAGGCTCCCGCTTGCCGCAATGCGACGTAGAGTAGCAGCACGCACAGGCCGGCCAGCAGGCTGTTGGCGGTTTGCATGACGAACAGCGCACGGGTGTGGATGCCCAACAGATCGCTCAGACGGTAAAGCCAATCGCCCCAGAGCATGTACAGCAAATGGCTGGGCGAGAGCAGTGCGGCCAGCGATTTTCGCTTTTCGATTTCGAGCGCGAACGCGATTCCGTCCCAATAATAGTTGCGCGTGGGAAATGCGATGTAAAAGAGCAGAGGCAGCGCGAGCAGCAGCCGACACCATCGCCAAGCGCGCGGTTGAGCCGGCGTGCCGCTGACTAGCTGATGGGCGGACGGCGCTTGTGCCAATCGGTGCGCTCCTGAAAAGCTTTGCCGATCGCGAGCAGCGTGTTCTCGGTGAACGGGCGGCCCACTAGCTGAATGCCGATGGGCATTCCTCCGGCGAATCCGCACGGCAAAGAGAGCGCGGGGAGTCCGGCGAGATTACCGGCCGGAATCAGAGCGCTAAACCCCGGCATGTCGGGACGAGGGCGGTCGCTCAGCGGCTGATCGAGGGGCTGCGTGATTTTGGGCGCCGGTGTGAAGCGCGCGGGCGACACCAGCACGTCGAGATCCGAGAGCAGATCGCGAAAGGCGCTTTGGATTAAGCTGCGGATGCGCATGGCCCTCAGGTAATCCTTGGCGGGAATCTCGAGAGCGGATTTTAGACTTGCGATCTGTTTCTGATCCGCGAGCTGGTCGACCTGGCCACTCTGAATGAGCGGCTCGAAGATCGCACCGGCCTCGGAGGAAATGATGGTGCTGATGAGCGCGCCATAGGGGAAGTCGGGCAGCTTGGTCTCGACCAACTGGACGCCCAAGGATCGGATCGTGTCGAGCGCCTTCATGAAATCCGGACGCGCTTCGGGGTCGGCCCACTCGCTGAAATCGACCGGCGCAAAACCGGCGCGGATCTCCTTCAAGTCGCGCGTGTAGACCGGCGCATAGTAAAAGCTCTTGCCGGCCGAACCGGGATCATCGGAATCGTGACCCGCGATGGTCTGAAGCACCAGACCGCAGTCTTCCGCGGATCGGCAGATCGGGCCGATTTTATCGAGCGTCCAGGAGAGCGCCATCGCACCGTGCCGGCTGACCAAGCCATAAGTCGGCCGGAGCCCCGTGACGCCGCAGAAGGCGCTGGGCGTCAAGATGGATCCCGATGTTTCCGACCCGAGCGCGTACGTAACCAGCCCGGCGGCGACGGCGATGGCAGAACCGCTCGAAGAACCGCCCGACCAACGCGTGCGATCCCAGGGATTCAGTCCGGGGCCGGTGAGAGAAGCGCTGGCATATCGATAGCTCGGGCCGCCGGCGAGTTCCACCATGGCCAGCTTGGATGTCAAGATGCCGCCGGTCTTGGCAATCTTATTGAGCACTGTAGCGGTGTAATCAAAGACCTGGTCCGCGTAGGGGCGCGCACCCCAGGTGGTCGGGTGTTTCGCGTAAGCCAGCAGGTCCTTCGCACCGAACGGAATGCCTTGCAGCGGGCTGCGGAAGCGCTCGCGCTTCAGTTCGTCGTCGACATCCTTAGCGACACGATGAGCTTGTTTTGGGAGCGAAAGCGCCACCGCATTGTAGGTCGGGCCGAGGCGCTCCAAGCGGTCGGAAAATGCTTTCGTGACATCAGCCGCCGAAAACTCCCGCGCCTTTAACCTTTGGTTTAATTCCGTGATGGTCGCGAAGAAAATGTCGTTGGGGAGCGAGGCCATGGCAGTCGATCAGGCTTTAAAGTGAACCGCTGGTTCGGTGGCCATCGGAAGAGGAAATTTTGCCAACTGTTCCAGATTCTGGCGGATCAGATCGCGCGCGGCTTTCAGCTCTTCGTCGGCGTTCTGCGGAAGCGCCGCTTGATTCACAGATTGCGCGGCCAGAACCGCGGAGCCAGCCATCGCGGTGGCGATCTCACGTCGCGTGAAAGCTCGTGCCATATTTTCAGTTTATCGTTCAGCCGGCGCTGAGCGCTTCGAGGGCGGTTTTCTCCATCAGGGATCGCGGCGCGGCCGCACCGGTCCAGATCTCAAACTGGCGAACGGCCTGCTCGACGAACATCTGAAGTCCGGGAATCACGGTCGCGCCTTGGCTGGCGGCGCGGCGGGTAAGCGTGGTCTCCATCGGATTGTAAACCATGTCGAAAACCAGATCCGCGGGAATCGAGTTCTGGAAAAAACAGCCCTCGGTGTGCGGGAACATGCCGAGCGAAGTAGCATGGACCACGGCGTCAAACTTGCGTTTTTCAGCCTGTTCGCGCAGCAGCGGTTCGGCCCCGCAAGATCGAGCGAGCGAGCGGACGCGGTCCGGGTTGCGGCCCACCAGGTAGACCTTGGCCCCACTGTCGGTCAGTGCGTAGGCAGCGCTGCGGGCCGCGCCGCCATTTCCTACCAATAGAATTGAAGATTTGCAGAGCCGCAGCTTGCGGGACAAAGGAATCCGGACCGCTTCCGCATCGGTATTGGCGCCGCGCCATTTTCCGGCCTTCTTCCAAACCGTGTTGACGGCTCCGATGCGGCGGGCCAGCGGATCGATGACGTCCAGATACCGCATCACTTTTTGCTTATGCGGAACCGTGACGCTGAAACCGGCGACCGGCAGCTTTTCGGCCATGACGAAGAAATCTTTCAACTGCGCCGGGTGCACCAGGAACGGAAGATACACGGCGTCCAAACGATGCGCCTGGAACGCGCGGTTATGCACGGCGGGAGAAATCGAGTGACGCACCGGGTCTGCAATCACGCCGTAGATCTTGGCGGAGCGAGAGAACTTCTCGACGCGATAAAGTTGGCGCAGGACGCGCGCGGTTACCTGCCCGGAAGCGGTTCCCTCGGACGCATTGGGCGCGGCGTAAGTGAACAGGCCGCCCCAGGCCGTCGACAGGACGCGCGTGGGAAAGCCGGTCTCGCCCATGGCCAAGACTACCAAAGGCGTGCGGGGATGGGCTCGCGTCAGTTCCAGAATGCGGCTATTGTCGGAGGGTTTTCGAGCGGTGGTGACGATCTTGTAAGCGTCCGCGGGTATGCGCAGCATGCGGCGGAGCACGGCTTCGGGAGACGGCGTGCCGTCGTAGTTGTGATAGGAGAGCACCAAGCGGCCCTTGGCGCGGAGGGCGTCCAAAGGCGCGAGAGCATTCTCGGCGCTTTCGATTTCGAGGTCAACCGCCGCGGCGCCCGCATCCAGAGCGGCGTCCAGAATTTTAATCTGCTCTTCGATGCTTCCGTTGAATTTTCCGTGGTTTTGGTGGCGGCGGCAGGTGGCGAGAATGCTGGAATCGGAATGGGCGGCGAGAAATTTGCGAATCACGGAGACACCCTGCTGGGGCAACGGCAGGTAGTCCAGGCGAAATTCGAAAAACGATTCCCCGGCGTTCAGCTCGCGCCGGGCATGTTCGAGCAGCCTTTGCGTGTCTGGAAAGCCCATCGCAATGCAAATGCGAGGTAGCGATGTTGGCTGCGGCATGAGACGTACGGGTGGGAATCAGGATAGCACAGGCAGACGGAAGCCTGTGTTTCCGGAAGGCGAATTTGGGACGCCGGGCGAACGAACTGCTTAACGGGTCTTACGTGTGCGCGAGCTGGTGACGCTCAGGCCCAGCTCTTTGAGCCGAGCCTTGGCCTTCGCGGCAATCTCGGTATCCGGATATTTCATGTAGACATCGCGGAACTCGCGGGCGGCGGAATCGTTCTTCCCCAGCCCCAGCAGGCTCATGCCTTTCATGTATTGCGCGTCGCCGGTCTTGTTGTTGTCGCCGTAGTGCTCCAGGACCGCATCGAAGTTCTGGACGGCGTCGGCGTAATCTTGCTTTCGATAATAAATATCGCCGACGTAGTACTGAGCGTTGGGGGCGAGCGCCGTGTTGCTGAAGTATTTCAGGTAGTCGCTGAACTCCTGCAGGGCCAAATCATTCTTTCCGCCACCGATAATCGCGAACCGCATTGGTGTAGGTGACGTCGGCCGACAGCGGCGGCACTGCCGCAGCGGGCTGTGTTTGCCCGTCAGGGGCGCTCCGGCTGGAGGCGGGGGCGCGGCGGGGGGAGTGCGAATGGTGTTAATCATGTTTTGCAAGTCGGCCATCTTGGCGTCCAGCTTGCCCATGCGCGTGTTCATATCGAGCACGGACTCGCGCACGGCGCGGAAATCCTCCGACATCTGATCCAGCTTCTGGGTGACGCTCAGCACCGGAGCAGTGACGCTTTGCTGCTGCTGCTTCATGGCGTCGCCGAAGCGGTTCTCCATCACGGCCACGGCCGTATTGGTCCGGTTGACGCTATCCAAGGTCTGCTGGACCAAGGCTTGCATGGCAGCGACCTTCATGTCCACGGAACTCTGCAGGTTCCGCACCTGGTCCTGCAACATGGCGACGTCGCGCTGCAATTCCTGCATATCCTTATTCGCGCCGAAAGAAAGCGGCGCCAGCAAGAATAAGAAAACGATAGTGCGAGACAAGCTCATAGCACCTCCTACTTCATCCACACAGCCAACGCCCGGGCGCTGGAGTTCGGCTCTCCGTTTGACATAGGCGTCATCCTCTTCCAGGAATCGGGCGAAAGCGCGGCGAACCGTAGCCCCCGCCCGTCCCTCGACCGAAACTTACTGTCCGGGCGCGAGATGTGCGCGGCGATTCTTCTGCCAGCACTCCTCGGTTGCCTCCGTACACTGGGGCTTTTCCTTCCCGTAACTGATGGTCTTCAGACGATCCGCGGCGACGCCCGACTGCACCAGAAAATCCTTGGCCGCAGTGGCGCGCCGGTCGCCCAGAGCGAGGTTATACTCGGCCGATCCGCGCTCATCGCAATGGCCTTCGACAACGACGCTAAAGCTCGGGTCCTGGGCGAAGATCTGCTTCAACAGAGCGGCGTCCCGCGTCAATGCGTCCCGGGCGTCCGACCGAATATCGCTCTTGTCGAAATCGAAATAAGCATCCTGGCCCTGCTGCTGCAAGGTTTCGGTGCTGGACAGCGTGGGCGGCGCCGTCGCAGGCGGTGGTGGCGGCGGGGGCGGTGTACCGACGGTTACCGTAACGGAGCGCGTGTCCATCCCGCCGGGCCCGCTCACCGAGAGCGTGTACGTGGTGGTCGCATTCGGAAACACCTGCCGCTGACCCTGGCTCTGGACCGCGCCGATCCCACGATCGATCGACATATCCGTCGCATTGCTGATGGACCAAGAAAGCGTGGAAGATTGACCGCGTTCAATGGTGGACGGCTCAGCGCTGAAGTTATTGATGGCCGGTCGGGCGGGCGGCGGGGGCCGGAGCATTCACTACGGGCGCCGGCGGCGGGGGCGGAGGCGGCGGTGGAACTTTCTTCTTGCAAGCCGATGCAAACAGGGCCAGCGCCAACACGAGCAGGAGGGCGCTGAGCTTTTGAGAAACATACACACTACGAGGCGCGGCGCGAAGCCGTTGGTTATTTCGATCGGGGCGCGCGTTGCTCTCTTTGCGCTTGAACATGTGCAATCTTCTCTCGGTCATCCTGAACAGTCTCCTTGGTTAAATCGCGCACTATCTGTAGTTCTGGAAAATCTACCGCAAGACGAAGCGGCGGCGGAGCAGTGCATCGTCGGAACGACGGCGCGCGCCGAACATTTCGCATTATTGAGCCGCTTTGGTCCAGACAGGTTTTTCGTTATTTCCCTGGGTTGTAAGCTGCTGCAATTCGCTGCCGTTGGCCAGCATGGTGTAAAGCTGACTGGTGCGGCCACGCTTGGATGAAAACACCAGGTGAACGCCATCCGGCGCCCAACCCGGATTCTCGTTTCGCCCCGCGCCATGCGTGAGTTGCGTAACGTCGCGAGTGGCCACGTCCATAACAAAGATATTGAAGTTCCCTGGTTCAAATCCACGAGTCCACGAAAACGCAATGTGCTCTCCATCGGGGTTCCATGCGGGGTTCACTGCGTCGCCCTCCCCGGTGGTCAAACGTTGAATGTCTGTTCCATCTATATTCATTCTATATATTTGGGGCGTGCCGCCGCGTCCGGAGACAAACACGATATCGGCGCCGGTTTTCGGATTCACTTTCGGCTCCACGTCCAGAGCGCCGGAATGAGTAATTTGCTTGAGTGCGCTGCCATCCAGATCGGTCTCAAAAACCTGCGAGTAACTGCCGCCGGCGGTGGAGTAAATCAGCAGGTGACGGCTGTCCGGCATGAAATCGGACGCGGCGTTCATGGAGGCTCGCTGGTTATAGTACACGAGCTTTCGTCCGGTCTCAAGGGAATGCACATAAATTTGCGGCTGCCCGAGATTCTGGCCTCTTCTGCGGAACGACCGAGCGGAACGCATCCGGCCCGCGCGAGGACGCCAGCACCGGGTAAGTCGTAAACGCGATTTTCGTCCCGTCGGCAGAAACTGCCGGAAATGTTGTAATCGAACCGTAAGAGGTGAATTGCTTTTGATCGGTGCCGTCGTAATTCATGGACCAGATCTCTTTGTGACCGGTTCGGTCAGAGACGAAGTAAATCCGGGTGCCCAACAAACACGTGCCACCGAAATTCTTCACGATGTCGCAGGCGAACTCTTCGGAAATTTTCTTGGCGCCGGCCTCGTCCAGCGAACCGGAATAAACCTTGCCGAAGACTTGCGCGGAGCTGGTGTTGGTCTGCGCCAAGTCATACAGCCAGCCATACAGCACCATCTGGCCGTTCTGCGCGGCAGTGTAGCCGAACGCGAGAAAATTCGCGCTCACCGGAGGGCTGGACCAATCCGTGAACCAGGGCGCGGGATTGGCGCTGCCGTCGGGGGGGCGAAAATCGGAGGGCTGCTGCGGGACGCGCAGCGGATAGCTCGTCTTGGGTTGGATCGTCAGCTGGCCGGAAGTCTCCACATCGCGGCTTAGCGTCATGTTGAACGTGTTCATGAAGCGCTGCGCATCGCCGGCCCCACGAATATCGGGGACCGCGATTTTGGGCTTCTCGCCGTGCTTTTTGATATCCACGTTAATTTGCGGGGAGCCGGTTAGCGCCGACATCACGAGAATTATGCTGCTAAACCAAATATTTCGTTTCATCGCTGTAATTGAAAATGAAGCTCGACGTTGGCCACGTTCCGATTGTATTCGGGCGGAAGCGGGGGGAAGGGCGCTGCGTCCAGGACCGCGCGCAGCGCGGAATAGTCCAGCGTGCTGTTGCCGCTGTGCTGCGCGATCTGCTGATTTCGAATCGATCCATCGCGCAAGATGTCAAAGGTAACGATCACCACGGGCGCGGTATGCAGCCCGAGCAGACCCGAAGTCTGCCATTTTTCTGTCACCCGCTGCGCCACAATGTCTGCGTAGGCGCCAAAGCGGTTGCCGAAGACGTTGTTTGGCCCAACGCCCACGCCGCCGGAGCCGGGCTTTTCGAACATGGGAGAGACGGCCGCGGGAGCATCCCTGGCTAATACTTGATTGGGGAGCGGGGGCTGCGGGCGATAGCGCTGCGGAGACGTATCCTGGAGCGCGTTTTGCTGCAGGTACTTTTTCGTTATCGGAACCGCCTTTGGATCGGGAGCCTTCACCTGGCGCTTGGGCTGGGGCTTGGGCGTTTCCGCCTGCGGCACCCTGGATTCGTTGTCATTGGCGACGGGATTGATCGGGCCGCTGCGCGAAGGCAGAGGAATGCTTTTCACCGCATTGATCGGTACCGCGTCTCCGGCTTTCGTGGCCGAAGATCCCCAAACTTCGCGCGAATGTTGATAGCTGACGCTCGACAGCACCAATAATCCGAACGACGGCGGCATGCAAGATCACCGATTGGACAAACGGACCACGCAGGGATTCCTGCTGGTCGAGGATGTCCACATGCGCTGCCATGCTATCGGCGCCTTCCGCCGGTGTCCTCCGGTTGCGTGACGAGGTTGACCGCGAGCTTCGCATCGCCGAGGGTGGCGATGATCTGGGCGATGGGATCGAAGGTTGTGAGACGGTCGGCCCGAACGTACACGGCCGTGGCGTTATGGTAGCGCTGCCGGATCTGATCGGCCAGCAGATTGATGTTCACCGGCTTGTCGTTCAGATAAGAGGTGCCGTCGCGACGGATGGTGACCACCGGCAGATCCTGAATATTTTCCTTCACCGGCTTGACCTTGGGCACTTCGACCTCCAGGCCGAACTCCATGACGTGCGCGGTAAGCATGAAGATGATGAGCAGGACGAGCACGACGTCCACCAGCGGCACGATATTGATTTCCGCAAGCGCGGTAGTGCCGCGGAATCGGCCACGCCGTCCGCCGCTGGATCCGTTGCCGATCGAGAACGCCATGCTACCTCTCTAGACTTCTTTCGGTGAGATTGAGGAATTCCAGCTGGAAGTCCTCCATGCGCGCGCCGAACTCCTTAATCGTATTTCCGAAAATGTTGTAGAAGATCGCGGCGGGAATAGCGGCCGCAAGTCCCAACGCCGTGGTGATGAGCGCTTCGGAGATGCCCGGCGCGACGGCGCGCAAGCTGGCTGCACCCGCGGTTCCCAATTGTTGGAATGCGTCGATGATGCCCCACACGGTTCCGAACAGCCCGATGAAAGGCGAAACGGTAGCGGTGGTGGCCAGAATGCTCATGTTGCGCTCCAAGCGGGTAAGTTCCTCACTCATCCCTAATTGTAGAGTGCGCTCGAGCGCCAGGGGGTTGGTCACGCTGCCGCGCGATTTCATCTGGCGGCTTACCTCGCCGTATCCAAAGTCGAATACCGTCACCAGCGGAGATCTGCGAAACTGCTCCACCGCCACCGCGACGGCGTCCAATCCCGGCGCCTTGCGGAAGGCGCGCAGAAACGAGCGATTCGCGGATCTCGCGCTTCGGAATACGGCCCATTTCGCCAATATGACCGCCCAGGACACCAGCGAAAAAATCAACAAGATGACCATTACGGCCCGGGGCAGAGGGCCGGAGCTTTCCACCAATTGCCAAAGACTTAATTGGAGAAACAGGCCGCCAACGTGCGGTAGTATCAACCAGGCTCCTTTCAGCACGACGCCAGCATGATTTCAACTACGTCCCCATGATATCGCGCTGCTCAGTAAACTCCAAAACAGAATCATACAACTCTGTTTTATTAGTATGACGCAATTCGCGCCCGCACGGACGGCTCCTGAGGAGTTAGACGAAACAAAACCGCGTATAATTTCATCGAGTGTTGCTGGAATTGCTGGTGGAGAACTATGCGGTAGTGGAACGGGTTCGCGTCCGTTTCCATCCTGGGCTCAATCTGTTAACGGGAGAGACCGGGAGCGGGAAGTCGCTGGTGGTAGATGCTTTGGGGCTGCTGCTGGGCGGACGGGCTTCCGCCGACATGGTGCGTTCGGATACAGAACGGGCGCGGATTTCCGGGATTTTCGAGCTTCCCAAGGGAGACGCCAGCCGGAAGCTGCTCGAGGAAGCCGGGTTGGAAATTGAAGATGAGGAGGTCTTAATCGAGCGGGAGATTCAAGCCGGCGGCAAATCGCGCTGCTTCCTGGGGAGCCGGCCCGTAACCGCGGCCTTGTTGCGGGAGCTGGCGCCGTGGTTGGGCGACATTCACGGGCAGCACGAACAGCAACAGCTTTTCTCGAGCGCGGCGCAAAGAGATCTGCTGGACGAGTTCGCCGGTGCCGAGGACCTGCGGGCGCGCGTTGCGGATTTGTTCCGTCAATGGGAGCAGCTGCGAGCGGAGCTGGCCGAGCTGGATCGCACGGAGCAGGAAAAGCTGCGTTTGGCGGATCTGTGGAATTTTCAGCGCAAGGAGATCGAGTCGGCTGGCATTGAAACCGGGCGAGGATGTTCAGCTTGAGAACGAGCGCGGCGTACTTAAGAATTTCGCAAAGCTTCAAGAAAGCGCGCAGGCCGCCTACGCCGCTCTTTATGACGCGCCTCAGAGCGCGGCGTCGCAAATACGAATCGCGCTCAAGAAGCTGGAGGATCTGAGCCGGATTGACGGCAGCTTGGCGCCGGTGGCCGAGACGCTGAAGTCCACCATAATCGGCGTGGACGAAGCGTCGGACGCGATGCGCGATTATCTGGACCGCTTGGAGGCCGACCCGAACCGGTTGGAAGACGTAGAGTCGCGACTGGCGGCGATCGATCGCTTGAAGCGGAAGTACGGGTCGAACGTCGAAGAGGTGCTGGCGTTTCTGGAGAACGTTCGGATGCAGCTTGAAGCGGTGGAAAGCGCGGGAGACCGCCGGGTGAGACTGGAGCGGGAAACGGCTCAGGCGAGCGAGGATTATCGCAACGCAGCAGCGGCTTTGACGGAGCGGCGCAGCGACGCGGCCGAGAAGCTGGCGGCGAAAGTGAAAAAGGAACTCGATTCACTTGCGCTTGAAAACGCGATATTTCTGGTCGAGTTATCGGCGGCGGATTGGTCCGAGCACGGCGCGGATCGGGTGGATTTTCTGATTTCCGCCAATGCGGGCGAAGAGCCGCGCACGCTGGATAAAGTGGCCTCGGGCGGCGAACTGTCGCGCATTGCGCTGGCTTTGAAAACCGCGATCGGGCGTCCGGCGAGAGCCGACGGGGTACAGCGGACCCTGGTGTTCGACGAGATCGATGCCGGCATCGGGGGACGGGTAGCGGAGGCGGTGGGAAGGCGGCTGAAAAAGCTGTCGGCGGCGAATCAAGTGCTGTGCGTCACGCATCTGGCGCAGGTGGCCGGTTTTGCCGACCATCATTACTTCGTGGAGAAGCGCGAGGTGAAGGGGCGAACCATCGCCGAGGTGGAGGAGCTGACCGGAGAAGCTCGCACGCGAGAGATCGGCCGCATGTTGTCCGGCCAACGCGTCACGCCGGAAGCATCTGAAGCACGCCGAGCAACTGATTCGTTTGGGCGCGGAAGCCGGGCGGTGATCGGAGCGCTTCGATCGTCGGAGTGGCTTCTGATCGTCTATTTTGGCTATGTCGCTTTCATTGCGCCTGCATTTCCATTGGCGCCGCAGGTCGCGCTGTTACCGTTCGCGGTAGTGCTGCTGGTTGCCGCCCTGTTCGTGGTGCTGGCGTACGCAGAGAAGCGGGGACACCGGGAGTTCTTCAGCATCGCACGCGACTGGATGGCTATCGCTCTGGTGCTGATCGCGTATCGGGAGATGGATTGGTTCTCGACGCTGCCACGGAATGTTCACTTGGAATTGACCTGGGAGCGCTGGGACCAGCTACTGCTGTATCGGTATGGGCTGCAGAAGGCGATCGAATCGCTGGGCGCGCTAGGGCCGCTGTATTTGGAATTCTGCTACCTGCTGGTGTACGCGGTGGGGCCGTTCGTGGTCGCGGCTCTGTATATCGAACATCATCGAGAGCGAGTGAACCGCGTGGTGTTCTTCTATCTGCTCGGCACGCTGCTCTCCTACGCTTTATTTCCTTACTTCCCTTCCGATCCTCCGCGCGTCGCTTTTGATGGAGCGGACATGCCGCATGTGATGACAGCGCTGCGGCGACTGAATTTGTGGCTGGTGGGCGGCTACGGAATCCACTCCAGCGTTTTTCCGAGCGCGCACGTGTCGTCGGCATTCTCGGCGGCATGGGCGTGGCTGGCCTATCTTCCGGAACGGAAGCGGTTCGGTTATCTGATGCTGGTGTATGCGATCAGCGTCGGGGTAGCGACCATCTATGGCCGGTACCACTATGCCGCGGACGTGGTGGCGGGCTTCGGGATCAGTTTGATCCCTGCCGCTACGATTCTTCTTGCTCGCCCTCGCCGCCCTCTTCGCCCTCACCGTGGCGGCCTTCCTTGATAGCCTTTAGGCGTTCCTCGCGGCGCTTGGCGCGTTCGGCGGCGCGTTTGACCAGTTCGGTACCCATCAATTCGAGTTTGGCGAGTTCGGCGCCGTCGCCCTTTCGCCAGCCCAGCCGCACGATCCGGCTATAGCCGCCGGCTGCGCTGTCCGAACTTGGTTCCCAGCTTGTCGAACAGTTTCTTGACGGAGGCGGGCGTTCGTAGGAAGGCGGCAGCTTGACGGCGGGAATGCAGCGTATCTTCCTTGGCGAGAGTGATCATTTTGTCGACCAGCGGGCGGGCAGCCTTAGCCTTGGTGATGGTGGTGATGGCGAAATCGTTCTCGATCACGCTGGTGACCAAGCCGCGCAGCAACGAATCGCGCGCGGCGACGTTTCGCTTGAGCTTGTATCCGGCTCGTCCGTGTCGCATGACGTTATTCCGCTACCTCGTCGAGGCCCTGGCCCTCATCATCAAGCTCCGGCACTCCACCGTAGTGGGGCAAGGACGGAGGCGGAGCCACTAAGCGGCCTTGCGCATCGAACTTCATGCCGAAGGTCAGGCCCAGATTGGCGAGAATTTCCTTGATCTCGTTCAAAGATTTGCGGCCGAAGTTCTTGGTGCGCAGCATTTCGGCTTCGGTCCTCTGAACCAGGTCGCCGATGGTCTGAATATTGGCGTTCTTGAGGCAGTTGTAGGAACGCACGCTCAATTCGAGTTCCTCGACGGAACGATTGAGCACTTCGTTCATCTGGCTGATGCCGCGGTCGGCGGGTTCTTCGGCTGCTTCGGGCAACTCTTCGAAGTTGATGAAGATCGCCATATGATCCTTGAGCAGCTTGGCGGCCTGACCGATGGCGTCCTGGGGAGAAATGGCGCCGTTGGTCCAGACTTCGATGGTGAGCTTGTCGTAATCGGTCATCTGGCCGAGGCGCGCGGCTTCGACGGAGAAATTCACTTTGCGGACAGGCGAATGAACCGAATCGATGGGGATGTATCCGATCGGCAGGTCCTCGTCGTAGTTGCGGTCGGCGGCCACATAACCGCGGCCGGCCTTGAGGCGCATCTCGATATTGAGCTTGCCGCCCTCGCCGACGGTTGCGATGGGCAGGTTGCGATCCAGGACTTCCACATCCTGGTCGGTCTCAATCTGGCCGCTCAGCACTTGGCCGGGATGGTCGACGCGCAGGCGGGCCACGCGGGTGCCCTCGCCGATCATCTTGAAGGGCACTTCCTTAAGGTTCAGGATGATGTCGGTGGCGTCCTCGACAACTCCGGGGATGGGGCTGAACTCGTGCGCGACGCCTTCGATGCGGACCGAAGTGATGGCAGCGCCCTCGATGGAACTCAGCAATACGCGGCGCAGACCGGTGCCAATGGTGGATCCGAATCCGCGCTCGAACGGCTGGGCGGTGAACATTCCGTAGCGCTCGGTGAGCGTTTCGGTATTCGCAACTAATCTTTTCGGCTTCTGAAAACCTTTAAACATGCTCAATTCCTTTTCTTTGGTTCCTCGCGAGCTTCGCGTTCACGCGGAGGAACGGTTTTATTTCGAGTACAATTCGACGATCAACTGCTCGTTCAGTTGGATCTGCACCAGCTCTTCTCGTTTGGGCTGCGCGAGCACTTTGCCTTTGAGATTATCGCGATCGACTTCCAGCCAGTTGGGCGAAGGTGCGTGCGCGGTGGCGTCGCGGGCAGCCAGGATGGTGGTGTTGTTTTTACTTTTTTCGCGGATTTCGATCACATCGTTGGGCTTGACCTCAAAGGAAGGGATATTGACTTTTCGGCCGTTCACCAGCAGATGGCCGTGACGGACGAGCTGGCGCGCCTGGCTGCGGCTGGTTCCCAGTCCCATGCGGTAGACGACGTTATCGAGACGCCGTTCGAGAGAAGAGAGCATGGTTTCGCCGGTGATGCCCTTCTGAGCCGCGGCCTTCTCAAACAGGTTGCGGAACTGATTTTCCAGCAGGCCGTAGTAGCGGCGAGCCTTTTGCTTTTCGCGCAACTGGAGTCCAAAGCCGACGATTTTAGGCTTGCGATCCTTGCCATGCTGGCCGGGAGGGAAGTTGCGCTTCTCGATGGCGCACTTCTCGGTGTGGCAGCGCTCGCCCTTCAGAAATAATTTCATGCCCTCGCGCCGGCACAACCGGCAGACGGGGCCATTGTATCTAGCCATTGATTCTCATACCTTCCTCATACAAAAGGTGCAGTTTACGGCCCGAGGGCCTTCTTCCTGCTTTCACAAAACGCTATACAGCAGCCGCGTCAGACGCGACGCCGCTTGGGTGGCCGGCACCCATTGTGCGGTATCGGCGTCCGATCCTTGATTGCTTTCACTTCGATGCCTACGGTGGCGAGAGCGCGAACGGCGGATTCCCGCCCGGCT
This sequence comes from Bryobacterales bacterium, assembly GCA_963732175.1. Classification (GTDB taxonomy): domain Bacteria; phylum Acidobacteriota; class Terriglobia; order Bryobacterales; family Bryobacteraceae; genus Palsa-89. The sequence goes on along the minus strand of CAVSYF010000010.1, from coordinate 101,461 downwards.
CCGGGGCCAGCCACGCGCACCTCGACTGTTCGCAGACCATATTCCTTGGCTTTATTTGCGGCCGTTAAAGACGCCTGCTGCGCCGCGAAAGGAGTCCCTTTCCGCGAACCGCGGAACCCGAGCGATCCGGCGCTCGACCAGGCCAGCACGTTGCCGACTAAATCGGTGAACGTCACGATGGTGTTGTTAAACGAAGCCTGGATATGCACCAGACCAATCGAGACAGTCTTCTTTTCCTTCTTCTTGAAGCTTTTCTTCTTGGCGGTTTTGGCCGGGGCTTTTGCCATTATTTGTCCTTATGTCTTCACAGCGCACGCAAAACGGAGCGCGGCGCGAAACGGTTTCTTGTTGGTATGGAGGTGCACGCCGCACCCTTTGCGCTTCTCATGTCTTCGCGCAGGCTTTCTTCTTATTGGCGACGGTTCCGCGGCGCGGACCTTTGCGAGTGCGAGCATTGGTGTGGGTTCGCTGGCCCCGTACCGGCAGACCGCGGCGATGGCGCAGCCCACGATAAGCGCCCATTTCGATGAGGCGCTTGATGTTCATCGAAAGCTCTTTGCGCAGATCGCCTTCGACCGCGCCTTCGTTTTCGATCAGCGTACGGATCCGATTGACCTCGTCTTCGGTGAGGTCGGCTACCTTCTTTTCCGTATCCACTCCCGCTCTGTGGAGCAACGAGAGGGCACGGGTTCGGCCGATACCGTAGATATAGGTAAGTCCAATAGCAGCCCGCTTTTTCGCCGGTAAATCGACACCTGCAATTCGCGCCATATATGATTCCTTTATCCTTTATCCTTGCCGCTGTTTATGTTTCGGATTGGGGCAGATTACCCGCACCACTCCCGCACGGTTGATCACCTTGCATTTATCGCACATTTTCTTGACGGACGCTCGAACCTTCATTTCAGGTACTCCTTGCGCTGCCGCTACTTCAACAGCCGAATAATTCTTCCCCGCCCTGGATCGTTGGGCGATAATTCCACCTGGACCCGATCCCCCGGACGGACCCGCATAAAATTTGTCTTGGCCGCACCGGCCGCATGCGCCAAAACCGAACCCTGATTGGCCAGTTTCACGCGAACGATCGCGTTCGGCAGCAACTCCATCACAATCGCTTCAATGGACGTCACGGCCGCGTTAACACCCACGGACCGTCGGCGGTCACCGCGACACAATGCTCAAAATGGGCCGAGCATGACCCGTCCTTCGTGACCGCGGTCCACTTGTCGGCCAATACCTTCATATCCGCCGCACCGGCGTTCACCATCGGCTCGATGGCGAGCACCATGCCTTCCTTCAGGCGCGGGTTCTCATTCCTCCGATCCACGTAATTGGGGACCTGAGGCTCCTCGTGCAACTTCGTCCCGATGCCATGCCCGACCATCTCTCGCACTACCGAAAATCCGTTCTTCACCACGTGCTGCTCGACCGTTCCGCAAATATCGAACAGCCGATTGCCCGGGCGAGCCTGATCGATGGCCAGTTCCAGGGACTCCTTGGTCACCGCCAACAGGCGCTTCAAGGAATCGCTGATTTCGCCCACCGGAACGGTGATCGCCGAATCGCCGTAGTAACCGTTCAACTGGACTCCGGTGTCGATAGAGACGATGTCGCCCTTCTTCAACTTCATTTTCGCCGACGGCATCCCGTGCACGATCTGCTCGTTCACCGAAGTGCACAGGACAAAGGGATACTTGCTGCCCGCCGCCGCGGTGTAATAACCCTTGAACGCGGGCTTCGCCCCGGCGTCCTTCATCATCTTCTCGGCCGCAACTTCGAGGTCCTGGGTGCTGACGCCTTCCTGGACCATTCCGGCCAAGTCATGAAGGATCTGCCACACCAGCATCCCGCTCTTACGCATCTGCTCCAGTTCGTTGCGGTTTTTACGGATAATCATTCTCCAATCACAGGATCCAGGAGGCGGCCAGGGCACACCAAACCCGCCTCGGAAAAGTGACTGATATTTCTATTGTAATTGACTTTCCGCCTCATGACAAACTGCTGCGGCGGCCGCGAATCCGGCCGGCTCGCGGGGTGAAGCCTTCGTAATGCCGCATGATGAGCTGGGCTTCGATTTGATTCACGGTGTCCATGGCGACGCCGACCACAATCAGCAGCGACGTGCCGCCGAAATAAAAGTTGACGTTCAGGCCGTCCAGCAGCCAGCGCGGGAAGTAAGTATCAATCCAGTTGCCGATCAGGGGCAGCCGCTGCAGTTTGATGCCCTGGATCATGATGGTGGGGATGATGGAGAGGACGGAAAGGTACAGGCCGCCGACGACGGTGATCTTGGTGAGAATCTTGTTCATGTAGTCGGCAGTGTTCTTGCCCGGCCGGATGCCCGGGATGAATCCGCCGTACTTGCGCATGTTATCCGCCGCTTCGTTGGGATTGAAGATAATGGACACGTAGAAGAAGCAGAAGAAGATGATCAGCACCACGAACAGCAGGTAATAGAGTGGCTGCGCGCCGCCGATGGAGTTCAACATCCCGCTCAAGAATGGGCTGTTTTTGACGATGTTCCAGCTCATCAGGGTTTGCGGGAAAGCCAAGAGCGAAGAGGCGAAGATGACGGGGATGACGCCGCCGGCGTTGACTTTGAGCGGAAGGTGCGTGGACTGCCCGCCCATCATGCGGCGCCCCACCACGCGCTTGGCGTACTGCACGGGAATCCTGCGCTCACCGCGCTCGACCAGCACGATGAAAGCGACCACGGCGATCATCATGGCCAGGATGACGATCAGATGGATAGGCGTCCAGTCGTGAACCTTGAATACGTGATCGTAGATGTTTTCAATGGCGCGCGGGAGGCCGACCACAATTCCGGTAAAGATCAGCAGCGACATGCCGTTGCCGATGCCGCGTTCGGAGATCTGCTCGCCCAGCCACATGATGAAGGTGGTGCCGGCGGTCAGCGTAAGGATGGTCATCAGCAGGAACCCGATGCCTGGAGCCAGCACGAAACCGCCCTCGGACTTCTCCAGGGTCAGGGCGATTCCAAAGGACTGCATGAGGGCGAGTATGATGGTCAGATAACGGGTCCACTGAGTGATTTTTCGGCGGCCGAGTTCGCCTTCCTTCTGCAGTTTTTCCAGGGTTGGGACCACCACGGTGAGCAAGCTGCAGGATGATGGACGCCGTGATGTAGGGCATGATGCCCAGAGCAAAAATGGTCAGCCGGCGGAACATGCCGCCGCTGAACAGGTCAATGAAGCCGAAGAGCGTGCCCTGATTTTGCTGGAAGAATTCCTGCAGCCGGTTGGCATCGATGCCGGGCGTAGGAATGTGTCCTCCCAGCCTGTAAACAGCCAGCAGAGCGAGCGTGAAGAACACGCGCTTCCGCAGGTCCGGAATCCGAAAAATGTTGGCGACGGCTTCGAAAAACCTCATCTTTGCCTACCTTGGCCCGACGCGGGCGCTACGTTTTACTTCCTATCACTTCTCCGCTTCCGCCGGCCTTCTGGATCTTGTCCAGAGCCGATTTTGAAAACAGGTGGGCGTGCACGGTAACTTTGCGAGTCAGGTCGCCGGAGCCGAGCACTTTGAGTCCGGCGCCGAGTTTCTTGATTACGCCCAGCTCGAGCAACGCCTCCGGAGTAAAGGCGTCGCCGGCGAGCTGCTCCAGGCGGCCCACATTGATGATCGCGTATTCCTTCCGAAAAATATTGGTGAAGCCGCGCTTGGGCAGGCGGCGATGCAAAGGCATCTGGCCGCCTTCGAAACCGCGCATGATGCTGTAGCCGGAAATCGAGCGGGCGCCCTTGGCCCCGCGGCCGGAATACTTGCCGCGTCCGGTGCCCATGCCCTGTCCAATACGCTGCTTCTTTTGTTTCTGACCGCGCGGCGGCCTCAGATTGCTGAGATTCATGTCAGTCCTTCACGATAGCCAACAAGTGCGGGATTTTGGCCACCATTCCGCGAAACGCGGCGTTATCTGGCCGCACCACGGTTCGGTTCATTTTCTTCAAGCCGAGCGAGCGCACGATGGCCTTGTGCTTCTCGGGACAGCAAATGGGGCTACCCACTAATTTAATTTTGATCGTTCCGTCTGCCATTAGTAAAGTTCCGTTCCGAGCTCGCGGCTACACTTTCTCCTGAGTCAGGCCGCGCATCTCCGCCACTTGAGCTTTGTCGCGCAACTGTTCCAGCGCGTTGATGGTGGCCTTGACGACGTTATGCGGATTATGCGAGCCAATCGATTTAGTGAGCACGTTGGCAATTCCAACCGCCTGGATGACGGCGCGCACGGGTCCGCCGGCAATGACGCCGGTTCCTGCCGGAGCCGGCTTGAGCAGCACTAAACCGCTGCCGAAACGCCCTTCCACCCGGTGCAAGATGGTAGTTTCGAGGACATTGATCTTGCGCAGATTCTTTTTCGCCGCTTCAATGCCCTTCTTGATCGCGGCCGGAACTTCCTTGGCCTTGCCGGTGCCAAATCCGACGATTCGGGCACCCGGGTCGCCCACCACGACCAAGGCTGAAAAACTCAGGTTCTTGCCGCCCTTCACCACTTTGGTGACGCGGTTGATGGACACCACTTGCTCCTTGAGATTGAGCGAGCCGGCGTCGATGCGCTTGCCTACGGGTGTGGCCGCCATTATTTAGAACTCCAATCCTGCTTGTCGGGCCGCATCCGCGAGAGCCTTGACTCTTCCGTGATACAGATAACCGCCCCGGTCGAAGACTACTTTCGTAATTCCCTTGGCTTGGGCGCGTTCGGCGATCAGCTTTCCGATCTCTTTGGCGCCGGCCACGTTGCCGCCGCTTTTGACGTGCGCCCTTCTTTTCTCCGGACGAAGCCGCCGCCAAGGTCTGGCCTTGCCGATCGTCAATCACTTGCACGTAGATATGTTTCAGGCTGCGAAACACCGCCAGCCGGGGCCGCTCGCCGGTCCCGCGAACTTTAAGCCGGATGCGGTCATGGATGCGGACGCGCACATCATTCTTGGAGGATCGTGCCATTCTACTTTGCTCCTGCTCCGCCCGCTCCGGTCTTGCCGACCTTCTTGCGAAGCACTTCTCCGGTGTATCGGATGCCTTTGTTCTTGTAAGGGTCGGGTGGACGCAAGGCGCGAATGTTGGCGGCGATCTGGCCAACCATTTGCTTGTCGTAACCACTGAGGACCAGATGCGTTTGCTTATCTATCTTAAGATCGACGCCCTCTGGCAATAAAACTTCGATGGGATGCGAATAGCCCAGAGTGAACGTGGCGATTTTGCCCTTCACATCGGCGCGGAATCCGACGCCGGTAATGTCGAGTTCGCGCGTGAAACCGGTGGAGACTCCTTGGACGGCGGCAGCGGCCAGCGCGCGAGTGAGACCGTGCAGGGCAGCGTACTGATCGGAGTCGCGAGATCAACTCCAGATGGCCGTCCGCCTGACGAATTTGAATTCCGGCTGGGGAGAGGAACCCGGAGTTTACCTTTGGGGCCTTCCACGGAAATGTCGCCGCCCAGCGTGATCTTCACGCCTTTCGGCAGCGGAATAGGTTTTTTGCCAACTCGTGACATGATGGTCCTCTTCTAGCTCATTACCATAAGTGGCAGAGCACTTCGCCCCCCACGCGCTCCTTGCGAGCCGTGGAGCCCGTCATCACTCCGCGCGGTGTAGTGAGTATGTTGATGCCCAAGCCGCCGAGCACCTTGGGAACTTCTCGATTCCCGACATAGACCCTACAACCGGGACGGGACACGCGCTCGATGCGCGAGATCACGGGCATGTTGCCGGGGGTGTATTTGAGATAGATGCGAATGCTCTTCTTAGCGCCTTCCTCGGCCAGCTTGAAGTTGGTGATGAAGCCTTCTTCCTTGAGAATGCGCGCGATCTCCATTTTCAGCTTGGAAGCCGGGACGTCCACCTTGGGATGGCGGGCGGCCTGAGCATTGCGGATGCGCGTTAGCATGTCGGCGATAGGATCCGATGTACCCATGGTCTATCTCCACCTACCAGCTGGCCTTGACGACACCCGGAACCTCGCCCGCTAACGCGAGCTGGCGGAAACAGATGCGGCACAAGTGAAACTTGCGAATGTAGCCCCGCGGGCGGCCGCACCGGAAGCAGCGGTTGCGATGCCGGATTTTGAATTTCGGCTTCTTCAGTTCCTTGACGATCTTGGCTGTGGTTGCCATATTTTGTCGCTATTGGTCTCCTTGAGCGCCGCTCACTGGCGAAACGGCATTCCCATCTGTTTTAACAACGCGAGTCCTTCGGCATCGGTTCTCGCGGTAGTTGTAATCGAAATATTCATGCCCTTGACCTTTTCAACTTTGTTGTAATCGATCTCGGGAAAAATCAGCTGGTCGCGGATTCCCAGGGTGTAGTTGCCGCGGCCGTCAAACGACTTGCTGGAGACGCCGCGAAAGTCGCGCACGCGCGGAAGCGCGACGTTCATGAGGCGGTCCAGAAACTCGTACATGCGATCGCCGCGCAACGTCACCATGGCTCCGATCGACATGCCTTCGCGCAGCTTAAAGGCAGCGATTGATTTTTTGGCTTTCGTGACCACCGGCTTTTGTCCGGCAATCTGGCCCAGTTCATTTACGGCGCCGTCCATAAGCTTGGCGTTCTGAGTGGCTTCGCCCAGCCCGATGTTGACCGACACTTTTTGAATTTTCGGGACGGCCATCACGTTTTTGTAGCCGAACTCCTTCACCAGCGCGGGAATCACGCGCTCCTTATAGTGCAGCCTCAGCCGGGCATCGGACGGCTTGGCCTTCTTGGCCGGTTTCGCGGTTTCTTGCGGCTCGGGAGCCTCGGTTGATTTTGGTTTCTTTTCCTTTGCCATGGTTCCAGTTCCTAACCGCGCTTGTCGAGCGGCTCGCCACTTTTCTTGGCGATGCGCACCCGGTGCGTGACCGTGCCGCTTCCTTCCAATTTGTAGCCGACTCGTGACGGCACACCGCCGGAGGTTAACACCATTACGTTGGAGATTGAGATGGAGCTTTCTTTCTCCGCAATTCCGCCCTTGATCTGTTTGGACGGATTGGGGCGAGTGTGGCGCTTGATCATGGAAACGCCTTCCACCAGAACGGTTCCGCGAGCGGGATCGACCGACAGCACGCGGCCGGTTTTGCCTTTATCGCGACCGGCAATGACCTTCACCTGATCATCTTTTTTCAGGCGAACTTTAATGTGACTCTTGGCCGCATGCTTGACGAAGCCCCGGCGGCCAGCGCCTCCCTGAGCACCGCGCGCCGGCATCAGATCACCTCCGGGGCGAGGGAAACGATCTTCATGAATTTCTTGTCGCGCAGTTCGCGCGCCACCGGGCCAAACACGCGCGTACCCACCGGCTCGCCCACTTCGTTAATCAGAACGGCGGCATTGGAATCGAAGCGAATGTAAGTACCATCCCTGCGGCGGGATTCCTTGCGCATCCGGACGATCACGCATCGAACCACCTTGCCCTTCTTGATGGGAGATTCGGGCGTAGCCTCCTTGACGCTGGCGGTAATCACGTCGCCCAGGCCCGCTCGCAATCCCAGGTCCCCGCCACGGGGCAAAATGCACTGCAATTTACGCGCGCCGCTGTTGTCGGCCACTTCGAGGATGGTGCGCATCCCAATCATGACGGTTTCCTCCTGGTTTTTTTCGCGGTGGGAGATTTCGATCCAGAAGTGGATTGAACCATGTCCAAATCAACGGCACCCGGCTCGACGGCTACCTGCACCGCTTTCCGCAGCACCTCGCCCAAGCGCCAGCGCTTCAGCTTGCTCATCGGGCGGCATTCGATGATTCGCACCACGTCGCCAACCTGAGCGGTACGCTCTTCGTCGTGGGCATAGAACTTATTTCGCTTCTTAATAATTCGCTTATAGGCCGGATGCGGCACGCGCCGCGTTACTTCCACCACGATGGTCTTCTGCATCCGGGCGGAAACCACCTGGCCGATCTTCTCGTTCTTATGGCCGATCTTTTGCTCTGCCGAATCCGCTGTCGCCATTTCCTTATTTGCCTCGCTTCTTCTTGGTTACCGGTTGGGGCGCGGTTTCCGGATGTAATTCGCGCTCGCGCAGGATGGTGAGCATACGGGCCCGGTCCTTTCGAATCGCGCGCAGCTTTTTCAGCCCGTCGGTCTGCCCCATCTCCATCTGGAAACGCAGCCGGAACATCTGTTCGCGCAGCTCGGCGCTTCTGGCGCTCGAGGTCGGTGTTGTCGATTTCCCTGACTTTGTCTGCTCGCATCGGTTATTCTCCAGCGTGATCGCGGCTGACCACCTTGGTGGGCAAGGGCAGCTTGCCGGCCGCCAATCGAAACGCTTCTTCCGCGGTGGCCTTCGGCACTCCCTCCATTTCGAAGAGAATCTTCCCGGGGCGAATGACCGCGACCCATTGTTCCGGGGCGCCCTTGCCTTTTCCCATGCGGGTTTCCGCGGGCTTCTTGGTGATCGGCTTATCGGGAAACAGCCGGATCCATACTTTGCCGCCGCGCTTGATAAAGCGTGTCATGGCGATGCGGGCCGCCTCGATCTGGCGGTCGGTGATCCAACCGCAGCGCATGGCTTTGAGACCGTAGTCGCCGAAGGCGAGCGAGGATCCTCGCCAGGCCTTCCCGGTCATGCGGCCACGCTGCTGTTTCCTGTACTTCACTTTCTTTGGCATCAACACGGCGTTGTGTCTCCAGTAACTTCCTTGTTACTCCTGCTTATCCGGGGGTGATGGCGGCGCGGCGTCCGTCGATTCTGCCGGGGCGGGGCTTTCCTGCTTCAGCTCCTGCTTCCAGCTCGGCTGCGGCGGAGCCAACGGCGGCAGGATGGGCGCTGTTCGGCCAACGGGAGGCAACTCCGGCGGAGCAGATTGCACCACCGGACCCGACGCTTCCACGGGCGACGGACCTCCCATAGGCCCGCGCCGCTCGCGACGGTCCCGATCCCGCAGCGGCCGGCGAGGCTCGGGTTCGTTTTGCAATGAAGCCCGCCGTCCGCCATCCAGAATCTCGCCCTTATAGGTCCAGCACTTGACGCCGATCACTCCATAGGTCGTGTAAGCCTGCGCGAATCCATAGTCGATGTCAGCGCGCAGAGTGTGCAGCGGCAGCTGGCCTTGCAGGTACCACTCACTGCGGGCGATTTCGGCGCCGTTCAGCCGGCCCGACACCCGGACCTTAATACCCTTGCAACCGAACCGCAAAGCCGAATCCACCGCTTTGCGCATGGCTCTTCGAAACGCGACGCGCTTTTCCAGTTGCAGCGCGATCGATTCGGCCACCAGTTGCGCATCCAATTCCGGCTTGTGCACTTCTTGAATATCGATGAACACCTCGCGGTTGGTTTTCTTAGCGAGGTCTTGTTTCAGCTTCTCGATTTCGGCGCCCTTGCGGCCGATGATGATGCCGGGCCGCGAAGTGCGAATGGTGACGCGCAGCTTGTTGCCGGGACGATCCACTTCCACCGAACTCACGCCGGCGGCCTTCAGACGCTCCCGCAGCGACCCTTTCAGGTCCAGGTCTTCTTTGAGCAGCTTCGCGTAATCCTGCTTGGCGAACCAGCGTGATTGCCAGGTTTTGGTAACGCCCAGCCGGAATCCGTATGGATGTACTTTTTGTCCCACTATTGGTTCTCCGCTTGTTCGGCTTGCTTCTTTTCGCTGACCTTGACGACAATGTGCGCCATCCGCCTCTGATAGCGAAACGCGCGGCCCATGGGCGCGGGCCGGATGCGTTTCATGCGCGGCCCCTCGTTTACGTAAGCCTCCGACACGAACAGCTCGTCCGGATCGACATCGTTATTGCGATTCTCGGCGTTGGCGATGGCCGAATCCAAAACCTTCAGCACCATCGGGGCCATGCGCTTGTTGGTCTGGCGCAGGATGATGCGCGCTTCATTGGCGGAGCGGCCGCGAATCAAATCCACCACCAGCCGCGCCTTCTGCGGCGACGTTCGAACGTATCTGGCTTCTGCCTTGGCTTGCATCTGAATCCCTCGTTTACGCCGGTTTAGCCGTCTTGTCGGTTGGGGCGGCGGCGGCCTTCACCGAGTGGCCCCGGAACTGGCGCGTCGGTGAGAACTCACCCAGCTTCCGGCCCACCATGTTCTCGGTGATGTAGACCGGAATGAACTTCTTGCCGTTGTGGACCGCCAGCGTGTGCCCGATAAATTCGGGCAAAATGGTCGAACGCCGGGACCATGTACGAACCACCTTCTTTTCGTTCTTAGCGTTCATGTCGGCCACCTTGATGGCCAAGTGGTCGTCGGTAAAGGGGCCTTTTTTCAGCGATCTGCTCATATCGTTGTCCGCATCTTATTTCTTGGCTTTTCGGCTCACAATCCACTTGTCGGTGCGCTTGTTGTTGCGCGTTTTGAATCCGCGGGTGGGCTGTCCCCAAGGTGTCACGGGATGACGGCCTCCCGAAGTTTTGCCCTCGCCTCCGCCGTGCGGATGATCCACGGGATTCATTGAGACGCCGCGGTTGTGCGGCCGCCGCCCCAACCAGCGGGTCTTGCCCGCCTTGCCATGCGACTCGTTCTCGTGCTCGACGTTGCCCACCTGGCCGATGGTCGCCATACAATCCACTTGCACGCGGCGCACTTCGCCGGAGGGCAATTTCAGAAGAGCAATGCCGCCTTCGCGCGAAACCAGTTGCGCTTGCGCGCCGGCCGAACGCGCCATCTGCGCGCCTTTACCTGGCCGCAGCTCGATATTGTGCACCACGGTGCCGGCTGGAATGTTTTTGAGCGGCAGCGCATTGCCGATCAGGATATCCGCATTCGGTCCCGAACTCACCGTTCGGCCAACCTCCAAACCGACCGGGCACACGATGTAACGTTTCTCGCCGTCGGCGTAGTGCAGCAGCGCGATACGCGCGGTCCGGTTGGGATCGTATTCAATGGCCGCCACGGTGGCCGGAATAGCAATTTTGTCGCGCTTAAAATCGATGACGCGATAGGCTTTCTTGGCGCCGCCGCCGCGAAACCGGCTGGAAATGCGTCCCCGGCTATCGCGGCCGCCGGTCCGCTGCTTGCCTCGAACGAGCGACTTCTCGGGCACCTCCTTGGTGATCTCTTCCCGAGAGACGACCGTCATGAAGCGCCGGCTCGCGCTCGTGGGATTGTATTTTTTCATCGGCATGATGGTGTGTCCTCTTCCTTAGATCTCCGCGTACTCGGGAACCTTTTCGCCCGCCTTTAATCGCACGTAGGCCTTCTTCCAATCCGAGCGGTAGCCGGAAAATCTTCCGCGCCGCCGCAGCTTACCGGTCTGGCTGACGGTGCGGACGTCGGCTACTTTCACTTTGAACAATTGCTCGACAGCGGCCTTCACCATCACCTTGTTGGCCGCCGGCGCTACTTCGAAGCACAGCGTGCGCTCCGTGTCTTTCTTGGTTACGCCCTTCTCCGTCACGATGGGCCGCTTGATCACGTCGTAAATAGTCATTTTGCAAGCGCCTCCGACAGCTTCAACGCAGCGGCTTGCGACAGCACCACCCCGGCATGCGCGAGCAGGTCGTAGACTTCGACATCCCTGCTGGCGACCAGTTTTACGCCCGCCAGATTTCTGGAACCGAGCGACAGGTTCCGGTTCTCGCCGTTGTCCACCAGCAACACCGTCTTGGGCGCTCCCAACGTATCGAGCACCGCACGCATGGCCTTAGTTTTGTGATCCGCCAGCGAAAATTCCTGTACGATCCGCAGCTCGCCGTCACGCAGCTTGGCCGATAAGGCAGAGCGCAAAGCGCCTAGCAGCATCTTCCTCGGCAGCTTGTAGCTGTAGTCGCGCGGCTGCGGACCGTGCGTAGTCCCGCCGTGCCGCCACAGCGGCGAGCGAATGGAACCCATGCGAGCGCGGCCGGTGCCCTTTTGCTTCCAGAGCTTCTTTCCCGAACCGGATACTTCGTGCCGCGTCTTGGTCTTGGCCGTTCCACTGCGCCGGCCAGCCTGGGAGTGCCGCACCGCTTCGTACAACAGGTCTTCGTTTAACGGCGCGGCGAAGACTTCCTCGGCCAGGTCGACCGACCCGACCACCGCGTTATTCAAATCGACGACTTCCACGCTCGGCATGTTGGTTACCTCTTGGCCCTCTTGACCAGCACGTAGCCCCCATTCGGACCGGGCACCGCGCCCTTGACCACCAGGACGTTATCTTCGGCCACGACGTCCACGACCTCAAGATTCCGCACCGTCACCTGTTGATCGCCCAGTTGGCCCGCCATGCGGGTTCCCGGAAAAACGCGCGAGGGAAAGCTGGATGCGCCGATCGATCCGGGAGCGCGATGGAACATGGAACCATGCGACTCCGGACCGCCGCGGAAATGATGCCGCTTCACCAGACCGCCGAAACCGCGGCCTTTGCTCACACCCACCACATCCACTTTGTCCTTGGGCTTGAACTGATCCACCAGCACCCGGTCGCCCTGCTTTAGATCGTCGTCGCCGGGACGCATCCGCAGCTCGCGCAGGAACCTTACTCCATCGGCACTGGCCTTCTTCAAATGACCGGCAAATGGCTTGGTAGTGCGCGAGGCTTTCGCGAACTCCACCAACCCGAGCTGCACGGCGTCATAACCGTCGTTGGTCGGCGTCTTGCGCTGCACGACGACGCATGGTCCGGCCTTGAGTAAGAGTGACCGGCACCACTTGCCCGTCGGCACGGAAGACTTGCGTCATGCCGATTTTTTTGCCTAGAATTCCTGGAGTCATAAGATCGATCGGTGGCGGCCAGCCGCCCTCCTTCTACCTGCTATTTCTTACCAAAGGCCTTGATCTCCACATCCACGCCCGCCGGCAGATCCAGCTTCATCAATGCATCCACGGTGTCCTGGGTCGGCTCAAGGATGTCGAGCAGCCGCTTGTGCGTGCGAATCTCGAACTGCTCGCGCGACTTCTTGTCCACGTGCGGCGATCGCAGCACGGTATAACGATTCTTAATGGTCGGCAACGGAATCGGACCGGCCACCTGTGCGCCAGTCCTCTTGGCGGTGTCGACGATCTCGGTCGTCGACTGGTCCAAGATCCGATGATCGTACGCTTTGAGGCGGATGCGAATGCGTTCTCTTAGGCTCATTGGTTACTCGATTATCTCGGTCACGGTTCCGGCGCCCACGGTCCGGCCGCCTTCGCGGATCGCGAACCGCAACCCCTTGTCCATGGCCACCGGCGTGATCAGCTCGACCACCAGACCCACGTTGTCGCCCGGCATCACCATCTCGGTCCCAGCCGGCAACTCCGTCACTCCGGTCACGTCCGTGGTCCGGAAATAAAACTGCGGCCGGTATCCCTTAAAGAACGGCGTGTGCCGCCCGCCCTCTTCCTTGCTCAGCACATAAATCTCGCCCTTGAACTTCTTGTGCGGCGTGATCGTTCCCGGCTTCGCGATCACCTGCCCGCGCTCCACGTCGTCCTTTTCAATACCGCGCAGCAGCAGCCCGACGTTGTCGCCGGCTCGACCCTTCGTCCAAAAGCTTCTTGAACATTTCCACGCCCGTCACCACCGTCTTGCGCGTGTCCTTGAAGCCCACGATCTCCATTTCCTCGCCGACCTTGCAGATCCCCTTCTCGATGCGCCCGGTCACCACCGTCCCGCGCCCTTGAATCGAGAAGATGTCTTCGATCGGCATCAGGAACGGCTTGTCGATGTCGCGCGCCGGCAGCGGCACGTACTCGTCCACCTTGTTCATCGAGCTCCAATACCGTCTTTTCCCACTTCTCTTCCCCGTTCAACGCTCCCAGCGCGCTCACCCGCACCACCGGCAGATCGTCGCCCGGAAACTGGTACTTCTGACAGCAGCTCGCGCACTTCCAGCTCCACCAGCTCGAGCAGCTCGGGATCATCCACCATGTCCACTTTGTTCAGCGCCACCACGATGCACGGCACGCCCACCTGCCGGGCCAGCAGCACGTGCTCGCGCGTCTGCGGCATGGGTCCGTCGGTGGCGGCCACCACCAGGATCGCCCCATCCATCTGGGCCGCCCCGGTGATCATGTTCTTGATGTAGTCGGCGTGGCCCGGACAATCCACGTGCGCGTAGTGCCGTTTGGCGGTCTCGTACTCGATGTGCGCCACCGCGATCGTGATGCCGCGCGCCTTTTCTTCCGGCGCATTGTCGATCGAATCGAACGACCGGAACTTCACCTTCGGATTATTCTTCCCGAGCACCTTGGTGATCGCCGCCGTCAGCGTCGTCTTGCCGTGATCGATGTGCCCGATCGTCCCGATGTTTACGTGCGGTTTGCTGCGGTCAAATTTTTCCTTCGCCATGGGTGATGAACTCTCCTATTAATTCCTGCTTCCTCTAAGCCTGGTCCTTATTTAACGACTCTTCCTTGAACTTTCGCCACGATTTCTTCCGCCAGATTCTTGGGTACTTCCTCGTATTGCCCGAAATGCATGGTGAAGCTGCCACGGCCCTGCGTGCGCGACCGAAGTTCTGTCGCATATCCGAACATCTCCGATAGCGGCACCATGGCCTTGATGAGCTGAGTGGTGCCACGAATCTCGGTGCCTTCCAGCCGGCCGCGGCGGGAAATAAGATCGCCGTTTACTGGCCCCATGTAGTCTTCCGGCACAACCACTTCGACGCGCATTACCGGCTCGAGCAGAACCGGCTTGGCCTTGCGGCAGGCTTCCTTTGACGCAGATCGAACTGCAGATCTTGAACGCCATTTCCGACGAGTCCACTTCGTGATAGGCGCCGTCGTACACCACCACCTTCACGTCCACCATTGGATACCCGGCCAGGATGCCGCCTTCCAGGGCCTCCTTCACGCCCTTTTCCACCGCCGGGATGAATTCCTTCGGGATGTTGCCGCCTTTGAACCTCGTTGTCAAACTCGAATCCTTTTGCCGGGAATGGGCTCCACCCGCAGCTTGGTGCGCGCGTATTGACCGCTGCCGCCGGTCTGCTTCTTGTGCGTGTAATCGTACTCCGCCATGGCGCGAATCGTTTCGCGATAAGCCACCTGCGGCTTGCCCACGTTGGCGCCCACGCTGAACTCGCGCTGCATGCGATCGACGATGATCTCCAGATGCAGCTCGCCCATGCCGGCCAGAATGGTTTGCCCCGTATCGGGATCGGTGGAGACGCGCAGGGTGGGATCTTCCTGCACCAGCTTCTGGATCGCCATCCCCAGCTTTTCCTGATCCGCTTTCGTCTTGGGCTCGATGGCGAGCTGAATCACCGGCTCGGGGAACTGGATCGATTCCAGCAGAATCGGATGCTTTTCGTCGCAGATCGTATCGCCGGTCGAAACGTTTTTCAGCACCGCCGCGCAGATGTCGCCGGCCAGGATCTCCTGGATGTCCTCGCGCTTGTTGGCGTGCATCTTCACCAGGCGCCCCACGCGTTCCCTGCGATTCTTCGCGACGTTGAACACGGACTCGCCTGCGCCCAAACGGCCCGAATACACACGAATGTAGGCCAATTGGCCCACAAACGGATCGGTCATGATTTTAAAGACCAGCGCCGAAAATGGCGCATCGTCCGTTGCGGGACGTTCTTCCGACACGCTGGGATCATCCGGAAGAGTGCCGGTCACCGGCCGAATTTCAACCGGCGAGGGCAGATAATCCACGACGGCGTCGAGGAGATTCTGGACCCCTTTATTCTTAAAGGCGGAGCCGCAGATCACCGGGAAAATCTTCTGCGCGATGGTCGCCTTGCGAACGCCCTGCATAATCTCTTCTTCGGAAATCGGCGAACCTTCGACGAATTTGGCGAACAGGTGATCATCGGATTCGGCCACCGCCTCGATCATCTGCTCGCGATAAGATTTGGCTTTTTCGAGCAGCTCAGCGGGAATTTCCGCCTCATCATACTCGGCGCCCAACGTCTCGTCACGCCAGATCCGCGCCTTCATGCGGATCAGATCGATGGTTCCCTTGAACTGGTCCTCTGCACCGACGGGAATCTCAATAGCAACTGGCCGGCACTTCAGCCGCTCGACGATGGTATCAATAGCGTGATAGAAGTCCGCGCCAACGCGGTCCATCTTATTGATGAAGCAGATCCTCGGAACGGAGTATTTATCGGCCTGACGCCACACCGTTTCCGACTGGGGCTGCACGCCAGCGACAGCATCGAACACCGCCACGGCGCCGTCCAACACGCGCAAACTGCGCTCCACTTCCGCGGTGAAGTCGACGTGGCCCGGCGTATCAATAATGTTGATCGCAATGTCGCGCCACTGGCAGGTGGTAGCCGCCGACGTGATGGTGATGCCCCGCTCCTGCTCCTGCTCCATCCAATCCATGATGGCCGTGCCTTCGTGCACCTCACCGATCTTATGAGTGCGGCCCGTGTAGTACAGGATGCGTTCCGTGGTGGTGGTTTTACCGGCATCGATGTGGGCCATGATGCCGATATTTCTCATCCGGTCGATTGGTGTAGTACGAGCCATAAAAAAACCTACAAAAAACTGTTTACCAACGATAGTGCGCGAAGGCCTTGTTAGCCTCCGCCATGCGGTGCACATCATCCTTCTTCTTAATCGCTCCGCCGCGCATGTTGGCGGCATCATTCAATTCGTTCGCCAGCTTGTCCGGCATTCCCTTTTCCGGACGGGAGCGGGCGTTCTGCAATATCCAGCGGATCGCCAGGCTGGTGCGCCGGTTCTGCGGAACTTCGACCGGAACCTGGTAGTTGGCGCCACCGACGCGCCGGGTCTTCACCTCGAGCAGCGGCTTGGCGTTCTCCACCGCCTTCTTAAAAAGCTTTAACGGATCGTCGGCGGTCCGCTCTCGAATCGTATCCATGGCGGCATAGAAGATTCGCTGCGAAGTGTTCTTCTTGCCGTCCCACATCATGGAATTGACGAACTTCTCGGCCAGCGTGGAGTTGTACACGGGATCTGGCAAAATTTCGCGGGCTCTGGTCGTCGTCTGCGTGGCATATCTTATTCGCCTCTTATTTCGCGGGTCCTTTCGGCCGTTTAGCTCCGTATTTCGATCTTCCTTGCTTGCGGTCGCTGACTCCGGCCGCGTCCAACGTGCCGCGCACCACGTGATAGCGCACACCCGGCAGATCCTTCACGCGCCCGCCGCGAATCAGCACAATCGAGTGCTCCTGCAAATTGTGACCGACACCGGGAATGTACGTCGTCACTTCGATGCCGTTCGTCAACCGCACGCGCGCCACTTTCCGAAGGGCCGAGTTCGGCTTCTTGGGCGTGGTAGTGTACACGCGCGTACACACGCCGCGCTTCTGCGGACAAGCTTGCAGCGCCGGACTGGCGGTCTTATACCGCGGCGCGATCCGCCCTTTTCGCACGAGTTGATTAAACGTCGGCACGAATTTCCTCTCTAACACTAATGTTGTTTGTTTGCGCGTTACGGCAGGCCAAACGCCGCCGCTAAAAATCACTACTGCAACAGCTGCTGCGAGGTACTTGCTTTGGACTGGCCCATATCCTGAAAAGCTCTCATAAAACCCGCACAGCGTTCCCAATTTTCATCAGGAGGCTGCTTTGAGTTTTAAGCTCCTTCCAGAACCTCGGGGCCGGCCCCCGGACGGACTCTCTCACTCGAGAGTGGTAGCACGGGAGCAGAAGACACAACTCGCCAAACTCTTCTTAGGATACAGAACACACTTCGAGTTGTCAAATCCCCGCATGTGAGGGGTGGTGGCTCAGTTCGAGCATCGAGAATTTTCGCTGCGAAAATTTGGCTGGAGAGATCAGCGCTTCTTCTTCTGCTTTGGACGCGGCTTGCTCTCTTCTGGTTTGGAATCGTCTGAGCGCCCCTTCAAGAACGTTCCAACCAGAGCCTGTAGTCCAACGCCGCCGATAACTCCGCCTCCGCCCATTGCAGTGCCTTCCCAGGGATGTCCAATTTTGGCGAGATAAACTCCGCCGCCGATCAGGGCTAGCGCGACAATAACTGCACAGATCTGGCCACAACGCGCTTCTTGGAATTGGCGCTTCATTGCGTCGATACTAGCTGCTGTCCCGAGTCGTTCTAACTCTTGTCGGTGTTCGCTCTGCTTTTCCGCCATCGAAATAATTCGATCTGCTGCGCCGGGCAACACGTCTTCATATCCACTTAAAACATTGGGAGGCGGGCCAGGGAAGACGCACTGAAGGCAGCGGCGACAGATACAATACTGCTCTTACCGAGATTTGGACGTTGTTCTGGTTGTGGGCTTGGATTCGGGTTCACAGGCGGTGAATCGGCCATGTTGGTATGCGCTGTCGAACGCTATAATAGCTGAACGAAGATCATTACCAATCATAAACCAGTCATCAGCAATTGCAGCGTCGTCTTCCAATATGGGTGCGTAGACCGAAGCGTCTGTTTTAGCACAAATACCGATAGCAGTCGCACCCCTCAGGAAGGCCTTGACGAATGAAGGGCGCGCCCGCGAGACGAAGCCGTGATACCCACCCTGTGGCGCGTAAAGAGTTTCCCGACAACATTCGGCGTACAGATGCAAGTCCTTCTTTTCCAGACACTTATTAATTTTGCTGTCAGTGTCAAACATTGGAAGGACCTCTGCCACTCTATTAGAGCTTATCCACCGGTAAAAGTATTCTAGAACTAAAATTTCTTTTGTCGGCTTTATTATAGTACTAAAGTTGGTTGTAATTGTCTATGTCTTTGATGGTGAGGAACTCCAGCTATACAGATCTAAAAACATGCGATTTGTATAATTTCATTCAGATTCACGCCTTCCGCTCCGCCTGATGCCTTCCATTAGCCCGACTACTCGCGATTTCCCAAACACGATCCGTCACGAGTTGTCAAATCCCGCGCGTGGGGTGGTGGGTCAGTGGAACGGAGTGGCCCCGGCGGCCCGGCTCCGAGCACCACTGTAAGTTGACATATTAAAGGCCGGAATGTTACAACCGAGCCGTACTCCTTCTAGCGGCGTACTGCTGCACTTTTCGCGCGCCTGTAGCGCTGGGAAGCAATCGGGAGTGGTTCTATTGGAAATAGTTCTTTCGAGGCACGCTATGAAAAATCGGACGTTCAGATTCTTCGCTGCCATGGCAGCTTTGCTCGTTCCCGCATTGGCGCTCGCACACCACGGACAGGCCAACTACAACACCAAGGATTCGGTCACGGTGAATGGGATGGTCACGGAGTTTCAGTTTATCAATCCCCACTCCTTGGTATTCCTGGACGTTAAGGACGACAAAGGCCAGGCGCAAAAGTGGCAGGGCGAGCTAACCAGCCCGAATCACCTGGTCAGAGCCGGTTGGAACAAGACTTCGCTCAAACCCGGAGACCAGATCACGTTGACGGGCTATCGCGCAGTCAATGGCGCCAATTCCCTGTGGATCACCAAGCTCACCGTCAATGGCGAAGAGATGAAGCTCGGCCAAGGGAACTAGCCGCGGGAAGTCCGAAGATGCTTAATCGATTGATTACGTCGCTGGCTTTCGTCGCTGTACCGATGGTTCTGACCGCTCAACAGCCCGCAACCGCCAAAGCCGAGGCGGCCACTCCCGATTTGTCGGGAGTTTGGAATAAAAAGAACATGCCTGGCGCTCGCTACCAGGGCTACACGTTTAGCGCCGAAGCCCCCTCCATGACGCCGTGGGCACGGGAGAAGTTCAACGCCACGAAACCGTCGTTCGGACCGCGCTCCTTCAAGGATTCCAATGATCCCGTGAATCCGACCACCGTCAATGCGACCGGATGTTTCCCGCCCGGCGTGCCGCGCATCTATCTTCAACCATTTCCCATGGAGATCGTCCAAACCCCCGGACGCATCCTCATCATTTACGAGTTCAACCACTTTATCCGTCAAATCTGGACCGATGGGCGTCCCCACAACACGGACCTGGGTCCGAATTGGATGGGCGATTCGATCGGCCATTGGGAGGGCGACACTTTGGTGGTCGACACGATCGGGTTCAACGATAAAACCTGGGTGGATCGCGCGGGTCATCCGCATAGCGAAGACATGCACGTGACCGAGCGTATACGCCGCGCCGATCCTAAAACTCTTACGGTTGATATTTCGATTGAAGATCCCAAGGCGTACACCAAGCCCTGGGGCGGCCGGCTCACCTTCGATCTGAAGCCGGACTGGCACATCTCCGAAATGATCTGCGAAGACAACGTCAACTTCGATCAGTTCATCAAGAACGAAGAAGAACCCAAGAAATAGCTCCGTCCGCCGCAAGGAACCCATGGTGATGCGTCTCTTGGTTCGTGATCCCTATCTTGCCGGGCAATAGCGGCGAATGATATGATACCCCTCTGTTTGTGCGTATGCCAACTAGAGGAGTTCAAAAATAATGCGTAAATATTCGGCAGTGATGTTGACAGTGATAGCCGCGGCGCTGGTCTACATAGCGGTGCAAACCCGACTCGCGACGGTCCAGGCCAAGAACGGCGTAGCGTTCTCGCTGTTTCCAAACCAGAAGGGCGGCCAGGATATGTTCGGCGCCTATGAGGTTGTGAAGGACTGGCCGCAGAACATCAGCACTCTCCCGGCAACGAAAAATGGACCTGGGGCGCGGGCCAGAGCGTCTACGCCGAAAGCCCCAACCGCATCTTCATGTCTGTTCCGCGGCGAGCTGCCGAACATCAAGCGTCCGGCAACCAAGCTGCTGCCCGAATTCGGCCCGAGCATTCAGTTCCCCATCGGCCGCCTGCCTTGGCGCGACGCGACCGTTTCCGCGCTGCCGGGCGCCGGCGGCACCGGCCAGGATCCCGCGGACGGTCCCAAACTGTGGAAGGGCACCGTCGGCGTGGACGCGAAATGGGAACATTGCATCACCATGGTGGATGCGAACGGCAACATCACCGAGACGCTGGATCCGCAATGGGACAAAATCCTGAAGCGCCCGCACTTCGTCACCATCAATCCCTACGATCCGGAAAAGCACGTCTGGATCCTCGACGATCACATGCACGCGATCTACAAGTTCACGCATGATGGCAAAAAGCTGGTGCAGACCATCGGCACGCCGACCGTGAAGGGCGCGGACGGCACGCACTTCAACCGCCCGACCTACATGGCGTGGCTGCCCGACAGCACGATGTTCGTTGCCGACGGATATAACGGCACGCGCGTCGCGAAGTTCGACAAGAACGGCAAATTCCTGATGGACTGGGGAAAGAAGGGAACGCCTCCGAACGACAACGCGTCCCGGCTATTTCAACAACGTGCATGGCATCGCGGTCGATCCCGCAGACCCGCCGCGTGTTCGTGAACGATCGCGGCAACCACCGCATTCAGGTCTTCGACGAAAACGGCAAATATCTTTACGAGTGGAGCTTCGGCGACGAGCCTTCCGACATTCATCTGATCTACATCGGCGCGGACCGCACGCTGTGGGCCTTCGACCGCGGGACTTCGAAGATGCTGAAGTACGATCTGGAAGGCCATTTCCTTTATTCGTGGGGCACTGGGGCGATTTCCCCGGCGGCTTCTGGGGTGTCCACGGATTCAGCGTCGATCAGGAAGGCAACTTCTACGTCGCCGAAGTGGATAGCGGCCGCGTGCAGAAATTTCGTCCGCGCGAGGGCGTGAATCCGGCGTTCCTGGTGAGCAAGCCCGTGTATTCGGCGTGGAAATAACGCTGCTATAATCCAAGCCATGAGTAATAAACCCTGTCTACCTCATCTCGGCCACGATTGCTGTGAGAGCCACGGTGCCAGCGTCGCCACCTCGAATCCCTCTCGCCGGGACGTTCTTACCGGACTTACTGTTGTGGGAGCAGCAGCGCTGTTCCCTTGGTCCCAGGCTCTGGCCCAGAAAAACGGCAATCCCCGTCGGATCGACGTGCATCACCATTTCACGCCGCCGGAATATCAAGCCTACACCGCTGCCCATCCGGGGGTGGGCGGATTTGGGCGCGGAGGCAGAGGACGCGGGGGCGGTGGCGGACGAGGACGTGGTGGAGCTCTAGGCAGCGCGCGCGCCGGCTGGGTTCTTTCGGAAGACATGGAGGACATGGACAAGAACGGTACCGAGACCGCAATCCTGTCTATCACCACGCCGGGCTTCTGGTTCGGAGAAGTGGAAGAAAACCGCAAAGTGATGCGGGCCTGCAACGAATACGCGGCTAAATTGCGAGCCGATCACCCCGGCCGATTCGGGAGTTTCGCGGCGCTGCCGATGACCGATCCCGACGGCGCACTGAAGGAAATCGAGTACTCCTTAGATACGCTAAAGGCCGACGGCATCGGCCTGTTCTCCGATTACCGCGACAAATGGCTCGGGCATGAATCCTTCGATCCCATCTACCAGGAATTGAACCGCCGTAAAGCCGTGGTTTACGTTCACCCCATCGAGCCGGATTGCTGCCGCAACCTGGTTCCCGATGTCGGCGACACGGTGGTCGAATACGGCGCTGACACCACGCGCACCATAGCTAACCTGATCCTCAGCGGCTCCACCACGAAATTCCCCGATATCCAGTGGATCTTTTCACACGGCGGCGGGATGATGCCCTACGTAATCGAACGCTTCCTTTCCGGCACGACCGCCGAGCTCGTACCCGGCGTCACAACCAAGGGCCAGGGCAGTAATCCGCCGGCCAAGGTACCCAAGGGAGTTCTCTATGAACTTCGCAAGATGTACTACGACACGGCGCAGGCCTCCAATCCCGTCGCTATGCGCGCGCTGCGGACCGTAGTCCCGGTCTCGCAGATCGTCTTCGGCACCGATTACTGGTATCGCACCGCCGAGGAAACCGGCCACGGTTTGACCACTAACAAGGTCTTCACCGCCCAAGAGTTGCGCATGATCAACCGCGGAAATGTGGAACGAATTCTGCCGCGTTACAAGAACGCTTCCCCGGTGACCACGGCCCGATCTGCGTCGCCGCGGGCCTAAGGTCGCGCTCGAAGGTTCGCCTCACCCGCGTTACAATAAGTGAATCAGCACGTCTCCCCCTTGTTTGGGGATGACTGCGCATGGGCACAGTTGGCCGGTTCAAAGTTGACTTCTATGCCTATACGCGCGGCCCTTCATCACCGGACGATTTATCACTACGACAGATTAGTTCACCTGTCGCCTCAAGTCGTTCGGCTTCGTCCCGCGCCCCACTGCCGCACTCCAGTGATTTCCTACTCGCTGAAAATCGATCCCAAGCCGCATTTCATCAACTGGCAGCAGGACCCGCAAAGTAATTTTTTGGCGCGGGTTGTTTTTCCCGAACGCAGTGCAACATTTCAGTGTCGAAGTCGATCTGATCGCGGAGATGACCGTGATCAATCCTTTCGATTTCTTCCTGGAGCCTTACGCCGAGAAGTTTCCCTTCCGCTACGAGGGCTGGCTCGAGCAGGAACTGGCGCCTTTTCGAGCGATTCGCGTGGGGAGCCCGCGGCTGTACGAATTCTTGAAGACCATTGACAGGACACCCCGGCGCGTCATCGATTTCCTGGTGGATCTTAACCTGCGGCTGCAACATGAGGTTCGTTACCTCATCCGGCTGGAGCCCGGCGTGCAGTCGAGCGAGGAAACGCTCGAACGGAAAAGCGGCTCGTGCCGCGATAGCGCCTGGCTGATGGTGGAGATCCTGCGCCATCTGGGGCTGGCGGCGCGCTTCGTTTCCGGCTACTTGATCCAGTTAAAGCCCGACGTCAAGCCGCTAGAGCGGCCCTCCTGGTCCCGAGCAGGACTTCACCGATCTGCACGCCTGGACCGAAGTCTACTTGCCGGGCGCGGGATGGATCGGGCTTGACCCGACCTCGGGACTGCTCGCGGGCGAGGGGCACATCCCGTTAGCGGCCACGCCCGAGCCGGCCTCGGCGGCTCCGATTTCCGGCGGCGTCGACGAGTGCGAAGTGAAGTTCACGCACGAGATGTCGGTGACGCGCATTCACGAAGACCCGCGCGTCACGCTGCCCTACACCGCCCAACAGTGGGAGCGCATCGAAGCGCTCGGCTCCCAAATCGATGAGGAGCTTTTGGCCGGCGACGTTCGCCTCACCATGGGCGGCGAACCGACCTTCGTCTCCATCGACAACATGGATGGCGAGGAATGGAATACCGCCGCGCTTGGCCCCGAGAAGAGAAGGCTGGCCGAGTGCCTGATCGATCGCTTGCGGCGGCGCTTCGCTCCGGGCGGCCTGCTGCATTTTGGTCAGGGAAAGTGGTATCCCGGCGAGCCGCTGCCGCGCTGGGCGCTGGCTTGCTACTGGCGGACCGACGGCGTTCCGCTCTGGCATGATCCGTCGCTGCTTACCCAAACTACGAACGGCGATCTTGGGCCCGCTGACGCGCAGCAATTCATGGACGCCCTGTCGCTGCGGCTCGGCGTCGATCCCGATTACATTTGTGAAGCCTTCGAAGATCCGCTCTACTACCTGCAGCGCGAGCGCCAGTTGCCGATCAACGTCGATCCAGTTGACAATCGCCTCGACGACGCGGAGGAACGGGAGCGCTTGCGGCAAGTTTTCGCGCGCGGTCTGGAAACGCCTGTCGGCCTGGTGCTGCCGCTCCAATGTTCGTGGGGACGAAATGGCCCGGAGTGGCAAACCAGCCTCTGGATGTTGCGCGGCCGGCACATCTTTTTGATCCCCGGCGACTCGCCCGTTGGTCTGCGCCTGCCCCTCTCGAGCCTGCCGTGGGTAGCGGCCTCCGAGGCGCCCGTAACGATTCCCGTGGACCCGATGGCGAACCAAGGGCCGCTACCAGTCCCGCGGCGGTTCGCTCCCAGCGATGGACCGCGTTCCCAATTGCGCGGGGCCACCGATCGCGACCGCAAACCGAGCCCGGGCCAATCTGCGCCTTGGGTCGTTCGTACCGCCCTTGTGCGTCGAGCCTCGCGACGGCCGCCTGCACGTCTTCATGCCTCCGCTGACCAGCGCCGAAGAGTACGTCGATCTGCTCGCCGCGGTCGAAGACACGGCCACGCATCTGAAGATGCCGCTGACTGATCGGAGGCTATCCCCGCCTCACGACTGGCGGCTGCGCGAAATCAAAGTCACGCCCGACCCCGGCGTAATCGAGGTCAACGTTCACCCGGCGGCGAATTGGTCCGATCTGGTCGCCAACACCACTGCCCTCTACGAAGACGCGCGGCAGTCCCGTCTGGGAACCGAGAAGTTCATGCTGGACGGCCGTCACACCGGCACCGGCGGCGGCAATCATTTTGTCTTGGGAGGGCCTACGTCCGCCGATAGCCCGTTCCTCCGCCGTCCCGATCTGCTGCGCAGCCTGATCGGCTATTGGCTCAATCACCCGTCTCTGTCTTATGCGTTCTCAACGATCTTCATCGGCCCCACCAGCCAGGCCCCGCGCGTCGACGAGACCCGCCAGGACAACCTCTATGAACTGGAAATCGCCTTCGGCTTGATCCCGGCCCCAGGCAACGGATATTGCCCGCCGTGGCTCGTCGATCGCATTTTCCGCCACATTCTGGTGGACGTCGCCGGAAACACCCATCGCGCCGAATTTTGCATCGACAAACTGTATTCGCCCGATACGTCCACCGGCCGCCTGGGCCTGCTGGAGCTGCGCGGCTTCGAGATGCCTCCGCACGCGCGCATGAGCCTGACCCAACAACTGCTGGTGCGCGCGCTGATCGCCTGGTTCTGGAGGCAACCTTATCAGACGCGTCCGATTCATTGGGGTACCCGGCTGCACGACCAATTCATGCTGCCGTTTTTTGTGGCCAAGGATCTTCGCGAAGTGCTGCAGGATTTAAACCGCGCCGGCTATGGCTTCGAAGCCGACTGGTTCGCGCCGCACTTCGAATTTCGCTATCCGGTCTTCGGATGCGCGCAACATGCCGGGATCCAATTCGAAGTCCGGCAAGCCACCGAACCCTGGTATGTCCTGGGCGAGGAGTCGGCCGCCGGTGCTACCGCGCGCTATGTGGATTCCTCCGTGGAGCGGGTGCAAGTTAAAGCCGAAGGCCTTCTAGGAGATCGTTACGTCGTAACTTGCAATGGCCGCCGCGTGCCTTTGCACTCCACCGGCAAAAACGAAGAGTGGGTGGCAGGCGTACGCTACCGCGCTTGGCAGCCGCCGTCTTGCCTGCATCCCACCGTCCCGGTGCACACGCCGCTGGTCTTCGATATTCTGGACACCTGGTCGGGCCGCTCCATGGGAGGTTGCACCTATCACGTCGCGCATCCTGGCGGCCGCCACTTCGACACCTTCCCGGTGAACGCAAATGAAGCCGAGGCTCGGCGGCAGGCTCGCTTCCTCGCTTTTGGTCACACGCCCGGCCCGATGCGCATTCCGGCGGCCGAGGATAATCCGGAGTTTCCGTTCACGCTCGATTTGCGCCGGCCACCTCCCGGCCCCTCGGACCGTTTGCTATAAGGCTCGTCAATAGGACTGTTCTTGAATGCGCTATGGAACGATATTAGGAATACACGCCCTGGAATTTGGGGATGGTTAATTGGGGATGAACGATAAGCTTGCCATAACGACGACGCGGCTGGATTCGGACTGGAGCTACGCAGCCAACCCGGGCTTCCATGACGAACTCCTGGCCGATGCGTTACACCTGCGCCCGCACTGGCGTGAGTTAGCCGGGTCGCTGGCTTCCATCGGACACACCGGGCTCGCGCGCCGTTGGCGCGAGGGGCTGCGGCTCATCCACGACAACGGCATCACCTACAACGTCTACAGCGACCCGCAAAGCACCTTCCGCCCTTGGCCGCTCGATCCTATTCCGCTGGTGATGGAACCGGCCGAATGGAAAATGATCGAAGCCGCCATCGCTCAACGGGCCACGCTGTTCAACGCGATTTTGGCCGACCTCTATGGTCAGCAGCATCTGCTGCGCGAGGGCATGCTTCCTCCCGATCTGGTATTTCCCAATCCTGCTTTTCTGCGCTCTTGCTGGGGAATCGAACCGCCGGGCGGCGTGTTCTTGCACATGTATTCGGCGGATTTGGCGCGCTCGCCCGACGGGCAATGGTGGGTTTTGGCGGACCGCACGCAGGCCCCTTCGGGCGCCGGCTATGCGCTGGAGAATCGCATTGTGACCACGCGTGTGCTGCCGGATGTGTTTCGCGCGTCGCACGTGCGCCGCTTGGCCAATTTTTTCCAAACCTACCGGGACGCGCTCCAGCAATTGGTGCCGGCGCACCGCGAGAATCCTCGCATCGTCCTGCTTACGCCAGGCCCTTATAACGAGACTTATTTCGAGCATGCCTTTCTGGCTCGTTACCTCGGCTACACGCTGGTCGAAGGCGGCGACCTCACGGTTCGCGACAACCGCGTTTTTCTCAAAACGCTGGGCGGCTTGCTGCCCGTCCACGTGATCGTCCGCCGCCAGGACGATCATTTTTGCGACCCTCTGGAACTGCGTGGCGATTCGATGCTGGGCGTGCCCGGCCTCGTCCAGGCGGTTCGCTCGGGCAACGTGGCTATCGCTAACGCGCTCGGTTCGGGCTTGGCGGAGTCTCCCGCCTACGCCGCGTTCCTGCCGGGTCTCTGCCGTCTTCTGCTCGGCGAGGAGTTGAAGATTCCGACCGTGGCCACCTGGTGGTGCGGCCAGTCCGAAGCCGCTCGCCTATGTCGCCGATCATCTGAATGATCTGGTAGTCAAGCCGACTTTTCCCAGTATGCGCGGGCGATCCGATCTTTGGAGCCACACTGAGCGGCGAGGAGCGTGAAGCCTTGCTGGAGCGCATGCGTGCCGCGCCCAGCCGCTACGTCGCCCAGGAACATGTAGCGCTCTCGACCGTGCCGGTGTGGACCGACGGCAAGCTGCATCCGCGGCATATGGTGGTGCGCGTCTTTGCGGTGCCCTCGGGCCACGGCTATGCCGTCATGCCGGGAGGTTTGACGCGCGTGTCGGCTTCGCTCGAAACCATGGTGGTCTCCATCCAGCGCGGCGGCGGCAGCAAGGACACCTGGGTGCTGGGCGATGGCCTGGAGCAGCCTTTCACTCTGCTGCGCCCGGCCGCGCATCCGCTCGACGTTAGCCGCGCTACCTTCGACCTGTCCAGCCGCGTAGCCGACAACCTTTTTTGGTTGGGCCGGTACACCGAGCGCCTGGAGGCAGCCGTGCGGATCGCGCGAGCCGTTCTCGCCCGCTCTTTTCAGGATGGGGATTCGGCCCGCTTCGCCGGTCTCAATGCCGGCGTCGATATCCTGGTCGCGCTGGGTTATCTCGGAGCCGAGCAGCCCCCCATGCTCGAACAGGAAGTGCTCTCGATGATTTACGACCCGGATGCGCCGAACGGCCTGGTCTGGAGCATTCATCAGGTGCGGCGCGTGGCCTGGCTTCTTCGAGACCGCATTTCAGTGGATGCCTGGCTGATCCTCAATCAGCTCGATCAGCAATTTTCCACGCAACCTGCCTCCGAGGCTTTCCGCTTCAACGCGGCGCAGGACCGTTTGAATCACGCTGTCATCACGCTATCGGCTTTCGCCGGCCTGGTCATGGAAAGCATGACTCGCGGCGACGGTTGGCGCTTCCTGGATATCGGCCGCCGCCTGGAGCGCGCCATCCAGATGGCCGAGCTCTTGCGCAATAGTCTGCTTCCCGAATCGCTCGGCGACGTCGGAGTTCTGGAGGCGATCCTCGAGATGGCGGATAGTTCCATCACCTACCGCTCGCGTTACCTGACTTCGCTTCAAACCGAGCTGGTGCTCGATTTGCTCCTGGTGGATGAGGCCAATCCTCGCTCCATCGCGTTTCAATTAGCTCGCCTGGTGCAGCACATGAGCCAGCTTCCCGGAGCAAAAACAGCCATACGGCGCACTCCCGAGGAACGCTTGGCGCTTGTCGATGCAAATCGCAGTTCAACTTGCCGATGTCCGGGAGCTGGTTGGTTCGGAAAATACCGCGGCGCCCGAAGCTCTCGAAAAACTCTTGAGCGGCCTGATCGCGGAACTCGGTTCGTTGTCGGACACGCTGACGCGGACGTATTTCAGCCATGCCCCCCAAGCCAGGCGTCTATAAAACTCCGATGAAACTTCTCGCCACCCACATCACTCGCTATTGGTACTCGGAACCGGTATCGATGTGCCACACCCTGACGCATCTGATGCCGCGCGCCTGCCCCAATCAAACCGTGCTCGAATATGACTTCAAAGTAAGCCCGCCTCCCGGATCGGTGAATTCTTACCAGGATTACTTCGGGAACGAGGTCACTTCGTTTTCCGTTGCCGAACCGCACCGGGAATTGATCATCACCTCCCGCAGCGTGGCGGAGCTCACCGCGCCCGCTCTTCCGGATTTAGAGCAATCGCCTCCCTGGGAACAGGTCCGTGATCGGGTGTTCGAGCGCAAACCAGCCCGAAGCGTTCGAGGCCTGCCAATTCGTTTTCGAGTCGCCGCTGATTCCCCTGCGCGACCCGTTTAAGTCATACGCGGCCATCTCCTTCCCCGCGGGCCGTCCTTTTCTAGCGGGCGTGAACGATCTTTCGCGGCGGATCTTCACCGAGTTTCGCTACGACCAGCGCGCCACCACCGTGACCACTCCGGTGAACGAAGTGTTCGACTCGCGCCGCGGCGTCTGCCAGGACTTCGCCCACCTCATGATCGCTTGCCTTCGTTCGCTCGGCCTTTCCGCTCGTTATGTCAGCGGCTATGTTCGAACCGGCGAAAACTTTGTGGGCGCGGAGGCCTCGCATGCTTGGGTATCGGCCTGGTGCCCCGTGCTCGGCTGGCAGGATTTCGATCCCACCAACAACGCCCGGCCTCAGGGGAACATTTCACGCTGGCCTGGGGGCGCGACTATTCCGACGTTACCCCGGTGAAAGGCGTGGCGCTGGGAGGCGGCGAGCAGGTGATCAGCGTTTCGGTGGACGTGTCCCCGAAAAATGGGGACGACGCCGTTCACGAATGATGCGGCATTTGGTGATGAAACGGATCGGCACCGATCGTCCCGCGAAGTTCTTCGAAGTATGCCGGCTTGCGCACCCGCTCCAGCTCCATCCGCGCCGCAGCCAGCCTTTGGTCGGCCGGGAAGGACGGAGCCTGCGCCCGGGTCGCTAGGAACGTTTCGAGCGCGGCCACGTGACGCGTCCACAGCGCCACATCGCGCGACTGCTTGGTGCGCAGGCGTTCGGCATACCAATCGCTCGCGAGCAGCGTTTCGCGCCGGAAGAGTGCGCGAATTTCATGCGCATCGGCGCCCGTGTTCTGATAGTGGCCCCAGGCCATGATCTCGAGCAGCGCCCGCAGCGGAGGACACGCCGCTTCCACACTGCCGTCCTCGAAATATTGCTTGGCTACCCGGGTCTGCGTCTCGACGATCGCGTCCACACCGGCGGCGAACTGCGCGCGATCCTGCTTCTCAGGCCGCAACATCTCATCGGGAAACACCGCGTCCGGGGTTTCGAAGATCCGGCCGAGGAACCGCTCGACAAACAGAGTCGTGATGCGATATCCCAGCCGGCTCGCCAACACGGTGCGGCCATTCATCGAAAAGTCGCCCACTTTCTCCAGGTACCCGCTCGCCTTCAGAAACTCGGGATCGCGCTCATGCGCGCGCATGCGGCACCAGATCTCGGGCACCAGCAGACTCACATCGTGATCCACCCGGAAGTTCGGACCAACGTAGCCGGCCGAGGTGGTGAACCCCGCGTAGCCGGTCAGAATAAACGAGACCAGCGCGTTGTTCAAATCCACCACCGGCCACAACGCGTTAAACGGACCTTTCGTCAGCGCGCCTTCGCTTCCAAACCCGGTGGTCGCGGGCGACTTGCCCGTAAGGCTGCTGATGAAGTCCATGAACAGCTCGGGCAATTCCTGATAGTGGATCGGGCTATAGACGGCCAGCGGCGGAAGCCCGTGCTTCGCGTCCGCGGGACTGTTTCGCCGTCCCGCCAGAACCGCGTTCACCGGCATGTGGACTGGCCTGTCCGCGGGCACTTCCCGCTCCAGGCGTGCCGCAATTTCGGCCAAATAGGGATCGCGCGGATTCACCAGATCCGGGCGCGGCTGCAAGTAACGCGGGTTGGTGGAGCGCGCGCCGTTCACCATGCGGGGATGCGCCGACGACACGACGAAATCCGGGCCTGGCTGATCCACGAATTCCTTGAGCAGCTGCTTCATCGGATCGGTGTACTGATCGAATTCGACCACGTGATCCACCAGCGCGCGCGCTTGCTCAGCGCCGATCGCTTCGAAGTTGGATAAAAAGGTTCCCGGGCTGGCAATGTCCGCCTCGGCTTGCTTGTCCGCACCGCGATGAATGGCATCGTCGGGCCGCTGGAACAGCAGGCGTTCGCAATTCTGAACCAGCTTCACGCTCGGATTCGGATACTCGGGATCGAGATCGTTCAGGCTCTCCCGCGGCAACACCACCGACGCGGTGATATCGTCCTCCACCTGCACTTTTTCCGCGGGGGAGAAATCCGGCCGCAACTTATATATGCGCCAGGAGCCGTCCGGATCGTACCCGACGCGCAAGTAATTGCTCACCAGCTTCTGGTTGTCGAACTTCAGCTCGTGTCCCAGAAAACCGTTGATGCGATCCACCGTGAAATGCTCGCGCCAATTGTCGCCCCACTCGGGACGATAGTATCGCTTGACCGTAAACAGCAGCTGGCGGATGGTTTGCGGCAGCGAACGGGCCCAGTGATTGTGCTCCTCGGTATATTCGGGCGACGGATTCAATAACTGAATGACGGAGCCGAGCGTCCGCTCCGTGCTGAGGATCGGCCGGCGGCTGCGGTCGTCCGGCGCGCGGTCGACATACGCCGACGAAAAGTCCATCTTGAAAATCTCGGCCACCTGATCCATGTCGCGATGATAGTCGCGGACAAACACGGGCCCCTTGAGAATTGCGGTCGCGATCGACTTGGAAATTTCCGATTTGCCTCCTCCGGAAACCGTGCACGGCTTGTGGCACAAAGTGCCGCGCGGGCGCGAACCCACCAGCCGCCAGGCGGTCCCGGCGATCTGTTTGTCCAATTTTATGCGAAACCCGGATGGCAGGAAATACACGGCTCCCGCCCGCAGCGTCAATCGCTCGGTTTGATCGCCACGCCGCCAGGTAATGAACCCCTGCGCGACGTCGAAGAAGGCATCTTCCGGCACGTAATAGACAGTTGGAAAACGGCGGTCGATCGCGTAACCTTCGGGCCGCACCTCCACCCGATCTCCCAGCAGCCGAATCGCGTCGGAGAAAGCGGCTTTTTTCAGGCTGACCGTGCGATCCGCGTAAAATTCCTGGCCCAGCACGTAGGTCGCGAAAGCGATGGCGCCGCCGGCATGCTCTTCCTCGCACAGGCCGTACAGATTGGCTGAGAAGCTGATCTGCGTTTTCACTTCCTTCTTGCAATAGCCGTAATAATTATCGGCAATGATCGTCACCATAACGCCGCGATAGTCGCGACAGCAAATCTTAAAAGCGCCTCCTCCGTTGTAAGGCTCGTCCTCGCTGGTCCAGCACATGCCGTCCCGGCGCTGGCGCTCAGTGGCGCGGCTGGCGTGCGGCAGCCCCAGATCCTTCTTGAGCATGCCAACCAGATGCGGCGCCAGCACTACATAGCCGCTGTGCCCGGTCCAATGCAGTGGATCGAGCGCGGCATCGTTGTCGGGGAGATACGGGTCGCCCCCGTTGCCGAAAATGCCCTCCACGAAATCGAGGTTGCTGACCAGGCTCCCCGGTACCAGGAACCGGATCTCCATGGTTTTTGCCGGATCGCGCCCGGTAGCGGGACACACCAGCGGGCGCAGCAACAGCGAGACGAAGCAGCAGGCTTGTTCCTCTTGATCCGCCGTGAAAGGCAGCGTCATTAGATCGGCGGGTGGCTTGAGAGCTGCGGCCCACAGCGCCGCGAACGTTCGCTTCGGCACTGCGATCTTGTCATCGGGTATCGGAAATCCTCCCTCTACGATGTGGAAGATTCCTTGCGTAGTCCGTTTATCGGTCTTCGGATTGTGGAGCACGCCCTGCGGAACGCGATACGAGTTTAAGCACGGCGACGAAAACTGATCGGAGCCGGCCGGCAGCGACATTGCGCGTCCCATGCCTTCGCGATCGAGCACGAAGCTCGCAGCGGGAAGCCGCGCCGCACCCTCCGGACAAACGTCGCCCAGGTAGGCGTTTAGGAATTCTTGAACGCGCGCATCGGCCGGGCAGAGCTGGTTACCGAGCAGCAGGTCTTTCTGGAAATAATTGCGAAGCAGCGGACCGGCGATTTCCAGAAAGCCCGGGTCGGCCGTCCGGCGGCTGGTGGGTTGCCCCAGCGCCGCGAGCTTCAGGTTTATGTAGCGGACCAGTTCATCGTCACCAATCCGGGAAGCTGGCGCGGGCGCAACGGCAGACATTCGAGTTTGACTCCGGCAAAAGATTTCGGAAGGACGTTACGAGGTCCGCGGGGTCCGGCGTGGGAACTCCCTTTAGGTTAATACATACGCCGGGGCCGAGCTTAGGAACACGAACAAATCTAAGATCAAGCGTTCGCAGCGGCAGGCTTCGGTACGCTATTGATCGTCTTCAGAATGCGGGAGACGATCTGGTAAGGATCGCCTTCTGAGTTCGGCCGCCGATCTTCCAGATAACCCTTGTAGCCGTTCCTGACGAAGTTGACAGGCATCCGGATCGAAGCGCCACGATCGGAGAGACCATAGCTGAACTTGTCAATGGCCTGCGTTTCATGCAGACCGGTTAAGCGCAGATGGTTGTCCGGGCCGTACACAGCGATGTGCGCTGCAATGTTTTTCTGGAACGCCGCCATGAGGTCTTCGAAGTAATCCTTGCCACCTATTTCGCGCAGGTATTTTGTCGAGAAGTTGCAATGCATGCCCGATCCGTTCCAGTCACCCTTGATGGGTTTGCAGTGCAATTCCAGATCGACTTCGTATTTCTCGCAGAGGCGCGCCATCAAATACCGGGCGGTCCAGGTGTCGTCCGCGGCTTTCTTGGAGCCTTTCGCGAAGATCTGGAATTCCCACTGCCCTTTAGCGACCTCGGCGTTGATGCCTTCGTGATTGATCCCGGCGGCCAGACACTGGTCCAAGTGTTCCTCGACGATCTGGCGAGCCACGCTGCCCATGTATCTGTAGCCGACGCCGCAATAGTATGGGCCTTGGGGAGTGCTGGGGTAGCCGTTTTGCGGAAAGCCGAGAGGACGCCCATCTTTGTACAGGAAATATTCCTGCTCCAGCCCGACCCACAGGTCCGGGTCGTCCTCGATGGTGGCGCGGGCGTTGGTGGAATGCGGAGTCCCGTCCGGGTGCATCACCTCGCTGAGAACGATATAGCCGTTCGTGCGGCTTGCATCCGGGTACAAAGCCACGGGTTTCAGCACGCAGTCGGAGCTTTTGCCCTCGGCCTGCATCGTGGAACTGCCGTCAAAACCCCAATTGGGCAGATCGGCAAGAGTGGGCGCGTCCACAAATTCCTTGATTAGAGTCTTACCGCGCAGGCCGGGAACGGGCTGTTTGCCGTCCAGCCAGATGTATTCGAGTTTGTATTTTGCCATAGATTTGTTCGACGGAATTACTGATTGTCCGCGAAACTCGGCGCTTTCGCAATAGGCTGCGCGCACTTCGCAGATAGATTCTTCTTATGAGCTTTCCTCAAGAAATTGATGCCTGCTGCGTTGCTGGAAAAGCCCTTTGCATGGTAGTAGGTAGCGATGGCCCAACATCACGTGCAGGTGCTCGTCTCGCGCGAGAACTTCTTCCGGAACGTTCAATACCTGCGCCGGCTGGTCGCTCCGTCAAAACTGTGCGTCGTCCTGAAGGCCAATGCTTACGGCCATGGGCTAGCCGCGCTGGCTCCGATTGCGGTAGAGGCTGGCGCCGACATGCTCGGCATCTGCACCAATCCGGAAGCCGAGACGATTCGCCGCATCGGCCTGCAAGTTCCGTTACTGCGCCTCAGAATGGCGCTCGAAGCGGAAATGCAGGAGTCGGTCGAAAATCTCGACCTTCAAGAACAGGTCGGCAGCCGGGAGGCAGCGGTCTATTTGTCCGCGGCTGGAGTACGGCGCGGCCGGCCCGTCGACGTTCACCTCGACATCGATACCGGAATGGGGAGAAGCGGCTTCTTCCCTGAGCAGATCGACATGATTGGCGAGGTAATGAGTTTGCCGGGGATCCATATCGTGGGCGTGATGACTCATTTCCCGACCGCCGACTCCAGCGATCTGGCGCAGACCAATTCGCAAATCGAAGGTATGGAGCGCCTCTGCTCGAAGCTAGGGCTGCCCGAGAACGTGCTCATTCACACGCACAACAGCGCGGCGACGGTTCGACTCATCGGGCAAAAACGCGCGATGGTGCGCGTCGGGGCAGCCTGCTATGGAGTGCGCACCTCACGCGAGTTCGATAACCCGGCCGATCTGAAACCGGTGATGTCGTTTCGAACCTGGGTAGCCCAGCTGCGCGATGTCCCCAAAGGCCGCACCGTGGGATACGGTGGTCTCTTCACCACCGCGCGGGATAGCAAGATCGCTTCCTTGCCGGTCGGCTTTGGAGAAGGCTACCCGCGAGCGCTGTTCAATAAGGGCATCGTCCTGATCCGGGGGAAGCGCTGCCCGGTGATCGGGCGGGTTTCCTTGAATGTGTTGACCATCGACGTTACCGATCTGGATGGCCAGGTTCGCCTCGGCGACGAG
Source organism: Bryobacterales bacterium (assembly GCA_963732175.1). GTDB lineage: Bacteria > Acidobacteriota > Terriglobia > Bryobacterales > Bryobacteraceae > Palsa-89. The sequence continues at coordinate 66,077 of CAVSYF010000010.1, read as the reverse complement.
GTGGTCTTGATTGGCTCGCAGGGCGATCAGGAAATCACCTTCGAAGAGATGGCCGACAAATTTTCGAGCGTGCACACTGAGATCAACCTGATGGCCGGCAGCCTGAACACTATTTCCTATATCTGAACCAGAACGATGCAAAGCAGCCGCAAATCACCGCGGCTTCATCGAGTACTCTATCTCCTACTCCGTCGCGAAATTTGCTTGCCGGCCGCAATGCGCTTAGACTAAGAGAGAATCGGTTCCACTTTGAGCAGTCTGCCCCTTGTTCGCGCTGCAGTCAGTCGTAACCTCGTCGTTCGGCCAAGGCTGGACCTGTGTCGATTTAATTTCGAGGAATTTCACGCCATGAGTCAAACAGCCAGCGCTCGAGCGGCAAGTTATGTCCTGACGTTGGAAGAGATCGGCCATCTGGCGGCGGAGACCGGCAAGCCCGCCGAGACTCTCATGAATGTCGTCGCCCTGATTGCCCGCCGCTTTGAAACCGACGTTTGCTCGGCGTACTTGTTGGAGCCCGACCGGGCCAACCTGGTGCTCGCCGCCACGCTCGGTCTGCGGCCACAGTGCATCGGCAATCTGCGGATGGCGCTGCACGAGGGCTTGGCCGGTCTGGTGGCCGAGCAGGTCCGCCCGGTGGCCGTCGAGCAGGTCACCACACATCCGCGCTTCAAGTATTTCACCGAGGCCGGCGAGGATGCCTATCATTCTTTCCTGGGCGTGCCGCTCATCGATCAGGGCGTTCTGCAAGGCGTGCTCGTGGTTCAAACCAAAGATGCTCGCATCTTCACCGAGGACGAAGTGGGGATGTTGGTGGAAGCCGCCGCCGGCGTGGCGCCGGTGGTCAGCGAGGCGCGGACGCTCGACCGTTTTATCGCTCCTGTGCAAGAGCGCCTGTGGGCTCTCGCCCGCAATCTCTGGTGGAGCTGGGATAACGATTCCAGAAGCCTGTTTCGCGACCTCGATCCCGTCCGCTGGCGGCAGCTCAATCACAATCCGATATCGCTCTTGTCCGAAATCCCTTTAGCGAAGCTCGAACGGCGCGCCAGTGAATTGGCGCTGCACGGGCGAATTAATTACGCCTACCGCCGCCAGCAGGAATATCTGCGAGCCGATCGAACCTGGGGTGCGACCCATGCCGGCGTCTTGCGGCCGCGGCCAGTGGCTTACTTCTCTGCCGAGTTCGGCATCCATGAGTCGCTGCCAATTTACTCGGGTGGACTCGGCGTTCTTTCCGGCGACCACATCAAGAGCGCGTCCGACCTCGACATTCCCCTGGTCGGCATCGGATTGTTTTACGGCCAGGGATATTTCCGGCAGCATTTGGACCGCGAGGGCTGGCAGCAGGAAGAATACCTGCAGACCGACATCAGCCAACTGCCCATGGAGCCGGCCATCGGGGCGAACGGCCAGCCCGTCACTATCGAACTCGAGACCCGCGGCGGTCTCATTCGGGCGAAGGTTTGGCGAGTGAAGGTGGGTCGCCGCGATCTGCTTCTGCTCGATTCCGACGTGGACGGGAATGCTCCCGAAGATCGCGAGCTTACTTCGCGCCTCTACGGCGGGGATGGGCGCATCCGGATTCGCCAGGAGTTGCTGCTGGGCGTGGGAGGTTTCCGCGCCTTGCGGGCCATGGGAATCACGCCGGGAGTCCTGCACATGAACGAAGGCCACAGCGCGTTCGCGGCCCTGGAGGCGATCCGCTGCCGCATGGAAGAGGAGGGCACCTCCTTCGACCAGGCCGTCCCGCGAGTCGCCCGCGAAGTTGTGTTCACTACGCACACGCCCGTGCCCGCCGGTCACGACCGTTTCAATTCGGCCTTGATTGAGGAACATCTGGGTCCGCTGCGCGAACGTTTGGGGCTTTCCCGCGATGCGCTCATGGGGTTGGGGCGCGAAGATCCGGGCAACTACGGCGAAGAGTTCTGCATGACCGTGCTGGCCTTGAAGCTATCGCGCCGCGCCAACGCCGTCTCCGCGCTGCACGGCGAAGTGTCGCGCGCCATGTGGACGCGCCTGTATCCCGGCAAAACGGAGGACTCCGTGCCCATCGGCCACATCACCAACGGCGTGCACGCTCCCACCTGGCTGGCGCCGCAGATGTTTCGTCTCTACGATCGGCATTTGGGTACCGGCTGGCACGAACACAGCGGCGAGGCGCAGCATTTGGGAAGGCATCGAAAATGTCGACGACGGCGAACTTTGGGAAACGCATTTGGCGCTGAAGTTGCGGCTGCTCGAGTTCGTCCGGCAGCGCGCGATCGAACAGGCCGACCGCCGCGGCGAGCCCGCTTCGGTCCAACAGCATCTCAGCCGGGTGTTGAGTCCCGACGCCCTCACCATCGGATTTGCCAGACGCTTCGCCACCTACAAGCGAGCCAATCTGATACTGGCGGACATCGAGCGGCTGGCCTCCATGGTCAACGATCCCAAGCGGCCGGTGCAATTCATTTTCGCCGGAAAGGCCCATCCGCGCGATGAACCCGGCAAGCGCGTGCTGCAGCAGATCGCGGCGCTGATGCGCGACCGCCAGTTCTCCGACAAGTTCGTCTTCGTCGAAGACTACGACATCAACGTCGGCCGTCTCCTGGTACAGGGGGTCGATGTCTGGCTGAACAATCCGCGCCGGCCTCTGGAAGCTTCCGGCACCAGCGGGCAAAAGGTGGTGCTCAACGGCGGCCTCAATCTTTCGATTCTGGACGGTTGGTGGGCCGAAGCTTACGACGGCCTCAACGGCTTCGGAATTGGGACCGGCAGAACGCATTCCAGCATGAGCGTGCACGACACGCGCGACGGCGAGGACCTTTACCGCGTGCTGCGCGAAGAAGTAATCCCGCTCTATTACTCAGCGCGACCACGACGGCTTGCCGAGAGGCTGGATCAAGCGCATGAAACGCACCATTCGAACCCTGGGCTGGCGCTTCAACGCGGACCGCATGGTGATGGACTATACTTCAAAATGCTATGTCCCGGCTGCGGGCGGCACGTCCAGCAACATGATCGCAGCGTTGTAAGTCTCCCGGCACGGAATGCGCCGGCGCGGTAACGCTGTGGCGCCAGAACAATCTAACCAGCGTGGCAGCACTCATTCAATCGCTAGCGGACGCTTCAGGCGCCCTGAAAATACCGGGCACTCGTTCGTACCACTGCCGCTGTGGACGGGCCGTGTTTTTTCGCAACAGCGTTTGCCTGGCGTGCAATACTCCGCTCGGCTACGAGCCGTCCTCCGGCAAAGTGCATCCGCTTGTGCCTGGCCAGCTCGACGGAACATGGTACATTGCGGATCAGCCACAAGAGCTCTATCAGCCCCAAAAGCTCTATTTGAGCTGCGCCAATCTCGACTCCGCGGCCGGCTGCAATTGGCTGGTGGATGCGAATGATACTGGAAATACTCGACGGTTGTGCATCGCTTGCCGTCTCAACCGGACCATCCCGGATCTCTCCATAGAAGAGAACGCGGCGTTGTGGGGACATATCGAAGTAGCCAAGCGCCGTCTGGTCGCGGGGCTGCTCGAGCTCGACCTGCCGGTGGTTTCGCGCGTGGACGAAGACCCGCAACGCGGCTTGGCCTTCGATTTCCTGTGCCCTGCCCCGGAAGGTCCGCCCGTGCTGACGGGGCATGCCGACGGGATTATCACCCTCAACATTGAAGAAGCGGACGACGTTAAGCGCGAGGCAATCCGCAAAAATATGCACGAGCCCTATCGAACGTTGCTCGGGCACTTGCGGCACGAGATCGGGCATTATTACTGGGACCGGCTGATCGCCGGCTCAGAACGGTTGCAGGAATTTCGGGAACTCTTCGGCGACGAGCGGCAAGACTACACCGCCGCGCTAAAACGCAACTACGAGCAGGGTCCGCCCGCGGACTGGCGGGACCGGTATGTCAGCGCTTACGCCAGCGCGCACCCCTGGGAGGACTGGGCCGAATCCTGGGCCGCACTATCTGCACATGGTCGACTTGCTCGAAACTTCGCTTTCCTTCGGCTTGCAGGCTGGCCACTTGGAACTCGAGATCGATCCGTTTCCCCGAGATGCCCTGTATCGCGCCGATGAACCCGAGGCGGAACGTTTCCTGTTTTTCTTCAACGCCTGGATTCAACTCAGCGCCGTGCTAAATGAAATGTCGCGCGCGATGGGCCAGCCCGATCTGTATCCCTTTGCGATACCGCGCGCCGCAGTGAGCAAGCTGCATTTCATCCACATCGCGATTGCCCGCGCCGCAGTTTCTCACGAACCGCGCTAGCGAGCGGATCGCCGAGAATCGTTTTTTGCAAATTCACTCTTAAGTTTCGAGAGGTCACCGCCGATCCTAATTCACATGAAGATGCGACCTCTTTTTAGTTTCTTCTCTTCCGACCTCGCCATCGACCTCGGCACTGCCAATACGCTCATCTATGTCGCCAGCCGCGGCATCGTCGTGGACGAACCCTCGATTGTGGCCATGAACAAAAACACCGGCGAGGTAGAGGCCGTGGGCGGGGAGGCCAAAGATATGTTGGGCCGCACTCCCACCAACATCGCTGCCATTCGCCCGGTGCGGCAGGGTGTCATCGCGGACCTGGAAACCACCGAAAAGATGCTCACGCACTTCGTCCAGAAAGCGAACCGCCGCAAGATGTTCATCCATCCGCGCATGATCATCGCCGTTCCGAGCGAGATCACGCAGGTCGAGCGGCGCGCGGTCATTATGTCGGCGACGCGGGCCAAGGCGAGCGAGGTCTATCTGGTCGAGCAGGCCATGGTGGCCGCCATCGGCGCGGGTCTTCCCGTCACCGAGCCTTCCGGCAACATGGTCGTCGACATCGGGGGCGGCACAACTGATATTGCAGTGATCTCTTTATCGGGCGTGGTCTACGCGCGCTCGGTGCGAGTCGCGGGAAACGCCATGGATGAGGCCGTGGCGCAATATATAAAGACCAAGTATCACCTGCTCATCGGCGAACGGACCGCCGAACAAATCAAGATCGAGATCGGCTCGGCCGCGCCGTTGAACCGCCCGCTCAGCATGGACGTCAAGGGTCGCGACATGATCGAAAATGTGCCAAAAACGATCACGGTATCGAGCGACGAAGTGCGCGAAGCTCTTTCCGACAGCGTGACTGCCATCATTCGGGCCATTCGCGTCGCGCTGGAGTCCACTCCGCCCGAGCTGAGCGCCGATGTCAGCGAGCGCGGCATCGTGCTTACCGGAGGCAGCGCCCTGGTCCGTAATCTGGATGAGCGTATCAAAGAAGAAACTGGCCTCCCGGTCGCCATCGCTGAAAATCCCCGCGAGTCGGTCGTGCTCGGCACCGGCAAGCTGATGGAAACCTTTCCGCTTTTGCGCAAGGTTTGCGTGAGCTAGCGACATTGACTTGTGGCCGCCAAAGGCGACCCGCGAAGATCCCGTGGACAATTACACGATCAACGCCGAACTAAATAAGTTGTTGGCTCGTATCTCAGAAACCCTAGGCGCGACAGTGGCCTGCTTTGAGGAAGGACAGCCTTGGGCGACCGCGGAGGTCGTACCAGCCATCCAGAGACACGCTCGGGAAATCGATATCCTCGGCGTCTTGGAAGGACGGATCAAGCCCACCGGCGTGGTGGTGCTCTGTAAATTCGAGGCTGACCGGCGGGAAGATGGATCGAGCGTGATTCGACTGTTCGAATTCTCTAAAGCGGCATCCCATAAAATTCGTTCGATCGGGAAAGCCCATATTTCTCGCGGCGAGTTGTTTGACTACTTGCTGCAGTGAGTTCGGCCCTGCCTCGACGTCCTCAGCGCGCGCCGCGGGCGATGCTCTTCCACTTCCATGCTCGCGCTGAATAGATAGCCAGATTGGCCGCGGCCACACCCACAGCGCACCAGAACAGCAGCAACTCCGACACGTTGGGATAGACCACCATCTCCAGATAGTGGACCAGAAATGGCTCACCATAAGCGGGCGCGCCGGCTCGCTGCCGGAAGTAGTCTTCCAAAGCGGTTAGCGGGCACGGCCAAGGGCCTCCCTCGATCACGACCGCGTAGATCAAACTCGCGATATGAAGCCCCGTGAGAACGCGATGTCCCCGGGTGAGGATTGCTCCGAAGATGACCCACGCAATGAAGAGCAGATGAACGATCAGGACGCCGGCCGCCAGCCACGCATCCACATTCACCAGTCAACTTCCACTTCGTAAGCTTCCGCCCCCGGCCCCGGATCGTCGATCTCAAAAACCAGCCGGTAGTGATTCTGTTCGGAGGGAGATTCAACAATGGAAACTTGTCCTCGCCCGCGAATCTTGCGGATCGAAGCGGTCAGATCCGACCGGGCAGGAAGAGGTCTCAAAAACTCCACGTGCTCGCCGCTAATGGGCCCGCCCTGGATTACTTCTGAGAACGCAGCGCCGCCCTGAATCGTGACACGCACGCGCCCCTCCACCCCGCCGCTCCATACCAGGCCCCGCTGCGCCGGCAACTCCGGCTCCGCCTCTTTTCCGTTGGGCCGGTTCCAGACCAGCTTGAAGGAGTACTCCGCTGTCCCGGCTTGCGGATCGCGGATCGAAATTCGCGCCGTGTAGTTGTTGCGCTGCCGAGGTTGCTCCACCACGCGGATATCTCCGCGCCCGTCCTGATCGTCGATCCGTACGTCCAGGTCGCGCCGCGGAAGAGGGCGGGAAAACTTGAAGCGTTCTTCAGAAACCGGCGCCCCATGCGGCGCACTTGAGGTGCAACTGGCGCCCTGACAGCTCACCATCGCCTCTTCATCCACGCGGCCGCTCCAGGCCAGTGTGTCGGTTCGAGCCGACGACCGCTCGAAGCGCTCGTTCGATACATCCCAGTACAGCGCTATGGAATAAAACGAACTGCCGGGCTGCCGATCCTCGATCGAGATCGCCAGCGTATAGTGATTATCCAGCCGCGGCTGATCGATAATGTGAACATATCCGCGGCCCTCGATTTTCTCCAGCCGTGCATCCACCCGGACATCCGGCAGCGGATCGTAGAAGTGAAATTGCTGGCGCTGGATCGGCGTTCCTTCCCGGACCCGCACGTCCAGCTTGTTGCCGCGCAAGGACAGAATGTCGATCCCGTTCACCTGGCCCTGCCAGACGAATTGCGGCCGGTCTTGGCCCAAAGCGATTCCAGCGAACGGCAGCGCTGCGGCGAATAAGATAAGAACTTTCACCGACTTCATTGTACTTATGAGCTACCCTCTTGCGTGGCTCTCGATAAGGAGAGCACCCTCGCATGATGAACGGAGCTTCCACTTGGAGGGCTTTACAACACTGCAATTGGCGAGCATAGTGGAAATGGAGGAACTGCTATGAAAGTCTCCTTGAAAGCTATCGCGTTCAGCTCGGCGCTTTTGTGGGGTAGTTGTATGTTGATAGTCGGCTTGATCAATCTCGCCGATGCCTCCTACGGTGCAGAATTTCTCCGGATGATGAGCTCCGTGTATCCGGGCGCCGATACGACGCGCACCCTTGGAAGTGTTCTGCTCGGAACGCTGTACGGTTTGGTAGACGGCGCCGGCGCTGGTTTTCTATTCGCCTGGCTTTACAGATTATTCATCAGGGAGCATACCTCGGCGCACTGACGCCAACTTGAACCCCTGCCTGTCCGAAGAATCGCACGCGCCATTACTGTAAGCTGACCCACGCTCTCAGCGCGATCGAACGTGAATACGTTAGAATGTTGGCTTAAGCAGTAACAGTAATACTGGCTCGGCGTCCAACCACCGTTGTGGCCCGGACCTAATTCATGCTTACAGTTATTCCAGCATTCCTATTAGCAAGCTCGGCCAACCAACTGATACAAGCGATTTTTGACGACACGTTCACCGGCGTCTATCACCTGAATTGGTTCGATTGGTCGCTTTTGATCCCCTATTTCGCCGTTCTGGTGATCCTGTCCTTCTACGGATGCCATCGCTATGAGATGATCCGCCGGTATCTGAAACATAGAAAGGATATTCCCACAGAGCCGCCGACTAAGTGGGACTCCCTCCCGCGGGTAACGGTTCAACTTCCGATTTATAACGAGCGCTACGTGGTGGAGCGGCTGATTGAGTCAACATGCAAGCTGGACTACCCGAAGGACCTGCTTCAGATCCAGGTGCTGGACGATTCCACCGACGACACCCACCCTTTCACCGAAGCGCTGGTGCGGGAATATCAAGCCGCCGGCGTTCCCATCGAGTATCATCATCGGACGAATCGCGAAGGATACAAGGCCGGAGCTTTGCAGGAGGGCATGCAGAGCGCGACCGGCGAGCTGATCGCCATTTTCGACGCGGATTTCGTTCCTCCGCCCGATTTCCTGACGCGCACCGTCCACTACTTCGCCGACCCCAAAATTGGCGTGGTGCAAACTCGCTGGAGCTACCTGAACCGCCACTACAGCCTTCTGACGGAAGTGGAAGCGATGCTGCTGGATGGCCACTTTGTCATCGAGCACGCCGCCCGCTTCGGCAGCGGACTGTTCTTCAACTTTAACGGCACGGCTGGCATCCTGCGCGCCAGCATGATCGAGGACGCCGGCGGCTGGCAGCACGACACGCTCACCGAAGATACCGACCTAAGTTACCGCGCGCAGCTCAAAGGCTGGCGCTTTCTCTACATCCCCAGTATCGATTGCCCCTCCGAACTGCCCGTGGACACCTACGGATTCCAGGTGCAGCAATCGCGCTGGGCCAAGGGCCTTACCCAGGTTGCGAAAAAACTGCTGCCGACGATTCTGCGTTCCGACTTGCCGGCGCGCGTCAAACTGGAAGCCTTCTTTCATTTGACGCCGAACATCTCGTATCCACTCATGCTGATTGTCTCGGCGCTTGATGCTGCCGGTGATGATCGTGCGGTTTTACATGGGCTGGTTCCAGATGCTGACCATCGACCTGCCGCTGATCATGGCTTCTTTCTGGTCCATCTCGGCATTTTATTTGATGGCGCAATACCAGCTTTATCCCAAGAATTGGAAGCGCACCCTGGTCCTGATGCCGGCGCTCATGGCCGCCGGTGTCGCGCTTACGGTGATCAACACCAAGGCCGTGCTGGAGGCGCTGCTGCGGAATCAAGTCCGGGTTCGCGCGCACCGCCAAATATGCCATCGGCGATCGCAAGATCAAGATCGAGAATCCGGCATACCAGCGCCGCAGCGGCTGGCTGCCGTATGTGGAGCTGGCGATCGGCGGCTACTTCGTGTACATGACCTCGTTTGCGATCGAGACCTGGAATTATCCCGCCGTGCCGTTCCTGCTGCTGTTTGTGGCCGGATACTGGTGGGCTGGCTTCACCACGCTCTATCAGGAATACCAAGGCAAGCTGCGCTGGCAGCGCGAACAAAGCTTGGCGCTCGAAAAGACCACCGCCTAGTTCGACCTGCGTCCCTCCACCAGCTTCTGTACGTTCACCGCTAATTGGTATTGCCCTTCGGCGAGCCGGTCGATCTTTTCGTGCAAGTAAACCATCTTCAGTTCGGTGTTCATGCTGGTTTCAAACTCGATATCCGAGCGAATCCGTTCGCGGGCGCGCTGCCGGTTTTGGCTGGTCAAAACGAATAACGTCAGAACAATCGCCTCCAGCGAAACGATGACCGACAACAGGCCAAACGGATAAGGGTCGAAAGCCCGGATGCTCGCGAACAGACTCAGATTGATCGCAATCCATAAACCGAAGAACAAGGCGTGGAGAAGCACCGACGTCAGGTTGCCCGTGATGGAAGGAACCGCATCGGCGATGCGTGTGAGAATAGTCTGCTGCTCGGCGGTTACATCGTTCGCATTGCGCGTGACGGTACGGCGAATCACCTCGTCCGATTTTCTGAGGCGCCGGGCGGCGACGCTCAGCAGGTTCAGCGCCGCTGGAGTGTACTAGGCGGATGTAGTCTTCAAAATGCTCCCGGTCCAGGCGCAGCAGCTCAACGTCGCTAATGGCCGTGACCCAGGCCGTCCGCGGTCCCTCATCGAGTAGCGAAATCTCGCCAAAAATATCGCCGGGCTTGGAGATCTCGAGCACGATCTTTTCGCCCTGATCGTTCTTCACATAAATTTCCACTTCGCCGGAGCGCACGATGTAGAGCGCATGGCCAGGGTCGCCATAGCTGAAGATCGTTTCACCGGCCGTGTACTTCCGCAGATCGATCCGATCGGCTAAGGCAGCTTTCTCTTGCGTCGCCGAGTTCGCGCAGGTGTTCGACCTCATTCAGGATAGTTGCGTCGATGGGCATGGTTTTCAGGTAACAGGCTACCACCGCCGTCGGCGCGCATTGTCACGCGGGACCCAGGTCGATTTCTGGGGATCGCTCGATAGTACTTACCGGTACAACGGTAATCGTGGTTCGTTCGCCCCTGCGGGCTAGGATTTCTTGGAGCCATGCCCAAGAAGATGTCAGCGAAAGATCCCAAACTGCGAACTTCCGTTCTCATTACGCGAGCCGCTCAGCCTCCGGCCTTAGCATCCTCGGATAACAGAAGGCTTTGGCTCGCGGCGTTCGCTCTCTGCGCCCTGACCCTGCTCGTGTTCCTGCAAACGACGCATTTCGAGTTCATCAATTTCGATGACGACCGCTACGTTTCCGAGCATCCCATCATCCTAAAGGGACTCACGCTGGACGGACTGAAGTATGCGTTTACGTCGTATAAGTACTACTACTGGCATCCCGTTACCTGGCTGTCGCACATGCTCGACTGTCAGCTCTTCGGCCCCAATGCCGGCTGGCATCATTTGACAAATGTCTTATTGCACACGACCAATGTCCTGCTGATTTTTTTCCTGCTCATTCGACTTACCGGAGGCGTATTGGCGAAGCGCTCTAGTGGCCGCACTTTGCGCGATTCACCCGCTGCGTGTCGAGTCGGTGGCCTGGATCGCCGAGCGCAAGGATCTGCTATCTGCCCTTTTCTGGCTCCTGGCGATTTGGATGTATGTCGGATATGTGAGGGATAAGGCTTCTAGAAAACACTACGCTTCTCGCAATTGGGCTTTTCGCGCTGGCCATTATGAGTAAGCCCAGCGTTGTGACTTTTCCCTTTGCGCTGCTGCTGCTCGATTACTGGCCTCTGAATCGCTTGTCGCCGAAAACGATTGGTCCGCTCCTGAAGGAGAAAGATCCCATTCTTTCTGTTGTCGGCCTTTTCCAGCGTGATCACGTATCTCGGACAGAAGCAAGACGGCTCGGTAGCGGATTTGAGCGGATATGCGCCAGGAACACATTTCGGTAATGTCGTTTCTTCTTACGCTCTGTATCTCAGAGATACTATCTGGCCGCGATCGCTAGCGGTTTTATATCCTTACCCACTCAGCATTCCAGGATCAACCGTCTTTCTTGCAATCGTGATTCTAGGGGCCATCACGGCGCTGGCGCTTTGGCAGGCTCGTAAGTCGCCCTACTTACTGGTCGGTTGGCTTTGGTTCGTGGGTGTGTTAGTGCCAATGAGCGGCATCGTGCAATCGGGAGGTGCAGCCCGCGCTGATCGCTTCACGTATATCCCTGCCATAGGGCTGTTCGTGATGATCGTCTGGGCGGCCTCCGCAGTCCGCCGCTCGATATCGCGTGCCGCGCTTTGTCTTGGCTACGGCTGCGGTTTGCGTCCTGGCCCTACTGGCAGCGCAATCGTGGAGACAGGTGGGCTATTGGAGAGACAGCGAAACACTCTATAAGCACAGCATCGATGTTACCGGCAGAAACCCATTACTAAAATACAACCTCGGAGTGACATTAGATCGTAAGCATCGCCTCCAAGAAGCGGAAATGTATTACCGCCAGGCGCTCTTGGAAGATCCTGGCAATGCCGACTCTTACAGCAAGCTCGGCATAAACTTATTCGAGCAAGGGCGGCACCGCGAGGCGCTGGAAATACTAAGTGGACGGGTTCATCTGAGGCCGCGAGATCCGGCAGCGATTTACGACCTTGCGATGGCACTGGAGCAACTGGACCGGGTTCCGGAAGCGATTCAAGGTTTTCAACGAGCACTTCACTTAGGTCTCGGGGAACCTTTTGCGGCTCCCGCGCACGCAAGTCTCGGTCAATTGTGGCTGGTGAGCGGTCACCCTCAAGCAGCCCTGCAAGAGCTGGAAACCGCGCTTGAAGCTGCAGCCCGACTTACTGGAAGCACGCATCAATCGGGCATTGGTTCTGGCTACGCTCGGGCGACTTCAGGACTCTTCCGTGGAGATCCAGCGTCTGCAAGCCGACAAACCCAATGACCCGCGCATTCTCCAGGTAGCGCAATACATTCAAAGCCTGGCCCGGCCGGATGTGACGCAGCAACGTCCACTTCCATCGCGGCAGATAGTGAACGACTCGCTTTATGGCAAATAAAGTGGCAATCATTATCGGCGCCGGACCCGCGGGCTTAACGGCCGCTTACGAACTCCTTACCCGAACATCCATCAAGCCGATTATCATCGAGCGCAGCCAGTATATGGGGGGCATTTCGCGCACGGTCAACTACAAAGGCAACCGTATCGATATTGGCGGTCACCGTTTCTTTTCCAAATCAGATCGGGTCATGAACTGGTGGCAGAACTTCATGCCCATTGCCGCCGACGGCCCACAGAAACTGACCTACCACCGGCAAAGCTGCGAGCTTTCCGCAAACAATGGATATCATCATCGTAATGGGGACGAGTTACTCATGCTGGTTCGCCAGCGCAGGTCCCGAATTTATTTCCTGCGACACTTTTTTGACTACCCACTTACTCTTAGCAAGGACACCTTGCTGAAGCTCGGCCTTTTACGAACCGATTCGGATCGCCTGCAGCTATCTTTACGCCGCCGCTTTTCCGTTACGTAACGAGCGAACGCTAGAGGACTTCTTTGTCAACCGCTTCGGCCGCGAGCTGTATCACACCTTCTTCAAATCCTATACCGAGAAAGTCTGGGGCGTGCCATGCGCTGAGATCAGCGCGGAATGGGGCGCTCAACGGATCAAGGGTCTGTCGGTTTGGAAGAGCCTGGTTCATCATTTCAAGAAGCTTGTCCCGCGAGATGCCGGCATCGGCCAAAAGACACGTCGAGACCTCTTTGATTGAGCAATTCCTGTATCCAAAGTACGGACCTGGGCAACTTTGGGAAGAGGTTGCCAGGCGAGTGCAGGATCTCGGCGCCGAGATTCTTACCGGCTGGGACGTGGTTGCGTTGGAACATGAGTCCGGCCGGATCGCGAAGCTAACGGCCCGAAACACGGCATCCGGCGAAGAGCGCACCTTCTTCGGGTGACATCTTCTTCTCCACGATGGCCGTGAAGGATCTGGTGACGGCTCTCTCACCGGCGGCGCCGCCGAAGGTCCGGGCGATCGCCGAAGGGTTGATGTATCGCGACTTCATAACGGTTGGTCTCCTATGCCGGGATTTGAAGGTAAAAGAAAACCACGGAAGCCCGAACGGCCTGATCAGAGACAACTGGATCTATATTCAGGAGCCGGACGTCAAAGTCGGCCGGCTTCAAATTTTTAATAACTGGAGCCCTTACATGGTAGCGGACCGATCCAATGTGTGGATCGGCCTGGAATATTTTTGTTTCGAAAACGACGAGATGTGGCGCCGGAGCGATCAGGAGTTGATCCACTTGGGGACCGAGGAGCTGGAAAAGATCGGGATCATCGATCACCGCAGCATTCTCGATGCTACCGTCTTACGGATGCAGAAAACCTACCCGGCTTACTTTGGCACTTACAATCAGTTTCCGGAGTTGCGAGCCTATCTCGACAACTTCGAAAACTTATACCTGATCGGACGCAATGGAATGCACAAATACAATAACCAGGACCATTCCATGCTTACCGCGATGGTCGCGGTGGATAACATCGCCGCCGGCATCAGCGGAAAGGCCAACCTCTGGGAGATTAACACCGAGCAGGAATATCACGAGCAGAAGAATTAATCCCGTAACTTTTCGGTAACACCAAGCGGTCGAACCGCTTCCCAAAGAGTAGCGCGTCAAACCATAGGAGGGAGCATATGAAGCATTTGCGGCTTCAGATTTTTTTGGGCTCAGCTTTATTGGCGTGGGGTAGGGGTCTAGCCGCGGCGGCTCAAGCGCCGTCAACTGCAGGCTCCGAGCCCCTTCTACAGCCAAGATGAATATCAAAACGCGCATTCCATGTTCGATAAAATTCAAGCGGACCTCAATCGTGCCGCGACCAACGCTTATCCCAATTATCTCGGCGATAATGCCCGGTCCGATGTAGCTCGCACGGAACTGACGCAGCTCGAACAGAGCTGGGATCACGGCCAATACGATACCAAGCAATTCGATCTGGCGGCGTCCGCGATTCAAATGATTTTGAATGACAACCGGCTGATGGGCCACGATCGCGAAGTGCTCACCGATGATTTAACACGGCTTAAATGAGTTTCGAGCGGAGTATTATTGAGCAGCTTGAGCTCACGTCCGGGTCTCTCATCCGTTGGCTCAGGCAGCACATAATCCTTGAATTGCTCCCGCAAGGCGCGCTTGTTGAATTTTCCCACGCTTGTTTTTGGCACGGTCGTCAATGAAGACGATGTCGTCGGGCAGCCACCACTTCGCCACCCGCCCGCATAAGAAATCCAGAATTTCCTGTTTCGTGATTGCTGCCGCGATGCTGCTCGAACGGAGCGACGCAGGCTAAGGGCCGCTCCTGCCATTTGGGATGGAACGCCGCAATCACGGCCGCCTCCATCACCTTGGGATGCGCCATGATCGCATTCTCCAGATCTACACTGGAGATCCACTCGCCGCCGCTCTTCACCAGATCCTTGGTTCGATCCATGATCTGCAGATAGCCTTCCGGCATCGATGGTCGCCACGTCGCCGGTCCGGAACCAGTCGCCGGCGAACGCCTGATCGTTGCGCGGATCCTTATAGTACCCGCTCGTTACCCACGGACCGCGGGTCTGCAACTCGCCCATGGTGACGCCGTCCCAAGGCAGTTCCTTTCCTTCGGCGTCGACAATGCGAATATCCACGCCGGGCAGGGGCAATCCATGGCGCGCCAGCAAATCGAAGCGGGCCTCTTCGGGCAATTCCTTCAGCGAAGACTTCAGCGCCGTCACGGTTGCGATGGGCGTCGTTTCCGTCATTCCCCACGCCAGCCGGAAGCGAACTCCGTATTTTTTTTCGTACAGCTCGATGAACCTCCGCGGCATGGCGGATCCTGCAACGACCACGCATCGAAGCGCCGAAAGATCGTGCGGATGATCTTCCAGATAATCGTATAGACGCAGCCAGATGGTAGGAACCGCCGCGGTGAACGTGACCCGCTCATTTTGGAGCAGTCCCGCGACCTCCTCGGGCTGCAGATTGCGGCCGCTGAAAACAATGCGCGCGCCGGTCATCAATGAGACAAACGGAACGCCCCATCCGTTGGCGTGAAACATGGGACAAAGCTGAAGAACGGTATCCGCTTCGCAGATGCCAAAGCTGTCCACCAGCGCGAGCGCATAACTGTGGAGGAACAGGGACCGGTGTGAATACAGCACGCCCTTCGGATTGCCTGTCGTTCCAGAGGTGTAGCAGGTGGCGGCGGCTTCGTTTTCTTCCAGCGGCGGCCAGGCATAGGATCGTCCGGCCTGTCGTGCGAGGAGCTGTTCGTAGTCGGTGGCCGGCTGAAGAGCAGTAGTCACCGCGCAATCGGGCAAGACGATGAAGTGCTTCACGCCAGGGATCTCGTGCCGAATCGCTTCGATCAGTGGGACCAGCGAGGCGTCCACGAAGATCACTTGATCCTCGGCGTGGTTGATGATGAAACGCCAGCTGGTCGGACGCCAGGCGAAGGTTGAGCGTGTGCAGGACGGCGCCGTAGCAGGTAACCGCAAAAAATAGTTCCAGATGGCGTGAACTGTTCCAGCATAAAGTGCCGACCCGGTCTCCCCGCCGGATGCCGAGTCTGCTCCAGGCCTCGAGCTAGGGCGTGCGTGCGGCGGTGGAAGTCCGCATAAGTATAGCGATGGATGCCGTCGGCCATTTTACTCGCGATTTCCTTGCGCGGGAAAAGCTTGGCGGAGCGCTCCAGGATGTGCGGGAGCGTCAGCGGGTAGTCCATCATGAGGCCTTGCATACCGGTCTCCCAGTGTATGACGGAACGAGACCGCCCTAGTAAGTTCGGCTCGGGAAAATATCTTGCCGCGTCGGAAGCCCGCCATTTACTATGATGAGACTCCTGGACCGCGAACCGATTCCCGTCGCGTGGCGGGACGGTCTCTTCGCCGGGGTCCTTTTTCTCAAGATGCCCGGGTGGCGAAATCGGGCCGGGAGTTCGATATAAAAGCCGCGCTGTACCCGCGAATTTCAACCAAGCCATGTGCCAGAGCCGTGTCACAAACAGATGGTTTTGACAAGACTTAGCTTCGAGGGTCACGTTCGGAGAATTCGATGCGACATGCGCGTTTCTCGGTACTGATCGGGGGCATCCGTTCCGGTTTAGCGTCGTTTGGTTCAAGAGGAGTCGGCATGGCGTTTGCCGGAACTATTCCGTGACGCCGCCAGGAGAGAATCCGGCGGGGAGATTCGTTCTCCGGAATCAGAATTGAAGCTTAAGCGCTAATTGGACCGAGCGCGGTCCGCCGACTTGATAAAGGGGATTGAAACCGCCGTTGGCGCCGCCGGACCCGAGACTACTCGCCAGCGTTTGCGTGGAGTAGCCGAACAGAGGGGTGGTGAGGTTGTTAATGGGATTTGCGAAGTTGGGGTGATTGAAGATGTTGAAGAATTCGGCTCGGAAGCGCAGCCCGACCTGCTCCGCTAGGTGAAACTGCCGCTGCAACGCGACGTCTGTTTGCACAGCGTCGAAGCCGCGCAACACGTTCCGGCCGAGATCTCCTTGTTGCCCAACGGGCGGTGAGGTGAAGGCCGCGCTGTGGAAGATTTTGCCACCTGGGTATCCAGCCCCAAAGAGCTCCAATGGCACTTCCGGCACTACATTCGGGCGGGGATAGAGAGCGGTGCCGTCGCCAAAGAAAATTTGGCCGACCACGTCGACGGGCGGAGCCGACCTGGCCAGGACGAAACTGTCCAGCGACCAACCGGTCAGCGCGGCATGGACTACCGGGTTCGATCTTACCGACGGGAGATCGTAGGTCACGCCGGCGGTGAAGGCTTGCCGGATGTCGAAGTCCGAATCGCCGCGGTCGACGTTCGGTGACGCGAGCGTTGCGGGCGTGCTGAGGTAGTTCGCAAACGCATCGGTGGAAGCGCTGTCGATCGAGTGCGAGAACGTGTACGACGCCAGCGCCTGCACCCCTCGCGACAAGCGGCGCTGGAATTTTACTTGCAACGCGTTGTAGTCCGATGTCGCCGAATTGTCGGTCAGCTCGATCGATTGAAAATTCGGATTCACGTTATAGTATTGGGTCACGCGAAGCAAGTCGCGTCCGACGGCTCCGATGTAAGTGAGAGACAAACTTTGGCTGCTTCCCAAGGACTGCTCCAGTGCGACATTCCACTGGTAGCTGCGCGGAAGCTTCAAATTCGGGTCGGCTACAAGAATGGTGGACACCGGTGGGTTCGTGGTCGGGACTGGAGCGACGGCTGCTTGCGGGACGAGGGGGAACGGTGTCGGCGCCGGCAGAATCTTAGTGGCGCTGTACGGAAAATAGCTGGAGACTCCGCCCAGCGAGCCGTAGCCCAAGTCGTAAAAAATCCCAGCGCCGGCGCGGAGGACGGTGGTCCAGTTGGATCTATCGCTGAGCTGCCAAGCGAGTCCCAACCTGGGCGCAACATTGCCGTAGGTCGTCTGGTAGAGCGGAGTGCCACGCGGCGCCAAAACTAAAGTCGCCGGATTGTTCAAGCCGGTGACGGTGTATGGATCGTTCGCCAGGTTCTTGCCCTTGAGGAGCGGATGTCCCATCGCAAGCCATAAGTCGCGGTGAATCGCGATGTGATTTTCCAGGTGTCCTGGCCATAAAACGAAAAGTTTTGCGCCAGGAGGGCGTTGGCTTGGTCGGAAAATATCCCAACCTCCGCGGCAGTTCCCGAGAGTGCTCCGCCAGGGGTCGCCGTGAGCCCGTGAATTCCGCAAACTCGCGGTAGGAGAATGGACTGACGAAAGGGGCGAGCCAGCGATAGTCCACGCCAAATTTCAATTGGTGACCGGATTTAATGACGGAAAGATTGTCGACCAGGTTGACCTGGCGTTGCTCGCTGGTGGCCTGGTGGCCCACAACGTACTCGCCCGCGCCCGCGATGTACAGGGAAAAGACGCCGTTGCTGGGCGAATATCCGGGCGGGAAGAGTAGCGAATTCGGAAGCGGGACCGCGCCGCCGAAATTATCCATCGTGTAACTGGTGCCGACTCGCTGGTTGCTGTAGTTCGCCCGCGCTTCGTTGGCGATTGCCGGCGTGATCAGTTCGGTGAGCCCGATGGTCCCCGTTTGCACCGCGGATGTAACCGGCTCCGTCATGCTGAGCACCAAAGCGGGGTTGACAAGCGGGCCGCGTTGGACGAGGCTGGACGGCGAGTAGTTATAACGGCCGAACAAATTCAGCTTCGAGTTAATGGCATGATCCACGCGAAGGCTGGTTGCGTCGAGCGAGGAAGGATTCGAGAAGCCGGCGTTGAATTGCGCCAATCCGTTCCCAAGTTCCGGGCCGTTGGCGACGGGATACGCGTTCAGGAATGGAAGCACGGCGGCTGGGGCTTGCTGCCGCGATGCCACGTCCGGAACGGCGGTTTCCTGCGTGGATGGCTGGCGTAGCCGCAGGCCTTCGTAGGAGAAAAAGAAGAACGTTTTGTCTTTGCGTTATCGGACCGCCAAGCACACCGCCGAAGTCGTTCTGTCGCTCTTCGGGTTTCGCCAGACCGTTGAAGTTCACAAACCAGTCGCGGGCGTCGAGCGCGTTGTTCCGGAAATACTCGAACAGCGTGCCATGAAAATCGTTCGTTCCGGAGCGTGTGACGATCGAGATCTGTCCGCCGGGGGTGCGTCCGAACTCGGGAGCGAACGATGAGGTTTGGATGCGAAACTCCTGCGTGGCGTCCACGGAGACAAGACTATTGGTGCCACCCGAAACGCTGAGCGCGGGTAGGGCTCCGCCGGCGCTTTGCACCAGTACGGCGTAGCCCGTGACGCCGAAATTAGCGCTGACGCCATCCACGGTGAAGTAGTTCGCGTCCGCGCGCTGTCAATTGACGCTGAATTGTCCCTGATCGTCGAATGCCGTGGCGGTCAGCACCACGCCCGGTGTCAGCGCGATCAAGGTCTGGAAACTGCGGCCATTGAGGGGAAGATTGTCGATGAACCTGTGGTCAATCACGGTGCTGACGGTGGCGGATTCGGTGTTTACCGGAGGAGCGCCCGCTTCCACAGTGATGGTGTCTGACGCTGCGCCAAGCGTCAACTCGAAGTTGATTTCGAGAGCATCCTGAACGTGCAGGATCACATCCGGCTTGATCAATTTCTTGAAGCCGGGTTTCTCGATCTCGATGCGATACGTGCTGGGCGGCAGATTCGCGAGGTAGTATTCGCCCGATGCGCCGGCCGTGGCTTCGTAACTGAGATTTGTGTCCGCGCTGACTGCGGTTACTTTGGCGCCGGCGATCCGGGCGTGGGAGGGATCGGTGATGCGGCCAGTTAGCGAGGCATCCGTGGACTGCGCGCGAAGAACGGAAGCGAGGAGGACGAGGAGAGTGCAGGCTCGGCGGCGCACGGAGTCAACCTTTGGGGATGCACGTGAAAGAAATTATGCTATCACACCAATCCGCCTAGGTCTGGAGCGATATTAAGATTGAGAGGTGGGCGTCACGTCGAGGTGGAACGCTGTGCTGGCCGGCATGCTGCTGGCGGGGAGCCCTTGCGCGTTCGCATTGAATCCGGCGCTCGACATCAATCAATACGAGCACTACGCATGGACCATCCGCAATGGTTTCTTCAAAGGTGCGGTCCAAGCCATTGCGCAGGCGCCGGACGGTTATCTCTGGCTCGGCACGGAATTCGGGCTGCTACGCTTCGATGGCGTTCGGGCAATTCCATGGGAGCCGCCGGGAGGTGAACAGCTCCCCAACGATAATGTTCGAAGGCTGCTTGTGACCCGCGATGGGCGTCTTTGGATTGGAACGCGAGCGGGCCTCGCAAGTTGGAAAGACGGCAAGCTCACACGCTACCCGGAACTTGCTGGACAGGCTGTTGCAGCACTTCTTGAAGATAGTCACGGAACTACATGGGTCGGGGGGGCGGGGGCGCGCAGTGGAAGACTCTGTGCGTTTCAGAACGCGAGGCTGGTCCATTGCTACGGCGAGGACGGCGGCTTGGGCCTCGGGGTGTTCTCGTTATATGAACAAAAAAGCTATCTCTGGGTGGGAGCGGCAACTGGTCTTTGGCGTTGGATCCCGGAACCTCCGAAGCTTTACCCGCTGTTAGGCCCAACGCCCGAAATCCCGGCTATGATCGAGGGCGACAACGGTGCGCTCTTGATCAGCTTGCGCGGCGAGATCAAACAGCTCGTTGACGGAAAAGGCGAGACCTATGCGCTTCCGCACCCGCCCCGTGCAGAGTTCCGTGCGCTCAACCTGCTGCGGGATCGCGATCGCGGTCTGTGGGTCGGAACATCGGGCCACGGCGTTTTACATCAATATCAGGGGAGGGCGGAGTTTTTCACTTCCGCTGACGGTCTCTCGGGCGATGAGATTCACAGTCTCTTGGAGGACAGAGAAGGCAACATTTGGATTGCAACCGACGATGGGCTCGACCGCTTGCGCGACCTCGCTGTTCCGACGATCTCTGTCAAGCAGGGCTTGTCCAGCGCCACCGTGTGGTCCATCCTGGCGGCCAGGGATGGCAGCATTTGGATTGGCACTCGTGGTGGGCTGGATCGTTGGAATAACGGCCAAGTCACAACTTACCGCCGGGAAAATAGCGGGCTGCCGGATGATCGTGCCGATTCTCTGTTTGAAGATGATCACGGGCGAATTTGGGCCTCGACGCTTCGAGGTCTTGCATATTTTGAGAATGGCCGCTTTGTTCCTGTAATCTCCGTGCCAGGAGGAATCGTACATACCATCGCCGGAAGTAGCAATGGAAATATCTGGATTAACGACCAGGATCACGGTCTTTTTCGCCTGCTGAACGGCCGAGTGATGGAACGGATTCCCTGGGCGGACTTGGGAAGGCAGGATATCGCTACCGTTCTAGTTCCCGATCCGGTGCAGGGCGGCCTGTGGCTCGGCTTCTCTCAAGGAGGACTGGTGTATTTCAAAGACGGTAAGATCCGCGTATCTTACTCGGTGAACGATGGGTTCGGCCGGGGCTTTGTCGCCGCCCTTCAACTCGATCGGGACGGTACGCTGTGGGCCGCT
Organism: Bryobacterales bacterium; assembly: GCA_963732175.1. GTDB lineage: Bacteria > Acidobacteriota > Terriglobia > Bryobacterales > Bryobacteraceae > Palsa-89. The sequence goes on along the minus strand of CAVSYF010000010.1, from coordinate 44,842 downwards.
ACCGAAGGCGGGCTCAGCCGCTTGAAGAATGGACGCGTGGCCACACTGAACAGCAAGAACGGACCACCTTGCGACGGCGTTCAATGGATGCTGGAGGACGACACCCATTCGTTCTGGCTCTACATGCCCTGCGGCTTGGAACGGATTTCCGGGCGCGATCTGGCGGCATGGTCGGGCGATCCAAAGCGCACAATAAGCCCCACGGTTTTTGATAGTTCCGATGGAGTGCGAAGCGAAGCCATTGCTAGCGGCTACTCCCCGCACGCTGGCAAATCCCCGGACGGAAAACTGTGGTTCACTACGCCGGACGGCGTCAGCGTCATCGATCCGCGCCACCTGCCTGTCAATAAACTCCCGCCCCCGGTGCATGTCGAGCAGATCACCGCCGACCACAAGACCTATTGGCAAAACTCATCGGGCGATGCCTCTTCGAGCCTGCGCCTGCCCCCGCTGATCCGCGATCTTCAGATCGACTATACCGCGCTCAGCCTGGCCGCACCGGAAAAGATTCGTTTCAAATACAAGCTGGAGGGCGAGGATCGCGACTGGCAGGAAGTGGGCAATCGACGGCAGGCGTTCTACTCGAATCTGGCTCCGCGCAACTACCGCTTCCGCGTCGCGGCCAGCAATAACAGCGGAGTGTGGAACGAAGCCGGAGCGTCGTTTGATTTTTCGATTGCCCCAGCGTACTACCAGACGACGTGGTTCCGTTTGTCGTGCGCGGCCGCCTTTCTGGCATTGCTCGCGGCGCTCTATCAACTTCGGCTGCGGCAGGTGGCGCGGCACTTCAACATCCGCATGGAAGAGCGCGTCAACGAGCGGACAGGCATTGCGCGGGATTTGCACGATACACTGCTGCAGAGCTTTCAAGGGGTGCTGCTCAAGTTTCACGCGGTGACGTACCTGATTCCCGATCGGGCCGCCGAAGCACAGGAGACGCTGGAAACCGCCATCGAGCAGGCCCGGCAGGCCATCACTGAGGGCCGGGATGCGGTGGAGGGGTTGCGGTCTTCCACGCTGGTTACCAACGACCTCGCCGCAGCGATCACTGTGCTTGGACAGGAGTTCACTGGCGAGCAAGCGGGCCAGAGTGCTCCTGAGTTTCGCGTGCAAGTGGAAGGCACACCCAGGAAGCTCGCTCCGATCCTGCGGGACGAGGTCTACCAGATTGCTTGCGAGGCGCTACGCAATGCATTCCGGCATGCGCACGCAAAGCGGATCGAGGTGGAAATCCGGTACGATCGGCGGCAGCTTCGCTTGCGGGTCCGCGACGACGGACGGGGCATTGAGCCGAAGGTTCTTAACAAAGGCGGGCGAGCAGGACACTACGGATTGCCAGGGATGCACGAGCGGGCCAAACTGGTGGGAGGAACGCTGGCCGTCTGGAGTGAACTCGATTCCGGTACGGAGGTCGAGCTGATCGTTCCCGCCTCCGTCGCCTACGCAAAATCGCCGGCTGCCACGGCGGTTTCGGGACAAGGAACCTGACGAAGGCCGTGAGCGCGGAGCCCCATTCGATTCGGATTCTGGCGGTGGATGACCACCCCATATTCCGGCAAGGGATCGCGGCCTTGCTGGCGAGCCAGCCGGATATGAATTTAATTGCGGACGCTTCGAATGGCCGGGAAGCGGTTGAGCAATTCCGTGCGCACCGCCCGGATATCACTCTCATGGATCTGCAGATGCCGGAGATGAACGGCCTGGACGCAATGCTCGCGATTCTGGGCGAATTTCCCGAAGCGCGCATCATCGTGCTGACTACCTACACCGGCGATGTTCAGGTGCTGCGCGCCATGAAGGTGGGCGCGCGGGCTTACCTGCTCAAGAATCTGTTGGACAAAGAGCTGCTCGCGACGATTCGCGCGGTCCACGCCGGAAAAAAGGCGCTTGCCGCCGAGGCTTCTTACGAGTTGGCCGAGCACGCTACGGATGAAGCTCTGACCGCAGCGGAAGTGGATGTGCTCCGATTGATCGCGGCCGGGAATGCCAACAAGGAGATTGCCGCGCAACTCTCCGTCACCGAAGAAACCGTCAAGGGCCGAGTGAAGAATATCCTCGCGAAATTGGGCGCGAACGATCGAACTCACGCGGCGATGATCGGGCTGAAGCGCGGAATTATCGGATATTAGAGACTCGAAAGAGTGGCCGCTCTACTCTTTCGGGGCTTGGTTCGCGTGCTGCAATCCGACACCCTGGAGAAGGGAACCTCTGCGGCGTCTATTCTCAACATTCGCGCCAGGCTGGCCGGGGGCGGGTTTATTGCTGATGCGGGCGGTGGCGGCGATTGCGGTCGTTGTGCGCTGGTCCACGGGACTGCGAAGCGGGGCCACCGTACCGACCATTGAAGCCGGGCTGGCGATCGTTGCCGGAATCCTCCTGCTTGTAGGGCTATGGACGCCTATCTCCGGAGCGGCAGTGGCGGCGCTTGGATTCTGGAGCGCCTATTCCGCGCCCGGGGATCCGTGGGAAAGCATTTTGCTGGGAACCATCGGAGCGGCCCTGGCGCTGCTTGGGCCGGGTGCGTGGTCCGTGGATGCGCGGCTTTTTGGATGGAGGCGCATCGATGTGGGAAATCCCGAGCGCTAGTTTTCAATCCCTCTTTCGAGTCTCCTTTCCGGCTCAAAAGAACGCCTGAAAATGACGAATTAGTCGAAACAGGACTCGATCTGAGGTTCCGCGGAAGCAGAATCAGGCCCATAATCGAGACATGACAAACGAACTGGGCATACGAATCCTGAGCGTTGACGACCATCCTTTGCTGCGAGAAGGGATCGGCGCGATCATCAACAGTCAATCCGACATGTCGGTGGTGGCGACAGCTTCGAGCGGCAAGGAAGGGATTGAAGCCTTTCGCGCATCGAAACCAGACGTCACGCTGATGGACCTCAAGTTGCCTGATCTCGACGGCATTGAGGCCATCATCCGGATTCGTATGGAATTTCCCGATGCCCGCATCATCGTGTTGACCACCTTTGAGCGCGATGTCGAGATTCAGCGGGCTTTCAAGGCGGGCGCTCGCGGGTACCTGTTGAAAAGCATGCCCGCCAAACAAATGATCGATACCATTCGCCAAGTGCATGCTGGGAAAAAGTGCGTTCCGCAAGAGATTGCCACCGGACTGGCGGAACATCTCGGTGACGAAACCCTCAGCGAACGCGAAGTGGAAGTGTTACGCCATGTTGCAACGGGCAGCCGGAATCGCGAAATCGGAGCGAGACTGTTCATCGCCGAAGAAACTGTCAAGGTGCACCTCAAGCACATCATGGGCAAGCTGCGGGCCAACGATCGCACTGAGTCGGTGATGATCGCTGCCCGGCGCGGAATCATTCATCTCTAGGCGCAGGGTCGTTCCCTGCATTGCACCGGGGCAAGCGGTGTCCTTGCCAGGGCGACTGATAGCGCCCGGTGAATGGAATAGGTGCCGGGAAGTCCTACCGCGCAGGCCAATTCCATTTCGGTCTGTTGAATAGCGTCGAGCCATCCAGCTTCGTTTCTCCAAATTCCTTTAGTAGATTGAGGTGAGTGCAAACGGACGCTGCCGTCAGTTCCCCGATGAATTGCGGTGCGTGCGAAACTACAATGATCTGCGTATTTTTCGCCGCGGCGAGGATCAGCCTTGCAAGCGCCGGAAGAAGATCCGGATGCAAGCTGGCTTCCGGCTCATTCAGCACCATCAGTTCCGGTGGGCGCGGAGTAAGCAAAGCTGCAGCCCATAAGAGGTAGCGCAACGTTCCATCCGACAACTCCGTTACGGAAAGTGTCCGAAGTAGTCCGTGTTGCTGCAACTGCAGTTCGAAGCGCCCACTCCGCGTTTCCACGGAAAGCCGACTACCTGGGAAGGCATCCTCTAGGGTCATGGGAGCGCTTCGTCTGACCGAATCTCGAGAATCGTCTGAAGGGCAGCGGCGAGATTACTACCGTCATGGTCAAGTACAGGCGTAAAAGTGCCAATTTGCGCAGTACGTGCGGGCGCATCAAAATCCGTGCGGAAGTGGTCATAGAATCGCCAGCCACGAACAGCTTCCCGAACTGCCAGCATCTCCGGAGCTCGCTGCGGGTCGGCGCCACCGGCGAGCATACTGTCTGTGTCAGAGAGGTGCTGCATTAGCATCACAGGTTCTTCATCGCGCGTCGTGGCGAGCCAGACGAAGTTGTTTCTGCGATCAACAAGGGCAGAAGCTTTTCGGTAGACCGGCCCATGCCAGATGCACTCGCGCTTCACATGGGGATCAAGCCCAAAACATAGTCGCTGGCGGAGGCGGTGGAGGGTAGCCCAAATCAATGCTGTAACCGTAGGTATCTCCTCCAAAGCCGAGCTTGAGACTCGCAACCGTCCGCTCCGCGAGGGGCTCGACTGCGTAGGTTCCCTGGCGAACACCTCGCGCGATAGTCTCTGGACCCGCCCAGAACGTCGACGGCAAGCCGCCCTCGCGGGCGAGGGAAGCGACGACTGAATTCAGCGCGGCATCTGCCAGCAAGCGTAGCGAGCGATAGACGCTTGATTTGCCGCTCCCGTTCGCGCCAGTGATCACGCTTAGTTGTCCAAGGGCAGCAATAAATCGCGCAATGATCGATAACCCTGAACAGCGACAGTGCGGATCATGAGATACAGCTTAACGTGGGCAACGCTCCGATCAGCCACGTCAAATCCGGGCGCTCCCGTCGGATTAGCTTTGAGAAACGCGTTTGTGGCCGTTGACGAAGCCACCGGGACGTATAGTCGGGACACGTAGATTTGAAAGCCGTGCATCGAGTCCGCCACCACATCCACGCGAGTGGCGTGATACGGCTGAATGGGCCGCTTTTTGATAACTAAACTATCTCAGGAGGTACACGACCGTCGTCTCAGTGTCGGCCGGATCTGGCGTCGGATCTCCGTATATCTCCCACGAGTGCCCCGCGGACAGCCGCGTATAAAATGTTCATCGGAGAGCCGACAATTTCTTCAACGTTCGTTCCCAACTCGTGGAAGGAACTGGGCAAGATCGAAGTCTCCGACAGACGAAGCATCGAATTGGGAGACATCGCCGTGAATCTCATACGCGAGCACGGGCCAATTGGAGAGGTTGTTGGTTAGGGGAATCCGGAGACGGCGCGTTCACTATGGCGCGTTCACTATAATGAAGCTCATGGGCCACAGCACCGTTACCGTCTCTCAAAGATACGTCCACCCATCGCCTGAATCTGTAGAACTAGCTGCGGAGAGAATGGAGGCATTGCAGGGGGAGACGTTGAAAAGGATGGGCATACTTTCAGGCATACCCACCACGATCCCCCCATGCAGTTTGCGTTAAGTATTTTAGTTTCAAGATGCCCGGGTGGCGAAATCGGCAGACGCAAAGGACTTAAAATCCTTTTTCCGGCAACGGGAGTGTGGGTTCAAGTCCCACCCCGGGCACCAGTAACTACGCATCCACGCTCGCCCCTATGGCAGCGCCTCAACCACTCGCTCGATCTCCTCGGGACTGATGTAGAAATGCGGCGACAGGCGCACCCACCCCTGACGTGGCGCGGCGATGATGCCCTGCTGTTTCAGTTCGTGCACGATGTGGCGGCTGTCCAGGCCGGGCTTATGAATCGAAACGATGCCGGCGCCGTTCTCCGGCTCCCGATCCGCCAACATTATATAGCCCTTGGGGCGAGCGCCCTCGGCCAGCTGGTCCGTTAATGCCTGGACGGCGGGGGCGATACGCTCGATTCCGGCCTCTAGCAACAGTTCCATAGAGGCCCGTAAGCCATAGCATCCAATGGTATTCAGAGTTCCACATTCATAGCGTCCGGCGTCGGCACGGAGCGTCATATCGCGCGATGCGTAATCGTTGTAACCGGCTACATTGGTCCAGCCAAATTCGCGGGGAATGATGGAATCCTGCCGCGATTGGCGGACATAGAGAATCCCACAGCCTTCCGGTCCGAGCATCCATTTATGGCCGTCGGCGGCCAAAGCGTCAATATGGGCAGCTTCTACGTCGAGCGGGAAAGCGCCCAGACCTTGGATCGCATCCACAAAGAAGAAGCATCCATGCCGGCTGCATATCTCACCTATCGCATTTAGATCCGCTCGAAAGCCGCTGAGATACTGGACGAAACTGATCGCCAGGAGCTTTGATCCGGTGCATGCCAGGTCAATGGCTTCGAGCGGGTCGTGAACCGAGAGCCATTCCACATAGCAGCGCTGTGTTTCCAAACGAACCCAAGGGTAGTAGTTGGCTGGGAACTCCTCGCGAAAGGCCACGATCCGGTCGCCGGGACGCCAGTCCAGGCCCATGGCGACGGTGGCGATCCCTTCTGAAGTATTTTTCATCAGCGCGATTTCCCGGGGGTGGGCCCCGATCAGGCGCGCGGCGGCCATGCGCAGCTTCTCGTAAGTGTCCAACCACTGGTCATAGTGCAGCGACCCGTGCTGAAGTGCGTCGTCTGCAAGGGCTTTCATGGCCGAGGCAGCGCGTCTGGGCAGCGGCGCCACGGCGGCGTGGTTTAAGTAAATCAACTGATCGGTGACCGGGAATTCCTCCCGGTACTCGCGCCACAGGGGCACGGCGGCCATGGAGGCGGCAGGCTGCGCAGGCTCGGAACCCATCAAGTCTACTATACGTTTAACCGATGAAGGATTATACTCACGCTAGGTATCTCGATGAAGCGACTGCTATCGGCGGGTTCGTGTCTCCTGGTTCTTCTAACCTCGATCGACCCGCGCTTGGCCGCCGCTACCGACCCCGAGAAGGACCCCGAACAGATCGGGAACCGGAAGGTGGGTAGAGGGATGAACTTCTACTCGCTCCCGCGGGAGATCGCGTTAGGAAATCAGCTCGCGCTGGAAGTGGAGCGGCAGTCCAAGATCATAGACGATCCCGCGATTGCCGGATACGTGAACCGGCTGGGGCAGAACCTGGTGCGAAATTCCGATGCGCAGGTTCCCTTCACCATCAAGGTGATCGATAGCGACCAGATCAATGCTTTCGCGCTGCCGGGCGGCTTCTTTTTCGTGAACTCCGGGTTGATTCTGAAGGCGGACAATGAGGCTGAACTGGCGGGCGTGATGTCGCACGAGATTGCGCACGTGGCCGCACGCCATGGCACGCGCCAGGCGACTCGCGGCGAGATCGCCAATGCAGCCACTTTTCCTTTGGTTTTTCTGGGCGGCTGGGCGGGCTACGCGATCCGGCAGGCGGTCGCCGCATTGCAGCCGGTTGGTTACCTGAAATTCTCGCACGGCTTTGAATCCGAAGCCGACATGCTGGGCCTGGAATACATGTACAAAACCGGGTACGATCCGAACGCTTTCGTCGATTTTTTTGAGAAGATCGAGACGCTGGAGAAGCGCAAGCCGGGCGCGGTGGCTAAAGTCTTTTCCTCGCATCCGATGACGGACGACCGGATTCGCGCGGCGCAGAAGAACATCCAGCAATTGTTGGTTCCCATGCCCGCCTACATTCTCACAACGTCCGAATTTGACGCTGTGAAAGCCCGGCTTTATGCCATGCATAGCCGGCGCAAGCTGGATTACCCGGATACGGACCGCCCGGTCTTGCGCAAGGTTGCAGGATCGAGCGACATGCCAGTTGAAGCGGCTCGCTAGCGGGCATCGATAAGGCACAGCCAATCGCCTTGCTGAAGAGTCTCAGCGGCCTCAAAGCCCTCCGGGACGTCGTCGCTGCGAAATCCCGAAAGAATGAGCGTCGAATGCGGTTCCCGGACGCGCTGGAGCTCGGGCGCTAACTGTTCTATCGTGGCGGAATCAATGTTGGCGACGATCACGGCCGCCGAGCGCGAGCGAACCGCTTCCGCGGAGCCGGTGAAGAACAGAACGGACGGATAATTCTCACGAGCGATTTTGACGGCTTCCGGATCGCAATCACAGGCTATGACCGAGCCAGCGCCCATAAGTATGGCGGCTTGCGCGAGGATTCCGGAGCCGGACCCCACGTCCAGCACCGCGTCGCCGGATCGCACGTGTTTTTCGATGGCTTGCAGGCAGAGCTGGGTGGCGGGGTGCCGGCCGGTGCCGCACGCCATCCCCGGATAGATGTCGAGTTGAACGCGGCCGGGCGGGGTGGGTTCGTTTTTGCGCCAGGGCGGGACCAGATAAAAGCGGTCTCCGATGGGAAGCGGCGGCCAGGCGTCGCGAGAGACTTGTTCCCAATCGATGGCAGCTTCCCGCCGCAGCTGGGAGCAAACTCGGAGAAGCGCCGCAGCAAGGCTTGTGCATCAGCGGATTCATCGAAGAAAGCCCGAATGCCGCCGTCGGCTTCGGTAATGCCAGTGGTCCCGCATTCGGCCAGCTCGGCGATCAGGTAGTCTTCTTGGTCGGGCGCCGGATGGCGGAACAGGATCGAGAACAAGCCTTCAGTTTAAGCTTCAGTGCGCCGCGGATGCGACTTCAGCCTTGCTCGGCTTCTCCTCTTGCACCGTAATATAGACCGGCTGCTCCAAAAGTACCGGCTCCTTGCCGGTGGTCTTCACCAGCAGTTGCAGTTTACCGGGCTTGACGGAGGGAGGAATACGGAACTGAATGGATTGATCGGTTTGATCCAATACCTTGACCATCATATCCAGGGTATCGTCGGTGAGATAAACCGAGTCGATTTTGGACTTTCCAAGATCGACGCCGGTCACGCGCAGAACCGAGCCGATGGTTCCGCTTTTTGGCTCCACGCTCTGCATTTGCGGGACGTGTTCCTTTGGGATCTGGGCGGCGAGGGGGGCGAGGGCGAAACAAAACACGGACAGGAAAGGAAAGAGTCGCATGGTGGTTGCTCCGTATCCAGAACTTTAATACCAGTACGAATGGGAAACAATCAGGGAACTAGCTGGCTACAGGCGGGAGAATAGCTGAGGATGGGCTAAGGGATGAAAGAGGGAGCAAGCGGGCCCGGCGCCGGCCCGCTGCGGAAAGAATTAACGCTCTGCGTTCAGATGGAGGCCCTTGTGAATAGCGTAGAGGGCCAGCTCCAGGCGGTCGGAAACGCCGAGTTTATCGAAGATGTTATGCAAATGGTTCTTGACGGTCTGCTCGCTGATGAACATCTTCTCGGCCATCTCTTTGTTCTTATAGCCCTGGGCGACCAGCTGAACGATCTCGCGCTCGCGCTGGCTCAAGGGAGACCGCTCGCGAGCCTTCCCAGACCCGGAGCTTCCGCCCTCGCCCGGCACAGCGAACTGACGCATTACGGCCGCCGTGGTATGGGAGTCGAGCCAGATCTCGCCGCCGTGAACTTTGCGCACGCTCTTGACGATTAATTCGGGAGCGGTTTGCTTCAAGACGATGCCCGAGCAGCCCAGTTTCATGGCTTGGACGAACTCGTTCTTGTCTTCGGACGCGGTGAGGATGATGACGCGCGTGCGCTTGTTGGTCTGCTGCAGGGTCTGCAGGGCGGACAGACCATCCAGGTTGGGCATGCGCAGATCGAGCAGCAACACGTCGGGGTCCAGCTCCTGGACTTTGTCCAGGACCTCACAGCCGTCGGCTGCCTCACCCACCACTTCGAAATCCTCCTCGAGACTGAGGAGCTTCTTTAAGCCGTCGCGCACGATCGGATGGTCATCGGCAATGAGGATCCTGATCAAGCCTTTTCTGGCCTCCGGTGCGTTGGGACGCGCTTCGTTACCTTCGATTGTCGCAAAACCTTCGCTCATATTGAGTGTATCGGCCATCCGCACTTTGATTCTACCGGGGTACTGGTACGTATTCAATTTCAGGTAACCCCTAGAACCGCATAGTGAATCTACTTAGGTCCGCTGCCATCCAGTACCGCGCCACATGAGCCACACCCGGTTTCCGACCGGACCATAATAACAGGTCGGCAGTGACAATCTTATGCCGCGATCCGGAATCTTGCCGTTTTGAGCCGCAACGGAGGCGTCGCATGGATCTGCATCAAATGGTCTAACCCAAGAGAAGCAAGACTAGTTACCGTTTCGGGCACAAAAACTTTGGCAGCGTTGCTCGAGCTGATGAGTTTTGGCGTCTGGGATGCACTATGGGGTTTGCGTGATCGACAGTATCACCAATCAGATCGAGCATTACATGGATCTGCTGAGCGCGCGGCAGAAGCTGGTGGCCTCCAATATTGCCAATGTGGATACACCGGGATACAAGAGCAAAGACATCGATTTTCAGTTTGAATTCATGAGTTTGGCTTCCGGCGCGAGCCCCAACGTGGTGGAAACGCCGGGCTTGGTCGTGAATAATGACGGGAATAACGTGAGCCTGGATCGGGAGGCGCGGCTGCTGGCGGAAAACGCGCTGCGTTTCAATTTGGCATCCAGTCTCATGAAGGCACAGCTCAAAATGGTGAATTCCGCGATCCAGGAGGGTAAGACCGGATGAGTCTATTTTCGGTTCTTTCGGTGAGCGCATCGGGAATGGCGGCCGAGCGTACGCGCGCCGAGCTGCTGGCCGAGAACCTGGCGAACTCGGAAACCACGCGTACGCCGGAGGGCGGGCCGTATCGCCGAAAGGACGCGGTGTTCACTAGCGCTCCGCAGACTTCGCCATTTGCGGCGGTGTTTCAAACCGAAATGGGAACGGGGGTAAATGGGGTGGCTGTCTCCGACGTGGTGGAAGATACCAGCGAACCCGAAAAGCGCTACATGCCGGGCCACCCGGATGCCGACCCGGACGGCTACGTGGCTTTTCCGCATGTCAATCCGGCCGAAGATATGGCGGATTTGCAGAGCGCCGCGCTCGGTTATCAAGGCAACGTAGCGGCCATGAGCGCGATAAAAAGCATGATTTCGCAGTCGATCGACCTTCTAAAGTAAGCCGCCATGCCCGTCCCGATTACGGCGGTTCGCATACCGCAGTCCATCCCCGCGATTGCGCCGGCCGCCTCGCCCAAGAGCCCAGCGGGGGAGAATTCCAATCCATTCTGTCGGAGGCGGTGGGTCAGGTGGAGCAGTTCCAACAGAATTCGGCTTCCAGCATTGACAAGCTCCTGTCGGGCGAAGAGGAGGAAGTGCATAAGGTCGCCCTGGCGGTGGACCAGGCCCAGATGGCGTTCGATCTTTTTCTACAGGTCAGAAATAAGGTGATATCGGCCTACCAAGAAGTGATGCGGATGCAGATGTAGGCGCGAATAGCAGATGGACCAGATAAGAAAACTGTTTGAGAGCCTGACCTGGAAACAGATGCTTTCGCTGGTGCTGGCGGCCGCAGGCGTCATTGCGGGGCTCTCGGCGCTGGCGCACTGGAATCGCGAGCGGGATTTCCGGCCGCTTTATAGCGGGCTTTCTTCCGAGGATGCCGCGGCGGTGGTGGCGAAAGTCCGGGAAGGCGGTTCGGAATTCCGCTTATCGGAGAACGGGTCGGTGGTGCTGGTTCCCTCCGGCAAGGTGGCCGAGTTGCGTCTGGATCTGGCGGCGGCGGGCGTCCCCAAGAGCGGCCGCATCGGTTTTGAGCTGTTCGATAAGACCAACTTCGGCGCCAGCGATTTTACCGAGCAGGTGAACTATCACCGGGCCTTGGAAGGAGAGTTGGAACGCTCGGTCACGGCGCTGGCCGCGGTCGAAGAGGCGCGGGTTCATATTACTTTCGCGAAGGATTCCATTTTCGCGGAGTCGCGCCAGCCGGCCAAGGCGAGCGTATTGGTAAAGCTTCGGTCCGGGGCTCAGTTATCCGTCCAGAATGTTGCGGCCATCTGTCAGCTAACGGCCAGTGCGGTGGATGGCCTTGCGCCGGAAGCAGTCTCGGTGGTCGACATGCGCGGGAACCTGCTGAACCGCGCGCGCAAGCCTTTATCGGCCGACGATCCCGAGCCGTCCGAGGCGGCGCTGGACTACCGGCAGAAGATCGAACATGATCTGTTAACTAAGATCAACGGAACACTGGAGCCGCTGCTGGGAGCGGACAAGTTTCGCGCCACCGCGTCGGCGGAATGCGATTTCACCAGCGGGGACCAAAGCGATGAGACCTTCGATCCCAATAAATCCGTGATGCTTACGTCGCAAAAGACCGAGGACGTCAGCGGCGGCAGCGTTGCGTCGGGAATCCCCGGCACGGCATCCAACCTGCCTCGCCCGGCCTCGCGTCCGGCGACGGGAAGCAACGCGGTCACGCGGAGGACCGAGAATATCACCTATCAGTCCAGCCGGATGGTCCGGCATCAACGGTTTCCGCAAGGGTCCGTCAAACGCCTGTCGGTATCGCTGCTGCTGGATTCCAACGTACGTTGGGAGGGAACCGGGGCCAAGGCGAAGCGCGTGGTGGAAGCTCCCTCGGCTGAGAAAGTAAAAGCGATCCACGATCTGGTGGCGGGGGTGATCGGTTTTTCGGCCGAACGCGGCGATCAGTTGATCGTGGAAAGCCTGCCGTTTGAATCCACTCTCAACCCGCAAGCGGTGGATACGACCCCCCAGCCGGCCGCTCCGGCGCAACCCCAGAATCGGCTGGATGAACTGCTGCGCAACCGTCCTTTTCTGGTGGGCGTCGGAGCGGGGCTGGCGGTATTCGTGGTGCTGCTGTTGCTGGTATTCCGCATGGGCCGGCGCGGCAGCGCGGTAGCGGGCATCAACATGCCGGCTCAGCTGGCCGCGCCGAGTTCCGAGAACCTGCAGAGCCAGATCGAGAATCAGCTCGCCGAGCAGGTGGCGCTTCGCCAGAAGCAGGAGACCGATGCTTTAAACGCACTGAAACTTCCCCCCGTAACCAAGAAGACCGAGGTATTGACCAAACACATTGCTGAACAGGCCAAGAAAGACTCGGCCAGTATGGCGCATGTTTTGCGGTCCTGGATGTCGGACGGCAGTGAAGACGTAAGGCGATGATCCAGAATCTGGAAGCGGCGCACACCGCCACGCCCGGCCTGCGCAAGGCGGCGGTCCTGATGATCATCCTGGGCGATCAGATCAGCGCCGAGATCCTGCGTCAACTGGACGAAGAGGAAGTGCAGGCGCTCGGACGCGAAGTCGCTCGGATTAATTCCATCAGCAATGATCAAGCCGAGAGCGTGCTCGAAGAGTTCTATCAAATGTCGATGGCCCGTGATTACGTCCTCAAGGGCGGCATCGACTACGCCAAGAAAATGCTCATGAACGCCTTCGGCCCGGAGCACGCCAAAAAACTGGTGGATCGGCTGGTGAAAACCTTGGGATCGGAGCTGGCCAGCTTCGACACGCTGCAAAAAGCGGATCCGCAGCAACTGGCAAAATTCATTCACAACGAGCATCCCCAAACCATCGCGCTGATCCTGTCTCACTTGAACGCGTCGCAAGCCGCCGGGCTGCTGATTTCGCTCCCGGCCGAACTGCGCGCCGACGTGGCGCTGCGAATGGCCAATCTCGATCAAATCTCGCCGGAGATTATCTCCAAGATCGCTTCCATCATCGGGCAAAAGCTGAAGGCCCTGGGCGAGGTGAGCCGGGAGTCCTACGGCGGCGTGCGGGCGGTGTCGGAAATGTTCAACCGCCTGGACTCGGGCACCAGCAAGGAAATTCTCGAGTCCATTGAGCAGAACGATCCCAAGCTGGTGGAGACCATTCGCCACCTGATGTTCGTGTTTGAAGACCTGTTGCTGCTCAATCCGGAGTCCGTCAAGGAGCTGCTCGACAAAGGTCGACCGCAAGATCCTGACGGTCGCGCTCAAGGGAACCAGCGAGCAACTGAAGACGCACATCCTGCAAGTCATGTCGCAGCGCGGCGCCGAAATGCTCAAGGAGGACATGGACGCGCTCGGGCCGGTGAAGATTAAGGAAGTGGATGCGGCGCAACAGCAGATCATCGCCGTGATCCGGCAGCTGGAGGCCGAAGGTACGATCAGCATGAAGGGCACCGTCGGGGAACAGTATGTCGTCTAAGATCTATCGCGGCGGGATTCCCACCGATGCGGTCCCCTGGCGGCGGGTCTCGTCGATGGACGTAGTTCCTCCCGGGAGCGCGTACGCGGCCTCCGATTCCCCTTCCGCGAGCGGCAGTTCCGGCGCGCGGGGGGACACGCAGTCGGTCTACCAGCAGGGCTTCCAAGAAGGCAAGGCGGCCGCGCGGCAGGAGGTGTCCGCACAGCTTGAAGCCATGAATAGCCGCTTGGCCCGCACCATAGAAGAATTGACCGGCCTGCGGCAACGCTTCCGGCACGAAGCCGAGGCGGACGTAGTGGCGCTGGCTTTGGCAATCACGCGGCGTATTCTGCATCGGGAGTTGACGGTCGATCCGGAAGCGCTGCTGGGTCTGGTGAAAGCGGGCTTCGAAAAAATCGCGCTGAGCGAAGTGCATCGCGTGCGGGTGAGCCGGGAAGATGCGCCGCTCGTAAAGCAGCACCTGGAGAAAATGGGACTGCCCCATCATGTCGAGGTGGTGGGCGATGCCAGCCTGGGACGCGGAGCGGCGATCCTCGATTCAACGCAGGGAACGCTGGACGCTTCTGCGGAAACGCAGCTGGCGGAGATCGAGCGCGGGTTTGCGGATCTGGTGAGACGGGCGTCATGAAACTCGAACCTTATTACGAGAAGCTGGCGCGGATCGACACCTGCCGCTGGACGGGCGCGGTTACCGAGCTGGTGGGCTTGCTGGTGGAATCCAACGGCCCGGCCGCCGCCATTGGCGACTTTTGTGAAATCAGTACCCGGGAAGGGCGCACGATTCGCACGCAGGTCATCGGATTCCGCGATGGCCGCGTGCTCTCGATGCCGCTCGAAGAGACCGATGGGCTGCACTTAGGCGATCCCATCACGGCGCGTAAGGAAGACGCGCGCATGGAAGTCGGCGAGCAACTGTTGGGGCGGGTGATCGATGGATTTGGAAAACCTCTGGACGATCTGGGACCGATTGGAGCGCGGGAGGCTTACGATCTGTACGCCCAGGCACCCGGCCCGCTGGACCGCGAGCCGATCGGTCGAACCTTTGATCACCGGGATTCGGGCCATCGACAGCCTTTTAACCTGCGGCAAGGGGCAAAGAATCGGAATTTTTGGAGGCAGCGGCGTAGGCAAAAGCACGCTGCTGGGCGCTATGTCGCGCTACAGCTCGGCGGAGGTGAGCGTGATCGCCCTCATCGGCGAACGGAATCGCGAGGTGCGCGATTTTATCGAGCACGAACTCGGGCCCGACGGTATGAAGCGCTCGGTTCTCGTGGTCGCCACCTCGGACCGTCCGGCGCCGTTGCGAATCCGCGCCGCCTTTGTGGCGCTGGCGGTGGCCGAATATTTCCGGGATCGCGGAAAGGACGTGTTGCTGGTGATGGATTCGGTGACGCGCCTGGCGATGGCGCAGCGCGAGATCGGGCTGGCCGCGGGGGAGCCGCCCAGTCAAAAAGGCTATACGCCTTCGGTATTCAACCTGCTTCCCAAGATTTTTGAGCGCGCCGGAAAGTTTCGAAACGGGTCCATCACGGGTTTTTTCACCGTGCTGGTGGAGGGTGACGATTTCAACGAGCCGATCTGCGACGCGGTTCGAGCCATCCTGGACGGCCACATTGTCCTTTCGCGGCAGCTGGGGGCGGCCGGTCACTATCCCGCGATTGATGTGCTCGAATCGGTGAGCCGGCTGGCGGCGCGGCTCTACACGCCCGAGCAGCGGGAGGCCTCCAAGAAAATCCGCGAGGCGATGGCGATGCACCAGCGCTCGGAGGATCTGATCAATTTGGGAGCCTATGCCAGCGGCGCCAATCCGAAGCTGGACGCGGCTATTCGCCTGCGGCCGCGGCTGATGGACTTCTTGAGGCAAGATTCCGGCGAACACGCGCCGTTTGAGCAGACCATGGGTCAAATGCGCGAACTCGCGAAAATGGCGGAATAGAAGCGCCGGAAAAACCAGAATGAAGCGCTTCGATTTCCCGTTGGAACGCGTGCTGCGCTGGCGGCAGGAACAGGCCGCGCTCGAGGAACTGAAACTACGGCAGCTGCGCGTGGATCTGGGGCGGCTCGCGGCAGCTCGGCATAAGATTGAAGCGGATGCGGCGGAGTCCCATCGCTATGTGTTTTCTCAAGCCGGCATCGATGCGGCGCTGCTGAAGAGCCTGGATTCCTACCGGCAGCACAGCGCCGTTCAAATCCGAAGCATCGAGAGCCGAGAGCGGCAGTGGGAAGCGAAAATCGTCGAACAGCTCAGCCGGGTGATGGAGGCGCGCCGCAAGAGCGAACTGCTCGAAAGGCTGCGGCGAGATAGCCTCCAACGATGGCGCGCGGCAGCGAATAAGGAACAGGAAGACCTGGCTGCGGAGCTGTTCCTGGCCAAGCGGCCGCGCCGGTAGTTCGAGAGCCTGCGAGCTAGCCGTGCGCTTTTATGATTGTTCTGGAGCGGGAGACGGGACTCGAACCCACGACGTCCAGCTCGAGAAATCGGTTGTAGATTGTAAATAAAGAACATAGCGTCTATGGCGTCGATTCCACACCACGAGAAATCACCGAAAAAATGCTACTCCCAATTTTTAGTCGCTAAATGGGGCATTAATGGAGTATCGCCTCTGAAACCCTCAGCCTCGACTGCAGCCTGAGGAATTGGCATTCGCGATTCCCCTAGACCGAACCGCAGGACGCAGGAAATATTCGCAATGAAGCACTCGATTAAGCGCCGGGCGGCGGCACCGAGGATCGCGGGTGCGATCTTGGCAGTGCTGGCGTTGCCGAAAACCAGTTTGACCACAGACTGGCTCATACTCTTTCCCGGTTGTCAGTTCCTGAATGACAACGTCCCTTTATCATTCACTACTTGCGTTGGCAAGCCAATAGCGCTGGCGTTGGCTGCAGTCGAGCAGGATCAATTCGGTAATCCGACTCTTTTGCGCAGAGCGTTAATTCGCGGATCGTCTCGAACGAACGCAAACTCGGGCAATTCGAGCTCTCCGCCAACCCGCACGGGGCCCAGGATAGCCATGCGTTCGAGCGCCTCAAGCGTGCGTTGTTTATCGCCCAGGCCCGCGTAAACCAAAGCCTCATTGAAGGGGTTCGGGGCAAGCTGCGCAAGTAATTTCTCGGCCTCCTCGGTACGGCCCCCTCGCGCGTAGGCATAACCGAGATAGCCCCGATTTCCGCGACAACAAAGTTCCGCCATGACCTGGATCGCCTCCGTGGTTCGCCCCTCCGCCAATCGGGCGCGACCCGTGCACGCCGGCTTGTCTCGATAATCGGCTGGCAGGTTCGCACAATGAGAGGCGGCTTGGCCGTAGCGCCGTTCCAGCATGAACCTAAAGGCGAGGAAATCCTGCACCTTAGCCGAAAGGGGGTCGGATCTTTCAGCGATACGCAGTTCGCGAATCGCCTCATCGAATCTCCCCAGCGGCATCAGTAGATACATGGCGAAATTACCACGCGTTGTCGAACTGTTGGGATTCAGCTCGATCGCGCGGCGAAAGCTGCGTTCGGATTCCTGCCATTTTCCGTCGCGGGCATACACGCTCGCGGCAGCGTCGTTTGCCTCGGGGGAAAGAGGATCAAGCTGAATGGATCTTTCAGCCGCGGCCCGCATCTTCTCCAGCCGGCTCTTTTGCTCTGTCAATCGCGGAAAGGTACCAGACAGGGCCATGTACACATCTGCCTCCCCCGCCCAAGCCGGCGCAAACGTGGGGTCTTTTTCAATCGCCGCTTCGTATAGACTGACGCTTCGTTCGTAAGCGGGCAACCCTTCGCCAGTTACCAGGGTCTCGGCGCGCAGATAGGCATCATACGCCTCGATGCTGGTTTCATAGCGGCGGGGCCACGACCGACCTTCAGCCGCAAACTATTGACAATTCCGCGCGCGATCCCGTCCTGGATTGCAAACACGTCGGTCAATTCGCGGTCAAACTTGCCCGACCAGATCGGAAAATCGTCCCGCGATCGAACCAACAGGGCATCAATTCGTAAGCGTTGGCCGACACGCAGTACTAAACCTTCCAGGACGTAATCGGCGCCCAGTTCTCTGGCGATTTCGTGGACATTACGCGATCTGCCTTTGAAGGCGAAGGAGGAGGTCCGTGAACGCGGGGCAAGTCCTTCAATGAGCGACAGATTCCGGATCAATTCATCGGTCAGGCCGTCGGCGAAGTAGTCGTTCGCCGCATCATGACTTAAATTGTCGAGAGGCAAAACCGCGATGGTCAGTGGTCGTGTGGAATACGGCGCCACCAGCCCAAAGCCAGCGCTGTGATTACAAGACCGGCAGCGATTCCGGCCGGCAGCATCCAGCGATTTGGGAAACGCTGGGTTAGCGGCTTGTTCGTCTCAGCCTGCGATCCCAGAAACGCTGGAACATACCCCACCCCTGGAGAGTTCAATCACCACCGGATCGAGCTTGCCATCTCGCAGATAGTATTCGCTCAACCGCGCGCGAAGCCGGGTCGCCTCCGTCCGCACAATCGGATCTTTCTTCGGATCGTAACCAGGTTCGCGCCCAAACACGTGAATGCCGATCAGCGATTCCTTCAATTCGCTGTCGCGACCCTCCAGATGAAGTTCGACGATGTACCGGAGAAACCTCGACAGCCGTTCGTTTCGGGCAAATCCGGGGCTGGCAAGCACGCGCTCCAGCTCTTTTGAAACAGCTTGATCGTCCGATTCGCTACGGGGCATTCGTTTAGAAAATAGCTGTTGTTCTCAAGGACGTGCAAGGGGTGTTATTCCCGTCCGCAGCCCCCTCTCCCTTGCGCGAATTGACTGTGCTGATGCAAGCTATCCTGATGCGGAGTCTTTATGCCGCACAAATGGGTCCTCGCTCGGTGATTCTACGCATGCGCGCGGAGGATCGGACACTCCCCCTATATCGATAGAAAGCGAATCTTCATGCGACAACTCGGATTGTCGGTTTTGCTTACGGCAAGCACCGCCCTCGGACAGCAGTACATTATTTCGACGTATGCGGGAGGCGCGCCCCCGCCAACGCCGGCCAGCGCTTTAAAGTCATCGATCGGTTTCCCCCAGAGCGTCGCGGCCGATCCGTATGGGAACGTGTTTTTCACGAGCCTGAACTGGGTTTTTAAGCTGCATTCGTCCGGCACCCTAACGCGCATTGCAGGCAACTCCCGGGCGGGTTTTTCCGGTGACGGCGGGCCGGCCCTGAATGCTCAGCTTTTCCTGTCCGAGCCATACGAGGGCGATCAACTCGACTATACACTTTCCCGAGTGGACTGGCCGTCGACTATAAGGACAATGTTTATGTCGCGGACCAGGGGAACGGCCGCGTTCGGATGATTGGCGTGGACGGAATCATCACCACCGTCGCCGGCGGTGGGACCGTTTACACGGAGGGCGGGCTCGCAACCAGCGTTCGGATTTTCCCGAGCGGCCTGGCTGTTGATTCGGCAGGCGATCTTTCATTGCCGATTATAATCTGGTGCGCAAGGTAAGCCCAGGCGGGACCATCAGCACGGTTGCGGGAAACGGTTCTTACGGATTTTCAGGCGACGGCGGACCTGCCACCGCCGCGCAGTTTAACAATCCGGCGGGTCTCGCCACGGATGGGCATGGCAATCTCTACATCGCAGACGCTTTCAATGGCCGGATTCGCAAGGTCACCCCGGACGGAGCGATTAACAGCGTCGCCGGTTTTGTAGGACTGGTTGAGTCGCTCGCAATCGACAGCGCGGGAAATATCTACGCGGGCACTGTCGATGGCGGTAGCGTCCCAATCGAGAGCGCTTTCTGTTCCGGGTTCCAGCCCTGGGGGCTGGCGAACGACAGCGGAGGCAACCTGCTGATCGCGGGAGGCGGAAACCTCGTCCGCAGAATGACGCCGGACGGCACGATCACGGCGGTGGCCGGTAACGGAACCTATTCCGATTCGGGCGACGGGGCGCCGGCGATCAACGCGCAGTTTCACGCCCACCGCCGTGGCACTCGACAACGCGGGTAATCTCTTTATCGCCGACTCAATCGCTGCACGCGTCCGCAAGATTTCTCGCAATGGACCTATCACGACGGTAGCTGGAACTGGAACCGGCGGCTACTCGGGCGATGGCGGCCCGGCGATCAGCGCGCAGATCAATCCGCTGGCCGTAACGGTCGACGCAGCCGGAAACCTTTACATCGCCGAAACAGCCCGCGTACGAAAAGTTTCGACGCTCGGTGTCATCACGACGGTAGCGGGCAATGGCGACCCCGGATGCTCGGGGGACGGCGGCCCCGCGATCAATGCACAGTTGGCGATCAGTCCACAACTTTCGAGTGCCTCGCTCGCGATTGACAACGCCGGCAATCTCTACATTTCAGACGCGGGCAATTACCGCGTCCGCAAGGTGTCACCGGACGGAATCATTACGACGGTCGCCGGTGCCGCCTATTTGGGTCTTAGCGATCGTTCCATGCAACCCAACTCGATGGAGAGGATGCTGCGAGTGTGGAAGGATCGCCGGAGGAGGTAGCGGGCCAAGCGGATACCGGCGACGAAAAACGCAGGCCGAAACATAGAATGAGGGTATGAAACAAAGTGTTCCCAACTCGGTTGACGAGTACATAGCCGCGCAGCCCGAGGCGGTGCGGCCGAAGCTCGAACAGGTGCGCGCCGCGATTAGGAGGGCCGTTCCGGAGGCCGTCGAGGTCATCGGGTATCGCATGCCCGGATACAAGCTCCGCGGAAAGCCGATGTTGTATTTCGCCGGCTTCAAGGAACACTATTCGCTGTTTGCCGCATCAGGAACGTTCTTCGCGGCGCTCGAAGACGACCTCCGGGGGTACGAGCTGCGAAAGGGGACGGTCCATTTCCGACTCACCAAACCGGTTCCGGTGAAGCTCATAAGCCGGATTGCGAAGCTGCGTGCAGCCGGGATCGCCACGACGGCCAAAAAACCTCTGCTAAGCCGAGGGAATGAAGGGCGCAAGTCGGCCCAGTAGGAAACAGCCCGCCTGTAGGACGCCGTTGGCTGCTAGCATCCGCCAAACGCCCCCCCCGCCTCGGGTTTGAGCGTGGTGGCGCGGGCTTTGTATACCTCGCCCATTCCGCCTTCGCCGAGCAGGAAGTTGATTTTTCAAAATTCTTGTTTGGCGTCGGAGTCGAGGCTCCGCCAAATTTTTAGAGCAGCTTCTTCCGCAGTACCCATGTGGTCATCGAGCGTTGATTTTGGACAATCGTAGTCTTCAAGGGGTCGGCCAGTTCGGCGCCTAACCGTTCGGCGGTCGAGCCGAGCAGCGCTTCGTCCACCAGATACCGCTCCGAACCGTCCGGCGACCTGTGGCGGCGTCCCTGGATACGTTCCACCTGGCTCTCCATGCCGATCGTAGATCCGACGCGGCAGAAGAAGAGCCCGCCGGGCTTTAGAACGCGCCAGCATCCCTGCAACATGGACTCGAAGTGCGCGTCGTCACGAGCGAAATGGAGCACGGTGTTACTGACGACCACATCCGCGCAGGCATCGTCGAAAGACATGTGTTCGACAGCTTCGACTCGAAAATTTGACGACGGAAGCGCGGGCGCGAGTATCCTGGCGAGGGAGCGGACGCCCTCCAAGACCTCTGCATCCGTGTCGGCGGCGTAAACTTCGTAACCTTCCCGCAGGAAGTAAACCAGGTTTCGACCGGAACCGCATCCGGCGTCCAGGATTCGCATTCCGGGTGAGATGCGCCCTTTCAGAAGCTGGTCGAAAAGATAGATGTCGATCTGGCCGAATTGCTCCTGGAGCGTGTGAGGTGCCATCTGAGCGTCAGAGCTAAGTTTAGCCGACCCAAAAAATGTCTGTGCCTGGATGACGCGCAACCCGTACGCTACTTCGCGCTGTAGCATCATCGTTTGGCGGTCGAGGAGGGCCGCTGACGATGCCAAACAAGCGCTCCCCCAAGAAACGGCGGCCCGCTCCAAAGACCGTCTTGCGCCTGCCGGATCTCGACCAAGCGATGAGTTCATTGAATGGTACTGCTCGGAGCCGAGACTATCGTTCAGCCGAACCGTCGTGGTCCGCTATCGCATGCACCTGGAATCTCGGAAGCTCGCACCCGGAACCGTCAATCTGCGCCTTGGTGCCGTGCGCAGACTCGCATACGAAGCCGCCGATTGCGGTCTTCTGATCCCTGACCTTGCCGCCGGTATCCGGCGAGTGAAGGGCGTCAAGAAACTCGGTGTACGCTTGGGAAACTGGTTGACAGCCGAGCAAGGCGAAACCCTCTGGCAATCTTCCGATACGAATCGACTGAAGGGCAAACGGGACCGCGCTCTTCTGGCTGTGTTGCTCGCCTGCGGTTTGAGGCGGCATGAAGCCGTTGAGCTGAGCTTTTCTCACCTGCAGCAGCGAGAACAACACTGGGCCATTGTCGATCTGATCGGAAAGGGCGGTCACATACGAACCGTGCCGATGCCGGACTGGGTTAAACAGAATCTTGACGTTTGGCTGACCGGCGCGGGAATTTACCTCCGGCAGGCTATTCCGTCGAGTGAACAGAGCAGGGCGGGTTTGGGGTGAGAGCATGACCGAGAAGGTCGTCTGGCACGTTGTCCGTGAGTTCGCAAGGAAGGCCGCGATCGACAAGCTTGCGCCGCATGACCTGAGAAGGACCCGCGCGCGTCTGTGCCACTCAGCGGGAGGCGAACGGGAGCAGATTCAGTTCCTGCTCGGCCACGTCTCGATCCAGACCACCGAGCGATACCTCGGCTGCAAGCAGCGCATCCGCTCGGCCGTGAATGATCGAATCGGCATCGAACCAAAGGGTGAATAGCGCACCCTCGGACCGATTGTGGAAGGGTGCGCGACAACACGGACGGGACCACAATCTGCCTCAAAGGTTCCTGATAGAGGCGCCATCCTTATTTATTGGACGGCATTCGTCTTGATCGGCCAGTGGCGCTGACGGAACTGGCATGGTGTCCAGCTCCCAAACCAAGTAACATTGATGCATCCGCGCGATTCGAGTTGTGTGCGGCGGCGATCGAAACCTCGTCAACTTTCTGCGCGGAGACATTATGCATACGGGAATGTCGAAAGCGTCGGTTCTCGTTTTCGCGATACTCAACGTGGCACACGCCCAGGTGGTAACGCTCGTCAACACCATTCCCACAGGCAACCTTGCCGCGCAGCCGCCGGCGTTAACCGGAGCCGCGCCGCTTTTAGGCGGTGGCGGGCTAGTGATCGCGGACGCCTTTCCCATGGAACTCACGGCGACGCTCGACCAGATCACCGTAGCCGTCCAATACGTGCCTTTGCCAAACGGTCTTGGAACTTCGCCGATGTTGCTGACGATTTTGAGCGACAACAACAATTCTCCCGGGGCGCCGATCGAGACTTGGACGGTCCCCTTCAGTCCGGCGGAAACAAACTTGACTCTCATTACGGTGACGTCTGTTACCCACGCCGTGCTGAACGCCGGGCAGTTGTACTGGGTTTCGGTCGTCCCCACGGACCCCACCACCACCGGCATCGGATGGGGCCTGGTAGCGGCCAGCCCCAACAGTCCCGGGCTACCCATCGCGACGTCGAGCCTCGGCACAAACAGTGGGTGGGGACCTACTAATACGAGCTTCGCCAACGAGTTCAGTGTCACCGGCACAACCGTCACGGTCGTCATCCCCTTCGCCTTTGCCGTGGAGAATTCGGCAAGCTACGGCTCCAGTGTCGCGCCAGGTTCCATATTCGTCGTTTACGGTTCGAACCTCGCCGCCGGACCGGTGGTTCAGGCGAACACCTTGCCGCTGCCTCTGACACTCAACGGCGCCTCGATCACGGTGACGTCCGGCTCGACAACCGTGTCCTGCCCGATGGTCTACGCGGGGTCTGACACCGTCGCGGCCGTGCTGCCTTCGAGTGTCCCTCCCGGTAAAGCCATGATGACTGTCAGCTACAACGGAACGGCGACGTTATACCCGACACAGTTCGATGTCGCGCCCACGGCGCCAGGCCTCTACACGCTGGGCAGTTCGGGAGAGGGGCCTGGAGTCTTCACCGCGTTGGACGGCTCCGTGAAAAGCTTCGAAGCGACCGCGAAGACCGGGGAAATCGTCACCCTTTGGGCCACCGGCCTGGGTCCCGCGGCTGGACCTGCCAACGCCTTGCCTCCCAGCTTCCCCAACTTTCCGGGAGTCGAGGTCTTCGTAGGTACCGAGGCCGCGACCGTCATCTACGCCGGACGCTCGGGCTGTTGCGTGGGTCTCGATCAGATCTCATTCGTCGTCCCCGATGGAGTGCAGGGATGCTATGTCCCGGTCACCGTGCAGAGCGGGAGCCCGCCGCAAAGCGCGTTCGGCAACTTCGTTTCGCTCGCCGTCAGCAGTGGCGGAGGACCTTGCTCGGACACGGCGCCTACGCTGCCCGTCGGCATCATGAACCAGGCCACGGCCGGACAACCCGTGACGGTAGCCGCGCTGGCAGCCGGTCCGGTGTCGGTTCTGACTGGGATTGGGCTTCGATGTAAGAGTCTACCTCGCGCAGAAACTCTCCACGCTACTGCACGCCAAGGTGTCGGTGGAGGACGTGGCGAGGCTGCTCCACGCGCAACAGAATCACAATCAGCGCGCCTTCCGGAAGCTGATGACGAAGTACGCGGCGTCATGGAAGGCGTTGAGTCCGTCAGCCAAGGCCGCGGTCCAAGCCGCGGTGACGCCCAATCAGGAAGGCGCTGTTGCCGGGTTGGGCCGGTTCAATTCGCCGGCTGCCGTGGCCGCGGCAGTTGGAGGTCTATTTCCCAGCCAGGGAACGTGCACGAGCCTGCCATCCACCTCGGTGAGCAAATCTGCGGTCGGACTCGATGCGGGCGCTTCACTGGCCCTTTCGGGACAGGCCGGGTCATATACGATGGCGCTAACAAGAACAGGCGAGTACCAGACGCTATTCGGAAGCGCGCCGAGCGGCCACGACCTCCCACCCGGCTCCTACATCGTCACGGGCAGCGGCGGGAGCGACGTGAATGCGTTCAGCGCGAGATTGAACGTCGGCGGCAACGTTCTGTGGACCAACAAGGCGGCTATCTCCACGGTCGACCGGAGCCAGCCGCTGACCGTCACCTGGACCGGCGGCACGAGTCCCGGTTACGTTCTCGTCGGAGGCTACGTCGACGCGAGCACCGGGGGAGAGTTGGGTTTCGTGTGTTCGGAAGACGTCAACAAAGGGTCTTTCACGATCCCTGCCTTCGTTCTGTCGACCATGCCTGCCGGGTCCGGCGGGATGTTTATTAGCCCCAATCCACTGTCGCAGCAAGTGACGATCCCAGGCGTGGATTTGGCTTACTTCATGGATGGCAGCAATGACTCGAAATCTTTGGGGTATAGGTAAGGGAGCACTAACGCGCCAAGCTTCCCGTCCCCCGTGGGTGTGCCCCTTGGCTAGTATCGGCATCTCGTCTAAAGTTCCCGTTCCGCGATGCGCAGGCGCCCAACTCCTGAGTCACGCGCTATCCTTCCATTAGTTTTTCTTTGGGGCCGCGCCGGGCGATCAAAAAAAAAGTTGTGGAAGGATGGGCTGACCAACCGGACGGAACGCTCTATCTAGGGTAGAATCGAGGAAATCGTATCTGGCATCTGGCAAACCCGGTGCATGAGGCGCCGTGGCAGAATTGTGAACTTCAATGAATTGCCCATCCAAGGCAAGAAGAGGGCACGATGAATAAGCTTGCAATGGTTTTGTGCCTTGGGAGCATTTCTCTCATGGCCCAGTGGCCGAGTCACCCGACCCCTGGACTGCCTAGAACACCGGAAGGTAAGCCCAACCTCTCAGCCCCTGCTCCACGATTCGCGGATGGCAAGCCTGACCTATCAGGAGTGTGGCGGACCAGGAGAAGTTATTTACTGAACGCCGCCCCCGAACTGAAGCCTGGGGACATTCAGCCGTGGGCGGCCGCTCTATACAATCAGCGCGCTGATAACTACCGCAATGACACAGACGGAATCAATTGCTTCCCGCCCGGGCCGAAGGCCGCCATTGCGAATGGCGGCGGTTATCCGATGAAGATCGTTCAGACGCCAAGTCTCGTGGTCATCCTTTATGAATATCAGACTATTTTTCGACAGATTTTTACGGACGGCCGCGCTCTTCCGATTGATCCAAACCCGACTTGGATGGGCTATTCAATTGGACACTGGGAAGGAGATACTTTAGTAGTCACCACCGCCGGTTATAATGACCGCACGTCGCTCGATCTGGGTGGGCATCCCCACACGGAAGCATTGCGTATGACGGAGCGATTCCACCGCCGCGATGCCGGCCACATGGATCTCGAGGTCACGCTGGACGACCCAAAGGCCTACAACCGCTCGTGGGCGCTTCCTGTCGATCTCGACCTGATTCCGGATGGGGATTTGATTGAATTTGTCTGTGAAGAGCGTGATAAGCCGCATCTGGTCGGTAAACGTGAGGGGGAGTTTCAGGTCCCGGTAGAAATCCTGGCTCAATATGTCGGCACATATGAGACACGCGAGTCCACAGGAAAGGTCGTGGTCACTTTGGAAGGAAAGCGCCTGATGATGGATCCGGGCGGTGCAGGAAGGATCCCACTAGTTGCGCAATCGCAAACCACGTTCAGCATGGAAGGAAACGTCGTGGAGTTCATTAAGGATACGAACGGCGCAGTCACTGGAGTAATCCAGCATTGGACGGAAGGCGATCGGTACGCGACCCGTAAGAAGTAGTAGGAAGGTGGGCTGAATTCGGCTTCCCCAGCAATGCGCGTGCAGTGGATGCCAC
Source organism: Bryobacterales bacterium (assembly GCA_963732175.1). Taxonomy (GTDB): domain Bacteria; phylum Acidobacteriota; class Terriglobia; order Bryobacterales; family Bryobacteraceae; genus Palsa-89. The sequence goes on along the minus strand of CAVSYF010000010.1, from coordinate 18,341 downwards.
GCAGTAGCCGACTGGCAGAAATCGATTCTCCATTCGACAGCGTGCCTTGATCCGAATCGGGCATTAATCGAATAGTACGTGGGACACGTGAGACGGTTATTTCCCGATCGCCGCCCAAGCGTGACGACCTATTTCGAAGCCACGCGATAAGTAAAAGCCGCCCCTATAGGAAACGTCCGAAAGAGTCTTTCCCAGCCTTCCCACGGCCCACTTGCCTCCTAGTCGTTGACCTGCCGGAACGATTCCAAGGTCCACTCGCACTAGGAGTATTGCGCCAGACTACATAGAGGTTGCGGTCATCCGCTCGCACTTTAAAGAACGTATCATCGGAAGCGTGCCATTGGTCGAGTACTTCTTCGACAAGGTAATCGCGATCATCAAGCTGAAACCGCACCGGCCTCTCATCCGCCTTAACACCGGCATAGCACTCCACCCGCAGCTTCATCATTTCATTATCAACGACGGTAAACCAGTATTCTTGCCGAAGAAGTCAAACGCATCTATTGGCGATCCAGCGTTCCGCTTTGGTCCCGAAGCATCAACACACTGGCAAGGCTGATCGCCGAACAAGCGGACATATAAACAGCAATTGCCATCGACGTGCCGAATTGGCGCAACAGGATGGCGGCGAGGATGGGCGCCGGTCCGCCGGCCGTAATGGATGCCAGCTGGTACCCTAGACCCGATCCACTGTACCGAAGTGAACCCGGAAAGGTTTCGGAGATGAACGCGGCTTGTGGTCCGTACTGCAGGTCCTGCAACGGCAGTGCAATCACTATTGCGAGGAACACCAGCATCGAGGATCCGGTGTCGAGCATCGCAAAATAGAGGAACGGAAAGCCGATCATCAGGATGCAGCCGAGCGCGATCAGCCTGCGACGGCCGAAAGTGTCGGAGAGGCGGCCGAACAGTATGACCGTTATGGCTGAAATCAGGGCTTCGATCATGACGAAGTTCAAAACCGTACCGCGGGCGAACCCGAGCCGGGTGCTGGCATAGGAGATGATGTAGGTCGTAAAAATGTAGAACTGAACCTGCTGTCCGGTGCGTACAAGTGTGGTCAGGCCGATCTGGCGCCAATTCTTTCGCACGACTTTGGCCACCGGTGCCCGCGCGATCGTGCCCGTGGCCTGATGGTGCGCAAAGACTGGGGTTTCAGCGATCCCGAATTGGATATAGAGGCTGATCAGCACCAGTACAATGGTCGACACGAACGGAACCCGCCAACCCCAGTCGAAGAACTGTTGTTCCGAGGTCACGCGCGTCATGAATCCGAGTGCACCGTTGGCCAAGACCATGCCAAACGGTCCTCCGGCTTGTGCGAAGCTGGTCGCGAAACCACGGCGTTTCGGGTCCGACCACTCGCCCGCAATCAGGACCGAGCTACTCCAGGCTCCTCCCAGGCTGATGCCCTGCAGGATGCGACCTACTGTGAGCAGCACCGCGCCCCAGATGCCTATCATTTCGTAGGATGGAACCAGTCCGATTCCGACGGTCGACAGGCCCGTCATCATTACGGTGAGGATGAAAAGTTTCCGGCGTCCCACCCGGTCGCCGAAGTGGCCGAAGATGGCGGCGCCGATGGGCCGTCCAACGAACCCGACAAAAAATGTCGAGAAAGACAGCAGTGTCGCAATGAAAGGGTCGGATTCAGGGAAAAACTTACGGGGAAACACGGTCGCCGCCGCCACTCCATAAAGCAGGAAGTCGTACCACTCGATACTCGTCGAGAGTGCCGATGCAGCCAGCGCCCGGTTACGATGCAGGCGCTGTTTGGCGGCCTCAACTGGGGTGAGCGGGCTATCAACCTGGATCGAAGGATTGTTCACGTGAAATTCCCTTGATGATAACGTCGCAGAAGTCCCTGTAAGATAAAAAAGATGTGGCTGCCGTGCCGGTTACGAAGACGATGGCAAACGCGCTGGTAAATGGTATCAATCTCTACTACGAAGAGGTCGGATGCGGGGTGCCTATGGTCTTCGTCCATGAGTTTGCGGGTGAGACCGCGAGTTGGAGGCCGCAGGTCGGTTTCTTCGGCCGCCGCTACCGCACAGTTGCGTTTAATGCCCGTGGCTATCCTCCTTCCGATGTGCCGGAGGATCCTTCCATGTATTCCGAGGCGCAGGCGGTGGAAGATATCCGCGGCGTTCTTGACCATCTCAGGATCGAAAAGGCGCATATCGTGGGTCTCTCCATGGGCGGTTATGCCGCGCTTCACTTCAGTTTCCTGTATCCTGAACGCGCAAGGTCGATTGTAGTCGCGGGGGTGGGCTATGGATCGAAGCTCGATGAGCGGGATGCCTTTCGCCGCGATTGCGCCGCAGTCGTTGAGCGGTTGGAGCGCGAGTCAATGAGCGAGGTCGCAGAAATCTATGCGAATGGCCCCACGCGCCAGCAGTTCCGCGATAAAGACCCACAGGGCTGGAGGGCTTTCCGGGACTTGCTCATCAAGCAGTCAGCGAAGGGCCACGCCCTTACGATGCGCCAAGTGCAGATGAGGCGGCCATCGATTTACGAACTGGGCGAGCGAATGGTGCAAATGACGGTGCCCGCTCTGATCATGACCGGCGACGAAGATGAGGCGTGCCTGGAGCCTGCCCTATATATGAAACGCACGATTCCGGCGTCAGGTCTCGTGGTTATTCCGAAGTCCGGCCACACGATCAATCTCGAGGAGCCTGACTTATTCAACCGCTGCGTGCTGGACTTCGTCACAGCCGTTGACGGAGGCCGCTGGACACCGCGCAACCCCGCTTCGCTGAGCCGATCCGCGATCCTTCTGCAGAGCGATTCGCAATCTTGATACAGAGCGATGCGCAGTCTTAAGGCGTCCGCTCATCGCGGCATGCGGTGAACATCATACCCGGCCTGGGGCGCCCGCATTGGGCACCCGGCATTGAGGCACTTCGGCTTCCACAGATCTACTTCGTCGCTCGCGACGCGCGCACTTTATCCCCTTCCAACTGCGGGCCGATGGCGCGGAAGGTGTAGCCTCGGGTAGCTTGTCTGTCGAAAGCAGGGCTTGTTGTGAAGGCTCCTTGCGCTAGAGCTGCCGCTTTCTGAACCGCAACGGGGTCGGCCGTACGCGCCCAGTATAGGGCCAGGTATTTGGTTGGCGGAATCGATGCAGCGGTCGGGCGAGCGAGTTCCATTCGCTGAGCGCGGGTGAAGCCGGGGATGGCGACCACCTCTGGTGCGTGATGTTGATTATAGAAGGCATTGAATTCGGCTTCCTTGCCCTCGACCATCGCACTGAACACGAGCTGAATGTAATCTTCTTTCGGGCCACGCTTGGCGCCTGGCGGCTCGCCGCCGGGTCCTTCGAGTTCTGGACCGAGCGGTTTGTAGACGTAGTTCTGCGAGGTTTTGCGATCGTAGGCGGGACTCATGTGGGTCTCGCCAGTTTTCACTCGCCGTTCGACTTCAGCGAAGACGGCTTCGATATCTGCGGTGACGATCTTGTAGATGATGAGATATTTCGGCACCTGCACATCGACCACGCGAAAGAACGGTGTGTCACTCTTCACATAGCGCTGCGCGGTGACGAAGCCTGGAATGGAGACTACGTCGGCCGCGTGCAGTTGGTCATACCACTTGTTGTACTCAGCCTCATGACCGGGGACGGGGTTGCTGAAGACGTAGAAGTAGTAGATCTGCGGCGTGGCTGCGTGGGCCCGTGCCGCGACGATGGCTGCCAGCAGGAACACGATCAATAGTTCAGCGAAGTGAGCGATTCGTTTTTTCAATTGGAGGTCCGTGGCGCTGCCAGTCATTCTAATACGGTATAGCCGATTAGTCCGCGATTGGTCCTTGACGACGTATCCGTTAGTTACTTGTGCGCCCTGACGGCGCAGATCATCGGTAGCCCGCCATAGAAGATCGAGATCCGATTCGGAGCGGTAGCCGCACTCCGGGCTGCTGTGTGTTGAGGCGGCGACAAGGGCTCCCGCACCGAACACTTGCTCGATGAACTGAGTGCCGCTGAGGAATCACAAACTCCCTCAGATGTGCTGATTAGCCCACGTGGGTTCAGGCTTTTTGGGGGCGGACCCGAGAGATCTATCTCTTATGTCTCCGAACTACGATCCGGATTCCATTTTCAATGCGCTCTTCAGGAACGTGAATCGGTCCGCCCATTCGTCAATCAGTTTTGTTGTCGGCTTTCCTGCGCCGTGTCCAGCCCGGGTCTCGATGCGGATCAGAATCGGAGCTGCGCCTCCCTGTGCCGCTTGGAGCGTGGCAGCGTATTTCAAGCTGTGACCTGGCATCACGCGATCGTCGTGGTCGGATGTGGTGATCAGCGTCGCCGGATAACTCACCCCATCGCGGATGTTGTGCAGCGGCGAGTAAGCCCGCAACACCTTGAAGTCCGCCGGATTTTCCGGGGAACCGTATTCTCCGACCCACTGTGTTCCGAAGCCGAATTTGTTGAATCGCAGCATGTCCATCACGCCCACTGCGGGCATGGCAGCGCCGAAAAGATCGGGGCGCTGATTCAGCACGGCTCCGATGAGTAGTCCGCCGTTGCTGCCACCCGAAATGGCCAGCTTGGGGGTCGAGGTGTATTTGTTGGCGATGAGCCACTCCGCGGCGGCGATAAAGTCATCAAAAACGTTTTGCTTCTTCGCGCGCATCCCGGCTTGGTGCCACGCTTCACCATACTCGGATCCTCCGCGGATGTTTGCCACGGCGTAGATGCCACCCAGCTGCATCCATTCGATGATTTGCGGCCGGAATTCTGGCGTCAACGGAATGTCGAAGCCACCGTAAGCGTACAGCAGCGTGGGATTCTTTCCGTCCAGTTTCAAACCTTTGCGGCTGCTGAGAAACATCGGAATCCGAGTGCCGTCCTTGCTGGAGTAAAACACCTGCCTGGTCTCATACTGAGAAGGATCGAAGGCTACTTTGCTCCCGCGAATTTTCTCGTTCTTGCCGGTTTCTAAGTCGAGACGATCGATTTCCGGCGGGATTGCGAAGCCCTCGAATCTATAAAACATCTCCTTGTCGTGTAGCCGCGCCGGCGACCATTCTGCCGTTCCGATGCCAGGCATAGCGATATCGGTGACCGGTTTTCCTTCGAAAGTGACCACTTTCGCCACCGAGTGCGCGTCCTTCATGTAGGACAGCAGCAATTTGCCATCGGCCATCTGGACCGAGTCCAAGGTTTCTTCCCGCTGCGGTACGATCTCTTTCCAGTGTGCACGGTCCGGATGGTCTAAATCGATCGCAATCACTCTTCTGCGAGGCGCCGAGTCATTCGTCTGAAGATAAAGCACCGAACCGATCATCCCGACCGGATTGTATTGATACTGGACGGTTGGAATCAGGTCCACGGTTCGATGGCTTGGGTCGCGGAGGTCTTGATAGGAAAGCAGGTTCGTGCCTTCGATACCTGGGTAAATGTATAGAAAGAGATAATGCGCGCCCTCCATCACGAGCGGATCGATCGTCCAGTTTGGATGATCGGGTCGTTGGTAGACCTGCTTATCAGCTGACTGCGGATCTCCCAGCTTGTGGTAGTAAACCTTTTCGTCCAGAGCAGCTACCGTCAGGAGCTTCTCAGGAGGCGGCTCCGGGTAGCGCGAGTAGTAGAAGCCGCCATCGTCAGACGACCACGAGATTATGCTCCCTTTGGTCCATCGGATGAGATCTGATAGGTCTTTCCCGGTCGAGACATTGCGGACGTGCCACTCCGCCCAGTCCGATCCGGCTTGAGCGATCGCATAGCCGTATAAGTTTCCACTCCAGCTTGCCATCTCTCCGTTCAGCGCCGTTGTGCCGTCTTTGCGGTAGGTGTTCGGATCCAGCAACTCGCGCGGCGTTCCGTTGAGCGAATCCATTACATACACCACCGGCTGATTCTGCAAACCAGTGTTGTGCCAGTAGAAGTAGTGGTCGCCAGCCTTATAAAAGTCGCTGAACCTTTCGTAGTTCCACAAATCGCTGAGCTGCTTCCTGATAGCGTCTCGCCCCGGCAGTTTTGCGAGATAAGAAAACGTCAAAGCATTCTCTTCTTCTACCCATCTCTGGGTAGACGGCGCATCGGCATTTTCGAGACTGCGATAAGGGTCGGCAATCTTGACGCCGTGGAAGTCGTCTACCTGGTTAGATTTGGGAGCGGGAGGGTAGTGAAGACGGAAGGCGCTGTCTGCAGCGAACAACAACCCCGCGCAAAGCAAGGCCAAAATGTATTTCACGGTAGGACCTTAATTCAATTGTCGCAAATCGATTTATTCACGGTTTCCTTTGTTGCGCGCTCGCCACGACGGCCGTCACCGCGCTGATCCTGCCTGTGATTCTGCTCGTACCGAAGGAACTGATCGTTACGAGAGATGGCGAGCGGAATCCGGTCGTCGAGGCGGAAGTGCGCGCCGAGTCGCGGAAACGGGTCGGGCCTGAGGCGGCCTTCAGTTGCCCATTTTCTTGATCGCCCCGAGCGGCGTCTGAATGGTGCCGTCGTTGTTGATCTCAAGCGGCTCTTCGTCGGGCGTGAACGATCCCGGCTTGAACAGCACGATCTGTCCTTCGCTGATGAAGCAATCGTATTCAATTGGAGGGCTGAGCCCTGCCGTGACCGTCGCCTTGCCGCTGCGAAACACCACGCGGTTTCCGCCGCCCCCGAACGTGCTTTCCCAGCGTCCATCGTACTTGCTGCCGCAACTGACCATCCCCGGCTTGGGAGCTTGGCCCGGGGCGCGCTTGGCCGGAGGAGGCGGCGCGGGCGTGGCGGACATGCGAATTTTGTCGGGCGTCGTGGTGATAGTGTCCTGATCGCCGAAGTCTCTGCTGGTGATGACGCCCGGCAGCTTCACCGTGTAGGTGGCGTACTGCTCGCCCACGATTTCGCCCTCGGTCCACTTGCCGTTGTAGAGCGCCTGCACGCGATCGTGCAAATCGTATTGGCCCGCCGCGTGATCGGCGGCCGTGAGCTGCCCGATCCTGCGCACTTCATTAGGCCAGATTTTCGGAACGTCGATGCCGCCGGGGAGGCGCACCACATAGGTGTTGCCGCGGATCTGCACCACCGTGCCTTCCTGCTAGCCATTGATCAGGATGCGCACGCGATCTCCCACTTTGAAACCGCCCGGTCCTGAGCCGCCCGGTCCTTTTGCAGCGGCAGCGCCCGGCTGAATCGGTTTGACCGCGCCGCTCGCCTCGGCTTGCGCCTCCGCCGGAGTCTGCAGGTGGCACTGCTGGAGCAGTTGCATCACCTGCGCGTAGGTAGATCTTCCGCGTTGGATGGGACGGCCCGCGTTGAACGACTGGACGTCGCAGGTGTCAGTAGCCTGGGTGCCCGTACACGAATAGAACTTGAAGGTGATGGGCGGCCGGCATTGATAGACCGTGTTGAACTGCACGGCCTGCGCGAACATTTGGGTTGCTGCCAACGAGAACAGGACAGCGCCGGTGCCGAATTTCCCGGCGCGGAGAGCGAGTTCCATGGTCGGAGTGCGCATTGAGGAAGCCTCCCTCTGGGAGCGTTACTGTGGGCTGTTTTCTTTGTCTCGATATCCGTGAGCGTGACATCGTTGCCACGGACGAAGAGCGACGAACCGATCTCGTCTTCAAGTTTTTTAATGCTTTGGCTAACTGCCGACTGTGTGCGGAATACGCGTTCGGCCGCTCTGGTAGATGTTCCCTCTTCGCACACTGCTAAAAAATGCTCAAGTTGAAGCAGGTCCACAAGCTAACCGTCGTCTTGAACGGCCTGTCTTTTCGGCGGAGTCGCCTCTTTCATGCCGCAGCGCGTTCGAAGTGGGCGCGGGTTCAGCCGAACCGAGTTTTTATTGCTTAAGATCCTGACGAAAAACGTCGGCTGCCCGTTCGGCAAACAATGAGAGGCGGGTCAAGAATGGTGGTGGTGATAAGCTCCGTTTAGACGTAGACTCAGTAATCGGGAGACCGAATGACGAAGACCAACTACCTGGCTGCGCTGGCTGCAATTGGAATGCTAGCCGGCGCAGGACCAGGTTTCGCCCAGTCTGATAATCGAGAACTTCAGCGGTTTCGCGAAATCTATAAGGAACTCGTCGAGACCAATACGACTCTGTCCGCCGGCGACTGCACCTTGGCGGCGAAACGCATGGCCGCGCGGTTGAAGACCGCCGGTTATCCAGACGCGGACCTGCGCGTGTTCGTTCCCGACGGCCATCCCAAAGAAGGCGGACTCCTTGCGGTGCTTCACGGCGCGGACCCACAGGCCAAGGCGATTCTCATGCTCGCCCATGTCGATGTGGTGGAGGCCAAACGGGAGGACTGGACCCGCGATCCATTCATCATGATTGAGGAGAATGGATATTTCTACGGTCGCGGAACGAACGACATGAAGGCCCAAGCTGCGGTCTGGGTCGACAATATGGTTCGTTTACGGGAAGAGGGCTTCAGGGCAAAACGTTCGATCAAACTGGCGTTGACCTGCGGGGAAGAGACCAACAGTGCGCTGAACGGCGCGGGCTGGCTGGCGGCAAACGAGCGCAACGCGATTGATGCCGAATTCGCCTTGACCGAAGGTGGCTCTGGCGATCTTGACGCCCAGGGCCATCCGATCGCACTCCGAATCCTGGCTGCCGAAAAGACATCCCAGAATTTTGTGCTGGAAACGACGAATCGTGGCGGTCACAGCTCAATGCCAGTGCCGGATAATGCTATCTATCATCTCGTGCGCGCTATCGACCGAATCAGCCGCTATGAGTTTCCGGTTCAACTGAACGACGCGAACCTCGCCTACTTCACCGGCATGTCGAAGATCGTGGGCGGTGAGGCCGGCGCGGCCATGGCGTCCGTTGCCAGGAATCCGAATGACGCTGCCGCGGTCGCGGTGCTGGACAAGAACCGGAATTGGCACGCCATGCTTCGCACCACGTGCGTAGCGACCATGCTATCTGCCGGGCATGCCACCAACGCCCTGCCCCAACGAGCCACCGCGAATATCAACTGCCGCATCTTTCCGGGCGTGTCACGCGATGCTATCCTGGCGCAACTGGTCAAGATCGCAGACGATCCGGCCGTCGCGGTCACTATTCCGGAGGTCCGGGGTCCGATCGCGGCCCCCACTCCATTGACGCCGCGAATCCTGAGGCCAATCGAGAAAGTCGCGGATGAGATATGGCCCGGCATCCCCGTGGTGCCTACTCTTGAGCCCTTCGCAACGGACGCCCAGTTCCTGAACCCCGCCGGCATCCCGACGTACGGGATCGACGGCTTCTTCCAAGATCCTGACGCGGGAAACATCCACGGTCTGAACGAGCGCATCCGCGTGAAATCCGTTTATGAGGGGCGGACATTCCTCTATCGGCTGGTGAAGCTTTACGCTGACCAGTGAGGGGGGCGCTTCAGCCTTCGAGTTCATTCTTCAACATTCCGAGTGCGCCATGATCCAGAACCTAGCGCCCTCGCGGACGGGTAGACTGAAATAGATCGCCTATATGCCCCTCTCCGCTGGCGACAGAGTTTGCCCATACGAAGTCCTCGTGCCTATCGGCGCGGCACGCGAGAGAAAGGTCTATCTGGCCAACGACAAGACGCTCGATCACGAAACTGCGATCAAAGTTTGGTCGGCACGAGGGCGCTACGGTTGCGCTCGGATCTCCACACCTATCCGATGAAATCCTACACCCTCGGAGAGGCAAGTCGCCGGCAGTTCATGAGTTACTTTTCTTCCATGGGACTGTCGTCGAGCCTTCTCCCGGGTGTCTTATGGACAAAAGTCGCACAAGGCCAGGTATCCGCACTCACCACCTCCGAGATTCGGGAGGCGGCTGCAATTGCGGGGCTGCAATTCACTGACCAAGAGTTAAGCGTGATGGCTGTTGGAATCAATCAGAATCTCCACCGGTATCAGGGATTGCGAAGTGTGGTTTTTGTTGCTTGTGGTAGATTTGAACAATTCCACGGCGCCGCCGCTTCACTTTAGTCCGCTGGTTCCTGGGACGCGCGTCAGCCGAATAAGAAAGCGCTTCAGAATAAGTGAAACGGCCGCGGCTGAGAGACCGCGAAATCTGGAAGATGTGGCATTTTGGCCGGTGACCCGACTGGCACAACTCATCAAGGGCCGCCAGGTGAAGTCAACGGAACTAACCGAGATGTATTTGGGGCGGTTGAAGAAGTACAATCCACAGCTCAATTGCGTCGTGACCTTCACTGAAGATCTTGCGATGAAACAGGCAAGACAGCTTGACGAGGAACTAGAGCGGGGGCGGTATCGAGGTCCATTGCATGGGATCCCCTGGGGTGTAAAGGATTTGTTTGCTACGAAGCGGTATCCAACCACTTGGGGCGTGTCGCTGTACAAGGATCGCGTCATCGACATGGATGCCACGGTGGTGGAACGTTTGCATCGTGCAGGGGCGGTTCTGCTGGCAAAGCTGGCAACTGGCGAGTTGGCTTTAAGCGACGTATGGTTTGGCGGGCAAACGAAGAATCCATGGAACTTATCCGAAGGGTCCGGCGGTTCCTCGGCAGGACCCGCAGCCGCTGTTTCGGCGGGGCTTGTCGCGTTCGCAATCGGTACCGAGACGCGCGGCTCCATACTGACACCGGCGATCCGCTGCGGAGTCACAGGATTCAAGCCGACGTTCGGCCGGGTGAGCCGGCATGGTGTTATGGCTGTGAACTGGAGCTTAGACAAGGTTGGCACGCTAACCCGAGCCGTTGAAGATTCCGCTGTGGTGCTCAACGCGATCTGCGGCCCCGATGGTCATGATATGGCCGTCACGGACTTCCCTTTCAATTGGGATGCATACACCGGTGTTAAGAAGCTTCGCGTTGGCTACGTCCACCGATTTTTCTCGGGCTCAGCGAAGGACAGATTGGGAACGAACGATTACGCGGCTTTGGAAAAACTGCGTCAGCTCGGAATCCCGGTTGTCGCGATCAATGTTCCGAATTATCCTGCGGCTGACATTATCGAAGTGATTCGCGCCGATGACGCGGCGGCATTTGATGAATTGACCCGAAAACATCTGGACGATTCTTTGATTTCACAAACGCCGGCTAGCCGTCCGAACGCTTTTCGTGTGGCGCGAGCGATTCCTGCCGTGGAGTATCTTCAGGCGCAGCGGGTTCGCACCAAGCTGATGGAAGACATGGCACGGCTGATGTCAGGGATCGATGTTTACATCGATTCGGTCATGGACTCAGATAGCGCGAACATCAACCACCTGACGGGTCAACCTGCGATCACCGTTCCAAACGGACTTACTGAAAACGGCACTCCCACAAATCTCGTGCTGGTGGGTAGACCCTACGGTGAGGCGGAGCTTTTCGCGACCGCCAAGGCCTACCAGGATTCGACCGAATGGCACTTGAAGCATCCGAGACTCTAGGTATGCCGGTGCCAGTGAACCGACTCCGGAAAGCGGCATGAGTATGAACAAATCTATCGCGGAGCCTCAGAGGATGGGGCCAAGTCCTGGATGACGGCGCATCCTTCCACTAGTTTTTTTTCGGGGTAGCGTCGGACGATCAAGAACAGTTATGGAGGAGTGCCGACTACTCGGGCGCCATCCGGTCATCCGGCCTGATGAAACGGTAGGTAACTTCCCCCTCCGCAACTGCTGATAGTCTCTCAATGTGCCTACAATTCTGTCGGTTGCGTTCGGATCTCCAGCATCAGAGAGGACTAGGTCGCGCTGTAATGGTTTTCTGTGACGGCGTTCATGGAGCAATTCGATCAGGCACCTTAGTTGGTCTTCTTCGGTCGCGACGTTTGAAGTGGTTCGTCTTGGTTTCAGGCCTTCAGCAACGAACGCAGGGAAAATCTTCAGTGGAAGTGCCAAGTGCTCCGCGATTCGATTCAAGTCCCTCGCCCAAACCTCGAAAGATACGAGGCCGGTTGACGCATCCTCGTATATAACGTTGAGAATCGCATCTCGGTAGGCATTCACTGCTTCCTTGTAGTCGCGGTGAACCTTGCCGCGCCAGGATCGTGAGTCATCTCTCACATGAGAAAGCTTAACACCTCGCGTTGAGAGAGCTTGTTACTCTGTGCCCGAAACCCTCCGTGCCAATATCGATGAGACACTTGCCGCGGCCATAATTACAGAGCAGGGCGGCAAGGAGAATCATCGTGAGCGAAGCCAAGATTGCAGTTCCTTTTGGAACCAGTTCGGCGGACGTAGAAGTGCCCGCCAAGGCGCAACGGCGGATCTTTACCGCTGAGGAGAAGAAGCGGATTTTAGAAGAAACCGATCATGCGCTGGCAAATGGTGGGGGCGTCGGCGCCATTCTGAGACGGGAAGGAATCTACTCGTCGACTCTGCACGGCTGGCGCAAAGAGCGCGATCGCGCGGTACACAAAGCCTTTTCTCAGAAGAGGGGTCCGCAGCCGCAGAGGAATCCGCTAGCCGCCGAAAACGAGAAGTTGCGCCGGCACAATCAACGTCTCCAGGAAGAACTGGAGAAAGCCCACATCATTATTGACGTTCAAAAAAAAGTGGCCAAGCTGTTGGGTCACCCGATCACAGAAACGGAGAAGTCCTAATGGCTGCGGTCGATCAACTCAGCCCGTTGGTGGGTGTGAAACCAGCCTGTCAGGCGTTGGCAGTGCCGCGAGCCACGTGGTACCGGCGGCGCAGCCGCCGTCTTTCTCCCCGGCCAGCGGCCGGGACGCGGTTCTCGCCTCGGGCTTTGACGGAAGCTGAACAGCAAGCAGTGTTGACGTGCCTTCATGAGGATCGTTTTCAGGATTCTTCGCCCGCCCAGGTTTATGCAGCCCTGCTCGATGAGGGCCAGTTTCATTGCTCGATCCGCACCATGTATCGTTTGCTGGAAGCGCGCGGGGAAAGCCGCGAGCGCCGCGATCAGCTGACTCATCCGCCCTATCAGAAGCCGGAGCTGCTGGCCACGCATGCCAACCAGTTGTGGAGTTGGGACATCACTAAACTGCGCGGCCCGGCGAAATGGACCTGCTATCACCTGTATGTCATCTTGGATGTCTTCAGCCGTTTCGTTGTGGGCTGGATGATCGCCTATCGCGAAAGCGCCGAACTAGCCAAGCGCTTGATCGATCATTCCTGCCGCAAACAGCTCATCGCCCCCGGCCAGCTGACCATCCACGCCGATCGCGGCTCATCCATGAAATCCAAACCTGTGGCTTTGCTGCTGGCTGACCTCGGCGTCACCAAAACACATTCCCGCCCCCATGTTTCCGACGACAATCCTTATTCGGAAAGCCAGTTCCGCACCTTGAAATACCGTCCTGGCTTCCCGGACCGCTTCGGCTCCATCGAAGACGCCCGTGGATTTTGTCAATCCTTCTTCCGCTGGTACAACTTTGAACACCACCACTCCGGCCTGGGCTTGATGACCCCCGCCGTGGTTCATCTGGGGAAAGCCGCCGATCTGCTGGTCCAACGCCAAGCCGTCTTGGACACCGCTTTTCAAGCTCACCCGGAACGGTTCGTCCGCCAGGCTCCCAAGCCGCCTTCTCTTCCTACTGCCGTCTGGATCAACAAGCCACCCGACAAGGAGAAAACTCCTTAAACTTTTACGCCGTGTGTCTCATTTTTATTGACACGCACCGGGGCCCAAATGCCGGTCCAGCAGCCCCACGTGACGGAGCGAGTCAGGATGGAACGAACTTATGAATACTCCTTTGACCGATAGCCACACAGTATGGAAGGCGACCACCGAGGAACGCCCTGCGCGATTGGAAATCGTCCTCCTGAAGCGTAGTTATGTACTGCCCTGGAGTCAGTTCCTGTTTGCGGAAGGCGGCGATGACGAGATCCGCCTGGCCTTCACCACTCACGACATTCTGATTAAGGGCAGCGGCCTCGGTACGTTACTCATTGAATTCGCTTCTCAGCGCATTGCCAGACTACAACAGCCCACGAGAGTTGATCGTTTCGCGAAAGGCGCCGCCGCACCTTCTCTTCATGAACTCTCCGTCGTCAAGATCGAATCGCAGCGCGGGGCTTTATGAGGAACCACGCTCGGCGTTCCGTGTCATCTTCGAACATTCTGTCGCGCAAGTTGTCGGGGCCGAGAGGCCCGTAGAGAGAATGAACTGAAAGATGGAATGAGAAGGCCGGTCCCCTCGGCGGGATGCGATAAGCTCCCAATGAGAGACGCACTCGAGGTGCGATGAAAGGAGACCGGTTATGGGGAAGAATAACATCGTTGGAACGCAGAACAGAAAGAAGCAACGATTGACGATCGGACTGGATCTGGGGGATCGGAGCAGTCGGTATTGCGTATTGGATCAACAAGGCGAAGTGGTATCAGAAAGTAGTGTGCCGACGACAAGGAAAGGCTTGGCGCAAGCGTTCGGTTCGAAGCCGCGAAGTCGAATTGCCCTGGAAGTGGGGACACATTCTCCCTTGGTAAGCTGGTGTCTGAAAGATCTGGGTCACGAGGTAATCGTGGCCAACGCGCGTCGCGTACGACTGATAGCGGAGAGCAACCGGAAGAACGATCGACTGGATGCCAAGACGCTGGCACGGCTGGCGCGGATCGATCCAGAGTTGTTAAGCCCGATTCAGCACCGTGGGGAACAGGCGCAGGCCGATCTGATGGTGATTCGGGCGCGGGCGGCCTTAGTCGAAGTACGAACGAGGTTGGTCAACTGCGCACGAGGGATGTCGAAATCTTACGGGGAGCGTCTGCCAAGTTGCGGCACACCGGTAGTTCGAGAAGAGCTGGCCGGAGTGCTGAGTGAGCCTTTGCAGGAGGCGCTGAAACCATTGCTGGCCGAGGTTGAGTCAATAAGCGGGCGCATATGGGAATACGACGAACGGATCCAGAATATCGCGCAGAGTCGATACCCGGAAACGGAGTTGTTAAAGCAAGTGCATGGAGTGGGCACCTTGACTGCGCTCACGTATGTGCTCACGGTGGAAGATCCGAACCGGTTCCAGAGAAGCCGGGAGGCCGGCGCCTACTTTGGATTGCGGCCCAAACAGAGGGAATCGGGCGGTTGTCAACCGCAGCTGGGATCACCAAAGAAGGAGATGCGTATGTACGCAAGATGCTCGTACAGTGCTCGCATCACATTCTGGGGCCTTTTGGCCCGGACAGCGACCTGCGGCGTTGGGGACTGAAATTGGCAGAGCGTGGCGGGAAGAACGCAAAGAAAGTATCCGTGTGGCCAACCCAGGTTAGTTTCGGGATGCGGCCCAGCGGGCTGGGGTGAGGTGAGTCACGTCGGAGAGATTCCTCCTGGCCATGCCGGGCAAGACGGCTAGCAGGTAATCTTTGACTGGCAGGTCCAAGCGGCGGCAGGATTCGATCACGGAGAGAATCGCAGCGACTTTTGGTCCGGACAGCGCGCTCCCTACGTGCAGCCAGTTCTTGCGGCCCAAGGCTACCGGACGCATGGAGTTCTCGGCGAGATTGTTGGACAGCTCGACTTCGGCGTAGTCGAAACAGCGGCGTAGTTTCGCCCACATATTTAAGGTGTAAGTCAGGGCTTGGCCCAACGCGCTCTTGGGAAGCACAGTCTTGCGCAGGGACACGCACATACCGTGAATCTCCGCGGCCCAGGAATCGGCGTGCTCGCGGCGCAAATCCAGGCGTTGGTCGACGCTCAAATGTTGCTGCCGCGCGTGACGGTCCACCAAAAACAATGCGTCCATACGCGTCACCATGTTGATCGCCGCGGCATCTTTTGGATTCACTTTCACCGCGTCGACAAACCTGCGGCGCGCGTGGGCCCAACAACCGACGTGCACCATCTTCGGGCCGCCGACTCCGTCGTAAGCCTGATAACCGTCGGTTTGCAAAATCCCTTCCCACTCACCCAGGAACTTGCGCGGACTCGCGCGCCCGCGGCCCAACTGAAACTCGAACACCGTTTCGCCGCCGGGCTTTCCGTACTGCCATAAGTACGCCTGATGATTGGCCCCTCGTTGGTCATGCATCTGCACCGGAACCGTGGTTTCGTCGGCCTGTAAGTATGACTCATGGAGCAAGTCTCGCCGCATCACAGAGACGATGGGCGAGAGTAACTCGCCCACCCGCATCACCCAGCCATCGAGTGTCGCTCGGCTGATCTCCACGCCCGCTTCGCGTTCCAGGATCGTTTGTTGCCGGTACAACGGCAAGTGGTCACAATACTTCGCGACCACCGTGTGGATCACTACCGTGTCACTGGCCAGGCCCTTCTCCACGATTCGCGGCGCAAGCTCCGGCATCGCGACGGTGGAACATTTTCCGCATGCGCGTTTCTCGCGCTTGGTCACGCGCACAAACCAGCGCGCCGGTTCATGATCGAGCACTTCGCTTTGGTCGTAACCGATGATGGACGTTTCTGCGCCGCAGGCTTTACAGTTCGGCTCGGTGCAGGCAATCACTTGTTCGATGCGCGGCAGATTCTCCGGCAACCGCTGGCGGCCCGGATGGGGTTTGCGTTCGCGCGGCGGCTTGGGTTGAAGTGGTTCACGGCCTGTTTCAGCTTCTACTTCGTCACGCGTGGCACCAGGCTCCTGCTCGGCCAATAACTCCAGTTGCAGATCACTCAGGGTTTCACTGTGCGGACCCAACACTTGAATGCGCTGTTGCCGCAAGCGCTCTTCCAGCAGCCGGATCTGCGCGTCGCGCTTTTCAATCGTGAGGTTGGCCCACTGCAACTCGCGTTCCAGCATCGCGATGTGGGCCTGTGGATCGAGCGCCGCCATAAGGGGGATGCCCCATATTACGCGAAGTTCTGGAAATGTTCCAGACCAGTTTTATGCGCTTTTGCGATACCAGTTGCGTTGCTTAGTCTGCTTCACATCCAGCCCATTCACCAGCATCGCCAATTCTTCGGCACGCATCGTCATGCTGCGCAGCATGATCCGCTTGCGGCCAGCGAAAACGGCCCTTTTCGAGACGTTTCGCACACACCCACAATCCGCTGCCATCCCACATCAGGGCTTTCAATCGCGTTTTCGTCTTATTGGTGAACAAGAACAAGTGTCCGCTCAGCGGATCTTGTCCCAGATGATCGCGCACCAGCCCGTGCAAGCCTTCAAACCCTTTGCGCATGTCAATGGCTTCCACCGCGATGTAAATCTTGGTCGCCAGCCCTAATCCAAACAGCACGACTCACGCGCTTTCGGCGACGCGAATCAAGCGCGCCAACTCAACCTCGACGAACCGCCACGAGCTTTCAATGCGCCGTCCGTTCGCCAAACTGAGCGTGAACTGCGCCGCCGGTTCCGCGTGGGTCACTTTGACCGCCACCATGCGCGGCCGCCGCGCTTGTTTCCGCGAATCAACCCCATGCTTCCCTCTCCAATAATCGAAGGTTGTCGGGGGAATGTTCCGCTCCTGACAAAACTCTTGCCGCGATAACCCACTGGCCTTGAACTCCTCCAGCACCCGCCGCATCTCGGCTGAACGTTCCGTTTCTTTACCCACGCCCCATCTTCCGTGATTCCCCCGCGCCTGCTCAAGATGGATTGCTCAGACGCTTACATAGGATCGAAATCCGCGGTTTTGGAAGCTTTCGAACGCGCCAACGACAGGCGCGTGTTGGGCGTAATCCGAAAACGGGCGCGCGCGTAGAAGTTTCGGCCAAACGGGTTCCTTCTTTCAAGCCCAGCAGAGAGTTGAAGAATTTGGTGAATACCGAGTCCGGCACCTCGGTGAGCGCTCACCAATAATCGGTAAGTTACTATCTCTTATCGTGAACGAATCTTTTACTGGATAAAGGGTCGCAAAGTGGGTGACTCATGGTCTCCGGTGTCAGAAAATCTTGGAACCCGGCTGACGACCGCACTTTCGTCCGGGGCGCTCAAGGCTAAAAGTCTGAGTGAAATGGGTTGTTCGGCATTAACATCTGCTAGATTTGATCGCATGCCTGCTCAATTGGTTCTTAGTCTGGCATTGTTCGGGTCTGCATCTCTGCTGGCACAGCTTGCCCCGCCCAACGCGGAGGGAGTCGCGATGGGGCACATCCATCTCGCCGTCCGCGACGTCGACGCCCAAAAGGCATTCTGGACTGAGATCATGGGCGGCACGCTCGTGAAAAACGGACCGCTGGAGATGATCCAGTTCCCTGGGGCGTTCATTCTATTGCGTAAAGCCGAACAGCAGGACCCACCCGCCGGGTCCGTGGTGAATCACTTCGGTTTTGTGGTCAAAGACATGCCCGCCGCCTTGGCCAAGTGGAGAGCGAACAACTTGAAGATCGAGCCCACGGAGAATCCCAACGAAGCCTACGTGGTGGCACCTGATGGTATTCGCGTTGAAGTTTGCGGCATTCCCGACTTGCCCGTCCCGGTGCAAATGAACCATATCCACTTCAACGTATCCGATATTCCAGGGATGCAGGCTTGGTACGCAAATACTTTCGGCGCGAAACCTGGTCAGCGTGCATGCGTAGCATGCGTCTCCAAGCCCGCGATGATCGAAACATG
>CAVSYF010000009.1:0-113619 GCA_963732175.1 Bryobacterales bacterium | reverse complement strand
AGTCGCCGATGAAAGAGCGGCACAGGAAAGGAGTAGCGAACCATCCTGACCCCGAGTCAGCAGGCGTCACGTGAGGCTGCGGTCGAAGCGTTAACAGGGGCACATGCGGGCTGGGTATTGAGCTTCGAAAATCCGACCCAGGTGCCTAAGCCGTCCCTGATACGGAAGGCAACACGAGGGTGGGCGAACGCGAGTCCTCATCGATTCTGCGTAGTCAGAGACCCCTGCATGGATGGAAACTCCACGCGCGAGAACCGGGAGGCCCCGGAGGTGTCTGCGGAAGCAGGCCGGTTGGAGAAGGCCACGAGCCGGAAGACCAACGTGTACGTCTGCGGGGAGTCGGACGGCTGTGTAGTACCGTGAAGCACCCGAACAACGGTGGGCAACCGGCGGCGGAAGATATGGAGGGAAGACCACCGACCAAGGAGAACGCTCACCAATCGGGCAGGCGACCGCCACCGGGCGGGGAACGTGCGTCACGACCTTTGGCTGGCGTGCGAAAAGCAGCAAAAGATGGAAGGGAGCGAAGTTCACCGCGCTTCTTCACCATGTCACGATGGGTTGCTTCGGGACAGCTTTTACGCACTGAAGCGGGAAGCTGCGCCAGGAGTAGATGGTGTGACGTGGAAAGAGTACGAGGCCGGGGGGAAGATCGCCTCAAGGATCTTCACAACCGGATTCATCGAGGCGCTTATCGAGCGCAGCCCTCGGGAAAGTCTACATACCGAAAACCGACGGCCTGAAACGCCCGCTGGGCATTGCGGCGCTGGAGGACAAGATCGTTCAACAGGCCGTGGTCACCATTCTCAATCAGATTTACGAGGCGGACTTCGGGGTTTTCGTATGGTTCTCGACCGGGACGCAGCCAGCACCAAGCGCTGGATGCGTTGAGGGTTGGGATCGAGCGGAAACAAGTGAACTGGATTCTGGATGCTGACATTCGTGGGTTCTTGGATACGGCTTCATACTGCCCCCTGGTTCATGAAAGTTGCGCGAATAGCTCCGGCTGTTGATCGACCACTTTGATTCGCAAGCCTTTACGGCGGCCTTGTCTCACCAGCACGGCTTGTAGCTCGCCGCGCTTTACACGCTGCAATACCGTCTGCCGCGAAACGCCGAGTTTCATGGTCGTCTCCAGCATCGGCAGATACTCCGGCGGGGCCTGCTGGACGATGCTCGCCCGCAGTTCATCGGTGATTCGAATCTGCCAAGGTGCACCGGGAGTGATCTGCTCGCCGGCGATGAAACCATCTGCCAACCAGCGATGAATGCTGGACGTATTCATGCCCAGAATCTGCGCCGCTTTGCGGATAGAAACCAGTTCCCCGTGAGCGGCTCAGCCGACGGCTGAAAGCGCGGTATGTCGCGATAGCGCCGCAGGCTGCCGACCTGATTGGCAGTGAAGCGTTCACCAGTGGCCGTCTTGCGGCCCTGGCGATTCAGGATTCCGGCGATGACTTCATCGGGATAAAGAGCCACCAGGCGGCGAAGCAAGGAGATGGTGTCTTCGTCCGTGCGCGGCCCTATGGGCCGGAAACGCGGGACTGCCACATCCAGTGTTGTAATCGCGCCGCCGCGCCAGCGAAGAGTCAGATGCGCCCGGCCTTCGGCGCGCTTGAGATCGAAATCACCTCTTCCAGCAGCGTGCGTAAGAGTTCCTTGCGATCCCGATCAGTAGTAGTTGTCGCCGCCCAGACCTTGACGATATCGGCGCCGAGAACTCCAGTTGCTGCAACTGTGCGGGACTGAGCGTGCCGGGTTGTTGCTGCTCGCGGCGCCGCAGTTCCGCTTCTGCGCTGCCAGACTGCGCAGACGATTCTCCCATTCGCTTTCCAGCCCGCGGGCGACCAGCCGGTTTTCTGGCTCCACTGTTCGATAACGGCGCTCGGCCCGTTCTGCTTCATAGCGTGCGCGTTCTACCTCAAGACGCCATTGCGACAATGCCGCATCATGGTTGGCATGCAGTTGTTCGACGGAGAGCAAGGTCGCTTTTACGGCCGCGGGCGTGACGGCCTCGATGAAAGCGTTGGCCACTGCTTGCTCGATTGCCATTCCGCCGATGGTGAGACAGTATACGCCGCGTCCATTGACGAGATCTTTGCCGGCGCAATGATAACCCGGAGTCGAGTTCCGGCCGCGATAGTGCGTATGCAGACGGCGCCCGCAATGACCGCAAGTGACAATGCCCTGCAACAACGCTGATCCTTCTCTCACGGCGCCTCCGGCCTGATGAGGCCGCGGTCGGGTGTTGGAATCGAGCCGCGCCTGATTGGCCTGGAAGGTCGCCCAATCGATGAAACCCGGATGGTGATCGGGAATGAGAACCGCCCATTCGGCCATAGGCAGATGACGCATCCGTTTCTTGACGGCGCCGTGTTCATCGACGTAGCGTTCCGATCGTGTCTTGCCGTAGGTATAAGCGCCAGCATACACCGGATTGGTGAGGATGTGATGAAGCGCGGTGTAGGTCGGCGCGACCCAGCGGATCGGACTATGGTGACTTCCGGGATTGTCCTGCAGCGGGAAAGGCAACCCTTCGGAGCGGAACCAAAGCCATACCCGGCGAGCGGAACCGAACTCGGCGAAGCGTTCAAAGACAGTGCGGATCGCGTTGGTGACGGCCTCGTCGGGATGGAACAATACTTCACCATCTTGTTCTCCCCAAACGAAGCCGACCGGTAATCCGCGACGAAGCTCCCCGCGTGCCGCTTTGTTGCGGATGCCGCCGTCGAGCCGGGCGCGAATGATATGCAGTTCTGCTTCGCTCATCGTGCCCTTCAGGCCAAGCAGCAGGCGATCGTTGAACAACGCTGGATGATAGACACCATCATTGTCACCGATGAGCGTATCGGTAATGCCGCACAACTCCAACAGGCGATACCAGTCCGCATTGTTTCTGGCCAGACGAGAGACTTCCAGTCCCAGGACGATGCCGACGTGCGCCAGAGCCACTTCATTGGTGAGGCGAGCGAACCCGTAGCGTTTGTCGATGCTGGAGCCGGACAAGCCGAGGTCCTCATCAATGACGATTACCTGCTCTCTGGACCAGCCGAGTTGACAGGCGCGATCAGCCAGGGCGTATTGGCGGGCCGTGGATTCGCGATTGTGCTCGACCTGAGTCGGCGAGGACTGGCGAATATAAACCAAGGCTACACGCTGGGTGTGGGTTGGTTTGATTTTGGAGGAATCAGTCATTGGTTTGCTCCTGGGTCTGCACTGCTCGGCTGGCCTTGGCAAGAAGGCGCGCCAGAGTCTCGATGACGGTCTGCTTTTGCACGTCGTCGAATTGCTCCCACAGGCACGTCTCCGGGATCGGAATGTCGCTGAAGCTGAGATTCAGTTGTGGCATGGCTCTCCTGGTCTGCACCCGATGTTACTGGCATGTCGGCGCTACGCCGAAGGAGGGCATCCACAAAGTTGCGGACCCGGAGCAAATCTTCAAGCGACCCGACGAGTTGAGAAGTTTGCGGAGCACCGGTGGTGAAGTCCGTCCACTCCGCCGGGATCAGCGACTTACTTCCGTCCGGCAGAATGAGAACGAACTGCAAGCCGCCGGGCATCCGCGCATGTCGGAGCACCTCAAGAGATTGTCCCTGGAAGGGGTGATGCGGGCGAGTGATGATCACCCGTTCCGCGAAGTCCCGATGGTGGGTAGTGTGTGGTGGTGTCCTTCGACAACGTGGACCACGAATGGATGGTGCGATTCCTCCAGCATCGAGTTGCCGACCGACGAGTACTTCGGCTGATCCAGAAATGGCTGAAGGCTGGAGTTTCCGAGGACGGCACATGGTCGGAAACGAAGGTGGGTACGCCACAGGGCGCAGTAATCTCGCCCCTGCTGGCTAATATCTACCTGCACTACGTTTTCGACCTGTGGGTGGAAGCCTGGCGGAAGAAATGCGCGAGCGGAGATGTCATCGTGGTCCGCTACGTGGATGACACCGTCATGGGCTTCGAGCACCGAGTGGATGCGGAGCGCTTTCTCGAAGATTTGGGAGGGCGGCTGCGAAAGTTCGGACTCGAACTACACCCGGACAAGACGCGCCTGATTGAGTTCGGGCGACATGCAGAACGAAATCGGAAACAACGTGGCGAAAGGAAGCCCGAGACGTTCGACTTTCTAGGGTTCACGCACCTGTGCGGGAAAACAAGTAAGCAAGGGCGCTTCATGGTTCTGCGGAAGACGGTGGGCAAGCGGATGAGAGCGAAGTTGCGGCAGCTTAAGCAGCTACTCCTAGCCCGCAAGCACGACCCGGTTCAGCAGACTGGAGAGTGGCTCTGTCCCGCCTCAGTTGGAAATGGAGGAGAGCGTTCTACCGTTAAGATAACGGAGAACGTGCTTGAAAAAAGAACGGAAGTATTACACCGCAGAAGAGAAAGTCGCCATCCTCAGGCGGCATTTGCTGGAGCAGGAGCCGGTCTCGAAGCTGTGTGACGAGCTGGGGTTGCAGCCGACGGTATTCTACCGCTGGCAGAAGGAATTCTTCGAGAACGGGGCCGCCGCCTTTCAGTCCAAGGCCCGTAGCGAGCATCAGGCCGAACAGGAGCGCATCGAGTTTCTGGAGAAGAAGATCCAGCGCAAGGACGAGGTCTTGGCGGAGCTGATGGCGGAGCACATCGCATTAAAAAAAGAACTTGGGGAGCTCTGAACGGGGTCTGGGTGCCGCACGACGTGCGGGATCAGATCGTGGATTTCGTCCGGTGCTGGTCAGAGGCCAGCGAGATCGGCGCCGGGCGATTCGTTGGATGGTTGGGCGTGACCGGCAGTAAGTTCTACGATTGGCGAGAGCGCTACGGTCGCGTCAACGAGCACAACGGTTGGGTTCCCCGGGACTTTTGGCTGGAGGAGTGGGAGAAGCAGGCGATCCTGACGTTCCACCTGAAGAATCCGCTGGAGGGCTACCGGCGGTTGACCTTCATGATGCTGGACTCCGATATCGTGGCGGTGAGCCCGGCCAGTGTGTGGCGGGTGCTGAGTCGGGCGGGACGGCTGCGCAAGTGGAACGGGAAACCCTCCAAGAAAGGGACCGGCTTTGAACAACCGCCGCAGCCGCACCAGCATTGGCATATCGACGTGAGCTACATCAACATCGCCGGTACGTTCTACTATCTGTGCAGCGTGCTGGACGGTTTCAGCCGCTCCCTCCTGCACTGGGATCTGCGCGAATCCATGAAGGAGGCCGATATCGAAATCATTCTGCAAGCAGCCAAGGAGAAGTACCCGGAGGCGAGGCCGCGGATCATCTCCGACAACGGCCCGCAATTCATCGCGCGGGATTTCAAGGAGTTCATTCGCATCTCGGGCATGACGCATGTGAGAACCTCGCCGTACTATCCGCAATCCAACGGAAAAATCGAACGCTGGCACAAATCCCTTAAAGGCGAGTGTATCCGGCCCGGAACGCCGCTGACGCCGGAGGATGCGCGTCGTCTGATTCAGCAGTATGTGGATCACTACAACACCGTGCGGTTACACAGCGCCATCGGCTTCGTGACGCCGGCTGACATGCTGGCCGGACGGCAGAAGGAGATCTTCGACGCACGGGACCGCAAGCTGGAGGAGGCGCGCCGGCAACGGCAACTGCGCCGACAAGCCGCATGACAAGCGGAGTTACAATGACTGTGCCAAGGCGAAACGGAAGCGGGCTCTGCAGGGATGCAACCATGCCGAGGGATAGCCTGGTGGGCTCATCGAGACGATGCTCGGGAGCGCGGAACTCATCTTTCGCGCTCCTCCCAAAACCACATCGGATCGAAAGACCCGGATGCCTTGAAAATCCCCGCCCGAAGGGCGGAATCTACACTAACGGAGAACGCCCGCTCTCCATTTCAGGCTGAACCGGGACAGCTTCGATTGGTCGTCCAAGGCTACTTCAACTATCACGCGGTTCCTGGTAACGGACGCAGCCTGGGGAAGTTCCGCGAACAGGTGGCGCGCTACTGGCGGCTGGCGCTTCGGCGTCGCAGCCAGAAAAGCCGTATGACCTGGGACCGGTTCCGACCGCTGGCCC
The DNA here is from genome assembly GCA_963732175.1 of Bryobacterales bacterium. Lineage (GTDB taxonomy): Bacteria > Acidobacteriota > Terriglobia > Bryobacterales > Bryobacteraceae > Palsa-89. Next base: position 107,608 of record CAVSYF010000009.1, on the reverse strand, counting down.
AGCGCTGGATTCCGGTTCAGCGCGTGCTCCATCCCTTTCCACGCGAGCGGTTCGACGCTATTCATCCAAGGTAGGAGCCTCATGCGGGCAATTCGCACGTGGGGATCTGTGCGGGGGGTGCTGGGCGACTGGCATCCCTACCGCGACCTCTGCCGGGAGGCAACCTGAGCGCCCACTCCGGGGCCAAGACCAGGCTGGGGCTTGTTTCGAACTTAGGTGCGCCCCAGCAACCCAAAAATAATCAACTGGGATTGGCATCAACAGCGATAAAATCCCAGGGGTCTGGGGACGGCGTCCCCAGAAAATGAAATGCTCCTTCCTATCGGTTCGTTTCGTCCGTTCCGCTCACCTTCCAATTCCGCACTTTCGTCGGAACCATGTCTCCGCCTTCAACTTCTGCATGAGCCTATTCCGCTGACCGGGTGTCGCAATCATTATTCAGCCTCTATGGGCTAGGCGATTAAACGCGCTTACCCGTGCGCTGACGAAAGACCTTCCCGCGAGCCGCGCGGCTCACGATAAACCTCCTGCTTGGTGAGTATCCACCAAGCCGCTTCAGCCAGGTGGCGCCCGACGGCGACCACCGCCTTCTGATGGTTCTTGGCACGTTTGATCCGTTGATACAGACGCGCGACATGGGTTCCTGCGAGTCGGCGCTGGTTGATCACGATTAGGTTGCCAGTTTCTACGAACGCCCACTTCAAATTCCGGTTCACATTTCCACGAACCTGGCCCAGGCGTGTGTGACCGCCGCTGGAGTGCACACGCGGAACCAAGCCGGCGTAACTCGCCAGATGCGCGGCCGTAGGGAATCGATCAACTCTGCCGATTTCCAGCATCAAAACCATACTTAAAACTGCGCCCACGCAGGGTAGCGTTTTTAGAAGATCCGCCTCGACACTGACTTTCATGATCGCTTCCAGTCGCCGTTCGGCGGATTCGACCTGGAGTTCCAGGAAATCAGGCGTCGCCAGCTCTTGCTCGATCGCCTCACGGCTGTGTTCGGGCAGTTCCGGCAGGCGGGCTCCCAATTCCAAACGAGCCCGCGACGCCGAACAGATCCGCTCCGGGTACCCAAGCAGCATAATGCGCCCTGACAACATCTTCGGTGTTGCCCAGCAACGTCGCGACGTCCCGCACAGTCACGCCGGGCTTCTGCAGAAGGATGCGTGCGAAGGTATGGCGGAAGCGGTGTGGCGTCGGGGCGTGCTCCCAGATGCCACAGAGCGCCCACACCTTGTTGAGCTTGCGGCGCCAGAGATCGGTGATTACGTCGATGGTCTTGGTCCGGTGCACGCCGAAAATATAAGGACCGTGCTCCTCTGCTCGCACGCGAATGCGTTCTAAAAGCAATTTGGGAATCCAAGTATAAACGTGCGTTCCGGCTTTGGTCGTGCGCAAGCGAATCTCACCCGTTGGCTTCATGCGGTCAATATGGAACAGCACCACGTCTGAGATTCTCAGCCCCGTGTAGATCGAGAGCGATATGAAATCAGCGAGGTCTTCGCCGTTCCAGCGATGGCGCGGCGTGAGTCCGTAGTGGCGGCAAGCTTCGTACATACGCTGAATTTCAGCATCTGTGAAGGGAAGCTTTTGCTCGGTTCTGCTGACCTCCCTGCCCTTCGGATTCTTGACCGCCCGCGCCGGGTGGCGCGCGATCCATTCGTTTGTGAGGCAGTATTCGAAAAATGGTTTAAGCATCGCCATGCGCCGGACGGCAGTGGCTGGGCTTACGCCCCATGACGAGCGGAACTGGCGCACATCGGCGGGCTCCCACTGATCGATGATGATGTAGCCCAGCCGGCCGGAGAACTCCTCGAAGCGTTTCAGCAAGAGACGGTACTTCTTATGCGTTGCGAAGGCCGCGGTTTCACGGAGCTCAGCGAGGAAATCCTTCGCGGCGCGCTCGATGGTGATGTGTTTGGCGCCAAGCTCGGCTGCGGGCGCTAGCGGAGTCGCGGGAACCTCTTCATCCCAACTGCCGGCCTTTTCCCACAGCGCGGCGACGGCGCGCGCCTCGTCCCATGTTGTCCGTCCAGTGTCCCTGCGCTTGAATCTTCGCGCCAGTGTCCCGGAGGCGAAGATGCGGCATGCGCAGCGCTTCCAGTTTTTCTTACGTTCCTCGAATTCGCCCGAGCGGAACTCTTCGGTATGGCCAGCCTCGCAATCCCGGCGATGCCGACGATAGAGGTTGAGGGCCATGCTTTGATTAAGACGCATCGCCCGAAATTGCCCGACGCTGTGTCAGATTTCCATTAAGTTCTTTAGAATCTTATGGCGGAGAGGGTGGGATTTGAACCCACGGTAGAGCTTTAAGGCCCTACGACGGTTTAGCAAACCGCTGCTTTCGACCACTCAGCCACCTCTCCGTTTTTAACTCACCTGATTTCAGCGGATTCTGGTCGATGCCACTCCATTATACTGCGGTCTTCGCCTTCCTTGGAACGATTGCCGCTGTTTGTCACTACGCTTCGAGCGCTGCACGGCCCGACGCCTCGCCTCGTCGTTGGAGTGATCGACACGGAGATTGTTCTCCGTCAGGAACTTCACCAGCCGCACGGGATTTCGTGCTCTGAGGTTGTCCGCAACCCTCCGCCATGTTGATTATGTTGCTGCAGCAGGCCATCTACCGGTTCGACGTCGCCGGGAATACTTGCCTGGCGAGGCGTGCAGATTGCTCAGACCGTGAGGCCCCTTCTGGATCGGAAAGCGTGCTGGCGTCCACAGGAATAGGAGATTATACTGAACGGCGGAAGCGAAGCGTCCCTCGTTCCAATTTCAATGTGGATGAAAAGCGGCGAACCGACGATCTGCAGCACGAGCGCGGCTACCTTAAGGGGGTTGACATGAAGATGAGCAATATGACAGTCATGGTCGTTGCAGTTACCGGACTGCTTGTCCCGGCGCACGCGCAGTGGATCCATCCGGACCAAGGCACGCCGCGCACTCGCGACGGCAAGCCAAATCTAACCGCCCCCGCGCCGCGGCTTAACGGCAAGCCGGACCTTTCCGGACTCTGGCAGGCCCCGCCGCCGATAAGCGCAGGCGATGCGCTTGGCATACAGGGCGATGCGTCAGACATTGGAGACATTCACCGGAACGTTTTCTACGAAATAAAGCGCGACGAGGAACCGCTGACACCCGCGGCGATCGCCATCGTTTCCAAGCGCCGGGATGCACCCCGGCCGCAGGCGCTGTGCCTGCCCATGGGCGCACCTAGCTTCATGATGGTTCGTGCATTCAAGATCGTACAAACACCGCAAGAACTCGTTATGTTTGGAGAGACTCCGGATCCGCCGCGGCAGATTTATCTGGACGGGCGCAGCTTACCAAAAGATCCAGACCCGACGTGGCTAGGATCTTCGGCGGGAAAATGGGAAGGCGACACCCTGGTCGTTCAAACGACGGGGTTCAAAGAGGAGGGCTGGCTGGATAACGCCGGCCATCCACGCAGCCAGTCGATGCTGATCACCGAGCGCTACCATCGCCGCGATTTCGGCCACATCGACCTTGAAATCCGCTATGAGGATGCAAAATATTACACGCGCCCGTTTTCCAACAAGATAACGCTGCACCTGATTCCCGACTCGGACATCATTGAATACGTCTGCACGGAGAACGAAAAGGATAAGGAACACTCGGACAAGCCGTAAGATCAGAACCGGAGACCGAGTGCTGCGCAGCTGGCCGTGATCGCGGCAAATCTCCGAAGGATGATGCAACCTCAACACGCCGTCATTTCTTGACGAAAATGTCGATGTGCTGGCTCTTGGGGACTAGTTCGCCCTTGGAAATCAGACGGAATCCGTTTTCCTCGACCTCATGAATCATGTCGGCCTGGTCCAGACGTATGTGCTCCACCGCGCGATTCGGGTCGCCGCCCGGGATGGCGCCCGGACGCTTGTAGTATTCGACAATCGCCAGCTTGCCGTCCGACAGCAGGCTATCGCGAATGTGCGACAGCATCACTTCCGGATAATCGAAATGATGATAGACGTCCAGGATAAGCACGCCCTCCAGCGTGTTGGCGGGAAGGTTGGGATCCATATCGGTGCCGAGCACGAATTTCACGTTGGTTAAGCGCGCCAGCTGCACTTTGGTTTTCGCCTTGTCCAGAAAGTCGTTCTGGATATCTTCGGCAATCACCTGGCCCGAGTCGCCCACCGCGTGGCTTAAATAAGGAAGCATGAAGCCCACTCCGGTTCCGACGTCGGCGACTACTCCACCCGGCTTCAGATCCATGGCATCCACAATGTCGCGGGGCCGCTGCAGGTCATTGCGCTTCGGATCGGCCAGGTTGCGCGCGACGCCCTCCCGCCCTTCCTTGGTCTTGTATCCTGCGTTGGCCTGCTCGGCGACTTGGGGAAATGCGGCGGCGCAAAACGCCAGCAGGCAAACTAACTTTCTCATAGAGACTTCTCCATCGGCATGGCGAGCGGCGGCTCCACCAGAAATTCATGCGTCGACATTTCGGCCAGCGCTTCTCGAATCGATTGCTCCGACGTCGGGTGCACCGTGATGACGAAAGGCAAATCGTGCCAGTTGTCGCTGGGAAGCTGCAGCACCGCTTCCAGGCTGATCTGCTTGTCGGCGAGGATGCGCGCCAGCGTGGCGATAATGCCGGGCTGGTCCTTGACGCGGAAGCGAAGATAATAGGCCGCCTGCTGCAGCGTCACCGGAATGGGTTTGTATTCCCCCAGCCGTTCGTGCGCGAAGGGCGAAACGCGCTCGGGGCTGCCGCTGCGAATTTCGCGCGCGACGCGCATCAGATCGCTCACCACGGCGACGCCGGTCGGCGACGAGCCCGCGCCACGGCCATAGTAGAACGTGTCCTCGCCGTATTTCCCCCGCACCCAGACGGCGTTGTACGCGCCTTGAACGCCGGCCAGAATGGTCGACTGCGGAATCAACGCCGGCCGTACGGACAGAATTAATCCCTGGTGCGTCTGATGCGCTGAGCAGATCAGCCGGATGGTGTGCGCCAATTGATGAGCATATTGGAAATCCAACGGCTGAATACGGCGAATGCCCTCGGTGTAAATGTCGGACGGCGTGATCTTTTCGCCGAACGCGAGCGCGGCCAGGATGGCAAGCTTCGAACGCGCATCATAGCCGTCGACGTCGGCGCTCGGATCGGCCTCGGCGTAGCCCAGCCGCTGGGCTTCGGCTAAGACCTGCTCGAATGCCGAGCCATGCTTCTCAATCTCGGTAAGGATGTAGTTGCTGGTGCCGTTCAGGATTCCGTAGAGCGTGGTGACGCGGTCGCCCGAGATCCCCTCGCGCAGCACCGTGTGGATGGGAATGCCGCCCGCGACGCTCGCCTCCATGGCCAGATTGATGCCGGCCGCGATGGCGCGATCCCAGATCTCGGCGCCGCACAGCGCCATCAGTTCCTTATTGGCGGTGACCACCGATTTCTTGTGCGTAATGGCGGCGTCGATGATCTCGCGCGCAACAGTTGTACCGCCCACCAGCTCGGCGATGATGTCGACCTCGGGATGCGATACCACCTCCCGCCAGTCCGTGGTCTGGAAGATCGACAGCGCTGCGGGAGGAAGATTCTTACTCGCGATGGAGCGGCTGCACAGCGCCTTGACGCGCAAATGAAAGCCGAGCTTCAGCGCGATCTGCTCGGCGTTTTCGGTGAGGATCGCGAGCGTTCCGCCGCCGACGTTCCCCAGGCCGATGATCCCGACGTTGACCTCTTGCATCTGAGAACATTATCGGGCATGCATGCGCGCCTTGTCGCGTGGCCAGATCGCAAGTAAAGCTACAGTTCGCTTAACGCCGCCACCAGCGCCCCCCGCGCGGTAGAACTCAGCGGGCTCGATCCCAGCCGCACCTCCGAGATCGCCACGGGCAGTTCGGTATCGCGCAGAGTTTTCTCGAAACGATCGCGGAAGCCGGGCGCCATGACGGTGCCGCCGCTCAGCACCAGCGGGATCGGGCGATTCAGCTTAGGCATGTTCTCCACGCTCGCGAAGGTGTCCTTCAGCGCCGCGACCAAGGCTTGAATCATATCCTCGTAGTACGCGTTGAGAGCCTGATGAATCTTGTTGGTGAAGTGCCCGTTGAAGTGGAACGATTCCTCTTTGATGGTGCGGATGCGCGTGGCCGGCTCGCCCCGCAGCTTGGCCACGCCGGAGTCGATATAATCGCCCGCTTTGGGGATGCTGAAGCTGAAGACCGGTACCGAAAGATAAGCCAGGCAGACGTTGCAGAGACCGCCGCCGCAGCTGACGCCGATGCCCGTATAGTTGGAGTTTTCCATCTCGCCGTAGACCACCGCCAAGCCTTCCGAAATCGGGCGCGCGTCGTAGCCCAGCCGCGCGAGCATCTCCTTCAGTGCATTCTCGTGCGCGGTCACTTCTTCGGCGGCTCCCAGCAATGCGGCTGGAACACTGAAGCACATCCTCTGCCCATCTCCCTGCTCGCGTCCGGTCACCAGCCGGACGATCTCCCGTACCAGCGCCAGGCTGCCGTTCTCCTCCGGATTGAGAACGCCGCGCAGCATCGGGCGCCGTGTTTCTTTGTGGAACAGGTTCGCGAAACGTTCGGACTCATCGCCGTATACGGTGATTTCAGAATCCTGCACCAGGTGCGGAATGCGCTCCTTTTTGAGAACGCTTTGCGTCAACTTGGAAAACGGGATGGTGACGAAGGCGTTCAATTGCGTGTCGGATTGAATGCCCTTGTCCTCGCGATAGGCGGCGACGATGCGGCTGGTGCCGACATCGAGACCGATCGCCGAAGCGGTTTGCGTATTGGGATTACTCATTAGTTATGCTCCTCGAAGCGCGCGCTGGCCGCGAGCGCCCGCATGCTGTCCTGGTATTGATCTTGTAAACTGCGCCGGTAACGATCGATGCCTAAGCCCCGCGCCGTGGCTTGCTCGTGAAGCTGGCTCTCGGCCGTCGCTAGAGCCTGGCGCAAGATCGGGCTGCCCTCATCGGAAAGAGAAGGATCGGTCGCGAAGCCGAACAGCGCGACGCTCGCAAGAGGCAGCGCGTAGTTATCGCCCAGGCCTAAATCGTGAAATGGCAGATGCGCGGCCCAGTCGGCGTGATAGGCGGCGTGGCGATTGCCCGGGCATACCGATACCTGCGCGTGCGCCACGCAGTTTTCAGGCGGAATTCCGTAGCGCGACCTCAGCATGTCGGTCAGGATTCGCCCGGCGTGCACCTGCGCAGAATTTAACGGCGTCGGCTCGGCTTCGGGCTGCGTCTGCGCTTCAAACGCCACGCCGAAAAAAACCGGATTGAGATCCACGTAGATCCAAGTCTGGTCCGCCCAGATGGAATGTCCGGCGTGATTAGCGCGGTCGCTCTCCCGCACAATGCGGAACACCCGTCCAAAGCGGTCGATCACGAAATGATAGGAATGATTGCGCGAGACATATTCCAGCAACCCTTCGCCCGCGCGTCGCAGCGTCTGATTTTGATCCTGCTCGAAGGGCGCCATGTGGCTTTCCGTGGTGTGGTATACGATTCCGGCCGGATCCGTGCGCCAGCGTGGCGCTCCGAGACCACGCGGCTCGCGCAGAAAGGCGCAGTACTTCCGCGGCTCGGTCCAGGTCGCGAATCGATTCTCCACCCGCAGCCCGTTGCTGTATAGATCGAATTCGGGTTTCGCTTCCACCAGCCAAACGCGGGGAACCGGCGCTGGTCCGGTGTTGGGTGATTCCAGCGGCGCGGTTTTCAGACTATGTGCGGTAGCTGGAATGGAAGGGCTTGGGACCCCCGCTCGTCGGGAACCGGCCTCCACCACTACCGTGCCCACCACAGCCAGCGTGCTCAGAATCACTAATCCGGCGAGCGGCAGCATTCGCCGCGAAAAATCCCGCCGGGCCAGCGCCCATCGCATGGTATGGGCGAATTTCCCGCTGCCTTCGAGGCTGGCGGCCGGCGCTGTTGCCCGCTGGAGAAATTGCAGGCGTTCGGCGGGGTCGGTAAACCAGAAGGCGCACCGCTCCACCATCCGCACGGCCATGTTGCGAAAGTGCATGGAAACTTATCTACGGGAAATAGTGCCGGCAGGGTGGCAGCGCTCTCACAAAAAGAACCCGAATCGCGCCGCTTGCAGTATTTTTCCGAATTAACTGGAAATATTGTGTGATACTATTGGTCCCACACCACCTCTTATAAAGGAGGGCTTCGTGTTTAAAAAAATATTGCACAGTTCTTCGGGACAAGGCCTCAACGGGGCTTCTTCTGAAGAGCGGACTGCGGCGCAAGCGGTCCTGGCGACATCCCCCAACGGCGAATGGGCTGAAACTCCCCCGAGCAACGGTACGGCGAAGCTGTCCAGCTTCGTTGAAATTTATCGAAAGTCGAATTTCCAAGCCACCACCACCACGGAATGGAACGTTCTTAAAGTGGCGGACATGCTAAACAGCGATCATTTACGCGGTTTATCTTCCGCGTCCAAGCACAGCGCGCTTCTGATGGCGCTCGAAGCGGCCAGCGTGGCGGTGGAGGACATCCTCCAGGATGCGGTTCAGCGGCAGCGCCTGCTGAATGATTACGAAGAGATCCAGCAGCGCCGTCTGTCGGAACTGGAGGGCGTCAAGCTCCGCGAAAATGAGCGTTTGGCCTCGGAAATGGAGGCCATGTGCTCGCAATACCGGGCGCGAATCGCCACCGGCGTGGCCGAGATCGAGCGCGAGCGCGAAACTTTCCACGGATGGCAGGAGCAAAAGGAGCGGGAGCAGCGCCGCATTGCCGAGGCGGCTTCCTGCTGCGTCTCGGCCGATCCGTCCACCTCGAGCGAGGCCAGCGTAACGCGCCTGCTGGAGAAAAACGCTAGCGTTTCGCGATTCCGGGAATCGGCCTAATCAAGGCTACAATTCGCGCTGATTCACGTTCGCATTACGAACAAGCGGCGACAGCTTGTGTCTTTCGGGTCTCGTCCGCGTCATCGCAAAGGAGTTCCGCGATTCCGGGCGAAAGCTCCAACAGAGACACGAGCTCTTCGCCGGCGAAGGCGTCCGGCTCCGTACGATACAGGGCCAATACGCCGATGGTGTGTCCGGAGTCTGTCAGAGGCAGAGCCAGCGCGGACGACAGTGAGGACGCCGCCAGGTCGAAGCCCGGCTCAACCGCGGGATTGCCATTCAGAATCGGCTTACCCACTTCAGCAACCCATCCGACCAGCCCTTGGCCTTCCGGTACCGCCAGGGAGCGCAGCAGCCGGCTGCTCTCGCCCGTGACGAAGCTGGGCCGCAGAGCTCCGCCGTCAGAATGAAAGATCGCCAACGCGTCGTAGCCGATCAGGTTTTGAATTCGGACCGAAGCCACCGCCAGCGCCTCCTCCGCGCAAACCGGCGAGGATGCCGCATGCGGCATTTCTAAAACGCGGCCTGCGGTTGCATCGAGTACCCTGGTTCGGACGACAGCGGAACGAGCCGGCGCCTTTCTCTGTGGTTCGGCTTCGAAACCGGCTGCCGGCGCGCTACCGCGAGTGACCTTGATATCGGTCGAAAGAGACGGCTGCGATTTCGGCTTATCGGCTTTGGCCCGCGCCTCCAGTTCCTGATAACGCGCCTGCAACGCGCGCACGACGGCCGGGTCAAAGCTCGTGCCCGATTCCGACGCCACCTTGGCCATGGCTTGATCGAGCGGCAGCGCGCGTCGATATTGGCGATCGGATGCCAGGGCATCCAGGCAGTCCACCGCGGCAAGAATGCGCGCACCGATCGGAATCTCTTTTCCCTTGAGCCCGTCCGGGTAACCGCTGCCGTCCCAGCGCTCATGATGCGAGCGCACGATGGGCACCACCGGATAAGGAAATTCGACGCGCTCCAGAATTTCAGCGCCGACCACGGGATGGATCTTCATCTTGTCGAATTCGGCGCGGGTCAGTTTGCCGGGCTTGGAGATGATCGATTCGGGAACCGCCAGCTTGCCGATGTCATGCAGAACCGCGGCCGCTTCCAATGCCTCCAACTCACCCGCCGTCAGACCGAGATCCTTGCCAACTTCGGTCGCATAAAGCTGCACGCGCTGCAAATGATCGTGCGTGGTATGGTCTTTGGCATCGATCGCTAACGCCAGCGTCTCGATGGTGCGCAGATGCAGCGCATTCATGTCCGCCATGTGCTTAGTCTTGCTGCTCCATCTGATCCAGATGGGTTCGATTGGAACGGTGAACCAGATAAACCAGCGGCAGGCAGATGATCGGCAGCTCCCATTGGATGGCAGTGCGGAACGGTGCCGATCAGCCAGGCCAGCGATGCTCCCGCGACGTAGTAGGCCAACATCCATCGGTAGGTGCGCCACACCGCGACAATCGGCTTTCCTTCCGTCAGGCCGATGATGGACGCGATGGGAAATGTCTGCGCGCAGAAGTAGACCAGAGCCAGCAGCCCCAGGCTTATCGGTTCCGGCAGCCGCGTGCGGAAATGGCCGAACAGAAAGGCCGTCAGATAAATGGCGATCGCGACGGCGCAGACGCTGAACAGCACCTGGATCGGCTTAGGCCGAACCTTCGGCCGCCAGGTGCATTGCACCAGCAAGGAAACCACCCCGACCACCAAGGCTTCCGGCAGGCTCAGGTTCACGATACCGATCAGCACAAAAAGGGCGCTGACCGACATGCTCCCGGTGACGCCCGGCAGGCGAACCTTTAGCACCGATCCGAACGCAGCGGCAACCAGGAACGAGAAAAACCGCAGTTGATCGAAGGCCGGCCAAGTCGACCAGCCGCACAGGAGGGCCGCGATGCCCAGAGCGATGTGCGCCGCAATGTGAAGCTGCGCGACTCGTTGGCGCGTCGTAACTATTCGCTCGTGTGACATATTCGCGGCCCCGGCGTGCTTGACTACTGCTCCCCTTGCGTGTCGGTGCCCCAGGCCGCATTGGTGCCCCAGGCGGCGTTGGTTCCCCAGGCTGCATTGGTGCCCCAAGCGGCGTTGGTTCCCCAGGCCGCATTCGTTCCCCAAGCGGCATTGCTTGCCCAGATGGATGTCGTGCCGGCCGGGCCGGGAATCAGAACCGTGTTGCCCCAGACCAAATTGCTGGTCCAAAGCGGACTCGACCACCATGCTTCCGTGAGATTAGGAACCAGGGTCGCGGTTTCGAGCAGAGAGTTATAGGTCACCTGCGGCGAAACGGCGGCCTCGCCGTAAACCGTATCGTAGTTAGCCAGCGCAGCGGCGATATCCAGGTATCCGGCGCCGACGGTGAACATGTCGTAGAAGTCGGTGTAGGTTTGGCCGGTGGTCGGATCCTGCGCCGTGCTCGAAACCGGGAACTTCTTGTAGGCCGTCTTCATCATCCGAGCCTTGATGGTGTCGGGAGTCAGGCTCGGATCTTTTTCAAGCATCAGCGCGGCTGCGCCGGAAACGACCGGGGTCGCCATGCTGGTGCCGCTCAGCCGGAAATAGAGCGGCGGCGCCGGAGCGGCGGACGTCGTGTACTGCGAAGTGGCCAGGATATTGGCCGGGTAATCGTTCACCAGCGTCGATCCGGGAGCCAGCAGCGAGGCCACCAGATTTCCCGGCGCGACTACGTCGGGCTTGGCGGTGAGGTCGATGTAGGTCGGTCCACGGGAGCTGTAGCTGGCGATCAGATCGTCCGTGCGCGGTGAAGGTGAACTCGGTCTTCATCGCGCCCACGGTGATGGCATGCGGACTGTTGCCGGGCGAGAGCACGGTGGCGTAGCCGTTGCGTCCCAGATTGCCAGCCGCGGTGACCACGACGATGCCGCTCTTCCAAGCCGCTTCCACCGCCTGGCAGAGTGGGTCCTTCGTGCAGCCTTCGTAAATCGGCCGGCCCAACGAGAGGTTGATCACTCGAACGTTGTATTTACTCTTGAGCTGGACCGCCTCCTGAATGGCCGCGATGACCACGCTGTCGTTGCTCATGCCGTTCTGATCGAGCACCCGCAGATCGATCAGGTTGGCGTTGGGAGCGATTCCCTTGAAGGTTTGGAACGCGCCCGGCTTTGACGAAGAGCTTCCGTTGCCCGCGACGATGCCGGCTACGTGCGTGCCGTGACCGAAGTCGTCGGATAATGTCCCGCCGATGAAACTCTGCCGGTAGACTACGCGGCTGCGCGTCGAATTCGACGCGTTCAGGTCGGGATGATTGTAGATGCCGCTATCGATAACGGCAATTCCGATGCCGCTTCCATCGAGGCCGGAAGTCCAGGCGGTTGACGCATTGACGGCGGCGGCCGAATAATCCAGCGACGCGGCCAGCGACCGGTCGAGCGAGATGTAGGCGACGTTAGATTGATTCGACAGGCCGATTACATCCGACGGATGCAGCGTCGCCGAAACAGCGGGAATCAGCGAGAAGACCGTATTCAGCACACCGCCGAGCAGGTTCAACACCCCGCCTAGCAGGCCGCCGAGCAAGCCGCCGGAAGACTGCTGCGGAGCCGAATTATATTGAACGATTACGTTGATCTGATTGGAAGGATTTGCAAGTAACGGCTGAAGGTCCGGCGAGATTTTAGTGTTGTCGCCGAACGCCGCCCCAGCCGTTACCAAAACCAGCCACAGGACAGCACATCGCACCGAGCCCTGGGAGTGCTTACGAAGGAACTTTTGCATACGGCGGCGACTGGTGCAAATTACGCACCAGAGTCAGGGGCAATTAAACATTTACAATTCAGACGTTTAACTGGCGGAGACGAAGTACCACTTAAGACATGTTGGCCGGAGGCGGAGACAGATTGGCGCAGAAACAGAAACGCCTCTGCGTCATTTCGCAGAGGCGTACCCAGGTGGGACTTTTTAGTTTCGAGAACTACCAGCGACGGAAGCCGCGGCCAAAGCCGAAGTACAGGCCCGGGCCCCAGTAGTAGGGATAAGGATACGGATATCCGTATGCGTACGGATAAGGATAGGGGGCATAATAGCCGCCATAGTAGGGAGCGGGCGTTGGCCCGTAAGCTGGTCCGTAGGCTGCTGCTGGTCCATAGCCAGGACGATAGGCCGGGGGCCGCGCCATGCCTGCGTTGTAGTCTTGCTGCGAGGCAGGCTGGAACGCTTGGGAATTCTCAACGGTCAGCGGCGTTTCGGTGGCAAAGGTGAGCGGCGTCTCCGGATAAACGACGGTCGGCCGTCCACGAGTGAGAAGCACGCCGATGGTGGATGCGACCACGCCGGCCGCAGCGCCGACCCCCGCGCCCACTCCGCCATTTACGGCCGCGCCAATCGCCGCGCCCGTAGCGGTAGTAGCGCCAATGGCGGCGGCATCACGGCCAACCGAGGTGGGACCGCGACGTTCCATCAGATGGGTTTTCAATTGGACTTGACGACCGTCGACCAGGCCGACTGCTGTGAGCTCAAGCTTGAGACGCGAGGTTCCTTCGACCCTGCCAGCTTTCTTCGCTTCGGTTACCACGCCGGTAACCAGTTGCCCACGGCGAGCGATTACGAGGCCATTCGCAATGATGGGCTCTGCCAGCGTGCCGGTGAAAGCGTCACCCGATTGGGAATGATCGCTCGATATGGGTTCGTTCACTCGAATCGTGACCCAAGTGCCGGCCGGCAGAGTCACGCTGGAAGGAAACTGCGGCGGCGGGGGAGTCTGGGGGGCAAACTGCGCTTGCGGCTCAGCGGGAGGCGCTCCAGGCTCTGCAGCGGCAGGGGGTGCTCCCGGATCCGCGGCCGGCGGTGCGCCAGGATCCGCGGCTGTGGGAGGCGCGCCCGGATCGGCAGCAGCCGGCCCCGAAGGGTCAAATCTGCGCCAGCCTCCTGGACTGGTGTTCTGCGCCATTGCGACGCCCAAAGAACAGGCCAGCAAACATCCAAGAACCAATTTTTGTTCGAATTTTTTCATACGTTTTTGGCTCCTCAAGTAACTATCTAAGGCATGCCAAATGCCAGAGCTAAGTTGCTGTAAAATCATTGCTTAACTATTGCTTAACCGCGACACTGCTGGCCGCGTAAAACCAGACTGGTGCTTTTCGGCCATTGGGATGTTCACCTTAGTGCTCCGCATAATAACCATCTCTCGCTTGTATGACGGCGTCGCTTCGATTGAGCGCTACACGAATTCTGTGATAAGCGGCAGAGGTTCCGGAATGATCCGGGGTGTAGCCTAAGTTGTATTGAGTGCGCAGTTCCTCCTGGAGCCGCGCATAGATTTCATCGATTGGCCGGCTGCTCGAAACTTCGAAAAAACCGCCGCCGGTTTGATCCGCGATGCGTTGCAGGATCTTCTTGCCGTCGACACCGGGGAAAGTGCCGCCCGGTGGAACATTGCCATCCCGTCGGCGCGACTTTCCAAAACCCGGATATCCTTCCGGGTCCGCGAACAGGATGGAGTACACCAGAGTGTCGGCGCGCTGCGCGGCTTCGATGGCGCGGACTAACCCGATATGGCTACCCACGTCGACGCCATCGGTGAGCAGAACCAGCGCCTTGCGGCCTTCCTGCTTCTTCATGAGTTCATCGGACGCCAGCAGGACCGCGTCGTAAAGCAAGGTTCCACCGCCGGAAAAACGGCGGCCGCGCCCGGCCGGATACCCTCCGCCACCGGGAGAGCCTCCGCGACTCCTTTGCGCTCTCTCGCTCGGCCCCTCGAGTTCTGCAAGGGCGTCATCCAATTTCTTGCGAGACGCGGTGAGGTCCTGGAGCAGTTCCACCTCGTGATCGAAGTGAATCACGAATGCCCGATCGCGATCCTCACGCAACACCTGATCCAGGAAGCGGTAACTGGCAGTGCGCTCCTGGCCGACCAGACGCCGCTGACTGCCGCTGGTGTCGACCAGTAAACCGAGTTTCAAAGGCAGGTCGACTTCCTGCGAGAAGTAGCGGATGGTTTGAGGCTGGCCGTCCTCCTCCAGCAAGAAGTCATTCTTGGTCAAGTTGCGGATTATTTTTCCTTGCCTATCCCTAACTGTCGCAAACACATTTACGACTCGAACGTCGGCTGAAAACGTGGCATCGGATTGGGCGCGCAGGTGCCGGGCAAGCGATAAAGCAAAACTCGAAAAAACGAAGCCACGCCTGGAAACGTTCATGCTTCCCTTTAAGGATGATGTGGCATAGAGGGCTAAAGTTACTAATCGAAGAATAGCATTTAAGTCATTCAATAGATAGACGATTCTCCGGGTGGGCGGGTCTTCCAGCGGCGATGGATCCAAAGCCACTGGCCGGGGTTCTCCCGAATGACCTGTTCCAGAGCCTGCTGTATGCGCTGGGTGTCTCCTTTGGCGTCGCCAGTGATCTCGACCGGCGGATAGAAGCGCAGAATATAGCGCCGTTCCTGGTCAGACCAGACGGCGAATCCGGGGATCACGGGCGCGCCAGTGCGAGCGGCGATTTTCGCGAAAGCGGTATTGGCGCAGGCTGGAGTGCCGAAGAAATTCACGAAGACGCCCTCTTCGAGGGAGGTGTTCTGATCGATGAGGATGCCGACCGCTTCGTTCTCGCGCAGGGCTCGCAACACGCCGCGCGCTCCGTCCCATTTCACGATGAGATGATTGCCCGAAAGCTGGCGGCGCTCTTCGACCAGCCGATCGAGCGCGGGATCGTCCAGCGGCCGGATCATGATGTGCATCGGCTCGGTCATGAGAGCGTGCGCGAAGGCGCTGAGCTCCCAATTTCCGAGATGCGCTGTGGCTACCAGGACGCCGCGGCCGGCCTTTTTTGCGTCGAGATAGTGTTCCAGACCTTCGTAACGGATCCACTCGTGAATGTTTTCGCTGTTCATCTGCGGGAAACGCGCGAAGGTGGCCAGCAGCCGCGCGATGGAACGAAACACCTCGTCGGCGATGGCTTTTCGCTCGGCCGGGGTCTTATCGGGATAGGCCAGTTCCAGGTTGCGCATGGCGGTCCGGCGGAGGCGAGGAACCGCAAGGTCGAGGAGGCTGGCATAGACCCGCGCGAATCCGGGCGGAGTATAGGCGAGCGACCAAAGCACGAACTTGGCGATGAGATATTGGATGAACCTATTCTATCCGGGCTTCGGCTCTACACACCCGGAGCTTCGATCCAACCGCCGCCGAGCACCAGGTCGCCTTCGTAAAAGACAGCGCCTTGGCCGGGCGTAACGGCGCGCTGCGGCTCGTCGAAGTGGACGTCGACGCGGGAGGGATCCGGCGTGGGATGAATGGTTGCTTGCGCAGCGGCGTGCTTGTTACGAATTTTGACCTGGGCGCGGAGAGGCGTTGCGGGCGGCGGGATGGAGATCCAGTTGACGTCTCGGGCAGTGAGGCTGGCACGCAACAGCTCTTGCTTGCTGCCGACGACGACGCGCTGTGCCGCGGGTTCGGTTGCAATCACGTATAGCGCCTCAGGCGCAGCGATTCGCAGGCCGCGCCGCTGGCCTACCGTGAAATGATGCACGCCGGCGTGTTCACCGATCGGACGGCCCGAGGTGTCGACGATTTCGCCCTTGGTCTCCTGCGGCACCAGGCCGCGCTCGCGAAAATACGCGTCGATGAACCCGGCGTAGTCGCCGTTGGGGACGAAGCAGATCTCCTGGCTGTCGGGCTTCTCAGCAACCGGCAGGCCCAGCTCGCGCGCGAGCTCGCGCACCTGGGGTTTCGTGAACTCGCCCAAGGGAAACGCGGTGCGAGCGAGTTGCGCCTGCGTCAGACCGAACAGGAAATAGGTTTGGTCCTTGGAGGTGTCGATGCCGGTGCGCAGCTGATAGCGGCCGTTGCTGTCGTCAAGGGAGACGCGCGCGTAATGGCCGGTGGCGATCTTGGGAGCGCCCACGCCGGCGGCCAGATCGAGGAACTGATCGAACTTGATGAAGTTGTTGCACAGCGTGCAGGGGATGGGCGTGCGGCCATTCAGATAATCGTCGATGAAGGGCTGGATGACCTGCTGCTCGAATCGATCTTCGAAGTTGACGACGTAATACGGAATGCCCAAATGCTGGGCCACCTGGCGGGCGTCGTAGACGTCGTCGAGCGAGCAGCAGCGTCCGACGGAGCCACCTTCGGGAACGAGCTCCGGCAGGCGGCGCTGATTCCAGAGTTGCATGGTAAGGCCGACGATGGGCGTTCCGTGGCGCGCGAGTAATCCGGCTACGACGGAGCTGTCCACTCCGCCGGACATGGCTACGGCGATCGTTTCTGTGGTGGTTAGACTAGACACTGGCGGTGTAAGTGGGCGAAAGCTTTCGTAAGTGGGCGGCGCATTCGACGACGGCATCGATTAAGGCATCTACCTGTTCGGCGGTGTTCGAGCGGCCAAGCGAGAATCGCAGGCTGGCGCGCGCACGCTCGCGACTGAGACCCATGGCCAGCAACACATGCGAGGGCTCGACGGCGCCGCTGGAGCAGGCCGATCCGCTGGATACCGCGAATCCCTTGAGGTCGAGCGCGATCACCAGGGCTTCGCCCTCCAGGCCGTCGAAGTAAATATTGGTGGTGTTGGTAACTCGGGGCGCGCCACGGCCGTTGACGCCGGCATCCGGCACGCGGGCCAGAATGCCGGATTCCAGACGGTCGCGCAAGCCGGCCAGCCGCATGGATTCAGACGCCAGATCGGATTGAGCGGCAGCCGCGGCAGTTCCCAAGGCGATCGCGCCTGGTACATTCTCGGTCCCAGGCCGGCGCTCCCGCTCGTGACGCCCGCCGAACTGAATCGGGTGGAGCGGCGTGCCGTTCTTCACGTAGAGCGCACCGACGCCCTTGGGCGCATAAAACTTGTGGCCGCTGATGGAATAAAGGTCCACACCGAGGGTCCGAACGTCCACCGGGATTTTCCCGGCAGCTTGGACGCCGTCCACGTGCAGCAAAACCCCGGCTTCGCGCGCTAGGGTCGAGATTTCTTCAATGGGTTGAAGCACACCGGTCTCGTTATTGGCGTGCATCACTGATATCAATATGGTGTCAAGTTGAAGCGCCCGCCGAATGGCGCCGGGGTCGACCAGGCCGTCGGAACCGGGCTGAATGTAGGTCACTTGGACGCCTTCGCGTTCCAGTTCGCGGCAGGGATTCAGCACGGCCGGATGCTCCATGGCGGTGGTAATGACGTGCTTTTTGGCCCCCGGATGAGGCCGGACGGTCCCCAGGATGGCCAGGTTGTCGGCCTCGGTACCGCCGCTCAAGAAGACGATTTCCCGGGGGTTGCAGCCGAGCAGCGCGGCCGTTTCGCGCCGGGCGGTTTCCAGCCGCTGCTTCGCCAACTGGCCTTCCCGGTGGATGCTGGACGCATTTCCAGGAACTTCAAGTAGCGCTCGAACCACTACTTCGAGTACCGCCGGAGATACCGGAGTTGTCGCATTGTGATCAAAGTAGAAACGCGTCACTTCACCTACCAGTTTAACAGTGATAAAAGAGCGTTGAAGCGTTTAAAACATAAGAGCTTCCGAGCGTGCGGCTAAATAGTGGTTCGGCCTATAATGAAATTTTTATGAGCTGGAGCGCCCCCTCGGAAAAACCCGCGGTCTGCCTGTTAAGCGGGGGGGTGGATTCTTCCACCTGCCTGGCAATCGCCCGGCGGGAGGGCTTCGCCTGTTACGCGCTCAGTTTCGATTACGGCCAGCGACATCGAACGGAGCTGGATGCCGCCGCTCGAGTGGCCGAGAGCCTGGGCGCGATCGAACACCGGGTGGTGCCCATCAATCTGCGTTTGTTCGGAGGCTCGGCCCTCACGGACGACATTGCCGTACCCAAGTCGGGCGTGGCGCCGGGAATTCCGGTCACCTATGTCCCGGCTCGGAACACCGTCTTCTTGTCGCTCGCGCTGGCCTGGGCGGAGGTGCTTTCCTCGTCCGACATCTTCATCGGCGTGAACGCGATCGATTATTCCGGCTACCCTGACTGCCGGCCCGAGTTCATCGCGGCCTTCGAACAGATGGCGAACCTGGCCACCAAGGCCGGCGTGGAAGGGCGCACCCACGTAAAGATTCACACGCCTCTGATCGAACTTACGAAATGCGCGATCATCAGGTTAGGCGCTGAGCTGGGCGTCGATTTCCGGCTTACCCACAGCTGCTACGATCCGGATGAGCGGGGTCGCGCGTGCGGTCTGTGCGACTCGTGCCGGCTGCGGTTGAAGGGCTTCGAAGAAGCGGGGTTCGCCGATCCGCTTGAGTATGGGCCCGCTCGAGTACAGAAGTGAAAATTGCTGAAATTTTTTACTCCATTCAAGGCGAGGGCACGCTAGTGGGCACGCCGTCGGTTTTTGTGCGGACCAGCGGATGCAACCTTCGATGCAAATGGTGCGACACGCCCTACACTTCGTGGGCGCCGGAAGGGGAGGAGCGCTCGGTTGATTCCATCGTCGAGGAAGTGGACCGATACGGGGCATCGCACGTGGTGATCACGGGTGGCGAGCCGATGATCGCGCCAGGAGTCGAAGAGTTGACGCATCGCCTGACGCAGCACATCACGATCGAGACTGCCGGGACCGTCGACCAGGATGTGCGCTGCGATCTGATGAGTATCAGCCCGAAGCTCGCCAACTCGACGCCGTCGAACGGAGAAGGTGCGAGATGGGCCGCTCAGCATGAGCGCACTCGCTATCAGCCTGAAGTTCTGAAGCGGTTGATCCAACTTCATCCCTATCAGCTCAAGTTCGTGATCGCCGATCCGGGCGATCTCAGCGAGGTGCAGGCCATCGTCGACCACATTGGAGCGGCAAAGAACCGGGTTGTTCTGATGCCTGAGGGGGTGGATCCCGCGGTGCTGGCCGAGCGCGGCCGCTGGTTATCGGAACTCGCAAAACAGACCGGTTTTCGCATGAGCCCGCGGCTGCATATCGAACTTTGGGGAAACCGGCGCGGGGTATGATCGCCGCTACGAGTCGGCTTTCCAGACGATCCGGCCGGCGACGATCGTAGCTACCGGACCGCCGCGGAAAGCATGTCCGTGGAAGGGCGAGTTACGGCTCTTCGAAGCGGACCGGTTCACGTCGTAAGTCCAGCTGCGCTCGAGATCGAGAATTGTGACATCGGCGATGTCGCCCGCCGCCAGACGCCCGCGATTGAGATTCAGCACACGCGCCGGCCCGGTGGTGAAGAGATCGATCATGCGGGCGAGCGAAATCTTACCCGGATGCACCAGTTTTTCGAGCGCGAGCGCAACCGCGGTCTCGAGTCCAAGAATGCCAAAGGGGCACTTTTCAAACTCCTGCATCTTCTCGCTGCCCGCATGCGGCGCATGATCGGTGGCAATCGCGTCGATAGAACCTGCCACGATCCCTTGGGTGACCGCACCGATGTCGCACGCCGATCGCAGCGGCGGCTTCATTTTGTAATTGCTGTCGTAGGGGAGCAGATCAGAATCAGTGAGAGAGAAATGATGGGGAGTGGCTTCCGCGCTCACGCTCAAGCCGCGTGTTTTTGCGAACGCGACCATCTCGACGGCGCGTCGCGAAGAGATATGCGCGACATGAAAGCGAGCGCCCGTGAGCTCGGCTAGCAAAATATCGCGCGCCACCATGACGTCTTCAGAAGCAGCGGGAATACCGCGCAGGCCCAATCGAACACTCTCAATGCCCTCATGCATGTCGCCGCCCGCGCTCAAGTGCAGGTCCTCGCAATGATCGATGACCGGGATTCCGAAGGAGCGCGCCGTTTCCATGGCGCGGCGCATCACGCGCGCATTCATCACCGGACGTCCGTCGTCGGAAATCGCCACGATGCCGGCCTGCTTCATGGAGCCGATCGCCGCCAATTCCTCGCCCGCGCTGTTCTTGGTGATTGCGCCGATGGGAAACGCGTTCACCACGGCGTGCCGTTCCGCCCGATCGATGATGTAGCTCGTCACCGTCGCGTTGTCGTTCACCGGCGACGTGTTCGGCATGGGGCAGATGGAGGTGAATCCGCCCGCCGCCGCCGCCCGCGATCCGCTCTCGATGGTTTCCGCGTATTCGAAGCCCGGCTCGCGCAGATGCACATGCATGTCGATGAAGCCGGGAGCGACGATCAGGCCGGTAGCATCGAACTGCTCCACGCCAGCCGCTGACAGGTTTTCTCCAACGGCTGCGATGCGGCCGTCTTCGATGAATACATCGCGAACCGCGTCCAGACGGCTCGCGGGATCGATCACGCGGCCATTTCGAATCACCAGCTTTGCCATGAAATTCAATTACAAAGAATCTTTTCGAGCACCGCCATGCGCACTGAGATCCCGTTCTCCACCTGGTTCAAAATGGCCGACCGCTGCGAATCGGCTACCTCGGACGAAATTTCGCGCCCGCGATTGATCGGGCCTGGATGCATGACGATTACGTCGGGCTTGGCCAGCTCCATGTGCTCCAGGCGCAATCCGTAAAACCGGAAGTATTCGCTCGCCTGAAAGGCGGCCTCATGCTGGCGCTCCAACTGGACGCGTAACATCATGATGACGTCGGCGCCAAGGATGGCCTCGCGCATGTCGTTCGTTAGAGTTACTCCGGAAGCGATCTCCGCCAATTCGGCCGGCAGAAGGGAAGCCGGTCCGCATAATACAGTGTGCGCTCCGAATTTGGACAGCAGGTGAATGTTCGATCGCGCGACTCGGCTGTGCGCGATATCACCGATGATGGCCACTCGCAGGCCCTCCAGCGTGGGGCGCTGGTCCAGGATCGTGCGCGCGTCCAATAAGGCTTGGGTGGGATGCTCATGCGTGCCGTCGCCGGCGTTGATGATGGGAGTGGGTAGATACCTTGCCAGAAAGTGCGGAGCGCCGGAGGCCGCATGCCGCATCACGATCGCGTCGGGATGCATGGCGCCCAATGTATTCAGCGTGTCCACTAACGACTCGCCCTTGGACACGCTCGATCCCGAGGCCGTAATCGAAATGGCGTCCGCTCCCAGCCGTTTGGCTGCGATTTCAAAACTGGTTCGCGTGCGAGTGGAGGCTTCAAAGAACAGGTTGACGATCATGCGGCCGCGCAGCAGGTCGGATTTCCGGTAACCGGTCTGCTGCGGCTGGAAGCTTTTCGCGCGATCGAGAATGCTCTCGATTTCGGCGCGCGCGAGCGGTTCGATTCCCAGCAACCCGCCTGGCATGGAAGCGCTACCTTCTCTCCACCAGGAGCACTTTTTCCATCTGGTCCACTTCCTGGAACTTCACCTCGATTATTTCGCTGGCGCTGGTCTGCACCATCCGGCCGACGTAGCGCGCTTCAATGGGAAGCTCGCGCCAGCCGCGATCGATTAATACCAGCAATTGGACGCGCGACGGCCTTCCTTTATCGAACAGCGCATCCAGCGCGGCGCGGATCGTTCGGCCAGTGTACAGCACGTCGTCCATCAAGATGATGTCTTTGCCGGTCACGGGAAAATTGATTTCCGTCGCGTTATGCACCGGCTTTTCAGACACCGTAGAGAGGTCGTCGCGGTAGAGATTGATATCCAGAAACCCGACCGGAACGTCCAGCTTTTCCAGATCCTTGATTTTTTGCGCGAGGCGCAGCGCCAAAGGAACGCCCCGCCGGCGGATGCCGATGAACGCCAGCCGGTGCAAATCTTCGGTCTTTTCCAAGATTTCATGCGCCAGGCGGACCAGCGTCCGATCGATCTCCGAGGCGCTCATCAATTGGGCCTTTTCGCGGGTAGGGACCATGAGGCTAAACGCTTCAGCGTAGCATATCAACTCAGCTGTGCTTCAGCCGGTCGTGAATCCGCTTGGCGATCTTTTCAATTTCTTCGGTTTTCTTGAGCGTGGCGATGGAGAGGACGTTACGGTCGCTCTTCTCCAGATCCATTTTTAATTCCTCCGCAAGCCGGGACAATTCCCGCGCGTCGTCGACCGATTTCTGGTATTCGGCCTTCAAGATTTCGTCGCGCTGGAGTTTTCCATTCGGAAGGCGGATGTCCTCCGGCGGAGTTTCAGGCGGAAATTGACGCCCTGGCGGAGCTTGCTGCTGCTGTGCGGCAAGTCCCAGCGCGGCCGCTAAAACGAGCACAATTCGGCATTGCATAGCTGTCGTCATGATAGCGTGGCGGTTTGTAACACTATTAGCGCGCGACGCCTCTTTATAATCCAGACATGCCGACCGTCGACCAACACTCGCCCGGGGATTTTTGCTGGATGGAACTCGCCACCACCGATCAGAGTGCCTCGAAACATTTCTACTCGGCTATTCTGGGCTGGACCGTGAACGATATTCCGATCGGACCGAGCGACTTCTACACGATGTTTTTGTTGAACGGCCGCACGGCCGCCTCCGCTTGCACCATGCTGGCCGACGAACGGGCGTTGGGCATCCCTCCGCACTGGAATCTCTACGTTTGTGTTTCGAGCGCCGATGACATCGCGAAGAAGGCGCCGCAATTGGGCGGGAAGGTGCTGGTGCCTGCCTTCGACGTGATGGAAGTGGGCCGCATGGCGGTTCTCCAGGATCCCACCGGAGCTATGTTTTCCATCTGGCAACCCAAGACGCACATCGGCGTCAGCGTGATCAACGAGGCTGGAGCTTTTTGCTGGGCCGACCTTATGACGCCCGATCTGGCGCGTGCCAAGGCCTTCTACGAACCGCTGTTCGGGTGGAAATTCGAAGCGCGTCCGCAGGATTCGTCGGGCTATTTGCAAATCAAAAATGGCGCCAAAGCGATCGGCGGCATTCCGCCGGCCGGGCAGCGCGACCCCAACATTCCGCCGCACTGGCTGATTAATTTTGCGGTTGCCGATGCCGGGCGCACCACGGCGCAAGCCACGGCTCTGGGCGCGGGGGTAATCGTGCCGCTCACTATCCTGGAGGGCGTCGGACGTTTCTCAGTGATCGCTGATCCGCAGGGCGCGGTGCTCGCGTTATTCCAGCCCGAAGCGCGCGGCTAGTGGCCGTTCACGCCCCATCCTGCCGCTGAATTCTGTAAAATAAAAAGTTCACAAAGTGTGTGACCTCGTTGTTCACCGCTGAGGTCACGCGCACCGGAACAATAAGAGGAGACAGATGGCAGTCACACAAGCGGGACTTGAGGGCATCATTGCGGCCGAGTCCAGTATTTGTTTCATTGATGGGGATCGCGGAATTCTGAGCTACCAGGGCTACAACATCCATACCCTGGCTGAGAACGCAACCTTCGAAGAGGTCATTTACTTGCTTTGGCACGGCAGGCTGCCAAAGAAATCCGAACTCGACCAACTAAAGGCTGACTTGGTGCGCTACCGTCCTATCCCCCGGGAAGTGGTCGATTTCCTCGGGAAAGTTCCGAAAAGCGCGCCCATGAACGTGCTGCGCACCGCCGTCTCGATGCTCAGCCTGTACGATCCTTTGGAGCGCGACAACTCCATCGAAGCCAGCACCGAGAAGGCCAAGAAGCTGATGGCCCAGACCGCGACCATCGTCACCACGTTTGACCGCTTGCGAAATGGCAAGCCGGTGGTGGAGGGCGATCCCAAACTCGGTCTCGCGGCCAACTTCCTCTACACGCTTACCGGCAACAAGCCGGACGACGTGATGGAGCGGGTTTTCGATATCGCCCTGACTCTGCATGCCGATCACGAACTAAACGCGTCCACCTTCGCGGCCCGCGTGACTGCTGCCACGCTTTCCGACATCTATTCCGCCGCAACATCCGCCATCGGAGCCCTGAAGGGACCCCTGCACGGCGGCGCCAACGAAGAAGTAATCAAGATGTTGCTCGAAGCCGGCGACGAAAAGACTGCCATTCAGCATGTCGAGAACATGCTCTCATCGGCGCAAAAGCTGAAGGTTCCCGGCTTTGGACACCGCGTCTATCGGACCGAAGATCCGCGCGCCACGCATCTGCGCGCGCTTTCGGAGGAGCTTGGCCGCCGCACCGGGCACATCGATCTTTACCAGACGTCGAAAAAAATCGAGGAGTTGATCCGCGAAAAGAAAAAGTTGAACGCCAACGTGGACTTCTATTCGGCATCTACCTACTACTCGCTGGGCATCCCGATCGACCTGTTTACGCCGATCTTCGCCGTCAGCCGCATGTCCGGGTGGACCGCGCATATTCTGGAACAGTATCGGAATAACCGGCTCATTCGCCCGCGCGCCGACTACACCGGGCAGCCGGTCGGGTTGCCGTGGGTGCCGATCTCGGCTCGCTAGTGCACGATTTATCTTTCTTCCGCGCCAACCTCGACTCCATCGCCCAGCGCCTCTCGACGCGCGGGTTTCAGCTCAACCTCGAGGAATTTCGCTCCCTCGATACCGAGCGTCGGGCCGCCCTGACCGAATCGGAACAGCTCAAGGCTCTTCGCAACACGAAAAGCGGCGAAGTCGCGGCCGGACGTAAGGCTGGCGCCGATACCAGCGCGTTGCAGCAGGAGGTGCGTTCCATGGGCGATCGCATCGCCGAGCTCGACGAAAAAGCCAAGGTGCTCGATGAATCCTTCCGGACTCTCCTGGCTGGTGTTCCCAACATCCCGCACGAGTCCGTGCCGGTCGGCAAAAGCGCCGACGATAACGTCGAAGTCCGCCGCTGGGGCCAGCCGCGCCAGTTCGATTTCGAACCGAAAGCGCACTGGGATCTCGGTCCCGAGCTCCGGATTCTCGACCTCGAACGCGCCGCCAAAATCACAGGTGCGCGGTTTGCCGTTTACTGGGGCATGGGCGCCAAACTCGAGCGCGCGCTCATCAATTTCATGCTGGACGTGCATACGCGCGAGCACGGCTACACCGAAGTGCTCCCTCCGTTCCTGATCAATTCCGCCAGCCTGTTCGGCACCGGCCAGCTTCCGAAATTCAAGGAAGACCTGTTCAAAATCGAGAACAACGATTTCTGGCTCGCGCCCACCGCCGAAGTGCCGGTCACGAATTTGTTCCGCGACGAGACGCTCAACGCCGATCAGCTCCCGATCTCGCTCTGCGCCTATACCCCTTGTTTCCGCAGCGAAGCCGGCTCCTACGGCCGCGACGTTCGCGGGATCATCCGCCAGCACCAGTTCCAGAAAGTCGAACTGGTGAAGTTCACGCGTCCGGAGCAAAGCTACGCGGAGCACGAAAAACTCACCGCCGACGCCGAAGACATCTTGAAGCGGCTCGGCCTGCCGTTTCGCACCGTCGTGCTTTCCACCGGCGATATGGGCGCTTCCTCGGCCAAAACCTACGACTTGGAAGTTTGGCTGCCAGGCCAAAGCGGCTACAAGGAGATCTCCTCCTGTTCCAATTTTGAAGCCTACCAGGCGCGGCGCGCCTCCATCCGCGCGAAGTCCGGTAAGACAAAGGCCGACTACGTACACACGCTCAACGGCAGCGGACTGGCGGTCGGCAGGACCTGGGTCGCTATCGTCGAGAATTACCAGCAAGCTGACGGCAGCATATTGATTCCGGAAGCGCTGCGTGTCTACCTGGGCACTGAACGCCTCCAGGCCGAGTCACAAGACTTCCATTAAAATCGCCGCGGCCCGAAGTACTTGGCAGCCAATCCCTTGGTCGCCGCGCGGCCCCGCCGGCAGACATCCGTTCCGCGGCCCCACGTTAAGCTAAAGCCGGAATTTCTGGCTCCAAGCCGGCGATCCATCCCACTTCGGAGGCATCATGTTCCGTTTTAGCCGTTGGCTGCTTTACGCCGCCTTGGTGCTTGGTTCAAGATTACAGGCAACTCCGACTCTAAGCACGATTGCGGACACGCTCTTCACGGCGGACGGCAGCCGCTTCAGCGGGGTCGTGAACATTTCGTGGCCGAGCTTCGAGGCCGCCGACACATCGAACGTAGCCGCCGACACGATGCAGCTCGAAATCATGAACGGAAATCTCTACGTTCAACTGGTACCGACCGCGAATGCGATTTCGCCCGCCATTTATACCGTCGTATATACCAGCCAGGACGGCGTTCAATATACCGAGGCTTGGGGCGTCCCTCCCAGCATCGTATCGCTGCGTGTAAGCGACGTTCGCGTAATGCCCGGTGCGGTGACTGGTTCAGCGCCGGCCGCGTCTACCTCCATCCTGATTTCCGCGATCACGGGGCTTCAGAATGCGCTGAACATCCGGCCCACCAGCGGGACCGCTTTCACCCTTTCGCGGGCCGCGATAATCGATGCCACCGGCTCGATTGATGGAGCGGTCGGCAACCTTTCGGACTGCCTCCACGTGGATGGCAGTTCGGGGGCGTGCGGCTCCGGCTCAAGCACTTCTGGTTCCTTCATCGACGGCGAGATCCCGGGAGGAACCATCGATGGTTCCAATACCGCGTTCACACTGGCCAACACGCCCAGCCCTACCACCAGCGTGGCGCTCTTTCGCAATGGCCTTCTGCTCCAGCAAGGCACGGATTACACGGTGTCGAACAGCTCCTTGACCTTCCTTACGGGAGCCGTGCCGCAGCCTGGCGACGTTCTCGCCGCCTCCTACCGTATGTCCGTGAGCCTTGCCGGCATTGGTTTTGTTGACGGGGAACTGCCGTCCGGCGCGATCAATGGCGCCAACGCATCGTTTACGCTTTCCCAAATCCCCTACCCTGCCGCCAGCGTGGCGGTCTACTGGAACGGTTTGCACCTTAGTTCCAATGTCGACTATACGATTAGCGGCAGTTCCATCACCTTTGTTTCCAGCTTCGTCCCTCAAACCGGAGACGTCGTGCTGTGTTCCTACCGCATTGCGCAGTAGTACCCAGTACGTCCGAGCTAGGACCGTTTACCCACCGTCTTACGGTCTTTCTTCGGTTGTCCGTACCTTCTCTCTGTCACATGATGGAAGAGCGAGGAGGCCCCAATGCGCACCTGGATCACACGCCTTTGGAAGGAACAGCGCGGGCAAGACATGATTGAATACGCGCTTCTAGCAGCCGCTGTGGCCGTCACGATTGCCGGGTACTTACCCACCACAGTGATGCCCACGGTGAGCAGTATTTTTTCAACCATCAATCACACTCTCTCGCTCGCGCCGAGCTAAAGATTGGGACAGTTACCGATTTCGGGCGCCTCGGAGGGAGAACAATCGAGCCATTCCAAAGCGGGACTCGGTAACTGCCCCAATTGTTATCCGTGCGAGCCGTTATCTGGAAGAATGGGCTGGCGCGCCGTTCGAACCAGCAAAATCAAACCCGCTCCCGCGAGCGAAACACCCGCCAGGCACCAGACTCCCGCCGAATAACCGCCCGTAGGCGTGCTCAGCGCGCCCACAATATAAGGTCCAACGAACCCACCCAGGTTTCCAAAACAGTTGATCGCCCCAATGGATGCGGCTGCGCTCGCGCCGCCCAGCAGCGACGCCGGCAATGTCCAGAACGCTGGAAAGCGCGCATTCACGCCGATCGCCACAATCGAGAACATCACCACGCTCAGCGCAACATTGTTGCCGGCCCACAGACTTCCGACCAGCCCCACGCTGGTTGCCACGTACGTCGCCGCCGTGTGCCAGCGCCGCTCCCCCGTCCGATCCGAGCTCCAGCCGATCAGCAACATCGCCGGCCAGGTGGCTATGAACGGAATGGCCGCGATCATCGCAACTTCGAAGCTGCTGAAGTTCGAAAGCTTCTGGATCATCTTCGGAAGAAACAGGCTGAAGCCATACTGCGCGGTGCTGCCCGTGAAGTAAACCAGCGTGAGCAGTAGCACGTCGCGATGCCAAAATGTCTGCCACACGCTGACCTTCGGGCCCAGCGCCTTCATCTGCTTCTCGCGCTCCAGCTCCCCAGTGATCCAGGCGCGTTCCTCGGGGGCCAGCCAGCGCGCATCCTTCGGCCGGTCCGTCAAATAGAACAGCGTGACCCAGCCCAAGATAAACGCCGGGACGCCTTCCAGAATCAGCAGCCATCGCCAACCGGAATAGCCCAGCCAATGCAGCCTCAGGAAGAGCCCCGAGATGGGCGCGCCCAGGATCTCGGAAATCGGAATCGCGGACATGAACATCCCCACCGCTTTCGCCCGATCTTCGTCCCGGTACCAATGCGTCAGGTACACGATAACGCCGGGGAAAAATCCCGCCTCGGCCACTCCCAGCAGGAAACGAGCCCAGTAGAATTGCGGCGCCGTATGGATGAACCCGGTCAGCGAAGCCACCAGTCCCCAGGAGATCATGATGCGCGCGATCCACTTGCGCGCACTCCACACCTCCACCAGCAGCGACCCAGGGATCTCCAACAG
This sequence comes from Bryobacterales bacterium, assembly GCA_963732175.1. Classification (GTDB taxonomy): domain Bacteria; phylum Acidobacteriota; class Terriglobia; order Bryobacterales; family Bryobacteraceae; genus Palsa-89. Next base: position 78,703 of record CAVSYF010000009.1, on the reverse strand, counting down.
CACGTAGCCGACGAAAAAAATCCCCGAGCCGAACCCGAACACCTTATCCGAAAACCCCAGCTCGCGCGTCATGTCCAGGCCCGCAAAGCTGATGTTGATCCGATCCAGAAAAGAGACGATATAGAGCAGGAACAGGAACGGCATCAAACGGCGAGTGATGCGCCGCCGGGTGCGTTCCGCGAGTCCAGCGTCAGGCATTTGGAACGCTCAGGATAGCATTAGACAAGGACTCCGGCGTACGATGGGTCGCATGCTATTGATTCGGAGCCCAACATGAAGCAAAAGGTTCTTGCGGCACTTGTATACATACTTACGGCCTTAGCCCTCGCACTCTATTTTGACAGCCTCTATGGAGCGGCACCTGTCACCCAACACCTGAATGCCGTGCACGCTGGCATTGCCGGAACGATACTTCTTGCTGTGGCCTGCCTACTGTCGCTGTTCAGTTTACGGTTGGGAGCCGTCTGTGGCTCGCAGCTAGCATTCTGTCATGGATCTACTTTGGACATGTACTGGTGGCCTTTCCCTGGTTGCACATGGTCGAAGTTTTGCCATACGCAATGTGGGCAGATTCATTGGCGGCGCTCCTCATGTTGACCATTTCGACCGTATATTCCTTGGTTCAATTCCGGTTGCTGTTCCCAGCAAGAGTTACAACCGGGTGAAAAAGCTATACTGGCGGTTTAGCGTGAAAAACTTGCGCCCCTATCTCGTCCCGCTCACCACACTCGCACTACTGATCTGCTACGCCTCCGCCCTCCGCGGCATGGTCAACCAATGGACCCAGGACGAAGATATGGCCCACGGATTCGTCGTCCCCTTCGTCATCGCCTGGATCATCTGGCGGCAGCGCGACCAATGGCGCAAATTGCCGGCCCAGCCGACCTGGTGGGGCGCTGCACCGCTGGCGCTCGCCGCATCCCTCGACTTCGCGGGCGCGCTCGGCGTCGGCCTCTTCGCTCGATCGCTGGCCTTTCTGATCTCCATCGCCGGCGCCGTCCTCTGCTTCGGCGGATGGGCCTGGCTCCGCGCTTGGGCCTTTCCGTTCGTACTGGCGCTCTTCATGCTGCCCAAGCTCGCCATCGTCTACAACCAGGTCACCCTGCCCCTGCAGCTTCTGGCCACCCGGCTCGCCGCCGCGATCCTCACCACCACCGGATTCGCAGTAATCCGCGACGGCAACATCCTCAACGTCGCCGGACATCAGATCCAGGTTGTCGAAGCTTGCGATGGCATTCGCTATCTCATTCCGCTGGCTTTCACGGCGCTGGTCCTCGCGTATCTGGCCGACTCCAGCATCTGGATGCGAGCCGCGTTATTCCTCGCCGCGATTCCGCTCGCAGTGATCGCCAACGGCATCCGAGTCGCGGCCGTTGCACCGATTCCCGCTCTTCTCACCGGCCCCCTGCACGCGTTAACGGGTTGGATCATATTCCTGGTGTGCCTAGCCGGACTCGAGTTCACGCGGCGTCTGATCGCGGCCGCATATGGGCGCTATCATGCCTGACTCGCTTCGTCTCTTCGCGCCCGCATTCCTATTCGCCCAAGCCTTGTTCGTTTATCTCACCGCCGGGTTCGAGCACGTGCCGACGCCACCGGTCCTCTCCCGCTTCCCCGCCCAAATCAACGACTGGTCCCAATTACGCGAAGAACCACTCGACCCCGACATCGCCAATACCCTGCGTGCCGACCAGGTGCTGAGCCGCCTCTACGTCCACCGCCCGGCCGGCTCGCTCGCGAACCTATTCGTAGGCTGGTTTCAAACGCAGCAAGGCGGCGACCGACAACCTCACTCGCCGAAAGTGTGCCTGCCCGCTTCCGGCTGGGTCCCCGAATCGAGCGGCGAAATGAGCATCGATACTTCCGCGGGATCCATCCGCGTGAATCGCTATCTGGTTACCAATCGGGGCGAACATGCTGTGGTGCTCTACTGGTATCAGACGGCGCACCGCGCCATCGCAAGCGAGTGGGCGTCCAAACTCTGGCTGTTCGTCGACGCTCTTCGAGAACATCGAACCGACACGGCTCTGGTGCGAATCGTAGTCTGGACCACGTCTGGAAGCGATCCAGGCGCGACCGAAACAGCGGCCGGTTTCGCTAAAGATATATATCCTATACTCCGCCAGCAATTGCCGCAATAAAAGAAGCCGAACGCGCGATTCTCGATTGAAATTCGCGGCGACGTTGCTTATACTGAAAAAGTCCCTCCTGCGTCGAGTCTTTCACGCCGCTGGTCCTCGTGACGAGCTCACGAAATCCATCCCCCAGAGGACTCCAACATGAAAAACGTTCTGGCTATCGTCTTGGCTGGCGGGGCCGGCGAGCGTCTCGCACCCCTCACCCAGACCACGGCAAAACCCGCGGTGGCGTTCGGCGGATCTTACCGCATCATCGATTTTACTCTTTCCAATTGCGTCAATTCCGGGATTCGCCGGGTTTTCATACTCACCCAATATAAGGCGCTGGAGCTCACGCGCCATATTCGCGAAGGTTGGAGTCTGTTCTCCGGGGAACTGAACGAATTCATCGAAGTGATCCCGCCCATGAAACGCATTCATCAAAACTGGTATCTGGGCACGGCCGACGCCGTCTATCAGAACATCGAGAGCATTCAGGTCGAGAACCCGGAAACGACTCTCATCCTCTCCGGGGATCACATCTATAAGATGGACTACCACCACATGCTCTCCTGGCACCGGCGGAATCAGGCCGACATCACCATCGCGACCATCCAGATTCCTCCCGAGCAGGCTTCCCGCTTCGGCGTGGTGGACATCGACGGCGACTCGCGCATTACGGGATTCGAGGAAAAACCCAGGCATGCCAGGCCCGCCCGTTCGTCGTTCAATCCGTCCATGGTGAGCGCCTCCATGGGTGTCTACATGATGAATACCTCCACCCTTTTGCGCAGCCTGACGGAGGATGCCGCGGACCCGCACTCTTCGCACGACTTCGGCAAAGACATTCTTCCCAACTGGGTCTCGCGCGCTCGAGTTTTCGGCTACGATTTTCGCGACTTGAATCGCAAAAAAGTGCGCTATTGGAGGGACGTCGGAACCATCGATGCCTACTATGAAGCCAACATGGACCTGGTCGCGGTGGAACCGGAATTTAACTTGTATGATCGCGACTGGCCGCTGCGAACCCGGCTCGAGCAACAGCCGCCGGCCAAGTTTGTTCTAGCCGAAGAACACAGCCGCATGGGCGTTGCGATCGATTCGATTGTGTCGGCGGGCTGCATCATCTCCGGCGGCCGCGTAAACCGCAGCGTGCTGTCGCCCGGCGTTCGCGTCCACAGTTATTCGGAAGTCGACAGCAGCATTCTCATGGCCAACTGCCAAATCGGCCGGCATTGCCGGATTCGGCGCGCCATCATTCCATCCAACGCAGTCATTCCTGACTTCAGCGTCATCGGCCACTACCCCGATCAGGATCGCGCCAAGGGCTATACCATCACGGAATCCGGCGTGGTGATTGCGCCGAACGCCGGGGCCGATGTGGCCGCCTCCGTGCAAGCCATGACCGCCTGATTCACGAGCGTGAGCTGCTCGAACCATCGCGAAACAAAACGTTCTTATGCGCATCTCACACAAGGACTCACCCAGAGGTTTCATGCAGAACGTTCTTGCTATTGTCTTGGCTGGGGGCGCCGGCGAACGGCTGGCCCCTCTGACCTCCAACACCGCTAAACCGGCCGTCTCTTTTGGCGGCACTTACCGGATTATCGATTTCACGCTTTCCAACTGCATTAATTCGAGCATCCGGCGGATCTTTATCCTTACTCAATACAAAGCCCTGGAACTGACGCGTCACATCCGCGAAGGCTGGAGCCTGTTTTCCGGCGAGCTTAACGAATTCATCGAAGTCATTCCGCCCATGAAGCGCATTCGTGACGACTGGTATCTGGGAACCGCCGACGCAGTCTATCAGAATGTCGAGAGCATTATCAGCGAAGATCCCGAACTGACGCTGATTCTCTCCGGCGATCACATCTACAAGATGGACTATCACGAGATGATTTCGTGGCATCGGCAGAAGCGAGCCGACGTCACCCTGGCCACCATTCAAATCGCCCCCGAGCAGGCCGGGCGTTTCGGCGTGGTTGAGATCGACCGCGATTACCGCGTCTCCGGATTCGAAGAGAAGCCGCAGCATGGCAATCCCGCTCGCTCGGCATTCAACCCCGACATGGTGAGTGCATCCATGGGGGTCTATATCTTCAAGACATCGGTCCTGCTGCGAGCTTTGATGGAAGACGCCGAGTCCCCGCATTCTTCGCATGATTTCGGTAAAGACATCTTGCCTAGATTGCTCTCGCGCGACCGGCTGGTCGCTTATGATTTTCACGACCTCAACCGGAAGAAAGTGCGGTATTGGCGCGATGTCGGAACCTTGGACGCTTACTACGAGGCCAACATGGACCTGGTGGCCGTGGAACCCGAATTCAATTTGTACGACAAACACTGGCCGCTCCGTACCCGCATCGAGCAGCAGCCTCCCGCCAAATTCGTCTTCGGAGATCACGGCAGCCGCAGCGGCATCGCGATCGATTCGGTGGTTTCAGCTGGCTGCATCATATCGGGTGGCCGCGTGCTGCGCAGCGTGCTATCGCCGGGAGTGCGAGTGAACAGCTACTCGGAAATCGAGAACAGCATTCTCATGGCGAATTGCCAGGTCGGACGCCACAGCCGCATCCGCCGCGCCATCATTCCGGCCGACGTCGTGCTCCCCGAATTTACCGTGCTGGGCCATGATCTCGATCAAGACCGCGCCAAAGGCTGCACCGTTTCGGAATCCGGCGTTGTCGTAGTTCCGCCGTCCGGGGCGAGTGTGGTTCGAGCAGCCCAGATGATGTCGGCTTAGCCGCACCGCCACGTTTCGTTCCACCGGCACCGGGGAACTTGCGCTATATAAGGAATGTGACCGCGCCGTTGGTAAGCAAATTTGCAGGCCGTTCCTGGCCAAGCCTGCCTTACGTTCTTCCGTTGGCGGTTTTCTTTGTCTTCCTGGCAATTCAGCAATACTTTCCACTCGACCCCAGCATCGATTATCCGCTGCGGGATGTCATTCTGCTCGCCGTCTTGCTGGTGTTCTCCCGGCACGTCATCGAGCTGCGCAGTTATCACCGGCTGGAAACAGTCTTGATCGGAGTGGCGGTCTTCGTGATCTGGATCGCGCCCGATGTCGCGTTCCCCGCTTACCGGCACTTCTGGCTGTTCCAGAATTCGATCTGGTCCGTAGGCGCTTCTCCGCCCGAAAACGTGTTGATGAAGCCGGTCGTATTGTGGTCGCGCATCTTCCGTGCGGTGGTATTGGTGCCGATCATCGAAGAGCTGTTCTGGCGCGCCTGGCTCATGCGCTGGTTGATCTCCCCGCAATTCGAGAAGATCCCGCTCGGGACTTACAAACCGGCGGCGTTCTGGATCACTGCGCTACTCTTTGCCTCCGAGCACGGCTCCTACTGGGACGTTGGCTTAGTCGCCGGCGTCGTCTACAACTGGTGGATGGTGCGCACCCGCAGTCTGGGCGATTGCATCCTGGTGCACGCCATCACCAACGCCTGTCTGTGCGGCTACGTGGTGGCGACGCACCGCTGGGAATATTGGAGCTAGCAGCGGCCGCTATTTCACGCCGCCCATCAAACGCACGGTCGGCCTAATCAGAAACACGAGGATTACGGCCGCGCCGATCGTGAAGGCTCCGACCCATCCGAAGAGCGCGGGCAGCGGCAACGACTCATACAGCGACGCCGTCATGCCCGCCAGATAGTTGCCCATCGCGACGGCCAGGAACCACATGCCCATCATAAGGCCGGCGACCCGCTGCGGCGCAAGCTTGGTGATGGCGCTCAAGCCCACCGGGCTGAGGCACAGTTCGCCGACGGTCCCCACGAAATAGCTCGTGACCAGCCACATCGGGGAGACGCGCGTTCCGTGCCCGGCCAGCAGTGCCGCTGGAACCAGAATCACGAATCCAAGACCGGCAAACAGCAGACCCAGCGAAAATTTGGTCGGACTGGATGGCTCCCGCCGGCCGAGCCAAACCCACAGCCACGCGAAGACCGGCGCAAAGATAATGATCAGAATCGGATTCACGGATTGCAGCCAACTCGCGGGATAGCCGAAACCCAAGATGCGATTGTCGGTGCTGCGCTCGGCGAAAAGGTTCAACGATGATCCGGCTTGTTCGTTGGTGGCAAAAAATATGGTGCATGCGATAAACAGCACCAGAATCGCGCCGAAGCGCTTGCGCTCCACGGTGGTCCAACCGGGGCCAAAAATGAGCCAGGCAAACATCGCGGCGGTTACCAAAACCAGGAGAACGCCGAGAGCGTTCGAGATCCGCTCGGCCGTCACGGTGATTGCGCCGCCGGCAGCCAGGCCGCCCACGATCGCGAACACGATCAGCACGCCGATCACAAAAATCGAGGCGCGGCGTTTCTGTTTGCGATCCTGCTCCGGACTTTCCGGTTTCGCTGGATGCAGACCGGCGTTCCCCAGGTATTTCGAGCCGAGCACGTACTGAAGCAAGCCCACCAGCATCCCGATTCCGGCGACGCCGAATCCGAGGCGCCAGCTGATCTTCTCGCCCACCCATCCACAGGCCAGCGGCGAGATCAAGGCGCCGAGGTTTATGCCCATGTAGAAAATCGAGAAGCCGGCATCGCGCCGATGGTCGTCCGGCTTGTAGAGCTGGCCGACGATGGTGCTGACGTTCGCCTTGAGCAGTCCAGTACCGAGCATGAGAAGACCAAGGCCGGAGTAGAACGCGACTAGGCTGGGAGCGACCAGACAGAATTCGCCTGCACTGATTAAGATTCCGCCGAACAGAACAGCGCGTCTTTGTCCTACGATCCTGTCTGCAAACCAGCCGCCGGGCAGGCTGAGCAAATAAACCATGGCGGTGTAAAATCCGTAAATCGCACCGGCCTTCACGACATTGAAGCCCAGCCCGCCTTTGTCGACCGCGGCGGTCATGAACAGGATGAGCAGCGCGCGCATGCCGTAATAGCTGAACCGCTCCCACATTTCAGTGAAGAACAGCGTGGCCAGGCCGCGCGGGTGCCCAAAGAAGCCAGTCTGATCCGGCGCCGATTCTGCTTTGGTTTCGATTTGTTCGCGCTTGATCATTGATCTGCTAGCATTCGCTCGGGCACTCGCTTTTGAGTCAGCGGAAATAGCGGCGATGTTCTTTCAGTATGCAACGATCCATCACGACCGTGAGTCCAGCTTTCCTGGCCTGATCGGCGGCGGCTTCATCCACGACCTCTTCCTGCATCCAAACGGCCCCCGCCCCGAGGCGAATGGCTGACTCGACGATGGGACCCACGAAATCCGAGCGCCGGAAAATGTCGACGATATCGATATGCTCGGGAATATCTTCCAGCCGCGCATAAGCCTTCTCGCCGAGCACTTCGGTTTCGTTCGGATTCACAGGAATGATGCGATAACCTTCCCGCTGCATGTATTCGGCGACGCCGAAGGATGGCCGGAAGCGCTTGCTCGAAAGGCCGACCACCGCGATCACGCGGCTGGAGCGCAGAAGATCGGGAATCGAAGCCATCGCTTTACTGCTTCTCCATTTTGAGCAATTTTCGGAAGCGTGCCACTTCGGCCGGCGTAAGGTGACGGAACTCCCCCGGCTTGAGCGGCCGTAATTCGAGAAAACCTACTTTAACTCGCCGTAACTTCTCCACCAGTCGTCCGAAATGTTTGAACATCAGGCGAATCTGATTTTGGCGGCCCTCCGTCAAATGCACTTCATACCACGGGCTGGTAGCGGCCTGGATCAACTTGAGTCCCGCAGGAGCCGTCCGTTTCCCGCTCAACGGAATGCCTTGGCGAAACTGGTGCTCTTGCTCCGATGTGAGCGGACCATTCGTTTTGACGATATAAGTCTTGACCACATGCGTGGCGGCCGACGTGATGCGCTTGGCAAACTCGCCGTCGTTAGTGAGCAGCAGCAGCCCTTCGCTGTGATAGTCGAGCCGACCGACGGGGTAGACCCGCACCTTCACGCCGCGAAGCAGATCCATCACCGTCGCCCGTCCCTCGGGATCGCTCACCGTGGTCACAAAATTCCTGGGCTTGTGCATCGCCAGATAAACCGGCCGCTCCGGAGCGCCTGCTCGTTTACCATCGACCTTGATGTGATCGTGTTCCGGGTCGGCTTTGGTTCCCAGCTCGGTAACGACGGCGCCGTTCAGGGTCACCCGGCCTTCGAGGATCAACTGTTCGGCTTTGCGGCGGCTGGCGATCCCCGCGTGCGCCAGAATCTTTTGCAATCTCTCTTGGGACATCTATTCGGAGGTATCGTTGGATACGGCTTCCGGTTGCGACGGGGCAGGCTCGGGCGGCGGTTCCTGAATTTCAATGGGCGTTGACGCTGCGTCGGTTTCATCGGTCTCGGCCATCGACAGGCGGCCGAGTTCCTCAAATTCCTTGAGCGTGGGCAATTCGCTGAGATCTTTCAAACCGAACTGCACCAGAAAATCCTTCGTGGTCTTGTACAGGATGGGCTTGCCGAGGACGCTCTTTCTGCCGGCCGTCGCGATCAGCTTGCGATCCAGCAGCGTCTTTAAAACGCCGGCGCCCTGGACGCCGCGAACTTCCATGATCTCTGGCGCCGTGATGGGCTGTTTGTACGCGATGAGGGCCAGCGTTTCGAGAGCGGGAAGGGAGAGCCGCAAGGCGGGCTTGAGGTTTTTGACAAAGGCTCGAACGGCCTCGTGATGCTCCGGCTTGGTGGACATTTTGTATCCACCGGCTACTTCGCGAATCGATAAGCCGCGCTCGGGCTTGCTATATTCAGCCGTGAGCTCTTCAAGAGCGCGGGCCACTTTTGCGGCAGGCTGCTTCAGCGCGGTCGCGATTTGATCGGCGGAGAGCGGCTCGTCGGTGACGTAAATCACGGCCTCGATGACCGCTTTAAGCTCGGCATCGGGCAGCTCGGGGAGAATCAGTTCTCGGCTCGCGGCCGGCGCTTCCGAACTGGACGCCTCGCTTGCCAGGGCAGTATGAACTTCTGACGAATTCATTGCGGCTTAAATATATTCCGGTTCCACGGCGGCGAGCGGCTCTTCCAAAGCCTGCTCGAAAGCCTCGTGCTTCTTCAATCCAATTTCACCGAAGGCGTCTCGCTGGATCAACACCAACGCTTGCCGGCGCACCAGTTCGAGAATGGCCAGGAACAAGCAAATCATCGCGCGGCGGCTGCGCTGGCTATCGAACAGCTCGGCGGCGGGCACGGATTCGCCTTTGCGCAGACCACGGAATACCGTTTCCAGATAGCGAACCATATCGGGAACGCTGACGTCTTCTTTTCCGATTTCGTAGACGGGACGATTTTTCGCGCGGTCCAGCACGGTTTGCAGCGTCTTCACCAGATCGAAGATGGTGACCGCGAGCTGCGGCTCGTTTTCGTCGGAAAGAAAGCGCTCGATTTGAGGGTTGGACCAGGCGGCCTCTTCGAGCAGCCGCTTCTGCTGCAGCATCTCAGCAGCGTTCTTGAAACGCTCGTGCTCGAGCAGGCGGTCCACCAGTTCCTTGCGCGGGTCTTCTTCGCCGGACATTTTCTCGAGCTCGGGATCCTTGGGCAACAGCAGGCGCGACTTGATGTGAATGAGCGTGGCGGCCATATAGACGAACTCGGCGCTCAGCTCGATGTCCAATGCCAGTGCGCGCTGCATGTAGTCCAGATACTGCTTTGTGATGGAGGCGATGGGGATGTCGTAAATGTTGATTTCCTGTTTACGGATCAGGTCGAGCAGGAGATCGAGCGGCCCGTCGTACTGCTCCAGATGAAAATTCAGCGGCGATGACACTCTCCTTAGGATAGCAGCGCAGAGGCCGAACGCTATTACTTATTGAAGTACAGCGTCACGTCTACAGTGTGGGCCTTCTGATTCACTTTCGTCTCCGAGCGGGTCTTTTTCAAGTTGTCGAAGATACCCTGATCGTTGACGACCTTCAGAAAGTGATCCGGGTATTCGGGATTGAACGGTTTGCCGGGCGGGATGCCCCACATTTTGCGGATGGTAGGCTCGCTCTCGATATCCAGGCCGACGATGTCGAGCTTGCCCAAGGTGAACTGCGGTCCAGGCGCGATCTGGAACATCAGATCGACGATGTGGTCCTGGTCGTTGATATCGCGCTTGACCTCCGAACTCGGCTGCAAATAGCCTTCGCGACGCAAGTTCTGCGCCATTCGTTCCTGTGCGGCCTTTACGTCGTCGAAGTTTACGGTCTGGTTCGTTTTGAGATTTGCCAGCTTGGTGAGTTCCTGGCGAGAGGAGGTCGGCGAGCCGGTGAAACCAACGCGGCCGAGTTTGTAGACTGGCCCCGGCTCAACCTGGACGGTGACTTCGATACCATCCACGTCTTTGGCGGGTGCGGTTGCGACCTTCGGAAACACCACGCGAATCATCCCGCGCGCTTCATACCGGGCGCGGGCCGTGGTATCGAGCAGCTGGCGGAAATCGGACTCGGTGTACAGCACGCCCGCTGCGACGTCATACATCGCGCTCGAAAGCAGGGTCGCTGGAACGTCGCCGGTATTCGTAAATTTGACGCGCGCAATCGACGGCAAAGCCTTAGCCGGACGGAAGACGACCAACAAGCCCGAAGTTGCTTGAGACGTAACTTTGGCGGCCACAGGCTCGTGGTAGCCCTGCGCCGCAAGATATTCGGAGATCCAGCGCACGTAGCGGTCGAGTTCAGGTTTGGTGGCCGGTATCTTGTCGCCGAACAGGGGATCCTTCTGCTTCAGCAAGGCACGCAGTTGAGCGTCGCTCGCAGGCAGATCGTCGAAGCGTAGCGGATATAAAGCGCCGATAAGTTCCGAGACCACGATCGCGGCATCGTAGCCCTTGCCGTCCTTGGCGGGAGCAAAGCGGTACCCCACGTTTTGGAAAGCTCCGGTTGCGGCCAGACGCTGACGCGCGGCCTCAAATTCGGGCTTGCCGGCTTTGTCGCCGACGTGCAGGCGTGCGGCGGCCAGAATCGTTTCAGAAGAATAATTCTGATTGCCCTCGATGGCCAGCGTTTCGATCGGCCAGGCGGTGTCTTCCGACGCGGCGGGGGGCGGCGAAGCGGTTTTGCTCTTACCGCGGGTCTGCGCGTTGCCCGCGCACACGACGGCCAGCGTCAGTACGGCGAGTAGCGAAATCCGCTTCATTCCAGCTCGAGGGAAACGAACATGAGACGGCCAGAGCGCTCGATCTGCATTACGATGGAATCCCCGGACTTGAACTCATCGAGTTTCTTCCTGAGAACCTCGACCGTGGAGACTGGCGCGCCGTTCACTGAATAAATGACGTCGCCCGGCTGCAGTCCGGTTCCACTGGTGAGGTCGGTGGTGGACCCGGCGGCGACCACCACACCGTAGGAATTGCGCAGATCCGGCAGCATTTGAGCTAAATCCTTATCGATGCCGATGGCCAGAATACCCAGACGCGAGACCAGGTTGTCTTCAGGATTGACCATGTCGGCGAAGCGCTGCGGGTCGTCGATGGTATCGAGCACGGGCACGTCGATGCTGAGCTGGTCGGAACCGCGCAGGATTCCGAGCGTGACCTTCTCCTTCATGGGCGATCGAAAAATGTAGGCTTCGAGCTGGCGCGCATTGCGCATGGTTCTGCGATTCAGGGTCAGGACGACGTCCCCGATTTTCACGCCGGCCTTGTCGGCAGGCCCGCCAGGCTGGACATCGCCGACCACAACACCCCAGTCTTGAGAAAGCTTGAGGCCCTCGGCGAGCGCAGGCGTGATGGTTTGCACGGAGACACCGATCCGGCCGCGATGAACGTGCCCCTCCTTGCGGAGCTGCGTGTAAACGCTGTTCACGATGTTGCTGGGGACGGCAAATCCGAGACCTTCGCTTCCGCCGGACTGCGACAGGATGAAGGTATTGATGCCGACCACGCGGCCGCGCGAGTCGATCAACGGGCCGCCGCTGTTGCCGGGATTGATCGGCGCATCGGTCTGGATGTAGGCGAGCATGTCGTCGGGATGCAGCTCGCGGGCGGCCGAGCTGACGATGCCCATGCTGACCGATCCTTCCAGGCCCAGCGGATTTCCGAACGCCATCACGAGCTCGCCTTGGCGCACGGCATCCGAGTCACCGAGCAGCAGATGGGCCAAGCCGGTTCGCTGGATCTTAATCACAGCGACGTCCATGTCGCGATCCAACCCGATCAACTTCGCCTCCACCAGCTTTGGGTTCAGGCATGAGGGATCCGCGCGCCGGACTAAGACGATCCGGTGAGCCGTACCTGGATGCGCCGGGCTCCTTTGACTACGTGCGCGTTGGTGACGATATAGCCGTCGGGCGATAGGATGATGCCCGAGCCGGTGCTCTCTTGCTTGGAAATCAGGGCGGAGGTATTGCTCGACTCGCTATCATCCTTGGCGACGTAGCCGGTGGAAAAGATCTGAACGACCGCGGGTCGAATCCGGTTTACGAGGGTCTCAAGCGAGCTGCTGAGGTCATTCAACGACAGCGGCGCGGGTTTCGCTTCGCTGGATTGAGGCGGACTAGCGACGGCTGGCGCAGGCGATGGGGTGGCGGGTTGATTTTGGGCCAGGATGGCAAGCGATCCCAGCGGGAGGAGCAGCGATAGCAGGCAGGATATCCTCACAATTCTATTTTCCCGCAGGATGGCCGGAACTGCTGCTGGGAACGTTTCCTATGGCAGGCGCGCGCGGAGGTTCTTCAGAGCGCGCAGAGCCGCTTGCGCGATGTCGTTGTCGGGGTCCATCGAGAGCGCTTCCAAGGGAGCAATGGAATCCTGATCCCCGGCGCCGGCCAGAACCTCGGCCAGACCGGTCTTCTCGTCTTTGGTGGCGGTGGCCTCTTTGAAAACCGGATAGAGCGCCTGGCGAACCTCGGCGTTGCGCGCCAGTTCGATCAGATACGGCCGAGCCACGCCACGATAGCCGGCCGAATTCAGATTATTCACCAGGAAACGCAAGGGGTCGAATTCGCCCATGTCGCGCTTGCCAAGTGACACCAGAGCAAACGCGAGCGAGAGCTGCGGCCCGGTCTTTTTCTCGTCGGCGAAAGCGGCTTCCACTTTGGGGCGGTCTTCCAGGTTCTTATAGCGGCCCAGACCCTCGGCGGCAGCCTCGCGCAGCCCATCATCCTTGTTATCCAAATAGGCAAGATAGACGCCGTGCAATTGCTGGTCGGGCATCTGCGCCATGGCGGTGAGGGCGGCTCGCTTGACGGGCATTTTGCGGGTTTTGTCGAGGACGTCGCGCAGGTCTGCGATGGCAGCGTGGTTCTGTAACAAGCCGGTGGTCTCGATCGCGGTGACCTGCACTTTCTCATCCAGGTCGTGCAGCAGGAACGCGATCTGGGGACCGGCGCTGGGGTCGCGGATCTTCTGGATCGCCACCAGAGACTCGTAAATTAGCTGCGTATCCTTGGAACGCAACGCGTCTATCAGGTCCGGAAGAGCCTCGCGACCACGCAATATACCAATGGCTCGCGCGGCATTGGCGCGGGATTCGAGACTCGATCCACCGCGTGCAACACGGCCCAGTGCCGCGATCACTTCGGGCCGGACTTGAATATACGGATCGATGACCTGATCGTTTGTATCGGTGAATTTGCCCTTGATGGAGCTGCCGACGCGGCGGAAGTTAGCGGTCAAGCCGGTTTTCACATATCCGGGCACATAGAAGTTGACCAAACCGTCGGTGGCGCGAATCTGAATTTCGGGGTCGTTGTCGGCGGTCGCTTTGATGAGAGGGTCGAGGCTGCGTTGGGTCCCGATGTCGACGATGCCCTTGACGGCCTCCCGGCGCACGTCAACGTCGGGGTCGGCGAGGTACGGCTCCAACTTGGGGATAATTTCGGAACCGGCGCCCTTAGCGTAATCGCGAACCGCCTTGGCGCGTTGTTTCGCGTCGTCCTGAGCGACTACACGAACGCCTGAGCAGACCAGAAATCCGCAAAAAAGCCAAAGACAGCTACGCAACCTCATACACTTCTAACTTAGCGTACAAATTCCAGGGTAACTCTCTTGGAGACCAGACCGGCATCGTATCCCATGTCGAGCAGCTTCTGAGCGGCCTTCGGCACCAGCTCCCCGCAATCCACCGTGTAGTGATTCACGTACATGCCGACGAACTTCTCGGCTAAACGCGGTTCTAAATCGCGGGCGAACTGGAGCGCGTAATTCAGCGATTCTTCGTTGTGATCGAGAGCGTACTGGATGCTCTCGCGCATCATGCGGCAACACTCGCTCTTGACGCTGTCGGGGACGGAACGCAGCAGGACGTTCGCGCCCAGGGGCAACGGCAAATCGTAGGTCGCTTTCCACCAGCGGCCAAGGTCCACGACGCAGTGCAGGCCGCTTCGCCCATAGGTCAACTGGCCTTCGTGAATGACCAGGCCGGCGTCGACGGACTGGTCGGATACCGCGTCCAGAATTTTGTCGAAGGGCATGGTGATCGCTTCGAAGTCCGGCTCATACAAGCGCAACGCGAGGTACGAGCTGGTCATCTTACCGGGAATCGCGATCCGTTTGCCTTTGACTTCGTCGGGCGCTATAGGATGCGCGCTGACCAGGATGGGGCCATAGCCATCGCCCACGCTCGAGCCGCACGACATCAAAACGTATTTGTCGGCAATGTAAGGGTAGGCGTGATAGGAAATCGCGGTCAAATCGTAGGCGCCTTCGGTCGCCTTGCGATTCAAGGTTTCAATGTCTTCGAGGATGTGGCGAAAGCTAACCAGCGTGGAGCGAACCTTCTTGGTCGCCAAGCCGTAAAACATGTACGCATCGTCGGAATCCGGACTGTGCGCGCAAACGAGTTCGGTTACCTGGGTGGGCACCATAATAGAGGACAGACTTACAACTATAGCAGAGGCTATGGAAACGACTGCGCCTTGACGGCCATCGCGAAAAATTGACGGGTGGCCTCGCGGGTTTGAGCAATATCGTCTTCGGTGTGGGCGGCCGAAACGAATCCAGCTTCAAATTGCGAGGGCGCCATATAAACGCCGTGATCGAGCATCCAATGGAAAAATTCCCCAAAACGCCGGGTGTCGGAGCGCTTGGCCGATTCCCAGTCGATCACCGGCTCGGTGGTGAAAAAGTACGTAAACATCGAGCCCACACGGTTCACGGTGATCCCGGCCGGCGCGTTTTCGGTGAGCTGCGAGGCGCGAATTTCGAGGCTTTCGTAGATTTCGGGATGCGCCTTCAGGTGGCCAAGCATGGCGATTCCGGCGTGGACGGCCAGAGGGTTGCCCGACAGCGTACCGGCTTGATAGATCGGCCCGAGGGGCGCAACTTTGCTCATGATGTCGGCTCGCCCGCCATAGGCACCAATCGGCAAACCGCCGCCGATAATCTTGCCGAGCGTGGTGAGATCGGGGCGGATGCCGTAGCGCTCCTGCGCTCCGCCGAGCGCCACGCGGAACCCAGTCATGACTTCATCGAAGATGAGCAGCGCGCCGTGCTTCGCGGTGATCTCGCGCAGCGCTTCCAGGAAATTATTTCCAGGAGGCACAACCCCCATGTTGCCGGCTACCGGCTCGACGATGATCGCGGCAATGCGGTCGCCCCGCTCGCGAAATGCGGCTTCGACGGCCGGGATGGAGTTGTAGGGCAGCGCGATGGTAGTAGCCGCGAACGCCTCGGGTACGCCGGCCGTATCGGCAATTCCCAAGGTCGCCATTCCCGAGCCGGCTTTGACCAGCAGTGAATCGACGTGGCCGTGATAACAGCCTTCAAATTTGACGGTGAGATCGCGGCCGGTGAATCCGCGGGCGACGCGCAGGGCGCTCATGGTGGCTTCGGTGCCGGAATTAACCAGGCGCACCTGCTCGATGGAAGGCACGCATGCGCGGATCAATTCGGCCAGTTCGGTCTCGGCTTCGGTGGGCGCTCCGAAGCTGGTGCCCTGCTCCAGCACGCGCTCGAAGGGCGTCGATCACGCCAGGAAAGCGATGGCCGAGAATCAGCGGTCCCCAGGAGAGGACGTAGTCGATATATTCATTCCCGTCGATGTCGTAAATCCGCGAGCCTTCGCCGCGATCGATGAAAGGGGGCGTGCCGCCGACGCTGCGGAACGCGCGCACCGGTGAGTTCACGCCGCCGGGGATGAGCTTCTGAGCACGGAGAAATGCGGCCTGGGATCGGGAACGATTCATGCTCGCGTAACACTGGCGAAAATTTTATTTGCGACCACTTCGCCGAGAGTGCTCTGCAACTCTCCCCACAAGCGGTCTTTCAAACCGAGGTAGGATTGCGTGCCTGCGATCAAGTCGCCGACCAGCACTCGAAAGCGCGGGCTGCGGCGCATAAATTCCACGGTGCGGGCGGGTATCGTCCCGAACAGGAATTTGCCCAGGAAAAGGCGTGCGGAAAGTGACGCGCCATATTCGAGGTCTTCGGCAAAATCGCGGCAAAGAAGACTGGAGTAGGTTTCCGCTTTCTCGGCCACTGGCCGGGATTCGTCCAGGAGCAGTTCGCAGGCTAGCTCCGCCGAACGCAGCGCGTAGTACAGTCCTTCGCCGGTGATCGGGTCCACCAGGCCCGCCGCATCGCCGACCGCAAGCCAGCCGTCGCCGGCGACCCGGTTGTTTTTCCATCGCGCGGTTTCCAAAGACGGCAGCATGTGGGCAAAAAATTTCGCGCCCTGATAGCGGATGCCCTTCTGGTCCATATATTTTTCCAGGCGCGCGCGCATCGCTTGAGCGGATTCTCCTTTTCCGCCGATGCCGACCGAGGCGTGGCCGTGCCGGGGAAATATCCAGATGTAGCCTTGGAAGTCGGGCAGAAACTGAATATCGACGTGGTCCTGCTGATGCGGCGCGTAGTAGCCGAGTGCGTACATCGTGTCGCCCGGCGCCCATTGCGTTCCCAGACTTCGCAGAGGATTGCGCGCGCCCGTGGCGACGATGCAGTAGTCCGCTTCGAGCGCGCCGCTCTGGGTCTTGATGCGCCATGCGCCACCGTTCCGTGCTGCTTCGAGCACTCGCGTTTTCTCCAGCCTCGCTCCGGCCTGTTCGGCACGCTCCAGGAGCATGCGGTTGAGATCGAAGCGCGAGTAAATAACCAAGGGATGCTCGAGTCCCGTCGTGACCACGCCGGCCTTCGGGGCGGCGATGGACATCTGATGGATGACCATCTTCGGCTGAGAATTCTCGATCAGGAAGGGATAGCGTTCATAGGCTTTGTAGGTAAGCCCGCCTCCGCAGGGCTTTTCCCACGCGAGCTTTTCGTCGATGACGACGGTGTCAACGCCGGCTCGCGCCAAGGTTTCCGCCGCGAACGCGCCCGCGGGACCACCGCCCAGCACGGCGACACGTTTCATTTAGAGGGTCCGTTGGATGGCTGCGAATTGATCGGCGGATGACCGGGCGGCAATGCGCCAGAGGGCGATGCTCCACCTGGAACGGACGGATGCCCCGGCGGCATGGTCTGCGGCATGGCACCGATCGAACCGGTACCTGTATTAGGCATCGCGCCGATGGAACCCGGGCCGGCTCCCGGCGCACCCTGCGGCATCCCGGCGTGTGGAGCGCCGCCGCCAGCGCGGCCCTTCACCGACCACTGGTCCCCCTTGCGTTCCAGAACATATTCCATCGTCATGCCGGCGCCCGGCGTGTTATTTCCTTTGGCCTGGAAGTGCACGGTCGCAGTGGCTTCATCCTGGCGAAATGCGACCGACGTGACACTGACGTCCATCGCCAGCAGATCAGTGCGCTTGGCAAGGTAGTTCATCACGCCTTGCCGGACCGCCTCCTTGTTATCGAGGCCGTGGCTGCAAGCGTTCAACCATGCGATCGATAACACGAGCGCGATAGCAGTGCTAGTGGAAGCTTTCACATTCCGATTATATCGACTCGCTGACGCTGCGCTGCCGCAAACATCGAGGGGCGGAGTCCTATTTAAGGTAGGTACGCAGGGCGCTGACCAGGTCGTCGGCGGCCCGCAATTGTTCATCGGTCACGGCTTCAGTCTCGGGGAGAATGTGGAACCGAATGTGTCCTTCGATCACTTCGGCCATGAGAGCATCCATGGCTCCCCGGCATGCCGAGATATTGTGCAGTATATCGGAGCACTCGGCCTGCTCCTGGTCCAAGGACCTCTCAATCGCCGCGACTTGGCCCATAATGCGCCGGACGCGGTTCAGGAGCTTCTTTTTTTCTTCGATCGTGTGTGCCATACAGGTGTCGTTGTTGTTTCCGCTCGTCTCTAAAGAATCGCAGAAAGAGCTTTACAATGATACCCCGGCGGGTATAAGCTGTGGAAGGAAATCGGAAGGCCTGAAGCCGGATTTCAAAAGAAAGGAGACCTATATTGTCTGACGGCAGTAGTAGATTGTACGAACGGCAGATCGATACAGGAGCCTTTCAGAGACGAGCTGAGCAGAATTGTGACCCTTGTCCGAACCATGTTCGCGATCTGGATCCTGACCCTCTCGGCGCGGTCATTCGCTCAGACTTCCCCGCCCGGCGCCGCCGACGCGTCGTCCTCGAACCAAGCCGGCACCGATCCCGACACCGCATTCGAACGCTGGAACCTGTACTATCAGGCCACCTCGATCGGCATGTATCACGGCACTTTTCCTTCGCCCTATGAGGGCCCGCTCAGCCTTCGGGATTATCCGGAGCGCGATGTGTCGCTGACTACGACGTTGTTTTTCGCGGCCCGGCTGGAACAGAACACCATTCTGGTGTTTAATCCCGAAATTGCCGGCGGCCGCGGATTCAGCGGCGTAGACGGCCTCGCCAATCCAGCCGAACGGCGAGCTGCCGCGTGTGGCCAGCGCCACGCCCAAGCCTTACCTCGCGCGGCTTTATATCCAGCATGATTTTGGATTCGGCTCAGAGAAAGAGCATGTCGAAAGCGATCCCAACAGCCTCGCGGGCGATCGACCGGCGACGCGCTATACGATCTACGCCGGGCGCTTCAGCGTCACCGATTTCTTCGACCAGAACAATTACACGCACGATCCACGAACTCAGTTTATGGCGTGGGCCGTGATGTACAACGGCGCCTGGGATTATCCGGCCGACACGCGCGGCTACACGTGGGGAATCGTGCATGAGTTTCACACGCCGCAGGTGGGCGTTCCGCTACGGCATCGCCGCCGAGCCGAAGGTCGCCAATGGTCCGCAGTTCGACCGCAGGCTTTTTCGCGATCACGGACAGACGGCGGAAATTGAGCGGCGTTATTCGTTCCGGAAACGCGCTGGCACGATTCGCGCCCTTGTTTATGACAATCGCGCTCAGGCGGGAAACTATGCCGAGGCCCTGAAGCTGGCTGCCGCAACCGGGACAACGCCTGATGTCACGCTGACTGCGCCGCGTCGGCACGCTCAAATACGGCACGGGCATCAGTTTCGACCAGGCGATCTCGAGTGATCTGGGCATGTTCACGCGCCTGGGATGGAACGATGGCAAAACCCAAAGCTTCGCGTTCACGGCCATCGACCGGCTGGCAAGCGGCGGCATTTCCGTCAAAGGGACGCGTTGGAAGAGAAAAGACGACGTCGTAGCGACTTCCTTCACGGCAGCCGGACTCTCGGCCGTGCATCGCGAGTATCTGGCCGCCGGCGGGCTGGATTTCCTGATCGGTGACGGGCGGCTGAACTACGCGCCGGAATATGTTTGGGAAAGCTACTACTCCGCCCGCGTTGTGCCTGGCTTCTACACCAGCTTCGACGTGCAGCGCGATACCAACCCGGCCTACAATCACGACCGCGGCCCGGTGATGATCTACAGCATTCGGCTACACATCGCACTGGGGCTAAAGCCGTGGCAGCCGCAGTAAGCTAACAGCCCTGGCGCTTTTCGATATTATCTCGGTCTAAAGAATCTTTATGAAAGGATATTGCATCTATAGGAGAGACCGGTTGATGGCCTAAAGGAGACCAGGCGATGATTCGCAAACTGTTTGCTACAGACGATAGCGCGGCGACGGCCATTCTAAGGCTGGTGCTGGGAGTTGTGTTCTTCGCGCATGGCGCACAGAAGATGCTGGGATGGTTCGGAGGGTTTGGTTTCTCCGGAACCATGGGTTTCTTTACGAACGTCATGCATATTCCGGCCCCCTTCGCGTTCCTGGCGATCGCAGCCGAGTTCTTCGGCGGCCTGGGTCTGATTCTGGGATTCCTCACTCGCATCGCCGCATTCGGCATCGCGGTCAATATGCTGGTTGCCATTGCGACGGTGCACTGGCACGTTGGATTCTTCATGAATTGGAACGGGACCCAGAAAGGCGAGGGTTTCGAATACCACTTGCTGGTGCTCGCCATGACAGCGTTCCTGATGTTGCGCGGGGCCGGAGCCTTTTCCATTGATCGCGCGATCGCGGCGGCTTCGCCTGCCTCGCAACCGAGTCCGGCTCGCGCATGAGCAGCAGGATTCCGTTGGACGCGCCGCGACTGTGGCTGGTCCTTTCCAGGTGCCACCGCGCGGTACAGCAAGTCGCCGAACGTAGCATCGAGGGAGCCGGACTATCCCTCACGGATTTCGCGGCCCTGGAAGCGCTATTGCATAAGGGCCCGCTCACGATTACAGAAATCCAGGGCAAGGTGCTGCTGGCGAGCGGCTCAATGACCGCGGCCGTCGATCGCCTGGAGAAAAAGGGCCTGATAAAGCGCGGCCCAGCGCCAAGCGACCGGCGAGCGAAGGTTTTGCATCTCACTCCGGAAGGAAGACGCGTCGCAGAAACCGCGTTCCGCCGCCATGCCGCGGAGCTCGAATCGGCCATGGCGGTTTTAAACGCGAGCGAAAAGCGCGAGCTTTACTCACTGCTCAAAAAGTTGGGGCTATTTGCGGCCCGAGACGGCGCGCAAACCGGCCAGTGAAGGGAGATTTTCAAATGATACAGGTTCGCAGAAGTGAAGAGCGGGGCCACGCCAATCATGGCTGGCTCGACACATACCACACATTTTCGTTCGCCGATTATTATGACCCGAAGTTCATGGGCTTCCGGAGTCTGCGCGTGATCAACGAAGATCGCGTCGCGCCGGGCGCCGGATTTGGAAGGCATGGCCATCGCGACATGGAGATTCTCACTTACGTCCTGGAGGGTTCTTTGGCGCATAAGGACAGCATGGGCCATCAGCAAGCCGTGGGGCCGAACGAAATTCAGCGCATGTCCGCCGGGAAGGGAGTGATGCACAGCGAATTCAACTCCTCCAGCAGCGATCGGGTGCATTTATTCCAGATCTGGATCGAGCCGGCCACGGACGGAACGGAACCGAGTTATGAGCAGATCCGCTTTGACCCCAAGGACAAGCAGAATAAATTGAAGCGTCTGGCAGGACCGGCGGGTGGCGACGGCGCGGCCCGAATCAATCAAGACGCGCACGTGTTCGTGGCGGAGCTGGGAAAGGGTACAGAGATTCCTTATACTCTCGGCTCGAATCGTGCCGCGTGGGTGCACGTGATTCGTGGAGAAATCTCCGTGAACGGCGTCGAGTTGCGTACCGGCGATGCGGCCGCATTAGAAGGCGAAGAGCAGCTTGCATTGATCGGCGGAGATACCGAGTCGAGCGAGATTCTGCTTTTTGATCTTGGTTGATTGACAGGATACCCCAGCCGGTATACCCGCATAGGTCCCACGCATTTCCGGAGAAAGGAGGCCCTTTATGTCTGACGGTGAAAGTCGGCTGCGCGAACAGCAGATGGATCCCGAATCAGTGGAGCCTCCGTCTCTGACCAGTTCCTCGCTCTGATTCACATCCTTCGCTCTCCGCGCTTATCCGGATTTCTCGGCCATTGTTCGCTGACGCGGAATGATCGATCGCTACGAGCGTGTCCGTGCGAATTCGCCGGCGCGACCCGTAGCGAGTGTTGCCCTATAGCAAAAGGAAAGGAGGTGAACGAAATGCGGATGAAAACAATCAACCTGGTTCGCACTTCGGCGCGGTGGATCGGGAGACTGCTGGCGGTGCGGTTACCGATGGGCGCATCCCATGGACTCCGCACGCGCTGAATGAGGAGAATGGGACGACGTTCCATAGCAATGCACCAGCCGCAGAAAAGGAGCTACAACCGATGTTGAGAACACATTATGTTGAAGAACTCGAATCAGTGCGCCAGAATTTGGTCCAAATGGGCGAGACTACCATTGCTCTTCTGGCCGAAGCATTGCGCGCGGCCGCCGATCCAGGGCCGGGTCCTTCAGCCACAGCCAGTGAACTGGAGGCCCGGACCGATCATCAGCATCGCCTCATCCACGACCAGTGTTTGAACCTAATCACGCTGCAGGCGCCGGTGGCGCGCGATGCGCGGCTGGTTACCGGCATTCTCGACGCGATCGTGGATTTGGAGCTGATCGGGGACTACGCTTACGAGATCGTGACATTGAGCTCCACGATGCATGGACGGCCGCCCTCTCAAATCTTGGGCCAGATATCCACACTTGGCGCAAAGATCAAGGAGTGCCTGTCAGCGGCAATTCAAAGCTGGCGCAGTCTGGATCGCACGCAAGCCCTTTCGGTGCGGCCTCAGGAGGTCCCCATCCGCGCCGAATGCCGGGCTCTATATGAGAAGCTTTCGCAGCTCACGTCGGGGCCGGGCGATGCTACGGCTTATGTGGACCTCATGCTGATCTGCAGGCACCTAGAGCGCATTCTCCGGCACGCAGCGTCTGTCGCGGACCAGGCCGCCGATGCGGCTCCTATGGCCGCGGCCGGATAATTCAGCTCAGAGCGACTTCAGCCGGGGGAACAGACGTTCCGCGTTTTCGCGATTCATGACGCGCTGAATCTCTGGCGGCAGATCGTTTTCCGGAAGATGGTTGACGGTCGATTCCATGGGTTCCGCCGGATAGTCCGTGCCAAACAAATATTGGGTCGACGGAGCGAGCTTCATCATCGCGGCGAGCGGGAACGGATAAGCCGCGTGCGCGCACTCGTAATACAGCTTGCGCAGTTCATAGAAAACGCCGTTGGGGATCTTCGCGTTGATCCCATCGGTGTTCGTCTTGGGAGTGCCGAAATTCGAGGTCTGCGCTCCCGGAACGCGGTCCTTGATGCGTCCGGCCAGCATCGGAACGGCGGCGCCGGAGTGATTCACGATGACCTTCATATCCGGACAGGCCGAAAGCGTGCCGTTGTACAACATGCTCACGATGCAGCGCGTGCTATCGAAATCGTACTCGACCACGGATTCCGGAATGCCGGGCATGAGTACCTTGCAGCACTTGTTCACATAAGGATGAATGAACACTGAGGCCTTGCGCCGATGAATCTCCTGGAAAATGGGCAGATATTGGGGATCGCCGGGCCACTTATCGCCCGTGCTGCTGCCGATCTGGAACCCGTCGGCTTTCAGCGTATCGAGCGCGTACGCGATCTCCTTGAGAGCGCCGTCGGTGTCGTTCATCGGAATCGCCGCGAAAAAGCCGATGCGCTTGGGATATTGGGTGGCGAGTTTGGCGCCGAATTCGTTGCTGCGCCGCGCGGCATCGTTTCCTTTCTGGGTGCCATCGTAAGCTGTAGCCGATGCGCCGGGATTGGACATCATCGCGAACGCGATGCCGAACTTATCCATCATCTCCAGCGATTTCTCCGGCGTCCACCATTTCAGCCCTTTGTTGCCGTCCACGGGAGGTTGAAAATGGTGATGCACGTCGATGCGCCGGGGATTGGCCTGGGCGGTCCCGAGGCCCGACGAGAGCAACGCACCTGCCCCGGTGGCGGCGATCGTCCTTAATAGTTCCCGTCGCGACACATTCGAAAATGGCGTGTTCATGCAAGCTCCTTCGGTTCGTCCAGGCTACGAGTTAAAAAGTATACACCAACGCGATGCCTAACGCGCGGCGCTTGAGGACGCTGCCCGCGGATGCAGGATCAGCTTCTGCACGCGCCAATTGGAAGTTTCAGCGGCGTACACTTCGTTCTCCGAAGGGCAGGCAAGCTGATGGGCTCCGGAGAACTGCTTCAGCTGGCGTCCGGAGCGGCCGATTACGCCCAGCACCTTGCCGTCGAGCGAAACCTTGAAAATCCGGCCGGGGAAGGTACTCTCTCCCACGAACAGCACCTGGTTGGGGCCGGGCGTGATGCAGATCGAATTGGGAGCCCCAATCACCGCGGCCAGGCGCTCGCCGGTGGGCGTGTTGCCATTGACCGCGTGGGTTCCGGGAACGGGAGGCACGTCGATGGTGAACATGCGCAGAAACTTGCCGTCGGTATCGAACACCTGAATGCGCCTGTTGGTGCGATCGCCCACGTAGAGGTTGTTGTTGCGGTCCGCCACAATCGCATGCGGGATGCGGAACTGCCCCGGCGCGGTTCCCTTGTCGCCCCATGACTTCACCCAGTCGCCATTCTTGTCATATTTGGCGACGCGGGAATTGATGTATCCGTCCGTGATGTAGATGTTGCCTTCGGAATCCCAAGTGACGTCGGTGGGCTGGCGGAAGAGTCCGTCGACGGCGGGCAGAGGAGGATCGACGTGCTCCCAAGGTTTGGCTCCCTCGTCGGCCGACTTCTTTGCGGCGGCCGAAGATCCATGATCACGCGGCCCGCCTGGTTGAACTTGATGATCATGTCGGAGCCTTTGTCGATGGCCCAGATGTTGTCGTCCTTGTCGATGCGCACGCTGTGGGCTTCGGACCAGGCGTACAGGCCCTTCCCGATTTCGCGCAGGAACTCGCCCTTGGGACCGAACTCGAACAACTGCGCCGCCGCCGGACCATAGGCCGGACCGGTGGCGCTGTTGGAGCGCGTGAACACGAAGACATGGCCCTTGGAATTTACGGCCACGCCCGGGACCTCGCCGAAATTCATCCCGGGCGGAAGCTTGAAGAAATCAGGAACGGAATCGAAGGGAATTTCAGGCACGCTTTGCTGGCCGAACGACAGCGGAGCCAGCAGCACGAGTATCACGAACAAATAGGTTTTCATCGGGGCCTCCCGGTATTCGCAGCCAACGGGGAACGCCGCGCCTCGGATGTTTGCGGCCGCTGGAGATCCTTGAGATCTAACTGGTTCACGTCCGTGATGATTTTGGCATACGCGCGCGTGGAGGCCGCCAATCCGGTGGGCGGAACAAACTCGGCGGTCTCGCGATCGGAATGCCAATACAGATTCCCCTCGATCAACTGAAGGGACGGAGCGAGCTGGTAATACGGTCCCATCTCGCCCCCGGCGGTTGGCTCCGGCTCCGCATAAGTGGCGACTCCGAACGCGTCGTACGCTTTGACGGCGATCTGTTCCAGCCGCGGGCTGCCGCCGACGTACCAACGCAGCGGCACGGTCGTGTTGGTCCTTCGAATCGCTCCTCCCCGATACACTAGTTGCTCGGCGGAGGTGTGTTCGCAATTAATGATCAACGCCGTCTTGGCGAACATCTCTTTGTGGTCGGCCAGCCAGTGGCCCGTCATGGCGTTGTTGTCGTGGTGCCCGCTGGTCCCTAGAAAGTGAATAGTGCGGCGGCGCTGCTCTCTGGGGATTTTCGCGAAGTACTCCGCCAGCCCCAGCATGGTGGCCACACCCGAGCCATTATCCGTTGCACCTTCGAACCAGCCGTCGCGGTGAGCGACGACAAAAATGTCTTCATCGCTGGTTCCCGGCAGAGATCCCCAAACGGTCGAGGTCTTCAGATTGGGGACGGTCTTCACGTCGAGGCGGATTTTGACGCGCGGTGGTTGGCCGCCCCGCGACTGCCCGATAAGATTACGAATCGCGACGCCGTCCTCGAGGCCCAGCGAGAACGTGGGGACGGTGCTGCCGACCGGGTAGAACTGGGTTCGCAAATTGCCGGGCAACCCCACGATCACGAAAATGGCGGCGGCGCCGCGATCGTTGATGCGCTTGACGGCATAGTCGGAAATGGGAGCTTGGCGAGAGGTATAGTCGGCGCTGTAGAAGAAGACGGCTTTCCCGCGCAGGTCGCGCCCCGCGAGATCCCCCGCGCTTGCCAGAGCGACATCCACCGCCTCCAGGTCGAGACCGTTGGGAGACGTGCCGGGACTGGTGGAGGTAGGTTGCGCGCTTTCAAGCGCGATGGTTTTTCCGCCGGACGATGCGGCCACCGACCAAGATGCGGGCATCCACTGCGGCGGCAGATCCAGGGATTGTTCCCGCACATCCGAAAGGCCGATCTTGCGGAACCTCTCCGCAAGCCAATGCGCATTCTCGGCATCCGCTTCGGTTCCGGTGATGCGTCCCCAGAATTGAGGATGCCCTTGATCCCGATAGCGCCGCGAAATCGCGGTCAGATCCTCGACATATTGCTTGAGATGCCTGCCATCAATCGATAGGTAGATTTGTTCGGCGGGCAGCAAGCGCCAGCGCAGATAGGAGTCCTCCAGCACATAAAGAGGCTTGGCAGGCTCCTGAGCGTAGACGATCGAGGTCCCCCAGACAAGTGAGAGCGCAAGAGACAGAATGCTTTTCAGCATGTCGAACCTCCGCGTCCAATTATATAGATACTTGAAATCGGCGCGGGCGAGTTTGCCTGATCGCAATGCTGCGCCCGCGCCCGTTGGGGAAGTTAGTTAGTGGGAGAAAGGTACGTACCCGGCAGATTCGTCCGCTACCGGGGCAAACACCTCGATACAGCCGCAGACCGAACTGGGCAAATAGATGTGGTTGTTGTTGCTGTTGGCCGCAATGATGTGGGATCCCGCCTTGGCAGGGACCAAGGTGGCAGCCGTTTGGTTGGCGTTGACGTCCACCACATACGGAGTGGCAGCCCCCCAGTAGACCTGGTTATCGCCGGCGTTGAAGTAGATCTCATCGCCGCTAATTGGGCTTCCGTTGGAGAGAAATGCGGGGCCCATGATTTGTCCGCTAGGAACGCCGATGATTTGGCCGCAGCTCAGCATGAGGCGCTCGTAGGGAAGCAGCGCCATTCCGGAGATGCTGGAGCAGCCCGGAATAAACATCTGGCCGGTGACGCCGCAGTTCGTGCCGGTGGATATCGAGCAGGAGCCGACGACTTTGGTCGGATCGATCGCGTCGACCTCCCCAGTTATGGTAGATGTCCCGTCGATGGGGACGTAGAACCTCTCGGCGGTGGGGTCCCAAACGGGCTGTTCCAGGCCGTTGGCGTTCGGATAGAAGATTTTGCCCTGAATCGTGTTGGTGTCGGTGTTGAGAACGGTCAAGAAAACGATGGTTGGCTCGGAAGAGTTCCCGATGATCATGAGGTGATCCTTGGAGTCCCACGCCATTTCGTCGGCGCGGTCCACCCCGCCGGTATTAATGGTGGTGGTGATCTCATTTCGATCCATACTTATAACTTTGATGGTGCTGTTGCCGTCACCGGCCCAAATTACACGTTGCTCCGGGATAGGGAATACGCCGGTGGGTCCGTTACAGCAGTGAGTGGCGTCAAAGAGTCCCTGAAAACTGCCCAGCCCAATCTTATAGAGAAATTTGTCGCCATGGACGTCAAAGACGTCGACGGCGCCGGCGCCCTTGGCGGCTCCATCGTCGGCGAAATACATCAAGTCGGTTGAAGTGTCGACCCACATGATGTCAAATTGAGACAGACCACCCGGCACCGCGATGGTGCCGATTTGCATGTAAGGGCCGGCCGCAAAAGCCGCAGGGGTACCTGCGAGCATAACGATCCCAGCAACTACACACAGGGAAATTGCAAGCGATTTTACATGTTTCACTGTTTAGCGCTCCTCATTTTTTCAGTACGTGGAAAGCTGGACAACGAACCTCTTGGGGGATGTCCAGACCAGAAGGTCTCCGTGCCAAACGCCAGCCCACGTTACGATTCCAAAGCCCCATCAGCCCGCTTTGGGGTGAGCGCGTGTACTTGGCCGACACGCCGAAACGATTCATGGCCTTGTAACTCTGTCACTGCTAACTGAAAATTGCATGAAAAAATGGATCGTTGCCCGACAATGACGCCGTCACAGTAAGGCGCAGTTACATCCACGGCTGCAGAAGTAACGATTCGCTAGGAGTTTTTACAGATCCGTGTCGAGGCTTCACACTGCACTTACTCAGCGGCACCTATGATTTGAGTATTTGCCGATTTGGCGGCCCATTTGCACCTCTTCCCGGTGATGGGAGGACCATATGAAGCCTATAGTTAGAAGTCTCGTTTTTCTTCCAATTGTTGCAGCGATATCATTAGTCGCCTGTGGAGGCGGGAAAGTTGTAGTTTTACCGCCCTCTACCACTCCGCAACCAACTGCCGCATTCGCCCCGGCGCCAGCGCCCGCTCCCTCGACGGTGGTGGTCCAGACTGTGCCCGCGACTCCGGTGCCGCCGGCTGAGACGATAACGGCCAGCCCGGGTGCCGGTTACGTTTGGGTGGCAGGCTATTACGACTGGCGGGGCGATAAATATGTGTGGGTTCCCGGATCGTGGGTCCTAACTCCGAACTCCGCTTCGGTTTGGGTGTCTGGACATTGGCAGACATCCGCCGGCGGATACAACTGGGTGCCGGGCCATTGGGAATAACCAGCTTCGCACAGAGATGCGTATGAGGTTTCTAAACAGCTGAGGCGAGGCGTATCTGCTGAATGAGCAGGATCAATTCTTGCTCGGTCGCAGGGAGGGGCTGAGCGCCGAGTTCGGGATAGGTGTCATGGATGGCGAGTCCTAATTCGACCACCCAGGGCACCTTGAGATGCGCTTGGTGCAGCGTGGCACAATCCTTCATCACTTCGCCGATGGGACCTTGGGCGGCGACCCGGCCGTCGCCCAGCACCCAAGCCTCGTTGGCCCACTCGTAAGCCAGGTCGGTGTCGTGCGTGCTGATCACCAAGCGTCGTGCCCTCAGCGTGAAGTTTTTTGAGCAGGGCCAGCATGGCGGTAATGCCGGCGAAGTCGAGGCCGGCGGTTGGCTCGTCCAGCAGAACGATTTTCGGGTGCAACACCAGGACTCCGGCGATGGCGACGCGCTTCTTCTCTCCCAGGCTGAGCTCGTGAATCGGCCTTTCGGCAAGGTGAGCAATGCCGAGGCTCCGCGAGGGTTTCGTCGACCAAGGCGCGCGCGGCGGTGGAAGCCATGCCGTTGTTCAAAGGGCCGAAGGCGACGTCCTGCTCGACGGTTGCGCCGAACAGCTGATCGTCGGGATCCTGGAGCACCATCCCCACCTCGCCGGCGCAGCTTGTGGAGTCCGGCGCGCGAGTAGTCGATGGGTTCGCCCAAAACGAAGAGTTCCCCTTGCTGCGGCTTCAGCGTTCCGTTGAGCAACAACATCAGCGTGGATTTACCGACGCCGTTTGATCCCAGCAGGCAGACGCGCTCGGGCTTCGGCAAAGTAAAACTGAGATCCTGGAGTGCCCACTTCGCAGGCCCATAGGCGAAGGAGACGTTGCGCGCCTCTAGAATCGAATCCATAGACGCCCCTTTCCACAAGACCAGCCCCGCCGCCAGCATGAAAGCTTGCAGAGCCAGAGTGCCGCCGATAAATGCGAAGGATGCGCCGCGTTCGGGCGCCAGCACCCATAGGCGGCCTTCGTAGCCGCGTGATTGGATACCGTCCTCCAGACGCCGGAAGCGCTCGATGCAGCGGATAAATAAACCTCCCGCGAGCATGGAAAGCGCTCGCATGCGGCTGCGATAATCGGCGCGGCCCATTCGCCACGATTGCGCTCTTCGCATTTCGCGCAGCGTGGTCGCGGTAACGAACAGGAAGTGGTAGATCATCAGTGCCAGGTCGATCAAAACGTTGGGTATACCGATGCGCCCGAAGACCGGGATCAGTTCCATGAGCGGCGTAGTCCATCCGATGAACGCCAGGCAGGAGATAGCGGCGGTGGATCGCAAGAGCAGACCGGTGGCGATGGGCAGGCTGGACCAGTCGATGCTGACGGGAAAGCCAGGGCCGGGGCCGCCGATTTGAATCATGATGCCCACCGCAGTCAGGATGGCGAACGATACCGGAATGGACAGCACGGTGAGCCAGCTCGAGGCAGGGATTCGGGCGCCGGCAATGGCCGCCAGCGACACGATGACCGCAATCACGATCGCGCCGGGCATGGGCGGTATGATTAGCGCGACCGCCAGGAAGCCTCCGCCGAACAGGACCTTTTCCCAAGGATTGCGATGCCTCCAGTGGTTGGTGAAGGCGATGTCGCTCAGGTGCGGGTGCAGGTGGAGATGGCGCTTGATGCGCTCGCCGGTTTGGCGGCGCGCTTTTCTGAGACTGTAGAGCGCCCACCAGAGAATCGCCACGCCGCCGGCGCCCTGAGCGACGAACAGTATCGACTCCGCCACAGGCCCCGGGACGTAAATTGACTTTGCGATCGGATGGTAGTTAGGACGAAGGATCTTGATCATGTTTTCCGCTTGGTCGTCGCTACCCACCGGAGCATGGTTGCGATTGGCGAAGCCGATGGCCAGAACCAGGCCCGCCAACAGCCCAATCGCCGCCGTGACTCGCATCCCGCACTCTGCGATCATTCGTTTTGGCATATGCGGGACCTTGCAGCGCGGCCATTTGGGTGGCCGACAGTGAGCTTAAAAGTGCGACCGTGAGCATTCCTTCGGCGATGGAGATGGGGATCTGGGTGACGAAGAATATCCCGGTGAATTTGAGCAACGAAGCCGTGAAGCCGCCGTGCGCCGACGGGTAAGCCGTAGCCAGTTGGACTGCCGTGGTTACGTAGGTGGCGAGGTCGCCAATCACAGTGGCGATAAAGATTCCCGGCCCTGGATTTTTGCCGCGGCGTATGGTGAGTTTCAGAAACAGCCAGGTAACCCATGGCCCCACCACGCCTAAAGAAAAGAGATTGGCGCCGAGGGTGGTTAATCCGCCGTGCGCGAGCAGCAAGGCTTGGAAGACCAGCGTAATGAGGGCCAGCGCGGGCATGGCCTCGGGGCCGAAGAGATACGTGCCGACGGCGGTTCCGGTGGGATGGGAGGAACTGCCGGTCATGGAGGGCATCCGCAGGGAGCTGAGGGTGAACAGGAACGCTGCGGAGGCGGCCAGGAGCACGCGATTCTCGCGTTTGGCCTCCATCTGCTTGGCGACCGCGCGTACGCTCAGCAGCGTGGGAGGAAGCGCCGCAACGCCCCAGCCGATGCAGTGCGTGATGGGGAGGAATCCCTCGGAGATATGCATGCGGTTACTCTCCCTTTCGCGCCAGACTCGGCAATAGGCGGGCTGAGTTACCGATGAATATCAACTCCGATGAAACGTGAATCAAGGCCGCGAAGACGGGGTTGAGCATGCCGAACGCAGCCAGCAATACTCCCGCGCCATCCACCAGCAGCGTGCCGGCGAAATTGGCGTATATAATGTTGCGGCAGCGGCGTGCGACCTTCAGGACTTCCGTGAATCGCAGCAGGTTGTTGCCGAGCAGCACCACATCGGCGCTTTCGCGAGCCACGTCGGTACCCGATCCCATGGCGACTCCCACGTCGGCTTCGAGCAGCGCGGGAGCATCGTTGACGCCGTCGCCCAGCATGACCACGTAGTTGCTGCCCAGGCGCAGGTCGCGCACCCACTCCACTTTTTCTTCTGGAAGCAGTTGCGTCCGGACTTCGTCAACTCCCAGTTCCTTCGCGATGGCCTCGCCAATCTCTTTGCGGTCGCCCGTGAGCAATACGGTACGGCATCGCATGGCCTTGAGCTCACGCATCGCCTCGGCAGCTTCTTTGCGCGGAACATCGAGGATATGAATCGAACCGAGGAACATACCGTCTGACGCGACGATCACCTCGGAAGCTTTTTGTTCGGCTGCTTTAAACGGTGGGACGGAAACCCCTTTGGCTTCCATCAGAGCGCCAGTTCCCACCATAGTGCGCACCCCACCGACCCGGCAAACGATGCCTCTGCCCGGAAAATATTGAAAATCCTCCGGCTCTCCGATGGGCAGCGACCACGCTTCGGCCTTTTTGGCGATCGCTTTGGCCAGCGGATGCTCGGAAAAACGCTCGGCGGATGCCGCGATACGAACCACCTCTTGGGGGCTGACGCCTTCTGCCGTTCGCACCTCCACGACTTCTGGAGTGCCCAGCGTCAGCGTGCCGGTCTTGTCCAGCACGACGATATCGACATTACTGAGTCCTTCGAGATATCGTCCCCCTTTGATAATTACGCCCTTTTGAGCGGCTCGGCCGATGGCGCCAAGAATCGCGAGCGGCGTTCCGGCTGCGATGCCACAAGCGCCCGCAACGACGATGACCGAAATCGTGGAGCGCGCGTCGCGGGTAATCCAAAAGGTCAAGGCCGCGCAGGCCAGCGCAAAATAGACCAGATAACCGGCGAGCCGGTCGGCAATCTTTTCGATAGGTGCGCGAGAACGCTCGGCCCGTTCTACTAACTCGATGATGCGACCGAAGGCGGTATCGTGCCCGATCTTGTCGGTTTGGATCTCCAGAACACCGGACTGGTTCATGGTTCCGGCGAAGACGCGCGAGCCGGGAGTCTTTTCCACCGGCATGGACTCGCCGGTGATGTTGGCTTGATCGACGAAAGAATGTCCGCTGACAACGGCTCCATCCACGGGAACGTGTCCTCCGGGCCGGACTAAAACAACGTCGCCGACGTGCAACTCGGACATATAGCGCGGCGCCACCTGGCCGTCGGAGCGGACTTCGACGGTTTGCGGCAGCAGATCCAGCAGTTGGCGGATCGCGCCTCTGCCGCGCCCCACTGTCATGCCTTCGATAATCTCGGCGATCAGCACGAACACGGTGATGAGCAGCGCGGTGAAGAACTCGCCGATGGCGGAGGCGGCCACCAGGGCGATGGTCATGGACAATTCCATGGTCATGCGCCCCTTCAACAGGTCGGCGAAGGCTTCCTTGAAAATGGGGAAGCCTCCAATCAGGATTCCCGCCAGGGCCAGGAAGTCGATTCCGTGGTAACGAGGGACTACGCCCCACCAAACCAGGGCGATCACGAACGCGACAAAACCGACACGGACCCATTCTCTGATGTGCTCTTCGCGCCCGTGCTCTTCGTGCTGCGCGTGGCTTTCGTCAGCGTGCGGCTCTCCCGCGGTCAGTTCAACCAGCGTTTCCGCGTGTCCGTCCGGCATGGCTCGGCCCCCCTCGGCCCGACATCCCCAGGCTAGCTAGTTCTTGTGCCCGTTACCGTGGCTTTTGGCAAGCTCCTGATGGATTTTGGCGAGGCTTCGCATGGCTTCGGCGGCCTCGCGCGAATGGGCCGCGTAGTGGCGGGCTTCTCCGGCGAGCTTCGGTTCGGTCTTTTCGTACGGCCCAGCCAATTCTTCGTGCAACTTGGCGTCGCTCTCGTGCTCGACCGCATGCTCCGTGAAGTGTTCCGCCAGCTTCAGGTGGTCGCTGGCTGTTTGGTGGGACTGGGCGAGATTCTTGAATTCCGTTTCTGTCAATTTCATCGAGGTATCCTTTCTTTCCGTCTGGCGGTACGCTTCGTACCCTGGCGCGATCTTGCGCACTTCGATAGCCATTTCTAAATTCACGGCTAACTCGCTCGCTGGAAAAGGTTTCCTCGTTGGAGCAGCAATATTTTAACTTCGAGAAAAAGCGCTGAACCTGGGTTAAGTGACCCAGGGCGTCAATTGGTCGCGGATTCTAGCGGATTCTAGCCGGGCAGCACCGCTCTAGCTTCGAAGGAGTTGATGAACCAGCTTCACTACTTCATCTACCTTCACTGGCTTTTCCAGGAGCGCGCTCGCTCCGAGATGCGCGGCGGTATTCAGCATGGTGCCCCGAAAGGTCCCCGACATGGCTATGACCGGCAGTGACGGATGTACTCTGCGAACATACGTGATCGTTTCCAATCCTTCTTGCACCGGCATCGCCAGATCCGTCATCATCAGGTTCACCGGCGACTCTTTCAAAATCTCAACGGCTCGCTTACCGTTCTCCGCCGTGAAGACTTCGTAGCCGTCCTCTTCTAAGACGCTGCGCAGCAGCTCTCGAATCCCCTCCTCGTCATCCACCACCAGGATCGAATGCCGGGTCCGCGACGCGCCTAACACGTCACGAATTTTCCGCGAAAGCGTTTCGGGCGAAAAGGGCTTTTGGACCAGCTCTTCCGGATCGATTTCTTGCCCGGCCAGCGCCTCTCCGCCGTAACCGGTCATGTAAAGGATCTTCATATCTGAACGTAGCTTTTTGACCAGTTCGGCAAACTCTTTGCCATTCAAACCCGGCATGATGAGATCGGTAAGCACGAGGTCAATGCGCTGCAGGCGGTTCCTGCAGATCTCCAAACCCTCCTTGCCGTTGGCGGCTTCGAGGACTTCGTAGCCACACGGCACAAGAGTTTCACGCACCAGCTCGCGAACGGCCGGGCGGTCCTCAACCACCAGAATGGTTTCCCGGCCGCGCGGCCACTCGGTGGATGCCTTCCGAGCAGGAGCGGCCGGCGAGTTCTCCGCGACTCGGGGCAGATAGATCGAGAAACAGGTACCTTTGCCCAACTCGCTGCTGACGCCAATGTACCCGCTGTGCTGGGACACGATGCCATGCACGGTGGAGAGGCCCAATCCGGTTCCCTTCCCCTCCTCTTTGGTGGTGAAGAATGGATCGAAAATATGCGATTGGGTGTCTGCATCCATGCCGCATCCGGTATCGCTGACGGCGAGTAAAACGTAGCATCCCGTGGGATTCTTGGCCGCGGAGTGTGCGCACTCGGCGCCACCTTCTACGTTTGCGGTTTCAACGGTCAGCCGGCCCCCCCGCGGCATGGCGTCGCGGGCATTTACAACCAGATTCATCAGCACCTGCTCTATCTGGCCGATATCGGCGCGAACGCGGCCCACGGCGGGATCGAGCAGCGTCACCAGTTCCACATCCACGCCGATGATGGGAAGACACATCTTCTGGAAATTCGTAACGACGGCGTTCAAATTCACCACTTCCGGCTGAAAAACGCGGCGGCGGCTAAAGGATAACAGCTGGCGCGTAAGATTAGCCGCCTGGCCGGCCGCGGTCTCGATCTTCTCGATCTGCGAGCGCAAGGCATTGTCACTCTCCAGACGCCGCAGCGCGAGCTGGCTATATCCGGTGATCACCGTCAAAAGGTTGTTGAAATCGTGCGCCACGCCACCGGCGAAGCGCCCCACGGCCTCCAGTTTCTGCGCCTGACGAAACTGTTCTTCGAGCGCTTTGCGTTCCGTTACGTCAGTGAACATAGCGAGCGTCCCAGTGCGCTCCCCCGACGAATCCACCATCGGGCTGCTGGCGAGAATGGTCCAGATCAGGCTGCCATCTTTCTTCTTCAGGCTCACGTCGGCCGTGCTATTGCTGGAATTGTCTTTCTCGAACCGCTGCAAATGCGCCGGCCTGCCTTCGTCGGGGAGGAATTCGGAAACCGGCCGGTCCGCCATTTCCTCCGCCACGCATCCGAGCATGCTGGCCATTTTCGTGTTGACGAATACGGTCCGGAACTGTGTGTCGAAGATCCACACGCCTTCGGCGGCGGTCTCCACAATTTGCCGGTATTTTTCTTCGCTTTCCTGAAGGGCTAACTCGGCTTGCTTTTGCTCGGTGACATCGCGCGATACACCGACCAGCGCGGCCACGGCTCCGCCTCTCTCAAGCACGGGAGCTTTGGTGGTCGATAGCCATCGGATGGTGCCGTTCTGCAGGCGAATTTGTTCCACTTTGTTGGTGTCGGGGCGGCCGGAACGAAGAATCTGTTCTTCCTCGGCCTGGATTTTCTGAGCAACTTCGGGAACGAAAAAGCTGGTGACGCTCTTGCCGATCGCCTCCGACGGATCGCCGACACCCAGGAAGTCTGCCGCGGCTTTGTTCACGCGTGTGAATTGTCCTTCGTTATCGCGAAACCAGATCGCGTCGGGGATATTGTCCATGAGCGCGTGCAAAAGGTCGCGCTCGCGCATCACTTCCTGCATCAGATGGCAGTGTTCGGCAGCCTTAATGACAGTAACCTTGAGTTCCAGCGGCTCCCACGGCTTCGCTATATAGGTATAAATCTGGCCATGATTGACCGCCCGGACCAACGCGTTGATGTCGGCGTATCCGGTGATCAGGACACGCGTGGCTTCGGAAAGCTTTCTCGCCTTGGCCAGGAACTCGTCGCCGGCCAGGCCGGGCATGCGCTGATCGGCGATAATCACGGCTATTTGCTCGTTTTGTAAGAGACTGAGCGCTGCTTCGGCGCTGGTGGATGTCAAAACTGCGAAGTCCTCCTCGAGCAACGCAGTCATTGAGCTCAGAATATGGGCCTCGTCATCCACGACGAGCACTGCTGGTCGAGCCCCGGTCTGTATCACGCTGGATCTCCTTATATATTCTGCCGACGCTTTCGGCTCTGTCATGAGCCCGAAGCCGATGCCGCTTCCTCGACGGCACTCGCCCCAGCGCCGGCGTTACACATGACCGCCAGCGCTTCCACCGACGCTTCATGAATTCCCCGGGAGCCGTGCACGATTTCTTCGAACACCTGCGGCGTGATAGTGTTAAGAAACACCTCCACAATCCCCGGATCAAATTGCGAGCCGGCCTGCGCCCGGATTTCCGATTTTGCCTGTTGCAGCGATACCGCCTTCTTATAGGGCCGGCCGTGGGTCAGGGCGTCAAAAGCATCCACCACCGCTACGATTCGCGCCGCGAGAGGAATCTGCTCGCCGCGAAGCCTTTGCGGATATCCCAGGCCATCCCAGCGTTCGTGATGATAAAGCGCAATCTGCTTGGCCAGCTGAAATAAAGGAAATTTGCTTTTTCCAAATATTTCGCCGCCTACGGCTGTGTGGGACCGCATAATTTCAAACTCGCTCGGCATCAAATTCCCGGCTTTTAGCAAAATATGATTCGGAACTCCAACCTTGCCGATGTCGTGCAGAGGAGCTGCCAGGCGAATCAATTCCACTTCCTCGTCCGTTTGACCCAGCCGGCGGGCCACTGCGGCCGCCAGCGCGCCGACCCTCTGTGTGTGTTGGCTGGAATCGTCGTCCTGGTATTCGGATACGATCGCCAAATGATTCAGAATTTCGATTTGCGCTTCGGCCAATTGCCGCGTACGCGCGCGAACCCGCTGCTCCAGCATCTCGTTCTCCTGGGCCAGCGCCTTGTAAAGCACTCGCGAAACCAGCAGGTTTTTGACCCTCAACAGCACTTCCGTGCTATCAAAGGGCTTGACCAAGAAATCGGTGGCTCCCATACCCAACACGACCCGTTTGGACTCAGACGTAACATCGCCGGTCAGAACAACGATGGGCAGGTAGGTCCCGGCGCTCGCGGCCGTGAATTCCTTCAGCACCTCGATGCCGCTCACATGAGGCATGTGCAGATCGAGAATGATCAGGTCCGGCTGATAGGCATCGTAGAGCCGGCCGGCCTGGCGGGGATCCGTGGCGCCCACAACATTGTGAAAATCGCCAGACACCAGGATTTCACGCAGTAAATCGACCACGTGCTCCTCGTCGTCGACGATCAGTATGCACGACGGAGCGATATCTACTGCAGGCATGATAAGTACTTTCACTTAATCGGTGGGATATGAGGAAGTGATTATAGAAATGTAAAAGTATTGCCTGGATTCGGGGCGACAATTAGCGGCCTGACAGGAAACTTTGGCGTGCGTTAGTTAACGTTACAGACTGTAGCGCGGCCTTTAGAACTAAAGTCCCACCTGCAAACAGCCGAATGTACACCGGTAATCAACTGATTTCAAGCGAGGAAGCCGGTGTTCGAGAATGCCACAGTAGGGGCCGAGGCTTTCGATTCCGCTCTCGACCCGAGCGTCGAAGCCGGAAATGCTTCGCCGGGGAGCGCCTGCAGCCTGGTGGTTTTCCAGCTCGGAGCTCACCACGCTGCCTTTCCACTAGAAGACATCGAACGCGTGGCGCCGATGGCTGAGCTGGCTGTTCCGCCCGGTATGCCGTCCATGCTTGCAGGCATCCTCAATCTTGCGGGCGCGGCGGTACCGGTTTTGCGCTTGGATCGTCTGCTTCAACTGCCGGAAACGCGATTGAGTTTGTACTCGGTGCTCATTGTTTTGAAGCACGCCTCGGAAGGTAGAGTGGCGATCTTAGCGGACCGGATCGACCGGATCGTAACCGTTCCTGAAAGCGCCCTGCTTCCCGTGGACGCGCGGAATTGTTTTAACGCATGCGCCGGGGCGACAGTAGCCTTGGCCGACACGAATGTCTCCATTCTTGTTCCATCGAAAATTCTTCTGGAAAAAGAGCGGAAAGTGCTGGTTGAATTTCAGCGCGTAGCCCAGCAGCGTCTCCGCGAGGCAGGAGTCACCGAGGAGTGAATCTCGCTCCGTCCGTTCAAGATCGGCTGCTGGACGACCCATCCTACGGGCGCCTCAAGGAGTACTTGGTCAAATCCACCGGGCTGGCTTATTACGCTGACAAAGATGCGGATTTGGCCCGGCGCCTGGGCCGGCGGCTGACCAGCGTGGGCCTGAGAGATTGCGGGTCGTACCTCGACCTGCTGCGCGATCCGCTGCGGGGTCCCGCGGAATTAGATGCGTTGATTATCGAAATCACGATCGGCGAAACCCACTTCTTTCGTCACACGGAGCATTTCGAGGCGCTACGCGATATCGTGCTGCCCGGCCTGCTGGATAGAAATGCAGCTCATCGCAGGTTGCGCATCTGGTGCGCCGGCTGCGCCGATGGCGCCGAACCCTACTCTTTGTCGATTCTGTTGAAGCGCGACCTGGCTCATCGGCTGCTGGGATGGGAAGTATCGATTCTGGGCACCGACATTAATCGCCACTCGCTCATTACCGCCCGGAACGCGAAATATGAAGATTGGTCCCTGCGCGCCACCTCCGAAGATCTGAAAAAAACCTGTTTCCAGAAAGAGGGAAAGCATTGGGCTCTCGCGCCGCAATTCAAGGATGCCGTATCGTTCCAATATCACAACCTGGTGGAAGATCCGTTCCCCTCTTTGTTGAGCAACCTTTCCAATTTCGATCTGATCGTCTGCCGCAATGTGATGATCTACTTCGATCCCGACCTCATGCAGCGCATCGTCCGGCAGTTCCATGACTCGCTGGCGCCAGGCGCCTGGTTGTTGGTAGGCCCCAGCGAGCCCAACATGACGCACTTCACGTTCTTTCGCGCCGTGAACGCTCCGGGGGTAACGCTGT
The DNA here is from genome assembly GCA_963732175.1 of Bryobacterales bacterium. Classification (GTDB taxonomy): domain Bacteria; phylum Acidobacteriota; class Terriglobia; order Bryobacterales; family Bryobacteraceae; genus Palsa-89. The sequence goes on along the minus strand of CAVSYF010000009.1, from coordinate 39,734 downwards.
ACCAAAAGACAGATCACTCGGCACCCGAAGCTCAGATCGAAACCTCCAGTATCAATTGGAATCCGGCGGTACTGCCGGAGCTGGAGGCAGTGGCTTCCCTGATCACTGCCGTTGCGCCAGAAAGCTCCGCCATCACCCTGGCCGATGTTCGCCAATGTATCGGCCGAGGCGACCTGGAGGAGGCCCTGCGTCATTGCGAGTTTTTGCTCGACAAAGAAAGCCTGAATTCGGATCTCCATCTTTTTCATGCGTTGATTCTCACGCAATTCGCTCGCCCGGACGAAGCGGAACGATGCTTGCGAAGGGCCATCTATCTGGATCGCCGCTCGGTGCTCGCGCACTACTATCTGGGCGTGCTCCTTCAATCCAGCGGCGACTCGTCCCAAGCGGTGCGATCTTTCGAGAACGTAGTGGAAATCTTGGCGTCACGAAGCGGCGACGAGGTCTTGCCGGATGCGGACGGCATTACGGTTGCCGAGTTGCAAAAGCTGGCGAAAATGCAAATCGAGATTTTGAACGCGAAGGCTTAAATGGGCGTGAATTGGGAGCAAGTGAAAATACGGCTACGCGCCAACGAGGAAGCGCTCGAAAGAGCCCTCCAGGCCGGCCCGGAGCGCATCCAGGCCGTGTACCGGCAGCGTGCGCTACAACTCGCAAGTACGCAGACATCCGCACTACCCGTATCTGCAGGCCAGCGCGTGATCGTCTTCCGGCTGGATCGCGAGCGTTACGCGATCGAGCTAACGAAGCTGGCTGAGGTGCTTCCATTCAAACAGTGCACGCCCGTGCCGGGGGCGCCGCCGCGGTTATTAGGAGTCATCAACCTGCGCGGAGAACTGCACGGTGTATTGGACCTCTCTCAGCTGCTGGCGATTCCGACCAATGAAAGCGCGGACTCCGGCTTCATCCTGGTCCTGCGCCATTCGGATCGCCGGGTTGGACTCAGGGTCGATTCCATCGAGGATCTCAACGAGATCCGCCCGGAAGAGCTGACCGTTTCGACATCCGGAAATTATGTGAAAGGCCTGGCGTCTGGTACGTTGCCGCTACTCGACGCTGACAAATTACTGGGCGATGTTTTTTCGAAAGAGGAGTTGTGACGATGACGCTCAACATGAGAATTGGGACGCGCATTCTGGCCGGCTACGGCCTGGCCCTGTTGGTGGTGAGCGGAGTGGGCGTGGTTGCGTACCGCGCCACCACCGAACTGGTGGACAGCGCAGATTGGGTCACCCACTCGCATAAAGTCAAGGAAGATTTGGCCGACGTTCTGTCCACGATGAAAGACGCCGAGACCGGACAACGGGGCTTTCTTCTGACGGGCGAGGACAGCTACCTGGCTCCGTACAACTCTGGCATCAAGGAAGTGGGCCTAAACATCGATCGTCTGCGCGAGCTGACCGCGGACAATCCAAATCAACAGAGACGTCTGGCGAAACTCGAGCCTTTGGTCGCCGCCAAGCTTGCAGAATTGGATGAAACTATTCGGCTCCGGCGGGAGAGCGGCGAGCGCGCGGCTCTGCAAGTTGTCCTGACCGATAAAGGAAAGTCCATCATGGACGATATCCGGCAGATCGTCGGTGAAATGGATGAAGAAGAAAACCAGCTGCTGAAGGACCGGGACCAGCGATCCAAAGCGACCGCTGCCTTCGCGCGCGCGGCCATGACTTTCGGCGGGGCGCTGGTGCTGGTTCTGGTGGCGCTCATCGCTTTTCTCATCCAACGGTCCATTACCCGTCCGCTGGGCGCCTTTATGCAGTTCGTGGGCCGGGTTGGCGAAGGCGATTTGACGCAACAGGCCAAGATCTCGACGTCCGATGAGATCGGCGAGCTCGGTAGATGCCTTGACCAAATGGTCGGGGGTCTCAAAGATGTGGCCAGCCAGGCGCGCTTCGCCACCGAAAATCTGACCTCGGCATCCGCGGAGATTCTCGCCTCCACGCAGCAACAGGCCGCCAGCACTGGCGAGCAGGCCGCGGCCGTGCAGCAGACCACCATCACGATGGAAGAGGTCACGCAGTCGGGCGCTCAGATCTCCGAACGAGCCAAGCAAGTGGCCGCCTCCGCCGAAGCCACCTCCGCCGCCAGCCACGCGGGATTGCAGGCCATGGAGAGCACCACCAGAACCATGCAAGGCATCCGCGAACAGGCCGAAGCGGTGGCGGAAAACGTGGTGGCGCTCAGCGAAAAAACGCAAGCCATCGGCGAGATCATCTCCACCGTGAACGACCTGGCGGAGCAGTCTCATTTGCTGGCGCTGAACGCGGCCATCGAGGCGGCTGCCGCCGGTGAGCAAGGCGCAGCTTTTCCGTGATCGCGAGTGAAGTGAAAAATCTGGCGGATCAGTCGCGCGAAGCGACCGTGCAGGTGCGCGTCATTCTGGGCGACATCCAGAAGGGGATCAATAGCTCCGTGATGCTGACCGAGGAGGCCGTCAAGCGGGTGGAGACGGGCAAACAGCAGGCCGACGTGGCCGATCGCACCATCCGCACCATGACCGAAAATATTCAGCAAAGCGTGCAGGCGTTCCAGCAGATCGTGGCCGGCTCCAACCAGCAGCAGATCGGCTTCACGCAGGTCATGCAGGCCGTGCGCGACATCGGACAGGCCAGCCAGCAAACGGCGGCGAGCACACAGCAACTCGAAAAGGCCGCCCTCAACCTGACGGCGCTATCGCAACAACTGCAAAAAGCGGTCGAGCGGTACCGGATTTAGGAGAGCGGCCCTTGAAGGATATTCGCCAAAAGCTGCTGGCCACGTTTCAGATCGAACACCGCGATCATGTGGAACAGATTCGTTCCCTTCTGGCGATGATCGAAAAGACCGCCGGGCAGCCTGGCGGCCCGGAGCTCGAAGAGGCGTTTCGACGGGCTCACAGCTTGAAGGGCGCCGCGCGCGCGGTGGACTTGCGGGCCGTCGAAGGCCTCGCCCATCGCATGGAAACGCTTTTCTCTCGCGTCAGGCAGGGCGCGCTGCCCCTCGACAAAGACACCGCGGGGGTAGTGCAAAAAGTGCTGGACGCGAGCGAAGACTGCGTCACGGCTCTCAATGAGAATCGCCCGGCCTCCAGCTTCGAGCCGGCCCTTCAGGCCATCGAACGCGTGCTTGGAATCGAACCGGCAGCTGCGAGTCCAGCCCCCGAAACGCCTTCCATACCGGCCTTTCAACCCCTGGAAACGGTGCGCATCAGCACCCGGAATTTCGATGGCTTGCTGCGTTCGGCCGCGGGGCTGCTTGCCGAGGGCGGGCACCAGGAACAGATCACGCAGCAACTCAACGGAATCGCGCGCGAGATTGCCCGCGTGGAAAAGCAGAATGCAGGTCTTCGCAAGATCGCCGTCGCAGTCTCCCGCGGTTCCGATCCAGGCCGTGACTTAGCGCGCTTGAACGCAGCGTTGCTTGCGATGGGACAGCAGGTACGCTCGCTGGCACGCCGATCCAATGAGCTCCGCGGCTTGCAGCGGCGCAGTTCCTGGACCATGCGCAACCTGGGGGAGCAACTTCAGCTGGATGTTTGGCAGGCGCGTATGGTTCCGGTGGAAGGTTTGCTAGAAGGCTACCGCAAGATGGTGCGAGACCTCGCGCGCGATCAATCCAAAGAGATTGAGTTTCACGCCACCTGTGCGGGCGCGCAGGCCGACCGGCGTGTGCTCGAGGCGTTGAAGGATCCGCTGCTGCACTTGCTGCGCAACGCAGTGAGCCACGGCATCGAGACCCCGCGGGAGCGAGCGGCCAAAGGAAAGCCCAGCGCAGGACGGGTGACGGTTCGGATCGACACGCATGGTCAACGCTTGACTATAGCGATCCAAGACGATGGCGGCGGCCTGGATCTCTCTAGAATCGCCGAGGTCGCGGTGCGGGACGGAATCCTTACCGAAGCAGCGGCTGCCCAAAGTTCCCCGCAGGATCTCGCCGGCCTTCTGTTTCGGCCGGGCTTCTCAACCGCACGGTCCGTCACCGACCTTTCCGGCCGAGGCATGGGCTTGTCGGTAGTGTATGAGGCGGTGCGCCGCCTGCAAGGCGATCTGGATCTGCGGCCCGTCGACGGCGGGGGAACGATGATGCGTCTCTCGGTCCCGCTTTCCATCGCGACGCAAAGATTGCTTCTGGTGCGATGCGCCGGCCAATTGTTGGCTATTCCTATGCATGGCGTCGAGCGCCTGCACCGCATTCCGCGCTCCCGCGTACAGACGATCGCAGGAAGGCCGACCGTCGTTTTCAATCGCCGGCCGATCCCGCTTTGGGGCATGCGCCAGCTGTTGGATCTGGAGCAAGACCCCAAAACGGGTGCCCCCGACATCCTTCCCATCCTCGTGGTACGTTCGGGCAGCCGGAAGGTGGCTGTTCTGGTAGACGAATTTCTCCGGGAAGCCGACGCCGTCGTTCAAGATTTGCGTCCGGCCGCGTGCCGCGTCGCGAAGATTTCTTCCGCTGCTTTGCTCGAAGATGGCGAGATCGCGTTTGTGCTGAACCCGATGGACCTTATGGAAGGTCCGGCGCACGCCCAGCCACTGCTTCCCGCCAGGTCCGCGGCGCCCGAACTACCGCCCAAAGCTGCTCCCTCGATTCTGGTCGTGGACGACTCCCTCACCACGCGGACCCTGGAGAAGAGCATTCTGGAAGCGCACGGTTATCAGGTTCGGGTGGCGGTGGATGGCGTGGAGGCTTTGGCAGCGTTGCGGGAGGAGGCGCCGGGCCTGGTGATCGCCGACGTCGAGATGCCCCGCCTGAACGGGTTCGGCCTTCTGGAGGCGATGAAAAAGGACGAGAGCCTGTCGCGTATTCCCGTGATTATTGTTACTTCACTGGAACGCCGCGAAGATCAGGAGCGGGGCCTCGCACTCGGCGCCGACGCCTACATCGTCAAGCGCAAGTTCGATCAGCAGGAGCTGCTCTCCGTGATCCGCCAGATTCTTTAAACCTATGCCGGAGCTCGTGAAAAAAATTCGAGTCTTGATCGTCGAAGATTCGCGGGTAATTCGCGAGTTTCTCGAACATATCATCGGGCGCGATCCGCGGCTGGAGATCGCAGGCTCGGTGGAAAGCGCCGAGGAGGCTCTGCGAGTTTTGGATCGCGCCGCGCCGGACGTGATTTCGATGGACATCCGTTTGCCGGGAATGAACGGCTTTGAGGCTACCCAGCGGATCATGCGCGACCGGCCGACGCCCATCGTGGTGGTCTCGGCCAGCGTCGAACACGAGGACCTGCGCATTACCATGAACGCCCTCCGCGCCGGCGCGCTCACTGTGCTCGAGAAGCCCGCCGGTACCACCTCGAACGATTACGAGGCGTTGGCCGAACGGCTCTGCACCCAACTCGCGATCATGAGTCAGGTGAAGGTTGTCCGCCGGCATGGGCTGTCCCGCGGGATTCCACGAATTAGCCGGCCACTCATCCCATCACGGGGTGAATACAGGGCACTCGGAATCGTAAGTTCCACGGGCGGACCCAACGCCCTGGTTCAGCTTTTGGGACCGCTGGGCGCGGATTTCCCGCTGCCGATCCTGCTGGTCCAACACATCACCAGCAGCTTTCTGGAGGGCTTCGCTTCCTGGCTGGACAGCGTTTGTCCCTTCCACGTGGAAATCGTCCGGGACCGCACCGTTCCGGCTCGCGGAAATATCTACATTGCGGCTCCCGACCATCATCTCTGGGTGGAGCGCGGATGCATACGGGCAGACTCCAGCGATCCCGTATGCGCACAGCGGCCGTCGGGAACGGTCCTGTTCCGGTCCATGGCGAAGGCTTACGGCAGCCAGGCGCTGGGAGTGCTGCTCACCGGAATGGGCGATGACGGCGCCGAGGGACTGCTGCGGGTTCGAGAGAGCGGCGGATACACCATCGCCGAGGACGAATCCACCGCAGTCGTGTACGGGATGCCTGCCGAAGCGGTGCGCTTGGGCGCTGCGTTGGAATCCCTGCCCCTTCCCGCCATTGGTCCGCGAATTCTGGAATTGACTTTTTGCCGTCAAGAGGTGGCCTGATGCACGCGGCGACTCACATCTTGATCGTGGAGGATTCGGAAACGCAAGCCCTCCAGCTCACATATCTGCTGGAGCAACAGGGCTGGGAGGTAACGCGAGCGTCCTCAGCCGAAGCAGCGCTGGAACAATTAAACCTCCATCTGCCTGCGCTGATTATCGCCGATTATCACTTGCCGGAAATTCAAGGCGACGAACTGTGCCGACGCATTCGAATGAATCTGGGCACCCGGGGCATTCCCATCCTTATGCTCACCATGGAGGAGGCGGACGACAGGGAATCCGCTGGTTTGGATAGCGGCGCCGACGACTACGTTTCGAAATCGGTCGCTCCCGAGATATTGGTTCTGCGCGTGCGCACTTTGTTACGGAAGTCCACGGAACGGTCCGCCGTCCTGGGTCCGCATGAATCGCAATTTCATCGCGCTCGATTGCTCGCCATTGACGACAGCCCCACCTATCGTCAATCGCTGGTAGAGGCGCTCGAGGAGGAGGGATACGAGGTGGCGGAGGCCAGCAACGGGCCGGCGGGCCTCGAGCGCATTTCTCACGAAACTTTTGACTGCGTCATGGTCGACTTGGTCATGCCCGGCATGGATGGGATCGAAGTTTGCCGCCGAATCAATGAAATCGAGCGTGATTCCAGCGGACATTATTCCATGGCTGTGATCATGTTGACGTCACGCGAGAGCAAGGAGGATATGACCCGCGGTTTGGAGGCGGGCGCCGATGACTTCGTCGGAAAATCCAGCGACACGGCCGTGCTCAAGGCCCGGATTCGCGCGCTGCTCCGGCGAAAATTCTTTCAAGAGGAGAACCGGCGTATCGTCGAGGAGTTGAAGAATAAGGAACTGGAGGCGGTTCGATCCCGCGCCGAACGCGAAGCGGCCGAAACTCGCGCGGCGCTCGCCGGGGAACTCGCCCACATGAACCAGGAACTCGAGGAAACCAATCGAAAACTGCGCGAGACGCAGACTCATCTCATTCAGTCCGAAAAGATGGCTTCGCTCGGCCAACTGGTGGCCGGAATCGCTCACGAGATCAACAATCCGATTGCCTTCGTCATCAATAACATCTTTGTGGTTCAAGAGGCGCTGGATAAGTTGGCCGCCGACGCCCCCAATTCCGTCTCGCCCGCGGTGCTTCCGAAAATAGAGAAGACGCGCATCCGGATGAGCGAAATGCGTATCGGTGTGGAGCGCGTCAAAGACCTGGTCTCCAAGCTGCGGACCTTCTCCCGTTTGGACGAAGGCGAATTCAAGACCATCAATATACACGAAAGTATCGAATCGGTCCTGTTGCTTTTGAGGCATAAACTCGAAAACCGGATCCAGGTGGAACGCCATTACTGCGAAACCGATCTTCTCTCCTGCTTCGCCGGAGAACTTAACCAGGTGATTATGAACATCGCCGCGAACGCGATCGATTCCATCGAGGGCCCCGGTAAGATCGCCGTCGGCACTTCGCGAGCGGACGGATTCTTTGTCATCTCGATTCGGGATACGGGTAAGGGCATTCCCGAAAACATTCGCAATCGAATCTTTGAGCCTTTCTTTACTACTAAGCCAGTGGGACACGGGACGGGACTTGGGCTAGCGATCTCCTATGGGATCGTAAAGGCACACAAAGGTAGCATTGAATGTTTCGGCGTTCCAGGCGGTGGCACCGAGTTCGTCGTGAAGATCCCGACCTCGCTCGGCTAGGCAAGAGTGCGACAAAACGTCCTGATGGGGATCAATTTGTCTCGGAATCAGCGCGCTTTCTCGTGAGCCCCTTATTCGATAATTCCTTTCGTTTCTTAGATTTCAAATCACCCGCTTGGGTCCAGTTCTTCGGTCTGAAGCGTGCATCTTTCTGGGATGCGCAGTCGATTTCAGCATCTTAAGGAGGCCCATGCGAGAAAAACAAGCCGACGATTCGATGGCATATGGTACACGGATCGAAAATCCCAAGACCGGCCGAATCTTGATTGTCGATGATCAACAGGAGAACGTAGAGCTGCTCGAATGTTTGCTAAGAGAAGCCGGCTTCGAGAACATCACCGCCACAACGGACCCGCGCACCGTGGTCACATTGTGCGGTCGGATTGAGCCGGATCTCATTATGCTGGATCTGCACATGCCGCCTCTAAATGGATTCGAAGTCATGCAGCAAATCGAAAGCCAACTGCAGCCACAAGTCTATCTTCCAATTCTCGTTCTTACCGGCGATATCTCGCTCGAAACCAGACGATCCGCCTTAGACGCCGGCGCAGCGGACTTTCTGAATAAACCATTCGATGCCGTTGAAGTGGCGTTGCGTGCGAGAAACCTGATCACAACCCGGTTTCTTCATCTTCGATTGCACGCGTATGCTCGTTTGCTCGCCGACAAATTGTGTTCCAGCAATCAACTACTGGCCCAGAAGGCCGTCAATTCAGGTTGAAAAACAAATTTACCGCCCCAGCGACCATCCTGGCCCAACATTCAGATGATGGCTTACGGAATCCGGAAAGACCATGAACAGCAAAAATCCGATGGTTGCGTGGGCCATCCCCAGGAAATAAAGATTGCCATACCGCCGGTAGACTTGAATCGCGCCGTAACCGGCCACGGGCGTCACCAGCATGAGAAACCAGTTGGGAGAGTGCACGGCTGAAAACAGCGCCGCCGTGGTGATGCCCGCAGCTCGCGGCGAGAGCACCGTATCGAATCGTTTCAGAAAATATCCGTTTAACAAATACTGCTGAAACAAGCCCCAAGGCAAGTACAGCGCCAGGGACCAGGCCGCGCGTTCGAAGCCGATCGGGCGAATGGTGTCCAACAGCAGGCCGGTAGTCCACATTGCCAGCACCAGCGTTATCAGCGCTGGACCGAACTTCCGCGCGCAAGCTCCTAAATGCTGCAGATGGAAGCCCAGCGTCGATGCGCGTTCGCGTCGGGCAACATGCGACAAGACCACCAGCCCCACTACCGGCACCCAGAACCAGGGATCCCTGAAACGGAACCTCCAGATGTACGCCATGATCGCGGCGAAGATTGCGATAGGCTCCAATAATCCGAGTTTGCGAGCGTTCACTACCTTAGGGTAGCGCCGAGCTTGTTACTGCTGTGGCGCGGCATCAAAGTAGCGCTTCGCCCCGTCCTTACCCATGTAGAACTCGAGCACACGCGGGTCTGTCTTACGAAGATCCACCACAATCAGTCCGTCGACTGAGTCTGAAAACTCGCGATCCACATGGAAGGACACCAACTCTCCGCCGAGTCTCAAATATTGCTTCAGAAGAACCGGGACGCCCTTGCGGTCCAGCTCTACATCGGCAATCAAAGCGGATAGATCCTCCACCTCCCAAACGGTGGCTCCGATCAGTTCGTCGGTCAGCTTGGAGGGACGACACCGGAATGGATTGCGCGCTCGCACTAGCGGCGTCAGGTCGCGCGACTGGCGATAAACACTGAGGAACTTCACCATGAGCTGGCGCGAAGTGGCGCTGTACTCGCTGCTGATACTCACCGGGCCGAAGAGAACTTTGTATTGGGGATTGCGCACCAGGAACTGACCGATGCCTTTCCAGAGCAGCAGGAGCGGCGCGAAGGTTTTTTGATATTCAGGCCGGACGAACGAGCGGCCCAGCTCGATGGCCGGCACAATCCGATCCAGAAAGGACCGCTTCCAGTCGAACAATTTGCTGGTATAAAAACCGTTGGCGCCGTGCTGCGCCAGGATTTCGTCCGATGGCGCCAGGCGATAGGCGCCCACCACCTCGTGCGTGGAGCGGTTCCAAACGAAGAGATGCCAGTAGAAGTCGTCGAAATAATCCAAATCGATCGGCTGGCCGGTCCCCTCGCCGCAGCGCCGGAAGGTGACCTCGCGCAGGCGGCCGATTTCATACAGCACGTTCGGCACCTCGGATGCCTTCGCGAGCAACACCTGGAGTTCCTTGCTTTCCACCAGTGTCCTTTCGGGCGCTAGTTTCGACACCTCGCTGGCAAGCAATTCTTTGAGCACCGAGGCCGCGCTCGTTTCGATGGCATGCGAGCGAGGCCGTCTGGCCGTTTCCCGGTTCTGTAAGAGATACGTCCGGTGGCGAAGATAGCGAATCAGCGCCACATCATCTTGATAGGTCCGCAGCTTCGCGGTGCTGATGGGGCTGCCTATCCGCAGCTCGATCGCCTGATTCACTTTGTTCAGCAGCTCATGGGTCAACATCGCAGTTCGCACGCGAGGATGCAGCAATCCGAAAAGGTGAAAGAGAGTGCTATTCGCGCCTGGAAAATAGATCGGAAGCACGGCGGCGCCGGTGATGCGGATGAGACGCGCGATGTTGTGACTCCACTCTGGATCCGTTACGGTGCGCTCTCTTAGATCGAGATGCGCCACTTCGCCGGCTGGAAATGTAGCCAGAAGGCCGCCGCGCTTCAGCCAGGCAATGGCCTCTTTCAGACCTTTCTGATTGGTTCGGATGGCTCGCTCGCCGCCGAACGGGTCGACGAAAATGCAATGATTTCGCGCCTCGGGCACCGTGCCCAGCAGATAGTTCGCCATGATTTTCACGTCCGGGCGAATCGCGGGTAGCAAGGATGCGAGAATCGCGCCTTCGAGCAGGCCGAAGGGATGATTGGCGACGGCTACCACCGGGCCCTGCTTAGGAATCAGAGCCATATCTTGTGCGCTGATTTTTGGCTTCACGTTGAGCAGGCGAAGGAATCGTTGGACCAGCGAATCGCCGTCCGCGATCCGGCCCGCTTCCTCGTAAAGCTGCTCAAATCGGTCCAGCGCCAGCATCCGTTCGAGCGTGTCCTCCAGCGGTGCTGGCAGTTTTTGATGCAAGAGGTTTCTGAGAGAATCACGCATCCAAAAACATAACAGCACGAAAATGTTAAAACATGATTACGTTAAACCGTTGTTAGGGCATTTTCTTGAAGGGGTTAAGATTGATCTGGAGCCGGAAGCCTGTCGCGCGGTGTCGTGCTTCCAACCGGGGAGGAGTTTCATATGCGATCTGACATTGTTCCAGGGGCCGTCTTCCCCGACTATGAGCTTTCCGACCACACCGCGAAACGCCGGAAGCTCTCCCAACTGCAAGGGCAACATCCCCTGATTCTCGTCCTCAGCCGCGGAGGGTTCTGCCCCAAGGATCGCCGGCAGGCGGAGGGCTTGGTTGCGCTCTATCGTGAGATCGAGGTTGGCTATTGCCGGCTGGTCACGATTAGCACCGACAACATCACGGAGACCAATGAATATCGCACCGGAGTCGGCGCCCACTGGCCCTTCCTCTCCGACGCGGGGCGTATCGTCCAAAAAGATCTCGACATCGCCGAGTACACCGATCCTCTGCACAATCCCATGATCCCCCACGTGATTGTGCTCGAGCCCGGTCTGGTCGTTTATAAGATATACAACGGCTACTGGTTCTTCGGCCGCCCCACTCTGGAGGATCTCCGCCAGGATCTGCGTGCCGTCACCAGGAAATGCCGGCCGGATTGGGACATCACCACGCCCGAACTCAAAGCGGCCTGGCAGCAGGGCCGCAAAGAACTGTTCTACCCGTACGGCAAAACGTACGCTCAAACTCTGGGCGAACAGGATTAGCGCGAGTTGAAGGCGATCTGACTGGCCCGCAACTCGCCGCGGTCATGCTCACCGGCGGTCGGCCGCGCGGATGGTCGGGCTGAAGTTGAACAGCTCGAAAAGATCGCTGATTGCCGGCGTATTGTCCGGCACATAGGGATTGGCCGGACTCACCACGGGGTTGGGGAGATTATCCCCGCTGCGGCTTGTCACGGGACCGACGTTCCAATTGCGCTCGATGAATTTGAGGATGGAGACGTGATCCGAGTAGTCGTGCGAGATGTGCCCGGCCCGCGGATAAGGCGATACAACCATCAACGGAATCCGCGTACCACCGTCAACTTGCCGTTCTGGCTGCGTAGGTCCTCCGGTTCCGGGACGGCGCTCCCCGGGGACAGGCGCTGACAGTTGCCGTGCGGTACCTGTTCGGCGCGCAGGCTTACGGGGCATAGCGCCGAGTCCAGGCCTGCTAGCGCGATCACAGCCAGCCTATTCGCTCCTCGGCCAGTTTCCATGCTTCCCGATTATCGAGAGGACAAGTTAGGACGTCATGACAACCGGATTACAGATCGCCACGCAGTTGATGATTCCCATGGAGGTGAGGACATCCCCTGCGGCACCCGCTTTCCGAGCCGCAAGATGGCGAGCGGCAATTGAGTGTCTTTCATAAATGACAGAATCGTGTTAACATTACAAATTCCCGGCAACAAATCAAGGGCGGTTCCGCATTACGCCCGGAATCGAGGATCAATGAACACTTTCGTCCGAAATTTCGTCTTGTCTGCGTTCGTCGGCGCCGTTGGTCTGCTCGCCCAGCAGGACCAGACCGTAGCAATGGAAGTCGTCTCTTCAGGATTTGGAACATCGGTTGGCTGCTTTGCCTCCGGACGGCGGAGAGAGCGTCACGGCCTGGCGTACGGACGCTGAGTCATTGCGCTCCTCGATCGCCGACTTCGCAGGCGCCCATCCCGAGCTGAAGCTTCAGGTGCCGGAAGCTTTGCCCGAGTCGCCCTCCCATGACGCAATGGCGAAGGAATTGGATCAGTTGAACGCGGCCGTGAACCAGGTGATTCAGCAGACTCCCGGCACGCCGTTCGATCTTGGCCAGGTCGAGGTCAACGTTACCGCGGCTCTCGCGGAGCCGTCGCCGGTGACCGTGGGCATCGATCAGACGCAGATCGCCAACCTGGATCTGGTAAACGCCGCCAAGGCGCTGGATTATCTGCCCGGAGTCTCCATCCAGCACCTCTCGGCCAACCGCAATGAGGCGGGCATCATGGTGCGCGGGTTCAGCACGCGCGGGCAGGTTCCTTTGTATATCGATGGCATTCCGATTTCGGTTCCCTACGACGGCTATGTCGACTTCAATCGGTATCTGACCAGCGATATCGCCGAAATCCAGGTCGCCCGAGGCTACTCGTCGCCGCTGCTGGGCCCGAACGCCGTGGGCGGGTCGATCAACATGGTCACCGAAGAGCCGGTGAAGAAGTTCGATGCCGATGCGCTCATCGGAACCGGCTCGGGAGACACGCTGCTGTCGTCGCTTCGGCTGGGCTCACGCTGGAAGCATTTCTTCTTTCAGGGATCGCATCGACTGGCGGCAACTGGACTACATTCCGCTTTCGGGCAATTTTCCCGTGTACCAGTACAAGAACCTGCCGGACATCGTCATGACCGATCACCTCAACAACTCCTGGTCGCGCGATGAGAGATTCACGGGCCGCGTCGGCTGGACGCCCAAGCAGGGCGACGAATACGTTTTGAGCTACATCAATCTGAAAGGCCAGAAGGGCGTTCCGCTCTATCAGGGGCCGGACACCGGCGGCGACGTTCCGCAACTTCTGGGACTGGCCGTATTGGAATACGGATAATTACTACTTCCATTCCAACACCCAAATCGGCGAGAGCAGTTCGCTCAAGTTCCGCGCGTTTTACACGCAGTTCCAGAACGATATCGACATGTACTCGAACGACACCTACACGGTGATGAACACCAGCAGCGCCGAGCACAGCATGTATAACGAGCACAACGATGGATTCTCCACCGAGTTCACCACCCGCGCGCTGGCTCACAACGTCTTCAGCGCCTCCTTCTTTCTCAAGGACGACACGCACACCGAACACGGCATTTATCCCGGAATCTCGCCCTTTCCGCTGATCGAGCCGGTCCTGCGCGACGCCGATATCCAAACCTCGATCGGGCTTCAGGACGTGATCAAGATCACGTCCCGCCTCTCCGTCACCGGCGGTTTCAGCGCGGATCATTTCGATGGCCTGCAAGGCCAGGCTACAACGCCGCCATGACGGCGCTGCTGCCGTTCACCTGCATCGCCTCACCCACGAACACGTCGTTTTCCGGATGCACGGCTCACGTCTGGAACTATAATCCACAGGCGGCGGTTTCGTACGCGGTCACCAAATCCGGCAATCTGTTTCGTGACCTTCGCCGACCGCGGACGGTTTCCCGATGCTCAAGGATATTTATTCCGCCAGCCTGGGAGCGGGCCTGCCGAATCCCAATCTTCTGCCGGAGCACAGCCTGAACTGGAACCTTGGCTACACGCAGGTCATCGGGACCAAGACCGTGGCGCAAATCGTGCTGTTCCGCAGCGACCTGCACAACGCGATTGAATCGGTCTATGTGACCGATCCCGGCGGGACCAGCTCGGCCACCGCATTCTGCCCGAACAGCAAGATCATCGGCTTTTGCAGCGAGATGGCCAACATCGGCAAGGAAGTCCACCAAGGCGTCGAGTTTGAGGTGCGCAGCACGCCGCTTTCGCGCCTGACGCTGAATGCCAGCTACAGCTTCCTCAATCGCGATATCACTTACGATTTTGGCATCGCTGCCCAATGTCAGCGCCGTGAATACCAGCATCACCATTCTGCCGACGCTTGCCGAGGAACAAGTTCGATCGGCACCGTCACGTTTCGCCTTCCGCATCAGATCCTGGCGATTCTCAACGAACGCTACGAGAGCGGCCTTACTCTGCAGGACACGACCTACGCGGCCACGTCGCCGCTCTTCCTGCCCTACTCGGAATCCTACGCGACCACGGATCTGATTGCCGTGGTCCCGATTCGCGCCGGGATGAGCCTGCAGGCGGGCGTCAAGAACCTGCTCGACCGGAATTATTACTACACCGCGGGTTATCCTGAAGAAGGCCGCAACTGGTTCTTCAATCTGCGGTATCACTTTTAGGAGTCCACTATGTCTCAGCCATCCTGATTTCTCCCGTTTGCGATTCTGGCGCTCGTTTCGATCGCGCCTGGCATTCGCGCAAGCGCCGAGCCAGCAATCCGCCGCTCCTGCTACGCTCGCCGTAACCGGCGATGTGCCACTCCCTTGACGCTCAAGGCGGACGATCTGATGAAGATGCCGCGAGAAAGCGCCTCCATCCCGGATCAGGATGGGACGCAAGATTGAATATGAGGGCGTTCCCTTGCGCGAAATTCTGAAAAAGGCCGGCGCGCCTCTGGGCAATCAACTTCGCGGCAAGGCTCTGGCCAGCTATGTTCTCGCCAAGGCGCATGACGGATATCAGGTGGTGTTCGCGCTCGGGGAATTGGACGCCGCGTTTGGGAATGAGAAGATTCTGGTGGCGGACAAGCGCGACGGCAAACCGCTGTTTGGCTATCAAGGTCCTTTCCGGCTGGTTTGCCCCAACGACAAGGCGGGCGCGCGCTCGGTGCGGATGCTGGAAACGCTCGAAGTCGTGCGGCTGCAAAAGTAGAAGATCAATGACATGCAGCGAACTTGGCTTCGTTTTGCGTTTCTTCTGCTTGCGCGTCCTGACTGGCGCGCGGCTGCCGCAGAGCCGGACGCCGGCGCGTACACGTGGAATCTGCCCAAGGGCTTCCCTAAGCCCTATGTGCCCGCCGACAATCCGATGACCGCGGCCAAAGTCGAGCTGGGCCGATATCTCTTCTACGACACGCGCATGTCGGTCAACGGGAAGGCCTCCTGCGCGACCTGCCACAAACAGGAGCTCGCGTTCACCGACGGCCGCGCGGTGGGCATCGGAGCCACCGGCGAATCGCACTCGCGGAGCGCCATGAGTCTGGTGAATGTCGCCTATAGCGCCGCGCTTACCTGGAGCAATCCTAAGATGACGCGGCTGGAAGAGCAGGCGCTGGCGCCGATGTTCGGCGACCATCCCGTTGAACTCGGCTTGCGGGAGGGCGACGGGTTCCTGCCGATGTTGCGATCCGATCCGAAGTACCGCGCGTTGTTCGAACGCGCCTTCCCCGGCGAAGCCGATCGCTTTACGATCACCAACGTCACCAAGGCGCTGGCCAGCTTCGAGAGGAGCATCGTCTCCGCGCGTTCGCCCTACGACCGTTATCACTACGACGGCGACGACAGCGCAGTTTCCGATTCCGCCAAGCGCGGCGAGATTCTGTTCTTCAATCAGCACCTGTCCTGTTTCCGCTGCCATGGCGGATTCAATTTCACCGACGCCACCGTCTCCGAGGCGAATCCGGAGCGGCGAATCGAATTTCACAATACCGGCCTTTACAATCTTCCGGGCTTGCTGTCTTACCCCGCGCCGAACGTCGGGATCTACGAGTACACCAAGGCGCCGGCGGACGTCGGGAAATTCAAAGTCCCGACGCTGCGGAACATCGCCGTCACCGCGCCCTACATGCACGACGGCAGTATTCCGACGCTGGAAGGCGTGCTCGACCACTATGCGGCCGGGGGCAGGAAGATCGTATCCGGACCGCATGCGGGCAACGGTCACGACAACCCGAACAAAGATCCGCTGATCGGCGGCTTCACGCTTTCCGCGCAGGATCGCGATGACCTGATCGCGTTTCTGAAATCGCTGACCGACGAGGCGGTCCTGCACGATCCCCGGTTCGCCGACCCCTGGCGGCAACTGAACTAGCGGTAGCTAAGTTCGATACCTCGGCAGAATCCGTTCAGCATTTCCACGATTAATGGCGTGGAGCTCATCCTCATTGAAAACTTTACTGGTAATCAAGCCCCGGCCGGTTTCCTCGGCGGTGCGCCAATGGAAATCTGTGCCGAAAACGATTTGCGACACGGGAACCACTTTCCGCAGCGCGCCCATCGCCACCGGATTCGAGCACTGAGCGGTATCGTAATACATCCGCCTGAGTTCGTAGAGCACACCATTCGGCATCACGCTCTGGTGTGGAC
This sequence comes from Bryobacterales bacterium, assembly GCA_963732175.1. GTDB lineage: Bacteria > Acidobacteriota > Terriglobia > Bryobacterales > Bryobacteraceae > Palsa-89. The sequence goes on along the minus strand of CAVSYF010000009.1, from coordinate 23,035 downwards.
TGACGCCAACGATTCCCCTTCCGCCCTGCCCCTTCGTAACAATTCCGGGCACGATCTCTTCTGCGGTTGCGTTGAGAAACCGCTCGATGACAAAGGGCATCATTCCGCCGCCATGCGCGAAGACCCAAACGATGTCCGGGTATTTGTGCGCCAGTCCGCTGAACAGCAGATTCGCGATGACGCGCGTGGTGTCCGCGCCATACTCCACCACGGTTTGGGGCGCCGGCTTTGCGATCGCCGAACAGCAGGAGGGTGAGTGCGGATGCACAAACACGATCGCTTTCCTGCGATTCAGTTCCTCGTAGACCGGCATCCAAACCGGATCTCCCACGTACCGGTCCCCGTAGCTGGTCATGAGCACGAAGCCATCTGCATTCAGCGTGCCGCAGGCGTAGTCGATTTCGCGCATACAACCGTCGATATCGTTCAACGTCACCGGGATGAGCGCAAGAATGCCAAAACGGCCGGGATGGTCGGATCGCAGTTTGGCGGCATAATCGTTTTGAATGCGGAAAGTCTTGCGGACGCGTCTCAACGTCTCCATCCAAACCGGCCGGTATCTCGATCCCGGATAGAAGCGTCGTAGCGGTTCCACCCTTGTCCATATCCTCCAGCGCCTTGGCGAGCGTCCAGACCGGCGGCGGCGGATTCAATCCCTTGGAGTGCGCGACCCCCATCAGCTCGGGTGCTTGGAAATGGTGGTGGAAATCAATCCGCCGTGGGTTGGCGGCAGCGCCCGTTTGTGCTAAGGATGCGCGGCTCGACAGAAGTGCGCTTGCCCCTGCAATCGCAACTCCGCCCAGAAAACCTCGCCGCGACGGGCCTTGAAAATTGGCCGCGCTTTGGTTAGCAAGTGACTCGCCATTCGCATCTCTAGGGACGTTCAAATTTAGATCATCCATGGCTCACTAGTTTTTCACTGACGCACCGCCTTGTCAAGGCAGGGCCCAACGGCTAGGCAGCTTGTAGCGCGAGGCCGCGAGCGACTGACGTAAATTCATTTCCGGCGCGGATGCGATCCGGACCGAAACGTGCCTCAAAAATCCTGCGTACCGAGGGAACGAACGAGGATCCACCCGTAAGGAATACCCTATCGATGTCTCTGCAATCGAGATTGGAACGCTCCAGGAGCGAATCGACACAAGTCGCGATTTGTTCCAGCTCTTCTTCAATCCAGTTCTCGAAGCAATTCCGCTCCACCGCTATGTTGAGATCGATGACGCCGTCGGAGAAGCAGAATACCGCGGTACGCTGGTCCGAGAGCTCGCATTTTACCTTCTGTACGGCCTGATGCAGTGGGTAGCCGAGGTCCTCGCGGATCAGATGCAGAAGTGCGTCTAATTTTTCGGGTTCAACGGCTTGGGCCCGAACGCTCCCCAGCATGTTCATTACTTCGCCGGTCTTCAAAAACGAGAGATGATGCCAGCGCTCCAGCTTTGCATACACCCAATTCGGGACAGGAAGAATCTTGTGGAGCGAACGCATCTGGCTGCCTGCTCCCAGAGCGGGCGAAACTAAATGGCGGACTATTTTGGCATCGAAGGCGTCGCCCGCCAGCCCGATGCCCGCGTTGCCCAACAGATCGGAGGGTTGCCTGCCGCGCCTGCGAACGTCCGGCCCCACGCGGACCACCGAGAAGTCGCTGGTGCCGCCCCCGAAATCACCGATCAGGATGAGTTCCTCGTGATCTAGCGTGGATTCGTAGTAATGCGCCGCGGCCACAGGCTCCATTTCAAATCGCACGGACTCGAATCCAGCCGTGCGAAAGGCCTCGCCCAGGCGCCCTTCTGCGTAGGTGTTGTCCTCATCGTTTTCAGCGCCCACGAAGTTCACGGGGCGCCCCACCACCGCGGAACGGATCTGCATTTCGAACCGTTGCTCGGCCTGCTCCCGCAGGTCTCTGAGAATTCTTGCGATCAGATCCTCGATCGATCGTCGCCGGCCAAAGATATCCGTACTCTGCAGGCTGTGGCTGCTCAAGAACGACTTGAGTGATTGGATTAAGCGCCCTTTCGTATCGGCAGCCAGAAAGCGTTCAATACCATCCGGCCCGGACCACGACTTCACCACTTTGTGGTTGCGTTCTTGCACCTGCTCCAGGTACAGCAAGGACCGGAACGCATCCGTTAACCCAGCGCCGTGCCCAAATCGGACCAACTCGACTTCACCGGAAAGGTTCGCCCGAGCGACCGAACTGTTCGTCGTTCCAAAATCGATGCCGATGCCGGCAGCGCTCATCTCTTCAAGATCGGCATGAGTGCCCGCGGATGTTAGCCATTTTCGTCTTCCCACAATACCGGCTTCCGCTTAGTGATCTGCTCCAAGCTCTTCGGCTTGGGGCGGTACGGCACGCCGTAGTGCTTGTCGATCTCGTCCCGGTACGTCATCACCGGCCCCGGATAGCCGACCAGTTGCCACCCAATCAACCCGGCATTGCCTCCGTGCATTGGGTCCGCGAACATACCTTCGATCGTGTGGCTGCGCAGCATCTGAAAGAAATGGCTCTTCGCGATGGCTGCCAACTTCTGAATCTGAGCCTCTACCGGCAGGTTCGCGAAGCCGTCGCCCAGCTCGCGGATTCCCTGGCGGTAAATTTCGCGAGGAGTCTCTTTGCCCTGATAGCCGTGTTCCGGATACGACTCGACGAATGGACCCTTGGTGTATCGGTATTTGTCGCGGCCGTAGGGGCCGGCCAATTGGCGGTCGATGTAGATTACGACGGCGGCTTCGGCCGCGCCGGGGCCGCTCGCATCACTCGGAAAGACACGCTCGCAAGCAGCGGAAATCACGCGCGCCTCGGCCTCGGTGAAGAAGCGCAGCGGCACACGGACGGTCCCATCTTGCTGGGCGGAAATCCGGAACGGCTCGCCTGCCAGCGTGTAGAGCAACAGTCCGCCAAGCGCCTGGCGCGGCAGAGTCAGAAATTCGCGGCGTCTCATGCCACACTCCCGGGATGCTTTAGGTATCGCTCGATGAGGGCGTCAGCCGCCCACGTGGTTGTGGCTAAGATGGTCAGCGTTGGATTGTGAGACGCATTCTGCGGAATGCAGGAAGCGCCTAGCACCCACAGATTCTGCATGTCCCAATGCTGTTGATAGCGATTGACCACGCTCGATTCAGGCGACCGCCCCATCACCGTGCCGCCTTGAATATGCGTGCTCTGGTAATTCACCACGTTGTAGCGGGCGCGGCCTCCCAGAGGCTCGGCTAGCACGGCTCCCATTGCCGGAGCGATCTTTTGCGCGATTTCCTTGGCGTACTCCGACTGCCGGTGCTCGTGATCGGTCCAATCGAGCGTGAACCGCAGCAATGGATCGCCAAACTTGTCGGTATAGGTCGGGTCCAGATCCATGAAGTTTTGCCGGTAAGAAAGATGCTCGCCCGACAACGCAATGGTCGCGTTGCGATCCCGCCATTTCAGCGCGGCGGCCTTCCAGTCCGATCCCCAATTCATTTTCGCCGAGCCTCGTGGAACCGCGTCGAACGTGCCAATGGGACGGTTCCCATTCGAAAGCACCCCGATCATGCCCATCCGCAGCAGGCCTTCCGAGCCGTTCAGCCCGTGATCGCCGTCGAAATCGGAGATGCGCATGGCCAGTCCGCCGGTGCCCATGAAAGCGTTCAGCGGCTGGTCGAAAAACACGCGCGTGTTTCCTTCCACCTGGTGTGTGAGATTCTTGCCCAGTGTTCCCTTCCCCGCCGTGGCATCGTAGGGAGTGCCGATCTTGGATAGGTACAGCAGCCTGACATTGTTCAAGGTGAACGTCGCCAGCACCACAATGGAAGCGGGCTGGAACGTCTCGCGCCCCTGGGCATCGATGTATTGGACGCCGGTCGCCTTGCCATCCTTGTGAACGATGCGGCGCACCCAGCATCCGGTTCGCAGCTCGAAATTCTTTCGGCGTGCGAGGACCGGAAGCAGCGTATTGGAAGGTTGCGATTTCGCTCCAATCATGCACCCGAACCGCTCGCAGTAGCCGCAGTAGGCGCACCCAGGGCGCGAGATGCCGTCCGGATTCTTGTACGATTCGCTCAGGTTCGCCGCCGGCGCGGTATGGGGATGATACCCGAGCTTGCTGGCGCCTTCTTCAAACAGCACCGAAAGATGCGACTTCTTGAGCGGCGGCAGCGGATATTCATTCTTCCGCGGCCCTTCGTAGGGGTTGCCGCCCTCGATGATCCGGCCTTTCAGATTGCCGGCCTTGCCGCTGACGCCCAGCATCTGCTCGGCGCGCCAGTAGTGGGGCTCGAGGTCGTCGTAAGTCACGCCCCAATCCTGCACGGCGAGGTTGTCGGGAAGCCCCGCGGCTCCGTGTTTTTCGGTCAAGTGAGTCCGCAGCGTAAAGAGGCTCGGAAGAAATCGCCACGACGCTCCATTCCAATGTTCGCCTGCGCCGCCCACGCCCGAACCGGGGAGAAACGACCCGTATTGCCGCACGGGCACGGCCGGGTCGCGCATCGAGTGCCGGTGCGTGATAGTCTCCTCGGCTATGTTTTGCATCATGCGCAGACGGACGGCGTAGTCGAGCTCATCCATGTCGAGCGCGTAGTCGGAGGTCTTGCGCGGGATGCCGCGTTCGAGAACTGCGACAGTCAAGCCAGTCCGGGTGGTGATTTCTTTCGCCATCATCAGCCCGGTCCAGCCGCCGCCGACGATGGCCACGTCGACCGGTTTGAGGTTGTCCATAAGTTGGTCTCCGGATTCTTCGATCCAGTTTTAGAGTATCGTGGGACGGACGTGAAATGCTGTGTTCGCGCCGGCCTAACGAAACCTCATAAACGCGCTGGGATCCGATAGTTTAATTGGCGGCTGGGGCGCCGCGTGTGATTTCACGGTGACATTTTCAAAGCGAGCCCCGAAGGCTATTGACAAGCGGCCGCCCTCATGTTAATTTTTACGCATGTTGTTAAGAAATGCGCACATCGAAAAATACGCGGTCCAAGGCTGATCCCGAGCTGAGCCGGCGCGAGCGTCAGATCATGGACGTGCTTTTCGCACGCGGGCGCGCCACCGGGCAGGAGATCCAGGACGGGTTGCCGGACCGGCCGCACTATTCCTCGGTGCGCACGATTCTGCGGGTGCTGGAGCGAAAAGGCTTTGTTCGGCACTTTGAAGAAGGCCTGCGCTACGTTTATGAGCCGACGGTGGCGCGCGAGACTGCGCGGCGCTCGGCCTTGCAGCGCATGATTCGGACGTTTTTCGACGGATCGGCTAAAGAAGCCGCAGCGGCGCTGCTCGATCCTGCGGCGTTCCACCTCAGCGAGGAAGAGTTGAAGGAGCTTGGCCGGCTAGTGGATCGCGCAAAGAAGGAAAGAAGATAACCATGTTGAACCTCTACCTCATTTCGGTGGCCGCGAAAACTACTATCTTGTTGGCGGCCGGTCTGCTGCTCATCCGATGGTCATCGCACCAGGGCACGGCCACGCGCTATCGGATTTGCCTCGTCTCGCTCATGACCGCGGCGGTGGCGCCATTGCTGGGGCTGTGGTCTCCACACTGGAGTTATTTCATTACGATTCCCGCCAAGTTTGACGCTGGATCGGGCGCGTAACGCGTTAAGCACGGTTTCACCGATTGGCCGACCCTTATGGCGGCGATCTGGGCTGTGGGAGCGCTGATCTTCGCCGTCCGGTCGGCCGGCGGGTGGTTGGTATTGCAGCGCGCTCGGCGGAGCTCGAGCCGATTCATGCGGGGCGAGGCAGCGGAGGTACGGATCGGAAACGTCAGCATGCCGTTCACCTGCGGCGTACTGCGACCGGTCATCATGCTCCCTAGAAATGCGCGCGAATGGAGCAGCGCGCGACTACGGATTGTGCTCCTGCATGAATCCGCGCACGTGCGCAGGCGTGATTGTTTGGCGAAATCCGCGGCCTTAACGTCGCGGGCATTGCTGTGGTGGAACCCTCTGGCGTGGGTGATGACTGCGCGGCTGGATGAGGAGCAAGAGCGGGCGTGCGATGAGGCAGTGTTGTCGGCCGGAGTTATGCCGGAAGATTATGCCAGGACGCTGTTGAACACGGCGCGGGAGTGTCCCAATCCGCTGCTGCTCGGATGCGCGATGAGCAGTTCGGTGCTTCGCGCCCGCCTGGAATATCTGTTTGGATGGCGTCCGGAAATGGGGCGTACAACGCGTCGGACCGCCCTTGCGATTCCCCTGCTTCTTGCATTGTTCACAGGCGTCGGGTGCGCGGTGAGGAGAACCGGGACAGGGAGCTCAGATCCCCGCGGGGCCTTCGCAAATTGCCATTAGCGCAGTACGATCCCGGCCACACAAATAAAGCCGAAGCTTGTGCGAGTCCGATCACCTGGTCAGTACTCGCCTGATCTCATTGGGCGAGGTCATACGCCCAATATGCCTCACCTCGGCCGCCGGACGGCCCTCACCTTCCCGCTCTTCCCTCCCCCGCAAAAGAATTGATCGCGTCCATCGCATTCCAAACCGGATACGCCCACGCCGGCCGGCATATCGAGCTGCTCCAGGACCTCACCGGTCCGAGGATCTATTCGCCTCAGATCGCTTTCGTCACCTTCCCAGGTTGCGTGCCAGAGATCTCCATCGGCCCAGGTGACCCCGGTGACGAAGCGGTTGGATTCGATGGTGCGAAGAATCGCACCGGTCTCGGGGTCGATCTGATGGATCTTGCGGTCCCGATATTGCCCAACCCATAGCGTCCCTTCCGCCCACGCAAGCCCGGAGTCGCGGCCGCCGCCGGGCGAAGGGATCGTAGCCAGCACCCGGCCGGTTTCGGGATCGATTTTTCGGATACGATCCTCGGCGATCTGAAACAGGTACCGGCCGTCGAAAGCCGTTCCAGCGTGGGCGGGGACATCGATCGAGCGGATGGTCTGGCCGCTCGAGGGATCGAAAGCGTTCAGCTTGTCTCCGGAGGCAAACCAGACCTGTTGGCCGTCATAAGTGACGCCATGTACTCTTTCGGCGCCTGGAAAGGGACCGTATTCGCGAACGATTTTGGCCCCGGATCGTTTCATAATGGCTCGATGCATGCTTCCATCCTAGTCACTCGGCAGCGGAGCGGGGAGTAACAATGTCGTCGTGAATCCCGGCACGGGCGGAGTCATCCAGCGGCGAGCCCGGGCGCGGCCGAACGCCTGCACTCTGCCCGCGGCCGCGAGCGAGTCGAGCGCCCGCTGCACGCTCCGCTGGCTGGTACCCAGTGCCAGCGCCAGAGCCGAGCTCGACCAGGATTCGCCGTCGCTGAGAAAGGCCAGCACCGCCCCATGCTCATCTTCGACGGGCCGTGCGAGTACGACGACCTCGCGTGCACGGCACGGCGCCAGTAGAAACCCGCTCTTGGTCGCACTTACCCTGGCGAGTGTCCGAAGCATTCTGCGCAGCCGCCCGATTTCGACGCGCAACCGCGCGCGGTGCGATTCGTCCGCGAGTTTCGCTCCGAATGCGCGCGCCAGCAGGACATCCCGCGGGACGTCTCCGGGCCACGCTTCGCCCAGCGTGCGCGCGAGTTCGAACAACACCGGACGGCCGGCGAGCGACACCGCCTGGCCGCGCGGCGCCAGCGCGTCGGCGCGCTGCTTTCAGCGGTCGCTTTCCAGCCGCCGCATCGCGATTCCGGCCACTCGACCAACTCGTGGACGGCCTTCAACGCGGGCGGGAGGTCGGTGGGGTCGAGCTGCGTGAGGATGTGCTCGGCCTCCTTCAGGCGGCTGATCAGCAGGAGGCGCCGCAGCTCGAGGTACCGCGCGTGCGCGGCGTTGAGCCGGTCGCCATGCGCTTCGAGTGTCGCGCGAGCCGCTTCGAGCGACTTCACTGGCCAACTCAGATCCCGCGAGGCGAGCGCGATCTCGGCTTCGGCGACCAGACACCTCGCTCGCGCCACAGCCTCTCTCGGACCAAACGCGCGAGCGGCACCCCGCAAAAGAGCCTTGGCCCGGACCAAATCGCCCAGCTGCGCCATCGCAATGCCGCGCAGCGCCAGTGCCGGCGCGTCGTCGCGCAGGGCCACTCGCTTCAGCGCCCCAAGCGGATCGCCGGCGGCCAGCGCGCGCGCCGCGGCCGTGATCAGCGAGTCCATGTCGATCCGGCGCACTGCCGGCGGTGGAATCCCGCCACACTTGTCACTCCCAGCATTTCAACATTCCAGGCTAAGTTTATCTCGTGAGGACCAAGCACCAGGTTATATCGAGAGCTGAAAGAAGCAGCAAACGCAACAGCGAATAGAAGTTCAAAGGAGGAACGTATGTGCCCAGTATGCATCGCAAGTACAGCAGCAATGGTCGCCGGAGCCGGATCCACGGGAGGAATTCTGGCGGTGTGCATCGGCAAGTTCAGAAAATTTTTCAAAGTGAACCGTCTCGGTCTGTTTCAGAAAGCGAAGGAGAAATAACATGGCAATAAACAAGATGAAAACACCCTCGATCGTGTCGCGAGCAGGAGTGGGAGGCTGCGCGCCAGCAGTTGCTCGTGAAGGAGAAGGCACTCACCCGGCCCGTGACGCGCTGGCCGCCGAACGCCGGCGGATGCCTTGGATGGCTGTGGACAAAAAGTACGAGTTCGACGGACCCCAGGGCAAAGTAAGCCTGCTCGATTTGTTCGAGGGCCGCCGTCAGTTGATCGTCTATCGCGCCTTCTTCGAGCCCGGGGTGTTCGGCTGGCCCGAGCACGCCTGCCGCGGCTGCTCCCTGGGCGCCGATCAGGTCGCCCATCTGGCCCATCTGAACGCCCGCGACACCACCCTCGCCTACGCCTCGCGCGCGCCACAGAAGGACATCGCGCGCCTGAAGGCACGGATGGGCTGGGAGATGCCCTGGTATACCATCACCGACAGCTTCGACACCGACTTCGGCGTGAACGAGTGGCACGGCCACAACGTGTTCTTCCGCGACGGCGAGCGGGTGTTCCGCACCTACTTCATCAACGGCCGCGGCGACGAGGCAATGGGGAGCACCTGGAGCTACTTCGATGCCACTCCGCTCGGCCGTCAGGAGACTTGGGAGGACTCGCCCGAGGGTTACCCCCAGACCCCGCCGTACAAGTGGTGGAACTGGCATGACAACTACAACGCCGAGGCCTCGCCTGACTCGAAGTGGGTCGACATAGTAACGGACCCTCAAGAAGCCGCCCGAAAGCGCGAGGCGGAGGCCAAAGCATGACCGAGGACCTTGGAGCGCCCAAGATAGTCGATCGGAGCACCTTCCACGCCGAGCTGGACGCATTGCGCGTTCGGGAGAAGGCTCACACCAGGGAAGGCGACGCCATTGCGGCCGCCCGCCGACGGCTCCCCATGGTCGAGATGGATGGCGCCACACTGCTCACTGGCGAACGTGGCGCGGCGACGCTATTGGACGCGTTTGAGGGACGCCGGATGCTCATCGCTTACTACTTCATGTGGCACAACGGCCACCCTGCGCCCGAGCAGTGCGAGGGGTGCACCTGGGTTACATCGCAGGTCCGCGAGCTGTCCTATATCCATTCTCGCGACGTAACTTTCGCCATCTTTTGCCAGGGACTCTACGACGAGAGTATCCGCTACCGTGACTTCATGGGCTGGGAGATGCCTTGGTACTCAGCCCAGGACTCGCTCGACACCCTTTTGGCTGGACGACGGGTGGGCCGGATGCACATCGTGTGTTACCTGCGGCACGGCGACCGGGTGTTCGAAACCTACTGGACTACCGGGCGCGGCTTCGAGGCGACGGATAACAGCTACCGTTTGCTCGACCTGACCGTCTACGGGCGCGAGGAGACGTGGGAGGACTCGCCGGCCGGCTGGCCACAGCGGTTTGAAGGCAGGCAAAATTTCCGTACCGACGGACGTCCCACCGCCCAGTGGTCCCGCCTAAAAGCCGGGTATTCGGACGACCTCGGAACCGGCAGACGCTGAACCGGTCCGTCCACGCTAGCCGCTGAGCCAGCGCTTCACGGCGAATAGCTGAAACGCACTACTGGACAAGCCGAGCGTCACGTCCATCTCAGAGAAAACGACCTATCGAATATGGCATGAGAGCGCGTGGTGGTAACAAGCTTTCGAAACCATCAGGTTTCGTCCGATATGCCTTACAGGAGAAAACTGCGGCGTCTCATGATGGCGAGCTGGACATTGGCGCGAAAGGTCGCGCTGTTGCTGGGATTGAGTTGGGTATTATGCCTGAGTTCAGCCAGCTTACTTTTCTACCGGCTGCATTCTACCGCGGGACTATACGAAAGGGAGTTGCGGACCCAGGACATGGCCAGGGTAGTGCAACTCACTTTCAAGAAACAGGTGCAGGAGTGGAAAGACATCTTGCTTCGGGGTTGTGAGATCTCAGCCTTACAAAAATACGGGGATGCGTTCCACAGCCAGGAAAAATCGGTAGTATCTCAGGCGGCTGAACTCAGAGCGGCGGTAGAGGACGAGGAGGCCCGCGCGGTGATCGACCAGTTCACGGCCGCACACCAGGCCATGGCGGAGAAATACGAAGGGTCCTTGAAGCTCTTCACGGAGGCACAAGGCCAGAACCAGCACGCGGCCGATGCGATGGTGAAGGGCCAAGATCGCGCACCGACGGATCTGATCGACAAACTGGTCGGATTGCTGGCCCAGCGCAATCAGCAACAACGCCGGTCGATCAGCAACGAATCGTTTCAAATCGGGTTCTCGATGCTGATTCTACTTGGCATGCTCGTGGCGGTGTCGCTGCTGGTGATGCGGCGGATCAATGTCATATTGGCTCGGGTGGTAAAGGAAATCAGTGCGAGCGCCGGACAAGTCGCCTCGGCCGCCGCACAGGTTTCCTCTTCCAGCCAAGCTCTGGCGCAAGGAGCCGCGGAGCATGCCGCTTCGCTTGAGGAAACCAGCGCCTCCACCGGGGAGATTGCCTCCATTACTCAGCAGAACTCCGAATCGGCGCGCCAGTGTTCGAGCCTCATGGTTCGGGCCCAGGAGATTGGCAAGGGGGGACGAGCGGCCGCCGCGCAGTTGTCGGAAACGATGCAGGCCATCCATTCATCCAGCGAAGAGATTTCAAAGATCCTCAGCGTCATCGACGGCATCGCTTTCCAGACCAATATTCTCGCCTTGAATGCGGCGGTCGAAGCCGCGCGGGCCGGTGAAGCGGGAGCAGGTTTCGCAGTGGTGGCCGATGAGGTTCGAAATCTGGCTCGCCGTTCGGCCGAAGCAGCTCAGACGACCACAGAGTTGGTCACCTGTAGCGTAGCGAGCGCTCGTGAAGGGCGCAAGAGGCTGGAAGCCGTAAACCACTCTCTGGGCCAGAGCGCGCAGATTCGGATAGACGTCGAGCAAGTGGCGAATGCGGTGTCAAAATCGAGCGTCGAACAGGCCCGCGGAGTGGATCAGATCGCGAAGGCCATTACGGACATGGAGCGCGCTACTCAATCCACAGCCGCAAGCGCTGAACAAGGCGCTGCCGCGGCCGAGGAACTGGTCGCGCAGTCGAACGCCCTAAAGGCCATTGTCCGCGACTTGACCTCTTTGGTCTCCAGCAGCAACGTTTAGATCAATTTTGTTGCCTCGGCAATGGTGGCTCTTCCGTGGATGAGCCTCTGCAAGGGGTGTCGGTATCTAGGGTGCGTAATGCGTGAAGACGAGGTCGCTAGCCTTGGCCTGATTGTGGCAGGGGAAGCAGCTTTTCATTGACGCCGCGGCGGCGGGTTTGCCGTCTATGAAGGTAGCGAACCCCCAGCCGCCCGTCGCGGCGTACTTCGTGGAGTCCTTGACCATAAACTGAATGTTCGTGGGGGGGCCAGGGACGAAAGATTGGGCTTGGCCAAAGACTTTGTTGTTTTCCGCCGACGGGACGTGACCGTAGTGCAAAGCGGCAATGATCGTGCCGTCCGGGAATGGAAGCTTCCCCTCGCGGTAGGCCTTGATCGCCACATCGTTGCCCAAAACGGCGCCAATACTGTTCAGGTTGCCTGCTTCGTGGGAGACGGAGATCAACCTCCAGTCTCGGTATCCGGGGGGAATTTTTGTTACGAAGATCGGGGCGGCCGAGTCATCGGCGTGTAGAGACGCGGGCGCCGTAAACGCGACAATACCTGCCAGGATTGCAACGGCAACCAGCAGCAAAGTGATCCTTTTCATAGTGGTTCCTCCTTTAGGAAGACTACGCATGGCTTAATTACGATAAATGGCAAGCAATACCGAATATAGGCTGCCGGCCACATTTACTGAAGCAATCGCCCCCGCAACTATTTGCGCAGTGATACGCCGCTCCGATTTGCGTGCGTCCCCATTCGGGGGGCGCATTTACTAATGGTGCGCCGGCGGACGTCCAACGTCGGTGCCGAGTTCAGAAATCCAGGGCGACGATCAGGCGGGCTGCTTATCCGTGTCATCGTCGTCCGCCCGCCCGAACGCAGGGAGGTACCGGCCGAAGTTCAATTCGAAGTCGCTCGGAACGCCGTAACCGATATTGCGGATCTTGGCACGGCGCGCCTGCGCACCGGGCAAGGCCAGCAGTGGGAAGAACAGGTCGTTGCTCGACTGAAGCTCGGTAGCTGTCGGCGTCCCGAACCGATTGATCTGGGCCTTCGCCGCGGCCAGCGTTTCACGGTCGAACGAGGCCAGACGCCGGACGAGCGTATCGACAAACGAGTCGAGGTCGTCATCGTCCAGCGTGCGGTTCACCCAGCCATAGCGCTCGGCGATATCAGCATCGAAATCGTCGCCGCTGAGCACGATCTCAAGTGCCCGCGAGCGGCCGACCAGGCGCGGGAGCCATTCCAGCGCTCCGCCGCCCGGGACCAGTCCGACGCCGACCTCGGGGTTGCCGAACAGGGCGCTTTGCCGGCTGGCGAAGCGCATGTCGCAGGCCAGCACGAACTCGTTACCGATGCCGCGCGTGCGGCCGCGAATCTTGGCGATGCTCACGACTGGCGTGGACGAGAGGCGCAGCACAAAGTCGCGCCAAAGGCCCAGCGCCTCCGGCCGTTCCGCTGCCTTGGCTACGTCGAGATGGGCGATGAAAAAATCGGGATTCGCCGACTGGAACACTACGACCTTCACGGACGGGTCCGCCTCGAGGTCGGTCATTAGCGCTCCCAATTCGACGATCGTTGTGGGAACAAACATGTTGATCGGCGGGTTGCTGAAGGTGATCGTCCACCGGCCCGGATAGGTGCGGTCGATGTTGAACTGCGAATTTGCCTGCTCGCTGCCTCGCTGTGTAGCGCTGGATTGGGTCATCATCGTCTCCTCTCTTGTGAAGAACCTACCGCAGCGATCTGAAGCCCGCGCGAACCTCTTCTGAAAAGAGCTTCGGCTGTTCCCAGGCCGCGAAGTGCCCGCCTTTGGGGAGCTTGTTGAAGTGGATGAGTTTGGGATATGCCCGCTCCGCCCAGCTCCGTGGAGCTGGATAAAGTTCGTCGGGGAAGACGCTTACGGCGACCGGGATGAAGACCCCTTTGGCATTGAAATACCCTTTGCCCAAGTACTCCCAGTAGAGACGGGCGCCAGAAAGCGCCGTGTTCGTCAACCAGGTGATCGTGATGTTGTCGAGGATGTCATCGCGCGTGAGGCCCTCGGCTTGTCCCTCAAAGACGCGTGCGATCAGCTCGTAGCTGCGCGCGTCGTGATCCAGGAAATAAGCCGCCAGGCCGACGGGCGAATCCGCGATTCCGTACAGCGTCTGCGGCCGCAGACCCATCTGGAACCCGTAGGCGATTCCCTTCTGATAGACGAACTGCAGACGCTCGTACGCGACCTTCTCGTCGGCCGAGAGACCCGATGGCGCCGGCTTACCGGAGAAAGCCGCCGCGTCAATATCGACCGGAAAGATGCCCGGCATGTTGGTGTGAATGCCGACCAACCCTGACGGCGCCTGCACGCCCATGAGATCGACGACGACCGCGCCCCAGTCACCGCCCTGCGCAACGTATCGCGTGTACCCGAGCCGCTTCATCAGCACATCCCAGGCGCGCGCGATGCGCTCGGGTCCCCAGCCGGCGGCCCCCGGCTTGCCGGAAAAACCGTAGCCGGGCATCGACGGAATCACGATATGGAACGCGTCGGATGCACTTCCGCCATGTGCGGTCGGATTGGTCAGCGGATCGATAATCTTCATCTGCTCGACGACCGAGCCGGGCCATCCGTGCGTGACGATGAGCGGCAACGCATTTTCATGTTTCGAACGGACGTGAATGAAATGAATGTCCAGGCCATCGATCTCGGTGATGAACTGCGGCAGGGCGTTCAGTTTCGCCTCGATCTTGCGCCAGTCGTACTCCGTTGCCCAATAGCGCGCGAGTGCCTGAATCGTCGCGAGCTGTACGCCTTGCGATGCATCCGGGACGGTTTCCCGCTCCGGCCAAATTGTTGCTATGATGCGCCTGCGCAATTCGGTGAGTTGCTCTTCCGGAACATTCACTTGGAACGGACGGATCGCCTGATTTTCAAGAGGCCGGTCACTGAGTCGGTTCGTAGCAGTAGCCATGGGATCGAGCTCCTTCGATGGTGAAATGGAACGCTATATTCCAGCCACGCGTGCAAACGTCGTGCCAGCCTGGCTCTTACGTTATCCGATTGAAGTGAAAGCGCTTGTGAAATCCTGAGACAGGCCTACGGGCACGCTCTGTCGAAATATGGTCTCGAACATGCCTTCAGGCCCTTGAACTGTCGTCCGAGTGGGAAGAGTTCCGGGCCGCGGATGTGAATTCGCCGAGGCTTAGGCGATGAGTGTCGAAAATGGCGCAAGTTCAGTTCGGTTCAATTCGGTTTAATTGAGTGCAGGTACGTTCAGTTGGACGCAATCCCGCGCTGCAGACGCCCACTGCGCCGAATTCGGATTCATTCGTTGGTATCGCACGCTTTCCGGCGAAACCCAAAACGGGAGCTTATTTTCTCCTTGAGACCGGGGTCAGAGGACACGGTTGCCCCATTATCCTTGCGCATGATGTGGTACAGCCGAGCGCCGATGCGAAATCGCTGGGCGAAAATATCCTGGTGATACCGGACGATGCCGAAGGCGATATTCGCTTCGCTATCGATGGCTAGCATCGTGTCGATCGGAAGCCCTAGCCGGGCAGTCAGCTGCTCCATGGTGGCGGAGTTTGGGGAGACGATCACCCCTGTCAGCATATTGTTTGCTGTTCTGATCATGAAGTTGTGTTTGCCTCGCAGATCTACAGATCGCCACCAGCAGAATGTGACAGCCGAGTGATGCAGTTCACAATCAGGGTAGTTTGACGGCTCGCTTCCTTGAGATCGTTAGTCGCGGCCGCCTGTTCGAGCGAGGCGCCATAGCCGGAGAGTCCGTCGAACCCATATGCAGCACCGGAACCCTTTAATTGATGCCCCAGAGTCCGGAGCGTGTCGTAGTCCGCGGACTCAACAGCCGTCAAAAGTGAGTCGACGTCTTGTCGTCTTCGTTCGAGATAACCGGGAACGAGTTCCTGAATTTCCGACGGCAAATTGATGGACTGTTTTCCCGCGTCCGATCCTCGATTCCCTGGTTGACCCAAAGTTAGAACAGCGGGCGTTTCCCCAGGCGCCTCCGAAGTAGTCGTTGGGCGGAGATGACAAGAAATCGCTTCGAGAAGGGCTCTCCTGTCGATCGGTTTCGTCAAGTGTCCCGTGCAACCGGCTTCCTCGCTGCTCTTAGCGACCTCCTTGAAAGCGTGAGCAGTAAGCAGCAGGATGGGAACAGGCGTTGCGATTCTGTCCGTTTTTCCCACTCGCGAATTGCTCGAGTGGATGCATGCCCGTCCATTACGGGCATTTGCAAGTCCATCAGGACCAGATCGTATTTTCGGGATAGCACGCTTTCCACCGCCTGTTTCCCATCCGTCGCTTGGTCGATTTGGATCCCCGAATCCTGCAAATAGTTCTGGATAAGAAATAGGTTGTCTTCGGAATCCTCGGCCACCAGGATGCGCACGCCAGATGCCTCCTTGGCGAGCGGGGAAGAGGGGGCCCCGCTCGCCGGCGAACGCCCAGCCTTCTCTCTATTCAATGGTGCGGGGCACGGATTCCCGCTCGGAAGGCTGAGTCTTACGGAAAAGGAGAATGTGCTTCCCCTTCCGATCTCGCTGGTTAACCAGATGCGCCCGCCCATCAACTCCACCAAACCTTTGGAGATCGCCAGCCCCAGGCCGGTGCCCCCATACTTTCGAGTGGTGGAGGAGTCAACTTGGGTGAAGCTGCGGAAGATCATGTCACGATTTTCGGGACTGATACCTATCCCTGTGTCGGTGACACTGAAACGCAGCGATCCCGGTTCAAACTCCGAGTCGCGTTCAACTCGAACTGAAACGGTGCCGTGATCGCTGAACTTAAGAGCGTTTCCAATGAGATTGATGAGAATCTGCCGCAGCCTGTCCGGATCTCCGATCACCACTGACGGCACATTCGGCGCGACCTCGCAACTTATCTGCAGGCCACGAGGTTGTGCGACCGGAACCATGAGTTCCAGCACCCTGTCCAAAACCGCTTGCAGTTCAAAATCAACACTCGCCAACTCAAAGCGTCCGGATTCGACTTTAGAGAGATCCAGAATGCTGTTGATAAGATCTAATAATTTCGTCCCGGCACCTTGGAATACCCGGACATATTCCCGCTGTTTAGGAGTGAGGGAGGTCTCCGAGAGCAGTTCCGCCACGCCCAGGATGGCATTCATCGGGGTACGAATCTCGTGACTCATGACGGCGAGGAACTCGGTCTTGGCGCGGTTGGCCGACTCGGCGATCTGCTTGGCGCGATACAAGTCCTCGGCCGCTCTTTGCCGCGAGATGACCTGACCAAGCTGGGAGCCGGTGTGAGCCATAAGCGCTAGGAATTCACTATCGGGTCGTATAGCTTGGAAGGAAAACACCTCTAAGACGCCCATGATTAATTTGCCGACCAGAATGGGGAAAGCCGCGGCAGCTCGGAGCCCTGCTTCTTTGACCAACGCCGCCCGGGGGAAGTTGGCAAGGTGGTCGCTGCCAATCGACAGAAACTCAGGCTGCCGAGAGCGCAAGACGCGCGCGGGCAAGTCTGATCCGTACGCGCTGCTGATGTTCTGGCTAGCGTTGTGGAGCGCTGCCAAGCCAGTGTTGTCCCCGCCATGCCAGACTGGGCTCAAAATCAGCAGATCCCCCGATTCGCCTTCTCGAAGGTAGACGTGCCCCACGCACCACGCAGTCTTGGAGCAGATCTGGTCGATGCAAATTTGAGCGGCGTGATCGATGGTCGAGGACTCGTTGGCAGCGACGGTGACGTCGCGCAGCAATTCCAGCAAGGACGTCCTATCCTTGTCCGTCCCACCGTCTGCTCTCGTTTTGTTTTCGAGCACTGCATAAGTATTCATGGCTTCATCCGGCTCTCAGCACCTGCTGCTTGCTAGGCTTTCTCTCACGGGTCCAAGCGTGACATGGAATCCAAACGCAATCCATCAGGGGTATGCTGAATGTCCTGTCCGATCTGCGGGCGTAGGATAGTCAGAAGGAGTCTTACGGCACTTGCGGGTAGTGACTAACTCCAAATGGGGGTAGGAGGTCTACTCGACGTTCTAGTTTGGAGTGCGGATAAGTACGTTTTTCCGCGCAGACATAGGACCAGTCCGGGCATATGGTGAACTGCTCGGCTGAGGAGGCGCGTTCGCGCCGTCAGGCCTTCTAAACCACGCTCGCGGAGCGCTTCTTCAAGCGGAAATTGGGCGCATAGGGAGGTGGACGCGCGGCTTGTTTCTGCCTCAGCGCCAGCGGAACCGCCGGGATGTCTGTCACGCCTCTCGGAACATTACCCGGCTGCCCGCCGATTTTTCAGACCTTCTTCAAACTCCGTAGCGTGTTCAGGAGATCGTGGATCTGCAATGGTTTAGGCAATATTGCATTTGCGCCGAGATGTTTGGCTGATTCAAGAATCACACCGGCGAACGTACCCGACATGGCGATGATCTTTATATCCGGATAATCTTTGCGGATCTCCGAGATCATCTCGATTCCATCCCTTTCCGGCATGGCTAAATCGGTCAAGACGATACCAACCGGTGTCTCTTTCAGGAGGGCGATCGCCTCCCGTCCGTTCCCAACGGTGTGTACTTCATAGCCCTCGCCTTCCAGGATGGAGCGTAGCAGTTCACGAATTTCGGCCTGGTCGTCCGCGACCAGAATCGAAGTTGGAGTGGGCCTTGCGCAAAGCATTTATCTTAATCCCTTCGGGCGAGCGCCGCGGCAGTGAATTTTGGATTCAGCAATGGTAGGAATCATCCCAGGGTTTCAGCATGAATGGTTCCCGCCTCCGCGTGCGGCAGGGAGGAAGGAATCTTCACAACGAACTCAGTGCCTTCGCCGTCCTTGCTCGAGAATTCCATCGATCCATGATGAGCCTGCACAATTCCGTATGAGATCGCGAGGCCCAATCCCGTGCCTTGCCCAATGGGCTTGGTCGTGAAAAAAGGTTCAAAGATTCGATGCCGGATCGCTTCCGGTATGCCATTTCCAGTGTCCCGTACCCGGATTACGAAATTCCCGTCCTCCTGGGCCGTTGTTAGAGTGATCTTTCCGTCGCCTGGAATCGAGTCAATCGCGTTGGCGATAACGTTCATAAGAACCTGATTTAATTCGCCTGCCAAACACGATAAAGTCTCGACATTGCCATAGTTCCGCTCTACCTGGATTCGGCCATCCGTTTTATGCCTCAGGAATAGTAAGACCGACTCGATGCTCTCCTGGACGTTGATCGTCTTGAACGTTCCCTCGTCCAGCCGCGAGAACGTTCGCAAATTTGAAACCAATTCTTTGACGCGCCTGGCTCCCTCTCGGGCTTCCTTGATCTGGACCTGTATCTTGCCCAACCTGCCGAGCATCTCCGGTGAAAGACCCTGCTCGTTGCCCAGCCGCTCCAACCCTTCTTGCACAATAAAGATGTTGTTGATCACAAAGGCCAGGGGATTGTTGATTTCGTGAGCAATTCCCGCGACCAGTTGACCGAGCGAAGCCATTTTTTCCGAATGAACCAGATGCGTCTGGGTCTCTTTAAGCTTCCGGTTAGTTTCTTCCACCTGCCGGTTGGTTAGCGCTAGTTCTTCGGCCAACGCCGTCCGCTCGCGCACTTGCTTTTCCAGGAACGCGTTCTGCGCCTTGAGTTGCAGATGCAATTGGCGCGTCTGCAGAAGATTGTTGACCCGGAGTTGCACTTCAGTCCGGTTGAGAGGTTTTGACAGGAAGTCATGTGCGCCCCGTGAAAGCGCCTTTTCCTTCGCCCCTGACGTGCCGTCCCCGGTGAGCACCAGAACGGGCAGATAGTCGTCCTCACTGATTACCTTACCTAGTTGATCGAGCACCTCCAGGCCGTCTATGTGGGGCATGTGGAGATCCAGCAGGATCAAGTCCGGCGCGAAATCGGCGAATACTGAAAGAACTTGTCGGGAATCGTTCAGACACTTTACGTTCTGGTACCCCGAGACCCCCAGGACCACAGTCAACGCTGTGAGGTTAGCCTCTTGATCGTCAACAACGAGGATGCGGGATTCTGTTAGGTTCGCAAGTCTCAAATCCTAATCCTTTGGGGCCCCTGTCTTGGTCATCTCAGGCGCACCTCACGATGAGGCTCGAGTGGAGACCATAGCTAATCGGTCCTCCGCTGCTTCTTCTTTATAGAGCCTGCCTCGCTCGCCTAAAGTCTCCTGCAAAGGCGGCCGATCAATTGGAGCGCCGTAGTACCAGTGTGACCACGCGACCAGTCCATCTGAGACGCGATCCTAGGAGGAGTCAAATTGACCGGGTTCCTGTCGACCGCAAGAAACCTCTTCGTCGCCGGCTTCCTGGTAGTCAGCACCACCCTGGGCCAGGTTTCCGGCGGCGCATTTCGCGGTGAAGTTCGCGATGCATCCAAGGCGGTAGTGCCGCAGACGAAAATTCTGATTCGATCCAACGACAACGGCATGGAGGTAGTGGCGGAGTCCAATGGGGACGGGCTGTATATCACGCCCACTCTGATTCCCGGCTCGTACACGCTCAGCGCGACCAAATCCGGTTTCAAAACCGAAGTGTTCGGTCCCGTCACGCTTGAGGTCAACCAGACCGTGCGAGTTGACTTCGAGCTGAGCATCGGCGCCGCTGCCGAGTCGGTCCAGGTGGAAGCGAGTGCGGAGCAATTGCTTTCGACAGAGAGCGCGGAGGTTTCTCAGGTCATCGCCAGCAAACAGGTTTCGGAAATTCCCTTGAACGGCCGCAGTTGGCAGCAGCTCATCGATCTGAGCGCGGGTGTAAATCCCGGGGCGCCGGGCGAATCGGGCTCGCCCAACCCGGTAAACGTCAACGGCCAGCGCACCAAAGCAAACCTGTACCTAGTGGATGGCATTTCGACCACTTCGTCCATCGAAGGACGCGGGAACGACTTCAATATCCCACTCGATGCGGTTCGCGAGTTTTCGGTGCAGGCCGGATCGTACTCGGCCGAGTATGGTGACGTAGCCGGCGGTGTCATTAACCTCCAATCGAAATCCGGCACCAACAACTGGCACGGATCGCTGTTCGAGTTTTTTCGCAACGACGCGCTGGATGCGGCCAATTTTTTCTCCAACCAAACCGGACAGCCCAAGAACGCGCTGCGCTACAACCAATTCGGCGGATCGCTGGGAGGCCCCATTCGGCACAACAAAACCTTCTTCTTCGCCGACTATCAAGGCACCATGACGCACAATGCCGAGCCGATGGTGACCAGCGTGCCTCTGAGCAGCCAGCGCACGCGGCAATTTCTCCGGCTCGCAAGTCCCGATCTACAACCCGTTCGCCGCGTCGTACGCGCGCACGCCATTTCCGAATAACACGATTCCCGCCAGCCTCATCGATCCCGCCGCCCTGAAGATCACGTCCCTGCTGCCGCTGCCGAACCAATTCGACGCGTCCGGCAATCCGCTGCCGTTCAATAATTACGCAGTGACGCGCGTGGACACTTCGAATGTGGAATCCTTCGATATTCGCGTGGACCACCAGTTCTCGGCGAACAGCAATCTCTTTGCCCGCGAGTCGTTTCAGAACACCGGCGCTTTTTCGCCCTCCCTGTTTGGGCCGCCTTTGGGAGGCTCCATCGAGGGCGCGGGCGCCACCGCGCGCGCAATCAGAACGCGGGCATTGGTTATACCTACACGATCAGTCCAACGCTGATGAACGAAGTCCGCATCGGCTTGAACCGCCAGACCACCGCGCTTACGCAGGAAGATTACGGCCAGAATCTCTCCGAGCAGTTCGGCATTCCGGGCATCAATGTGAGCCCGCAGACTTCCGGCTTGTCGAATCTGGATGTGGCCGGTCTTTTCAACGTCGGCGACAGCCTGCTCACTCCTCTGAAGCTGAACACAACAGCTTGGAACTTCAGCGACAAAATCACCTGGGTGAAGGGACGCCACGTCATCCGGTTGGGATTCGATTACCAGCACGAGATGGGCAGCACGGGCTATCTGGTTTACGGGCGCGGAAGTATACGTTTCTGAATCTTTCCACCAGCTCGCTGGTCGGAACGGCAGGCGGCAACGCGTTTGCCAGTTTCCTGGTCGGCGCGCCCTATCAAATTCTGCGGGACGAGTTTCCGCCCGGGCTGGTGGGGCTGATCTCCTATCGCGTAGGCTTCTTTGCGCAGGACGATATCAAGGTTACGCAGAAACTGACCGTCAACATCGGCGCGCGCTACGACATCATGCCGTATCCGCGCGAGATGCATGACCGGCTGTCGAACTTCGATCCGGCCACGGGGACCATGCTGATCGCGGGTCAAAACACGAGCCAGCGGCTGGTGAATACGGACTACAAAGACGTGGCGCCCGAGATCGGGCTGGCCTACTCTCCCGCCGATAAGACCGTGATTCGCGCCGGCTATGGCATCGGCTTCATCGATCCCTATCGGCGCGGCCGGGCGTGCTGAACAGCAACGAATTCAACGTTCCGTTTTACTATCTCGGCAACATCACGCGAGTTTCCGTTCACCGCGCCCACTTACACGCTGAGCAACAGCTTGCCCGGCCTGGTGATGCCTTCGCCGAGCGCGCCCACCGGCAATCAACGCTACATCGTCCCCAACGATGGCAATCAGTATTCCCAGACCTGGAGCTTCACCATTCAACGGGCGTCAATCCGTCGTTGATGTTCGAGGTCGGCATACGTGGGCACCAGCGGCAACCGGCTGCTGACGGCGTCCGATATCAACGCCGCGCTGCCTGGCGCCACCGACCCGACCACGCGCCAGCCGTTCGGACCAGCGCTGGGCGAGATCCGCGAGCTTTCCAATAGCGCTCATTCCATCTATCACGGCCTCCAGTCGAAGATCGAGAAGCGCTTTTCGGGAGGGTTGTATTTCCTGGGATCCTACACTTGGTCGAAGTCGATCGACAACCAAAGCAACGGCACGGACACCGCCATGCCAGCGGCCAATATCCGCAGGACCCGCTCAACGCCAGCCTGGATCGCGGACTATCCAGCTTCGACCGCCCGCAGGTCTTGGTGGGAAGCGTGGTGTGGGAAATCCCGTTCGGCCGCGGCCCAGTCGAAGCGCTCCCGCGCCCGGGAGTTGGTGAATGGCGTTCTTGGCGGATGGCAATTGAGCGGCATCTTGACGGCGGAAAGCGGAACGCCGTTCAGCGTGCTCATGTCCTGCGCCGATATCAACGCCGAGGGCAACAACTGCCGGCCGAATCGGATCGCGAGCGGCGTGCTGCCCGCGGATCAACAATCCATCAACGAATGGTTCAACACGGCCGCTTTCGTGATTCCTTCCACGCCCGCGTATGGCAACGCCGGCCGCAACATTCTGTCGCGCCCCGGGAATCAATGATATCGATTTCGCGCTGGCCAAGTCGTTTCCTTGGGGATCCGTCGAAACCCGGCGCCTTCAAATTCGATCGGAGTTCTTCAACGCCCTGAATCACACCAATCTCGGGACTCCCCATGAACTCCATCGATTCGCCGGCCTTTGGCACCATCACATCGGCCCTGCCGGGGCGTGAGATTCAGCTCGGCGCGCGGTTCCAGTTTTAACTCTATGCGCTTGCAAAAGGCCTACACCAGCTTTTTTGAGAATTTCTGGAAGCAGCCTGATTCTCCGCTTCTTCGGTACCTGCTGCCGTTCGCCGGTGTCGGCCTTG
>CAVSYF010000008.1:0-40399 GCA_963732175.1 Bryobacterales bacterium | reverse complement strand
GTCATTGAGTCCAACCCGAAGAGCGAGCGGGGGGCTGGCGCGACCGGTAGAGCGACTGCGCTGGTGATCTTTTTGTTCCTTCTGGCGTTGACCATTGCGTTGCGCGAACCTTTAAAAAACGTCCTTCGGAAAGAGGCCGTTGAAGCCTTAGAAGCTCGATTTGAAAGCAGGCTTCAGTATCGGAGTTTTGAGATTGAGTTCTTCCCTCCGCGCGCTGTCCTGCAAAACGTTGTATTTCGCCAACCAAACAATCCTGATCTGCCACCGCTCATTCAAATCGCCAAGATTCGGGCTGAGGCTGGAGCGGGCTTGCTGTGGTTCCATCCGCATGTCCGAAAGGTTCAACTTGATGGCCTGGACATTCGTATCCCCACGAAGCGAGATCGCGAAAGTGGCTCACATGAGACCGCTCGGAAAAAGCCCGCTAGGTTTCCGTTCGCGATCAACGAATTAGTGGCTGATTCGGCCAGCGTGGCTATGCTGCGCGGCCCGAATGAAAAGCCCCCGCTGATATTTAATATTCACCATCTCCACATGGAGAATGTGAGCCTGGATGAGGCCCACAGACTTTCAAGCGGTGTTAACAAATCCGCGACCGACCGGAGAAATTCAAACTTCGGGACAGTTCGGACCGTGGCAGGCCGATGAACCCAGTCTTAGTCCGGTCCGTGGCCTCTATTATTTTTCGCGGGCAAATCTAGCCGATTTTAAGGGGATTGGGGGCATCCTCGCTTCACAAGGCAAGTACGACGGCGTTTTGGAGCGGATCGAGGTTGATGGAAAAACAAGTACGCCGGGCTTTTTCCTAAGGCTGGCACAGCATCCCATGTCACTGGTCACGACATTCCATGCCATCGTGAATGGCACAAACGGAAACACCGCCTTGCAGCTGGTGAACGCAAAGCTCGGAACCTCGGCTTTCACGGCGCGGGGGGAAGTCAGCAAGTTTCAAGATGACAGTGATCGCCGAGTGCTGCTGGAGGCAGCAATGGAACAGGGCCGATTGGAAGACGTGCTGCGACTGTGCGTCAAGGCCAATGTGCCCCCGTTAACCGGCGCATTGCGCTTTCATAGCAAGATTGACCTCCCCGCAGGCAATGACGATGTGGTCGAAAACCTGCGGCTTGACGGGCAGTTCGAAGTCCAAGCGGCACGCTTCGCATCTCTCAATATCCGAGAAAAGATTCGTTCGTTGAGCCGCAAGGGTCAGGGAGAACCCGAAGATGTCAGCGCCGGAAGTTCGATCTCGAACTTGCGCGGCCGCTTCACTATGGAGCATGCAACCATCCACTTTTCCAACCTGACGTTCGAATTGGAAGGAGCGTCAGTGAACCTGGCGGGCACCTATCGCCTCGCCGACGAGGTGCTTGATCTTCACGGTCAGCTTTATCTCGACGCCAAACTCTCACAAACCACCACCGGTGCCAAGGCCGTTCTCCTCAAAGCGCTCAATCCGTTGTTTCGTAGTCGAAGAGGCGGTTCCCAGATCCCCATAAAAATCACGGGGACGAGATCGAGTCCGTCATTCGGTTTAGATCTGGCTGGAAAGAAATTCTGAGTTCGCAGCGATTGAACAGCCTTCCTTCCGCCGAGAGAATTTTTTCGACCTCCCGAACGGTCGGCTGGGATTGGAACGTCGGCGGAAGCACGGGTCAAACACGCCGTCGCCTATGTGGCCACTTTTCCGCTGGCGCCTGCGCGTTGTCACTCGTTGTCACTCTTGGGCTGTAAGTCTATGAGGAATTGGTAGCGCTAACGGGAATCGAACCCGTATTTAAGCCTTGAGAGGGCTCCGTCCTAACCGTTAGACGATAGCGCCCAACGCAACTTCAATCAGCATCATTGTACCAGCAGCGTACCGTGCGTGGCCGCTGGCGTGCCCTGTTAAACTGAATCTTAGCCCTTACTCGGTTTTTGGTTCCTCGGAAGCGGCAAGAAAGGCGCCCACTTCAAAACATGATTAGTGCAACACAACTACGCCCGGGAATGGTCATCAAGTTCAATAACGAACTCTACTCTATCTTCAAAACCGAGCATCGCACGCCGGGCAACCTGCGCGGCTTTGTCCAGGCCAAAATGCGCAGCCTGCGCAGCGGCACAATGATCGAACATCGGTTCTCTTCGGAAGATCGCGTGGACCGCGCGGCGCTCGAAGAGCATGAGATGGAGTATCTGTACGACGATGGCGAATACTACTACTTCATGAACACCGAGAACTTCGAGCAGATGCATCTGACGCGCGAGATTCTGGGCGATGCCGTCGAATTTCTGGTTCCGCAGCTCAAGGTGAACATCGAGTTTTTCGAAGGCAAAGCCATCAGCGTCGAACTGCCGCCCACGGTCGACTTGACCGTGGTGGAAACCGAGCCGGGAATTAAAGGCGCCAGCGTTTCCAACGTCACCAAGGCGGCCAAGCTCGAAACCGGCCTGGTGGTGCAAGTGCCGCCCTTCATCAACGAAGGCGAGAAGATCCGCGTCAGCACTTCTGAAGGCACCTATCAAGAGCGCGCCTGAACTATTCCGGGCGTTTTAGATATTCCAGCATCGCTCGAAGCGCTTTGGCGCGGTGGCTCACTTGCATTTTGCGCTCTAGCGGCACTTCGCCAAAAGTGCAGCCGAACGGCGCATAGAAAAACAGCGGATCGTAGCCGAATCCGTTGGGACCGCGCGCTTCTTCAGTTAAGCTTCCCTTCTACTTCGCCGCGGAAGGTCCGCACTAATTGGCCAGATTCAGCCAGCGCGACAACACAGACGAATCGCGCGACGCGGTCCGGCATGCCTCGCATTCTCTCGATCAGCAGCCGATTATTGGCTTCGTCGCTTGCGCCCACGCCAGCGAAACGAGCCGAGTACACACCGGGCTGGCCGCCTAACGCGTCCACTTCCAGGCCGGAATCTTCGGCAAACAGATACCCTTCGCGATGTTTTGAATAGTACAGCGCCTTCTGGATCGCGTTCTCCTCGAAAGTGGCGCCGGTCTCGTCGCATACTGGAATCGACTTCAAGCCGGGCAGGATTTCCACTTCGATCGATTCTTCCAGCGCACGGCGGAATTCGCGCAGCTTGCCCGGATTTGTGGTCGCGCAATAAATTCGCAACTCAGGCTCCGAGCGCCTGTTTTTGAATGCTGAACAGCTCCGCAATCCCTTGCCGCGCGATTTGGATGAGCTGGCCCAGCTGGGAGTCGTCGAACGCCGTCTTTTCCGCCGTAGCCTGCAGTTCGACGAACCGGCCCGATCCGGTCATGACGACGTTCATATCCACCTCGGCAGTGGAATCCTCGTCGTAGCACAGATCCAGGATGGGCGTTCCACTCACAATCCCCACGCTGGTCGCAGCCACCTGATCGAGGACCGGCAGAGCCTTGAGCGCTTTGAAGTCGACCAGTTTCTTCAGCGCCAGCATCAGCGCGACGTATGCGCCCGTAACGGAAGCCGTACGCGTTCCGCCATCCGCCTGCAGAACGTCGCAATCGACGATGATGGTGCGATCACCCAGCGCAGTCATGTCTACCACCGACCGGAGCGAGCGTCCAATCAATCGTTGAATCTCCTGCGTTCGGCCTGAGGGATGTCCCTTGGTCACTTCCCGCGGGGTGCGCGTGCTGGTAGCGCGCGGCAGCATAGAATACTCGGCCGTCACCCATCCTTTCCCGCTGCCGCGCAGGAATTGCGGCACGGTTTCCTCAATCGAGGCGGCGCAGAGCACGCGCGTGTTTCCGACTTCGATGAGCGCGGAGCCTTCGGCGGTCTTCAGGTAGTTGGTTGTGATCCGCACGGGACGCATCTGGCCCGGGCTGCGATTGTCGATTCTCATGAGTTACTGGACTGGAGCGAGAAATAGAAAAGTAGACACATAATTACTATGCCGAGCACAATCAAGATCAAGCAGGGGATTGCGTTGCGGGCCGATTTCGCCGGGATGTTTTTCCTGGAGCCAGCCGATTTAAATTTCGCCATGTTGCCTTTTCAGTGTAGATCGATACTCGAGACCATGAATTTCAAAGTGACGCCAGATTCAGCGCATACGATTGAACCTCAGGTAGCCTGTCCGTAACCGCCTCCGCCGGGTGTCTCGATGTGAAAGATATCGCCAGGTTGCACTTCGAACCGCGTTTTTCCCGCGATAGCCATTTTGCGCTTTCCTCGCTGGAGCAAGTTCTTACCCGGCGCTCCGCTCGCGCCGCCCCAGAGCCCGTAAGGCCCGCGCAGCCGGCGGTCGGAGAGGATGGTCACTTGCGCCGAGGTCAGAAATTCGAACTCGCGGATGATCCCATCTCCGCCGCGGTGTCTTCCCTTCCCTCCTGATCCGGACCGGATGCGGTAGGAAGAGATGCGGAGAGGATACTGATGTTCCAGCGCCTCGATCGGCGTATTCCAACTGTTGGTCATGTGCGTGTGGGTAGCACTTAGGCCATCCGCGATGGCCGACGCTCCCATGCCGCCCGCGATGGTTTCGTAATAGGCAAAAGCACGGCCGCGAAAGCGGTCCCAGCCGCCGAAGCTCAGGTTGTTCATGGTGCCCGAACTCGCGGCGGGAATCGATTTCGGAGCGGCTTGCGCTAACGCTCCCAACACAACGTCCGTGATCCGTTGCGAGGTTTCGACGTTGCCGGCTGCCATGGCGGCGGGAGCTTGAGCACTGACCACTAAGCCGCTCGGCGCGATCACTTCGAGTGGCCGCATCACGCCGGCGGTGTAAGGAATATCCTCGCGGACCAAGCAACGGAAGACATACGTGGTGGCTGAAACCGCGACCGCGTAGTTCGCGTTGATGGGCCCCTCGGCCTGCGGGTCGGAGCGGCTGAAGTCGATGGTGGCGCGATCGCCGTGAATCGTGACTGTAACCGCGATCCGAACCGGCCGATCGGTAATGCCGTCGTTGTCAAGAAAATCCTCGAAGCTATATTGGCCGGCAGGCAGCCGTCGTATCGCCGCTCGCATCATGCGTTCGCTGTAATCGCAGAGCTGCGCCATATTGCGATGTACTTTCGAAATTCCGTATTTCGCCACAAACTCGATGAGCCGCTGCTCGCCGCGGCGTATCGCCATGCATTGAGCCAGCAGGTCGCCCTGACGTTCCTCTGGTGTTCGCACGTTCGCCAGGATCAGGTCCAGCATTTCGCGATTCATGCTGCCTCCGCGCATCAACAATACGGGTGGAATACGGAGGCCTTCCTGAAAGATTTCACGCGCCAGCGGCATCGATCCCGGGCTCATCCCGCCGACGTCGGCATGATGCGCGCGGTTGGCAACATAGAACGCCGGCCGGCGAATTCCTGGCACGAATACGCCGGAAACCGCGGTGATGTCGGGGAGATGAGTTCCGCCGCGGAACGGATCGTTCAGGATGGCGACGTCGCCGGGCTGGAATTGAAACGCTTCCATGGCATGACGGACCGATAGCGGCATGGCGCCCAGATGCACCGGCATATGATCGCCCATGGCGACCGTCTCGCCCTTCTGGTCGTAAACAGCGCATGAATAATCGCGCCGTTCTTTGATATTGGCGGAGTAAGACGTCTTCCGTAACACCGCTCCCATTTCTTCGGCGATGGAAACCAGCAGATGACGGAAAAGCTCCAGCTCGATCGGATCTGACTTCATTGCTTACACGCGCCGGCGTCAACCAAGAAACTCGCGACTTTCTGCCAGTGTTCAGATTGCGATTTTTCGACGGCATAACTGTGCGTGGCGGCATCGGCGCGCAGCCGCCAGCCCGAGTGCGACGTATCCGGATTCAGAGGAAAATGAATGGGAGTGAGACTGGCTTGGCGCAGCGCCCAACTTTCACCGCCGGTTCGGGTCTCATAGAGTTCGCGGCGGTTGTTATCGAGGCGCGCGTCAATCAGCATCATTCCCTCCTTGGGCGACGTGAACCAAAAGCGCTCCACCGCAACCACGCGGCTCTCATCAAAAATATCGCGCTTTCGCCAGGTCTTGCCTCCGTCGGTGGAAATTAGAAAGAACGGATCGCGCGGAGCGCTCTGCAAATTCGATCCGGAAATCCATCCGTTTTGGAAATCGAAGAATTGGATTTGATCCAGGCCGGAAGATAAGATTCGCGCCTGAGGCTCGGTCCACGTCGCGCCGGAATCTTCGGAGCCGAGCAGAACCGAGTACAACGTCGCATTGTGAGTATGCAGATTGCCGGTAAGGAAAAGCCTGTTGCCAACCGCCTCAACGTTGGCGAGTTCAAGATACACGGGGCAAGGCTCATCTTCCGAGCAACTCAGGCCGGCACTCTGGCTGTCGGCCGCCGTGCATTCGTAGGGCAGACGCATCGGTTTACCCTGATTTTGAAGGGGAGCCTCAGCTTTCTCAGGAGCCGTTTGCGCGGCCGCGGACAGGATGAGCAAGAAAAACACGGCCGGGCGGCGGATCACACTCTTTATGGTAGCCGAGCGGTCGACTAGACCTCGAACTGGATGCCCTGCGCGAGAGGAAGCTGATCGGACCAGTTGACAGTGACCGTTTGGCGCCGCATATAAGCTTTCCAGGCATCGCTGCCGGATTCGCGACCGCCTCCGGTATCCTTTTCGCCCCCGAATGCGCCGCCGATTTCGGCTCCGCTGGTTCCGATATTGATATTTGCGATTCCACAATCGCTGCCGCGCGGGCTGAGAAATGTTTCAGCCGAAATCACGTTGGTCGTGAACATGGCGGACGACAGCCCCTGCGGCACGGCGTTATGCCACGCGATGGCCTGGTCGAGCGAATCGAATTCAACCAGGTAGAGAATCGGGGCGAAAACTTCTTCTTTGAGGATCGGCATGGCCGGATCGGCTTTGACGAGCGCGGGCCGGACATAGCAGCCACCTAAGCTTTCGCCGCCGTAAAGTATTTCGCCACCTTCAATGCAGATACGGTCAAGCGCGGCGCGCATGCCTTCCACCGCCGGATGGTCGATGAGCGGTCCGACGAGCGTGGTTTGATCCAGCGGATTGCCGATGCGAATCTGCGCATAGGCGGCCATCAATTTTCGAGTCATCTCCGCGGCGATTCCGCGCTGCAGGAACAGCCGGCGAATGGTGGTGCAGCGCTGGCCCGCGGTGCCGACGGCACCGAACAAGACCGCTCGAAGCGTCAGATCGAGGTTGGCATCGTTCATCACGATGACGCCGTTATTTCCGCCGAGTTCGAGCAAAGTGCGGCCCAGCCTCCGCGCGACGGTTTCCGCGACAGTTCGCCCCATGCGACAGGAGCCGGTGGCGCTGATTAGTGGCACGCGATGGTCTTCGATTAGCCGCTTACCGACGGTGGCATCGTCGCCAATCACGAGGCTGAATACACCTCGCCAACCATGCCGCTCTAAAACGCGATCACATATCTTTTGAACTGCGATAGCTGTCAGCGGCGTTTTGAGCGACGGCTTCCAAAGAACGCAGTCGCCACAGACGGCGGCAATCAGCGCGTTCCAGGACCATACTGCGACGGGAAAATTGAAAGCGGAAATCACGCCGACCAGGCCGAGCGGATGCCATTGTTCGTACATGCGATGGCCCGGGCGCTCGCTCGGCATCGTGAGTCCATAGAGTTGCCGCGAAAGCCCGACAGCGAAGTCGGCGACATCGATCATCTCCTGGACTTCGCCTTTCCCTTCGGCCAGAATCTTTCCCATTTCGAGCGTGACCAGCGTGCCGAGATCGTCTTTGAAATGGCGTAACTCGTCGCCGATCTCCCGAATAATCTGGCCACGCTGCGGAGCGGGCAGCAATCGCCAGCGTTGAAACACTTCCAGCGAATCGGTGACGACACGTTCGTAATCTTCGGCGGAAGCCAGACGCACTTGCGCAAGCTCGGCGTCATCGGCAGGACTGATGCTAGCGACGGTGCAGCCAGAGGATGGGGCAATCCACTCTTTGCCGCACGCACCGGAATTCACCGGCTGGATTCCCAACCTCTCCAAAACAGGATGAAGCGTTATTGTGTCAGCCATCGAAAACCCTCCGGACCGGTTCCGAATCGACGCCCGGCCTTTCGAACGACGTTGGAAATTCGTCGCGTCACTTCCGCCTGAAACTCCGGATCGAGCCAAGCGGAGAATTCGTGCCGCCGGCTGATGGCGAATGCAGCGTCGCGAGTTGTTGCGCCGCGCGGCTTGGTGGCGCGTAGATGCAGTGGATCACCGATGATGTCCTGCTCAGTGGCGTCTAGAGCACGGCCGGCAAGTTCTTCCGGATCGCACGGCAGCAAGGGCGCGAGCGTTGCAAAAGTCATAATCCCAGAATCCCGCAACGTCCGGATAGTTGCGAGACGCTGTTCGATGGAGGCGCAGTGCGGCTCATAGAGTCGCCGGACGTCTTCGCGGTCGGTAGTAACCGAAAAGCTCACGCGTACCTGGGTGCGCCGCGCGAGATCCACAAGTTTCGCTAGATCCCTGAGAATGAGCGGGCCGCGTGTCTGAATCACGAACAATCTGGGCGGCTGGGCCAATAGTTGATCGAGGATGCGCGGCATCAGTTGCTCGGTCTCTTCGGCAGGCTGATAAGGATCGACCAGCGGAGAGCAATAAATGACTTGGCTCGAATCGAGCTGAGTGCTCAATAATGCAGGCGCGTTGGATTTGAACGTAGTGAACTGGCCCCAATGATTCCAATCATTCGGCTTGAGTCCGCCATAGATTCGCATGGTCGGAACATAACAATAGCTGCAGCCGAAGGTGCAATTGCGCGCGGGCGTCAAAGAATGTGTGAATCCGGCTTGCGCGATGAAGCCGGTGGTCGCGCTAAGAATGCTGGCGGCCTCGGCTTGGAAAACCTGAAACGGCATTGCTATTCCGATTTTCGCACTGCCGGCGTCTTCGGGAGATATTTTCCACCAGAGAATACTGCCGCGATCTTGCGCGTATTCCGAATGTCCGACAACGGATTCGCATCGAGTAGAACCAGGTCGGCCAATCTTCCCGGCTCCACGGCCCCGAGGGATTCGTTCGCATCCAAGTAATTGGAGGGCTCCAGCGTCGCGCTGCGCAGCGCTTCGGCCGGCGTCAGCCCAGCGCCCACGAGCAACTCCAACTCCTGGTGCAAACTCTCGCCAGGATGGGCGTCGCCAATCCCCGAATCGGTGCCAGCCAATACGCCCACGCCTGCCGTGTGCATCTGGACCAAAAGCCGAGCGAGTAGGTCATAGAGCGTTGTCCCGTATCGCGACGAGCGCAAGGCTACGAACATCGGAACGGCTCGCGTTCCATATAAGGCCATGCGCTGAAACAAGGCCTGCGCCTTCTCGGAGCTAAAGGAGTTCATCGCGGCAATCTCAGCCTCTCGAAAACCCTCCTGGTCGCGCCGCTCGAGCGCGAGTGAGCGTATCGGTCGAAGCTTTTTTTCTTCCGTGGAGCAGGCCAGCACAATGCCCGACATGCGGTCGATGGTCTTCTGTCTGGCATCGATGGCTTCCAGCACGCTGACAGTGGCAGGCACGGGACCGGAGACAGAAGAATAGTATTTGCGGGCGCGTTCGGCGAGCGCGAAGTAGACGTCGCGCGGGAGCCGCGGAAATACGCTGACGAAATCAACTCCTTGTTGGTCGAGGCGATCAAACAGCGCGCGCGCCTGGCTGGGGTCGCGCACTATCTCCACCGGGACTGCTACATTTTCGGTGGGAAAACCGTCAAAGGCGGGACCGGATGTTTCGATGCGCGGCCCCAGCATTGCACCTTTTTGAATCGCATCGCGCCATTGTTTTACAACACCAAAATCGCTGCCCATATCGCGAACACCGGTAATTCCAAAGTCAAGATAGGCTCGCAATTGAGCTTGCCCGGTGAGATGCACATGCATGTCCCATAATCCGGGGATCACGAATTTGCCCGTGCCATCGATAATCTGCAGGTCGCTTGACGCCGCAATCGCGGTTCCGACTTCGGCGATTCTCTCACCGCGAATCAAGATCGAGCGGTTCGGAAGCGTGATGCCGCGGGAAACATCGATCACGGTGACGTCCCGGATAAGCATGTCCGGATAAGCAGCGCAGCAAGTGAGAATAAGGGCGGCAAGCAGACGAGCGAGCATTCGCGGTCCCTATTCCCGGCTTTGCAAGAGATTTCGGCGCAGAAAATCCAGCGCGATGTTGGTGGAGAACATGCGCACACGCTCGCGGTCGCCGCCAAAATTTACGCGGCGCACTTCGGTGCCGTTGGGAGTAGCGAGTCCGATGAACACCAACCCGGCTGGCTCTCCGGCTGGCCCCGCATAGCCGGTAATGGACAACGCGTAGTCGGCAGCGGTCCGCTCCTTAGCGCCTTCCGCCATGGCCTTGGCCACTGGCTCGCTGACGGCTGTCTCAGAAGCCAGCAGAGCCTCGGGAACGCCCAGCAGCTTGGTTTTCATCTCATCCGAATAGACGACGAATCCACCGCGAAAATAATCGGAGCTGGAAGGCACGTTGGTGATTCGGCCTCCGAGCAAGCCGCCGGTCGCGCTTTCGGCCACGCTTAAGGTAGCGTGACGGGCGCGGAGCAGATCGCCGACAACCTTTTCGAGCGAATCGCCGTTGCGCGAGTAAACGCGGTCGCCTAACAGCGCCTCGACTCGGCCGCCGGCTTCGTCCACCAACGCTTGCGCCTGCTGCTCGGTCGCGCAGCGCGCCCGCAGATGCACGTGAATCTCGCCGGACACAGCCAGAATCGTGGTCGCGAGATGAGGATAACTGGAGTACACAGGTGAAATCAGTTCATCCAATTCCGACTCCGTCATCCCAACCGTGCGCAGAAAGCGGCTGCGGATGAACTGCGGCGGCAGAAATTTCTGGCAGGCACGGCAAACATTGCGCTTCGAACATCGCCTTCAGTTCGCTGGGAGGGCCGGGAAGCAACATCAGGACTAAGCCGTCCTTCTGTATCCATTGGCCGGGCGCGGTGCCGCGATCGTTGGCCAAAACCTGGGCGCCCTCGATGACGTAAGCCTGGCGGCGATTGATTTCCGCCATCTTGCGGCCGAAACGGCGAATGCGTTCCTCGATACGGTCGCAGATTTCCTGATGAAAAATGAGCGCGCGGCCGAGCGCGGAAGCGACCGCATCGCGAGTCAGATCGTCTTCGGTGGGCCCTAAACCTCCCGTCAAGATAATGACCTGAGAACGGGCGACGGCTCCGAGGATGGTGTCGGTGAGGCGCTCCCGTTCGTCGCCAACCACGGTTTTTCGAACGACCTCGACGCCTAGCGCGTTGAGTTGATCGGTGAGGTAGAGCGAATTAGTATCGAGTCTCTGCGGGGTCAGCAGTTCGGAGCCGACCGCGATAATCTCGGCGTCCGGCATCAGGGGAGAGGTCTGCCGGTGATGCCAACGTCCACCCGAAACAGGGCATTGTTGGTTGAGACCAGCATCGCACGGGAAGGCGTAAAGGCCAGACCGACGATGGCCGGCCCAGAGAGGAACAATTCGGGAACGGGCTGATGATCAAAACGCACCACGCCGCGACGCCCGCTCATAGAGGCGGCGACGTAGAGACGGCCTTCTTCATCGAAAGCCAACCCTTGCGGGCGGCCCAACCCCCGATAAAATGTGGTGACTTCGCCCGCGGGCGTCACACGATACACGGAATCGAAACTGGAGGTGGTCGGTCCCGTCACGAACAGATCGCCATCGTTTGAGAAGGCCAGGTGATAGGCAGCGATGGATGGCTCCAGGGTCGCGAAAACGTAAATCTGGCGCGCCCGGCTGATTTTGAAAATGGTGCCGCTGCGGTCGCCCACGTAGAGATTCTCTTCGGGATCGAACGCGATACCGGTGGCCACGCCCATTCCCTCGACGTACACCGACGCGGTACCCGCAGGCGTGACTTGATAGACGACACCGTCATAGCGGCTGGAGACATAGAGCGTGCCCGCTTTGTCAAAAGCCAGGCCGGTGGCGTTCATCAAATCCGTCACGAACGGCTTGGAAGTGTAGTTCAGGTCGATTTTGTAGACTGACACGGGGGTCTTTTGCCCACGCGATCCGCTGAAGGTCACATACGCATTGCCAAAAGAATCGACTACGGGATTTCCGACGGGATACAGATTGTCGGCCACTTGAATGCCGATATCGCAAGTCCAGGGCGAACTGCTCTGATTGCCGGCGGCCACGATCAATTCGCCGGCTGAAGCACCTTCGGGCACGCGCACAATTACATACGAGTCGGACCCGATGACCACCGGCGCTTCCACATCGCCGATAGTTACGCGCGGGCGATCGGCCCGAGCGAGGCCGGCGCCGCGGATCTGAAACTCGCCGCCGGGAATGGCCGCCTCGGGAGTCACTTTCGAAATTTGAGGACGGCCGTTCGAGTCCTTTTTAGAAGCCATAAATCAGAAGAGATGAAGTCGGTCTAATAAGAATATAGCAAGCGCGCCGTAAATGCCCGCCATCACGTCGTCGGCGACGATGCCCCAACCGCCCGGAAAGCTCTCGAATTGACGCGCCGGCGGCGGTTTCCAGACATCGAGCAGATCGAAAGAGCAAGAACGCGGCGGTCCAGCTTTTCCAGTTGAGCGTGGATGCGCCGGCGATGGTGATCCATTGGCCGATCACCTCGTCGACCACCACGATGTGCGGATCGATGCGATTTTCCCGTTGCGCGACGATGCCCGCGGCCCAGATCCCGGGAATACAAAGGATGACCGCGAGCAGGAGAAACGTGCCGCGTCCAGCCCCAGTGTAGATCTGCAATGCGACACCGATCACCACAGCGGCGAGCGATCCCGCCGTTCCAGGAGCAATGGGGGAGAGACCGCAGCCGAACCAGGTTGCGATGAGAAAGATCAGATCGATTCGCCGCCGCGGACGACGGACTAGGACTCATCGGCGCCACCGCGCCCATCTGGCCCCGGCCCTGGGCCTTCCTGGTCGGATTCCTCGGGCTGCACCGGAGTCGAAATCACGTATTTCTCGCTAGCCCAGTTGCCTAGATCGATGATCTTGCAGCGCTCGCTGCAAAAGGGGAAGAAATCGTTTTCAGGCGTGACTTCCTTTTTGCAAATCGGGCATTTCATCGCGTTGTCGCGAGGATGGGGAAAGGATCGGCTGTTGGCAGGGGCGGAAAGCGGGGCCGAATCGGTCAGACCACCGATCAAATCATAGTCGTGCGCTTCGGTGATGTGCATGCGCCGGATCTCGCCCGGTCGCGGCGGTGCATCGCCAAAATCATTGATGTAGCAGATTCCGTCGATTTCCGGCGCTTGGGTGGACATCCGGGCTTTCCACAACAAGTCGGTTTCTTCGGAGAGGCCCTCGACCAGCACATCGACTTCCTGACCGATCAAAGCGCGATTGCGGGCGCGGGAAATCGCGGCGCTGCAGAGCCATGAGACTGCGTTTGCGACGCTCAATCGTGGCTCCATCTACCTTGCCGTCCAGGTGGAAGCTCGTGCTGGTGTCCTCGTCAGAGTAAGAAAAGACTCCTAGCCGGTCGAATCGCGCAGCTTTCACGAAATCGGAGAGGACTTGGTAGTCCGCATCAGTCTCGCCCGGGAAACCGACAATCATGCTAGTCCGAATTGCGACGCCGGGAATCGTGGCGCGAATCCGCTCCAGTAACTTCAAAAAGAAGTCGCCATGCGAGCCGCGTTTCATGCGCTTCAGAATGGGCGCACTGGCGTGCTGCAGCGGCATGTCGATATATTTCACCAACGCGGCGTGTTCGGCGATGGTATCGAGCAACTTTTGCGTGATGCGGTTCGGATAGCAGTACAGGAAACGAACCCATTTCGCGTGTGGGGTGTCGATTTGGGCCAAACGCGCCATAAGTTGCGCCAGCCCATCCTTAATTCCAAGATCCTCGCCATACGAGGTGGTGTCTTGGCCGATCAGATTGATCTCGCGGACGCCCTGCGCGAACAGCCGGGTGGCCTCGACAACGACGGATTCAAAGCGGCGGCTGCGGAACTTACCCCGGTATTGCGGAATCACACAGAAGGCGCAAGGATGATCGCAGCCTTCCGCGATTTTGATGTAGGCGTAGTGACGCGGTGTCGCCAGGATGCGCGGCGTCAGATCGTGATAGAGATACGGCTCGCTTGCGCTGCCATCCAGCGATTCTCCCTCGCAGAGAGCAACGATCCGTTCCAATTCGTTGGTGCCGAGCACGGCGTCAACTTCGGGAAGCTCTTTGTGAATTTGGTCGCGATAGCGCTCCACCAGGCATCCGGCGACGATCAGCTTGCGCGCACGGCCGGACTTTTTGTGCTCGGCCATCTCGAGAATCGTGTCGATCGATTCCTGCTTGGCCGGATCGATGAAACTGCAAGTGTTGACGACCAGGACATCGGCGTCGGCAGGGTCGTGCGTGAGCAGATGGCCGCGCTCCACCAGTTGACCCATCATTACCTCGCTGTCCACGAGGTTCTTAGGGCAGCCGAGACTTACAAATCCTATTTTCAAAGCGGTTGATCCGGAAGAGGAATGCGAAATTTCAGGATAGCAGGGCCCGCTTAACGCCGCCCGATTCCGGACAGCGTTATTCCACGCCGAGATACCAGCCTAATTGAGACGGATCGAACCAGACCACCTGCTTCCCAAACCAGTTAGAGCCGCGTTTAATCGAAATACCGGATTTCTTGCCGCGCGCCAGAATAAATGCGCAAGGGCCGTCACCGAAGCGGGCGAGGCGAACATCCAGCCACGATCCGGATGAGAGCGGTGTTGCCAACACCACCGGAGTGCCTTGAAACCAAGCCAGAGCGGCGCCGAAATCCGCATCGGCCTGGCGCTTGGGCGCCGGAAGTCCATACGCGCGCTGAAACTGCGCGACGGCCGCATCCAGGTCTTTCACTCCGATGACCACTTTGGATATGCCGGTGAAGCTCTCCGTGGTTGGTTTGCCAGTCGGATACGCGCGGTCGTCTCGCGGCGTAAAATCGTGGATCAAGAATGGAAAGAAGGTCCCGTTGCCCGCGCCAACCTGGGCTGTTTCCCAGTCCAACCGCACTCGATCGGGCCGCAGACGCCCGTTTCGCTTGGCATCCGTGACGGCGACTGAGGCGGCGCGCAAGCGCTGGACTTCTGCGGATAAATCCTTTGGACGCACCGCCCAGGCGCACGGTCCGGCAAAGCTCTCCATGGCAACACGCCACTCGTGAGCAGCGAGCGCTGCCGGATCGGCCTTCCGCTGAATGGCGATTAACTCCAGATAGGAACCATCCGGAAAACTGGTGAGCGCCATCTCGGTGGCGCGGTTGGCATGCGGACCACCGTACTGGCTCGGGATACCAACGGTGTGAAGAGCCAGCATCAACGCGCGAAGGTCGCGGCCCGCCGCCGTGACATGATCGACCTTCAATTCCTGACTCAAC
Source organism: Bryobacterales bacterium (assembly GCA_963732175.1). Lineage (GTDB taxonomy): Bacteria > Acidobacteriota > Terriglobia > Bryobacterales > Bryobacteraceae > Palsa-89. The sequence goes on along the minus strand of CAVSYF010000008.1, from coordinate 25,128 downwards.
ATGTCCTGACTCAAGATGGAGAGCGACGCCGCCAACACGATGGCACCAAGTTTAAGCATGTCGGACCACGCAATTCAATTGTAGTCGAGGTAACTTGGGATCGCATTTGGCCTTGCAGTTGCCAATGTTTATTTTGTGGAGGCCAGGTTAGAATTCGCCCCCGGTAATTTATTGAATTGAAACGGTAAGTGATGCCATCGATGTCACCTAGATATCCAACTAGTTACTACGCTGATGTCAGATGTGCTGTAAGCGAAACTACAAGCTGCGGCTTTTCTGTGGTAATAATAGTTCCTTTCAAACTACATTTCATGGGGCATCTCGCATGGCCGATCCGCCAAAGGGTGGAGCCGCACGAACTCGTGTAAGCTCTAATCGAACATCGCTCAGTAAGAAGAAAAATACCATCACCGTATCTCTACGTGTACCTGCTGAGATGTTGAAGGCCATCGATAAGGCGGTTAAGGCTCGCCCTTATAAGATCCCCCGGCACTCCTGGCTGCTCGAGGCGATGCATGAAAAACTTGCACGGCTTAGAAACATCGACACGACCCGCACGGGATGAATTGACCCGGATGCAACTTACCGCGGGGATGAGTGCCATCTCGCGCCCGCGACCGGTAAGCCGGCTCACAGGCTTGAGCACGGTGCTATAATTCAACCGAATTAAATCTCCCGACTAGGAGCTGGCTCGTGACTACAACACGCAGGGGCTTCCTCAAGACCGGAACAGGTGCGGTGGTTGCTTCCGTTCTCGGTTTCGACGTTAAGAACGCATACGCGCAAGCGCAAGAACTGAAAATCGCGCGCACTACGGAAACGCGTTCGACGTGTCCGTATTGTTCGGTCAGTTGCGGCGTCATTATTCACACGCTCGGCGACAAAGCCAAGAACGTAACCGCGCAGGTGGTGCACGTGGAGGGCGATCCAGATCATCCCGATCAATCGCGGCACGCTGTGCCCGAAGGGATCCTCGCTCATGCAGGACATCCTCAATGATCGCCGCCTGCTGAAGCCGCAGGTGCGGCGGCCCGGGTCCGATCATTGGGAAGACATCGGCTGGGACCAGGCTATCGACGAGATCGGGCGCTCATATAAAGAAGACGCGCGACGACACGTTTATCACCACCGATTCGCAAGGCCGCACCGTGAACCGAGTGGAAAGCATCGCCTGGAACGGCGGCTGCACCGACACCAACGAGTTCAACTACCTGGCCGTCAAAACGATGCGCAGCCTGGGAGTCTACTTACCTCGAAAATCAGGCCAGGGTTTGACACGGCCCCACGGTCTCCAGTTTGGGGCCAACATTCGGACGCGGAGCCATGACGAATGGCTGGATCGACATCAAGAACACCGACATGATGTTGATCATGGGCGGCAATCCGGCCGAAAATCACCCCTGCGGCTTTAAATGGGCGATCGAAGCCAAGCGCCAGCGCAACGCCAAGATGTTAGTGGTCGATCCGCGGTTTACGCGAACCGCCGCGGTGGCGGACATGCTCGTTCAGATCCGCGCCGGCAGCGACATCGCGTTTCTGGGCGGCCTGATTCATTACGCGCTCGAAAATCAGCGAATCGCCAAGGACTATCTGGTTAACTACACCAACGCGGCGTTCGTGATCAAAGAAGGATTTAAGCTGCCCGAAGACGGATTATATTCCGGCTTCGATCCCGGCGACGCAGATTTACGACAAGTCGACTTGGAACTATGAAGAAGTAGGAGGCGCAGGCTCGAAGGCGGCTAGCGGCCCGCCGCTGCTCCCGTCCAACGTCAACTTCGACACCTCGCTCGAAAATCCGCGCTGCGTGTACCAGTTACTGAAAAAGCAATATTCGCGCTACACGCCCGAGATGGTGGAGCGCATTACCGGCATCCCGAAGGATCAGTTTCTGAAAGCCGCCGACTTGTTCACCTCGATCCGCAAAGACGGCAACACCAAACAGGTGGGCACGATTATTTACGCGGTCGGATGGACGCAGCATAGCTTTGGGTCGCAGATCATCCGCACCGCCGCGATGCTGCAGTTACTGCTCGGCAACGTTGGTCGTGCGGGCGGAGGCGTGAATGCGTTGCGCGGGCATTCCAATATCCAAGGCGCCACCGACATTGCCGGCATCTTCGATAATCTTCCAGGCTACCTGAAGGTCCCCACTCCCGCCGACACGACTTTGCGGCGTGGATGAAGCGCATCACCCCCACCTCGTCAAAACCCAAGGATTGGGATTCCTGGAACTACTGGTCGAACACGCCCAAATTCGCTGTTTCGTTGCTGAAGTCGATGTATGGCGACGCCGCGAATAAGGACAATGACTGGGCCTTTTCCTATTTGCCCAAGGTGGACCGCGAGTACTCCTGGGTCCACATCTGGGACGACATGTATCGAGGCAAAGTGAAAGGCCTGATCGCGTTCGGCATGAACGGCGTGGCCATCGGACCGAATTCGCAGAAGAATATCGACGCGCTGAAAAAGGCCGACTGGCTGGTGGTCTGCGAAATCTACCCCGATGAAACCAGCGGATTCTGGCAGATCTCCCGGCATCACGCCCGAGGAACTGAAAAACATCAAGACCGAGGTGTATCGCTTGCCGGGCGCGGGATTCGCCGAAAAAGACGGCACCTTGGTAAATTCGGCGCGCTGGCTGCAATGGAAATGGACGGCCGTGCCCCCGCCCGGCGACGCCAAGCTGGATCAGGAGATCCTGGCGCGCATCTTCCTTAAGGTTCGCGAGCTGTATCAGAAGGAGGGCGGCAAGTTCCCCGACCCGATCGTAAAGCTCACCTGGAACTACACGGACCCGTACAATCCTTCTCTTTCTGAGGTCGCCAAAGAGCTCAACGGGCGCGCCGTAGCGCGATGTCACTGATCCGGCGACGACAGCAGGTTATCAAAGCCGGACAACAACTGCCGGGCTTTGCCTTCCTGCGCGACGATGGCTCCACTTCCAGCGGCAATTGGTTATGGTGCGGCTCCTGGACCGAAGCCGGGCCGCTGATGCAGCGCCGCGGCACCGACGACCCGTCCGGCCTCGGGATTTATCCCAATTGGGCCTGGTCCTGGCCGATGAACCGGCGCGTCATGTATAACCGCGCGTCCTGCGACCCCAGCGGAAAGCCGTGGGATGCGGACCGCCGCCAGGTCTGGTGGAACGAAGCGCAGAAAAGATGGGTCGGCAACGACGTGCCGGACTTCAAGCCCGACTCGGCACCGAAGGACCACATGGGGCCGTTCATCATGAATCCGGAGGGCATCGGGCGTTTGTTCGTCCCGTTGGCCGGGATGGCCGATGGCCCGTTCCCCGAACACTACGAGCCGTTCGAGAGCCCGATCGCGAACCCGCTGCATCCGCAGCAGTCCAACAATCCGGTGGTGAAGAAGTACAGCTCCGATATGGACAAATACGGGACGCCGGCCGCAGGGATTCAATGTGGTGTGCACCACGTATCGCCTCACCGAGCACTATCATTATTGGACGAAAAACAATCCGATGAACGTCCAACTCGTGCCCGAGATGTTTGTCGAGATTCCCGTGGAACTTGCCGGCGAACTGGGCATCCAAGGCGGAGACCGGGTGAAGGTGACCAGCGCGCGCGCGACTTATATCGCGAAGGCGATGGTGACGCGGCGCATCCGGCCCATGACCATCGACGGCAAAAAGGTCTATCAGATCGGCATGCCCGATTCATCAGGGTTTTCGCGGTATCCAGGAGGACGCCGGAAGGGTGCCGCGTTCGTTGGCGAATCTCTTATCGCCTACGGTAACCGATCCGAACGCCTACACACCGGAATTCAAGGGATTTCTGGTGAAGATCGAGAAGGCATAGCGGAGGCGCGCCATGGCGAACGGACCACTCGAAATCAAAGCCATCTCCGGCCACGCCGGACCAGTGCCGGGACGCAACACCTCGCGCACCTACGACGTATGCAAGCTCATCGACGTCACCACGTGCATCGGCTGCAAGGCCTGTGAGGTGGCGTGCCTGGAATGGAACGGCTATCCATTCCGCGAAACGGTTTTCGACAACACCTATCAGACCATGCCGGATCTGGCCTGGAATTACTACAACCTGATCCGGTTCAACGAGCATGTCGACAGCGACGGCACTCTGAGCTGGCTGATGCGCAAGGATCAGTGCATGCATTGCGCCGATCCAGGCTGCTTGCGGGCGTGCCCGGCCGACGGGGCGATTGTTCAGTACTCGAACGGCATCGTCGATTTCCAGCAGGAGAACTGCATCGGCTGCCAGTATTGTCTCAGTGGCTGTCCTTTTAACATTCCAAAATTCAACCGCGAGACCAAGAAAGTTCACAAGTGCACGCTCTGCTCGGATCGCGTGGGCGCTGGGCTTGAACCGGCCTGCATCAAGGCCTGCCCCACCGGCTGCCTGCATTTCGGCAGCAAGGAGGACATGCAGGATCTCGCTCAGACGCGCGCGCGCGCAGTTGCGCGAGCATACTTCGCACACCAACGCCGGCGTGTACGATCCTCCAGGCGTCGGTGGCACGCACGTGATTTACGTTCTGCACGACATCGATCATCCGGAGTTGTACGGCGGACTCCCCAAAGATCCGCAGGTGCCGTGGATGGTGCGGATTTGGAAAGGCCCGCTGAAATGGATCGGTAATCTCGCCATGGCCGTGGGAATCATCGGCGTCGCGCACCCACTACGTCCGCTACGGGCCGAAGAAGGTCGAAGAGCAGGAAAAGAAGGGAGAGCCGAAATGAACGCCGCGGCCACGGTGACACCGAACGAATCCAGGCGCGGCGAAATTGAACGCTACACCTTCCGCGAGCGTGTCATGCACTGGCTCACCGGGCTGACCTATCTCTACTGCCTGGCCACCGGCCTCGCCTTTTATTCGCCGCATTTCTTCTGGCTCGCCACAGTGATGGGCGGTGGCCCGACCTCGCGCTTCTGGCATCCGATTTTCGGGATCGTCTTCCTGATGGGCACGCTCTGGATGCAGAATCTGTGGCATCGTGACATGGAAATTAGCCCGAACGATAAGCGCTGGCTGAGCGCGGTCGACAACTATGTCACCAATCACGACGAACGGCTTCCGTTTTCGGAACGCTTTAATGCCGGCCAAAAGCTTTTCTATTGGCTGATGTTCTATGGCGCGCTGTTGCTGCTGCTGTCCGGTTTCTTTATGTGGATTCCGGAGTATGTGCCGAGACAGGCGGCCTGGGTGAGGCGGCGTCATGATCCTGATTCACGAGAGCGCCGCGCTGCTTACGATCGGCGGATTCATCATCCACATTTACATGGGCGTCTTCTTTGTTCCGGATAGTATGAAAGCGATCACCACGGGTTGGGTCTCGCGAGCTTGGGCCAGGACGCATCATCGCCTGTGGTATCTGCGCGTGACGGGCCAGCCCGCGCCCAAGGAATGAAGTGGAGTTTTGACGCGCGCATCCGGCGTGCCGCTGAGCTTGCCTCCCGGTATCCCGCCGCAGCCGATCTTCTTGGCCTTTTATCGCGAGCTGGCGCTTTTCCAGAAGCCGATCTTTGAAACATTGCGGGCCAAAGGCGAGACGGACCTGGCCGCTCTGGCTCCGTACTGTCGGTCCACTGATCGATCTTGTGGCTCGCTCCGGGCCCGACGGATTAGCCGACAAAGGCAGAAGCTCCCTCAATCCAGAATTGCTCCAGGCCGCCTGGGAAGATGGCGTCGCCCACACCCAGGCCGCCGATCCTTACGGACGCTTCTTCGCGCGCGTGCTGCTGCAACCGTACGCCGAGTATCTGGCGTCGCGCGGCGATGTGCAGGCCGAACCCGAAAGCCGGACCTGCCCGTTTTGCAGCTCCTGGCCGCGTGGCTGGGCGTCCTGCATGGCGAGGGCGATGGCGCCAAACGCTGGCTGCTGTGCTCGGTCTGCTCCACTGAATGGCCTTTTCGACGCGTGCTCTGTGCTGGAACTGCGGAGAAGAGAATAAGGATAAGCTCCCGATCTACACCGCCGCGGAGTTCCACGCCGTCCGCGTGGATGCGTGCGACACCTGCCGACATTTATCTGAAATCCGTGGACCTGACCAAGGACGGCCACGCCGTCCCGATCGTCGATGAGATCGCGACCGTCGCGCTCAACATTTGGGCAGAAGAGCACGGATATTTGAAGCTAGAAACTAATCTGCTGGGGATGTAACCCCACCCGACCTCTTATAAATCGGAGGATACGCCCGCCATGACTGCTACAAAGACTCGCCTGGCCCGAACTGCCGCTGGAAGCTTGGCAGGATACCTACGACACGCTGCACATGTGGACGCAGATCGTCGGAAAGATCCGCATGACACTCACGCCGCTCATTAATCACTGGTGGAACGTTCCGCTGTATGTTACGGCGCGCGGCTTAACAACCTCACCCATTCCGTATGGCCGGCGGCATCTTCGAAATACGGTTCGATTTCCTCAGTCACAAGCTCATCATCGAGACCAACGAGGGCGCTGTGAAGAGCCCTGGATCTTGCGCCGCGCTCGGTTGCGGATTTTTATCGCGAGTCTCATGGGCACCCTGCACTCCATGGGAATCAATGTCGAGATCCATGCTCATCCAGACGAAGTGCCGAACCCGATTCCCTTCGATCAAGACAATGTGCACAAGTCCTACGACCGTGCCTCGGTAGAACGATTCTTCCGTATCCTGGTCTCGGTCGATACGGTTCTCAAGGACTTCCGCGCGCGCTTCATCGGGAAGTGCAGTCCCGGTGCAGTTCTTCTGGGGCAGCTTCGATATCGCGGTGACGCGCTTCTCCGGCCGGCTCGCTCCGCCTCGTCCCGATCCGATGGCGCAGGAGGCGTATTCGCACGAAGTATCGAGCGCGGGATTCTGGCCGGGCGGCGGGGAAATAAAAGGCCCGGCGTTTTATTCCTATACGGTTCCCGAGCCGGCCGGCTTCAAGACCTATCGGATTCGACCGCCCGCCGCATCGTATCACTCGGGTCTTTCGGAATTCATCCTGATGTACGATGACATCCGTGATCAGCCCGCTCCCCAATCTCAACTGATGGATTTTCTCCAAAGCACGTACGAAGCGGGCGCCAATCTCGCCAAGTGGGATCGCTCCGCCCTGGAGCGGCAGGCCGAAAATGCGTCCGCGCAGAAAGGATAACAAATAGCCGCGAGCGCTATGCCGATCAGATTGTGGCAGTCGAAGTAGAAGCTTGAGCAGGTTGCTCGGCGCCGTCCTTGGTCTCGCCCTCTCGTGCCGCCAGGCCTCGGAACCTCGACGGACTTAGGCCCATGTAGCGCTTGAACAGAAAGGAAAGGTGGCTTTGATCCGAGAAACCGCACATCAAGGCGATTTCGGCCAGTGGAGTCCGCGAATGCGCAAGCAATTGGCAGGCATGTTGGATTCTGCGCCTGCGGATCAGCTCGCCAACCGTACAGCGGTTGTACTTGTGGAACTGCCGCGAAAGATGGACGTAGTGCACGCCCACCTCAGACGCGATCTTGGCTAAGCTGAGGCGCTCCAAAAACCTGGATTCGACAATCTCCGTCGCATGCTTAAGCCACGGCGGGGCTGTAAAGGAATCTTGCCGGCCGCCTGAGCGAGCGATCTCAGCCAACGTCTCCAGGATCAGCCCCTCGGCAGCAATCGCGGACGCCGCGTCCTGGCGTGAGAATTCCGCGTACAGGCGATGGGCCAGCCAGGTAGTGGCCAATCCGTTGATCTCGGCGGGCCGCCGGGGGACCACTGGATGCTGGTGAAGTTGATCGAGCGCTGCGGGATCGATGCTGATATGCAAGCACCGCAGTCCTGCTTGGATCTGGTTTTCGTGAACTTCCCCGGCCGGCAGGAAACGTACACCGCCGCTTCGGCACGTAATTGCGCCGCCGGAGTAAGTCTCTTGAAACGCGCGCTCGATCACGAACGTGACGTACACGTGCCGATGCGCATGTTTCGGCAGCACCAGTTCGTTCGAATGAAACGTTTCACTCAACGTGAAAGGGCCAATGGACCGCCGCCGGAGGACCTGGCCTGAAATCTCCGCCACTCGGCCACTCAATGCATCCGTGGAAGCGTCGCTGCGCTCCGCCGAGAGAGACTTTCGAGTGCTCAATGAAGACGGACAGGGGCTCACACCTGGCTCCTCTGGTACAGATCCATGGTGCGTCGAATTCCCCGCCCTAGTCGTTGCCAACTTGTAAATGTTTAGTAAAAACCAGATTTATGTCAAAGAAGGTAGTAAACCCGGCAGATTCCAGCCGCCGAGCGGGTTAGGATCGTAAGAGCGCACAGCACGGGACGCCTTCGCGAGCGTGGAAGATAATCGCAGCCCGGTTGCGGCGTGCGCGGCGTTATTGAGGAGAAGCCTCCGGTTTATGTCGACTATCCTCGTTATCGACGACGACGAGAGCCTGCGGGACACCATTGGCATCCTGCTCGAGCAGGAAGGGTTTTCGCCGGTGCTGGTTGCGGACGGGAAAACCGGCTTTGAGCGAGCCTTGTCCATCAAACCCGATCTGATGATCGTGGATCTCCGGTTGCCCGGAATGAGTGGCACCGAAATCTGCAAACAGGTCCGCAGCGCCAATCTCAAGACTCCCATCATTGTCCTCAGCGCAGTGGGCGAAGAGGTGGACAAAGTTTTGCTGCTGGAAATCGGCGCGGACGATTATGTGGTGAAGCCTTTCGGAGCGCGCGAGCTGTTGGCGCGCATTCGAGCAGTTTTACGGCGGACCTCGCCTGAAGCGCGCAAGATCGCCCAGTTCGGTTCGGTGGCGGTGGATTTTGAGCGGCGCGTAGTGACCAAGCGCGGCGAAACGCTCAAGCTAACGCCCGCCGAATATAATCTGTTGTCTTATTTTTTGCAAAATCCCGACCGGCCTTTGACGCGCGACATGATTCTGAATTCGGTGTGGGGCTACGAATCCTTTCCGAACACGCGCACCGTGGATGCGCACGTGGTCCGGCTGCGTCAAAAATTGGAGTCGGATCCGAACTCGCCCCGCCATTTTTTGACGGTGCATGGCGTGGGTTACCGGTTTATGCCATAAGTGAAAGGTGCAAAAACACGTTCGTTTTCGATTGCAATTCACCCGTACATGCGGGAGAAAACGGAGCAGCTTCTCGGCAATGAAATGCAAACTAACCCGATCCTGTTACAAACAATTTTTCGCGGCCTTGCTCTTGTTCTGCGGGGCGACTCTGGCAGGCGCCCAGAGCACGCCGGAAATGCAGGAGATTTTGAGCCGGCTGGATCGCCTGGAAAAAGAAAACCAGGCCATGAGTCAGGAAATTCATGCGTTGCGCCAGGAGTTGGCGGGGGAGCGCAGTTCAGACCCCACGGTCAACGCCGCCACCCCGCCTGCCAATGCGCAAGCCGACGCCACAGCACAGAGCTCGCCACCGGCTCCGACCGTCCAGGAACAGTTGGCGCTCCAACAGAGTCGCATCGATGAGATGGCCCAGGACAAAGTGGAGACGTCGCAAAAATTTTCCCTTCGAATTACGGGGATGGCGCTTTTCAACACCTATCTGAACGGAAGGCATAACAACGATACTGAGAATCCCACCATCGCCTCGGAGGGTCCCGAGGACGCCACCGGCGGGGGGACGCTCCGGCAGACTACCTTGGGCTTACTTTTCAGCGGACCCCAGACGGTCTTCGGCGCTAAAGTGACCGGGGCGCTGTACATGGACTTCTTCGGCGGATCGACTTCGTCGCTGGATCACCTGGTCCGGCTTCGAACCGCAGCCATCAATCTGGACTGGACGAACACGACCCTCATGGTGGGCCAGGACAAGCCGCTCATCTCTCCCCGGGATCCGAATTCGTTTGCTCAAGTCGGCGTTTCGCCGCTCACTGGCGCCGGAAATCTTTGGCTGTGGCAGCCGCAGATCCGCCTGGAGCAGCGCATCAGTCTGGGTAGCGACGCCGGACTGCGCCTCCAGGCTGCGGGCATCCAGACCAGCCAGCTCGACGCGGCGATGGATCCGAATGCTTACGCCCCCACGCCTTCCGGATCTCCGGTCGAAGATTCCGATCCCGGAGCGGAAGGCCGCGTGGAATTCTGGCAGCGATGGAACGAGACAGGCCGTCTCAAGATCGCCGGAGGTTTCCATGTCAATGAGAACCGTGTCGCCCGCTACTCGCTCCCCACCGATATTTATTCCCTGGACTGGTTCTTTCGTCCAGTCAAGAAAATTGAGTTCTCGGGCATGTTCTTTCACGGCCGAAACGTGGCGGTGCTGGGAGCGTTGCGGCAAGGCTATACCGTGCTCGACGGCAATTGGCTCTCCGTACCGAGCAACGGAGGATGGGCTCAACTGCGCTTCCCCTTGACCGAGCGTCTCGCCTTCGACCTCTACGGTGGCCAGGAAGACGACCGGAATTCTGATCTGGAATACGGCGACATCGCTAAAAACCAAGGCTATTTTGCTAACGTGATGTACCGCTTTGCACCGAATGTTATCGTCAGCCTGGAGGGCGGGCAGGTACGCACCAACTACATTCTTTACGGAAATCGTTTGAACGATCATTATGACCTTGGCGTTGCCTACTTATTCTAAAGCCGCTCTCTTCGCTCTTGCCGCGGCGCTGTTGGTCCCGGCGGCCGCGCGGCCGTCGACCGTGAATGGGCGCGTGGAGCTGATTTTTTCCAAGGATCCGAATGTTCGCAAGCACAAGGATTACTCAGGCGTGGTGGTGTGGCTGGAACCCTTATCCACGTCCCTGGCGCAGCCGGCTAAACCGGCGCATGCCGAGATGATCCAGAAGGGGAAGACCTTTTCTCCGCACGTTCTGGCCATTACGCTCGGCACGGTTGTAAAATTTCCAAATTACGATCCGATCTTTCACAATGCGTTCTCGAACTACGATGGCCAGCTCTTCGACATCGGTCTCTACGCGCCCGGGACCACCCGCTCCATCGCATTCCGGCGCGAGGGCGTAGTGCGGGTGTTCTGCAACATCCATCCTTCCATGAGCGCGATCATCGTGGTTTTGAAATCGCCGTACTTCTCCGTCACAGCCAAGGATGGCGGCTTTCAGATCCCGGAGGTTCCCGCCGGCACCTACCGCATGCGTGTTTTTCACGAACGCGCGACGGAACAGACGCTAGCCGCATTAAACCGAGCGGTTGAGATTACCGAAGGGCAAGTGCAGCTCGCGCCGGTCTCGGTCTCCGAGAGCGGCTATCTTCAGCTTCCGCACAAAAACAAATACGGAAACGAATACCCACCGGACAGCGATGCAGCCGGGTATCCGGGAACCAAACCATGACATTTTCGCGACTCTCGCTGCTATGGAAAATCCTGATCCCGACGTCTGTAGTCATGACGCTGGCGTTCGCCATTACCGGCTGGTTGGTGGAACGCAGCGTCGTCAGGACCACTTACGCCAGTGTCGAGCAAGAGGCCAAGGCCAGCTTTCAGGCTTACGAATCGCTGTGGAAATCGCGCGCCGACCTGCTCGCTTCGGTCAGCGAAATCCTTAGCACGATGTCCGACGTTCGGGCCGCTTTCAGCACTAAGGATCAAGCCACGATCCAGGACACAGCCGGGGAACTGTGGTCCAAAGTCTCCACCGAGGATGCCTTTTTCCTGGTCGCCGACGGCCGCGGACGCGTGATCGCCAGTCTTCAGTCGCCCGCTTCTTTCGTGCTGAACGACGACCTGCCCATGGTGCGCGCCGCGCTTTCGCGCTTTCCCCGGCAAGCTTCCGGCTTCGTCCAAAAGGAGGACCAATTGTTTCAAGTGGTGGTCACTCCGGTGTACGTCCAGTCCAGCGGCGGCCCAGCGCTGCTCAATGTTTTGGTGGCGGGCTTCAAGGTGGACGAACGCGTGGCTCAGAGCCTGAAGGAGTCAACTGGAGGGAGCGAGTATATCTTCGTCTCCCAGAATCGCGTGGTCACGTCTTCGCTTTCGCAGGCAGCTAGCGCAGCGGTCCTGCCGGAACTCTTGCAGAGCGGCGCCGCGTCCGAGAACTCAGATTACCTGGCCCTGCCGAGTCCGCTGCTGGATATCAGCGGCGCGCCCATCGGGCAGCTTTACATTCTGCGGTCCTTCGGCGGAGCCCGGCAGAGATTGGCGGCACTGCGCCGTCAGGTCTTTGTGCTCTGGCTCTTCGCTCTGCTGGCGGCGCTGGCGGTCACTTACCTGGTGGCTCGCAAGATTATGCGGCCGGTGGCGGAGCTGGATCGGGCCGCCGCTGAGATTACCAGGCAGAACTTCGACTATCACATTGACGTGACCAGCCAGGATGAACTGGGGCGCTTGGCCGAAACGTTTCGCAGTATGTGCGAATCCATCCAGCAGGCTCGGCATGAACTGATCCGCCAGGAACGGATCGCGACTATCGGACAGCTTTCTACCTCGATCGTCCACGATCTCCGCAACCCGCTGGCGGCGATTTACGCGGGAGCCGAGATGCTCGTGGACGGCGATCTGCCGGAGGAGCAAACCCGGCGCCTGGCGCGGAATATCTATCGAGCTTCGCGAGGCATCCAGGACATGCTCCAACAGCTCCTGGATGTCTCGCGCGGAAAATCGGGCGGAAGCGAAATCTGCAGCCTGCGGGAGGTGATTGCGGCCGCCTGGTCCAGCGTTGTGCCGGAGAGCGACGCGCGCGGTATCCAACTGAACACCGAGGTGCCGGAAAATCTGGAATGCCCCATGGAGCGCGCCCGCATGGAACGCGTGTTTTCAAATCTGTTCGAAAACGCGATCGAGGCCATGCGCTCGGGCGGGACCATTTCTATTCGATCATTGATGGAAGACGGCCACGTGATTGTGAGTGTGGAGGACACCGGACCCGGCATAAATCCCGCCTTGCGCGGCCGGCTGTTTCAACCCTTCGTCACTGCGGGCAAGAAGAACGGGCTGGGCCTTGGCCTGGCGTTATCGCGGCAAACATTACTCGATCACGGCGGCGACATGTGGGCCGATGGAGACGGGCCTGGCGCTCGATTCTGCCTGCGCCTCCCGATGCAGCGGCCGGAGCCTTCGCCCGAACCGCTTGCGGCCGATCCCCTCCCGGACCCGCTCCCCAGCCTAGACGCTAGGAACGCGTAAGGCGTGCGCAAGATGATAACACTCGCGCGCGATTTCCCACTCCTCCTGCGCGCGAATTACCAGGACCGGCACCCGCGAATCCGATGAAGCCACGTTGGCATCGAGCGTGGGATTGCTGTTTTTCGCCGCGTCCAGGCGCAGACCAGTAAAATTAAGCTGATGGCACACGCGCGCCCGCAGGTCCGGAGAATTCTCGCCTACTCCTCCAGTGAACACAATCGCGTCGAGCCCCCCAGAACCGCCAGCATCGCGCCCAGTTCACGAACCAGGCGATGCACGTAAACGTCGAACGCGAGACGGGCGCGTTCATTGCCGTCCTGGATGGCCTGAGAGATCTCGCGCATATCGCCGGATATTCCCGACACGCCGAGCAAACCAGATTCTTGATTCAAAATGTGGTCGAGCTGCTCGGCCCCATAACCGCGATGGCGAATCAGATAGATGAGGATTCCAGGATCAATGGATCCGCTGCGCGTCCCCATCATGACACCTTCCAGCGGCGTGAAACCCATGGTCGTGTCGATGCTCTTGCCATCGCGAATCGCAGCCAGAGAAGCGCCGTTCCCCAGATGGCACGTGATCAACCGCGGTAAGGACGCGCCCACCATCTCAACGGCACGCCGCGCCGCATAACGATGACTGTTGCCATGAAATCCATACCGCCGCACGCCTTGCTCGAACCACTGATACGGACCCGGATAGATATACGCGGCCGGGCTCAAGGTCGAATGGAACCCGGTATCAAAGCTTGCAACCTGGAGCACGCCGGTTCCGATGACCGCGTCCACGGCTCGAATCGCCTCCAGCTCAAAGCGATTATGCGAAGGCGCGAATTCCACTTGTTTGGCAATCGCAGCGCGGACTTCCGCCGTGAGCACCGCGCTCTCCCGATACTCCGGTCCCCCGTGCACGATCCGGTGACCCACCGCATCAATCTCGGATCGCGAATGAATGACGCTTGCGTCGCCGCTCCACAGCAACTCGAGCACCGGCTGCAGCACCGCAACCGGCGCGGCAGCATCCACGCTGCGGTTGATCGTAGAACCGTCCGACCGTTGAATCTGCATCTGAGCGCGGCCCGAGTGGCGGCTCCAATCCACGCGCGCGGTCCACAACGGCTGCGGCGGATTGGCAGGCAGCGCCTCATCCGGCAAGTCCGCGAACCAGCACTTGAAACTGCTGGAGCCGCCATTCAGCACCAGAATTTTCATGCCGCCGGCCACCGCCAGTCCCGAATTGCGGGCATATCGTCGCCATAGCGCGAGATGTAAAGCTTATGCTCGATGAGCCGGTTTCGAAGCATCTGCTTTTCCGGCCCCGCAATGCCTTTCAAACGCGGCACCCGGTCGATCACATCGCCGGCCAGGTGGAAGCGATCCAGATCGTTCAACACCGTCATGTCGAAGGGCGTCGTCGTGGTGCCCTCCTCCTTGTAGCCGCGCACATGCAGATTATCGTGATTGGTGCGGCGATAAGTGAGCCGGTGAATCAGCCAGGGATAGCCGTGAAAGGCGAACACGATGGGCTTGTCCGTGGTGAAGATCGCATCGAAATCGCGGTCGGACAACCCATGCGGGTGCTCCGTGCAAGGCTGCAGCGTCATCAGATCCACCACGTTCACCACCCGAATCTTCAGATCCGGAATCCGCTGGCGCAGCAGGTCCACCGCAGCCAGCGTCTCGAGCGTCGGAACATCGCCGCAGCAGGCCATCACGACCTCCGGTTCGCCGCCTGCATCGGTGCTCGCCCAATCCCAAATTCCCAATCCCGCGGTGCAATGGCGGATGGCAGCATCCATGTCCATCCATTGCAAAGCCGGCTGCTTGCCCGCGATGATCAGGTTGACGTAATTGCGGCTGCGCAGGCAATGATCGGCCACCGATAGCAGGCAGTTCGCGTCCGGCGGCAGATAGACGCGCACCACGTCGGCCTTCTTGTTGACGACGTGATCGATAAATCCCGGGTCCTGATGGCTGAAACCATTGTGGTCCTGCCGCCAGACGTGCGAGGTCAATAGGTAATTCAACGACGCGATCGGACGCCGCCAGGGAATCGTGCGCGTGGTCTTCAGCCATTTCGCATGCTGGTTGAACATCGAATCGACGATGTGGATGAAGGCCTCGTAACAGGAGAAGAAACCGTGCCGGCCCGTAAGCAGGTAACCCTCCAGCCAGCCCTGACACATGTGCTCGCTGAGCACCTCCATCACGCGGCCATTCGGAGAAACGTGATCGTCATTCGGCACAATGATCGCCGTCGACGTCCGGTCCGTCACCTCAAACACGGCGTTCAAACGGTTGGAGGCGGTCTCGTCCGGGCCGAAGATTCGGAAATTTTGCTTCTCCGCATTGAGGGTCAGGGCGTCCCGCAGCACGTCTCCTAACACGCGCGTTGCTTCGGCGATCACCGTTCCGGGCTTGGGCACCTCCACCGCGTATTTGCGGAAATCGGGGAGACGCAGGTCCTTCAACAGCAGTCCGCCGTTCGCGTTCGGATTGGCGCCCATGCGCCGCTCTCCTCTGGGCGCGAGCTCGCCAACTTCCGCGATGAGCGTGCCCCGGTCGTCGAAGAGCTCCTCCGGACGGTAACTCTTCATCCAGTTTTCCAGGATCTTCAGATGCTCCGGATTTGCGAGATCGGTTACCGGAACCTGATGCGCTCGAAAGGTTCCTTCGATCTGCAATCCGTCGACGACCTTCGGCCCGGTCCACCCTTTGGGGGTTTTTAAGACGATCATGGGCCACTGCGGGCGTTTCGAAAAACCGTTCTCGCGCGCGTCTTTCTGGATTCGCTGAATCTCTTCGACCACGGTGTCGAGGGTTGCCGCCATCAGCTGGTGCATCGGCTCGGGATCATGGCCGGCGACAAAATAGGGCCGATAACCGAAGCCCTGGAGCAACTCCGCCAGTTCTTCGTCGGGAATCCGCGCCAGAACAGTCGGCCCTGCGATTTTGTACCCGTTGAGGTGCAGAATAGGAATCACCGCGCCGTCTCGCGCCGGATTCAAAAACTTATTCGAATGCCAACTGGTGGCGAGCGCTCCCGTCTCCGCTTCGCCGTCCCCGATCACGCAGCACGCGATCAGATCCGGGTTGTCGAATACCGCACCGTAGGCGTGCAAGAGCGAATACCCCAACTCGCCGCCTTCGTTGATCGATCCCGGCGTCTCGGGCGCGGCGTGACTCGGAATGCCGCCTGGAAACGAGAACTGGGTGAACAGCCGCTTCATTCCCTCCACGTCCTGCGTAATGTTTGGGAACAGTTCGCTGTACGTTCCTTCCAGGTAGGTGTTCGCAACCATGCCGGGACCACCGTGCCCCGGCCCGCAAACATAGATCATGTTCAAGTCGTATTTCTTGATAACTCGATTGCAGTGCACGTAGACAAAATTGAGGCCCGGAGTCGTGCCCCAGTGGCCCAGCAGGCGCGGCTTGACATGTTCGAGCCGCAGCGGTTCCGTCAAAAGCGGATTGTCGTACAGATAAATCTGTCCAACTGAAAGATAATTGGCGGCGCGCCAATAGGCATGAGTCTTGTGCAATTCTTCATCGGACAGCGGATTAGGTGGAGCGCCAGTGAGTTCGCCGGGAATGGTTGCTTGCATGATTGCTCCTTAGGATGGCAGCTGCTTTTCCTATGATGACTCTTTACCGGCGGGATGGTTTCTCAGGCCCTTGTCAAGGCAAAATAGAAATGTCCTATTCCCAGCAAAGTAGAAATGTCCTGTTTTGAGCTAGGAGCCGAAGGAGCGGGCTTACAGTGGATTCGATGTTCCGGGGGAGTCGCGCTCCCTGGGGCAGATCCGAAGACCGCTGCGACGGGGCTGGCTCCGAAGCAGACGGCACCAGACCCCCAGTCAAACCGGGCCCGATGATGCCCGTTCTGGGGGTTTTGGTTTTTGAGGACAGATCTGCTTTGGTGGAGCTCCCGAGCAGCGGTCTTCGGATAAATAAAGCGCGAAGATCGCCGGGCCGGTTTTGCCCAGCGCTCCGATTGGTTTTGGTTTCGGTGCCGGCGTTTAGCTGCGAGCATCGGGCACCTCAGTCGGTCGAGAACGAGAAGGCTTCGAGCGGATGGAAAAGTTCTTCATCCAATCGCTTTTGCGCCGGATCTTGCCCGTTGAGCGTGTCGGGGGTGCGAGCGTTTTGGATAACACCAGTGGCAGCGCGCAGCGGCGCACCCGCACATAACGACCTTGAAACTGCACGGCGACGCTGCCGTCCAAGCGCTGTTCGACCCGCACCCATCCTTTGCGCATTCCGACCTGGATGTCGCGGCGGTCGATTTGGTAGAGCTTGCCTTCGTATCGCACCGTGTAGTCATTCGTCACCTGACGCTGTTCCACGTGGCTGAGAATCGCGGCCAGATCATGCTCTTTGCCGAGAGGGCGATGGGCATCGGCGGTATCGGCCGGCTTCACCACCAGGGTCTGATTCCACCAAGCCAGATATTCGTTCTCCAGATACGCATTGGCCTGATCGAGGGTGCACGCCCCGGCCACACGCAGTCCTTTCACTAGGCGATCCTGCGCCGTCAAAAATTGGCGTTCAATGCGTCCCTTGGCCTGCGGCGAGTGCGCCGGAATCCAGACAACGTTCAGCTCGCGCAGCGCCCGTTCAATCTGTGTCGGCGGCATCTGGGGCCGGTCGCGGTCCTCACGCTGCTGCTGTCGTTTGGTCTTAACCGCCACCTGGAACATCCCCGCTTTGTCGGTGTAAAACGCCAGCGGGCGGCCAAACTGCTCGAGGTACGCCCCCAGCAGCCGCCGGTTCTCCTCACTGGAATCGTGCCGTACAAAGCGTGCGAACAGCTGGCTGGTGGCATCGTCGATCATCGCTATCAGATAGATCGATTCCCCGCGGCCCTCCAGCCAGTCGTGGTCGCTGGTGTCCCATTGCACCAACTCCCCACAGCGGCTTCGACGCGGCCGCCATTGGTGCACCTCCACCATGCGGCGATGACCGGCGCGCCACAATCCGGCTTTGGCCATCCACTGTCGCAACGTCTCCTTGCTCACCGTAAGCCGGTGCCGCTTGCGCAAGTATTCTGCCGCCAATGTAGGCCCGAATCCGCGGTACACCGGATCCGTCAAAATCGTGATCGCCTGCTGTTCCATGTCGGCGGACAGCTTTCGGTTGGACGTTCTCCCGCGTAGCTCATGAATCACCGCCCGGTCTCCTTTCTGCCGCAGCTTGCGCAACAGCCGTCGCACGTGCCGCTCGTTGACACCGATCTCCTCAGCGGCTTGTCGTTGCGTGATCAATTTCTTCTTGGCCCTCTTCAGGGCATCCAGCCGGTCTCGTTCGGCCTGGTTCATTAGTAGCTGTCCTTCGTCCACCCCTCAGGCTGGACCCTGTCAATAGGACATTTCTACTTTGCCCAAATAGGACATTCTCACTTTGCTGCGACAATTCCTCGCCCTCCCCTGTGGCAGCAAAATGAGAATGTCCTAGTTGAGCAAAGTAGAAATGTCGTCTTGACAGCCTCAAGCTTTGAGGATGCAGGAAGGACAGCTACTAATGAGCCAAGCCGATAGAGACCGGCTGGTGACGTTGAAGAAGGCCAAGAAGAAACTGATCACGCAGCAAGACGCCAGTTCCGAATTAGGAGTGAGCATTCGGCAGGTACAGCGGCTGTTGAAAGCGCTGAAGGAGCGCGGAGATAAGGCGGCTATCCATGCGCTGCGAGGAAAGAAGTCCAACCGTGGGTTCGAAGAAGCAATCGCACAGGAGGCGGTGAAGATTCTGTCCTCACCAGTGTATGGGGGGTTCGGCCCGACGTTGGCGGCGGAGTATCTGGGCAAGAAGCACGGGATCGAGGCGAGCAAGGAGACGGTGCGGAAGTGGATGATGGGAGCCAAGCTGTGGCGCGGAAAGAAAGCACGAGTTCAAGCCGTGCATACCTGGCGGCCGCGGCGAAGCCGGCGGGGCGAGATGGTGCAGTGGGATACCAGCGAGCACGATTGGTTGGAAGGGCGCGGGGAAAAGGTATATCTGATTGCGATGATTGATGACGCGACGAGCCGGCTGTTTGCGCGCTTCGTGCGGCATGACTCCACCGAGGAGAACATGAAACTGCTGTGGAGCTATCTAGAGAAATTCGGCCGGCCGTTGCTATTTTATACGGACAAAGCGAGCCTGTTCCGGAACAACGAAAAGCGCAAGCGAGATGAACCAGGGGTGGAAAAGGATGCCGAGGAAATGCCGCCGACCCAGATCGGTCGGGCATTACGAGAGCTGGGGATTGCGTGGACGGCAGCGCATTCCCCTCAGGCCAAAGGGCGAGTGGAAAGAAATTTTGGAACCGCCCAGGACCGGTTGGTCAAGGGCCTACGAGTGGCAGGGGCAAAGACCATCGAGCAAGCCAATGAGTACCTGATGAACGAGTACCTGGTGTGGTGGGAACGGGAAATGACGGTCGAGCCAGCCAGTGCTGACGATGCGCATCGGGCGCTAGAGAAGAGTCATAATCTGGCGTCGGCGCTCAGCTATGTGGAGCAGCGACAAGTACGGCCCGACTACACGTTGCGATGGGACGGCAAGCTCTATCAGATCGATCCCCGGGCAGTGACGCCTGGACTACGAGGTGCGAAGGTGCGGGTGGAACAACGGCTGGACGGAACGTTGGCCGTACGCCAGGGGGAACGATATTTGTCCGTGGAAGAATGCATGGTGGCCGAGAAGGTGAAGGCCACTCCAGCCGTGAAGGCAGACAAGACCACTCGCGCCAAATCTCGCGGCAGCGACTGGGGTAAGAATTTCGATCTGCACAAAGCGCCTAAGATCTGGCAGGCGGCGCGAGAGTCAGATTACCGCAGAGGAGGAGCCATTTGATGATTCTAGTCCTGGGGGAGTGGCGGGACGGCAAAGTTCGCCCTGTACCGGGAAATGCTCCGCACGACCGGCCGGTAAGCCGGGGGTTTGTTTCGTCAAAGAGCATTTGCGACGATTCCCTCCGCACCACTCGATTCCCGCAGCTTCCAAGAACACGCCGGGGCCCACGGCGTGCGTTTTTTAAGGCATGGCAGAATCTATCGGTCCGATGTGGCGCAAAAACCAAACCCGAGCCGGGACCGACTGCCTCCCGTCGGTCGGCCCCGGCCCAGATCGAAGAACGCGTCGGGAGGACCACATTCTTCTCATCGTCCACGATGAGTTCCGGCCGGCTATTCCTTGATCGGGTTGGTCGCCACCAGAGCCCATCTCCGCTTCACCGGCACACGCAAGATAACATGCGCTTCCGAAAAGCTCCGGCGAAAGGCGACATTTCTACTTTGCCAGGAACACGACATTTCTATTTTGCCTTGACATTCCTCGCCCTCCCCCTGTCAAGGCAAAATAGAAATGTCCTATTCCCAGCAAAGTAGAAATGTCCTGTTTTGAGCTAGGAGCCGAAGGAGCGGGCTTACAGTGGATTCGATGTTCCGGGGGAGTCGCGCTCCCTGGGGCAGATCCGAAGACCGCTGCGACGGGGCTGGCTCCGAAGCAGACGGCACCAGACCCCCAGTCAAACCGGGCCCGATGATGCCCGTTCTGGGGGTTTTGGTTTTTGAGGACAGATCTGCTTTGGTGGAGCTCCCGAGCAGCGGTCTTCGGATAAATAAAGCGCGAAGATCGCCGGGCCGGTTTTGCCCAGCGCTCCGATTGGTTTTGGTTTCGGTGCCGGCGTTTAGCTGCGAGCATCGGGCACCTCAGTCGGTCGAGAACGAGAAGGCTTCGAGCGGATGGAAAAGTTCTTCATCCAATCGCTTTTGCGCCGGATCTTGCCCGTTGAGCGTGTCGGGGGTGCGAGCGTTTTGGATAACACCAGTGGCAGCGCGCAGCGGCGCACCCGCACATAACGACCTTGAAACTGCACGGCGACGCTGCCGTCCAAGCGCTGTTCGACCCGCACCCATCCTTTGCGCATTCCGACCTGGATGTCGCGGCGGTCGATTTGGTAGAGCTTGCCTTCGTATCGCACCGTGTAGTCATTCGTCACCTGACGCTGTTCCACGTGGCTGAGAATCGCGGCCAGATCATGCTCTTTGCCGAGAGGGCGATGGGCATCGGCGGTATCGGCCGGCTTCACCACCAGGGTCTGATTCCACCAAGCCAGATATTCGTTCTCCAGATACGCATTGGCCTGATCGAGGGTGCACGCCCCGGCCACACGCAGTCCTTTCACCAGGCGATCCTGCGCCGTCAAAAATTGGCGTTCAATGCGTCCCTTGGCCTGCGGCGAGTGCGCCGGAATCCAGACAACGTTCAGCTCGCGCAGCGCCCGTTCAATCTGTGTCGGCGGCATCTGGGGCCGGTCGCGGTCCTCACGCTGCTGCTGTCGTTTGGTCTTAACCGCCACCTGGAACATCCCCGCTTTGTCGGTGTAAAACGCCAGCGGGCGGCCAAACTGCTCGAGGTACGCCCCCAGCAGCCGCCGGTTCTCCTCACTGGAATCGTGCCGTACAAAGCGTGCGAACAGCTGGCTGGTGGCATCGTCGATCATCGCTATCAGATAGATCTATTCCCCGCGGCCCTCCAGCCAGTCGTGGTCGCTCGTGTCCCATTGCACCAACTCCCCACAGCGGCTTCGACGCGGCCGCCATTGGTGCACCTCCACCATGCGGCGATGACCGGCGCGCCACAATCCGGCTTTGGCCATCCACTGTCGCAACGTCTCCTTGCTCACCGTAAGCCGGTGCCGCTTGCGCAAGTATTCTGCCGCCAATGTAGGCCCGAATCCGCGGTACACCGGATCCGTCAAAATCGTGATCGCCTGCTGTTCCATGTCGGCGGACAGCTTTCGGTTGGACGTTCTCCCGCGTAGCTCATGAATCACCGCCCGGTCTCCTTTCTGCCGCAGCTTGCGCAACAGCCGTCGCACGTGCCGCTCGTTGACACCGATCTCCTCAGCGGCTTGTCGTTGCGTGATCAATTTCTTCTTGGCCCTCTTCAGGGCATCCAGCCGGTCTCGTTCGGCCTGGTTCATTAGTAGCTGTCCTTCGTCCACCCCTCAGGCTGGACCCTGTCAATAGGACATTTCTACTTTGCCCAAATAGGACATTCTCATTTTGCTGCGACATTCCTCGCCCTCCCCTTGCTTCGAACTCGCAAGTTTGATAAACTCCACACCAATATCCGTTTTGAGTAGGGAGACTTATGTTGAACATAAAAAGCACTAAATGTATTTGTGCGCTGATTGCGATCCTCGCGGTCAGCTTCTGCGCGGTTCGCCGGCTGGACGCCCAGGGCGCCACCGCTACCATACTCGGCACCATCACCGACGCTTCCGGCGCCGCGGTTCCCGATGCGAACATACAAGTGAAGAACACGGCCACCGGGGGGTCGCAGACCTCGACGTCGGACGCGCAAGGGAGATTCAGAATCCCCGACTTGGGAGTGGGCGAGTACGAGGTGCAGGCTTCCAAGATGGGATTCCAGACCTCCGTGCACAAGGGCATCACGCTGGCCGTCGGCTCGCAGAACGTCGTCGATTTCTCGCTGCAGGTCGGCCAGCAGCAACAGACCGTGACGGTCGAGGGCGAGGTCTCTGCGGTGGAAACGACCAACGCTGCGATCGGCGTGTATACTTCCGAGCAGCAGATGCGCGAACTGCCGTTGAACGGCAGAAACTTCGAGCAGCTGATCCAGCTGGCGCCGGGCGTAGCGTCGGTCACGTGGAGCACCAATCCGCTCCAAGGGAGAGGAGCGCAATACTCGGTTTCCGGAGGAAGGCCCGAGGGTCAAGCGATTCTGCTGGACGACGAGAATCTGCAAAGCTACTTCAACAATGGCATGAGTTCGGTGACCGGCTCATCGCTGGGCGTGGAGGCGATCGGCGAGTTCCAGACGTTGACCAACGCCTATGGCGCGCAGTTCGGCGGCAGCGGAGCCGTCATCAATGCGGTCACCAAATCCGGCACGAATGCTTTCCACGGTTCGGCCTTCGATTTCATACGCAACAGCGCGGTGGACGATCGCAATTACTTCGCGGCCAGCAGCAGCCCTCCGGCCTATCGACGCAATCAGTTCGGCGGCAGCTTGGGCGGGCCCATCAAAAAAGACAAGGCCTTCTTCTTCGTGGATTACGAAGGTATCCGCTCGTTGTTTGAGGAGAACAAGGTGGCGACGGTTCCTAATTGCACGGCGGGTTTCTCCACGGGAACGTGTGCCATAACCGCTACCAACCCGACCACCGTGCAGGCGATCGAAAACACCCTGCTCATCTATCCCACGCCGAGGTCGCTGATCGGTGGAGGACTCGGGCTCGCGCCCACTTCCGGCAGTCAGATCAATCACGAAGACTACACGCTCGGCCGGTTCGATTACACCTTCTCGGAAAAAGATTCGATGTTTGTCCGGTACTATGCGGACAATGACTTCTTTCTGGAACCGTACGGGGGATCCTCCGTCGCGATCGGCGGCGGCTCGCTGCCGTACTGGAACGAGCAGGACGGCGGACTCAGCCAATATGCCGTGTTGGAAGAGCGGCACATCTTTTCGCCCACCATCGTGAACGTCGCGCGCATAAGTTTCTCGCGTCCGACCAAGAATTCCAACGAAACCACCAGCGTAACAGTGAATGGAACCCATCCGCTGCAATTTTTCGGCGCCTCACCCGTCCCCGCAACCGGAGGGCTGGAGGACGGTTTCGTCAATGACATCGGTATTCAGCCGGGTGGACTGGGCGGGGCTGCGGCGGAGATCTTTTTCCTCAACCAAAACACGTATAGCTTCGGCGATGACATACTGTGGACCCGCGGAGTTCACAGCTTCCGGTTTGGCGCCGGTGTAGACCGGCAACAATCCAACACGTGGAATGCGATTGGGGAGGACGCGCAGTGGACGTTTACAAGCTTCGCCTCCTTCCTGGCAGGCAGCGCCACCTCGGTGACCGGGGTCCCTCCCTCCCCTGCAAATAATGCGAACCGCGACTACCGCGAAACCATGTTCACGCCCTATATTCAGGACGATTGGAAGGTAACGCCGAAACTGACCGTGAATCTCGGAGTACGGTATGAGTTCTACACCAACCCGACCGAGGCGTTCAACAATCTGAACGCAATCACCAATATTTATACCTCGACGGGCTTTTCGCACATTCCCGCGGCGTTCAAAGAAAATATCTCCCTCACGGATATCGACCCGCGCGTGGGCATCGCCTACGACCCCTTCAACGATCACAAGACCTCGATTCGCGCCGGTTTCGGCATGTTCCACAACCCGATTACTGGTCTCGATTATCGAACCTGGTACGGCGGCACTCCACCCTGGCAAACTCAGGCGGAGATTCCAGCGACCTATCCGTTTGCTAATGTCAGTCAAACGACTCCGACGGCGAGTTTTGGCTGGAATTATGACCAGGACACTTCCACCCCTTATGCTATCCAGTACAACCTCAATATCCAGCGAGAGCTTTTCAAAGATACGGTCCTGACGGTGGGCTATGTGGGATCGAAGGGAATCCGTCCTACACGGGACGCGAATATAATCCGCCGATTCCGACGGTCATCAATGGCGTCAGCTATTATTCGAGCTGCAGCGGCATCTATGGGGACACGGTGTGTCCGGCAGGGACCAGGATCACCGCGAATCCTCGCATCAATGCCAATTTCGGCGATCTCGTGGAACTGCAACCGATCAGCAGCTCGAACTACATTTCTCTGCAGGTGATTTTGAACCGGCGGTTCAGCGCGAATTTTCAAGCGCAGCTGTCCTATACGTACTCAAAGTGCATGGATGATGGAGCATTTCGGCGTCGGCAGCTTCATTGGCGCGGGTCAAACTCCCAGCAGCATCGAAATTCGTACAATCAGAAGCCCGAATATGGGGTTTGCAGTTTTGACCTCACCAACGTCTTGCGGGTGAATGGTCTCTACGCTCTGCCCTTCCACGGCAACCGCTTGGTCGAGGGCTGGCAAATCAGCGGTATCATCAGTTCCTATAGCGGGTATCCGTTCACCGTCTCCGATGGATTCGATCAGTTTGAGGCGGTTGGAGGCGTGCCGCGTCCGAACTACTCGCCCAACAACCCTGCCACTGTGATCAACGGCAAGAGCTATCCGGCTTGTAACAATGACCCGATCATCGGAACTCTGGCCATCTATTACAACCCGAATTGCTACTCGCT
>CAVSYF010000007.1:0-344093 GCA_963732175.1 Bryobacterales bacterium | reverse complement strand
AAACGATTTCGACCATCACGATGTTCGTGCCGCCTACTGGACCGGACCTGTTCACGTCATTTGGACTACCGCTAATTCTCCCGGACGTTGAAGACATTTCGACTCCGCATCCCGCGGGCGATCTATCTCCACCGGCCCATGTGGTTTGCCTACTCGCCAGATCGCAAAGGCGAGCATCCGCAATATCACCCTACGCGATTTTTACACGTTGCAGGCGGTCGCATTCGCTGGCTTCAAGGCACTCTACGAAGATGCCAGCCGCGGGATCTGCGAGGCGAATTTTCTTGTGCACGTCGATAAGACCTCGAACGCACAGGCGGTCCAGACCTCCGGTATCGAACTGATGCGCAAAGGTCCGCTCCACCCGTTCCCCGCGCCCGGCTTGCAATCGCTTCCCACTCGCTCCCCGAATCCGCCTGCAATTGGCATACACCGCCGCTTGGTCGGCTCGGCGTCCATCCCACTGGCGATTCCCGCGTTCCGGCTCGGCGATATTCGGTCCGCAGTCCCAGTTCCACCAGATTCCGAACTACCTCGTTGCTGTGATATCTCTTGTCGGCGACCACTTCTTCCACGCCCGCAAAGTTCACCGGATAATTCTCGTCGGTGGTGGTTTCGGCAATCTGCTCGGCGACTACTTCTGCCGCGTTACGCCGCCGCAATCTGCGGTTTGCCGAGCACATCCGCCACGATTGGTATCGTCGTTAACGCCCCGACTGCAAGCAACGCCAGCCCGGCGGCCTTCCTCGCATCACGCGGAAGGCTGTCGGCAATCAACAAACCCACGCCTACGCCAAGGGCAACGCGGGTACCAGCGATGAGGATGATCTCAGGAATCGTCAAGGTTCGTTCGGTCATACACACTCTCGTTGAGTTTGAGGTGTTGCAGCCCCTGCCCGTTTCAACAGCACACAGGATACGTTCCCCGGTTCTAGGCATCTAACGAAAAGAGGTGTGTAGGCATGTATAGAACATTGACATTGGTTGCCGCGGGCGCGGCGGTCTTGGCGAGCGGCTTGTGGGCTCAGGAGGAGACGCCGGATCATCGGCTGCGCTCATCGGCCGATCTTCTGCACGAAATGATGAATGCACCCGACAAAGGCATTCCGCGCGATTTACTGGAGAAGGCCCAATGCGTCATTGTGGTCCCCGGACTCAAGAAGGCGGGCTTCATATTCGGCGCCGATTACGGAAAGGGCTACGCGCTGTGCCGTCACGCCGGCGGATGGACCGGCCCTGCAGCGATCACTTTGGGCGGCGGGAGCTTCGGCGCACAGATCGGCGTTGAATCTACCGATATCGTGATGTTGGTGATGGATCGCAGGGGAATGGAGAAGCTGGCGAGCGATAAATTCACCGTGGGCGCGGATGCTTCGGTAGCCGCTGGTCCGGTAGAAGAACTACCGCTGCCGATACGGACGCGTCGCTGCACGCTGAGATCCTGTCGTGGTCGCGCGCTCATGGCGTTTTTGCGGGTATCTCGCTCGACGGGACAGTGGTGAAAAAAGACGGCGGCGAGGATCGCAGATTATACGGCCGGGAGGTAAGCGAGCACGCCGTCCTTTATGGGGAAGTGCCTCCGCCGGCGGTTGCGAGCGTTTTGACGAACGTACTGGAGCGATACCCGAAAGAGCACGCCCGCAGGTAGCGGGCGAATTTTATTCCTTCAGGTAGCGCCGCAGCTCATCGCTGCGGAAGCAGCGGGCAAGGATGGGTTCCATACGTAAAGGAATCGGTATATGGATTGGACACAACAGTCGAAGCGAGAGACCGGAAAACCCCGGAAAATTGGCCACCAAAGAGTGCTGCGCGTAGCACACCGGGAGTTGTTTGACCGGAAGCGCGTTAGGTGGGGCTAACCCTTACGAGGAAACCGTTATGGCGTCGAAGCGCTCGCCAATTCCTCACGGCGAAGGTCATCTGCCAAGACCGTGAGAACCCGGCTCTGATACCGAACCTTGATAAATCCATCCCCGTTGAGGTCTCCGACGATCACGGAAACGATTGCGTGTGCCGGAATCGCGACTAATGTACGCTGGCCGTTCTCGGAGAAAACAGCCATAGTGGAAGCGCTCAAAGTAAAGGTGCGTCGTGGCATGAGTGCTCCTCAATTCTGAATACCATCCAAGTCTGCCCACGTCATCAATCGAACAAGAACCGAGCAGATCATCGAGCTGCGCCGGAAAAGCACTCCCCTTCCCACAACTACTCTGTGATAAAGCCTTTGCGGAGTGTTGGGCGAACCTCCACCAGCGCACCCGCCGGGATGGTGATTGTGGCACGGGCGTCCTTCGGCATGGCGACCACGGGTTGAAGGAGTTTGCAGTTCACGCTCACGGGCGATAACGAGGCATACGCGGGGCCAAAGCTTTCTTTCCAATGGCTACAACAGGAGCAACCAGGAGACCCCCAGCTAAGGTGTGTCCGCATGACACGATTCTGCCCGACTGGCTTCGCGTACGGCTGACAAGGGGAAGGATCTTAAGAGCCATAACCCGGGACGTAGCCCGTGAGGTTCAACAGCCGGTGATTCGAAGTACGACCAGTAGCAGGAAAAATCGCTCCAAGAACCTTCAAGAGCGTCTTCATGCTGGCTCCGTCACGCCTAATTATCCAGCACGTGATACATAATTCCCACGATTGCACCCGCCGGCGCCCTCGATGTAAGGGGTCTTTTTTCCGCCCCTTCGACGGCGGCTATCTCGGCCGGATCGGTCACGCGAACCAAAGTGCAATCATACAAACAATTTCCTATTTTGATACGAACATGGGGATCCCGAGCCACGTTGTTATTCCATACTCTGCTGGGGGGATAATCGCCCCCTTGACCATAGACCGAATACAGGTAAAGCTGGCCATTGTAGACGACACGACTTATCGTTACGGAGTGTGGAATAAGATACCAGGTGTTGGTCTGAATCTTCAAAGTTTGAGCCTTCTTCGCGAACGACCAATCGGTAACCGGAGTCGTCACGAGATCCCCTTTAAGCCATAACCCGGGATGTAGCCCGTGAGGTTCAAAGCCGGTGATGCGCAGCACGACCAGCAGCAGAACCATGCAACCCAAAATCCCCCCAAGAACCTTTAAGAGCTTCTTCATGCTGGCTCCTCCTGACTCTCGCATAATAGCTTATTGCTGCGATGCCATTAAAATACGTACTTCCGGGCGAACTGCAGCACCCTGGCCGGCGCGGCGGTCGGGGAAGGCGGCGTGGCATCGGTGGTGATCACGCCGAACGTGCTAGTGCCGACGGTGAGTCCGGGATTTCCAGGCCGAAAGCTATTTGGTGACGTTAAACATCTCAAACCGAAAGACCAGTGTATGATGCTCACGAACCTGGAATGCTCGTGACATCATCTGGTCCCACTCCCAGAATCCTGGGCCGAGAACAGAACCGACGCCCTCATTCCCGAATGTGCCGAGAGCCGGAGCGGCGAATGTCGCCAGGTTCAGCCAGTTCTCGCAGAAAGTAGCTATGGAACATGCCTGGCCCTGCGTGGGCGACGCGGTATTTGTCAGCAGCACATTGGGACGTTGGCTCGAATTAGTTCCGCCGAAACCAGTGGCCGGGTCCGTGACCGTACTTGTCAAGACCGTAAGAGAGGCCCCTGAGCGCATTACGATACTCGAGGCGAAAGTCCACCCGCTCGCCAGGACCCGCGCCAGGTTATTCGTGAACTGTGGTGTTAGATAAACCAAAGTAATGTTGGCCACTTGCCGGCGATCCTGTGGGCAATCACCAACGTCCAGGTTCGGTCCGCGGGACCGATGTTCTGCCCATAGCCTTGATGAATGTAGTTCTGGCCAGGATTCAAGGCCGTGTTCACCGTTTCTTGGGGGACCGGCAGACCGATGCAATGGGACCAAGTGTAATTCGCGTTCAAGTTTAACTGCTGCGACAGCCGCCACGCCGTCGTCAGCAACAGACCGTTATAGCCCTGCGTTCCCCATCATCGTATGATGTGATGTATCCCAGCGGGGGTTCATTCGGATCCGCCAGGTTCAACACTCTGCGTTGAGTTATGTTGCTCGACTGGGTACACAGACCAGGCGCGGTAAGCCCGTACTGTCCGGCGACGCAGTTGCCCGGGACGTAGATCGCTGGATTGAGCTCGACGGCATTCAAAAGGTGTAGGGCACGACGAAGTCTTACTCCGTTTTCTGGAGTGAAAGAGCTGGAGACGTTGAGGCAGCTTTGGTCGTACTGCGTGGACCGAAAGCGGGCGGAATCAAATTTGCGAGACGAATTAAGAATCCCCCGCAGCATCAAGCCGACCGACGTGGATCCGTACACCATAACAGAGATGACGATGATACTTTCAGCTTGCGATCTCTTTGGGCAAAGCGAGTACGAGCGCTCAAGAGCCAGGCGCTGGTTCTCGCCATGCGGTACACGGGCTTGCGCATCGGAGACGCGGCAATGGTTTCTCGCGACCGGTTCTCTTTGGATGCTGCTAGCCAGTGTTGAAGAATGTTCTTGCGCACCGAAAAGAGTGGCAAGCCGGTCTACGTGCCGATACCCGGTGTTCTGAAAGACGCTCTGGACTCCTTGCCGTTGCCCGTGGGAGTTATCGCTGAGTGCCGGCATTATTTCTGGAATGGGCGCGGGTCGGACCGATCCCTGAAGGGCCATATCCACCGAACAATCGCTAGGGTATTTGCAGCTTCCGGAGTCGAACGGGCTCACGCGCACAGGTTCAGGCATACCCTCGCCACCGATTTGTTGGCCCCCGGCGCGACTTTCGAGGACGTTGCAGACATCCTGGGGAATTCTCCGACAGTCGTCTGTAAACACTCTGCGAAATGGAGTCAGGCCTGGCAGAGCCGCATTGATAGCCTTATGCAGAATTACCGCGAAGCCGTCGGATTGGGCACAGTCAAAAAAGATGGCGGCAACCAATTGAAACTACTGAAAAATGTATGGCGGAGAGAGTGGGATTCGAACCCACGTTAGAGTTTCCCCTAAACACGCTTTCCAAGCGTGCGCCTTCAACCACTCGGCCATCTCTCCGGGAACTTAGGAACGCTGCGGCCTTGCGCCGCAACGGCACTACACCGCGTGGCGCCGGGTGCGGGCGAGCAGCTCTTGGGCGCGCGCCAGAGCCCGCTCCTCGGCTTCCTCGCGCGTGTCGGCGACCACGCGCGCCAGCGCCGCGCCCGGCGAAACGTTGTCGGCCTTGGAGTGCCACTTGCCGGCCGAGCTGATAGGTGGTGAGATTCACCTGCCAGCCGTCGATTTCGACCTGGCGTTCGCGTGTAATTTTCGGGCTTCATGCTTGTGCCGCCGACTTCGCGACGCCCTTTTCGACCGGCGCGCCCACCAGGTTGCCCCACTCGGTCCAGGAGCCGTCGTAATTGATGACGTTGCCGACGCCCAGCAGATACTTCAGCACGAACCAAGTGTGGCTGGAGCGCTCGCCGATGCGGCAATAGGCGATCACCGGCGTCGTTTCGGTCGACCCCTTCGGCCGCCATACAATTTCTGCGATCTCCTCGAGCGACTTGAAGGTGCCGTCGTCGTTGCACGCCTTGCCCCAGGGGACGCTGCGCGCGCCGGGGATGTGGCCGCCGCGCTGGCAGGTTTCGGGCAATCCGGGAGGCGCCAGAATTTCGCCCGTGAATTCCTGCGGGCTGCGGACATCGATCAGGACCGCGCTGGCCGATTTTTGCGCCTGCTGCACCTGCGGCAGAAACGCGCGCAGCGAATGATCCGGGCCGGTGGCTGGATAGCGCTGAGCCGCGGGAGTGGCTGCGCGCGCTTGCGTTTCCAGCTCGCGGCCTTCCGCCAGCCATTTCTTGCGGCCGCCATCCATGATGCGGACGTCCTTGTGGCCGTAAATCTTCATCTGCCAAAACGCCCAGGCGGCGAACCAGTTGTTGTTGTCGCCGTAGATCACCACCGTGGTGTCCGTTGCCGATGCCGGACTGCGTCATCAGATTCTCGAACTGCGTCTTCGGCAGAATGTCGCGAACCACGGTGTCGCAGAGCTGCGTGTTCCAGGCCCAGGCGATGGCGCCGGGAACGTGGCCTTCATCGTAGGCCTTGGTGTCGACGTCCACTTCCACGACGCGCACCTTGGGGTCGTTCGCGTGAGCCGCCACCCAATCGGTGTTCACCAAGACTTCGGGATGCGCATAACGTAGCCATAATGTTCCCTCCAGGTTTTCAATTCTATACTCTCGATCCGCCCACTGTCATGTGACGCGCTGTCAGGCCAGGTCGAACTTCTCGTGGTGCAGCAGCGGATCGCCCTTCACCAGCACGGGCCGGCGCAGGATCTCCTCCATCTCTTCCAGATACTTGTTCTGATTCGATTTCAGGAAGCTTGGCGACGTCGGGATGAACCCGCAGCAGGACGTCCTTGCCTTCGACCGCCGCCGCGATCTTGTGGGCCTCCTGCAGGATCTCGCCGACGATGGTCTGCACGCTCTTGACGTAGCCGGCGCCTTCGCAATGCGGACAGGGCATGCACAGCGCGCGCTCCAGGCTTTGCTTCACGCGCTTGCGGGTGATGGCGACCAAGCCGAAATCGTTGAACTGCAGAATCTTGTAGGGCGCGTGATCGGCGCGCATGGCGTCCTCGAGCGCCTGCATCACTTTTTGGCGGTTCTTGCGCTCGTCCATGTCGATGAAGTCCACCACGATGATGCCGCCCAGGTCGCGCAGCCGGATCTGGCGCACGATCTCCTTGACCGCTTCGGTGTTGGTTTTGACGATGGTGTCTTCCAGGCGATTGGAGCGGCCGACATACTTGCCGGTGTTCACGTCGATGGCCACCAGCGCCTCGGTCTGATTGATGACGATGTGGCCGCCGGATTTCAGCCACACCTTGGGCCGCAGAGCTTTTTCGAGTTCCGCGGTGATCGTTGAAGGCGTCGAAGATCGGCTCGGGGCGCGTGTACAGCTTCACGCGAGTGACCAGCGCCGGCTGGAAGCGCTGCACGAAGCGCAGCACGCTTTCGTACATCTCTTCGTTGTCCACCCAGATGGCCTTGAACTCGTCGGTGAACTGATCGCGCAGGATGCGCTGCACGATGTCGAGATCGTGGTGCAGCAGCACCGGGCGCGGGCTTCTTCTCGGCCTTCTGCCGGATATCCAGCCACAGATTGAACAGGAAATTCATGTCGGCGGCGAGATCGTCTTCGCTCTTGCCTTCGCCGGCGGTGCGCACGATGAACCCGCCGGGAATTCCGGCATGATGGATCTGCAGAATCCGTTTCAGGCGCAGGCGCTCTTCATCGCTCGCGATTTTGCGGGAGACGCCGGTGTGTTCGAGCGTCGGCATGTAGACCACGTATCGGCCGGGCAGCGCGATGTGGGATGTAATGCGCGCGCCTTTTTGGCCCAGCGGCTCCTTGGCGATCTGGACGATGATTTCCTGGCCTTCCTTGAGCAGTTCGGTGATGGAAGGAACGGCGGACTTCGCGGGCCGGACCACGGTGCGCGAGGCTTCTCGGCTTTGGCAGCTTGCAGAATCCACGGCTGCCTGAGTTTGCACGCCTCCCGCGCGGAATTCGGTCTCGGTTCTGGATTCGCCGGGTCCGCCACCGCGCATTTTCCGGCGCATGCGGCGCGGCAAACGGTGCATATACCGGCCGCCCGGTTCGCGAAGCTGAGCGGTGAGTTGCGGCGCGGCCGCAGCGGCTTCTCCCGGCTGTCCGGCTGCGAGGGCCTCGGGCGGAGCGTCAGACTCTGACTCGGTCTCGGCTTCCAAGCCCTCGGGAATTTCGGCCTGCGCTGCGCCTTCTTCGGCGAGAACGTCCGGCTCGGCAGTGGCCATGGCAGCTAAGGCAGCCGCCACCTGGCCGGAGCTGGGGACCTCGGACGGAGGCGCGCTTTCCAGTTCGTCGATCATCGCAGCAGCGCCGGCAAACTGCGCGGGGAATTCTTCCTGCGGCTCCGCCTCCTCGGCTTCCGGTTCCGAATCGGCGCCGAGTCGGCTTCCGGCCCGATCTCGTCGGGTTCGGGTTGCTGGAGGCTGCGGATCTCTTCTTCTTCCGCTTCGTCCAAAGGCTGAATATTGCGAGCGGGTGTATTTGGCGAGCGACTCGCCGGGCAGCACGGCGAAGTCCTGGCCGCTGCCGGCGGCTGCGTCGGAATGGGCTGGGGACGCCGCTCGCGGACGCGGTTCGGAGACCACCGGAGTCTCTTCCACTCTGGGTGCCCCGCGACATCTCGGGAGCGTATTTGGAATCGGGGAATCCGCGGCCGCGATTGCGTCGCCGGCGAGAGCGACGGCCGCGCCGCGACGGTCACCGCGGTCGCCCTCTTCGGAGCGCTCGGAAGGAGAGACGGGCGTGGAAGCCGCCTGGCGGGAAAGCCGCCGCCGCAACAACCGGGTCAGCCGCCGTTGACGCCTCCGACTCACTTTGGGCGGATGGCTCTTCGGGCGCCTCAGGCTCCTCGGGAGCACGGAGGACGCGCTCTGGGGCGGGCGCCTTCCCGGCTCACGGGAACGCGATCGAAATCCTCGTTCTCCTCGAAGAAATCCGATACGTAAAGGAAGGTGTCGCGCTCCAGACCGAGGTCGACGAAAGCCGACTGCATGCCCGGAAGCACGCGTGTAACACGGCCCTTTGTGGATGCTGCCGGCGAGCGAATACTCGTTGGCGCGCTGAAAAAACACTTCGACCAGCTGGTCGTCTTCGAGAATGGCCACCTTGGTTTCGTGGCGATTCGCCGAAATCACCAATTCTTTACTCATGCATACTCCTCGAGTTCAGGGCGAGGAACCGAGGAATCAGGAAAACGAAGGGAACGTAAACATCGGGCCACCGGGTGATCCAGCGGACCGTTGTCCCGGCAGCACGACGTTAAAATCTTTTCCGGCCGCGGGAAGGCGGAGAAAACGATTCTCGTACACCTTCCACGGCGCCAACCAAACCGCCCGCGCTCGGCAACCAGGCCAGCCAGGCAATCCGTCGAACTTGCTTACCCTCAATCTTCTTGATCGCCGGACCTCTCGTCCGTCCGCTTCAATTTACAAATCGCCGGAGCCGGACATTGTTCACAAGCCCCAGCATTAAAAACATCGCAACAATATTCGATCCGCCGGAACTCATCAGTGGAAGGGGAATACCCGTAACCGGCATCCTTCCAATCACCATTCCGACGTTCACCAACACGTGAAACAGCAACAGCGCTCGCGATACCCATGCAGATATACATCCCGGCGCGGTCCGATGCCGTTTGGCCGTTTTGCACGATCTGCATCAGTAACAGAAAATATAAACCCAAGACTACAACTACGCCGA
The DNA here is from genome assembly GCA_963732175.1 of Bryobacterales bacterium. Taxonomy (GTDB): domain Bacteria; phylum Acidobacteriota; class Terriglobia; order Bryobacterales; family Bryobacteraceae; genus Palsa-89. The sequence continues at coordinate 334,836 of CAVSYF010000007.1, read as the reverse complement.
CGAAGCCATGCTCTTCGGCAAAGGCCGCGAAAATAAAATCCTTATGGGGGACGGGCAAGAAGCGGCCCTGCGTTTGCGTCCCCTTGGTCACGCCTCTTCCCCACAGCGCGCCGGAGCCGACCGCAATCTTGGACTGGATCACCTGATATCCGGATCCCTTGGGATCCTGGCTGGGATCCATGAAACTGACCACGCGCTGCCTTCTGATAATCCTTCAGCACAAACCAGTAGCTCAGCGGCGCGGCCACCGCCACGATCACCACAGCCGCGATCGCGTACTGCCAGCGAAACCCCGCGAGAAAAACACCAGCCGCGAGGATCGGAAGGAAACGTCAAGGCCGTACCCAAATCCGGCTGGAGCATCACCATGACCATCGGCACGCCAACCAGGCCCGTCAACTTCAGCAAATCGCGTAAGTTCGAGGTGCTCGGTTTTCAGCTCGGCCAAATACCGGGCCACCAACAACACGATTACCAGTTTAACGAATTCCGAGACCTGGAGATGATAACTTGCGGTTCCGATCCAGCGCCGGGAGCCGAAGGCCGTCATGCCGACCACGTAGGTCGCGACCAAGGTAGCCACCGAAAGCGCATACAGAACCGGGACCTGGCCGAGCAGCGTGTGATAGTCGATCAGGCGTGGCGATCCACAGGGCCAGGAATGCCGCGAGAATCCAGATCACTTGTTTCCACCAGGCGTCGGAGTAACGGGTGTCGTGGGTGGCGCTGAAAATCTGCAGAACGCCCAGGCCGCAGATGGCGGTGACCAGCACCAGCATCAGCCAATCGAAATCGCGAAGTAATCGATGACCCGGCATAGTTATTGGTTGGTGGTGGCGGCGACGGGGGCCAGCGGCACGGGCGGCGTCAGGAACGGATGCGGAACACTGGCGATCTGCGGCTGCGGTTGGCTCAGACGAGCTTTCTTGTCGAAGTAGGCTTTTATCACGTCGCGCACGATGGGGGCGGCCAGCTGGCCGTGTTCGCCGTTCTCAAACAGCGTGGCGACGACAATTTCGGGCGCGTTGCAGGGCGCGAACCCGACGAACCAGGCATTGTCCTTCATGTCTTTTCCTTGCTTGAACCCGGCTTCCTGAGAGCATCGTTGGAAACCAACTGAGCGCTTCCGGTTTTGCCGCAGACATCGATGGCGGGAATGCGCGCGCGGACGCCGGTGCCGCCCTTCGTTGACTACTCCGTACATGCCCGAGATTACCTTCCGGATGTTGTCGAGATTGACTTCCGCGCGCCGCGCGGGCATCAGATGCACAGCTTCTTTAACCATGTGCGGCTGGAACCACATCCCGCCGACGGCGATGCCGCCGATCGCCGAGGCCATCTGCAGCGGAGTGACGGTAGTTGCGCCCTGGCCGATTCCCACCGAAATATTCTCGCCGGGATACCATTTCTCGCGGAAAGTGCGGATCTTCCAGCGTCGGGAGGGAACCACGCCTTCGGCCTCATGCGGCAAGTCGATTCCGGTCTTGTGGCCGTAGCCGACCATTTCCGCAGTATTGCGCGATCTGGTCGATATCCATCCGGTTGGCTACGTTGTAGAAGAAGGTGTCGCAGGAATGGACCAGCGCTTCGTGGATGCCGACAGTACCGTGCTTACCCCAGCACTTGAAGAAGCGCCCGTAAAAGTTCGCGCCTCCGGGGCAATTGACATGGAAATTGTCGTCGATGGCCCCGGTCTCCAGTCCCGCCAGGAGCATGATCGGCTTGAACGTGGACCCCGGCGCCTGCTGCGCCTGAATGGCGCGATTCATCAGCGGATGCGCCGGATTATTCACCAGATCGTTCCAATCCTTGGAGCGGATGCGGCCCGCGAACAGATTGGGATCGAAGGCCGGCCGGCTCACCATGGCCAGCACTTCGCCGTTGCGCGGATCGAGGGCCACCACGGCGCCGCGGCGATTCTCCAACGTCAGCTCGGCCACGGCCTGCAAGATCGAGATCGATGGTGAGTTGCAGGGTCTTGCCGGGAATGGCTTCCTTGTCTTCGCCCAGCACCCGGCGCTCATTTCCGAAGCTGTCCACTTCGACGCGCCGCTGGCCGTCGACGCCCATGAGGATGTCGTTATACTGGCGCTCGATGCCATCCTTGCCGATCACGTCGCCCTGATGAAAGCGCGCAAACTCCGGCGTGTTCAATTCCGACTCGCTCACCTCGCCGACGTAACCGATGACGTGCGCGGCCAAGCCGTCGCGCGGATACAGGCGGTGCTGTACGTGGATGACCAATAATTCGGGAAACGTGTCGGCGTCCTTGTGCGAATCGACGAAGGCCAGCTCGGCGGGCGTCAGCTCCTCTTTGATCGGGATGGGCTGATAAGTGCGGCGCGCCGCGCGATTGGAAACGGCGCACGCGCGCCACCAGGCTGTCGTAGTCCAGGTTCAAGCCTTCGGCGATGGGTTTCAGGTGCTCCATCTTCAGGTTTTCGCGCGACAGATAAAGGCTGAACGAGGAGTGGTTATCCACGATCACGCGCCCGTCCCGGTCCAGGATTTTGCCGCGCGGGGCCAGCACCGGGATGGACTTGATGCTGTTTTCCATCGCCTGTTCCTGATACAGGTCGGGATTGCGGATCTGCAGGTCCCAAAATCCGGTGATCAGGAATACGAATATTCCGATCATGACGTATTGGAAAACGGCGATTTTGCCGCTTGCGAACTTGGTGTCGTCGCGCAAGAGTCCGGCTGTCGATAGATCCCCTATCCGAGCGTACGATGCGCAGTTTCACCAGGCGAGCCTAATCTATTGAGCTACCTTCAGTTTATCCAAAACACGGAAGAGCGGGAGAGCCACCGCCGCGTTGAGCAATCCGAACATCAGGGTTTGTTGCAGCGTCGAAGCCGACCGATTCGCCGAGCAACGCTCGCGTCAAGACCCAATACAGGAACTGATGGAAAAAATAAAAAAAGAAACTAAGAATAAATGTAACGACGGGATTCTCCACCTCGAAGCGGAGGCTGACGGTGGCGGCGAAATAGCCCACCAGCGTCTTTACGATCCCAAACATGCCGATGGGCTGATGGGACAAAGAATCTTGCGCCAAACCGATCGACATGCCGTAGAGCAAGGCCGGAATCGGGGCTCCGCGGCTCAGCGCGAAATGAATCGTCACCAGCAGGGGCAATTCCAGATACGCCAGAAAAGAAAAGAAACGCGGAATATAAACCTGAGAAATGATGGCGAGCAAGGGAACGATGACCAGCCAGACATACCGGAACTTGTCGCCCGTGTCGCGCCGGGGCGGGTTCATCATCAAGTGTTCGGTGTACTCGGTCATTGGTTCGCCGGGGGCGCAGAAGGGTTAATCGGAGCTTGAGGAGCCGGCGTTGCGCTGAGACCGGGGTCGGTGGCGCGGCATTCTTTGGCGGAGCAGTTTCGCCGGCGTCACCAACCGGAGGCGCGGCGCTGGGCGTCGGTTTCGGTTTCGGAGTTGGAGGCGCGGCGGCGTTGGGTTGCGCGTTGGCTTGCGTTGGCCCCGGCGGCTTCGGAGTGGCGTTGGGACTGGAACCTGCTGGAGCGGCCGGTGCCGGCGACATCGGGGTTCCGGCCGGCAAAGCGGCGCGGATGCCCGGAATCTTTGTGAAATCGGGCGGCTTCGATCCCGGAATCCCCTCCCCAAACGTATGTTTCTGCTCCTCTCCAGCCTGCTTGTACATCTGACGGAGACGGTCGGCATCGGTGGCTTGAGCCGGGAGAGCGGCCGCAGCCGGTTGAGCGTCGGCGGCAGTATCGACGGGCGGCGAAAGCAGCTTATAGCCGGGCGAGGCGATTTGTCCCTCGGGAATCTCCTGGTGGACGCCCTGAATAATGATCAGGACCTCCTCCACGCCGCCCTGCATCCCGCTGGGGGCGACGTAAATCTCCTTGAAAGTCTTCCCGTTTCGCGCCGCGCGCACCTGCCCAACGGGAAAGCCCTTGGGGAAAATCCGATCGTCTCCGGAAGTGTAGAACCATTCCCCGACTTCGACCGGCTCCTCATTTTGCACGTAGTCCACCAGACACTCGGCGTGACCCTGCCCTTTAAGGTGCCGTGAACCCGGTTCTTCTGCGAAACCACACCGGCCGCAAAAGTAGGGTCGGTAATGAGCATGACAAGCGAGGATGTCAGATAGGCATCCACCACCTTCCCGACGATGCCGTCCGGAGTGACCACCGCCATCCCGTTTTCGACGCCGCTGGCCGATCCGCGGTCGACGAACACCACCTTAGAATTGGCGCCGGTGCCGTTCCCGATCACCCGCGCCGCCAGCGTGGTGGATGGCGAGTGCGCCTGAAAAACGCTGAGGGCGCGCGCGCGGTCGGCCGTGGAAAGCTCGGCTTTCAGATAATGATTTTCGATTTTTAGCTCGCCGTTTTCGTGCTTCAGCTTGTCGTTTTGGCTCCGCACCCCCAAGAGCACGAAGTAATCTTCGACGAAGCCCCAGGTGTAATGGCGGACGATCTCGAGCACCTGCTCGGCGGGCGTCACGGCCGTGACCGCCCAGACCCGGATCAGCGGGACGTCTTTATTGGACTTGACCTGATAGGCGATCAGCAGCATCTGCGCGGCGATCACGATCAGCAGGACCGTGAGGTTGCGGTAGCGGCTGAGGAAGAAGTCCATACTTACATTGCGATCGCCCGGCGGGGTTGCTTCCGGCTCATGCCGGCTATTCGATAGAGACCTTCCTGAGCAATTTGAAATCCGTCAGCATCTTGCCGGTGCCGAGCACGACGCTGGCCAAAGGATCCTCGGCGATAGAAACCGGCAAACCTGTTTCTTCACGTATGCGCTTATCTAAATTCTTCAACATTGCGCCGCCTCCGGTCAAAACAATTCCGCGGTCGCTGATATCGGCGCTCAACTCCGGGGGCGTGCGCTCCAGCGCGACCCGGATGGCGTTCATAATGGTTGCAACACTCTCGGAGAGGGCCTCGCGAATCTCGGTGTCATCGACGGTGATGGTCTTGGGGACACCTTCAATTAAGTTTCGGCCCTTTATTTCCATCGTCAGAGGCTTGTCCAGAGGATAGGCCGATCCGATTTGAATTTTGATGGCTTCGCCGGTTCGTTCGCCGATCAGCAGGTTATATTTGCGTTTCAAATACTGCATGATGGAATTGTCCATTTCGTTGCCGGCAACTCTCACCGAACGTGAATAAACGATACCGGAAAGCGAAATGACCGCGACATCGGTGGTGCCGCCGCCGATATCCACCACCATGTTGCCGGAAGGTTCGGTCACCGGCAGCCCGGAACCGATGGCCGCCACCATGGCCTGCTCCACCAGGTGTACTTCGCTGGCTTTGGCGCGGTAGGCCGAATCGATGACCGCGCGCTTTTCCACCTGCGTGATCTCGCTCGGCACGCCGATCACGATGCGCGGATGGACCAGCACTTTGCGCCCATGCGCCTTCTGAATGAAGTAGTTGAGCATCCGCTCGGTTACTTTGAAGTCGGCGATCACCCCGTCCTTCATGGGCCGGATCGCGACGATATTGCCGGGCGTGCGGCCGAGCATGTCCTTCGCCTCTTTGCCGACTGCCTCCACCTCACCGGTATTCTTGTTGATGGCTACGATGGAAGGCTCATTTACGACGATGCCCTTCCCTTTCGCGTATACCAACGTGTTCGCGGTGCCGAGGTCGATCGCCAAGTCGGACGAGAACAAACTAAACAGCGAACGGATGTTCATGGGAACGGTTCTAGAGCTCCTTCACCCTCTAAAGGGCTGCACTACACGCATTGATCGGCATTTCACAACTATAGCGAGAGGGTCGCGGAGGGTTCCTTCCTGAGGCTAGCATAGTCGCGGTGACGGCATCAAATTTTTATCCGGCGCGCGATGTTGCTGGAGGTTCCTTTACGATGAGGATAGCGATATGCCGCCGTGGGCCGGTCCTCTGCTCGTTAGCGCGATTACGATTATATTCGTCAACCTCGTTCTGAGCGGAGACAACGCCGTCGTAATCGCGTTAGCCGTAAGGAACTTGCCGCATGGCCGGCGGGTGCGGGCCATGATCGCGGGAGCAGGCTGCGCGGTTGTTTTAAGAGTAGCGGCTACGTTTTTCGCCTACGAGCTGCTCCACATTCAGTTTTTGAAGCTCGCCGCCGGCATCACGATCCTCTGGATCGGCGTAAGGCTGTTCGGCGAGTCTGGCCCCAGCGAGAAAGCCGCCGCGAGCCCGACCGGTTTTTGGCGTGCCATCTGGTTCATCATGGTGGCCGACGTGACCATGTCCTTAGATAATGTTCTGGCCATCGCCGAGGTGGCGCACGGGAACCTGGGTCTGCTCGTATTTGGCCTCGGCCTTAGTATTCCCTTGGTGCTATTCGCGAGCGGACTGCTGGCCAACCTGATGGACCGCTACCCGATCATCGTCTATGTGGGCGCGGCCCTGCTGGGGCAGATCGGAACGGAGATGATTCTAACCGACCAGTTCCTGGTTCGGATCTGGTCGCCGGGGACCGTATTGCGCTACGTCGCTGGAAGCCGCCGGAGCCGTGGGCGTTCTGGTAGCAGGCAAGTTAGTGGCGGCGCGACGCGGCCCGGTCGCCGGAGAGCGCACGAGTGGGCTGACCTGGGATCTTCAGACTTGCTTTAATGGGAATTCCACCGTGGACAAGCTGCACTCGCACCCTGGCTGGGCGCAAATTCAACAACAATTTCTCGCAACCGGGGAGGCCGCGCCGGTTCTAGCGGGCGTTTCCGAACTGGTGGAAGAGATGACGCTGTGCGCCTTTCGTGCCGCGCTCGCGCCGGCGTTCAGCCAGAGCCTCGCGATGCTTGCGGTGGGCGGCTTCGGGCGCCGGGAACTGTTTCCTTATTCTGACGTCGACATCTTGCTGCTGGTGGAGCGTGAATCGCAAACCGCCGAGCTGAAAGGCGCGCTCTCGGAATTTGTGCGGTCCTTGTGGGACGCCGATTTGCGGCTTAGCCATTCGGTCCGGACGCTGGCCGAATGTGCCGAACTTCACGAGGGCAATCTTGAACTGAGCATCAGCTTGCTGGATCGGCGGCTGCTGGATGGTCCAAGCGATTTATACGCGAAGCTCGAGAGCAAGCTGGCAGTATTTTTCGAGCGGCAGAGCCGGGTGCTGAACCGGCAGCTGTGCCGGATGGCGCGGGCCCGTCACGACAAATACCAGGGGACTTTTTACCATCTGGAGCCGGACGTGAAAGAGACGCCGGGAGGCCTGCGCGACCTTCATCTCATCGCCTGGCTGAAGAAATTGCGCCGGATGGATACGGATCTGTCGGCGCGGCTCGCTTCGCCGACAGCGTTCCTGCATACGCTGCGCTGCTACTTGCACTATGAAGCGGGGCGCGATCAGAATCAACTGACCTTCGAGTCGCAGGAGGATATTGTCGGTCAACCGTTTTTAGCGATGGAAGAGACTGCCGATTTCATGCGCGAGTACTTTCAAAATGCGCACATCGTCTATAACGAGGCGCGCCGCACGCTGGATCTGAGCGAGCGGAGTGAAAGCTCGCTGGCAGGCCAGTTTCGCGACTGGCGCAGCCGGCTGTCCAACGCGGATTTCACCGTTTCGAACGAACGCGTCCTGCTGCGCAATCCGGGGCAACTCAAGAGCGATCCGGCGGTTTTTTTGAGGCTGTTCGAGTTTGTAGCCCGGCACGGAATTCCGTTATCGGCAGAAACCGAGCGGCGCCTGGAAGACAACCGCGAGGCCTTTGCCGACCACCTGGAGCGATGGACCTGGACGGCTTTAAACGGCATTCTTTCACTTCCGCACGCCGCCCTGGCCCTGCGCGCGATGCACAATACCGGTCTCATCCAAGTGCTGTTCCCGGAATGGAAGAACATCATCTGCCGGGTGATTCCGGATTACTATCATCGCTACACGGTGGACGAGCATACGCTCATCGCCATTGAAAAGATCGGGGAGCTGAACACCAGGAAAGAACCAGCGACGCGGCGATTTTCCGAAATCATTTCCGAGATTCCCAGCCTCGCGCTGCTGCGCTTCGCGCTGCTCTTTCATGACTCCGGCAAGGGACACAAAGACGGCCAGCATGCGCTGCACTCCATGGAACTGGCGCGCCAGGCCATGCAACGCATTCAAATGCCGCCCGACGATGAGCGTGCGGTCGAGTTCCTGATCCAGCATCACCTGGATTTATCCGCGGTAATGAATGGCCGGGATCTGTACGATCCGGCGACCGGGCGCTGGCTGGCCGATCAAATCGGCACGCTGGAGCGGCTGAAGCTGCTCACCATCATGACCTACGGCGACATCTCGGCCGTCAATCCCGCGGCCATGACGCCATGGCGGTCGGAGCAGCTCTGGGAGACTTACCGGGTGGCTCACCAGGAGCTGGTGCGCGAACTCGAAACCGATCGCATCGAGGAGATGCCGTCGGATATTGGACTGCCCTCGGAATTTATCCGGGGCTTTCCGGTTCGATATTTGCGCACCCATGCCGCGGAGGAAATCCAGGGACACATCGAACTCGAGCAGCTCAGCCGGGCGACCGGCGTCGCGGTGCGGATCGACCGTTCCGGCGGAGTTTACCGCGCCACGATTGTCGCGCGCGACGTGCGGGGATTGTTCGCGTCCCTGGCAGGGGCGGTTTCGAGCTTCGGCATGGACATCGTGAAGGCCGAGGCGTTTTCGAATGCGGCCGGCCTCATCCTCGACACGTTCCTGTTCGCCGACCCGAAGCGCACGCTGGACCTCAACCCGCCGGAGGTCGAGCGCTTGCAATATACGCTCGAACGGGTGACGCTGGGAAAGATCAATGTCGAGAAACTGCTGGAAGGGCGGCGCGTCGGACTCGGCAAGCACCGGCGGCGCGTGATCAAGCCGCGCGTTCACTTCGACGGACGCGCCTGCGAGACAGCCACGCTGGTCGAGATCATCACCGAGGACCGCCCTGGTCTGCTGTACGATCTGGCGTCGACATTTTCCGAAGCCGCCTGCAACATCGATGTGGTCTTGATCGATACCGAAGGGCACAAGGCCATCGACGTGTTTTATGTCGCCGCGCAAGGGAAGAAACTCACGCCGGAGCTGGAAGGCGCACTGGAGCAGCGTTTGCTGGCGGTGTGCTGAGGGCGTAGCGCCGGCGATTAGTTGAATTTCGGCAGCAGCTCCAGGTCGCTTTCCGGAACCTGCTCCAGCGGGAGACCGGCTTTCCGCCACGCCCTCAAGCCGCCCACCATCACGTAGGCCTCGAATCCTTTTTCCAGCAAGATGCGCGCCACACGGGCGCTGGTAGCTTCGCTCATTCAAGTGCAGTAGAGATAAATGGGCGTGCCCTTCGGCAAACTGTCCAGCGCTCCGTCCAGATTGTTCGGTTCCAGGCGGATGGAGCCTTGCACCCGCTGCGCACCGGCGTCGTAATAGCCATGGCTGCGGACATCGGCGATCACGATAGGATGGGCGGGATGATCCTTCAGGCGCGCGGCTACTTCACCGGCCGGCACTTTGGGGACGAAGCGGTCCAACCGATACCGGGCGTACAACCAGACCCGGTAGGCGAAGTAGGCTAGAATGCCCGCGCCAATCAGCAACTCCGCGGCCCTGCCAAAAGGCCGCAGACCGCCGGCCAGATCCCGGATCAGGTCGCCGAACAGGAACCCCATTACGCCGTAGCTCAGAGAATAAATCAGCACGCCGGCCAGATCCAGCCTCAGAAACTGCGCCGTGCGCATCTTCATGCTTCCCGCCAACGGCGGGGCCATGGTATTTATTCCGGGAACGAACTTGGCGAACAGCAGCGCCACGCGGCCGCGCTGGTAAAACCATTTGGCCGATCGCACGATGCAGCCTTCCGGACTCAAAGAGAGTCCGCAAAGTACCGCCAGCAGGCTCCAGCCGGAATAGCGGCCCGCCACGTAGAGCAGCGTGTCGGCGATTAGCATCGCCAGCATTGAAACTGGAAGCGCAATGGCAAGCCGCATCACGCCGCTCGCAACGGCTGCGCCCGCCGCCAGGAGCGCGACGGCACCCGGAATCGGCAGGCCGATCGCTTCGAGAAACAAGAACAGGAATAAGCTCTGATATCCGTATCGGGCGATCACTTCGGCGATGTCGGTCATGTTGCGCGGGGTACGCGCTCTCATTGTACGGGGTCCGGCCTGGGACGTGAAACGTCCAGCCAAAGTGAAAGCCTTGGACGCGAATTGCGTCTACGTTTCGGCACATGTCGACGAAGATCCTGCCGGGACGGCCTTACCCGCTCGGCGCCGCATGGGACGGCGCGGGCGTCAACTTTTCTCTGTATTCCGAGCAAGCGGAATGGGTGGAACTATGCCTGTTCGACGATCCGAACGGGCCGGAGACTGAGCGCCTCCGATTGCCGGAGCGCACCACTTATGTCTGGCACGGATATATTCGAGGATTGCTTCCGGGGCAGCTGTACGGATACCGCGTGCATGGGCCGTTCCAGCCCAACGAGGGCTTGCGATTTAACGACCATAAACTGGTGCTCGATCCGTATGCAAAAGTGCTCGCGGGCCAGGTGAATTGGGGTTCGGCCATTTTCCCCTATCCGGCTTGCGAGGGGAAAGACGACTTGTCGTTCGATGAAGCCGACGACGCCGCCGGGATGCAGAAGTGTGCGGTCCTGAACCCGTATTTCGATTGGGAGGAAGATCGGCCGCTCCGTCTTCCCATGAGCTCGACCATCATTTACGAGCTGCACGTCAAGGGTTTTACCAAACGCCATCCGGACGTGCCGGAGGCTTTGCGAGGGACTTACGCGGGACTCGCCACCAAGCCCGCGATTCAATACCTGAAGCGCTTGGGAGTTACCGCGGTGGAGCTCATGCCGGTGCATGCGTTCCTGACCGACAAGCATCTGGCGGACCGAGGCCTCACTAATTATTGGGGCTATAACACTACCAATTTCTTCAGCCCGGATTCGCGTTATTCGAGCTCGGGCGATGCCGGCGGCCAGGTCGCGGAATTCAAGAACATGGTGAAGAGCCTGCATCGCGAGGGCATCGAAGTGATTCTGGACGTGGTTTACAACCACACTTCGGAAGGCAACCAGATGGGGCCGATGCTGAGTTTTCGAGGCATCGATAATCCGACTTATTATCGCCTGGTCGGCGATCAACCGCGTTACTACATGGATTACACGGGCACGGGCAACAGCTTGAACGTGCGGCACCCGCAGGTCCTCAAGTTGATCATGGACAGCCTGCGGTATTGGATCGAGGAAATGCACGTCGACGGATTCCGCTTCGATCTGGCGTCCGCGCTCGCTCGCGAACTGCACGACGTAGACCGGCTTTCCGCATTTTTCGACATCATTCATCAGGATCCGGTCATTTCGCAGGTGAAGCTGATCGCCGAACCCTGGGACGTGGGCGAGGGCGGCTATCAAGTGGGCAATTTTCCGGCCGGATGGGCGGAATGGAACGGCCGGTATCGCGACACGGTGCGGCGCTATTGGAAGAGCGACGACGGGCAGTTGTCCGATCTGGGGTACCGGCTGACCGGATCGAGCGACCTGTACGAACGCGACGGGCGGCGGCCTTCGGCCAGCATCAATTTCGTCACGGCGCACGACGGGTTCACCCTGCAGGACCTGGTGAGCTACAACGGCAAACATAACGAAGCCAACGGCGAGGATAACCGGGACGGCACCAACGACAATTATTCGTGGAACATGGGCGTCGAAGGGCCGACCGAGGATGCCGGGATCATCGAGCGTCGCGAGCGCCAGAAGCGCAATTTCCTGGCGACGCTGCTCTTTTCGCAGGGCGTGCCGATGATCCTGAGCGGCGACGAGATCAGCCGGACGCAGAACGGCAACAACAACGCGTACTGCCAGGACAACGAAACCACCTGGCTGGACTGGAATCTGGGGCCGCGACAAATACAGCTGCTGGAGTTCACGCAAAAGCTGATCGACCTGCGCTGCGAGCATCCCAACCTGCACCGGCGCAAGTTTTATCAGGATCGCTCCATCCGCGGATCGGCGGAAAAAGACATCGTGTGGCTGCGGCCCGACGGGCAGGAGATGACGGACGAGGAGTGGGGCCTGGGATGGGTGCGCTGCCTGGGCGTCATGCTGAACGGAGAGACCATCGGGGACGTGGATGAAAGCGGGGAGCCGGTAAAGGATTTCACGTTCCTGCTCCTGTTGAACTGCCACCATGAGCCGATCAAGTTCTTCCCGCCTGCGCCGCCGGGCTCGGAGCGGTGGGAGATCATCGTCGATACGAACGATCCGGAGCTGGCCGCGGAAACGCGCTATTGCGAGCCGGGAAATTCCATCGAACTGGTTCCGCTTTCTCTGGTACTGGTGCGCGAAACGAAGCCACCGAGCATCACGGCGCTGCTCAACGGCGAGTTGCGCTAGCAGGCGGCGCGGCCGGACCTTGCTAAAGATTCGGGAGCGGTCGTCGATATACAGGGAGAATCAGCAGGAGACCCAGGACGAAGGGAGGATCTCCCCATGAGGCAGGCCGAACCGCAACCCGAACCGGCGATCCCCGCAATGCCGGGACCCGCGAGCCCGGTCCGCAGCCGGGCTGAACGGTTACTCGAACGAAGGTGGGAACCGCGCTACACCACTCATGATCCGGCCACGGTGAAGGTGCTGCCCGCAGGCAAACAGCAAATTCCGGGGATAATATTGGACATCTCGCGTTTTGGACTGCGTGTCGGCGCGCCGGTAGCGATGGAAAAAGGCGTTGAGGTGAAAATCACCATGCCCCTGGGCGTGGTCGTGCTGGGGCAGGTTCGGTACTGCCTGCACACGGAATCCGATTTCCAGATCGGCGTGTCCACCCGGGAGGTCATCTACGACCAGGAAGAGCAGGAGGCCCATGCGCATGACGACGTGCTCAGTCTGTTTGCAAGCGGCCGGGGTCTCACGGCGCCCGAGGTAATCAAGTTAAAAGATCACTTGCTGCATTGCGAGGAGTGCCGGCTTCGTCTGGCGGATGCTCCGATTTCGAGGCCCTGATGGATGCGCCGCGCAAGTTGGGCCTTACCGTCACGGCCCGCTCGGCTGACCATGTCAAGGCAAAATAGAAATGTCCTATTCCCAGCAAAGTAGAAATGTCCTGTTTTGAGCTAGGAGCCGAAGGAGCGGGCTTACAGTGGATTCGATGTTCCGGGGGAGTCGCGCTCCCTGGGGCAGATCCGAAGACCGCTGCGACGGGGCTGGCTCCGAAGCAGACGGCACCAGACCCCCAGTCAAACCGGGCCCGATGATGCCCGTTCTGGGGGTTTTGGTTTTTGAGGACAGATCTGCTTTGGTGGAGCTCCCGAGCAGCGGTCTTCGGATAAATAAAGCGCGAAGATCGCCGGGCCGGTTTTGCCCAGCGCTCCGATTGGTTTTGGTTTCGGTGCCGGCGTTTAGCTGCGAGCATCGGGCACCTCAGTCGGTCGAGAACGAGAAGGCTTCGAGCGGATGGAAAAGTTCTTCATCCAATCGCTTTTGCGCCGGATCTTGCCCGTTGAGCGTGTCGGGGGTGCGAGCGTTTTGGATAACACCAGTGGCAGCGCGCAGCGGCGCACCCGCACATAACGACCTTGAAACTGCACGGCGACGCTGCCGTCCAAGCGCTGTTCGACCCGCACCCATCCTTTGCGCATTCCGACCTGGATGTCGCGGCGGTCGATTGGGTAGAGCTTGCCTTCGTATCGCACCGTGTAGTCATTCGTCACCTGACGCTGTTCCACGTGGCTGAGAATCGCGGCCAGATCATGCTCTTTGCCGAGAGGGCGATGGGCATCGGCGGTATCGGCCGGCTTCACCACCAGGGTCTGATTCCACCAAGCCAGATATTCGTTCTCCAGATACGCATTGGCCTGATCGAGGGTGCACGCCCCGGCCACACGCAGTCCTTTCACTAGGCGATCCTGCGCCGTCAAAAATTGGCGTTCAATGCGTCCCTTGGCCTGCGGCGAGTGCGCCGGAATCCAGACAACGTTCAGCTCGCGCAGCGCCCGTTCAATCTGTGTCGGCGGCATCTGGGGCCGGTCGCGGTCCTCACGCTGCTGCTGTCGTTTGGTCTTAACCGCCACCTGGAACATCCCCGCTTTGTCGGTGTAAAACGCCAGCGGGCGGCCAAACTGCTCCAGGTACGCCCCCAGCAGCCGCCGGTTCTCCTCACTGGAATCGTGCCGTACAAAGCGTGCGAACAGCTGGCTGGTGGCATCGTCGATCATCGCTATCAGATAGATCGATTCCCCGCGGCCCTCCAGCCAGTCGTGGTCGCTGGTGTCCCATTGCACCAACTCCCCACAGCGGCTTCGACGCGGCCGCCATTGGTGCACCTCCACCATGCGGCGATGACCGGCGCGCCACAATCCGGCTTTGGCCATCCACTGTCGCAACGTCTCCTTGCTCACCGTAAGCCGGTGCCGCTTGCGCAAGTATTCTGCCGCCAATGTAGGCCCGAATCCGCGGTACACCGGATCCGTCAAAATCGTGATCGCCTGCTGTTCCATGTCGGCGGACAGCTTTCGGTTGGACGTTCTCCCGCGTAGCTCATGAATCACCGCCCGGTCTCCTTTCTGCCGCAGCTTGCGCAACAGCCGTCGCACGTGCCGCTCGTTGACACCGATCTCCTCAGCGGCTTGTCGTTGCGTGATCAATTTCTTCTTGGCCCTCTTCAGGGCATCCAGCCGGTCTCGTTCGGCCTGGTTCATTAGTAGCTGTCCTTCGTCCACCCCTCAGGCTGGACCCTGTCAATAGGACATTTCTACTTTGCCCAAATAGGACATTCTCATTTTGCTGCGACACCCGCTCGGCTGACCATGGCGCTCGCCGCGATCCCGCTGTACAATACCGGGTCACCGGACTTTCCAGTGACCAACAGGCTTGGATTGGTTTGAGCGCAAACCATCGCTGGGCTTTTTTGCGGGAGCGAAGCGGCATCCAAGCCGGCGTGTGGCGCGGCGACTACAAAACTGCGGAAGACGCTTTATCGGGCCTGGCGGAAGAAATCAGACGCGACCGGTAAGCCCTACCGAATCCAAACCGTGATGATGGCGCCTTCACCGGCATTCTGAGCGTCGAGCATCAGCGCGGACATATCAATCACGTTGTCCTCGTCGCCGGCGTAATCCTCGAAAGAGTCCGCGACGCCGCCCCCCGCTCCGGTAGGCCAGAAGGTCTTGATCTCACCGGTATGAGTAGCCGCAACCAGCGTGGGATCCCCGAGCCAGACCTTGCCGGTCTCGCCAATCACCGCCTGCACGCGGTATTTCCATACCAGCAGTGTGGTGGCCGACAGCGGGACCGGCGTGCCCGGAGTGGGCACCGGAATCATGCCTAAAGACTTGATCTGCATGCGTCCCAATATACTGATGTGTTTTCGGTTCCAACGTATACAGCGACCCCAGGCGCGTTCGGGCCACCGGTGTCAAGTCGCTGTTGACGGTAGGCTTACAGCGATGAGTGCGACGTGTCGGTATTTTCGCGAGCGTTGTGACCGGGGTCGGCGGCGAAGCGGCTACACTATTTGCATGGCCGCGAAGGTGAATCGCTTAACCGTCGATCTGGCTTCCTATCCGGAGCTGGTCGTGATCTACCTGGGGATGCGGGTGAATTCACCGAGAGGGCTGAAGACGCTTGTTCCAGTTCGGACCGCGAATCTCGGCAGCGGTGGCCGAAAAGCCGGACGGCCTGCTGCGTCATGAAAACTTTTTGCTTTCGCTGATCCCTCCGCATTTTGGCATGCGTCAATATTGGCGGGACTTCGATTCACTGGAAGCCTGGGCGCGCGCGATGCCGCATCAGAAATGGTGGCAGGATTTTGTGCGCGACTCGGGGGAACAGGTTTCTGGCATGAGACCTATTTCCTCCGTGGTGGCATGGAAGCGATTTACGATGACGTACCGGCGCCGCTCGGTCTGATGGGGTTCGCGCCCACTCGAGCAGCACAGGGAGCGATGTTTTCAGCACGCAAGCGCGCCGGTCTAGCGGGGGAGTCGAGCGGGGAACCACCCGTTCGCGAAGAGGCGTGATCCGTTGACGCAGGAGCAGCAGATTCAAGCCGTCGCGGCGAACCTGCTCGAAGCGCTTCGTTTTTTCGGAGAAGCGCGACGGGACGCCGAGATCCAGGACTTACCTGGGCTGTCGCTGATCTTCTGCGGCTTGAATTATGCGGCGTTCAATGCGGCTCTCATGGCTCAACCGATTGACGGCGACAGCCGCGAGCTGAAGCGCCTGATTGACGCATCCGCGTCGAAATTCGAAGCCAAGGGTTTACGCTGGACCTATTGGCTGTGCAACGACTTTCTGAGCAAGCCGCTGCGCCGCGAAGCGCCGCGGATCTTTAATGAACGCGGCCTGCGTCACCTGACCGAGGCACCGGGGATGTATGCCGATCGTCTGCTGCCGGCCAAGCGCGCACTGCCCTCGCTCGATGTCCGGCCGGTTTCCGATGAACCCACGCGAGCGGCGTTCTCCGATATCATGTCGACCGCATTTGAAATTCCGCAGTCGGTCAGCGTGGCTATCTACGGCGGGCCTAGGGCCTGGCTGGGATCGTTTCACGGCTACATCGGGTACGCGAACGGGAAGGCAGTCACGACCGCGGCGGCTGTCATCACCGGCGGAGTGGTTGGTCTTTATTCGGTGGCCACAGTGCCGCAATACCGGAGGCGCGGGTTTGCCGAAGCGATCATGCGGCAAGTGATCGAGCAAGAGGCTCGGAGCGCGGGCATCGAGCACACGGTCCTGCAAGCGACGTCGTCGGGGCTCAGTTTGTACGAGGCGATGGGGTACAGGACCGTGACCCAATTCGATGTCTATATTTCGGATTAGCTTTTGAGCAGGCCGCCCGGAGCGATCCAGCCGGCCGCTCGTTCGATGTCGGCGCTGTAAGACCGGTCGCCGGACCAGGGAGGGCTGAACGACGCCAATGCGGCACGGACTCGCTCAATAGTGGGACTGGAGGTGAGCGGCCTCAAGCAGTCCAGGGCGCGCGCGGCCGTCAGCAACTCGATCGCGAGAACAACCCGGGTGTTGCGCACCACCTGCTTCAGCTTCGCCGCCGAAGCCATTCCCATGCTGACGAAATCCTCCTGGTTGCCGCTGGTAGTGATCGAGCCGGTTGAGGCTGGATGACTCAACACCCGGTTCTCGCCGACCAATGCGGCGGCGGTGACCTGAAGCATCATGAATCCGGATTCCAATCCAGCGTGATTCGTCAGGAACGCAGGCAGCTCTTGGTTGAGGGCCGGGTTGACCAGCCGATCGATGCGGCGTTCGGAGATCCCCGAGAGTACCGTTAACGCGACCGCGAGGGCGTCGAACTGGAGCGCCAAAGGCTCGCCGTGAAAATTGCCTCCCGAAAAGATTTCGTCGCCGATCACGAGCGGATTATCGGTGACGGCGTTGAATTCGATTTCCAGCGCACAGCGCGCGGTAGTCAACGCATCGCGAACGGCCCCGTGAACCTGGGGCGCGCAGCGCAGCGAATACGCATCCTGCACACGGCCGCAGGCCAGGTGCGATTCGCGGATCGCGCTCCCTTCGAGGTAACGAAAAAGATTGGCCGCGCTGGCGAGTTGGCCAGGAAAAGGCCGCGTGGCGTGGATGCGCGGGTCGAAGGCGCGAGGAGTGCCGCGCAAGCCATCGATGGTCATGGCGCAAATCAGGTCGGCCGATTCGGCCAGGATTTCCGCGTCGAGCAACTGGAGTCCGCCGACCGCGAGCATGGCCTGCGTGCCATTCAGGAGCGAAATGCCTTCTTTGGAGGCCAGCACGATCGGCTGGAGGCCAGCACGCTGCAGCGCTTCCGCACCCGGGATTCGCTCGCCACCGAACTCCGCTTCGCCTTCGCCCATCAGGACCAGCGCGATGTGAGCCAACGGAGCGAGATCACCGCTCGCACCCACGCTGCCCTGCGAGGGAACAACCGGGGTGACGCCGCGATTCAGAAAACTGCAAAGCTGCTGGGCGATCAGCGGGCGAATCCCGGAAAATCCCTTGGCGAGCACGTTCGCTCGAATGAGCATCATGGAGCGGACTTCCTCGCGGGCTAGCGGCGGTCCAACCCCGCAGGCATGCGAGCGAACTACGTTGCGCTGGAGTTCTTCGAGCTGCTCGGGAGCAACGCGGACGTCAGCCAGCAATCCAACTCCGGTATTGACGCCGTAAACGGGATCGTCGCCGGCAGCGAGTTTTTCAACCACCGCGCGAGAATATTCGATGGCCGCGATGGCGGAAGGAGCGATCTCCACCGGGTCATCTTCTGTTGCCACGCGCCGCACTTCGTCGAAGGTGAGATGCGAACCATCCAGGATGGTCATGCCGGCCGCTAGAAAATCAGCTTAAGGCCGAATTGAATCTGCCGGGAGGTGGTCGCCGTAGTCGTGATGACCCCGGCTGAGGAGCTGATCGCGCTGCCGGAAAATACGGTTGCCTTGGGCGTGCCGAGATTCGTATGGTTGAGCGCGTTAAAGAATTCCGCGCGGAACTGTAAGCGGGTTCGCTCGGAGAGAGCCGTGGTTTTGGACAGCGAAAGATCCAGTTCGGCCAGGCCGGGACCATCGTAAGTTCCCCGCCCCAAATTTCCGTACGTACCGGCAGCCGGCAGCATGAACGCGTTGGGATTGAACCACTGATTCGGACTCCCCAGCACGACAGGTCCCGTAAATGCCGGGTTCAAGGAAGGACGGTCGGGAGTACGGGTGTCGCCATCGCCTGAAGTGTTCGCGCCGATTTGCGGAGTAAACGGGAAACCGCTCAGCAAGGTGGTGATGGCGTTCAACTGCCATCCACTGACCAGCTTGTCTTCAACGCCGGTAGCGCTCGAAAGCAACTGCCTGCCCCGGCCGAACGGCAGTTCATAGCTGCCGGAGAGGCTGGCCTGATTGGCTATATTCAGCGCGGACGGACCCCAGTCGCGATGCAGATCGTTGCGATCCAGCACCACTTGCGGCTCATTATTGGCCTGGGCGATGGTGAGGGCCGAATTCATGTCGAGGTCCTTCGACCAGGTGTAGTTGGCTCGAAACTGAAAACCGCGGCTGAAGCGACGGCTGACGTCGAGCTGTAAGGCATTGTAGCTGGTGTTGCCCTCGGTGTACCAAAACAATCCGGCGCTCAGGTACGGATTGGGCCGGGTTCCGACGGGGATGTATTGCGCTCCTTCGGGCACGGTGCTGCGCGCGGTGCCGACGCCGCCCGCGGTGCAGCCGCCGGCATTCGCACAAATCTGCGACGGGATCGTATTCGGATCGAGGCTCACAAAGCCGTGGTACCCAAACGAGCCGACATAGGCGAGGCGCAGAGCGGTGTTGCGGTCGAACTGCTGCTCGATTGAAAAGTTCCATTCCTCGACGGTCGGGGTCTTCGCATTGGGCTGCACGCCTTGCGGCGCGAAAGTAGTGCAGGGCGTAGGAACTCCGGGACCGCAGGAGGGGGGAACCGGCGTGTTCGAAAAATGGCGTGAAAGAAAACAAGGAGCCGGAAAATGCCGCGGAGCCATTGTAGGGCGGAAGCGAATTCAGGAGAAAACTGAGATCGTCGATCAGGGAATAATAAGTTCCGAACCCGGCGCGAACCGCGGTTTTACCGTTGCCGAGGACGTCCCACGCCAGTCCGATCCGGGGGCTGAAAAGCTTGATCGCATTGTTCACGGTGAAGACCGAGTTGCCGACGATCGGATTTGTCTCCAGCACGCCGTTGGAGGTGATGTAGTTGGCGGCTCTTCCCGATTCTTCGTTCCAGCCGTTGGTCAATTCATGGCGGAGGCCGACCTGCAGCGTAAGATTCGAGGCCAATTTCATCGTGTCTTCGACGTACCAGGCTCCGAACAGGCTTCGCCAGCCCAGCTCATTGGCGTTCGGCACCACTTGGAAACTGCTCACGGTTCCTTGGAGAAAAGTCGCCAAAGTGCTGAACGTGGCTTGTCCGAGCTGACGCGACGCGGTGTCTTCGTTGTCCTGGACGCGCTGCAACCAGACGCCCATGCTGATCTGATGGATGCCGTGAACGATCCGGACGTCGTCCGTATAGGTGAACAGATTTCTGCGGTTCCAAGCGCCGGCCGCATTGTTCGGGCCAGCCGAGGCGATGGTTCCTCCACTGCTGCTGGTGGTAACGCCTCCACCGATCACGACGCCGCCTGGTCCTGCGCCGCTCACGAACGAAAGATTCGACGGAAACGAGGTGTAGAGATACGAATTCAGATTGTAGGAAGCGCGCGAGAAGCCAGCGGTGAAATTGTTGAGAACTTGCGGAGAGAAAATGTGGGTTTCCTCGATACTGGCTACCTGGCTGCGGACTGGCTCCACGGAGCCGAACAGCGGATCTGTTAGCGGGATCAGGGAGCTGCCATCGTCGATCGTATACGCCACCGAGAGCGTGTCGCGATCGCGCATAATATAGTCGCTCCGCAGAGTGCCGAAATCGTCCCGGAGGGTCTCCTTAGGATTCGAATAGTTAAACGCCGCACCGGGCTGGCCGCTCACCGGGGGCAATTCCGCGCCGTTGGGCGCGGGCCAGAATGACATGTACGGCAACATAGCCGAATTCAAGCTGGGCACGGGCGATCCGTTCGGTAACAAGCCCTGGCGCGCCAGTTGATCGGGAACGATACTGACGTCGGTCACCGCCAGCGACTGCCGGAATCCTTCGTAGTTGCCGAACAGGAACAGCCGGTCTTTCTTGAGCGGACCTCCCAGTGCGCCTCCGAATTGATTGCGCCGGAACGGAGGGACGAAGCCTAGATCGAAAAAGTTTCGAGCGTCCAGGTCGCTGTTGCGGAGAAACTCGAAGAGAGTTCCATGCAGTTGATTCGTTCCCGATTGAGTGACCACCTGGACCTGTGCGCCGGCGCGCTTGCCGTATTCGGCGTCGTAGGTATCGCTCAGGACGTTGAACTCGCGGATGGCGTCGATCCCTAACAGCTCGCCGCTTGCGCCGCCCGGTGTAACGCCGAGCTGGCTGGATCCGGTGTACTCGATGCCGTTAAACAAAAACAGATTCTCGTAGGTGCGCCGGCCGTCGACGGAAAACGTATTTCCGTTGCTGGTGCTGGTTTGCGCGCTCTTCATGGCGCTGTAATTCACGGCGCCCGGGTTGAGCGCGATCAGGTTGTCAAAGCTGCGGCCGTTGAGCGGCAGATCCTTTACCTCGCGCTCATTCACCACGCCGGAGACAGCAGCCGTGGTCGTATTCACCACCGGCGCTTCGCCCGACACGGCCACCTGCTGAGCCAGTTCGCCCACTTCGAGCTGCAGGTTGACGACCGCTTCCTGGCCCACTTCCAGACTGACGCCCGTGCGGACGGTCGCCTTGAAGCCCGTCTTTTCCGCCTTGACCTCCTGTGCGCCGAGGGGCAATGACAAGATTCTGAAGTTGCCGCCTTCATCCGTGGTCGCGACGCGAGTGGCTCCGGTTTCGAGACTCCTTACGGTGACGGTTGCACCACTCACCGCAGCGCCGCTCGCATCCTCCACCTTTCCGGAAATCGTGCCGGTGACCTGACTCCATGCCGCGAGAGTGAACAGCAGCAATAGAGTGAGCAGACCGCAGGCGCGTTCAGGACTGACGGGCGGAGAGCGATGAAGTTTCGGGAGCAAGGAGCCGAAGATTATTTCGTTCGAGCTGCCAGCCGGATTGTGTGAGGCGTTCCGGCGACGCACTAAATACGAGCTGAAATGCGTTGCGATCGTTTGAAGGAGCAAGCGTCCTCCCCTGTCTGGGCGAAACAATTGCGAGGTACTTGAGGATAGTATACACGTCCGCTTCCTCGGGTATTCGCCAGTCGACCTCCTGCGTGCAGAAGCGCAGGCGGGTTTCGCGCAACGACAAGTTCCAGGCCAGAAAAGCGCAACACTCTACGCTCGATTCGAACCAGGACGCGAAGCTCTCCGGCACATCCAGGTCGAGGAAGAACGCCACGGCCTGTTCCTGCTCGCGCGCAAACTCGCGGACCTGCAGATCCCCGGTGTGCGCCGTGGCTTTCCAATCCACGTGCCGGGCGCTTTCGAGCACCTCGTACGGCCGGATGCGATAAAAATCGTGCCCCAGCCCCTGACAAAATGCGGCGATCTCTCCCCGCAGCGAAATCAACAACTCCTCAAAGCCGGGCTGCGGATCGATGGAAGGATAAACGATTACCTCGCGCGCCAGCGGCACGTTGATGCGGCGTTCGGTGAAGCCAAACGGAAAACGGGTGGAGAAGCGAAAGCTGTTCTCCCGGTAAGCGCCGCGGCGAACGAAAAACAGCTCTACGGGATCCTCCACGCGCGCACCGCCCGGTATCACCGGAAAGTAGAGCGGTAGCGAGAGTCCGCTGTCGCTCGATCCGGCTACCTGAACCGAGAAGGACGGCATCCAGCTTTTCGTGTTTCGAATGACGATGCGCCCCATCAGCTTTCGGCGAGCGCAGATGTGCTCCGGCAGCAGGAAATCGAGCTCCAGCCCGGCCAGCGACAGCCGGCTGATGAAATCAGAAACCATCAAAGTGGCGAACATCGCCGCCAGAATCAGGAACAGCAGATTGTTGGCGGAAATGAAATAGGCCAGGGCAACCAGGACGCAAGTCAAGGTGAACAGCAAACCGAGGCGCGTCACCTGCTGGCGCGTTCCGGCATCGGGGGCTGAACGCAGCCAGGACCGGGTCTTCATTCTATTTCACGATGGCACAAACGGCCGGGGAAAGTGGCTCGCCTTGTAACCTCTCTCCGGGATTGCAACGGCTGGAGCATTCGGGCGATAATGCCCGTGGGCCCGGGTTTTAATATGGTTGGCCAAACAATCCTGCACTATCGGATGCTTGAAAAGCTAGGCGCCGGCGGCATGGGCGAGATCTATAAAGCCGAAGACACCCGGCTGAAGCGCATTGTCGCGATCAAAGCCCTCTCGCCACGCTTGGCGGGCGAACCGGAGCGTCGCAAGAGATTCATCCAGGAGGCGCGCGCCGCCTCGGCTCTGAATCACCCCAACATCATTACGCTGTACGACATTATTTCCGAAGGCGACATGCAGTGCATCGTCATGGAATACGTCGCCGGAAAGACGCTGCGCGACGTAATCCCAAACGGCGGACTCCGGCCCCGGAAGCATTGCAATACGCCATTCAAATGGCGGGCGCGCTGACCGCGGCCCACACCGCCGGAATCATCCACCGCGACCTCAAGCCGTCCAATGTGATGATCACTCCGTCGGGCTTGGTCAAGATCCTGGATTTCGGGCTGGCAAAATGGATCGGTCCCAGCCTGTCCAGCGATTCTGGGGAACAGGCTACGGTGGATCAGGCACTCACTACCGAGGGTTCGATCATCGGAACGGTGAGTTATATGTCGCCGGAGCAGGCGCTGGGCAAGCGAGTGGACACCCGCTCCGACATTTTCTCCTTTGGTTCGGTCTTGTACGAAATGGTGACCGGCCGCCGCGCTTTCGAAGGTAGTTCCGGCATCTCGACGCTTTCGTCGATTCTGCGGGACGACGTCGCGCCGATCCGAGATGTGGCTCCGAATGTTCCGTCGGCGCTGGAACAGATCATCCTGCGCTGCCTCTCTAAGGAGCCGGAGGCGCGCTGGCAGTCCATGAAGGAGATCGAAGGGCGGCTGGGGGCCTTGGAGCGCCAGTTGGACTATACCGGCAGGCAGGCAGCGCCGTTACCCGCCGAAGCGGTCTCAACCTCCGCCGCAACGGTCGCCGAGGATCGCCCCATTCCCGCGCCTTCTGCTCCGCCCAAGGCTTCTAAGGCCGCTCGACCCGAGCCTGCGCGCGCGAAAGCGCCGCCTGCACCGAAGCGGCCGGACGGAAGTAGCTCGCGATCGCGAAAACCCGTTCTCTGGGCGTGGGCCGGCCTGAGTGCCGTGCTCATCGCAGCCGCGGCGGTCGGCGGATGGTATTTCTGGAAAGGCCAGCACCGGTCTTCGCCCCAGGTGGTCACTCAGGTGGTCGCCCCCCCGATCGTAACGCCGGCACCCACCGAACCAGCGCCACCGCCGGAACCCGCGCCGGCCACCACCGCCCCCGCGCCATCCGCGAAACCAGCGCCCAAAGCGTCGAAAAAATCCGCCTTTAAATCGGTCGCTCCGGCCATACCTGCACCAGCGCCTCAGCCTTCTAACGCGCCACCAACCAAGGCTCCTGCACCTCAACCCGCCTTGGTGCCGCCTACGCTCCCGAAAACCGCTACTCCCGCTCCCGTGATTCCACTCGTACCCGTCTCCGTGGCCGACGCATTGCCCTTCCGAATTGTGCTCGCCGAAGACGTTCCTGCGAACGACGATCAAGGCACGCCCCTTCGTTTTACGGTCGCCGATGGCCTTAAGATCGGTGATACCGTAGTGATCGCCAAGGGCGCTACAGTGACCGGCGAGATCGCCCGTGAAGCGGGCAAGAAAAAGTTCATCTTCGGAGGAGCCAAGGCCACTTTCGAATTGCAATTGGCGAGCGCGGTCGACGGAAAGAAGCTGAACGTCCGCGCTACCTCCGGGCGATCCGCCGACGGTCCGTCTACGCGACCGTTCGATACCGGCAAGGGATCCAAACAGAAGGGTCTGATCGCCGCTCAGGGAACCGAATATATCGCCTATATCGACGGCGAACAAACCGTTTCCATATCCAAGTAAGGCAAAATTTTTCGGCGATTCGCGTCGTCCAGGCCGCGAATTCGAGCATCCTTAGACTAAACTAAAACTAATGAACGATTCCGACCGAATGTCACGCCCCCTGTCTGTCGTCGATCCCGAAGTTTACGATGCCATCCAGCATGAGGTAGAGCGCCAACATGGCCGTCTGGAACTGATCGCCAGCGAAAACTTCACCTCGGAAGCGGTGTTGCAGGCCACCGGCAGCGTCTTCACCAACAAGTACGCTGAGGGCTATCCGGGCAAGCGCTATTACGGCGGCTGCGAATATGTCGACGTGGTGGAAAACCTGGCTCGGGACCGGGCCAAACAGCTCTTCGGCGCCGAGCACGCCAACGTTCAGCCGCACTCCGGATCGCAGGCGAACCAGGCTGCGTACTCCGCCGTGCTCCAGCCGGGCGACACCATTCTCGGAATGAATCTGGCGCATGGCGGGCACCTGACGCACGGTCATCCCCTGAATTTCTCAGGCAAGACCTATAACGTGATTCCCTACGGCGTGCGCCGCGAGGACGAACGCATCGATTATGACGAACTAGCCAGGCTGGCCCAGGAACACAAACCCAAGATGGTGATCGCGGGCGGCAGCGCTTACCCCCGCATCATCGATTTTCGGCGCTTCCGCGAAATCGCAGATTCCGTCAGAGCCCTCCTCCTGGTCGACATGGCGCATTTCTCCGGCCTGGTAGCCGCCGGTTTGTACCCCAATCCGTGCGAATACGCCGATATCGTCACTTCGACGACGCATAAAACTTTGCGCGGCCCGCGTGCAGGCATGATTCTTTCCAAAAGCCAATACGCCGCCGCGATCGACAAAGTCGTTTTTCCTGGCGTGCAGGGCGGACCGCTGGTGCATGTGGTCGCGGCTAAGGCCGTTTGCTTCAAGGAAGCTATGACGCCCGAATTCGTGGCGTATCAGAAGCAGGTGATCGCAAACGCCCAGACCCTGGCCGACAGTCTGCAACAGGAGGGTTTCCGCATCGTCTCCGGCGGCACGGATTCGCATCTGCTCCTCATGGATGTCTTCGCCAAGGGTGTGCGCGGCAAGGAAGCCGAGAAGTCCCTGGACGAAGCCTACATCACCGTCAATAAGAACGCTATCCCGTTCGACGCCAATCCGCCGCTCAATCCCAGCGGAATCCGGCTAGGAAGCCCGGCCGTGACCACGCGAGGGTTCCGCGAGAGGGAAATGCAGGAAGTGGCCCGCTTGATCGCCGCCGTGCTGGGCGATATCAATTCAGAGGAAGTGCGTGCATCCGTGCGCCGCAAAGTGACCGAGCTGGCCGAGCGCTTCCCCCTGTACGGATGGAAACTGGCCCGCGCCACAGCGTGAGGAATGTCCCTCAGGATTGTCCTCGATGCGCGCCGGGTGGCGGACTTCGGCATCGGCACGTACATCCGCAATCTGGTTCGCTCGCTCGCCCGGATTGACACTGTAAATTACTACGGCCTCATTACTTCCACTCCGGAAGTGCCCGAATTCGCGGACCTGCCGAAAAATTTCGAGACGATCGTCTATAATCGCCGGGACAAAACCGGCCTGGCCCAAATCGAATACAGCTTTTTCCTGCGTAGCCTGTCGGCCGACCTTTTTCACATTCCGCTGAACGCCGTGCCCTTGTGGATGCCGAAGCCATACATGGTGACCACGCATGATATGAGCACGCTTCTGTTTCAGGACCAATCCGGCTACCGCAGCAATCTTCGACGCTTTTATCTACGCCGCGGGCTGATTCGCGCCGATCGCGTGATGACCGTTTCTATTGCCACGCGCCGCGACGTCCAGACCGTGCTGGGCATTCCCCCCAATCGAATCCGAGTGGTTTACAATGCTCCGGACCCCATTTTTTGCCAGCAGGGCTCGGCGTCAGGCGAGGCCAGGAACGGTCATGAGATGCAGCGCGTGCTCGATCGCTATCGCATCCATTACCCGTTCTTGCTGTATGTCGGGCGGACCAACCCGCAGAAAAACATCCCTCGTCTGGTGGAGGCCTTTGCCGTAATGCATGGCGAGATGCGGGAGCATCCCATTTACCGCGACCTGCGTCTCATCATCATTGGGGACGAGATTGCCCGCCATCCCGGGTTGCGGCACGCAGTGACCGAAAGCCGTGTCGAAGCCAGCGTGCGCTTTCTCGGTTTCGTACCCATCGACACCCTGCGTTCCTTCTATCAGGCCGCCAAGGCGTTCGTCTTCCCGTCCCTTTACGAGGGGTTCGGTTTGCCGCCTCTCGAAGCCAT
Organism: Bryobacterales bacterium; assembly: GCA_963732175.1. Taxonomy (GTDB): domain Bacteria; phylum Acidobacteriota; class Terriglobia; order Bryobacterales; family Bryobacteraceae; genus Palsa-89. The sequence goes on along the minus strand of CAVSYF010000007.1, from coordinate 308,038 downwards.
GGCCTGCGGGACCCCCGTGGTCTGTTCCAATGTCAGCGCCTTGCCCGAAGTGGTGGGAGATGCGGCCGTGGTTGTGAATCCCGAAAATGTGTTCGACATTGCCCGTGGGATGAAAGAAGTTCTGCTGGACGAGCAGCTCAGAAGCACCCTCATCGCGCGCGGCTTCCAGCAAGCCCGCCAATTTAGCTGGGAGCGAACCGCCCAGCAGGTCTTAGAGGCCTACGAGGAGATTGGATCGTACAGGAAACGGCCCCGTTGACTGGCCGGCAGCCCGCGATCGCGTTCCCGCCCGATCCAACGCACCCGCGCTTTTATCAGCCCGGCCAGGTCCCGAGCCGATAGGGCCAGACGCTCCCATTGCTCGGGCGCCGCCAGGCTTGCATCCGAGATGACGTAGTGAATGCCGGCCCCCGGTCGGACGTACCGGAGGACGGCCTCATCACGCCGGTTAATGACGTACAGGCCCTCCGGAGTGATCTCGGATCTTTGTCGCTCGGAGGTGTCCAGCAGTGCGAGATCGTATGTGGACTGTGTTGAGTACATCTCGGGATCGCGAACCAGGCTGGCCATCACCAGATGGGCTGGAGCAGCCAGCGACGGGAACGGCAGAGGAAAGCGTCTTCTTCGATTGATCCGAGTCGGCCAAGGCATTCCCGGCCCGATCGGCGATTCCAGGAACGCGATCTCCGGATAACGTTCCTCATTCTTGCGCTGCCGGTAACGCTTGAACTCCTCCCAAGAGACTAAGTCCAGCAGCGATAGGTGAAGGAATTTTAATATCGCATCGCCAACTCGAGGTGAGAGTTTTCTGACCCCTTTGAGCACATTATGGGCATGCGGTTGCGAGATGCCTATGAGACGAGCGAATCCCCTCTCCGTTAATTCCCCGTTTCGAATGCGATCCCGGACCTGGGCGAGCAACTCCCGCTGCGCGTCCTCAAAGGTCAAATGGGCCTCTCCTCGTATTTCAATCGGAAATAGGCTCCCAGAAGCCTAAAGGAACAGCCACGTCCGGGAGCCCTTCACCTTAGTAGTGGGGGTTGTGGTGGAACGTATATAAATAAAAGGCAGCGCTGTCTTTGTCAACTCTCTCCTTAGTGGACGGATGATTTGTACCTAGATGATTTGTTTTTTGCCGTTGACGCAATCCGTCGAGGCCAGAAAATTGAAATCACACTTATCAAACGACTCGGTTGTCTTTCCGAGTTTTTATCTAAGAAGAGGACAACATGGAATGGACACGATCAGAAACCCTGGCGCTGGCTGCGCCGGGCTGCAATACCTGCTTGGGGCTCGGCTTGCGAGTTGGACGCAAGCAGTCCCAGCACCCCTGCAATTGCGTGTTGAGGGCTATTTTCCGCGAATGTTTTGAGCGCTTTCGCGATTGCTCCAACCGCGAAAAGTATATGAGCAGAGTCACGCTCGATCCCCTGCCCGGAAAGGACCGCCGCGGCGCCTGGGGGCGCAAGGATGAAGAGTATATCGCCGATTTTTGCCTGGTCAGCAAACGGAGCCTCAGCGAAGCCGAATACCGCATTTTTCGTTATCACTTCCTGCTCGGCGCCGACTGGAAACTATGCTGCCGGAAGCTGCAGCTGGACCGCGGAAATTTCTTTCATGGAGTCTACCGCATCGAACAGAGGCTCGGCCGCGTATTTCGTGAGCTGGAGCCTTACCCGCTTTTCCCGGTCAGCGAGTATTTTCACGGGCCGCTCAAAGGCGCTACCAGCTGCTTAACCCCGCAGGTAGTGCCGATCCGCGTGTCCTTGCGCCAGGACGTTCGCCTTCCCAGCCAGAAGACTGCCTGAAGGTCCTCGGCGCGGACGGGGCCATCCCGTTCCGTCCGCTTTATTCAAACTGTTGCCGGAACCGCGCGAACTGCTGCTTTAGCTCTTCTAATTCGCTCCGCATTTGGGAGATTTCGGTCTCGATCACCGCTATGCGATCCGGGCGCGCCGGCGTCGCTACGACGTCGCTCTCTTCCTCGGACACCGCCGGCGGACCCGAAAGTAAATGCGCGTACCGGGCTTCTTTCTCTCCCGGGCGGCGAGGCAGCTTCACCACCAACTCCGGCATGCGCTCGATCACGGATTCCACTTCGGATAAATCGTCGAAGCGATGCATGCGCTCCGTCCGGGTTCGCAATTCGCCCAGCGTCTGCGGGCCTCGCACCATCAGCTCGCACAGCACCGCCAGCTCCCGCCGCCCCAGAGTTCAGCTTTTCCGAGATGCGATGCCCAAACTTCGGAACCCGGCTGCCGGCTCCCGAGATGGTGAGCAACAATCCCTTGTCCCGTAGACTTTCAAGCCCCTGCTCGACGGTCTCCTCATCGAAGCGCAGCACCGGATCGCGATTCGATTTTTGATTGCAGGCCGCCACTAGCGCATTGAGCGACAACGGATAGTACTCGGGCGTGGTGATCTCCTTCTCCAACAGCGATCCCAGAACCCGCACTTCCACCGGATGCAGTGTGAAATCCATCGTCTCTCAGTCTTACATGCCACACTCGCCTGCGGACACACACGGTGTGTTTACAATGAATGAATAAAACGGATGTTTCTCGGCAGGCTGCTTCGTTCCATTCCCCATCTCCGCCTTCTCTGGATTCACAGGCGCGCGCGCCCGCTATTCGACCAGAAATTTTATCTCGCCCGATATCCCGACGTCGCCCGCGCCGGAGCCGATCCCTGGCTCCATTACCTGCTGCACGGAGCCGCGGAACAGCGCAAACCGAACGCCCTGTTCGATCCTGTTTACTACTGGATCCAATGCCCGCGACGCCGGCTCTCAGGAAACTCAGGCTGAGGCAGATCGCGCTGCTGCATTTCATGCAAGCTGACAACGGTAACTGGACCAATCCGCATCCGCTTTTCGACTGCAACGCGTACCTGCGCGCCAATCCCAGCCTGGCCGCCCGGCGGCTGAACCCTCTGATTCATTACCTGCGGTCCAATCGGGACCAGGCGCCTGCATCCGAAGGCGGCTATTTCGGTGCGGCCTAGCATCATGCGCTGCGTTCTGCTGCACTACCATATCCTGAAAAACGGCGGCATGACGATCGAGGCCATTCTCGATCGCAGCTTTGGAGACAGATTCGCGAAGATCGAGACCGGCGAGCGCGATGGACACCTCTCGCAAGCATCCCTGCTGTCTCTTCTGGAGCGCCATCCGGAAGTGAAAGCGGTGTCCAGCCACCAGATCCGCTATCCGGTCCCGGCCGTTCCCGGCTTCCTCTTTTTTGATCTGTGTTTCCTGCGCGACCCGATCGATCGCATCCGCTCCATGTACGACTATTTCCGCCAAAGGCCATCTCCCGGAGATCCAGTCAGCGACTTCGCCAACGAACTGCGGATGGGCGATTTCGTCGCGCGGTTGATTGAGGAAATGCCCTGGTACATCCACGACGCGCAAGTGAACCTGCTCGCCAACGGCATCGTCAACGATTGCCCACAAAAGCAGGATCTGGATCGAGCCGTCGCCAAGCTTCTGTGCTGCCCCTTCCTGGGCGTGGTCGACCGCTTCGCCGAGAGCCTGATGGTGGGCCAGTACTTTCTCCGTCCCGTTTTTCCTGAATTGGATTGCGCCGAGCCGGCCGTCAACGTATCGGGCGAGGTGGGCAGTACTCTCGCCGACCGGCTGAGAAAGATGCGCGATGCCTGTAGCACTCGCGTTTATTCCGAACTGCTCAGCATGAGCGCGATGGATCTGGAACTGATCGAGCGCGCGCGCGCCGAAGTGGAACGCCGCTTGAATCTGATTCCAGACCATCAAATCCAAATTCTGAGGAGCCGCCTCGAGATCAAGGGCACGCTGGCGCGGGAAAACCGGCGCAGCATGCTGGTTTGAAGCCTCGCTGTAGCCGTTTCTTCTTAAAAGGATCGAAACCTGACCAACTATCCAGTCGCTCAAATCAAAATCGACGATGTCGACGTCGTCATCGTCTTTCTCGAACCAAACCTGCATCGCAATACTCAGCCGGGCGAGAGGCGCGATCTTTATACCGCCCTGGAACGCTGCGCATCGCGAGCAGACCTGTCCGGCAACGTGGTGGCCGTCTGGCACGACCAATTCGGCAGAACTCGATTCATTGCGCCCGCCCAGCAGCACCCGTTCTTTCAAATCGTGAGCTACGATCAACTATATGCTCAGGTGAACGGGACGCTCGCCTGTTAGCGTCACCAATATGATCCCCCAAGAAGCCAACCACTCCACGCCTCTGACCATTTCCAATGGGGCGCGGCCGCGCGGCTTGACAATCTGGTTCACTGGTCTCAGCGCCGCCGGCAAAACCACGCTGAATGAGGCCGTTCGCCAATGCCTCCAGGCCAAAGGCTATGCGGTCGAATCGCTGGATGGAGATGTACTGCGTCAAAACCTCTGGAAAGATCTCGGCTTCAGCAAGCCGGATCGCGACGAGAATATCCGCCGCATCGGCTACGTTGCGAATCTGCTCAGCAAGAATGGCATTATCGTCCTGGTTTCCGCCATCTCACCCTATCGCGCCGCCCGGGACCAAGTCCGTTCCCACGTCGGCGATTTTATCGAGGTCTTCGTCAACGCACCGCTGAACGTCTGCGAACAGCGCGACCGCAAGGGACTCTATCGCAAAGCGCGCTCCGGCGAGCTCTCCGGATTCACCGGCGTGAACGACCCTTACGAAGCCCCGTTCGACCCCGAGATTGAATGCCACACCGACCGGGAGACGGTCGGCGAAAGCGTCGAAAAGATAATGCGGTATTTAGAAACCAGGCTATCTTCATAAAAAATCAGCCGTTCTGCTGGCGGCGAAAATGGTACCCTAGATCAGCAGTCTTTCGCGTAAATTCGGGAAATTCGGCGAGAGGCAGACAGCTATGACTGACTATAAACCACGCGTCCTTCTTGCCGATGATCATGCCCTGGTCGCCGCGGGGCTTTCCAAGCTGCTCGAATCCGAGTTCGATTTAGTCGGAGCTGTCCCGGACGGCCGGGCCTTGGTTGCCGCGGCCCAGGACAATCGTCCCGACGTGGTTTTGCTCGACATTTCGATGCCGAACTTGAACGGCATTGAAGCGGCTCGGCAGATCCGCTTGACCGTGCCTTATTGCAAGCTGATCTTCGTCACGGTCCATTCCGACGCCGCCTACGTCGCCGAGGCTTTCCGTGCGGGCGCATCCGGCTATGTCCTGAAGGGTTCCGCCGCCTCCGAACTGGCTACGGCGGTGCGTGAAGTGATGAACGAACGGATGTACCTGACCCCCTTGATCGCGCGCACCGCGCTCGAAGGCGTTCTTAACACTGCTGATAAGGAGCCGGACTTGCTCTCCGCCCGCCAGCGCGAAGTGCTGCAACTGGTGGCCGAAGGCTATTCCGCCAAGGAGATCGCCGGGATTCTCAAGATCTCGCCGAAAACCGTGGAGTTCCACAAGGGACTGGTTATGAAACGGCTGGATCTGCACTCCACCGCCGAGCCTCACGCGCTACGCCCTGGAGCACGGCATCACGGGCAATTAACGCGCCCTCTCAAGCCGTTTGCGATTTGTTCTGCAGCGTTGGATCGCCCCGCGAAACCACGGCCTGCCTGCGGATGCGATGCGCAAATCTCGCAAATTCCCGTTGCGCATTTCTTGCCGATGTCGCCAACTCATTCGTCTCGCCCAGACGGGATTCTAACAGCTCGGCGATTTCAGATAGCTGGTGAGTAAGCGTGGCCACGTGGCGATCCAGAATCTCCATTTCATTCCGGCTAAGAGCGGCTTTCATTAAAACCAGTCTTTCCTCCTCCCGATTCTGCGGAGCCGGGAGGCACCTCACCCATGCGGTGCAAATCCAAATTTTACGTGTGTACTACTAATAGCACGCGCCGATCGGAAAAGTTGCCTAGGACTATCACCAGCCGATCGGTCACACGATCGCAAAGAAAATTCTCAACCAGTAAAGACGATCCATCCCCGCCGAAAGTTAGCAGCCTGCCAATGCATTTCCACGCGAAGCGAGATGCGTCGTCCACCGCGATTCAGTTTGCCTCCGGAACAAACGATTCGTTAGACTAGGGATTATACTAGGTAGACGTTGGGTACGACTTCGGAGCACCCTGACAGCGGCCGAGCTGCAATTAGGGCTGGACCGTGTTTAGGCCCAGGAGTCAACTCTATGGTGTGTTGATTTTAGATTGCGGTCTCCGGAAGTCCTTGGAAGAGGAGTAGGATGGACAATGATCACCGGCCGGAGTCAGGAAGTCGCAAGCACCAAGTCATTGAACTGCGTTCGGACCAAGCGCTTTTGACGTCACCACATCCACTAGCGAAAATCCTGGATCTCGCGGACGACGCCATCATTTCGGTGGATACCGAGCAAAACATTATCCTGTTCAACCAGGGAGCCGAAAAGATCTTCGGCTATTCCGCCGCCGACATTATGGGGCGGCCGCTGGATGTGCTCTTGCCCCAGCGCCTGGTCGAAGTTCATCGCAGACATTTAAAGGATTTTGAAGCCTCCCACGTAATCGCTCGCCGCATGGGGGAGCGCAACGAAATTCTGGGCCGCCGCAAGGACGGTTCCGAGTTTCCCGCCGAAGCCTCCATCTCCAAGGTGACCGTGGAAGGCCACACCATGTTCACCGTGATCCTGCGCGATGTCACCGATCGCGTAGCCGCCGAAGAGAAAATCCGAACCTCGCTGCGCGAAAAAGAAGCGCTGCTCAAGGAGATTCATCACCGCGTCAAAAACAACTTGCAGGTTGTTTCCAGTCTGCTCGGCCTGCAATCGCGCGCCGTGACGGACGACCATACCCGCAAGATGTTCCAGGAAAGCCAGAACCGCATTCACTCCATGGCGCTTCTGCACGAGAGCCTGTACCAGTCCAGCAACCTCTCGAAGATCGATTTTCCCGGTCTACATCCGGCAACTCGCCGCGCACCTGTTCCATTCCTACGGAATTCGGCCCGGAGCGGATTCATCTGCGAACCGACCTCGACAAGCTGTACCTGAATCTGGACGCGGCCGTTCCGTGCGGCCTCATTATCAATGAGCTGCTCTCCAACTCGCTGAAATACGCGTTTCCCGATGGCCGCACCGGCGAGATTCGCATCGAACTGCACGAGTTTTCCGACCGTATGGCCCGGCTCGTCGTGGCGGACAACGGCGTCGGCCTGCGCAGCGACATCGATTGGGAGACCGCCCGAACTCTGGGATTACGGCTGGTTCGGACGCTGGCGGAGCAGTTGGGAGCTAGAATTGAACTGAAAACCAACGTCGGAACGGAAATCCAACTCACGTTTCCCGCCGCGGCCTGAAACCACTGCATGTCAGCACGCATCCTGATCGTCGAAGATGAGCGGATCACCGCGGAAGATCTGCGCGATATTTTGACGGACCTCGGGTACACGGTAACCGGGTCAGTCTCAAGCGGCGCCGATGCGATCGCCCGAGCCGAAGAGACCCGCCCGACCTGGCGCTCATGGATATCCGCATCAAAGGCGACATGGACGGCACTGCCACCGCGCAAATTCTGCGCGAGCGCTTCAATATTCCGGTATTTATTTAACGGCGCACGCCGACGCGGCCACCTTGAGCCGCGCCAAAGTACGCCGAACCGCTCGGCTACATCACCAAACCGTTTCAAGAGGCGGACCTGCACGCCAGCATCGAGATCGCGCTGCACAAGCATCGCGAGGATTTGAAGGTTCGCGAAAAGGGTACGCTGCTCGCCTCGACGCTGGAGCCGTGGCCGAGGGTCGTGATTTCTCTCGATCCAACCGAAACCATCAAGCTCTTCAATCCGGCGGCGGAAGCCTGGACCGGCTGGCAAATCCGCGGACGCCGTCGGCCGTCCCGTGGACGAGATCTTCCGGCTGGTGGACAGTGTCGCGGGCGACAAGATCCATACCGCGTTGTGGCGCGTTTTGACCGAGGGAAGCATCGAAGAAGTGCCCGCCGGCGCGTTGCTGGTGACGCGCAGCGGCGAGAAGCGGCCGGTTACCGGCAACATCGCGCCGGTCCGCGACCACAAACACGAAATCTCCGGCGCCGTGCTGGTCTTCGGTCCCGCTCGGCGGCCCGCGAGGCGATGTGCTTCCGGCAGCCGAAGAAAATCCGCCCGAAGAGGAAAGCGTCAATTTGGGGAGCTTCAAAATGATCGCGGCCTCCCCAGCCATGAAGCAGGCCTTGAAATTTGCCCGCCGCGTCGCCCAAAGCGAAGTGTCCACCATTCTTCTGGAGGGCGAGAGCGGCACCGGCAAGGATGTGTTCGCGCAGTTCCTCCACCATTACGGAAGACGCCAGTGAAGGACCCTTCGTAGCTCTCAATTGCGCCGCCATCCCTGAGACGCTGCTCGAAAGCGAACTGTTCGGCTATGAGAAAGGCGCTTTCACCGATGCTCGAGCCCCCAAGGCCGGCATTCTCGAAATCGCCACCGGCGGAACGATCTTCCTCGATGAAATCGGAGAAATGCCCCTCACGCTGCAGGCCAAGATGCTGCGCGTGCTCGAGGACCAGATTTTTCGCCGTCTGGGCGGCGTTCGAGATATTCAGGTGGACGTGCGCGTCGTGGCTGCCACCAATCGAAAGCTTACCGAGGCCATTGAAGAGGGCAAATTCAGGCTGGACCTGTACTATCGTCTCAACGTGATCCAGATTTTGCTTCCGCCTTTGCGCGAGCGCAGGGAGGACATCATTCCCTTGGCGGAACATTTCGTGCGCCTCTACAACACGAAATTCAAGCGCAAGGTAGAGGGGCTGTCCCACTCCGCGGCCGCCCTGCTGCTGACTCACGATTGGCCCGGCAACGTACGCGAGCTTCGTAACGTCATCGAACGGGCCATGGTCCTCGAAGAGGCCGCCTGGATCCAAGTCTCCAGCCTGCACATAGAATCGGATAACAAGAATCAGGCCGCCCCTCTCGAGGTGCGCGGATCCGAGTCCCCCGGACGCGCCATTCCAGGTCAGTCTGGAGGAAGCCGAAAAAAATCTCGTCATGAAAGCGCTCGAAAAATCCGGCGGGAACCAGACCCGCGCGGCCGTCCTGCTCGGGATCACTCGCGATACGCTACGGTACAAAATGAAGAAGTTTAACCTCCGTTAACGGGTACAGAAAACCTGATCACGGTAACCGAATCTCTTCCCTTAGGGCTGACGCAAAAACAACTTCTCACTCATAGTCGTACCTAAATCATTACCAAGACTCTGACCGTCTTGCATAGGCGAGACCGGGAGTGTTTTGGCCCCCCTGTAATCATTGCCGCTGACGCCGTCCTTCGCGACTGCCCTTTCGTTTTTCAATTGTGTTATAGTTCCGATCATGATGTTCTAACACGCGGAACTATAACATTATGCGATCCCTCTCCTTCGACCCCCAGATCCTCCGCAAGCACCTGCTGCGCCACAAAATCGCTACTCTCCCCGAACTCAAGGAGGCCCTCGGCACCGCCGCCGCCCTCACCGTCTTTCGCAAACTCAAACTCCTCGACTACTTGTCCAGCTATACTCATCGCGGGCGCTACTACGCTCTCCGAGAATCCGCCCGCTTCGACGACGTCGGCCTGTGGTCCCATCAGGCGGTCTGGTTCTCTAGTCACGGCACACTAGTCGCCACCATCGAGTCCTTCGTCAATCAGGCGCCTCATGGGTGGTTCGCCAACGAACTGGCCGATGCGCTCCATGCCGAAGTTCAAGATCCGCTCCACGATTTGGTCCGCAGCGGACGCTTAAGCAGAACGGATGTAGCCGGACGCTTCCTGTACACTGCCGCTGACAGTAGGCAGTCACGGGATCAGATTCGCGCCAGACAAACGGCGAGTGCTGTTCCGCTGGTGGCCGACGCCTCCGCCCTCCAAGCTTCTCCTGGGGAACTCAAGGCCGCCATCCTGCTGTTCTATAGTTTGCTGGACGAGCAGCAACGCCGTCTCTTCGCCGGCCTGGAATCCATCAAACTGGGGCACGGCGGCGACAGCACCTTGGCTGCATTCCTCGGCTTGGATCCGCACACCGTTGCCCGCGGGCGCCAGCAACTGCTCGATCAAAATGTGACCTCGGGACGCACCCGTCGTTCCGGCGGCGGGCGCAAGCCGGTCGAAAAAAAACCGCCGACATCGTCGTATTGATCGAGTTTTTGCTCGAATACGACACCGCCGGCGATCCCATCACAGGGCTGAAGTGGTCCCGACGCACTACCGAGAAGATTGCTATGGCGCTGGGCGATTTCGGTGTCATCGTCAGCCCCAACACCGTCGCCCGTCTTCTCCATCAGATGGGCTATTCCCTGCGGGTCAATCACAAGCAACTCTCTACCGACCACAGTCCCGATCGCAATGATCAGTTCCTCTATCTCGGCGATCTTCGAGACCGATTCCAGCGTCGGGGCCACCCCATCATCAGCGTGGATACCAAGAAGCGCGAACTGGTCGGCGATTTCAAGAATCCCGGAATGCGCTGGGATCTGTCCCCGCGCCTGGTCAACGATCACGATTTTCGCTCGGACTCCACCGGTGTCGCCATACCGTATGGCATCTATGATCTCCTCGCCAATCGAGGCTCCGTCGTGGTTGGCGTCTCGCATGACACACCCGCCTTTGCTGCTCACGCGATCGCTCATTGGTGGGAGCATGAGGGGTCGCTCCGCTATCCGCGTTCTCGACAAGTCCTCATCCTGAGCGATACCGGCGGCAGCAATGGCTATCGTTGCCGCGCCTGGAAAACAGAACTTCAGTCCCAACTGGCTAATTCACACGGCCTGACGCTCACCGTTGCCCACTACCCAACGGGCGCTTCCAAATGGAACCCCATCGAGCATCGTCTCTTCTCTGAGATCTCCAAGAACTGGGCCGGTGAACCGCTCGACAGCTATCAGAAGATCCTCCGCTTTATTCGCTCCACTCGAACTCAAACCGGTCTGTCGGTCTCCGCCCACCTGGACCGCCGCAACTATCCAACCGGCACAGAACCCACTCCCCAACAACTGCAAACCCTTCGCATCAAACCTCACGAAATCCTGCCCAGGTGGAACTACACTATCTCACCCAATCTGTGAAGTTGTTTTTGCGGCTGCCCTTAGGTCTAACTTACAGCGAAAGCTGAGGAGCGGCATTGATCTACCGCAAATTGGGAAGAACCGGCGAGAAAGTATCGGCCATCGGCTTGGGCGGATACCACCTCGGATTTCCGCCGGATCCTGCCGAATCGGTCCGCATCATCCGTCACGCCATCGATCGTGGCATCACGTTTCTCGACAATTGCTGGGATTACCACAATGGCGAGAGCGAGCGACGCATGGGAACCGCCTTGCGCGGCGGGTATCGCGACAAGGTCTTCCTCATGACCAAATTTGACGCGCGCACTCGCAAGGCTACCGCGGAGCAAATCGATGAGTCGCTCCAACGTCTGCAGACCGATCATATCGACCTCATCCAGTATCACGAAAACATTCGCCTGGAAGATCCGGATCGTTTCTTCGCCCTCGACGGGCCGCTCGAAGCCCTTGTGGCCGCGAAAAAAGCCGGGAAGATCCGCTTTATCGGTTTCACCGGGCACAAGGATCCGGCCGTCCATCTGCGCATGCTGGACCTCGCCGGCGCTCACAAATTCCATTTCGACGCCTGTCAAATGCCGCTGAATGTCATGGACGCGCACTTCCGCAGCTTCGGCCGGCAGGTTCTGCCCAAGCTGGTCGAGGAGGGCATCGCCGTGCTCGGCATGAAGCCACTCGCCGACGGCAATATCTTGAAATCCGGAACGGTCACCGCGATCGAATGTCTGCACTACGCCTTAACGCTCCCGACTTCGGTCGTAATCACGGGCTGCGACAGCATGGAGCGTGTGAATCAAGCCTTCGAAGCGGTCGAAACTTTCAAGCCCCTGGGAAACGAGCAGGTGGGCCGGCTGTTGGAGAAAACCAAAGACGCCGCTCTCACCGGCGCGTACGAGCCTTTCAAAACCACTTCGCGCTACGATGGCACCGCGCAGAATCCGCTCTGGATGGGCGAACCCGAAAAGCTTTTAGTGCCGACTTGAGCGTCAGTGCGTCAGCGAGTAGACCACGTAGTTGACGCCGATGCGGATCCCCAGCGCCGAATATTTTTCCGGATAGCCTGGATCGTCGGCCCATTCCCAGGAGTCGCCCAGATCGGAATTAAACGACATGGCCACCAGCAGCCGTCCATGATCGTCGTAGATACCGCGCCAGTGCGCCACCGCGCCGTCGTTGCGGTAGGTGGTGCCGCGCCGCAGGGCCCACTCTCCAGGCACCTGATAACGATCGTCCAGATCGTAAACAGTATGGAAAATTGAGTCGGCGTCGTCGATCTCCACCACCGGCCGATCCGGGAAAACCAGGCGCATCGTTTCGTAGAACCGGTCCCATTCCTCGGTGCCCCAGAAATCATCCAGCATCAGAAAACCTCCGCGCAGCAGGTAGTCGCGCAGCTTCACGATCTGGCTCTCCGTCAGCTTCCAATCGCCCATTTCGCCCGCGCACAACCAGGGCCAGTTGTAGACGTCATCGCCATCGTCCAGGTTTACGGGCTGTTCCAGAGAGCGCACGTCGATGCGAGTCAAGCGGCGCAGCGCGGTCGCAAGATGCCGGTCGGCGCGGGGATAATCCTGGCTCCAGCTGGTTCCTCCGTCGCGCCAGTCCATTCTGCGGCCGAAATAGCGGCCGTAACGCGCGTGCGGATGCTGCGGATACATGAGACGCGCGAAGATCCATTCCGCTTTGCTGTCCCAATCGGGCGGCAAGGGCACGTTGTCATACGGCTCCATGCTGCGATACAGCCGCCACGGCTGCTGGAATCCATACAGCACCGTTACCAGCCCCGCGCCGAGGATCAACCACGCTGATTTCCGGAGACTCATCGAGCCTGATGTGAGAATAGCATTGCGGCGCTGCGGCGTTCGAGATCGCGCGCTTACCGCGGTGGCGCGTTCGCCGGCAGCGGCGGAGGATTGGGAGCGGCGACGGTGGTCGCGGCGGGCCTTGGCGCCGATGGATTCGTCGGCTGGGATTTCGCAGCCAGGTCTTGGATCTTGGGAAGCTGATTCACATCCCAACCTCCGCCCAGCGCCATGATGAGCGAGACGCTGGCAGTCATCTGACGAAGCTGTATCTGCACTTCCGTCTGCCGATTGGTGAGCAGCGCGGTTTGCGCCGTGAGTACGTTGAGGTAGCTGTCAATCCCGCTTTTATAGCGCGTGAGCGCCAAATCCAGATATTGGCTGGACGACCGGATGGCGGCCTGCTGCTCGCCAACTTCCTGCGCCAGTATTCGCAGCGTCGAAAGATTATCCTCTACCGCTTGAAAATCGGTGAGGACCGTCTGCCGGTAGTTGGCAACCGAGGCGTCGTAGGACGCTTGCGCCTGGTCGGTGGCGGCTCGCCGCGCTCCGGCATCGAACAGCGTTTGCGCCAGCGTCGGGCCGACGGACCAAAATCGGCTGGGCCATGTGAACCATTGCGACGAAGCTGGACGATTCAAAACCGCCCGACGCCGAAAGAGTCAGGTTCGGGTAATAAGCGGCGCGCGCGACTCCGATCTGCGCATTGGCCGCCGCGATCTGCCGCTCCAGCGCAGCGACGTCCGGGCGGCGCTCCAGCAGCTCCGACGGCAGCGCGACCGGCACCGGCGGCGGCTTGGGAACAAACTCGGCCACCGGCAGCGCGAACTCCGCCGCGGGTTTGCCGATCAGCGTCGCGATGGCATGTTCGTATTGCGCCCGGGAAACGCCCACATCCGTGGCCTGCGCGGTGGCGGTGTCCAGCTGCGTTCGCGCCTGCGCGACGTCCTCATCGGAGTCGATCCCGGCCTGAAAGAGCGTCACGGTCAGATCGTAAGTTCGCCGATAGCTGTCCAATGTTTGCCGGAAGACCTCGCGCTCGGCATCGAGCGCGCGCACTTCGAAATAGTCTTGTGCCAGTTCCGCTTGCGTGCTCAGCAGCGCGGTGGCGATATCGGCCGCGCTGGCCTGCGCGGATGCCGCATTGGCCGCAATCGTATTGCGAACCTTATGCCATAAATCGACCGTGTAGGAGACGTCGATGGGAAGCGAAAAGTCGTTGATGACGCTTGAAGCCCGGCCGCCCACACCAGTGCCCGTGGAATTAGTGGTTCCCGTAACAAGGGCCGCGGAGCTACCCGCTGTCGAAGAGAATCGCGAGTTGGTGTAGGAGGGCGCCGCGGTGACGAGCGGGAACAGAGCCGATCGGGCCGACTGCACTAGCGCCCGCGCCGCGCGGAAGTTCGCCTCCGCTGCGATAATGCTTTGGTTCGACATGCGCACCTGCGCTTCGAGCGCATTCAGTTGAGGGTCGTTGTACATCTCCCACCAATTCGGACGAATCTTGTCGTCGCCGGGCTCGGCGATCTTCCAGCCCGTTCCCTCTTTGTATTGCTCTGGAATCGCCTCTTTAAACCCCGGCGGCGAAGGGACGGATGGCTTCACGTAGTGCGGCGCTGGATTGCAAGCGGACAAAATAATGAGGCCGCCCGCCAGCGCCACCCATCCCAGTCGACTCTTCCATTCCACTCGCATAAATTCCTCAAGTCGCAGGACCGAGCGCCTGGCTCGGCGCGTCCGGCAATCTTCCGCCGCGCATTCCTCGCAGCCACAGGCTCAAACGGTCCATGTACACGTAAATGACCGGCGTCGTGTAGAGCGTCAGCGCCTGGCTGACGATCAGCCCGCCGACGATTGTGATGCCCAGCGGACGCCGCAGCTCCGAACCCATGCCCGTCCCCAGAGCCAAGGGAAGGCCGCCCAGCATGGCCGCCATGGTGGTCATCATGATGGGCCGGAAGCGCAGCAAACAGGCTTCGAAAACCGCATCCTTGGGACGCCGATGCTCGCGCCGCTCCACTTCCAGTGCGAAATCGATCATCATGATGGCGTTCTTCTTCACAATCCCAATCAGCAGGATGATTCCGATCAGCGCGATGATGCTCAATTCGGTGTGCGTGATCAAGAGCGCCAGAATGCGCTCCTACGCCCGCCGAAGGGAGCGTGGAGAGGATTGTGATCGGGTGAATGTAGCTCTCGTAAAGAATGCCCAGCACGATGTAAACCGCCGCGAGCGCGGCCGCGATCAGCAGGGGCTCGTTGGCGAGCGAGTCTTGAAACGCCTCGGCCGTTCCAGTGAAGCTGGTGGTCAGCGTGGTCGGCACTCCCATCCTTTGCTGGGCGGCGGCGATGGCGTTCACCGCCTGCCCCAGCGCGACGTTCGGAGCGAGATTGAAAGAGATCGTTACGGACGGAAAAACACCGGAGTGATTGAGCACCAGCGGCGCCGTGGATACCTCATATTTCGTAAAGGCCGCCAGCGGAACCTGGCCGCCCGTCGAGGAAGGAACATAAATCTCCTTCAGCCCGCTGGGCCGCTGCCAGAAAATAGGGTCCACTTCCATCACCACGAAGTATTGATTCATGGAAGTGTACGTTTTCGCGATCAAGCGTTCTCCAAACGCGTCGTAAAGAATGTTGTCCAGGGTCTCGGGAGTGATGCCAATCCGCGATGCGGTTCGGCGGTCAATGGTGAGGTTCGATGCCAAACCGCCGTTCTGCTGATCGCTGTTTACGTCGGTCAGTTCCGGCATTTTTTTTAGCTGATCGAGTATCAACGGGGACCAGTGCGAGAGCTCCGCCACATCGTCGCTCTGGAGCGTGTATTGATATTCAGCCGCGGCGATTCGGCCTCCGACCCGCACATCCTGCACGGCCTGCAGGAACAGAGTTACGCCCGGAACGACCCCCAGTTTCGGACGCAGCCGATCAATAATTTGCTGGGCGCTAGACTTTCGTTCCGAGAGCGGCTTCAGCGCAATGAACGCTCTTCCGGTATTGGCGCTGGTGCCCGCGCCTCCACCCGAGAAGGCTTGCACGGTGGCCACCGCCGGATCCGCTTGCACGATCGCCGACAGTTGCGTGATCTTGCCTTCCATGGCCTGAAAGGACATGTCCTGGTCGCCTAGAAAAGAGCCTGAGATGCGACCGGTATCCTGCTCAGGAAAGAAACCCTTGGGAACGATGATGTACAAATAGACGTTCAAAGCGAGCGTCGCGACGGCAATCAGCAGCACCAGGGCGGAATTGCGGAGCACCCAGCCCAAACTGGCCCGATAGATGTTCAGAATATATTCGAAGACCTTCTCGCTGGCCTGGTAGAGCTTGCCATGCCCTTTCCCTTCGGTCAATAGATACGCGCACATGGTCGGCGTGGTGGTCAATGAAATGACCATGGAAATGATAATGGTGGTCGCCAGCGTGACGGCGAATTCGCGGAGCAGCCGTCCCACGATGCCGCCCATCATCAAAATGGGAATAAAGACCGCCACCAGCGACACGCTAATGGAGAACACGGTGGGTCCAATCTCGGCCGCCCCTTTCAGCGCGGATGCCATCGCGCTCATTCCCTGCTCGCGATAGCGCGTGATGTTCTCCAGTACAACGATGGCGTCATCGATCACGAAGCCGGTCGAAATGGCCAGAGCCATCAGTGAAAGATTGTCGATGCTGAAGCCGAGCAGGTACATCACGGCGCACGTGCCGATCAGCGACACCGGAACGGCCACGCTCGGAATCAGCGTAGAGCGAGCCTCGCGCAAAAAAAGGAAAACCACGATCACGACCAGAAGTACCGAAATACCCAAGGTCCGCTCGATGTCGCTGACCGAAGCGCGGATGGTCTGGGTCTGATCCAAGGTGATGGTCAGGTCGATGGAGGAGTTAATGGCGGCGTGCAGTTGAGGCAAGGCCGCGCGAATGCCGTCGACAGTATCGATGATGTTAGCGCCCGGCTGCCGGAAGATGATGATCAGCGCCGCGCGCTGGCCGTTGGCGATCCCGAGCGAGCGAACGGTCTGAACGGAATCGGTGACTTTCGCGACGTCCGTCAATTGGATAGCCGCGCCGTTGTTGGTCTTAATCAGCAGGGGTTCGTAATCCGCCGCGTGCATTAATTGATCGTTCGCGTCGATCAACCACGTTCTGCTTTTATCCGCGAAGCTTCCTTTGGCCAGGTTGGCGGTCTCCGAGCTGATCACCGTCCTGAGGTCTTCCAGGCTGAGTCCGTAGTGATTGATTTGGGTCGGATTGACGTCGATGCGCACGGCCGGCGCCGAACTTCCGCCGACGATCACCTGGCCCACGCCGCTAATCTGCGAGATCCTCTGCATCAGAACGGTCGAGCCTGCATCATACAGCGCCGCCGGCGGCAGCTTGGAGGATGTGAGCGCCAGGATCATGATGGGGGCGTCGGCGGGATTCACTTTGCGATAGGTTGGATTGCCGGGAAGATCGGCCGGAAGATAGGCTCGCGCCGCGTTGATGGCAGCTTCCACGTCGCGCGCGGCCGCGTCAATATTGCGGTTCAGATCGAACTGCAAAGTGATGCCGGTTTGGCCCAGCGTGCTGGACGAAGTCATTTCAGTCACCGAAGCGATGCGCCCAAACTGGCGTTCGAGCGGCGTGGCGACCGAAGAGGCCATGATCTCGGGACTCGCACCGGGCAGCGACGCGCCCACTGAAATCGTGGGGAAATCCACCTCCGGCAAAGGAGAGACAGGCAGCAAACGAAACGCCACCCCGCCCCCCAACGCGAGGGCGATCGTCAATAGAGCGGTAGCCACCGGACGATGGATGAAGGGAGCCGAGAGATTCATGCTCAGGCTCCTGGCTCCGGACTGGGCTGCGGCGGCGCATTGCGCGGTCCAAAATGCCGCCGGCGGAATTCGGAAAATCGCGCGGCCACGTCGTCGAAGAACAGATAGATCACAGGCGTCGTGTACAACGTGAGGAGTTGGCTCAAGAGCAGGCCGCCGATGATGGTGATGCCCAGCGGACGCCTTAGCTCGGAACCGACTCCGGTGCCGAACGCCAGTGGAACCGCGCCGAGCAGCGCCGCCATGGTGGTCATCATGATCGGCCGGAAACGCAGCAGGGACGCCTGGTGAATGGACTCGCGCGGACTCCGATGCTCCACCCGCTCGGCCTCCAGTGCGAAATCGATCATCATGATGGCGTTTTTCTTGACGATGCCGATCAGCAGAACGATTCCGATAATCGCGACGACCGTCAACTCCTGGTGGCACAGCATCAGGGCCAGCAGCGCTCCGACCCCGGCCGAAGGCAGCGTAGAGAGAATGGTCACCGGGTGGATGTAGCTTTCATACAGTACGCCGAGCACGATATAGACCGTGACGATCGCAGCCAAGATCAAAATCGGTTCATTGGTCAACGAAGCGACAAAAGCTTGAGCGGTGCCCTGGAACGACGCCTGTAGTGCCGGCGGAGCAGGCAGCTCCTTCTCCACTTTGCGAATCTCATCCACGGCGCTTCCCAGCGACGCATTGGGAGCCAGGTTGAACGAGACGGTGGTCGCGGGAAATTGCCCCAGGTGGCTGATCAGGATCGGCATCGAGGAATTCGACGCCCGGGTGAACGCACTGAGCGGAATGGGGCGGCCCGTGGTGGCCTGGATGTAGATATCGCTCAAGTGCACGGGATTGGTTTGAA
The DNA here is from genome assembly GCA_963732175.1 of Bryobacterales bacterium. GTDB lineage: Bacteria > Acidobacteriota > Terriglobia > Bryobacterales > Bryobacteraceae > Palsa-89. The sequence goes on along the minus strand of CAVSYF010000007.1, from coordinate 289,562 downwards.
ACTCCGGCAGCACCTCCAGGACCACGTGATACTGATTCAACTGGGTGAAGAACGTAGAGACCTGCCGCTGGCCGAAGGAATCGTAGAGAGCGGCGTCCAGGCTCTGCGCCGTAACGCCCACCCGCATCGCGGTCCGGCGATCGATCGCCAGCGAGCTGGACAGTCCGTGCGTCTCCAGGTCGCTGGCGACATCGGTCAGGTCCGGGATCTTTTGGAGCCGGGCGACAAAGGAGCCGGCGTAACGCGACAATTCGTCGGCGTCCGGGTCTTCCAGCGTGTATTGATACTGCGTCCGGCTGACGATGTCTTCCACCGACAAGTCCTGCACCGCCTGCATGTAGAGCCGGATGCCATCCACGTTTGCAATTTCGCCTTCCAGCCGGCGGATCACGTCGGAAACATTGACGTTGCGTTCACTGAGCGGCTTCAGAGTGATTTCAATCCGGCCCGCGTTCAAAGTTGTGTTGGTGGAGTCAACACCGATGAACGAAGACAGGTCCTGAACGGCGGGATCTTGCAAAATGGCCGCGGCGAGGCGCTGTTGCAGGACCGACATTCTGGCGAACGATACATCCTGGTCGGCTTCCGAGACACCCAGGATTTCACCCGTATCCTGAACCGGGAAGAAACCCTTCGGGATGACGATGTAGAGCAGAATGGTCAACACCAGCGTTGCGGCAGCGATCGCGAGCGTCAGGTTTCTTCGATCCAGCACCCACTGGAGAGTCCGGTCATAGAACGCGATGGTGTTTTCGAAAACCCGCTCGGAAGCCTTGTAAAAGCGGCCGCGCTGCGATTCTTCTTTGTGGCGCAGGAGCCGGGCGCTCAGCATGGGCGTCAGTGTGAGCGAGACGGCGGCCGAGACGATGATGGTCACCGAGAGCGTAACTGCAAATTCGCGGAACAGCCGGCCGGTGATGTCGCCCATGAAGAGTAGCGGGATCAACACGGCAATCAGCGACACCGTCAAGGAAATAATGGTGAAGCCGATCTGCTCGGCGCCTTTCAAAGCGGCCTCCAGCGGGTTGTCTCCCTGCTCGACATAGCGAGTGATGTTTTCGATCATGACGATGGCATCGTCCACCACAAAACCCGTGGATATGGTGAGCGCCATCAGTGAAAGATTGTCGAGACTATAGCCCAACACATACATCACGCCGAATGTTCCGACAATCGATAGCGGCACCGCCACGCTGGGGATGAACGTCGCGGCCAGGGTTCGCAGGAACAGGAAGATGACCAGCACCACCAGCGCAATGCAAAGCATCAGCTCGAACTTCACGTCGGCCACCGAAGCCCGCACGGTAAGGGTTCGATCCGCCACGGTGCTGATGTTGATGGAGCTGGGGATGGTCGCGCGCAGTTGTGGGAGCAGCGCTTGAATCCGGTCCACCACTTGGATGATGTTGGCGCCGGGCTGGCGTTGAATATTCAGAATAACGGCGGGGGTCCGGTTGACCCACGCGGCTTGTGTAACATTCTCGATGCCCTGGACTACGTTGGCGACATCCTTCAACATCACGGGCGCGTTATTCCTGTAAGCCACCACCACCTGGTTGTAATCGCTGGCCTTCAGCAATTGATCGTTGTCATTGATCTGATACCCCTGATGCGGTCCGTCGAAGCTCCCTTTCGCCGAATCCACACTGGTGGCGGTCAACGCCGTATGCAGGTCCTCCAGGTTGAGTCCATAGGAAGCCAGTTTGGTCGGGTTGGCTTGAATCCGAATGGCAGGTTTCTGTCCCCCGCTGATGGTCACCGCTCCGACGCCGGCGAGCTGCGAGATTTTTTGCGCCAGCCGAGTGTCGGCCAAATCTTCTACATCCTGCAAGGCCATGCTGCTCGAAGTCAGCGCCAAAGTGAGAATCGGGGCGTCGGCAGGATTGACCTTGCTGTAGATGGGTGGAAGCGGCAGGTCGGCGGGCAGATAGGTTTGAGCGGCGTTTATGGCGGCTTGGACTTCTTGTTCGGCGACGTCGATATCCAGGCTGAGGACGAACTGCAGCGTGATGACGGAGGCGCCCTCCGAACTGGTGGACAGCATCTGGCCCAGGCCCGGCACCTCGCCTAACTGCCGTTCGAGCGGCGCCGTGATCGCCGACGATGTGACGGAGGGACTGGCGCCCGGATAAAACGTGACCACTTGCATGGTCGGATAGGACACCTCCGGCAGACGCCGAGATCGGCAATTGCCGGTAAGCGACAATTCCCACCAGCAGAATTCCGCACATCAGCAGCGAGGTAGCGATCGGCCGGAGAATGAACGGGCGAGAGGGGTTCATTTTTGTGGCGGAGCTTTCGTGTTCGGTTGGGTGGTGTTGGATTGCTGGTTGGCGGAGCCTTTCGTGGCCGGCTGCGATGGAGACGGCTTCTGGCTGGGCTGCGCGTTCGACTCCGCATTCTGCTGCCGCACCACCACTTTCGATCCCTCTTCCAACCGGTCGAATCCATCCGTGACCAAAGTTTCGCCTGGATTCACCCCGGTGACGGCCGACGAATCTCCTTCCGTCGTGGCGATCTTGATATCTCTGGATTGCACGGTATCGTTGACAGGATTGACGACGTACACGTAGGCTTGGTCGTTATTACGCTGAATGGCCGCGTTGGGGATGATATTCACGCGGTAAAGAGTCTTCACCAGCAGCTTGGCGTTGACGAATTCACTGGGAAACAGTATGAAGTTCTCATTTGCGAAAGTGGCGCGCGCTCGCACTGTTCCCGTAGTGGTGTCCACCTGGTTGTCGATCGTCAGCAACGTTCCTTGCGCCAATTCATGCTGATCTTCCCGATCGAGCGCGTCCACGCGCAGCTTGGCTCCGGCGCGCAACGGACCGGCGACATCGTTGATGTAGTCTTCGGCCATCGGAAAGATCACCGTAATCGGTTGCAGTTGCGTGATGGTCAGCAAGCCGGTCGTGCCATTGGCTGGAACGATGTTACCGGGATCCACGGTACGCAACCCGACTCTGCCGCTGATGGGCGCTGTAATTCGCGTGTAATCGAGATTTACTTTGGCCGCATCTAAATTGCCCTCGTCGAGTTTGACCGTACCTTCGTCTTGAGCCACCGTGGCCCGCTGGGTTTCTAAGGTCTGCTCCGGTACCGCATGCTGTTCGAAGGCCATTTGATAGCGGGCCAGATCGATGCGCGCGTTGTTCAACAACGCCTGATCGCGAGCCAATTGTCCTTGCGCCTGAACGTATGACCGCCTGATAGGGCCGTGGATCGATGATTGCCAGTAAGTCGCCTTTATTGACCATTTGGCCTTCGGTGTAATCGATTTCTATCAGTTCGCCGACGACCCGGCTTGCGACGGTCGCCGTATACACCGGCGTTACCGTGCCGATCGAATTGATGTAGACGCCCATGTTGCCCGCCTTCACGGTCGTAACCGACACTGGGATAGCGCCGCCGGCCCCGTTGCCGTTCTTGGTCGCGTTGCCATTCTTGGTAGCGTCGGACTTGCCGCTGCTGGAGCGCTGCGAGAAGATGTAGCCGCCAATCGCGAGGCAGAGCAGGGCGATCCATCCCGCCCAATATTTTCGACGCCTGGACCGGGGCGGCCGTGCGGCACCCGGGGGCGGATCTGTAGCGCTGGAATCCGGGCGCTCGGAATCTCTGTCCATCGTGTAGACTAAAATGCCCTTCCATCCCAAGGGCGGCGGCGTCCTGCTGCTATGTTACCTAGCACAGGCAGTCACTAACGTTACAACACTTGATAGATGACTTGGGAATCGGTCTCGTTACTTTTTGTAACGAAATGAAACGGCGTGAAGGCCGGCGGAGGCGCCAGACGACGTCTCCGCCCATTTTCTTAATGATTATCTCGCGTGAACCGGGCTGGGCCGGAGGGCTTCATCGTTGATCATGCTCTCGGCGAGACGAGTCAGCTTCTGGTCGGCTTCCTTTTCCTCTTGCAGGGTTTGTTCGAGCAGCGAAACGGCGTTATTGAGTCCGAGCGTCTGCGCGAACGCCTTCGCGGAACCATAGGCCGCGATCTCGTAATGTTCCACACGGTTAGCAGCGGCAATGAGGCCCGCATCGCGCAGCGTCGATTCCTGGATGTCGCTGATCATGTCCTCGCCTTCCGATATCAGTCCCTTCATGGCGTCGCAAGTCTGGGTTTTGGGATCTTTCCCTAGCTCTCCGAATATCCGCTCCAGCCGGCCGGCGTGCCCCTTGGTCTGCTCGAGATGAGATTCAAACGCCTGGCGAAGCTGACCGGAAGTTGTCGCTTCCGCCATTTTCGGCAGTGCCTTGATCAGCCTCTTCTCGGCATCGTACAGATCCTCAATCTGCTCCATGAACAGATCTTCCATGTTTTCAATTTTCATGATAATGCTCCTTATCTTTGAATGATCGGGGATGGTTCCCCGCCGTTAGACTGACGTCGCGAGGCCCGTGTTTTGCGTCTTTTTGAGCCAAGGCGCCGCTCAGGCCGCGTGCAATAGTTCGCGCACTGCGGAGTCTTGGGTCTTGCAATTCAGTGACCGCAAACCATTGCCGCAAACCATTGCCCTGTTGACAGGAGTTGCTCATTTTGATACACCCGGTATGCAGGAGATCTTTGCCATGAAGCATAAACTGGGCGCCCGGTTGGCGGCCATCGGTCTGTTGGCGGCGGCCACCGCGCTGGCTCACCATTCGGTGCAAGCGCAATTCGATTTGGACAAGCCGGTCACGATAACCGGCGTCGTCACCAAGGTCGAATGGATCAATCCTCATTCCTATCTTTATCTGGATACCAAGGACGACGGCGGCAAAGTGACGCATTGGGCCTTTGAAATGGCGGGACCCGGCGCGCTTCGGAAGGCGGGGCTGAGCCGCTCGGACCGCGGCGGATTGAAGGCCGGCGACACCGTGACGGTCAACGGAGTACGCGCCAAGGATGGCACCGATACGGGCCTGATCAAGGACCTGAAGCTTCCTGACGGCCGCGTATTCACCATCTGGACCAACGATCCCAACGCCAAGTAGGTCTCCATATGAAGCGCCGTTGGACGGTAGCTGCGCCAGTCGTGGCTGGCCTATGCCTGTTTGCGGCTGAGTCGGCTGCGCAGACTGCTCATAGCTGGAGCGATGGGCATCCGGATTTGAGCGGCGTGTGGAATGGCGCGGTGGCCGCTCGCGTACTGAGTTCGGGAGACAAGCAGGGATTGCTGCTGTCGGCGCGGGAAGGTACGCTGATAAACTTCGAACGCGACAATGCGCTGTTGCGCCGAATGGACCCGAACAAACCCGTGTACCGGCCCGAGTTTTGGGACAAGATTCAGAAGCTGGATCAGGATGGCAACAACCAGGACCCCTCCTACGGCTGCATGCCGCAGGGCCTGCCGCGCATGGGGCCGCCGATTAAAATCGTTCAGACTCCAACTGAGTTGATCTTCCTCTATGCGGGTTTTCAGGACACCTATCGCGTGATTCCCATCGACGGCCGCGCGCACACGCCGCTCGCCGACTTGGACGGAACCTGGAAGGGCGAGTCGCTGGGCCATTGGGAGGGCGATACGATGGTGGTCGATACCATCGGATTTAACGATACCAGCTGGCTGGACATCGGCGGCTACTTCCATAGCGAGAATATGCATGTGATCGAGCGGCTGCACCGCGACGGCGACTTACTAACATGGCAGGCCACCGTGTATGATCCGGATGTGCTGCTGCAGCCGTGGGTGATGAATAAGCGTATGCTGAAGCTGAACCCGAATCCCAAAGCCATGCTGGAAGAGACGCTGCCCTGCAGCGAGCGGGATTTGTCGCATCTGGTAACGAAGGAGCATCACTAGGATCTATGCCGTCCCGATCTGTTTTCTCGGCTGCGGTGAGCGCGGTTGCCTGTCTATGCCTCTGGCCCGCGCCGGCCAATTCGGAAACGCCCCGGTTAGCGGATGGACATCCCGACCTCAACGGAATCTGGAACGGGAATGCGGCCAGCCCGTTCATCAAGAGCGACGACCCGTTGGCTTCGAATCTTCGTTCCCGCGATGGCACTCTGTTGAACTTTGAGCGCGACGGCGCCTTGCTCCGCCGGGCCGATCCGAATAAGCCCGTTTACAAGCCGGAATTTTGGGAAAAGGTTCGCGAGCTCGATCAGAATGGAAACCAGGCCGACCCGTCGTACGGCTGCATGCCGGCCGGCGTCCCGCGCATGGGCCCGCCCCTCGAAATCCTTCAGACGCCCAAAGAGATGGTCTTTCTCTATATCAGTCCGGCGGCGCAGGGTTGGGGCGATCAATATCGCGTAATTCCCACCGATGGCCGCGCGCATACACCGCTCGAGGATTTGGACGGCACTTGGAAAGGCGAGTCGATCGGGCGCTGGGAGGGCGACATGCTCGTCGTGGACACCATTGGGTTCAACGATACCAGCTGGCTGGATATCGGCGGTTATTTCCATAGCGAGAATATGCACGTGATTGAACGGCTGCATCGCGACGGCGACTTACTAACCTGGCAAGCCACCGTGGAAGATCCGGACGTGCTCGTCAAGCCCTGGACCATGAATGCCCGTACTCTGAAGCTCAACCTGGATCCTAAAGCCATGCTGCCGGAATCGCTGCCGTGCGTGGAGCGCGACTTATCGCACTTAGTAACTAAGGAACATCATTGAAACTTACGGCCTTACTCCTGGTGATTTCTTGTCTGGCGGTGCGCGCATCCGAGCCGGAACACCCGGACCTGAATGGCGTTTGGAACGGCACCACGGCCGGTGGCCCGCAGCTTCACTCCGACGATCCGCTGGTCTCCAATCTGCCGTCGCGCGACGGAAGCCTGGTGAACTACGAGCGCGACAACGCGCTCATCCGTAGAGCCGACCCCAACCGTCCGCTCTACAAACCCGAGTTTTGGGAGAAGGTTCGCGAGCTCGATCAGAACGGAAACGAAGCCGACCCCTCTTATGGCTGCATGCCCGCGGGCGTTCCGCGCATGGGGCCGCCCGACAAGATCGTCCAGACCGCGAAGCAGATCCTGTTCCTGTACGTCAGTCCTCCAGCGCGCGGATGGGGCGATCAATACCGCGTGATCCCGATGGACGGCCGGGCACATACACCGCTCGCGGATTTGGATGGCACGTGGAAAGGCGAATCGATCGGCCGTTGGGAAGGCGACACGCTGGTGGTCGACTCCATCGGTTTCAACGACACCAGCTGGCTGGATTACGGCGGGTATTTTCATAGCGAGAATATGCATGTGATCGAGCGCCTGCGTCGCGAAGGCAACACGCTTACCTGGCAGGCCACGGTGGAAGATCCCGATGTTTTGATGAAGCCGTGGACGACCAATCCGCGCGTTCAAAAACTGAATCCCGATCCGAAGGCGACACTCGCGGAATCGCTGCCTTGCGTGGAACGGGACTTGTCGCACTTAGTAACCAAGGAGCATCATTAGAAATCTCATGAATACGTTTAGTAAGCTCGCTATGCTCGCGGGTTTGGCTCTCTCGACTGCTAGCGCGCAGGATGTCAAGGCCACCATCAAAAACGCGCAATACGCGATTGGAATGATCCGCGGCCCACAGAGGATCGACGCGATCAACACGCTGGAATACTGGGGCACAGGAACCGGCTACGCTTTCGGCCAGGCTTATCATCCCGACCAGCCTTGGCCGCCGTTTAAAGCGACCTATCACGTCAGCTTGAGTTATGCTGTTCCGGCGATGCGCGTGGATGTCATGCGCAGCAACCCGGACGGGCTGATCCAAGGCGGCGGAGGATTTCCGCTCGCGGCGCCGCAGCGACAGATTCAGGTGGTCAGCGGATTGTCCGCCTGGAATGAGTCCGTGCCAGGCGCCGGTTTCATGAAAGGCACGACCGCCAACCCGGCTCCAGGCGCTCTGAGCGATCGGCTGGTGCAGCTTTGGTCGACACCGTTCGGCGCATTGAAGGCGGCCGAGCGAGCCGGCGTTGCGGCCAAGCTGGAGGGACCGAACACGATCGTCTTCCCGCTTCCTGGTCAGTTGGCCAGCGTCACGATGAAGGTCACGCTGAACGCCAAGCATCAGGTAGAGCGAGTGGAGACGCGGAGCGCAGACCCCGTGCTCGGCGACTTAGTCACGGAAACGACTTACACCGATTATAAGGATCTGGGCGAAATCGCAACGGACGTCTTGTTCCCCACTCATATCCTTCAAAAGCAGGGTGGCTTTCCGGTGCTGGATCTGACCGTCACCAAGACTGATGCCAACAACCCGTATGTCGTTTTTCCGGTGCCTGAAAACGTAGAGAGGGCGCGAGTAACTGCGCCCAAAGTGGATGTTCAGAAGGTGGCCGATGGCGTGTGGTACCTGACCGGCGGCACGCATCACAGCGTGGCGGTCGAGTTCAAGGATTACGTCGCGTTGGTGGAATGCCCTTTAAATGACGAGCGCGCTCTTGCGGTGATCGACAGCGTACACAAAACGATTCCGAACAAGCCCATCCGCTACGTGATCAATTCGCATCATCATTTCGATCACTCGGGGGGTCTGCGGGCCTGCGTCGCCGAGGGAGCCACCATCATCACGTATGCCGACAACAAGCCGTATTACGAGAAAGTTTGGGCGATGCCGCATACGCTGAGTCCGGACCGGCTGGCGAAAGAACCGAAGAAGCCGGTGATCGAGACGGTGGCGGAAAAGCGCGTGCTGACCGATGGCAAACAGACCTTGGAGCTGTATCATCTCGCCGGAACCAATCACGCCGACACCATGCTGATCGGCTATCTGCCGAAGGCGAAGGTGCTCATCGAAGCCGATGTTTACACGCCCGGTCCGGCGAATGCGCCACCAGGCCCGGTGTCAAAAGAGGCCGTCAATCTATACGACAATCTCCAACGTTTGAAGTTGAACGTCGAGCAGATCACGCCCCTGCATGGCCGGTTGGCGACGATCAACGATCTGAAGAAGGCGATCGGCCAGAATTAGCTACTGCGTCTTTTTATTGTTTGGGCGCCGCGCAACGGAAGTTCGCCGCATCGTCGATGCTGCCCGTTCCAGTGTACACGGCGACTTGTGGATAAGGGCATAGCGGCCGTGTCCGATCGACCTTGCCCTTCGTCAAGTGCGACGCAACGATGGAGTCGGGCGCCTTGCCTTTCTCGACCCATTGTTCCAGTGCTACTACCTTGTCGAACACGTTCGGGCCTTCCCCGCCCCGGCAGTGAGCCATTCCGGGTTCCATAAAAAGCCGCACGTTGTCGGACACCTTGGACGCGCCGCCGAGCGTGTCCACAACGCTGTTGTAATACTTGACCGTCAGTAGCGGAGCGACCATCATATCGCTCCAACCGTGATACAGCAGCAGCTTTCCATTATGCGAGAAGAAAGGCTTCAAGTTCGGATCGGTCGCATTCATGATGACGTTTTGGGGCTGCTCGGAACGCGCAATGTCCTTGTCAAAATCGAACGTTCGCCAATCCCAATTCGGATTCTTGAACGCTACAAATTTGTACTGATCCACAACCAGATCGGCGGCCTCGGGCCCTTGCCTAATATGGCCCAACCCAGCTCGCTCCCCGGCATCAAAGAGGGGAACAGCTCTTGGCCCGTGCGCGGATTGGTTGCCGCCGAATAAATCTTTCGAGCGGCTTCCACCTGCGGAGCGGTTAGGCAACTTGGGCCGTCAGCACCTTGGCACAAGAGTTCCTTGGGATCGAACTTGCACTTTCTGGGATCGTCGATCAGGCCATCGCGCAAGCCGTCGTTCGCGTCGCAAGCCTTCAGGGCCGCTTCGTGGATCAGCGGATATTTAGACGGCGGGATGTAGCTAGCCGGGTCCTTCAGCATTGCAGATGCGATCCACAGTCCCATCGCCGTTCGGGTGGCAGGAGCGCCCGCGATGATGCCATCGTAATCGCCCGGGAACATCTCCGCTTCCTTCAAGCCCTGCCTTCCGCCGGTGGAGCATCCGTTCCAATAGGAGAGACGAGGCGCGCTGCCATAGTATGCCTGAATCATGGCTTTAGCTTTGACGGTCAACTCATGTTGCGATCGCCAGCTAAAATCGATGAGCTTTTCTGGATGTTCGAGCGCGAAAGTGCCGCGGCCACCCACGTGTCCGGTGTCGGTGGATGCGCCCGCGTACCCAACTCGAATCGCGTCGGCGAGAGCGGCATAACTAATAACGCCGGCCCAGCCGCCATTCCCCACCGCTTGGAACTTTCTATTCCACCCGTCGGCCGCAGGAAGCCAAACCTCGATTTTGATGTCGGAGTCGCTGGACGGTTTCAGTGTCGCGGCAACGCGGCAGAACGCGGGCAAGTCCCTATAGGTTGAATTCGCGACGGCGCCGTCCTGCGTCGAGGCATTGGGCGGCCGGAACGCGCCGACTGCTACAGGGACAGCCTCGGTGATGGTGGTGTCTGGAAGCTTGAGCGAGGTGAGACTCTCACAGGTTGTGGCAGCCATCCCCAGCGTGCCGACAGAAAGGCAGGATAGAACCAGAACGTAGTTCCGCATGTTGCCTCCGATCGCGAACGACCTCAGTTGGCAAGGTTAGCACATGCGGCGCGGCCACAAATACCCGGCGCGCGATGTTTAGCGCACTTGCGGAAATCCCAGATCCACTTTGCTGGTGCTGGGATCGGGCCAGCGGCTGGTGACTACCTTGGGGCGCGTGTAGAACTGGATTCCTTCCGGCCCGTACATATGCAGATCGCCGAACAGCGAAGCCTTCCATCCACCAAAGCTGTAATACGCTACAGGCACGGGAATGGGCACGTTGATGCCGACCAGCCCCACTTCCACATCGAACTGAAACTCGCGGGCCGCGCCGCCGTCGCGCGTGAAGATCGCTACGCCGTTGCCGTACGGGTTGGAGTTGATGATGCGCAGACCTTGTTCGTAGCTGTCGGCGCGAACCACGCTCAGCACCGGCCCGAAAATTTCGTCCTCATAGCAGCGCATGCCGGGCTTTACATGATCGAGCAGCGTTGGTCCGAGAAAGAACCCGGCTGACTTCGAGACCGCGTTATCGCGACCATCGGCGGCAACCACTGCCCCTTCGCCTACTGCGTTGGCCACATACGATGCGACACGATCGCGATGCTCGCGCGTGATCAGCGGTCCCATCTCGACGCCGTCTTCCATGCCGGATCCGATCTTGATGCGAGCCATTCTTTCGCGAATCGCGGCCGAGCAGAGGATCGGCCACCGCGCCCACGGCGACCACCACCGAAATGGCCATGCAGCGCTCGCCCGCTGATCCGTAGGCCGCCGAAACCGCAGCGTCGGCCGCCATGTCAATATCGGCGTCGGGCAACACCAGCATGTGATTCTTCGCGCCGCCGAGCGCTTGCACGCGTTTGCCATTGCGCGTGGCCGTCTCATAGATGTACTTCGCTACCGGCGTCGATCCTACAAAACTGATGGCCTTCACATCGGGATGTTCGAGCAGCCGATCCACCGCGAGCTTATCGCCTTGCACGACATTGAAGATGCCATCGGGCACGCCGGCTTGCTTCAACAGTTCGGCGATCAGCACGCTCACCGACGGATCGCGTTCCGACGGCTTCAGGATAAACGCGTTGCCGCAGGCGATCGCGTTGGCGAACATCCACATCGGCACCATGGCGGGAAAATTGAAAGGAGTGATGCCAGCGGCGACGCCCAGCGGCTGGCGAATCTGATAAACGTCGATGCCGCGGCTGGCCTGTTCGGAAAATCCGCCCTTCAGGAGATTGGGGATGCCGCAGGCGAACTCGATATTCTCCAGCCCGCGCGCGACTTCGCCCATGGCGTCAGGCAACGTCTTGCCGTGCTCCAGCGTGATGAGTTCAGCGAGGCGCCGGCGGTTGGAATCCACCAGCTCGCGCAGCTTGAACAGAATCTCGGCGCGGCGGGACAGTGGAGTGGATCGCCAATCCGTGAAGGCGCTCTTGGCGACACTGACCGCGTGATTGACTTCGTCGACGCTCGCGAAATCGACTTGCGCCTGCAATTCGCCGGTAGCCGGATTCCAAACTTTTCCGGACCGGCCGGAACTGGACGCAGCCGTCTTCCCGCCGATCCAATGATTCACCCGCTTGACGCTGACCGATACATCCGCTACAGCCACGATCCACCTCCTCTACCGACTCAGAATCCAATTCGCGGTCTTCCGCGCGAGCCGCCCGAACGCCTGCGACCGCCAGTTCCAGATGCTCCTCCTTCGTATCTTCGATTTTGTTGTGGCTGATGCCTTGCAGCGACTGCACGAACATCATCACCGTGGGAATGCCGCTGCGCGAAACTTCGGCTGCATCATGCAGCGGGCCGGATGGCAGCCGATGCGAGGCGCCCGCGGTCTCGCGGATCGCTTCATCGCAGAACTCGATCAAGGCGGGATGAAACGGCACCGGCTCAATACTCCAGATGCGCGACCATTCGACCGTGCAGCGCTCTTCGCGGGCGAAGCGCTCGCTCGCCTCCTGGCGGCTTCCGATACATTGCGGCGAGCACGCCGGCGTCGAGATCGCGCTGATCGAGCGTGGCTTCGCAGCGGCCGACCACAGCGGTCACGATGCCGGGAAATGTTTTCAGACTCCCCATGGTGCAGACCGCGTCCGGATGTTTGCCGGCGATAGAGCGGATCTCGAGCGCCAGTTTGGCGGCCGCCGCCAGCGCATCGCGCCGCGCGTTCATCGGCGTCGATCCGGAGTGCGCTTCCTGCCCGTGAAATGTGATGGCGTGCCGCTCCACGCCTTTGGTTCCCAGCACAACTCCCAGCGGCAGCCCCATGCTTTCGAGCACCGGGCCCTGCTCGATGTGCAGCTCGAGATACGCCGCGGCATTCTTTTGCTCGCGTTGCGGCGTCGGGAAAACGGTCGATCTCGACGCCGCAGCGGCGCAGCGCATCTTCGAGACGAATGCCGTCTTTGTCGGTGCGTCCGCGATCGGCTTCGATGGAATGCGTGCCGGCGAACGCGGACGAGCCGAGCAGGCTGCGGCCGAATCGCGCGCCTTCTTCGTCGGCCCAATCGACCAGACGCACAGTGACCGGAGGCCGGCCGTTGTATTGCTCCTGCAAATTCGCGCAGCACTTCGAGCGCGGTCAGCACTCCCAGGCAGCCGTCCAGCCAGCCGCCATTGGGGACCGAATCGAGATGGCTGCCAATCAGCAAGGCTTGCTCCGATTCGCCCGGCAGAGTGACCCAGCGATTCCCGGCGGCATCGTAGTGATCCTCTACCGGAAGGCCGTTCAGCTTGGAGGTGAACCATTCGCGCGCCTTGAGCCACGTATCGGTCCAGGCCACGCGCTGCGCGCCGTTCGCGTCGGCGGTGAGCGCGCGCAGTTCTTTCAATTCGGCGACGGTTCGCTTCGGGTCGACGCTCATAGGTCAGTCAGAAATACATCGGCTCGCGTTTCAGCAGGCGTCCGCGGCCGCGTTCTCCGACGAACTCGCCGTCTCGCACCTGCACTTTGCCGCGCACCGTTACGACGGATGGACGGCCTTCGATCGCCATGCCTTCGAATCCGTTGTAGTCGCAGTTGGCGTGCTGCGTCGCCGCCGAAACGGTCCCGCGATAAGTCGGGATCGTAAATCACCAGATCCGCATCGCTGCCCACGGCGATGGTTCCCTTGCGCGGGAACAGGCCGAACAGCTTCGCGGCGCGCGTGCTGGCGGCGTCGACGAAGCGGTGCAGATCCAGACGTGCCGCGCTTCACGCCGTAAGTGTAGAGCAGGTTCACGCGCTCCTCGATGCCCGGAATGCCGTTGGGAATTTGCGTGAACGCGTCTTTGCCCAGAAGTTTCTGCGACGTATCGAAAGGGCAATGATCGGTGCCGACGGTGTCGATGAAGCCGGCCTGCCAGCGCGTCCCAGAGAGCTTGTTGATTGCGCCGTTCGCGCAGCGGAGGCGACATGACGTGCTTCATGCCTTCGACGCCCGGCCGTTCCGCGTAGGTTTTGTCGAGCAGGAAATGCGGCAGCACGGATTCGATCCAGAGCCTGCACGCCGCGCGACTTGGCGGCCATCGCTCGCATCCAACGCGGGCTTCGCAGGACAGATGCACCACGTAGCCCGCCGCGCCGGTGTTTTCGAGAAACGTGGCGAAGCGGTTGCGTGCCTTCCGCCTCGACCGATTCGGGACGGCTGGGCTCGTGCCATTCGGGTCCGGTCTTGCCTTGCGCGAGCAGACTCTGCTGCAGGCGGCCCACCAGTTCGGCATTTTCGCAATGCGCGGTGACGATCACGCCCAGTCTTTCGCGCCAGTTGCAGGGTCTGGTACATCTCGCCATCGTCCACGCCGAAGAAATTCTTGTACGCCAGGAAAATCTTGAACGAAGCGATTCCGTCGGCGACGATCTCGCGCAACTGGCCTTCGGTCTGGTCCTCGAACTTGGTCACCGACATGTGGAAGGTGTAGTCGCAGGCGCTCGTGCCCTCCGCTTTCGATTTCCAAAGCTGGTAGCCTTCCAGCGCGTCGTCCATGCGCGAGGGGCAGCACATTTCGATGTAGGTGGTGGTGCCGCCGACCAGCGCCGCGATGCTGCCGGTCTCGTGCGTGTCCTTGGCGAAGGTCGCCATGAAGGGCAGATAGATGTGGACGTGCGGATCGATGAAGCCGGGAAAAACGAGCTTGCCCGTGGCGTCGATGACTTCGGCATCCGGGCGGAGCTTCGAGATCGCGCGCCGATGCGGGTGATGGTTTCGTCTTCGACGTAGATGTCGCCGCGGTAGCGCGAGTCCGCGGTGACGATGTCGGCGTTGCGGATCAGTAGCGGCATGAGGCATTCTCGCGTTAATGGATATGAATCCCCATCTTCTTCCGGTACTCTTCCATCGCCTCCCAGTCTTCGGTGACTTCCGGGCTGGGATTCGCACCAGTTCATCCCAGGTGACCGGCGTCGCGCCCGGATGGAAGCTCCACCATATGCGATGCAGTCCTCCACCGGGCAGATGTTGTAGCACAGACGGCAGCCGACGCAATCCTCTTCGCGCACGCGCGGCTGAGGACGCGTGCCGACGGCTTCCTGTTTCCCGTTCGAACGTACATCGTAGGAATACGGCTCAACCACGTTTCCCGCGGCATCGATCAGATCGATGCATTGGTGCGCGGTGTCGTTGCAGGCGACGTAGCACAGATTGCACTTGATGCATTGCGGCCTCGTCGATGCGCGCCACGGCGCGAAAGGAAAGATCGAAATCCTTGAAGTCGGAGACGCGCGGCAGGCTTCGCCGCGCAAAATCGCCAGATGCGCTGGAAACCTTTCGAGTCCATCCAATTCGAAAGGCCGTCGCACAGATCTTCGATGATGCGGAATCCGTAGTGCATCACCGCGGTGCAGACCTGCAGGCTGCCCGCGCCGAGCAGCAGAAACTCCGCCGCATCTCGCCAGGTCGTGATGCCGCCCATGGCGGAGATGGGCAGGCCGGACGCGCTGCACGACTTCATCGGTGCCGAGCGCGGCGAGCATGTTCAGCGCGATCGGCTTCACCGCAGGTCCCGCGTAGCCGCCATGCCCGCCTTTGCCGCCGATATTGGGAGTGATTTCGAGCGTATCCAGATCGACGCCCATGATCGAGTTCAGCGTATTGATCAGCGAAAGCGCGCTCGCGCCGCCGGCAACGGCCGCGCGCGCGGGACTGACGATATTGGTGATGTTGGGCGTGAGCTTGACGATCACGGGAATGCGCGCCACCTCCATCACCCAGCGCGTGATCTGCTCGCAGTATTCGGGAACTTGGCCGACGGCGCTGCCCATGCCGCGCTCGCTCATGCCGTGCGGGCAGCCATAGTTCAGCTCGATGCCGTCGGCGCCGGTATCTTCGATGCTGGCGGACGATGTCGTGCCAGGCTTCGGGCTTCGATTCGACCATGGCGGAAACGATCACGGCGCGATCCGGCCAGGCGCGCTTGACCTCGCGCGATCTCGCGCAGATTGACTTCGAGCGGACGGTCGGAAATCAGCTCGACGTTGTTGATGGCGAGCATGCGCTGGCTGCCGTAATGCCACGCGCCGTAGCGATTCGAAACGTTCAGCACGGGCGCGCCGATGGTCTTCCAGACCGCGCCGCCCCAGCCGGCTTCGAACGCGCGATGAACCTGCGCGCCGGAATTGGTGGGCGGCGCCGACGCCAGCCAGAAGGGATTCGGCGATCGGATGCCCGCGAAATTGATGCTGAGATCAGCCATGTTGCGTCACCTCGTCCTGGATGACTTGCCGGTGAATTGCAGCGGCGGCGAGCTTGCCGTCCTGCGACCGCCATCACGGTGGACGCGGCGTTCTTTGCGCGAATGCAATCGCCGCCGGCGAAGACGCCGGGAAGGCTGGTTTCGAAATCGGCGTTCACTTTGATGAAGCCGCGCTCGGTCGCAAGCCCGAGCTTGCGCTGCCAGGGCGGGCTTCTCCTGGCCGACGGCCTTCACCACCTGATCGGCCGGAATGACGAACTCCGATCCTGCGATCGGGCGCGGGCGCGCGGCGGTCCGGAGACATCGGCGGGTCCCAGTTCCATGCGCACGCAGCGCAAGCCGGTGACTCGTCCGTTCTCCGACGAGCACGCGCACCGGCTGCGTGAGAAATCGAAACTCGACGCCTTCCTTCCTGACGAAATCGTACTCGTGCGGATAAGCCGTCATCTCGTCGTCGGTGCGGCGGTACACCATGGTCACATGCTCGGCGCCGCAGGCGCTTGGCGATGGTCGCGCAATCGATGGCCGTGTTCCCCGCCCCGATCACCACGACGTTTCGCCCGATCTTCATCGCGCCGGTGTCGAGCTTGCTCTGCTCGATGTATTCGAGGCCGTCGAGGATCAGCTCTTCGCCGGGAATGCCCATGGCGGGCGTCGCGCCCAGTCCGACGCTCAGAAATACAGCGTCGAAGCGCCGGCGCAGATCGTCGAGTTCGAGATTCGCGGCCAAGCTCGACGCCGGTTTCGATGCGCACGCCCAGGCGCTCGATCATTGCGACTTCTGCGAGCGCCGCTTCCACAGGCTCGCGAAGAGCGATGATGCCGTAGGTGGAGAGCCCGCCGGCGAGTTTGCGGCGCTCGAAGATGGTGACGCTGTGGCCGCGGCGCGCCAGTTCGCCGGCGCAGGAAAGCCCGGCGGGACCCGATCCCACGACGGCGATGCTCCTGCCCGTGCACGGCGCAATCGCGATCATCGCTCCATCGCGCCGATAGACGTGATCCATGGCGTAGCGCTGGAGCCGGCCGATCATGATCGGCTTGTGATCCGCGCCGAGCACGCACGCGCCTTCGCACAACTCCTGCACCGGACAGACGCGCGCGCAGGTTGCGCCCAGCAGATTCGCTTCGAAGATGGCTCGCGCGGAGCCCGCCAGATTGCCGGTGGCGATCTTCTTGATGAAGCGCGGAATGTCGATGTGAGTGGGGCAGGCGTGCGTGCAGGGCGCGTCGTAGCAATACAGGCAGCGGTTCGCCTCCATCAAGGCTTCGTGCGCGCTCAAGGGCGGCCAATGTTCGGCGAGACCCTTAGTCGGCAAGCTCGACTCCAGGCACCGGTTCTTGAGGCACGCCCGTTGCGCGCTCCACGCCTTGCGCATGAACAACACGTAGGTCGCGGCCGAAACGGCGAAGCCGACGAACCAGGCGTAATCGTAGAGCCAGCGCAGCGGCGGGATCACGAGTCCCAACAGCGCCACCGCGATACCGAGCGCCAGGCTCACGATCGCGCGCGGATTGAAGCCGCCGCGGTACTCGTACTCGCCGCCGCGGCGGTACAGATCTCGACATTCAGCACGCGTTTGCCGCACGAGGAAATAATCGGCAATCATCGTGCCCGCGATAGGGCCGAGCAGGCCGGAATAGCCGACCAGCCATCCGAAAATATAGGAGCTATAATCGCCGAGCAGCTTCCAGGGCATCATCATCACTCCGACCATGCCGGTGATGATGCCGCCGGTGCGGAACGAAATCAGGCGCGGATTGAGATTCGAAAAATCGTTGGACGGCGAGACGACGTTGGCCGCGACGTTGGTATTCAGGGTCGCGATGCAGAATGGCGACCAGTGCGACCAAAGCGATCAGCGGCTGATTGAAGCGGCCGATCAGCGCCACCGGATCCCAGATGGCCTCGCCGAACAGCACCACCGACGCCGAGGTCACGGCGACCCCGATGAACGAATACAGCGTCATCGCAGTGGGCAGCCCGATCGCTTGTCCGATGGCCTGCGCGCGCTGGCTGGTAGCGTAGCGCGTGAAGTCCGGAATATTGAGCGCGACCGTCGCCCAGAAGCCCACCATACCCGTCAGCGACGGAATGAAGAAGTGGAAGAACTGCGCGCTGGTTTGAAATTTGCTCGGCGCGCTGAGCACCGGGCCGAGGCCGCCGGCCTTGCTGGTGATCCACCACAGCAGCAGCAGGCCAACCGCCAGCATGAACGGCGCGCCGATTCCTTCGAGGAACCGAATGGTCTCGATGCCCCGCCAAATCACCAACATGTTCAGCAGCCAGAATGCGCCGAAGCAGACCCAGACGAGCGACGGGTTGGAGGCCAGCGGGCCAGAGAATCCGCAGCATGGAATAGATGGCCTGGCCGCCGATCCAGGTCTGAATCCCGAACCATCCGCAGGCGACCAGCGCGCGCAAAACAGCGGGGAGATTCGCACCTCTCACGCCGAAGGAAGCGCGAACGAACACCGGAAAAGGGATGCCGTACTTGGTCCCGGCATGCGCGTTGAGCAGCATGGGCGCAAGCACGATCAGGTTGCCGAGCAGAATGGTTCCGACGGCCTCCCACCAGTTCATGCCGCCGGCGATGAGGCCCGAGGCCAGCATGTAGGTGGGGATGCAGACGCTCATCGCGACCCAGAGCGACAAGTAACTATACATTCCCCAGGTGCGCCGGACGGGCGGAACGGGCGCCAGGTCCTGGTTGAACAAACTGGGATCGGGGGCCATATCCTTATTGTGGCGGATCAACCCGGCTCAGACGAATGCGATCGCGCGGCCTCCGAATCCTACTCCAAACCACAAGGCGAGCGACAGGCACGCGGTGATCTTGGCCCAGAGCGGGCGAATCTTATCCGATGAAGTCACCTTGCGATAGACCGTGAAATGAAAAATGAGCGCGGGGAGGAGAAATTCCATCTTGAGCCAAAACGCGTCGTTCTGGTAGCACTTGACGGCTTCAGAGAGAAACAGGGGGATGCCGGTGAGCAGCATGGTGCCGATTCCGAGCCGGGTCCAGGGGGCGACTTCTTCGGCCAATCGCGAGACGCTTTGACGCCGCATACCCAACCCGAGGAGTCGCAGGTCGATGAGGATGACGGTGCCGAACAACAGGACTAATCCGAGCAGGTGCACCACCTCGATGGATGGAAAAAGATAGGTGGACGCGCGGATATTAGAGCCGATCCAACTCTGTTCACACCATCGAAAGAGAGGGAGCAGAGACATGTTGGATCAGTCAGTTTAGGCCGTAGGCGGTCCATCGTCCGAAAACGATCACGCCGGTCCAGCATATCAGCGACACCCAGCCGGCCAGCCTGGCGCGCGCCGGGACAACCTGGTTCCAATCGAGGACGCTGCGTCCCACGGTGGTCTCAAAGACGAGCGCGTTGATGCCTGCCAACAGCAGAAAGATGAGCTTCACGCGAAACGTCGGGCTGACGTACACCTTGGCGGCCTCGCAATAGAACAATAAGGCGCCGGTGACGAACATCATCGCGAACCCGCTCAGCATCCATGGCTTCAGTGGTCGACTTACATCAGACACGGACTCGCGCTTTAACGCAGCGCCGATCAGGCGCAGGTCCGTCATCAAAATAAGGCCGACGGAAAAGGTTAGGCCCAGAACGTGAGCCGTCTCCACCAGCGGAAACATATAGCGCGATTCGCGCAGCGCAGTAGCCGGACCGGTGTCCTGGAGCCACTGGCAAATTTCAAAGAGGGTCATTAGCAGACTGCGATTTCACAGGGCCAGCCGGAAAATTTATCTGCTGGCGCGCGGTTTCATCGGAGCGGGCCGGCCGAACTTCGCCTCGTCCACCGAGACATTGGTTTTTATTTCGCTCAGCACGATGGAATCGCGGCCGTCCAACCATGCGAAGGTGATGTGGAACGGCAGCTTGATGCCGTTGACGTCGCGATAATCGGCGTAGTCAATTTGCGTGGGAACGCGGCCGATCGGCGAGCTGCCATAGCGCAACTCACGCAAAAGCAGGCCGGTCTGCTGGTCGAAATAGAGGGTAACCAGAAGGCCCCGCGACCCGGTTCCTTGAACGACGTTGACGTTATGACTTTGGTCCAGCTTCACATCGCTCTGGAGCGAAGATTGACTGTCCGGCGCGGGAAGATCGGTGATGGTGGTCGGCGAACCGGTCTTCAAATTCGTAAGAATCTGTTTGATTTGGCCTGGAAAGGAGAGCTGAGCGTCGAAGCGAGCGCCGTCGAGGTCGCTGCCGACCAATTGAAACTCGCCGATCACGTTGAGCGGCGTTCGCACCCAACCGGCGTGGCCGTCGTAGCTCCTGATCTGGTCGCCGCGACCGGTCTCTGCCTTAAATAAAATAATCGTGGCGCGCTTATCCGGAGCCTGCGCGGCGATTTCGACATTGCCGCCGCCGCCGAATCCACCGAAGCCCACACTGGTCCCCTTGCCGTCGAAGCTGGTGAGACCGGCCAAGCGCTGAGCGCCTCCGACGGCCTGGATGTACTTGTCGAGGATTGATTCCGGCGCCGGCAGTCCGTCGACCTTTTCGAGAACATCATCGGGTTCCAGGGACGGCATGCCATAAAGAACCTCCATGGTCGGAGTGACCAATGGTTTGTCGCGATTGCGATGGCAGGTCCAGCACGTCACCATTTGACGGCCCTGGAAATTGTTTTTATTGATGGTGGCGACCATGCTCACCATCATCCGTGCCGTAATTTTCTTAGGAGTGTCGGCGGCCCAATCCACCTTCGTGGTTCCGGCTCCGACGTGACAATCCGCGCAGTCGAACTGGAGGGCCGATGTCATGATCCCCATCGTCTCCATGAAGTCGTCGACGGGAATGCCCTTGAGCACCCGGATGTTCTTGAAGACCTGCTCCGCCATCAGCGGTTTGTCTTGTGACGGTGCGGATTGCGCGGCCGCCAGACCGGCGCCAATCAGGCTGAACGCCGCGAATCCAGTGGCCGCAAATAACACTTGTCCTAACGTTGACTTCATCTTTGTACCTTTATCCCAGGACGGCCCGCGGGCCGCGGATTTCAATGCGTCCAGATGGAGAGCAGCTTACTTTTCCTTCTGCTCGTCGGGCCCAGCGCCCTGGTTGGCGAGGAACAGTTTTCGTCCATCGGGGAACGTCACGTCCCGGCCGTTGGCGCGATTCGATCCATCCTTGGCCTGGTAGCCGTCGACCACGATCTCGGTGCCGGTCTGGATGGAGTTCTTATTCAGGCCGCGGCGGAACAGAGTGTTCGGCGTGCCGCACTCGATCATCCAGCTGGTCACCTTGCCGTCGGCATCCTTCACATCGATGTGGATCCAGGCATGCGGATTGATCCACTCCATCCGGGTGACGGTTCCTTTCAGCTTGATCGGCTTGTCCGCATCGAATTCCGCTGCAAACGCGTGATGAGCCCACATGGGCGCTGCAGCCGCCAGACCGAAACCGATTATCAAACCGGCTAACTTTGTTCGCATTTTATTCTCTCCTTAATCCTCGAATGGGTTGGAACTCCTGGGTTCGTTTCGTAATTCTATTGCGTGCCGGCCGGCTGCCTCTCCTTAGCGCGCGCGCCGGCCAAAATGCCTGCGAGTCCATAGTTTCCTTCGTGACAAGCATACTCATAAATTGGCCCGTCGATCTTGGTCATCGGGATCTCCCCGGTCCATGGCTTGGTGAAGGTGGTTGGATCGTCGACCGTGAATTCATAGAGAATCGTGTCCGGCGCGACGCGGGTGAAACGCTCGGTCAGGTGCATGTTGCGGCCGGCATTTCTAAAATCGGTGTCGTCGTTGAAATTAGTCGTGTCGACCACCAGCGTATTGCCTTCCCAGTGACCGCGCGAGTCGCCTAAAAACTGCCGAATGCTCGGATCGACATGCGGCCGGCCATCCAACGGAATAATGCGGACGTCATGGATCATCTCGATGCGGATCATGACGTAATCCCGAGTCTGTACGATCTGATAGTTGTTGTTATACGCGGTGGGAAGCATGGGCGGCCCGACCGTGGACCACCACAGGCAGCGCTCCATATAAGAACGGTCCTCAGGGCCGTCGGCTGGAAGTACGCCGAACAACGCCGGCGGACACACGGTATGCTCGCAACGTTCCTTTAGTGTTTGCGCTTTGGCCGCGATGCGCTTCAGCGCCTCCGGCGTGTAAGGAGGAATTTTTCCGTCGGGCGGATCGACCACCAGCGACGTCTGCAGCGTCTTTGCAACCTTGGTGCCCCAGTCCCACCAAGCGTCGTTGTAGGCGCGGCCGACATCGGCATTGCCGGTTCCGCGGCGATCGGCATTGCGTTGATCGATCACCTGCCTGGCGAACGCCGCCGCTTCCTGGGGAGTGAAGAATGCCTTTCCGGCGAACTGCGCGGGACGTTCCAGTGGAGTCAAAATGCCGTTTGTGAAGAGGCCGGAGATGTCCGGCTGGCCGTCCGGCGTGCGGGGCGCGGTCCATCCTTTGGGGGCCAAACCCGCGGCCGCTTTTTCGACGGCGACCACTCCGCTTTGGGCGGCAGCGCCGATCGGCGCAAGTAACACAATCATTACTGCGAATGTCAGCATCGAGAGTGAGGCGGAAAATCTGCGGTTCATCCGAAACCTCCTTTTTCCTTATTCGACTGCTGTCTTATCCGACTTAAACCAGCTTACCATCGGGCGTAGGACGGCCCTTATTCTCTCAATTCTCTTTTATTCGCTGGGCTTCACCGGCCGCTTGCGGAGCGGGCCGTAGAGGACCTCCTCGGCGAAAGGCACGCACTTGTATTCCAGAAGCTGAGCATTCTTCTCCACGTGACGATAGAGCGGAATACTGATTTTCCAGGGGCGAGAAAACACCTGCGGGTCCTCGATGGTGGCTTCATAGAGCAACGTGTCGGGACTGCGCGGGGTGTAGCGTTCCACGACGTGCAGAGCGTCGCTATGATAATCGCCGGCGCGGTCGAACCAGGTTTGATCGTTTAAGCCGGTGACATCCACCACGAGCGTGTCCCCCTCCCAGTGCCCCACGGACCATCCCATCCAACTATCCGCCGGGGCCTCGCCGGGTTTATCCATATAGATGGTGCGCACGGCGTTGGCGTATTCGTAAGCGATCATGACGTAGTTGCCGCTCTGAAAAATCTGAAATGGATACGGCATGTAGTTGGCGCGCGGCACGCCCGGGCATATAGCACTTGATTTCGGGATCGTCGGTGAGGCGCTTCTCGTAGTTCTCTTTCTTTTTCGCCAGCGCGGCAGGAAGATAAGGTATCGGGCCGCCCTCGACGATTCCTAACCCCGGAGGCACGGAATAGGCCGCACCCAATGCGGCCACCGGTCCGGCTGAGGCTGCGTGTCCCTGGATGTCCCAATTGATCGAGGTATCCAGCGCCTGCCAGATTCCATTCAAGTTGGGTTTGCCGTCGGCGGTGCGGGGCGCCTTGTAGGGCGTGTTTTGGCGCGACGGCGGGAGCCGCCGCAACGATGAGGAGGCCTGTAATCGGCCAGGCCGCGAAGCATGCTCGTCCCCAAGTGCGCATAGATGTTTCCCTATCATATTCCTTTTACCAAGTTAATGGAATTCCTGGTAGAATACCGCCAAATGACCAGGCATGTTACCGGTCCCATGGCTCAAAGCGCGGCGTGCGCGCTGGCGGCCCTTCTGTTCCTCACGATTCCCGCTGCGGGGCAAGATCAGGCGCCCGCGTATAAGGCGCCTCGGCTGAAGGGAACATCCCACCCCAATATGAATGGGCTTTGGCAGGCCATTAACGAAGGCAATTGGGACATCCAGGCGCATGCCGCGCAGCCGGGGCCGCCGCAATTCGGCGCGCTGTACGCGGAGCCTGCCGGACCGGGCATCGTGGAGGGCAATGAGATCCCGTACCAAGCCTTGGGCGCTCGCGAAGAAGAAGGAGAATTTCGAAAAGCGATTCGTTCGCGTGAACACCGACGGTGTCCGGCTGGAGCCTCTGGACCCGGAGGCCAAGTGTTATCTGCCAGGAGTCCCGCGTGCTACCTATATGCCATTTCCGTTCCAGATTGTTCAGGGGAACAATTCCATCGTCATGGCGTACGAGTACGCCAGCGCCAGCCGCATCATTCATATGGACAGCAAAGAGCAGGCGCCCGCCGATAGCTACATGGGATGGTCGATTGGCCGCTGGGACGGTGACACGCTGGTGGTGGACGCGACCGGATTCAACGACAAGACCTGGTTCGACCGCGCCGGAAATTTTCATAGCGACGCCTTGCACGTGGTGGAGCGCTACACGCTCGCTAATCCCGATGTGATGCGTTACGAAGCCACCATCGACGACCCCAAGGTGTTTACGCGTCCCTGGAAAATAAGTTTCCCGCTGTATCGCCGCCTGGACGCACATGCTCAGTTCATGGAGTTTAAGTGCGTGCCGTTTTCCGAAGAGCTGGTTTACGGGCATCTTCGCAAGCAGACGGGCAAGTGAGATCATTAGAAGGAGGCGAAAAATGCGCGTCAAAATCATAGCGACAGCGATTTGTTGTGCGGGACTGGCAGTGGCTCAAACTCCCACCGCCGGGCAAACGCAGTGGCGCACGCCTTGGGGCGATCCGGACCTGCAGGGATCCTGGTCGAACGCCACCACCACTCCGCTCGAGCGGCCGGCGAAGTACGCTAACCGGGAATTCTTGACGCCGGAAGAACGCGCGGCGCAGGATAAGGAAACGAAAATCGGCACCGACAAGCGCGCGGCGGTGGGCAGCGTGCAAGACGTAGACGCGGCCTACAATGCGGCCTGGTGGGAGCGCGGATTCTCAGACGGACGGACCTCGCTCATCTACGATCCGCCCGACGGACGGATTCCTCCCAGAACGCCCGATGGCGAAAAGAGGTTGGCCGAACAAACGCGCCTGGGCAGTTTAAAGGAAGCCTCCATCGATGGCTCCTACGACGGTCCCGAGCACATCGAGATTTACACGCGCTGTATCATCCGCGCGCCGCTGCCACGGGTTCCGACTGGTTACGACAACAATTATCAGATTGTGCAAGCGCCGGGATTGGTCGCGATTTACCAGGAGCAGATGCACGAGACTCGCATCATTCCCTTGGACGGGCGCGCGCATCTCGATCAAGGCGTGCGGCAGTGGCTGGGAGACTCGCGCGGGCACTGGGAGGGCGATACGTTAGTCGTCGAGACGAGTAATTTCAGCGAGCAGGCGCCTTTCATGGGCGCGACGAAAAACATGCGCCTGGTGGAACGCTGGAGGCGCGTCGGTAAGGATCATATCGACTACCGCTTCACGGTGACTGACCCGGCCACCTGGACCAAACCCTGGTCGGCCGCGATCGCCTGGAACAAGACCGGTCCGCTCTATGAGTACGCCTGCCACGAAGACAACTACGGCCTGTACGACATCCTGGCGGGCGCGCGGGCGGAGGAGCGGAAGGCGTCCGCGTCGCGCTAACTGTGCTGGCCGAAAGCTGATTTCAGTCGCGCGGGCGTGAACGGTACTGCACGCAGCCGAACACCTGTGGCGTCATAGATTGCGTTGGCGAGTGCAGCGGCTACTGGAGCCGTAGATGCTTCACCGGCGCCGAGCGGCGGAAGCGTGGGCCGATCGATGAGGGCGACCTCGATCGGCGGCATTTCCGGAAAGGTCAGGATCGGATAAGTCACCCAGTCGACGCTGGTCACCCGCGACTTATCGAACTTCACCTCTTCGTGCATGGCGCGGCTGAGCGTCTGCAAGATGGAGCCTTCGATCTGGTTGCGCAGCGAATCCGGATTGATCACGAGGCCGCAGTCATGCGCGCACGTAACGCGGCGGAGCGCGATCTTGCCGTTGGCGCGGTCCACTGCGACCTCCATCGCCATTGCCACGTAATTCTCCGCCTGTTTATAGCGCACATACGCGACGCCACGCCCAACCATCAGGCCGCGCTCGAGCGGACGCGGATTGGGCGATGGCCGAGCCTGCCAGCCGATCATTTCCGCGGCTCGCTTCAACACTTCCACTGCGCGGGGATCGGTCAGGCCCCGCAAGCGAAACTCCAGCGCATCCGCTCCGGCCGCGGCCGCGAGCTCGTCAGTGAACCCCTCCACGGCGAACGTATTGGCGATCTTCCCTGGCGCGCGGAGATTGGAAATGCGCAGCGGCGCGTCCTTCATCCAATGCACGGTGACGCGCACGTTCGACGCCCCATAGGGCGGATCGCCGTTCTGCGAGATCTGACCGGCTCCTTGGCCGTGTGTCTGAGCGATGCCCGCGCCGTCGACGCCCAAGAATGGCCGCGTGCCGGGAATCGTTGCAGGCAGCCACATCTGGGTGTCCCAGGCGACGATTCGTCCCTCGGCATCCAGGCCGCCCTTCAATTCGAGAAACTGCGCGGGACCTTTGGGATCCCAGCCGTGCTCGTCGTGGCGCATCCACTGGACGCGGACCGGCCGGCCCACCGCTTTCGAAAGGAGCACGGCGTCCGCAGCGGCATCATCATTGCCATTTCCGCCGTAGGAGCCCGCACCATCCAAATAAATCACGCGTAGCTGGTCTTGCGGGATCGCGAAAATTTTTGACAGGGAAGCACGCAAGCCGTAGGTTCCCTGCGTGGACGACCAGACGGTTGCTCCGTCGGCGCGCACGTCGGCGATAGCGCAGGATGGCCCCAGCGAAGCATGGCTCTGGCACGGCCACGAATAGCTGGCCGAGAATTGTTTCGCAGCGTCGGCGAGCGCGGCGGTTGGATCGCCTTTACTCACCAGCTGCTCACTCCGCTCCACCACGCCTTCGCGGACAAAACGCTCCAGCCCCTCGTTGCCCGGAAGACCTTCCCACTCGCTCCAGGTTGCCTTCAGTTCCCGGGCCGCGCGCACGGCGGCCCACTCATCGGGAGCGACGACGCCCAAGAAATTCTCGATATGGATCACGCGCGCATCGGGAATATCGCGGATCGAAGATTCGTCGACGGACAGAAGCTTCGCGCCGATCGCCGGAGGACGGATCACGCGGCCGTGCAGCATTCCCGCGACCTTTAAATCCTGAATGTAAGTATGCCGGCCGGTACACTTTTCCGGGACATCGGGCCGTCGCAAGGGCTGGCCGACCAGCGCATAGCGAGTTGGATCCTTTAGCGGAGCCTTGGGATCGACCTTCAACGACAGCCGGCGTCCGCCGACCAGTTCTCCTAAACCGATGCCCGCGCCGCCCGCCACCGCGCGCACTTGCCCGTCCACGAGTGTGAGTTCCGATGCCGGCCGATTCAGCCGTTCCGCGCCCAATCGAAGAAATTCCTGGCGCGCTGTAGCCGCGGCTTGACGGACGTCGACCGCCCCGCGCGGAATGCCGGTACTCCCGCCCGTTCCTCCGTGATCGGGCGTTAGCGCGGTATCGCCTTCCACCAGCGTGACGCGCTCGAGCGGAACACCCAACTCCTCCGCCGCCATTTGCGGCATCGCGATGCGCAGGCCCGTTCCGACATCCACGTGGCTGGTGTAAAGCGTGACAGACCCGTCCGCTTGAACCGCGAGGAAGCTGTCGACCTGGTGCGTGTCGAGGGGCTTTCCGAGATCGGCGCCCGAAGGAGCACTTTGCGCCGCGCCGCGCTTCGACAGGATGCCGCCCAGCGCAAAGCTGACCACGATCGCGCCGCCGGTCTTTAATAAGTCTCGCCGTGAGGTTTGCCGCCGTAAAGTTTCCATGTCGCCCTCCTTCACGCGCCCGCCGCGCGCAGGACAGCGCGCACGATACGGGTATGCGTCCCGCAGCGGCAGAGATTACCGGCCAAGCCTTGCTGGACCTGTTCCCGAGTTGGTTTGGGCGTCTGATTCAGAACCGATTTCGCGGTCATGATCATGCCGTTGGTGCAGTAGCCGCATTGCGCGGCCTGCTCGGCGATGAAGGCAGCCTGTACTGCGTCCGGCTTCTCGGGTGTCCCAAGTCCTTCGAGCGTCGTGATGGCACGCCCCGCGGCCTGCCTTACAGGAGTCACACAAGATCGTGCGGCCTTGCCGTCGATCAGAACCGTGCAAGCGCCGCATTGCGCCAGCCCGCAGCCGAATTTCGGGCCATGCAGGCCAAGCGTGTTGCGCAGCACATAGAGAAGCGGCTGGGCCGGATCCCAGGATTCGACAGTCACCGGACGGCCATTTAATTGGAAACGGTAGCTCGCCATCGAGCCTCCTTTGGAACCTCGCGTTGCGGATATTAACCCGCGCTATCCCAAAGTATGCGCCATTTTAGAGGGCTTGTCTAAGGCTGATGGGTTGAAGGAAACCGGCGGGTGCGACAGGTTGAATTGCGATTGAATGGGATTCAGCCGGATCACCGCTGAAGACTTCCAACGGCGACCCGGCTGAGACGTGCTCACTGGAGACTGATTGGCTGGGACGTCACGGTCCCACCTGCACCGTGGTGACCGCCGACGAGTAGCCGAACGCTGACGCCGAAACTGTCGCGGTACCCGCGCTCACACCAGTCGCGACGGGCGTCCGCACCGGAGTGGTCGAGCCAGCGGCGAACTGGATGGTCGTAAGGTTGAATGACACCGGGGAATTGGATGGCGGCGTCAGCGTGACGTAGACGATGCTGGTCGCCGGGCTTGATAAGGTCACCGGGAAGGCCGCGGAGCCTCCCACCGGCAGCGATATAACGGGAAGAATAATCCCCGTCGAACCGGTTAGCGCGGGTGTAATCGTTAGCGTGAACATGGCGGGTGCAGCTACTCCCGTTACCGTCGCCATAACCCCGAAAGTTCCGGGAGTCGAGTTGGCCAGAATCGACACGCTGGCCGTCCCCGCGGCACCCGTGGTCACGACATTGGATCCGATAAATGTTCCACCCGCGCCCGAAGGGGAAAGCTGAACGGCAAACGTCACGGTAGCGTTGGGCACGAGATGGCCGCTTGAGTCTGTGACAGTGGCCTGCAGCGGCAAAGCGAATGCCGTAGCGACGGTGGCGCTCTGCGGCGTCCCCCCGGAGGCGACAATCTGCGCCGGCGGCGGCGGTGGCGGCGGGGCAGCGCCCGTATTGGTAAACGTGAAGACGGTCGAGTA
This sequence comes from Bryobacterales bacterium, assembly GCA_963732175.1. Lineage (GTDB taxonomy): Bacteria > Acidobacteriota > Terriglobia > Bryobacterales > Bryobacteraceae > Palsa-89. Next base: position 260,467 of record CAVSYF010000007.1, on the reverse strand, counting down.
GTCGGTGTCGGTGGCAGTGATCTGATAAGTTCCACCGATGCTATTGGCCGTGAATACCGAGGCGAACGCAATCCCATTCGCATTGGATACCGCTTGGGTCGTGTTAGTCCCATTCGCGAAGGTGCCGCTAGCTCCGGTCGCGGGCGCGGTAAAGGTAATGGTTCTTCCCGGCAACGGATTCCCCAGCGAGTCGGTCACCTTGACTTCCAAGGGCAGCGCAAATGGATTTCCGACGTTCGCGCTTTGCGGGTTGCCGAAATTCACGGTGATGATCTCGCCGCTTCCGGGCAGGTTCTTCAGCACGAAAGAAGCCGAAGGCGGCGCCCAACCCACCTGGGCCGTGACGCTATATGGTCCGCCAGAGATGGAATTGGCGGTGAATAAAGGCGCGGTTGCCGTACCAGAGCTAGCGGTGGCAACCTCGAAAACATTGCCATCACCGGAGAACGTGCCGCTCGGGCCTGCACTCGGAGCGATGAAGACCACGTTAATCCCAGCGGCGGCGGAGGAGGTCGTCACCTGCAGGGGCTGAACGAAGGGCTCGTTGACCTGCGCGGTCTGAGGACTGCCCGACGAGCCGGTAATGGTCACATTGTCTCCAAACAGGATGGTGACATTGCTGTCAAAATCGGCAACCGCGACGTCCGTGATCCCATCGCCATTGAACTCGCCCACCACGACCGAGCTCGGCAGGAAGCCGGCCAGAAAACTGACCGCAGGTTGGAAAGTTCCCATCGCATCGCCATTGCCTATCAAGATGCTGACGTCATTGCCGAACGCATTGGCAACCACCAGATCCGGGATGCCATCCCCGTTAAAGTCGCCCACGGCAACCGCGACTGGGTACGAATCCGTTGTATAGGGGGTCGGCGCTCCCAGGTCTCCGTGCCCATCGCCCAGCAGTACGCTCACGCCGGCGTTGGTGGCAACGGCCACGTCAGGACTTCCATCCAGATTGAAGTCGCCGACGGCGATGCTTTCTCCGTTATCCGCGCTGCGGCCTATGAAGGCCGTGGAGTGGAACAAAAATGTTCCGAGGGCGCCAGGGTTGTTGAGGTAGATCGTGACGGTGCCATCGATTTCATTCACAACCGCCAGATCCGTGTTGCCATCTTTATTGAAGTCAGCCGCTACGATCCCGGTCGGCCCTGCCGGACCCAGGCCGGCTGCAAAGAGCTGATGGAGCTTGAAAAGTTCCATCGCCATTTCCTAAAAATATGCTTACGGTCCCGTCCCCATTGTTGGTAACGGCCAGATCGGTCTTCCCGTCGTTGTTGAAGTCTGCTGCAACGATTCCTTCCGGGTAAATACCGGTGGCCAAGGGCGGAGTCAACGGCGGATCGAAGCTCCCCGAACCGTCGCCCAGCAGGATATTCACGTTCTGGGAGAAATCCACCACGGCCAAGTCCGGAAAGCGGTCCGAATCGAAGTATCCGGTTGCGGCGGCTCTCGGGCTGCGCAAAGCAGTATTGTTGAAGCTGTTGGGTGTAAAGGTCCCCGCGTTGTTTCCCAGCAGAATGCTGAGATTGGGCATCCCGGTGAGATTGGCGACCGCCAAATCCGCAAAATTGTTGGTTCCGCGGTTGAAGGCCCCCATCACCATGCCTTCGGGGTTCGTCCCTACGGGGACGGTCCCAGGGGTGGGTCCGAAGGTGGTCGCCGGCTTGGCCTGAATGGTCCACGTTGAAGCCGTGGAGACGCTGGACGCCAGGGTCAACGTCGTATCGCCGTCGAAGCGCGCCGTCAACGAGTGAAGGCAGGGTGTACCGGGAGTTCCCAAGCAATTGACGCCGGCCAACAGCAGCCTGGTGTCGAACGTCGCCACACCCGCGCCGCCGGCGATCTTGGCTACAGCGATCTCGACCGGCCCATCGTAGAACGTCACAAGATCTCCATTGGGAGGTGTGCCCGACGGCACCTCGGTGACAGTGGCCGTCAACGTAACCGTATTGCCTTCCACAGAACAAGTTGCCGACGCAGGGGTACAGGCCGGCCCGGCCGCCGTCACAGCCAAGGTGGTCATCGTCGCGGTGGGATCCACCACCAGCGGATACTGGGCATCCCGGTCGTCCACGATGAGCCGGATCTCGCGATCGCGTACTTCCAAGCGGGACGCCACTTGGTGTCCCCGCGCATCCCAGGTATGCAATCCGCCGTAGCGCAACGCCTCGCCGGCATCGGAATGGAGCAGCACCGCCTGTCCGTCAGGCGCAAGCATCGGCTGGAAGCCACCCGTCACAGCGAGCGCGATTACCAGCGGCTCGCCTCTTTCCGCCCCGGCCGGGCGCGTTTGGAACGTAAACCCCTGCTCCAGGCCATCGGCCTGGTTTACATACCACTCAGTCAAGTCGCCCCGCAGATACTCCACACGATTCCCACTGCGAACCAGCCGAGCATCGGCCGGCGCTTGCAAACGTTCCCCGTAGCCATAACCGGTCAGTCGCAGACCGCCGCTCGCCTTGGGATATTGCAGTTCGGCTTCCTGCGGCGTAAATTCGAGCTGGAGCCGCTGCGCAGCATTGCGAGCCTGGTACCCTCCAGAGCCGGAACTCTGAAGCTCGTAAGTTGCTGGTCCCGGTACTGGTTGGGAGTCCTGGGAGATGGGGGAGGTTTGGCCGTTGGCAACTAGACTGAGTGCCAGAACAGCCGCGACGCTGACCAACAGGGGAAATCTTTGATCCATTGTGGCTAAGTCCTTCAATTCAAATGTGGGCAAGCTCCGCGATCGCGACACGGGCCCCATGGTCCGCGCGCATCACAGCGGCGGGCCTAATAGCACCAACCCACCTAGACTTGCTACCGGGACTAGTCCATTTGGACTAGTCAGGGCAACAGTACCAGCAGTGACATACTAAGTCAATCTGCTACCTGGGCTAGTTGTGCTGGGTGTTCTAGGCCGGCTAGAACTATGCGAAGGCGCCTTTCGAGGGGCGGAAAATAGCGGTTTTGCGACGGTGGGGGGCATCCAATCCGTCTCCAAGCGATTAAAACGCAATTCGTCATAAATGTTTTTTCCACCGTTCAACGATCTGTAACACAAGGCGGGTTACAAGTGGGCATGCGTTGCGATCTGCACGTTCACACACGGCACTCCGGCATGTGCACTATCCCTGCTATGGACGGCATCTGCCGCGAGAGCTACAACGATCCTGAGCAGGTTTACGCGACTTTGAAGAGACGCGGAATGGGACTGGTCACGGTCACTGACCATGACTCGATCGATGCCGTCGAACCACTACGGCGCTACCCGGATTTCTTCCTGAGCGAAGAGGTGACCTGCGTCACTCCGAGCAAGACGGAGATTCACGTGGGCGTGTACGGCATCGAAGAGCGCCATCACGTGGAACTCCAGCGACGCCGCAAGGACGTTCCGGCGTTGGCGGCTTATCTGCGGGACCAGAGACTTTTCTTCAGCATTAATCACGTGTTTTCGAGCCTCACCGGCCGGCGCACGGATCTGGACTTCGAGCTCTTCGAAGAGGAATTTCCGGCGGTCGAGACGCTGAATGGCCACATACCGCATGCCAACAATCGCTGGGCGACCAGGCTGGCTGCGGATTGGCGGAAAGCGCCGGTGGGCGGGAGCGACGCTCATACGCTTGCAACTCTGGGGCTCACCTATACGGATGTACCGGAAGCGCGCGGCGTGAGGGAGTTTTTAGATGGCCTGCGGCGAGGCCATGGACGCCCACGCGGAGAGTGCGGAAACTATTTCCGGCTGACCCAGGCGGTGCTGGAGATCGGGCTCGGTCTGGTGCGCGAACTTCCCTGGACGGTCGCGCTGGCTCCGCTCTTCTTAGCCGTTCCGGTAATCACCCTGGGAAACCGCGTGTGCGAATTTCTGTTTCAACAGAAGTGGTCGCGCAGGCTATGGCCCACTCGTCTGCCGCTGGGAAGCGAACAGCTGGCGGATTAGTCCGGCTTGGATTTTTCGCCGCCGCTGGACTTTGATTCGGTCGATTTGGATTCGGTCTTGGCAGAGGAGTCCGTAGACGTTTTCTTGTCCGAATCGCTCTTCAAATCCGACTTCTTCTCCGAATCCGACTTCTTTTCGGAATCGCTGCGCTTGCCGCCGTTGCCGCTCTTGGCATAATCGGTCGCGTAGAACCCGGTTCCCTTGAACTGAAAGGCGGGAGCGGAAAGCAGCTTGTGGACGTGTCCACCGCACTTATCGTGAACGGTCAGCGGCTCGTCGGAGAACTTCTGAATTTTCTCGAAGACTTCGCCGCAGCCCTCGCACTCGTACTCGTAAAGCGGCATCGGACGCTTCTAACGCGGCGGCTCCGGTTGCGGTATGTTCAACGGCCGGAGCGGGGCCGGTCCGGAGGAGTCGCGCTGGGGAGCGGACACCACATCGGTTTTGCCGTTGGTGACGACCTCGATGGCCTTCTTGAGCAGAAGGTCTTCGCCCGCAGGCTGCTGCTGGGGCGGCTCGGCGGCTTGAGGGCCGAGGTCATCGTCGGCCGCCGGCTCAGCTTCCGTCACCGGAACCGAAGGCGTCACGCCGGTGTCCTGAATGGCCTTGCCGCTGGGTGAATAATACTTTGCAACTGACAGAATCACGGCCGAACCATCATCCATCGTGATGGGCTTCAGGATGGACGCGTCGCCGTAGGTGCGCTCGCCCACCACCTCGGCGCGCTTGTCATCGAGCAGCGCCGCAGCCGCTATTTCCGCTCCGTCGGCAGTGCCGCGATTGACCACGACCACCAACGGCAGATGGCTGATGTCGGAAGCCGCATTCGCATTGATGTCTTGACGGGGAGCCTTTTGCCCCTCGGTGTAAGTGATCAGGCCCTTATCCAGGAAAAGATTCGCTAGCTTGGCGCCCTCCACGGGACCGCCCGTGGCACAATGGCGCAAGTCTAAAACGAGCCGCTTGGCTCCCTGCTTTTGCAGGTCTTCGATCTTGGCCGCAGCGTCCTTGAGGTTCTGGCCTTCCAGACTTTCTACGTCGACCACGCCGACTTCATCCGGCATCATCTTGGCGGTGACCGGAGGGTATTGAATCATGGCGCGGGTGAGGGTGAGTTTCTGCGGCTCGGGTTTGCGGAATCGCAGCACGCCGACCTCGACCGTGGTGCCCGAATCGCCTTGCAGCAATAGCTGAGCAAACGCCAGCGGCATGTCGCGCGTGGCGACGCCGTTGATGGTTTCGAGCACGTCGGTGGTGGTGAGGCCGGCCTTGGCCGCGGGCGAACCCGGAATTGCATCCACGATTCCGACGTATCCAAACTTCTTCGACAGCACCAGCCCGACGTCGGCCTTTTGCTGATCCTTGCTCTTCAGCCATTGCTTGTACTGGTCGGCATTGAGGTAACTGGCGTAAGGATCGATAGACTCGAGCAGGCCGTTCACCGCGCCGAGCGTGACACTCTTCATGTCGGGCTCTTCCACGTAATCGCTCTTGATGCGCGAGAGCACCTCGGTATAGACGGCGAGGTGGCGATACGTGTCTTCCGGAGAAGCGCTCTTGCCGCGCATGGCTCCGAAGAGGAGGACGAAAACGAGGCAAATGGAACTGGAAGCGACGAAAAACTTTGTGCGGCTGCTCATAGTTGTGGGCCCGGGTACTACCTACCTAACAGTATAGCGTGGGGTGCAAGGCGCGAGATGGACCGATAGGACTGGGAGTACTTGAGGCATGCCTGCGAGATTTCGCAAAAACGAAGCCAGGGTGTCAGGAACTCGCGTTGTATCAGGGGGGAAGGCACAGCCAGACGCTATGGTCAAAAAGCCCGCGCTGTTTTTCGGCCTATACATCACAAGCCGGATCACGACCGCACTTGTACAATAAATATGCCCAAAAGGCTGCATACGCTAACGCCGCAAGCACGATGACCACTAACAGGATTTCTACTACCAATGGAAGAACTCTTTGCGCTTTATTCGCCATTCGCGGTATTGATACATTGCGACGCGGTGAGGTCGGCTTACCGCAGCTCTTGCATCATCCCCGCGATATTCCCCGCCGACGGGCCGAATCCCCAGTTGAATTCCTTCACTACGGTGTCGGCGATCTCTTGCTGGGATTTCTTCTCGCGATTCAGCGCGCGGATGCGCTCCATGACGGCGCCCATCTTGTTGCGCAGTTCGGCCACTTGCGCCTTGGTGACCATGGGACCGTGGCCGGGAATCGCCGTGTCGAAATCCATCTTGAGGATGGCGTCGATGGAGTTGCGCCAATCCGTCCAAGTGCCGCCGTCGGGATAACTCACAATCATCGGGATGGTTTCGGCCGTGGTCAGGAGGTCGCCCAGAATGATCACGCGGTCGGCCGGGAAATAGACCACGGTATCGCCGCGCGTGTGGCCGCGGTACTCGAACAAGTCAACATCTTTGCCGCCCAACTTGAAATTCGCGCTTCCTGAATAACCGAAATCGGGAGCGCCCGCCTGCTTGCCGCGCAGCATGTTGTCGCGATCGGCGGCCGAAATAATGACGCGCGCGCCCAAGGCCTCCATTTTCGGAACGCCACCGCTGTGATCAGCGTGATTGTGGGTGAGGATCACGTACTTCACTGGCTTATCGGTCAGCGATTTGATTTTCGCGACCAGATCATCGTGCTCGCGATCGCTCTTGCTGTCGATCAGGATCACGCCGTCGTCGGTGAGAAAGATGCTCGCATTCCCGCCGTAGCCGATCAGGTCGGCCATGTTGTTGGCCTGGTTCTGAACGATGTAAAGATCGTCCTTCACCTTGACTAGCTGCGGAGGCGGACCCGGTGGCGGCGGCGGCTGGCCGCCCTGCTGAGCAAACGCAGTGACGCCGAGCGCAAGGAGCGAGATAGCGGCGAACTTCATCATTGATTCAACAATGCGATGCTCTTCGCGGGCGGCGGCGCTGGAATGCTCTCGAGATAGGCGTGGATGTCGGTGAGCTCGGTGTCCGAAAGAACCTTGGCGCTATACGGCGGCATCCCGCCCACGCCTTTGCGGACGATCGCGGTGATGGTCGGCAGCGCTATCGCGGGCATCGCCAGACGCGGCCCGGTGCCTCCCTGCCCCACGGTGCCGTGGCATTCATAACAGCCGTCCTTCAGGAAAATGCGCTTGCCGTTGTCGGCGCTGCCGTTCTGCGCCATGAGCGACGACGCACCGGCCAGCATAAATGCCAGCGCGGCGACCAAACCAAACTTGTTCACGTGTTACTCCTTCGTCTTACTACTTATCTCGGCTGCGTGATCGTATCGATGAGATATGGCTCGCCGCTCTTCACCACTTGGATGCCGCGCCGGATCGCGGCCGCTAGCTGCGTCGGATCGTTCACCGGTCCTTCGGCCTGCACGCCCATGCTCTGCGCGAGCTTCGCGTAATCGATATTGGGATTGTCGATCTTGGCGCAAATATTGACGCGATCCACGCCGCGGCTGCGTTTGGCGGCGGTGCTCTGAATCTCCATCAGCTCCTGATGATAAGCGCGATTGTTGTGCATGAGCATCAACAGGGGAATGTGATGGCGGGCCGCCGTCCACAGGCAACCGTTGGCGATCATGAGGTCGCCGTCGGGCTGAATGGCCACGCTCAGGCGGCCATGCTTCTTATTGGCGAGAGCCGCGCCGATCGCGGCCGGCGCTTGGTAGCCGACGCCCTCTCCGCCCGCGCCGCCTATATATTGATAGTGCTTGTTGAAATCCCACAGACGCAGCGGCCACTCCCGGATCCAGAACGACTCCGTCACGAAGGACCAGTCTTCGTTCTTGATCTGCGCATACAGCTCCATCGACAATCGCGACGTGGCGATGGGGCTCGCGTCCCAACCATACGATGCGTCGGTGCGATGCCGTTCCAAAGCCGCTCGGCCTGCTTCGGCCAGCTTCGCGCCGCGTGCTTCGAAGAATCGTCTGCGATCGGCCGTGATGATCTTCTTGCAAGCTTCGATCAGGTCGGGCAGCGTCGCTTCGGCGTCGGCGGCGATGGCTAGATCGACGTCCCGGAATCGATAATTGTCCTGGTAATTCGCTTTGCGGAACAGATCGCCGGCGGTGACCGTGATGAGCTTGGGTGGATTGCCGCCCTGCATGAGCGGACGGACGGCGTCGAAGAAATCGCTGCTCTCGAGCCCGATCACAAGGTCCGGCTTCAACACCGCGGGGATCATGAGCGGCTTCCCACCGGGCGCGGCCAGCAGGGTCTGATTGAGCGGATGCCGCGTGGGGAAATTCAGGCGGCGGTGCTGATCGATGACACCGCACTGCAAGGTCTCCGCCAGCTCCACCATGAGCTTCAGGCCATTGGCCGAGCGCACCGCGCGCGTCGCCACGATTACCGGATTCTCGGCCTCCACCAGCATGCGAGCCGCTTGAGCAACCGCGGCTGAATCGCCCGCGGGCGGCGCCATGGTTCCAACTTTGGGGATGCGCAAATCGGTGCCATTGGGGATGGGACGGGTCTGCGTCGGTTCGTCCATGGTAAGCACTACGGGCATGGTGGGCGGGGTCATCGCGAATTTGTACGCGCGCACGGCCGACTCGGCGAAGCGCGGCAGCGAGGCCGGAGCATCATCCCACTTGGTCATGTCGCGCACCAAGGCCGCCGGGTCCTGCGCCGCGTGCACGCCCCCGACTTCACTGTTCGGATCCCGCGTATTTCCGATCACGACGTAGACCGGCACGCGATCGCAAAAGGCGTCGTAGATGCCCATCACCGCGTGCTGCAGCCCAACCGTGCCGTGCGCGCACACCATCGCGGGCTTGCCCTCGATTTTGGCGTAGCCATTGGCCATGGCCGCACCCGACTCTTCGTGCATCACCAGGATGTATTGCGGATCCTTGTTGCCGCCATAGTTGACGATCGATTCCTGGATTCCCGTTCCGCCGCCGGGCAGACAGAAGAAGTACTCGAATCCAAGGGACTTGAAGACGTCCACCATGAAGTCGGACCCCTGTTTTTCCAAGGATCGGACTTCGACGGGCGTAGAGCCCGTGCCCTCTGCGGCTGCGGCCGCGGCTGCCACCGTCCGGACCTGTTGCGCGACCGCTGCCGTGGGCACAGCCAGCGCTGCCGCCGCGCCGGCGGCCGCTCCTTTTAAGAAACCGCGACGATCAACGGGGGCCTTCTTCGATTTCGCCATGCTACACCTCGCTCGGCTCAATGTACTCGGAATTTAAGGCGCGTGTCAAACCTCCCTTCGTACCCCCGTTCGTAACACTGCCGCCGCCGGATCAAGGCCGGTCACAAGCCAGCGGAGAAATCGGCACATCGTGGTATCTCCCGTTTTTCCGCCGCATTGCGAGAATCGCTCCAGAGCTTGCGCGCTTCCGGGCGCGCTAAAGACTAGGCGTTGCCGGCTAGACTGCGAACAGGTGCTCGCATCGAACGTGTCATCGAATGCCTATTCCGACTTCGCTTCCTTTTCCAAAACTCGAGGCCTGCTGGCTGGGGGCTCCCGAGGAGCGGAACCCTGCGTTTTTTCCCGTATTCGCAAGAGTATCGGTGGCTGTCCAGACCGCTCTGCGCGAACGCGTGCCCGGCGCGTACTTCGGCGATTGGGATAAATATAGCGACACCAAGGCCGCGTATCCGATGCTGGTCTATCAAGCCAGCCGTCCATTTCAGGGCAAGCTGCGCTCGGAGCTGACTTATGACGTTCTCAATCCCAAGACGCTTTCGACTCTATTCCGAACCGTAAAGCTCGCGCTGCCCGATTTGCTGGATCTGGTGGAGACCAAGTTGCGCGATTCGGGCCGGAACGAAACCGCCGCGAAATATGCGCGCAGGCGGGCGCCCGACATCCTGCAATCGGTGGACCGGCTCAGTAAGAGCCGGAAGTGCCTCTACGTCCTGATCCATGGCGAGGCCATGTTGATCAATGCCCTGATTGAACTGGCCGGCCTGGGAAGTTTGACGGCGAAAGAGCAGGCCCGCAGAGTGGCTTCGTTTGAGAAGAAGTGGAATTTTCAACTGCGCCGGCTTTATCCGGGCAGCGATTTCACCTGGCTCGCGCCCGCGATCCTGGATGCCGCCAGCCGGGCATTCGAGGGCTCGCCCAACGCAGATGCGGCACCGTCTTTAGGCGCTGGCCCGGCGGCACCGCAGGAACTGGAGCCGTAGACCGGCAGTCCGTAGCCGCAGCGCCCAATCTGCGCGATCTCGGCCAGGTATGCGCGCTCGTGCTCTTCCGAGCAAAACCGGCTGTGACCCATTCTCCGAAAAAGCCGCAAGCCGCTGCCGCAAAACAGGCAATGCCCGCGCTCGGAAACCTTTTTCCATTGGATTCGCATCTACAGATCTCATCGAACGCGCGCACCAATTCTGTTTGTACTCAGGTATTTATGAAACTCAGGCGAGCCCGGTACTATTCGATGAAACCCAGCTGGCGCAGTTTGCTATCCGGCTCGTTGTTCTCTTCAAAGACAGAGAAGGTGGCCTTCTGACGGCCTCGCTCGAGCGCGACGCCGTAGGGTGAGTTTACGAACTTGAAAGTGCCTCGCAATAACGTCAGGTCGTTGGAGGTGCCGGCTTTGAGCCCGGTGTCGTGCAGGAACGACGCTGCGAATTGCGGTTCCTCGGTGGGAATCGCTACGACCGTGGTGTCCTTCCACGAGAACTTCGCCATCTTCCTGGCGGCCGCTTCGCAATGCGGGCAGGTGGGATCGTAGAAAAACAAGAATATGTTGCCTTGTTGCAGAGAGAACGCCTTACCATCCACCGTAATAGAATCGGGCGCCTTCAGACCGCTTTGGCTGGCGGAATTCACGCCAAAAGAAACGCCCGCGAAAACGGCCACTGCGCCTAGAATGACCAGCGCGCCCCGCAGGTTTTCCGAACGCCGCACCCACCATCCCGCCATCGCGGCCATCAAGAGCATGGCCATATCGCCCGCGAAAAATGCGGGACCGACGGTCCGCTTCACGAGCGGGAAACAGCTGCATTCCTTGCCCGCCAGCGCGCCGTAATTCGCGCCGATGTAGATCATGAAGGAGAGCAGCAGAAAGCCGAGCAGCCAGCTTCCCCAACGCCGGAACCGCGGCACCAGAATCAACACCGCGCCCAACGTTTCCCCTACTCCCAAAGCCAGCGTAAAAGGCAGCGACAAATCGGCCGGCACCTTGAACTCGCCCAGCACTTGGGACCATTTGAACGGATCGGAAAGCTTCCAAGCGCCGGAGGCAAAAAACAGGATCGCCAGCAGGACCGCGGAGGTCGTGCCCACCACTTTTTTCCAAGCGGGCTGGTCTAAGATACCGGCACCCAGACCCAGCTCGACAGGGTTCACCGCGCTGTTAGACATATCCTATATTTTACAACTTTGCATGCCGCCCCATCGCGAGCCGCTGCCTGTCGGCTTCCCATTTGCGTCAGAAACCTACTTGGTTTGAAGAGCTTGCAACTCAGGCAGCAGCGCCTGCAGCGCATCCTCGAGTTGACACAACTGGTTCTCAACGCCGCCTAAATTCTTGCTGCGCCCCTGCTTTTCCAATGCCAGCGCCGCTTCAAAAGCCCGGCCCGCTCCAAAGGTGGAAACCGATCCCTTCAGGCTATGGGCGGAATGTTCAATCGCGGTTGCATCGCGGGACGCCACCGCGTCCCGGATCTGATCGATCGCTTGTGGATAATCGTCGAGAAAAAGACCGACCACTTCGCGTAATAAGTCCGAGTCGCCCCCCACACGGCTCAGTGCGAGGGACTCGTCCAGCTGCTTAAACTGTTCCTCGGTAGAAGGCCTCTGGCGTGTTTGCTCCGCGTCCATAACATTTCCTCCTGACACTACAGATTCAATCTTGCCCGTCAACTCCGTAATCCCACTCGATCTGGTTTGAAGCCGCTGATTCGCGCCATCGTCTTCGCCCACCAGGAAATGCATTCTTCGCTTGGTCTCCTGGCCAAACGGGCCGGGCGGTCCGTCGGCGGCTTGCACATTCACCGTGAAATGGAAGATGCTGCCCCGCCCCGGACTGCTGTCCAGCCAGATGCGCCCGCCCATGAGCTGCACCAGCCCCGACGCGATCGATAATCCGAGCCCCGTTCCACCATACTTCCGCGTGGTGGAGCCGTCGGCTTGGGTGAAAGGCTCGAATATGTGCTTGTGCTTCTCCGGCGCGATCCCGATTCCGGTGTCAGCGACCGTGAAGCGCAGCACGATAGCGGATTCCTCTCGCGACTCGGTGCGCACCCGGACGTCCACCTTTCCGGCCTCGGTGAATTTGATCGCGTTCCCCACCAGATTTTGGAGCACTTGCCCCAGCCGGAGAGAATCGCCTATCAAGGTATCCGGAACATCCTCTTCGACCTCATAATTGAGTGCCAGCCCGGTTTGACAGGCGTGCAGCGCGAACGGCCGGAGCAACTCCCGCAGCGCCGAGCGCAGCGAGAAGTTAACGCACTCCAGCGTCAGCTTGCCGGCCTCATATTTCGAGAAGTTGAGAACGTCGTTCACCAGGCACATGAGCGCCTCTCCCGACGATTTTACGAGCTGCAGGTATTCGCGCTGGTCGGCTCCGAGTTCGGTCTGCAGCGCTAGTTCGGTCATGCCCAGAATGCCGTTTAAAGGCGTGCGAACCTCGTGCGACATATTGGCTAGAAATTCGCTTTTTGCCGCGCTGAGCGCTTCGGCGCGTTGGGCCATCTCCTGCGCCAGCCGTCCGGTATCTTCCAGGTACCGGTTCGCCGCGACCAGATCCCGATTGGCTGCCTCGGCCGCTTCTTTGGCCCGGGCCAGTTCCTGGGCGCTCCGCTTGCGGTCGGTCACATCCCGATAAATGCTCAAAAGCTGCACCGGTTGGCCCGGTATCTCAAGCAGCGTCATCGAAATTTCGAACGAGCCCGAACGGCCGTCGCCAAAGTGCAGCTCGTGTTCGACGCAAGGCCCGCCCGGCGAAGTGAACGGAGCCGTGTAGCAGGCCAGCATCCCGGCCCGGTCCTCCGGCCGAAACAACGCGCTGATCGGCGCGCCTTCGAGCGCGTCCACTGCCCCTCCCGCCATGCGCCCGAACGCGGGATTCGCTTTCAGAATCATCCCCGACGCGGCGCTCAAGCACATCGGCTCCTGGGAGGCTTCCCAAATGGAACGGAACTGAATCTCGGACTTCAGCAGCTCCTGCTGGGCCTTGTACCGGCCCGTGATGTCCACCCCGGTCACGATGTAATACTCCGGCTGCCCGTCCTCCTTTAATAACGGAGCGTTGGAGAACGAGATGCGCCGCCGCTCTCCCGATTTGGTGATCCATTCCCGTTCAAAAGCCGAGATGACCCGCGCCGCCACGATGCCCGCGAAACGTTTGCGGCTGTCTGCTCGATCTTGCGCGTCAACGAAGACGTTCCAGAAGTGCTGTCCCTTCAATTCCTCGCTGGTATAGCCGAGAACCTGCTCGCACGCCCGATTGCATTGAACTACGCGGCCCTCCGGATCGAAGACCAGAATCAGCGCGGCCGACGCCTCCAGAACCGCTGCGATGAAGTCGCACTCTTTGGCAAGCTCCGCTCGAATCTGATCCGCGGTGCCCGAATTAGCTGGATGGCTAAGGCCTTCTGTCCGGTACATGGGCAAGTACGATGGTGGAGCGGGAACTGGAACCCTCTAAACGTTTATCGGCAATTATCCGGCGAATGATTACGTGCCTTCCGAAGCGTCCGAAGCCCATCCCAGGGGCCGATTCCGCGCCGCGCTTTCTAAGGTGTTCGCCGCATTGTCGATCGCAACCGGAGACGCTAGTCTGGAATTGTGAAGGGATTTATTCTAGTTCCGATCCTGCTGGCCGGCGCGCTCGGCGCCCAGCAACAAAGCGTGTTGAGCACCACCTCGGTCGACATCAACGGCCACAGCATCCAGGACGGCCCGGAAACCGTCCGTGAGACTTCGCCCAATGGAACCGAGATTACCGAGAAAATGCAGTCTATCAACGGCCACATGGTCCCGCTCGAGCGCGTGGAGGAAAAAGTCATCCGCGACGACGCCTCCGGCCGCGTGGTCGAGCGCATCGTACGGCACTACGATCCGCAAGGCAATCCCACTCCGCCTACGAAAGAGACCGTCGCGGAACAAAAGCGGCCCGACGGTAGCACTACCACCGAGACTACTAGTTACCGTGGAGACGTCAACGGAAATATGCAGCTGGTCGAGAAATCAACGATCGACACGCATAAATCCGCTTCCACTGAGACGGCCCAAACGGTGATCCAACGCCCGGACATCAACGGCGGAATCAACACCGTCGAAAAACGGGATGTTACCAAGACGCTGGGATCCGACGGCTCCTACCAGGAAGAGAAAGACGTGTATCGTGGAAACGGCCAGGGCGGTTTTTACCAGGCTGTCCGGCAGACCACCCAGCATACCGTGCAAGGCTCGGAAGCCACCGATAACACCGCTGAATACGAAGTCGGCGCTACCGGCCAGCTGCAGCTGCACGGACAGACGGTTTCTAAAACCGTCACCCGCCCGGACGGCTCCAAAGACGTCGTGGTCGATATCTTCGGCCAGAATGTTCCCGGCACGGTCGCCGAGCCCGGCGGCGCGTTAAAGCTCCAGGAACGCCAAATTATTCAAGACACCCCCGGACCGAACAAGACTACCGTCGAGACGCTCAGCGTACGCCGCCCCACGGTTTCCAATCCCAATACCTTGGGGCCTGAACAGCAGCTTTCTCAGACCGTCTGCAAGGGCGACTGCAAGCCGTAGCTTTGATCACACGCCGGGAAATTTTACGGCTCTTCCCAATTCTCTGCAAGGAAGCGCTTTACCCCAGCAGCCTCATTTCGACCGCGTTGCCCCCGGCGAGCTCGGGTCTATACTCTTCGCCGAGACCTTCCATGGCCGAGCGAATCTACAAGCTGCAGCCTAACCGCACACTAGCCCTGCGCGGCTTCGATAACCTGGGCGCCTCGGCCTCCCTGCATTCGGCCACCGCCAACAGCTTCACCGTAACCGGCAATTTCCGCGATGCCTCCGACTTTTGCGTCCTCATGCTCTGGGATGTCGACGATTTCTTCGAGCACCCTTCCATCAAATACCTGTCCGATTCCAACTTCGCCGATCTGGTTCTGACCTTCAACGTCCAGTACACCGGCCTGCAGCCGCTCGATTCCGAGGAATATCCCACCATCGACTGGCCGTATCTGGACGTCGCCAACATGGACGGAACCACCACCCAGGTGCGCCTTTTTAATTACGCCACGCAGGCCGGCGGCACCTACACGCCCGCGTCGGCCACGTTCACGGTCCAAGACAACGGTCTCCAGCAGTACGATCACGTGACGCTCTGGTATCGCAACTTCGCCTTCGATCACATCGTGGGCGCCGGCGAAACAGTTACCAACGTGGTCAGTGACCTGGTCGCGCAGATTAACGCCCAAAATTATGCCGCGGCAGGCGCGGTGGTGGGATTGAAAGCCACCGCCAGCGGCAACCAGATCACCGTCACCGCTGACCGTCCCGGCGTGGATGGCAACCTGGTGGCGCTCTATGCGGTCAACAAAAACACCAACCTGCAAATCCTGCCGACCCAGGCCAACCTCTCCGGCGGATCGAGCGACGCCATCTGGACCATCACGCTTGATTTCAGCGCGCTCGGTATCACCGACATCCGCCAATTGTGGCTCACTTTCGCGCCGCCGCTCGCCAACGCGTGTGCCTACGCCGGTAACGACTGGGAGGCCGTTTTCACCAACTGGACGCTCACCGGTCCCGAAGACACCATGATGCTGCAAGTTGCGGGCCTGAACAGCGTGCGCGTCGAGCAGTCCAGCCGGGCGTGCACTTATTCGGGCACGTCCGCGGTAATCACGGGCTTCTACGACCAGGCTTTCGCGCAGCAGCTTTCAGGCATCGGAAGCACCGTGCGTGTCAGCTACAACTCAGCCGTGACGCACGACGTCTACATCGGCACGCTGCTCGCCACCGATGCCGGCGTGGCGGGCGTCCAACTCGACGGCGATACACAAACGTCGCTCAACTGCGCCCTGCCTCTCAACAGCGACGTCGCTTATGCCCGCCGCCTGGTGCGTTCCAATGTCGCTCCCGGCAGCCACGTCGTGACGCTAGTGCTCACGCTCGGGCAGTACTTCGTTTTTAATTTTCTCGAAGCCGCCGTGCCGTCCGATATTCCTGCTCCGCTCCCGGCGCAGTCCAACATCTCCCCGGCCCTCGATTACGACACCGACCATACCTACAAACTCCCGCCCGCACGCATCCTGTGGAATTTCGATCAGCTCGGGTTCACTGGACCGATCAACGAATACCTCGGCGTTTTCTGGTGGAATCAGCGAATCGCCAGCGGCGGCACCCTGCCGGTCCTGACGCTCACGTTCGGCGGAACCTGGGTCAACGGCGATACCGTTTTTCTCAATATCGGCGCGCCGCTATCGAGCGATCCCAGCCAGCTCGATACCACGCAGCCCTACACCACCATCTCCAAATCGGTGATCTATACCGACACGTCGGAAACTATCGCCACGCACTTCGCCAATTTCATCAACAGCGGGTCGTCGGGAATTTGGGCCTCGGCCTCCGGCGCAGTCTTGACCATCACGCTTCGATCCGCGTCATATTCCTTTGCGCTGGCCGTGTCTTCCGAAACCAGCACCGCATCCGGCACCATTACCCAGAGCGGGTCGCTCGCGGGAGGAGTTCTCCCCACCTGGGCGGTCGATCCAACGCAATCGCCCACGCTCAACACCGGCGTTACGGCGTGGCACACCGACATGTATCAGCTTTGCCAGGCGCGCGGCACGCCCATCACGACCGCCATCTCGATGGAGCTGGTTTACCCGCCCGACAGCTACCCGGCGCGCTTTCCGGACGGCACCGCGGTTTCCACCGCTACCGGCTTTGGCACGCTGGTCTCCACCCATTGCGCAATAGGCGGACCGATCCTCGCCTTTCAGCAGCAAGTTCTGCTCGATCTCGCCGCTCTTCAAACCGCCGCCGGACTCACGCCTATGCTTCAGACCGGCGAGTTTCTGTGGTGGTATTTCTCCGAGTCCTCCGCCACTCCGCCGCAGCCCGGTATGGCGTATTACGATGCCGCAACCACGGCGGCTGCCAGCGCCGCGCTTGGCCGACCGCTCGCGATCTTCAATTGGCCCGATGATGACCCGCAAATGAACGGAGGCGCGGATGCCATATTCCTAAGAGACCGGCTGCGCGATCACGTGGCAACGCTCGGGAGCGCGGTGAAGTCTGTCTATCCGTCTGCGCTCATGGAGGTGCTGCTCCCGGTTGACGTCAACTACCCGATCCCGGTCGGTCCGGCCGGCGAGCAGGTCGGCGGCGCGCTCAATAATTTCGTCAACATCCCGCCGGAATGGATGACATCGAACACCGCTGGGTTCGATTCGTTAAAAATCGAAGCGCTCGCGTTCGGCAGCTGGATGCGCAACATCGACCTCTCCCTGGCCGCCATTGACTTCGTCCCTCCGCTCGCCTGGCCGAACTCTCAACTCCGCTACCTGGTTCCGGTATTCGGAACCACCACCAACTGGCAGAAGGAGGCGCGCCTGGCGATCGAGCGCGGCTTCGGCGTGATCAACCTCTGGGCCTTCGATCACATCAGTCTGTACGGCTGGAAGGTCACGGCCGACGTTTTTCAAGCCAAGGCGCGAGCCTCCTATCAGGGCTAGCCTCGCTCTAGCACTCCTGCGTTCCAGTACTGGAACGAAAGCACCCGGCTTCCCTATTGCCGCTTATTCCCCGGCGTAGCACGCTTATATTGGTCTTCCAAGACAGCCCATTTCCCGCCGAACTATGAAAATTTCCGAGCCAATCGAGCGCACCGACGAAAAAAAGAGCGGCCCAGCCGGAACGTTGGCCGAGACGCCTCGCATTGTTCCAACCAAGCCCGCCCACCGCGCCTTCGGATGGATCGTCGTAGCTCTGGCGGTGCTCTATTTCTTTGTCGCGCTTTCTGAAAGCCTGCTCAAAAGCGCGAGTTCGGATGAGCCCCCGCACCTGGCCTCGGGTCTCTCCTACGTCGCAACCGGGATCTTTCGCGGCAACCCGCAGCATCCTCCCTTGCTGAAGGAATTGAGCGGTCTCTCATTGCTGCTGGGCGGAATTCACTGGCCGCGGACCCCGGCAACCGATGCCTTCCTGCGCGGCGACTTCCCAAAGGGCGAGCAGCCGGAGTGGGGGATCGGCGACAAAATTATCCTGGACAACGGGCCCGACCACACGCTATTTTGGGCCCGCCTTCCTTTCCTGCTGATCTCCTCCCTCGCCGGCATTCTGATCTATTTCTGGGGCCGGCAAATGGTCGGCGCGCTCGCCGCTTTCTGCGCGGCATTTTTGTACTTCACCGATCCCACCATCCTCGGCCAAGCCTTCACCGTCACGATGGATGTGGGTTTGACCGCGTTCACCGTTCTATTTTTCTTCACGCTCTGGCGCTATGTTCAAAACCCGACCCCTCAGCGCCTGGTCTTCTGTGGATTAGCCCTCGGACTGGTCTTAGCCGCGAAGTTCTCGGCGCTCCTGTGGCTGCCCGCGGCTGGGTTGCTGTTATGCGCCGCTGCAATCTGGCCTCCGGAAGCGGAGCCGGCACGGAAACGAAGTATCCTGGATCCGTTCTTCGCCGGACCAGGCGAAAGTCTGTCGGCAATTCGCGCCCTCCAAAAGAGCGGCCGCAACGATCCCTGCCCTTGCGGCAGCGGTAAAAAGTTCAAGGCATGCCACGCCAACACCAGCGTTTCCGTGGCTTCCTGGCTCTCCAAACGATGGATTCTTTGCACCGCCGCGTTTCTGGCCATGTGCCTGGTCGCCGCAATAGTGATCCAGGCTGTCTACTTTTTCCCGAAGGACCCGCTGGTCTATGTTCACGGCGCGCAGCTTGTCAATGCCGACCACCGCGACGATTATCAAGCCTTCCTGGCCGGGCAACTGAAGCACCGCTTCCTCGGCTATTTCGCATTCGCCTATCTGCTCAAGGAACCCCTGGCAGCCATCCTGCTCGCAATTGGCGGCCTGGTCCTCCTGTTTCGCCGCAATTCGTTCTCACCGCTTCAAAGACTATTCCTCCTGCTGCCCCCTGCGCTCTTCTTCGCCGGCACCTCTCTGATGGCCGACCAAATCGGCGTCCGCTACATCATGCCGGTTCTGCCCTTCGCGCACCTGCTCGGCGGGATTGCCCTGGCGGCGCTGCTTACAACCGCCAACAAATGGGGCCGCTGGGTCGCTGTCGCCTGCTGCGCCTGGTTACTTCTGGCGGTCGCGGGCGTCTATCCGGACCATCTCTCCTATTTCAATGAATCCGCCTGTTTGCTGAGCGATCCGGGCCAGCTCGGTCTCGATGGTGGAAGTAAGTGCGGCACCTTCTGGCTCGACGACAGCAACGTCGATTGGGGACAAGGCCTGAGGCAACTGAAACTCTGGCTCGATCGCCATGAAAAAGGCCGGCCCATCCGCCTCGCGAATCCCTACCAGTTTCCTGCCAGCACCTACGGCATCGTTAGTGAGGAGCCGAACATACTCGAGCTCGCCCAAAAACCTCTCCCCGCCCTATATGTGGTAAGTGCGCGCATCGTCGCCCGCATTCCCGCGATTCCGGGCACCAACGATTGGCTCAGGCGCACGCCCCCCGTGGCAGTGGTCGGACACGCTCTGTACGTTTATGACACCACCGCGCGCGCTTCGGCGGCCGACGTGGATCCGACTAAGTAACACCGACGCCGAAACACGCCTAGTATTTACTAGTACCAAGGTAAGAAGTATCTAAAACCTCCTACCAGTTACGATTATTGAGAATGCCTCGAAATACGCCCAAATCTGCGCGAAAGGTCCGCACCTCGGTAATATCGGCCACAGGACGCCAGCCCCTTGCCACAGCGCCGCCGGCTGACAATCGAAGGCTCTGGTTTGTCGCGCTCGGCCTTTGTGTCCTGACTTTGGCTGTGTTCCTGCAAGTGGCCCACTTCGATTTCATCAACTATGATGACGGAAAGTATGTTTACGAACATCCGATTATCACTAAGGGATTGACGCTCGAAGGCATCAAGTACGCATTTACTTCTTACAGTTACTTTTATTGGCAGCCAGTTACTTGGCTTTCGCATATGTTGGACTGCCAGTTATTCGGGCTCGATGCCGGCTGGCATCACCTGACTAACGTCCTTCTGCACACCGTGAACGTCTTGCTCGTCTTCTTCGTGCTGTTACGGCTGACGGGTGCGTTCTGGCGTAGCGCCCTGGTGGCTGCGCTTTGCGCGATTCATCCGTTGCGCGTCGAATCCGTCGCTTGGGTAGCCGAACGCAAGGATCTGTTAGGCGGCCTCTTCTGGCTTCTGACAATGTGGATGTACGCGGGCTACGTCAAGGGTCAGGATAAAAGGAAGAACTATCTTCTATCGTTATTAATGTTCGCGCTCGCGGTGATGAGTAAGCCTACCGTGGTCACGCTTCCGTTCGCGCTCCTGCTGCTGGATTACTGGCCTCTCGGACGCTTATCGCTCAAAACCGCAGGCTCACTCGTTAAGGAGAAAATTCCGTTCTTTTTGGTGTCGGCCTTCTCGGCTGTCATCACCTACGTGGGACAGAAGCAGTTCGGAGCCGTGCACGATGTGAACGCTTTCGCTCCAGGGATGAAACTCCCTAGCTTTTTCGTGTCCTTTGCGCAGTACTTAAGAGACCTGCTCTGGCCGCGATCGCTGGGCGTGCTTTATCCTTACCCGCACAGTATCCCTGCGTCCACGCTGTTTACTGCGATTCTAGTCTTGGCAAGCGTCACAGTGCTGGTGCTGTGGCAAGCGCGCAAGCAGCCCTACCTGGCCGTGGGATGGTTTTGGTTCGTGGGCGTGCTGGTGCCCATGAGCGGAATCGTGCAAGTTGGACCGCAGGCGCGGGCTGACCGCTTCACTTATATTCCCGCCATCGGGTTTTTCATCCTGATCGTCTGGGCCGCGTCCGAGCTCGCCACACGTTACTCCGTTTCACCTAGAATGCTGGCAGGCCTTTCGGCTGTCATCCTTGCCCTCTTGACGGCGCAGGCGTGGGTGCAAACCAGTTACTGGCGAAACGTGGAATCGCTGTATAATCACACCATCGCGATCACTGCCTCAAATCCGCTGCTAAAGACCGGCCTCGGCGTCACATTGATGCATGAGCATCGTGTTCCCGAAGCCGAGCTTTATTTTCGAAGCGCTATCGCGGACGACCCTGGTGAGGCGGATTATTACAACAACCTGGCGCTCGCCTTGGTTCAACAAGGGCGCTGGGTAGAAGCAGTGCGAGTAAGTACTCAGGCTCTCCGGTTAGATCCCAGGGATGCTGCGGCGCTTTTCACCCGCGCACTCGCATTGAACGAACTGCATCAAGGATCACAAGCGTTGCAAGGCTTTCAGGAGGCGCTCAAGTACGGTTTGGAGCCGGACCTCGCGGCGGCCGCACGGCAATATGTCCAAAGCCTGGCAGCAGCAACCCGCTAACCGATCACAACCCCGGAAGTTGCACGGTAGTGAATCGTTCGTTCTGGCCCCGGCGCCAAGCTGGAGGGATACTGGCGGCAAAAGAATTGAAGGCGGCATTGTTCTCGATGAGTAGGATGTTCGGGCGAAACTCCTTAAGCGGAATCTCGGCCGGATTCACCGGGCGCTGATAGAACTCCGCCACTTTTACCCGAGCGCTTTCCTTGTGAACCAGAAAGTTGACAACGTTCGCATCCCGCGAAACGACGCACACCACTTTGTGGCCCTGCGACGCCAGTTTGGCCGCCTCTTGCCCGATTGTCGTTGCCGCCGATGCAAAGTATTCCGGCGCCTCTCCGCGGCCTGACAAGTATTGGTAACCATCGCTGAATCCCACCCAAAGAATGAGCAGCAGGATCGGAATACGAAGTTGCGA
Organism: Bryobacterales bacterium; assembly: GCA_963732175.1. GTDB lineage: Bacteria > Acidobacteriota > Terriglobia > Bryobacterales > Bryobacteraceae > Palsa-89. The sequence goes on along the minus strand of CAVSYF010000007.1, from coordinate 238,699 downwards.
ACGCCACTCCATCAGGAATCCGAACCCCAGGCCCGCGAATACCAGATAGACCGGCAGCAAGATCAGGAACCGCGTTAGGCTAGGGCCGGCGATGCCGAGCGTTAGGACTGCAACCACCCACGTCGCAAGCAGGAACGCGACCGCCGGCTTCTCCCTCCACCGGCGGGCTTGCCAAAGCCCAACCGCGATCGCCGCTGCAACCATGATGTGGATTGGATTGAAGCCCGACGACGTGAGTCCAGCGCTTACCCCATCAGAGTTGTAATTCGGACCGCCCAGGATCCGATAGGTATCCGGATAGTACCAAGGCAACAAAGCCGACCAGATCGAATTGATCGCGCGGTCCATACCGGTCCCCTGTAGCACGTAGTCGCCGCGCGTGAGGAACTCGTGCGGCTGCCTCAGGAAAAACACGATGTTCGGTATCGATGTTGCGAGCGCGCCCGCCACAACGGCACCATAACGCTGTATGAGCGCTAACCACTCCTTCTTTTCCCGAAACAGACGAAACGCCGCATAAACCACAAATGCAATTGGCAGCACCCGGCATGATGTATAGCCGTAGATACTCAGACCCAAAACAGCCCCGCACAGCAGGCCTGCGATGCGATCGCGGGGCCGGCGCTCGACGCGCTCGAGGAGTAGCGTGAATCCGGCCAGGAAGACCGGAGCGCAAATCGCTCGCAGTCCGCTGCGCGCATAGTGGAGCAGCCAGATCGAGCATACCGGGATGAGCAACGGAAGCCAGGCAGGAATATTGCCGTCGATCCGCTGCACCAGTTTCCAAACCAGCACGATGCACACCAGCGCGCAGATCCAACTCCAAAACTGGATCGCCAATGTGCTCGGCGAGAACAGTTGCGCCGCAGCTCCCAGCAGGTAAAGATAGAGGGTCTCCGCCGAGTGTCCCAGCGAGAATGTTATTACCTCGAAATGGCGTCCTTCCACGAGATAAAGGCCTCGCAAAGCCTCCTCCGCGGCGTCATTGTTGAGACCGCCGGGTATTTGATCGCGAGCATAGAACAGGGCCGCGATATATGCGGCGATGGGCGCGACCAGAAACGGAGCGGCGCGGAGCCTGCTCGGGGAAGCAACCTTCTCGTTTTTGCCAATGCTAGTCTCGTTCGGGTTGTGCCGGAAAACGTTCGGCTCGGAAACCGCGCGGTTCTTCGGTCGCGAGGATCTAACGTTGCGTACAGCAGCACCCTCCGAATTGGATTCCCCGCACGAGACCGTGCCGACTTTACCGGACCTGTCATATTGCCTTTTCATTTAGACCGCCTCCGCGTGTTTAAGCGCGACACCTGCTTGTCGCCCAAATCCGGAACGCACCGTTGTACCAAGACTGTGTCCCGTACCGGCTCACGGCTCGGAGTGCGGTACGCTACGACGACTGCGTTCGGATTTCGATACACTACCTCGCTACATGTCAAATCGGTCTGCGGATCCAGCCGGGAGATATCAAATGGCTCGGCAGAAGGCTCCACGAGCAGCCTGTACAAAGGAGTCCGCTGGTCCCAGTCCGTCAGGGTGAAGATCACCGGACGAGGAGCGTAAAATGCGGGGATGCGATTGTTCGGCACATAGAGGCCGGCATTGCGAGGCAGGATCTTGTCCAAGGCCCGGAAGTCGTCCATGAACGCCACATAGCGCTTTAGGAAGTCCTCACGCGTCGTCGCTCCGAGCACCACCGCTGAAAAGGGACGGGCGTAGTATAGTTCGGCCGCGAGCCAGGGCCCTATCAGAAGCAGTGAAGCCGCTGCGACCCATTTGACTGGAACTCGGAGGTGCCATAAAGAGCTGAAGCCGATCGCCCCCGCCGCTATTAGTCCATATTGGAGGCCGCCTAGAAAGCGGAAATCGTGGGGAAGAAACTTCGCAATGAGCGCGATTTGCAGCATCACCAGAAGCAGGAGCCCTGCCAGCCGTTTCCACTCGCGGCAGCATGTAAAAGCCCCAAACAAAATAAGCGCGAGGCTGCCGCCATTCAAGTATTGAAACGCATAGTACAAAGCGTTGCGCAATCCCGTTTGATTGACCCTGCGAGAATCCTCCAAGGCTTGCAGCACTGCGGGTTGATAAGCGGTTCGACCGAAGAACTGCGCGAACGCCGCTCCGAACGGAGATCCGGTGTGGAGGTAGGTCCACAGGACCAGGGGACCCATGACGAAGAACCAAAGTCCCAACGCCACTGCACCCATCTTCATCCGCGCAGCGCCGCGCAATCGAAACAGCGCCGCGGCGGTGATCAGCACGCCGACAGGCACCAGCGAGATCTTGGTGGACGCAGCGCAGACGGCGCCCAGAACACAAACGAATGATCGCGTTTCGCCGCCGCCGGCATTATCTATGGTCCGGGCTCGATCTTCCGGAAAAAAGAGCCCGGCGACTGCGGTGAACGTGGCCAGGTCTCCCAAGGAGTGCGGCCCCGCCGTCACGTACCAGACCGCAGGATACAAGCCTGCAGCACTGATCACCGCGGCCAGCAGACCGACTTCCGCGCGTCCGGTTTGCTCCGTCACCACGCCGTAAATCAGAAGCCACAGGACCATGCCGAATGCCAGACTCAGAATATTGCCGGCGTCGGCGGTATTGGCAGCATGAAAGATTGTTTCCGCGATCTGGTATCCCATCTGCGGGACGATGGCTTGCTCAGGCGGAAATTGATAGACCCGTAAGCCGTGATCATCCAATACCCGTCGGCCAGTCAGCATGTGATAGTGCAGTTCGTCAATCTTGGTCGAGGGCGCCAGGCTGATGAGCACCGGCGCGGCCAGCACCAGGCACAAAAGGCTGAAGGCAAATGTTCGAGACGGTCCGGCTTGAGGCAGCGGCAAACTGGAATAGCGCCGCCGGCCGATCCAGTGGCCTCCAATCCCGAGGATAACGATCGCCGCTCCCAGGACGCTGAAGCCGGCGCGCTCCGCCCCGACCATCGCAAGGCACTGGACGGAGACGGAACTCAGTGCAAATCCCGCCAGCATCGCGAGCGCGATGTACCAATGCAGCGCAAGGACCCGTAGCGGCCGGATCAACAGACGGCCCAAGCCGCTGATGCCAACAATGCTTAGGAGACCGACGACCAGATTAAGAATGACGCTCACCGGACTTCGCAGACTTAGGACAATATACGACTAAGGGGCGCTTTGAACCCGGCGAATGCCAGGACTATCAGGAGGGCGGATGTGTGAACCGGCCAGTTCCTCATAAGCGGCCAGCAATTGAGCTTCGACGCGCAGTGGATTGTGCCTCTCCCGGGCGACGATCCGACCTTCCGCGCCCAACCGGGCTGCAAGACCATCTTCGCGGAAAATTCGAGCGATCTGCCAAGCCGACAGTGCCGCGTCACCGGTAGGAAACGCGAGTCCAGTGCGTTCCGGATCAATAGTAGTGAGGAGACCGCCCGAGAGCGTCGCCACGCTCGGCGTGCCGACCAGCATCGCCTCCTGCAACGCATTGCATCCGTTTTCGATGAAGGATGGCGTCACGTAGCAGTGAGCTGCCTGCAACTGCTCGACCAGGTGAGCCGCATCCAGGGATCCTAGAAAGGTAACGGATGGCCCGAGATTCCATTCCCGGATGAGCCGGAACAGATACCGAACATAGTCATTGTAAGGCCGGGTCAGAAAGCCGTCGCTGGCGATGGCTAGCTTGACATCAGGGTACACCTGGCGCAGCCTATAAACGGCTTCGAGAAGGACGTGCAACCCTTTAAGAGGCTGGCTTTGGCTGGTACAGAAGATCTGGCGCCGCCGGCAGCTCGCCAGACTCCAAGGCACGGCCTGAAAAAACTCGGAGCGCATTAATTCGTTCACATGGCGATAGCGGACGTCGGGGCGATATGCCCAAGCCCAAGCCTGGTCCCACTGCGTTCGTCCGAGGATCATGTCGGCCGATCTGATAATCGATTCTTCGAAGGGCGTCCTTTCGACGAAGGATCTCCAACGGCTTAGGCCCACGCCTATTGCCGTGCGAAGGCGCCCGTGAAGCTGAACAGCTTGAAGCTCGCCATAAGCTTTTGCCGAGTACGGGCCCATCAGGCCTTGTATGGAAACGGCGACAGGCTTGTTCGTAAGGTTCCAAGCTTTAATCAGACCATAGCCTGACTCGGTACCGTGCACATGCACAACGTGCGGATTCCACTCGTTGACAATCGAGGCGAATTTCTTAATCTGAGACTTAACCGGCAAAGCTTCCTTATAGCTGCCGAGCCGGTTCCGTAGGCCAGTGCGCCACGGCGTGCCGACGACAAAGTACTCAACTCCTTCGGCCTCGAAATGGCAATCACGCAGCCCGCCCTGGCAAACTACCGCCAATTGAAGATCGCGCCGCGTCTTTAGTTGATCGAGCAGAGCGGACATCCATGTCCCGGTCCCTTGGGGCTGTGAGCGTCCCAGATGGCGGTTCGCGGCCGGCATCAGAATATTCGTGAACCAGAGGACTTTCATTGTTACTCTTCAACGGCGGCTGGAGCTCAGGATCGGGTTAGGATGGGCGCCTTCGACTCGTCGTTATCCTCAGCGCACTGCAAAAACTTCCAACCGTTATCCTTGAGATAACCCGTAAGCGCCTGCGATGCCTCGACTATGTTCGAAAGGCCCTCAATTCTGTCAGGGCCGCTCCTAATTCCAATCGCTATTAAAAGGCGGTTCTTCATCCTACCGCCCAGATTTCTGCCCGAGACTGCTACGAGATTCCACACGAACGCAATCGTTCCAACAGTGCGATTCTTGCGTGCGAGCCGCAGTCCCTTAAGGAAGCCCCGCAGAACACGCCAGGTGACAGCAGGATTCGAAAAGATACAAATGGCGGCTAGCCTGGGCAGGTTAAGTTGCAAAATGAGATCATCGCGACCCATCGCACCAAGGGCCGCGACTGCAGAATCCGCCCAAACCGTCTCCACTGTGTAGACATACGGAACTACTTCGGACCAGCGATATCCTCCGCTGCCGCGAAAGTCCGCATCATCTTCCACAGTCGTTGAGAAACGCTTTAATATGCTTACAACGTTCGAATTGCTAGTCTTGCACACACCAGGAATCGTCAGCGGATAATCGGTCACCGCGAGACGATCCACTAAGCACGCAATCGCGAGCGACGGAAATATGTCCGGGCTCAGGCCGCCGCAGTAACTTCCGGCCTTTTCGCGGACGGCTTCAAGGCAACGGCGGCGCACAATCCCGTGATATAACTTCGGAAGTCTGAACTTCAAGTAATACGCGCCGCCATCCCGAAGCAGCTTACGAAGTTCCACCGCCGTATCAGCTTCCGTTACATCAGACTGAAACCCGTGGATCTTAAGAGATCCGCCTTCAGTGTCTTTAATAAAAGCAGAGGGCGCACCGATGCCGGGCCACAGATAGAGAACTGTGTTTCGGACTGCCAAGCAATCCAGAGCCTTACTCTTAGCCCAAGCAGCGGCTTGTAAGATCTCAGGGTTGATACCGTCATCATCGCCGATGAGGCAAACGTATTCACCTTTGGAACGAGCAATGGCCCGGTTCCAGTTCTCCGTCATGGTGACCGGGGGCCGGTCGTACCGATAGGAAAGTCTCTTATCGGGTAGTTCTGAAGCAATCAAAGATGAGAGTAAATCGTCGTCACTACAATCCTGCACCACCACTTCAATTTCGGTGGAGGGTATCGCCAGGACACAGCGGACGGCGGACGCCGCGCATTCTTGCCGGTTGCGAGTAGGGATAATGATGGACAACAAGGGTGGGGAACCATTGCTTTTCTGGTGCTCTGGTACCTCACTGCTAGTCATGTATCGGGTCCTCATTCAAACGGCTCGCATATATCGAGTGAGCTGGCTGCGCACGGTGGGCGTGGTCATAGCCGCTGCAGTCAGGACACAACCGGAGATAATTGCAAGAGCCGCAAGTTCAGTGAGCCTGCCTAAGCCATGCGGCATCATCCAGCGGAACAGTAAGGCGGTAACGCCGGCGGCCGCCAATGGGCACGCGACATCATTGCGATACCAGCTCCATTTTTCGGAGCGAAGCAAGCGCTGATGCATAAGTGGAATCCCCAACGTGAGGTAGCCCGCGTTCAGCGTTACCCAAGCCCATGCCGCACCGAGCGCGCCGTATGCCGGAACGACTAAGCAAATGGCCGGTACCAGGAGACAAACAGCAACGGTGTTCACTCTGACCGTCAGAGAGGTCCAGCCGTGAGCCAGTTGCATCTGATAGGGGATCCACATCAATCCATTGAGGAGCGCCCCCAGAGCCAACACCGCCATCAGCGGCGCCACACGTTGGCTCAGCGCCGAGTTCCGAGTCCATAACCTCAACACGCTGTCACCAAAGACGATGAGCACCGCCGCAGCCGATCCGGTGAGCACCGCGACCAACTGAGCGCTCTGATGGTACAGGGCACGCAGCGCGGCTCGTCGCCCTTCGCTGAAAGCCCGGTGAACCGAGGATAGAATGCAGCCGTGATCGGGCCGGTCAGCATATACAGCGCATTCGCTACCACACCGGCCAAGGCATAATAGCCAAAAGCTTCCAGGGTAAGTAAACGTGAAAGCAGAATCTTATCGACTTGGGTCAGCAGCAGCGACAGGAAGGTAATCGCCATCATGCCTGCGGCGAAGCGCCAGATATTGATCAAAGCGGATCGGGAGAAGCGCGCGGGCCGAGGAGCGGGTGGCAGCTCATGGTGAACAATGCCGGCAAATATCGCGACGGTGGCTACGGAAATCAACCCCTGCCAGAGAAAGAAAGCGCTGATCGTGGGGGAGATCCAAGTGATTATGGCAACCGCTCCGAGCCCGCGCGCAGTTGCCATGGTAACGGTCACGATGTTCTGCAGAACTTGCCGTTGCAGACCAATAATACTGCTCGCGTAGATATCTTCAATAAACCGTAGAGCGGCGACCAGGCCCATGACGGCCAATGATTGGGCCACCACCTTCGCCGGCAATGCTTTTTTCGTCAGCCAATGGGTGGCTATCCATCCCGAAGCGCTCCAGGCCGTTAGTGCGATTCCAGCAGCAATGGTTATACCGATCAGCTCGATGCTCCGCAGCAGATCCCGAATCGACTGCGCGCTGTGAACGCCAGCTGTAAAACGGGCCATTTCCCGCCCCAGGGCCGGTTTCATACCCATATCGATCAACGTCAGCCAGGATTGCAGCATCGCAAAGATGCCGATCAAACCATAGGCCTCAATTCCAAGGCGCTGCACGTAAAATGGCACGAACACCAAGCCCATCAAGGCTTGCCAGCCCTGTCCGAAGTAGTTGGCGGCGACGTTCTTTTTTAAAGACACGGATGGCCGCGGTGATAACGTTGAGGTCATCCGATGCGTTTGAGATACCCATCCGGCGCGACGCTAATTAGCAGTTTATGATCCATCTGCTTATCGATCTCGAATTCGGGGTGGTCCTTAAGCCACTCCCTGACGGCGGTCTTGGGATTGTTGCCAGGGCCCCAAGGCCGGTCGGGGAACATCCCCGCGGGTAAATCTTCGATCACTGTGTCGAACACCACCAGGTAACTGCCCACCGAGACAAGCGGACCATAGGCCTGCAACTCGGCCAGAACATGATCATGGGTGTGGTTACTGTCGAGACACACCAGAACCTTACGCTTGTCCTGCGCCTTTGCGCGGACCCGCTCGATAATCTCGGGCGCGATGCTGGATCCCTGAAGCATGCTGATGCGCTTGAACATCGGATGCGCTTCAAGGGCTGCCCGATTGTGGGCGCGGATGTCAATATCCACACCTAACACTTCGGCATTCGGCGGACCTCCACAGGCGGCGTTTAACTCCAACATCGAGGCGGAGAAGATGAGCGAGCCGCCGTGGGCAATGCCGGTTTCAATGATGAGTTCCGGCTGAACCGACCAAATCAATTCCTGCATCGCGAGGATGTCTTGCGGGTATTGAATAATAGGGCGGCCGAGCCACTCGAGGTGATAAGAATACTTATTGGAATTAGCAAGATTAAGCCAGGAACGCGACGCTGCAGCCAAATCTTTATCTGTTCCCTGCGTAATGATTTCCCGGGAACACTCGCCTCGGAATTTCTCATATGGATTCACGGGCGTTGTTCTCCGCACATTGAATTGGCAGTCGATTGTGCCACCTCTTGTCGAGGCCGGCGGATTCGAGCCGGATTGCCGAACGCTACGACACCGGCTGGAAGGTCATGGGTAACAACTGCGCCGGCTCCCACAATAGTTTTTGGCCCGATACTCAGGCGAGGTAAGATGACCGCGCCGGCGCCAATCATCGCATGAGCGCCTACCTTCACACAGCCGCACAGAGTCGCGCCTGGAGCAAGATGCACACCATCTTCTATTAAGCATTCGTGGTCTACGACCGCGTGATGATTAATGATGCAGGCCTCGCCCACGTGCGCATCGGACGCGACCACGGCTTGAGCAAGCACCTGCGATCCTGCGCCGATAGATGAAGTACTGCATACCGATGCGTGCGGATGGACCAGCGGCTCTACAACGATGCGATGGGATCTAAAGCGCTGGTGCACTTGCAGGCGATCGGGCCCGCGGGATCCGCCGATCGCAGCCAAGCCGTACAGCGAATCGGCATTGTGTTCTCTTTCAATCCAGCGCTCAAAGGCCTCCTCGCCAATAAACAAAGGCACTCCCTCTAATACAGAGTTGGCTTCTGGATCGGAGTCGAACAGCGCCACGACTTGCCCACCTTGCAATCTGATGATGGCAGCCAACACTTTGGCATGGCCGGCACTGCCCCATAGAACGAAGCGCTTGCTCTCACCCATTGAGGCACCGACGAACTACCGCGGTGACGCGATCCTGCTCGATTGCCGTGATTTCGTGAAAGCTCGGCAGGTTGATAGCCCGGCCTGGAATCTGCCAGGCGTTTTTGTTTTCAGGCCGGCACCGAAACATAGGCAGGCTGGACAGAGGGTGAAAAAACACTCTCGCATCGATATTTTCGGTCTTAAAGGCAGCCTGAAGCGCCTCGCGTGTCACCCCTGTACCTTCATCGAATACTGCCGTCGGCATCCAGGCGCCGTTCGTTGTACCCGCGGGCTCGAGGTTCATCGCCACTCCAGGCAGCAGTTCAAGCTGCGCCCGGTAATACCGCAGTATTTCCCGCTTCCGCTGGATGAGATTATCAATGCGCTCCATCTGCGCACAGCCAATGGCGGCTTGTATGTTGGACATTTTGTATTTGAATCCGACCATCTCTGGCCAGAACTGCTTGGCTTGGCCGCCGGCTCGCCCGTGATTGGAGAGGGTAAGCGCCGTTTCGAAGAGTTGGCTGTCATTTGTGACAAACATTCCGCCTTCACCGGTTGTGAGAGTTTTGGTTCCGTGAAATGAGAAGGCTCCAAATCTTCCCATGCTTCCAGCGCGCTGGCCGTAATACTCGGAGCCGATCGCCTCAGCGGCATCTTCAATAACCGGGATGTTGTACTTTTCACCGATCGCCAGCAATTGACTCATGTCGCACAGATTGCCGTAAAGGTGCACGGCGAGGATGGCCTTGGTTCGCGGGGTGATGGCCTGCTCCGCGAGATCAGAGTTGATACACCAACTATCGGGAGAGATGTCCACGAACACCGGCGTTGCGCCCAAGTACATAATTGGGGCTACCGAGGCGACCCAATTGGTGTCGGCTAAGATGACTTCGTCGCCCGGACCAATACCCAGTGCAGCCATTCCCATGTGGAGGGCACCAGTACAACTTGAAGTAGCGATGGCATACTTAACGCCCAAGTGCGATTTGAAAGCCTGCTCAAAACGAGCAATGTATTCATAGCACTGCTCGCCCCAGCCATTGCGGGCAGCGTCGTTAACATAATTAACTTCCAGATCAGTGATAGAAGGCTTGGTGTAGGGAATACGGGCTTTCATATCACTTCTAACTGGGGAATCGCGGTCACAAACTGTCCACCCCAGATCTTCACGTAGTCGAGCTGCTGGACTATTTCAGCTTTCAAGTTCCAAGGCAGAATGACCACGTAGTCCGGCCTGGACTTCTTGAGCCGGGTCTCATCGGCGATGGGGATGCGGCTACCCGGCATGTACTTGCCCTGCTTGGCTGGATTCCGATCGACTACGAAGTCGAGCAGATCGGGCCGTATTCCGGCAAAGTTCATCAGGGTGTTACCCTTGGCCGCAGCCCCGTAGGCGGCAACTGACTTGCGCCGACGTTTGGCGTCCAACAGAAAGCCAACGAAACAGTTCTTGATTCTTTCGGCGGTGGCCTGAAAGCCGGCGTAGTATTCAGCGCTGCTAACGCCGGTCTGGGCTTCGCGGTCCAGCAGCTCATGCACCTGCGCGCGACGCGCCTGCGGGCCGGTGTCATTGTGTTGCGCGAATACGCGGAGGCTGCCGCCGTGAGTAGGGTGTTCTTCCACATCGAAGATCATGAGCCCGTTAACGGCGAAGATCCGGTCCACAGCCGTGAGCGAAAGGTAAGAGAAGTGTTCGTGATATATAGTGTCGAACTGGCTTTCTGCAATGAGCCTGAGGAGGTGCGGGAACTCAAACGTCGCCACGCCCTGGGGTTTCAATAGTGCGGCAAAACCAGCGACAAAGTCATTGATGTCCGGGACATGGGCCAACACGTTATTGGCGGCAATCAAATCGGCTTGGCGCCCTTGCGCGGCCAGGTCCCGGGCCAAACGAACGCTGAAGAAGTCTTCGACGATCTGGATGCCCTTGGCACGCGCGGCGGCAGCGGTGCGCGCGGTAGGCTCCACTCCCACGCATGGGATGTGTTGGGCTTGCATGTACTGCAGAAGGTAACCGTCGTTGGCAGCCACCTCTACGACATGGCTATTCGGTCCTAACTTAAAGCGTGTCGCCACTTCCGCAACATAGCGTTTGCAGTGCGCCAACCAACTGCTGGAGTAACCGCTGAGGTAGGCGTAATCTGCATCGAACAGTTCTTCGGTCTGGCCGAAATCTTCCGTTTGCACCAGCCAGCAGCGTTCACACACCAGTACACGCAAGGGAAACCACTTTTCCGGCGCCTTCAGTGTTTGTTCGGTCAGATAGGCGTTGGAAGGAGGCGCGCTGCCGAGATCCACGAACAGCAGCCGAAGTTCAGACCCGCAGTGGCGGCACATCATAGCAATAGGCCGACAAAATGGCTCGTGATCAAAGGATGAGCCGAATCGCGAGGCGAAAGCTCTCCGATCGGCAGCGGCCAAGAAATCGCGAGCCTAGGGTCGCGCGCGTTAAAGCCCCCTGCAGCTGTCTCGTGATAGGCGGCAGTATGCAAGTACAGCATTTCACATGTCTCCGCCAGGGTCTGAAACCCGTGCGCAAATCCTTGCGGAACGACCAGGGTTTTGTGATTGCCGGCGGACAGAGTTTCGGCGTGCCATTCGAGAAAGGTGGGGGATCCTTGGCGCAGATCGACTGCCACGTCGAACACCTCTCCGCGCAGACAGGTTACGAACTTACACTCGGCACGAGGAGGATGCTGAAAATGAAGGCCACGCACGGTTCCGGGCGCATTCGTTACGGTGTGGTTAATCTGCGCGATCGAGTTGCCTGCTGGAAGAAAATCCCGCAGCTCGTCGATGCAGAACAGGCGCTCGAAATAACCACGGCCGTCAACAATCGGATGGTGTTGGATGACCGTAAGTCCAGGGATAGGTGTTGCGAGAGTCGTGAACCGCGCACTCATAAGTGGCCAGCCGTCTCGTACAATCCGATCTGGTGGAGACTTACTGCGGTCATATCCGATCCCCGGAGAAATGCTTTAAACCAAGCCACGGTGTTCTCCAGAGCCACTTCCAGGGGCCAACGCGGCTGCCAGCCCAGAACCGTGCGGGCCAGAGTATTGTCAAGACGCAGCAGGCCGGCCTCGTGGGGATTTGCGGCAGAAGGCGCGTTTTGCACACAGGCGCCATCGCCCCAGACCCGGGCCAGGGTCTCAGCCACATCGGCGACCCGCGCATTCGCCTGGATGTCCGGTCCGAAATTCCATGCTGTCGCAAACCTGGCGCCATTGGGATCCATGAGTTTCTCGGCTAGCTGCAGATAGCCGGCGATCGGCTCCAAGACATGCTGCCAGGGACGCACGGCCTGAGGTGAGCGCAGACTGACCAATTCTTTCTTCGCAAAGGCCCGGAGGCAATCCGGCACCAAGCGATCACAAGCCCAGTCACCGCCGCCGATTACATTGCCCGCTCGCGCGGTTGCCAGCCGAGGCTCGGTGTCCCGTACAGTTCCCGAAGAAGCTGGCGCGATAACTTGCCGCCACGATTTCAGCCGCAGCCTTGCTGGCGCTGTAAGGGTCATAGCCGCCAAGCCGATCGGATTCACGGTACGCATACGCCCATTCCCGGTTCTCATACACTTTATCGGTGGTAATCAGCACGACCGCTTTTACCGAATCAACCGTGCGGACAGCTTCCAGCAGGTTTGCGGTACCCATGACGTTGCAGGCGATCGTGCCTAGGGGGTCGCAATAGCCGGCCCGCACCAACGGCTGGGCCGCTAAGTGGAAGACTACTTCCGGCCGTGCCTCGCCAAGGGCCTCCTGGAGGATCTTGAGATCGGCAATATCCGCGCGCGTATCCGAGTCCAGTAAGTGGTCTACCCGGGCCACATCGAACAGGGCAGGGTGGGTTGGCGGATGAAGCGCATAACCGTAAATGTTAGCGCCTAAGTGGTGTAGCCAGAGGGCTAGCCAACTGCCTTTGAACCCGGTATGCCCCGTGACGAAAACCCGCCGACCGCGCCACGTTTCCGAATTGATCGTCACCATACCTTCCAGGGCGCGTTACCGGAGCGCCAAAGATCCTCGAGTTGATTCTTGTCGCGCAAGGTGTCCATGGGCCGCCAGAAACCGAGATGCTCGAAAGCCATAAGCTGGCCTTGACTCGCGAGGATATCTAACGGTTCGCCCTCCCAGCTGCAAGTGTCGTCTTCAATGAGATCCAGGCAGCAAGGCGAAAGTACAAAGAAGCCTCCGTTGATCAAGCCCGCTCCATCGTTCGGGGGCTTCTCTACAAAATGCGTGACCTTGGCCCCCTGCAGCTGCAAGGCGCCATAGCGTCCAGGAGGCTGAACAGCAGCGACGGTGGCTCGTTTGCCATGCCGCCTATGAAAGGCGACCTCAGCGGTGATATCGACATCCGCTAAACCGTCCCCGTAGGTGAAACAGAATGCTTCTTCGCATCGGACGTAGGGCGCCACACGTTTCAAGCGTCCTCCAGTAAGCGTGTCCTCGCCAGTATCCACCAGCGTAACCTTCCACGGCTCGGCGTGGCGTTGATGCACTTGCATCTCATTGTTGCCTACGTCGAAGGTGACATCCGACATATGCAAGAAGTAATTCGCAAAGTACTCTTTGATGACATAACCCTTGTATCCACAGCAAACGACGAACTCATTCACACCATGGGCGGAGTACAACTTCATGATGTGCCACAGTATCGGCTTACCACCGATTTCGATCATCGGCTTAGGCTTAAGGTGGGTCTCCTCGGAGATCCGCGTACCGCGACCACCCGCGAGAATAACAGCTTTCATCAGTTTGCCTGAATCATTTAGCTGGAAGTTGCCGCTTATGTCCGCACTTGCGGGCTTCACCGAAAGCTTCGCCCTTTCACTTACAAGGATTCTTATAAGTGGCAACGTTCCAAAGGGTCGAGTCTGAAGGTCGGCTCTATGTGCCGTTAACCATCGCTACAGTAGATCACCGACTCCACGACCATTACTTTTCCTTGGTAGTATCTCTTGGAACGCAACGCCGACCAATAGACCGAAAAGACTAGTAACAGGCTGTCCAAGTACTGTGAGCGATAACGACTAACGGCGTAAGTCTCAATTTTTCTTCCGGCCTATGGCTTCAGTTTGGCCCGCGCCGAGATAAGACGCGATCCATACTAGTGGAAGGAGCGCCGTCAAGGCCAGTGGCGGCGCGATCGCAGGTGACACAGTTGCCCACCATGCTAACGGAAAAAGCCAAACTAAATTGACCAGGCCGACGCCGGCCGTGACTTTGGCGTGGCTTCGCAACAATTGGCTGGCGCGTTGGTAGGCATGCGAGCGGTGAGCCTGGTACCAGGGGTCGCCTCGAATGATGCGGCGCATCAGCGTTAGAGTCGCATCCACGATAAAAACCCCCATCAGGATCAACCAAGTCCAGAGCAGGGAGGGCTGGCGTCTGGCGCAAGCAATGATGAGCACGCCAAAAATGAAGCCTAGGAAGCCGCTGCCTACGTCACCCAGGAAAATCTTCGCCGGCGGCCAATTCCACACCAGAAAACCGGCGGAAGCGAACGCCAATACCAGTGCCACTTCGGCCAGGTCGGGACGCCCCTGACGCGCCAGCAAGAAGCTCCCGAAAGCACCGGCAGTAACCGCTTCCAGACCTCCGAGCGCATCGATTCCGTCCATGAAATTATAGAGATTGGTCATCCAGACCAGCCCGACGGCCGCCACCGCTTGGCCGGTCCACCGCCAATTCCAGATGAACCATCCCAGATTGAGCGGAGCCATTCCACCAATGCACCAAACGGCCCATGCGGCCGCCACCAGGTGTGTGGCGCATCGAATCCAGATAGGCACGGAATAGACATCGTCGGCCAATCCGACGCCCGCAATCAACACGCCCCCACCCACCATCGCAGCGGCAAGGCTTGGAGAAAGGAGGCCGCGGAACGAAAGGAGGATGATCACTGTCAAGAACGTCAAAACAATGCTTAGCCCTCCGCCGCGCGGAACCGGTCTGGAATGCGAACTCCTGGAATTAGGGATATCCAGAACCCCTCGAGTGTTGAACAACCGGCGCAGCGCATGCGTCAGGAATCCGGCGACGAGGAAGACCGCGATGGCCTCGATAAGCAAAAACGACATGACTTAATTTGTCTGTGCGCGTGAACCGATGTACCAGCGAGCGGTTGCCGACAGTCCGTCTCCGAGCGAGACCGGCGGCTTCCAGTTCAACGTCTCGCGAACCTTAGTGGAGTTCACGGCCAGAGATCCCAAGAGCCTGTCAGCCTCCTCGCGCTTGCCGGCGATTGCGGCCGCAAACCGTAAGCACCACTCCGGAAAACGAAGATAGCGTCCCGGCCGACCAAAAGCCTCAGCGAGGCGCCTGAACAGTTCGTGCGTGGAGACGTCTTCACCATCGCTGACCAAGAAGGTCTGATGCGCCGCGGAAGGGTGGCTCACGCAGTGGACCAACAAGTCCGCTAGATTTTCTACTCCAATCATGCTGCGCCGGTTGGGGAAGTAGGACAGCGGAAGTGGCAGACCGCGATACACCAAATCCATTAGCCGGAGGAAGTTGGCTCGCACTCCTGGTCCATAGACGAGAGGGGGGCGAACGATCGCGACCTCGAGCCCGGAGTCCGCTCCAATCTGGCGCAGCATTCTTTCGGCTTCCCACTTCGACACGCCGTAGGGGTCTGTCGGGTTGGCGGGATCAAGTTCGTCAAAGGACTTTCCGGTGGTCCGCTGGCCATTGACCTTGATGGAACTGACGAAGACGAAGCGCCGGGTGCGTCCAGCCGCCGCTTTCGCTAGTTTTGTCGTTGCAGATACGTTTATGCGCATGTATTCGGCCAGCGGGTCGGCTGCCTGATCCTGGTTGACATGAACACGCGCAGCCAGATGGACGACTGCATCTACGCCATCGAGAGCCTGGTCCCAATCGGCGTTCGTTCCGATATCTCCGGGATGACAGACTTCAATTGCGCCGGACAACGGCGTCAAAGACATCGGCTCCGGAGTGCGGCGAACGCACGCCCGCACGGCGAATCCGTTATCCAGCAAGCGTCGGCACAAGACTCGACCGACGAAACCGGTAGCGCCGGTGACCAGAACGCGACCACGATCCGTATTCCCCATACCGTGTGTTGTGCCAAGTGCGCCGAGAGCCTAGGTCGCTGGAAGGCTTTCGGTCTCCGAATCTCTTGGAGCAGACTCAGACATCTGCGGCCTTGCGGAAGCTTCGAGGGCGGAATGACACTTGGGACCACGGCCGGAAACCATGAGAAATAACTGCTCGAAACGCTGAACGCCGGCTTCCATCGACATTTCGCGGAGATAAAACAGTCGGCCGCGAGCGCCCATCGCGCGCAGCCGGTCCGAACCAAGGCGGGCCATATGCAAGGCAGCCTCGGCAATCGCGCGGGGATTTTCCGGCTGAACGGAAATGCCGGCCCCGGCGCTGTTCACGATGTCCGCCGCATCGCCGGTCACGGCCATCAAGATCGGTTTGGCGGCGGCTAGGAAAGCCTGAGTTTTGGAAGGTATGGTAATCCGGAACAGGGGATCGTTTTTCAAGTGCACCAGAAGCACATCCGCCAGCGCCAATAAAGGAGCCATTTCTTGCATCGGTTGCGGCGGCAAGAAAAGAACGTTGGGACTTCCGTGTGCCTTGGCCTCCAGACGCGATCGCTCGACGCCTCCGCCCACAAACACAAACTGAATCGCTGGATCGGTGCGAGCACAGAGGGCGGCAGCATCGAGTACCGCGTCCAAACCTTGCGCCAATCCCATCGTGCCGGCGAACATGACATTAAAGCGCCCAGCCAGCCCGAGGCGCTTCGCCAAATCTGGATCGGGATCAACAGGACGAATGCTTTCTTCGTCGCACCAGTTATATATCACGCTGATTTTATCTCGTAGGACACCTCTTTCCATGAGCGCTCCGCGTAAGCCGGGAGAAATCACGGCTAGATGATCCGCATGCCTGTTGACAAACGAGCACCCTCGCCGGAGGATGCCTAGGATCATGGAGCTTGAAATCATCTTGGAGGTGGCAATCGTATCGGGCCACAGATCCTGGATGTCGTAAACGAAAGGGATGCCTCTCAAGGTCTTGAGCAAGGATGCCGGCAAGGCGGCAGGCGGATGGTAGACATAGACCACGTCGGGACGGCCGGCGAAGAACGGCGCCAGAACGGAAGAGCTTAATGCAAAGCTGGTGTAGTTAAGCACTCGGCGGACCGCGGACCGATCGTGACTTGGAAACAACGCAACACGGGTCACGGGAATTCCGTCCACGTCTTCCCTCTGCCATGGCCGAATTCGGTAGCCGGGATAGACGCGGCCTCCTGGATAGTTCGGGAATCCGGTTAGCACGTTCACGCAATGTCCGAGCCTCTGGAGCTCCTTAGCGAAAGGCAGCGCTCTGGCGAACGGCTCGGGTGCGAAGAACTGACTCAAGAAAAGAATTTTCATGAGCGGCCGAAACCTCGCGCTTTAGCATGCCACTCCAGTTCCACAGCATCCGGCAGGCGGTGGCTTAAGAGGATGTTACAGGCGGTTTCAGAAACATTCGGGGCCAGGTACTCGGCCGGAGGAGTCCAACAACGCTTCCGGTCGGTCATGATGTGCACGGCTCGAAGGACGTCAGCGGGCTCAGTACCCGCTAGGATGTTGGAGCCGCATTCCAGTGTTTCCGGTCTCTCCGTAACATCGCGAATCGTGACGTTGGCCGTGCCGAAAATGCACGTTTCTTCCTGTACAGTACCGCTGTCGGTCAGTGTGCAAAACGCATTTTTCTCGAGTTTCACGAAGTCCGGGAACCCCAACGGGTCCAGAAAACGTAAACCCATGCGATTGAGATCAATCCCAAACTGCTCCACCTTGGAGCGAGTGCGCGGATGCAAGGAAGTGATGACCGGAAAACCGTATTCCCGGTGCACCAGCTCAAGAGCGGAGACAATATTGCGAAGACGCGCAGGATTATCGACATTTTCGGCGCGATGCGCGGTGATGAGGAAGAAACGGCCGGGCTTCACCTCCAGCTTTTCTAAAATCGAGCTCTCCTCGATTAAGCCGGCGAATTCTTCGAGCACTTCTTTGATCGGATTGCCGGTGACATGAACGCGGTGTGTGGGAAAGCCCTCAGCAAGCAGATTCTCGCGGCTGCGCTGGGTATAGGGCATCAACACGGTGCTGCTATGGTCGATGATGCGGCGGTTGATCTCCTCCGGAACGCGGTCGTCGTAACAGCGGTTTCCAGCCTCCATGTGGTAAACAGGAATGCCCAGCCGCCGCGCGATGATGGCCACCAGACCACTATTGGTGTCGCCCAGAATGAGCAGACGGTCCGGCCGGTACTCCACCAGAACGTCGTAGATCCTTTCCAGAATTTGACCAACCTGCGCGGCAAAGTTGGCGCCGTGGACGTCCAGGAAAACATCCGGTTGCCGGACCTTGAGCTCCTCGAAGAAGATCCTGCTCAGCCGGTCGTCAGAGTTCTGCCCGGTATGTACGAGCGTGTGGCTCGCAAATCGGTCCAACAGCCGGATGACGCCGCTTAGGCGAATGATCTCGGGCCGGGTCCCGAGCACCGTCAGGATCTTCACCGCAGCAGTTCTCCGGCAAACGCGCCGTTCATCTGTGCCTTAGCAGGATCGGCTTGGGGATCGTAATCTAACAGCAGATTGCCGGCCCGAAGCAGTTCGCGGGTTTCGTCGAGCGTCATGATGCAGTCGCCGGAACTATATTCCTTGGTGAGCACCGGCCTCCAATTCCCTTCTCCGAGCACCTCCGGCAGCATAGGCAGAATCGAATACCACTTACCGCGCGCGATTGTTCGATAAGCTTCTTCATCACTTACCATGATCTCGTGTATTTTCTCGCCCGGGCGGATTCCGGTCACTTTGGTTTGAATAGGCCGGTCTCCGATCAAGGCCTTGGCGATGTTGACGACTTCAGCCGAAGGCGCGCGCGGCACAAAGGTTTCTCCCGGCTTCCCCTCGCGAATCGCGGCGAATACCGTATCCACGGCGTCATCCAGACTGAGCAGGAAGCGCGTCATGCCGGGGCTGGTGATGGTCACAGGGCCACCCATTTTGATCTGTTCGTGAAACAAGGGAATAACGGAACCCCGTGAGGCCAGGACGTTGCCGTAACGGACGCAGACAAATCGCGTCCAGGGAGCGCGCATGTTGGCCTGGATGAAGATCCGCTCCTGAATTGCCTTGGTCAAGCCCATAGCGTTGACCGGTTTGCAGGCCTTATCCGTCGATACCCCGACCACGGTTTCGACCGGTAGACTGTGCTCCTGGATCGCGCGGACAATATTCTCCGCGCCTTCAACATTCGTTCGAACTGCCTCATACGGAAAATATTCACAAGTGGGAACCTGCTTCATTGCAGCCGCGTTGATGACAACGTCAGCATCGCGCAGAATCCGGGCGAGAGCCCCGTAATCGCGAACGTCTCCGATCCAGAAAGAAAGCATCTGTTGGAAATTGCGGTAGATGACTTCGTCAGTGGCCGCCACGCGGTGCTGGTATCCCAAGCGCATGTAGTGTTGCTTGGCTTCGTCGCGCGACATCACGATGACCTTTTCGGGTTGTCCCATCTCGGCGCGCAAAATTCGGCGCACCAACACTTGTCCAAGTGAGCCAGTTCCACCTGTCACGAGTATCTTTTTCCCCTCAAAGGGCTTGGAGGGTTGTTTCATAATGTTCCTTCCTCCACACGTCGTATGGTGTGGAGTCATGATAAAGTTCGGCAATTAATTCCGGCCAGCTCGGGCAACGATAACCGGTGGCTGCAAGAAACCGGTCTGCGCGCAGGGTGCGATCGCAGACTTCTCCGTCAACGGGCTGGATTTCGATATTAAGCTGGAAGACGTCTCGAATCAAACATAGTAATTCGTACTTGCTAATTGGTTCGCTGGCCACCTGGTACAGACCATGGAGGTTGGGATAAGCCTCAATCACATTTGAAACCAGGCCAGCCAGATAGTTCGTCGTAACACCCGAATACAGCGCTTTTTGATAACCCTGAATACGCTTGCCGCGTTGCGCCAGAAACCATTCGACAAGAGAGCGGAATTCGGCAAGTTCGCGGCCGATAATGGATGTGCGCAACGTCAGTGCATTCGAGGATGCTACTTCACCAAGGAATTTCGTACGGCCATAGAGGTCTTCGGCGTCGGAAGGATCGTCTTCGCGATATGCGCCTTTGCGCCCGCTGAAAACGCAATCCGTACTGAAATGAATGAGGCGGCCATTCCATTCTCGGGCCACTTCCGCGAGGCGGTGCGGAAGCAATGAGTTGATCAGAAGACTCGGAATAGGGTCGCGGGCCGTCTTGCGTTGTTTGATAATGCCGATGCAGTTGACGATGTAGTCGGGCCTCAATTGCCGCAGTAAGCGCTCCAGGTCGCTCCACGCCGCAGCATCCACGCCCTGAAGAACGCGCTCGTTTTGCAGCAGGGCGACATTCTGAAAGCGCGGCGAAGAAACCATATCGCGGGATGTACCGAAAACGTCGGAAAATCGCTCGCTAAGGCGCTGGAACATTTTGTGTCCCAGCATTCCGGTAACGCCCAAAACAAGAATTCGACTCTGTCTCATCGCGTCGATACTTTCACTCCAGCAAATTCGCAGTGGGCCCACTTGAGATACTCGGACAGCTTCTGGTTCATGTCGCGCGAGGGATGGAAGCCGAAAGCGCGGCATGCGGCTGAGATGTCGGCCAAACTGTCGCGCACGTCGCCGGGCCGAGGCGGCCCATAGTGGACTTTAGCGCGCAGGCCGCCTAGTTCCATCAGTTTCTTTACCAAGTCATTGATGCTGATACGAGTGCCGCTGCCTATGTTGAAGGCGCCCCACACGCCGGGAGTCATCGCCGACCTGATGTTGGCTTGCACCACGTCGTCCACATTGACAAAGTCGCGGGTCTGCTCACCGTCTCCAAAAATGGTGATCGGCTCGCCGCTTAGCATGCGGAACGCAAAAATGGGTATTACGTTGCCGTACGGATCCAGACGCTGATTCGGCCCGTAAACGTTGAAATAACGTAGTGACACAAACTCGATCCCATGCAGCTTGGCATAGGCCAAGCCAGCCTTTTCCGCGCCAAGTTTGGAAGCGCCGTAAGGAGAATCAGGTTCGGCGGGATGATCCTCCTTGATAGGCAGGGTCTTGAGCTCGCCGAAAATGCCGGCAGATGAAGAAAAGACAACTTTCTTAATTCCAAGCTTCCGGGCCGCTTCCAGAATATTCAAGGTCCCGAGCACATTTGTTTGCGCATCCTCGAGTGGCATGTCAATGGAGCGCTGGTTGCCCACCGAGGCGGCCAGGTGGAAAATGCACTCAGCACCCCGTGCAGATTCCATTACGGCGCTTTCGTCGCGCACGTCACCTTGCTTGAATGTGGCCTGGGGCAGTGCTTCCAAATTGACCCTATAACCCGATTGCAAGTTGTCAAGAATGGCGACCGAGTGACCATCCGCGAGCAGCTGCCGCACCAGGTTGGAGCCGATAAATCCAGCTCCCCCTGTTACTAAAGCATTCATGCTTGGATTATTCTCCTAATTGCGGTTTTGTAATACCAACGCGCCACTAAGCGGATTTGACACTATGGGGTGGTAGCGGCCGCTCCGTGAGAGCTCGCTCGTCAATCACTTTCGGCCGCCGCTCGGACGGCCGCATTTCCACACTTTCGTAGACCTCGGGCTTCCAAAGCGGTCAGCAATAAGGCGCGGTTTTCATCCAGGGGTGCGGGATCGCAAGTTGCCTGTTGCGCAAACTCGAACGCGTGACCACGCATAATTTGGAAATCCTCGGGACCTATGTCGATGCATTGCTGAAGCACACGCTCGAATTGCGAGGTATTTTCCAGAGGAATATCCCAGCCCGCGCCGGCCGCGTGCAGGTCGCGGAATGCAGTTCGGTCGCTTATGATAGCGGGGCACCCTGCTTGCAGGGCTTCCAGAATCACGTGCCCGAAGTTTTCGCCCAGCGTGG
The DNA here is from genome assembly GCA_963732175.1 of Bryobacterales bacterium. Taxonomy (GTDB): domain Bacteria; phylum Acidobacteriota; class Terriglobia; order Bryobacterales; family Bryobacteraceae; genus Palsa-89. The sequence goes on along the minus strand of CAVSYF010000007.1, from coordinate 217,005 downwards.
GCAGCAGCAAGACGTCATGCTCCTGCAGTGTGCTACACACGAGATCATGCGGAATCTCACCGGCGTACCTAACGTTAACGTTAGCAGGGAGCCGAGGGATTAAGGCTTGACAGCTCTTCCAATAAGCCGCATCTTCGATTGGGCCGTAGACTGTGAATTGAACCCGCCCGCTTACTGACCGCAGCATCTCCAACGCTCCAAGCAGGTTCTTCATTCGACATACGCGCGACAGGAATACCACTCGAAGCTCGCCAGCCGGTTTTCGCCGCCTGAGCGGAATATCCTTCAGGTCGGTCCTCTTTCCCAAATCACACGCGGTGATGACTGGAACGGCTTCGGAGGACTTGCGGCAGATGTCCTTTTTTTCCCATTGAGTAGATGCATGCCAAAGCACACCACGGTAGAAGCCAATTATTCTGGTAATCCAGAGAAATATCCGCTTTCGTCGCGCCTTGATTCGTAGGGCACTCTCGGATAGTTCCCCTCGGGGGGCGAGAACAACTTGGCCAGACTCAACGAGAGAAAGGCGCCGCAGAAGCATGGGGAAGAAGGAATATCGCCTTGAAAATAGGCTGTTCAGATACAGCACCCGAGGGTTTCCGTGATGCAGTACGCGAATCATGGCCGCAAGGCCGCGATACCCCGGCGGCAAGTACATCGCCTGAGCTTTACCAACGCGCGTCCAAGAACAGGTCTGGACAGGGTGGGAAGCGGCTGAACCGAGGTCGCGATCCGAAGTTATGATCCGAAAATTAAACTCGTCTCCGAAAGCCTCTACGAGATTGGCGATGCTTTGGATCGGGCCGCCCGCTCTATAACTAGGAAGATAGTAATCGAGCATGATCCAGATTTCAGGGTTAGGAGACGGCTTCATCGGGTTTGATCCTCGGCCGAGTCTTCTCTAGCGGCGGCAGGACGGTAGTATGCAGAAAATCGGCAAGCCTTGCTCCTTGCCGGGTCCAGGTCATCGTCTCCAGCATTCTCGTTCTGGCCCGTTCTCCAAGCTTTTCGCGAGCGGCTACCGGTGTTTTTTCCACGTCGCGCAGTAGCGAAGCGAGCGCTTCCGGGGTTTCTTCTTTTAATAAAAATGCAATGTCCGAAAACTCCGGCTCGACGTGGCCAGTGCAAGTTGTGATTACGGGCGCGCCGGTTGCCAGGATCTCTATGAGCTTGCTCGGGAAGTAATATCTTGTATTGAGGATGTGGGTCATGCGGATGTTGAGCAATACATCGCCAGCCCCGTAGAGTGCTAGAACGTCTTGCAACGTTAGATATCCTCGGTAGTCGATTCTGGGATCGGCTGCCACGCGATCCTTTACTTGTCCTTCGAGAGGGCCGCGCCCAGCTATGATCAATCGATAATGACTTCCACGCAAGAGGGCGAAGGCATCGAGTATCAAGGGAAACCCGTTTGCCAAATTGATCGTGCCCGCAGCAACGATAGTGAAGGCGCCGGGTGTCCGCAGTGCATGGTGCGCTGTACGGTCATGCGCAACGATAAGTTGATCGAGTCCGCCCTCGACGCGAATCCACGGCACATTCTTGCCGAAATCTTTGGCCACCGCTTCTGCCAGAACATTGAATCCATCCAGCCGCGGTATGAACCGTTTTTGCAGATAGAAATCAAGCCGAAACCGGAACGACTTTGGGACAGTATGACCCGGAATGTCGATATCGGCGAGACAGGCTACGCACTTGGCGCGAATAAGCCGGCAGCCCCAGTAAGTGAAGGTTATCGGCGGTACGCTCAAGTTGAACGTGTAAACAATGAGAGGGCGGTTCCAGCCGTGGCGCAAGCGCCATCGAACCAATTCCGATATCACACCGAATCCAATAGAAAGCTGCTTCAACGGTGTGAAGTTTATGAACGGAAGAAAGGTGATCCTGCATCCCCAGGAAAGGCGCGCGAAGCCCTTTTTAAACCATTTGAAAGGGCCCCTCGGAAATGACGGTACTGGCCGGACGGAAAGCAGGAGATCAATTGGAATGCCGGCATGGGAGAGGCCCTTCAAGAGATTTTCCTGATATAGCTGGCCGGCACGGTTGAACGCAACATTATGAAAGCTGGCGCAGTCCGGCACAACGCTTCCGACGAACGCGAGGCGGACTTCTTCGGATTCCTTTGTCGAGGATGCCTGGCTTAAGGCATCGCCGGCCCCGAAAGCTACGCTAGGTTCGGTATGCACTGGATCCCAGCCGGTCCTGAAGATTCGGCCACGAAATCTGGCGGCCACAGGCCCGCCTAATTCGGAGCGGGACTGAAAATATCTCGTTCAGCTCCCCACCTCATGTGGTGTAAACCGTGCCGGCACGATTCGAGCAACCGGCCTCGGGAGGCGAATGGCATCGCTAGGCTGGTAATCCGAAACGTTTTCTTTGCAGAACTCCACGAACCAGTCGATCTTGCGCTGGCGCACAATCCGTTCGATAGCATGGATCTTCTCGGCCACCTGGCTTGGTGAAAGTTGAACTCCCGCAAAGATTTGGATACGGGGATGATGGGTGGGCCGCATACATTCAGTGTCCAGGCGTATTTCTTCATACAGCTTCTCGCCCGCCCGTAAGCCGGTAAATTCAACCTGAATGTCTTCTCCCGGTTTCAAGCCAGACAGCAGGATTAAGTTGTTGGCTAGATCCACGATTCGCACTGGCTCGCCCATGTCGAGCACGAAGATCTCGCCACCCTGACCCATGACAGAAGCCTGCAGGACCAGTTGCGCAGCTTCGGGAATGGTCATGAAGTACCGGCGCATCTCGGGATGGGTGACCCGAACCGGGCCGCCTTCCCGAATCTGTTGCTGAAAAATGGGAATGACGCTTCCGTTGCTGCCCATGACATTCCCGAATCGGACTGCCACGAACTTAGTGGTGCTGTCCTGTAACCCAACGGTGACTAATTCGGCCAATCGTTTGCTTGCGCCCATCACATTGGTTGGCCGGACAGCCTTGTCACTGGAAATCAGCACAAAGGTCTCCACCCCATGCTCTTCGGCTGTAGTAGCCAGAAGGTAAGTGCCCAATACATTGTTCTGCAAGGCCTCAAAGGGATGGCTTTCCATCAAGGGGACGTGCTTGAAAGCGGCGGCGTGAAACACCGCCTTAGGGTGGTACTTAGTGAATACTTCCCGCAGGCGCGCTTGATCCTGGATGGATCCGATCTCTGGTGCGAGCGCGACCTCTGGAAATTTCTCTTGAAATTCTTTCTCCAAATAAAACAAAGCGGTTTCGGCGATATCGAAAGCCACGATGAACTCGGGATTGAACCGGGCAATTTGGCGGCACAGTTCAGCGCCGATTGAACCCGCGGCTCCAGTGACTAGGATCCCCTGGCCTTGCATATTGCTCGCGATCTTTTCCTGCTCCAATTGAACCGGGTTTCTACCGAGGAGGTCCTCCAGGGAGACGGGGCGAATCTGTTTTCCAAGACTGGCCTGCTCGATGATTTCACTCAGCCCAGGAATGGTCTTATACTTCAACTTCACATGTTGGCACGAGCGTACAATAGCGCTCATCTGCGCGCCGCTAGCCGATGGAATGGCGATCAGTACCTCGTCCACTTGGATTGTCCGCACCAGCCACGGCAGAGACGAGCCTGCGCCGAGCACTCTGATGCCGCTCAGATTCAGCTTCATCTTGCGGGGATCATCGTCAACGAACCCGACGATTTCGTATGGCAGAGCCGGGTTTTGACGAATCTCGCGAAGAAGTGTCAGGCCTGCATCTCCGGCGCCATAGATGATTGCCCTCTTACTCTCGGTGCCTGCGGCGCTCCTACTGGTCTCTCTGATCATCCGCACTGCCGCACGCTCGCCGGCTGAAACCAGGAGCGCCAATAAGAAATCCAGAATATAGATCGACCTTGGGAAACCAGCCGGACCCACGCAAGATTACCGCCGCGCATACTGAGCTTGCCGCCACATTCCCTAATACCAGCCTGCGAAATCCAGGAGGGAAAAGTATCGCCACTCGCGTTCCAGGCCCCTCAGATTAAATATGATGAGCTTACCCACGGAAACACGAAGCATGCAACTTTGAGGTGCGGTATATATCTTTCGGAATTACAAATTCGAAACGGAGCAGAAAGGAGGCAACCACCGCCAACAAAAAGCCCAGCGCTTCCATGCACTGCACCAGTACCTCGGCTACTGACTGGCCTACTGATCAACTTAGCGGTAGGATTGCACACCACTTCGAAGCGAGCCCACTTAGTCAACATAGTAGAATGAATTGACGACGAGCCCAAGCCACGTATGAACGTCGCTTTAACAGCAACGACCGCAGCAGGAGGCCGCGCGCAATTGAGCAGATTTTAGCTGCCCGCCGCCGCGGGGCGGCATTGCGCGGATTTAAGGACTGAGCGCGGGATCGCCGAGCCATGGCTCGGCTCGCGATATGTCCAACAATCGGAGGAACTGCACATCGCAAGCGTCGATCTCCGCTGACACCGATTGCGAGAGCAAAGTTGATCGAGAGGACCAGTCGGGTCTGGTTTTTTATGCGGACGAGCAGCCCCTCCAGGCCTTTCAAAGCTCCCCGCCTGACCTCGACCCAAGCACCCTCCCGTAACAGCGGGTGCGCACAAACATGAGCGCGTACTGTCAAGCAACCGTCGCACGGCCTGAATCTCTTGCGCCGGAACCGGCTCGATCTTTTGCGCGTGGCCCAGAATGTTGACCACTCCCTCGACGCGTAATACCGAAAGTTGTGTCTCGCGGGAATCCGCCATGTAAGTGAAAAGATAACCGGGGAAAACCGGCAGATCGACTCAACTTTTTTCGATCCTTCCATTGGTGCAGCTCGCGGAAGGTCGGGAGGTAATTCTCAATGCCTTTTTCGTTGAGCATAGAACTTACTTTCTTTTCGCAATTTGACCGCGTCCGAACCGCGTACCATCTCAACCTTTCAGACATAGCTTCGCCTCTTCACTTACATTCCATAGTGAACTAACTTCGGCGACAATCCGTGTAGAGATGCGCCACAAAATGCTAACTTCCGATGGATGGCTGCCCAACTCAAAGTGACTGCAGCCGTTCCACCTTCACAGCAGCTTCTTTCAAGTCGAGAATAGCGTATCCCCTTGAAAAGTCAATGGACGTGGCGAGCAGTGAAAGTGCTGTACGTACTGTCTTAGGCGAGATCTGGTGGCGTCTGGTACTTTCAGGTTTCTAACACCGAGTTCCCGCAGTTCTGGTACTTTTAAAACCAATACGATCGTACCGGCAACATCACTCGGGGGTTCCGTGAACCGCGCTTCGGCGTATCATTGCAGGGATTTTAGAAATACCTTCAAGTCGGGTTCTAATGCAGGATCCAGCAGCAATGCCTTCTGAGCTACCGCGATCGCCCTGGTCTTCTCGCCTAACTGGGCGTAAGTGGCAGCTAAGCTGGTGTACAGGCTAACATCTCCCGGATTGAGCTTGGCGGCTTTCTCGTACAGTTCCGCAACTGTCCGGTAGTCGTGCTTATCCGCATAGTAGTTGATTAGCCAGGCGAAGTCCTTGAGTAACCTGATCTCATAGCCCAGTTCAATCGCCTGATTCGCCGTCTGGATCGCTAAATCATCCTGGTGGAGGCCTCTGTATACTTCCGCCAATACCCAGCGAGCCTGCCCGCTATAGGGAGCCATGCCCACGATACGCTTGCCGACAACCAGGGCCTCTTCGAAGCGCTTTTCGAGCACATCATATTGGATCAAATAGTACAGCGGTTCAATCCGGTTGGGCGCCAGCGCTATGGCTCGTTGAATAGCAGCGTCGGCACGGGGGTCCGGGGTGGTTCCGTTGAAATGGGGTTTCTCCGAATATAAGTATGCCAGCCGAGACCACAGTATCGGATCATTCCCGACCTCGCTCACCGCTCGTTCTAAGACGGCGGTAGAATCGTCGAGCACGCTATTGGCAAAACCGTGGTCCACCTGATTTTTTCGGCCCTGCACCAATTGGACGGCGAATTCTTGATACAGTTTACCTACCGCCCCCCGATCATATACAAAACCTGACTGGGCCGCGCGATCGAAATGCGCTTTGGCGGCATAAGCGTCACTAGTACCGATCTCGTCGCCATAATAAAGGTCGCGTAAAGTAGCGGCCGTGAGACCGTCAGTCACACACACAAGACCTACAGCCAGGATCGCGGCAGTTGAACAAAGCGCCCTGCCCCATGTGCCAAGATCCCAAGGCGCCGGCTTGGCCACTTCCTTCGGTCGTCGCTGATCTTGCGGCCACAACGAGCCTACAAACGCCGTATAAATATAGAATGTCATGGCCGCGGCCGGCGTATCAAAAGCAAACAGGCTCTGAATTTGATACATTACTGCGCCGCTGATTAAGATGACGCATCCACACCATGAGACAAGCCCGGCCCGCCAAGCCCTCACACTCACTAAGAGCATGATTATAAACGCGCTAATATATGCAAGAAAACCACCCAGCCCGGTTGTTACCAGTACCTCTATCTGGTAGTTGTGAGGTTTATCGAACCAGCCGGCAACGAGAGCCGTGTACATTCGTGTTTCGAAATACTTATTGTCGACGACGTAGTAATTTTCCGGGCCCACGCCTAACAGCGGCCGGTCCTCATAGCCCCGTAAGGCAACTTGCCAATGCAATAGCCTGACCTTGGCGCTCTGGTCTTGAAAGTTCATTAGCCGACGCAGAGGAAATGTTTCAGGCTGACGAAATACAAGAAATAACAGTGCCGCTCCAACAGCCACGCCGCTCATCCACTGAATCGCACTCGGGCTGCGAAATCCCGGTTCGCGTTTCAGGATAAATAGAAGCCCCGCAAGGCCGACACCAACAAGCAACGCCAGCACTGCGCCCCGGGTACCGCTAACCAACATGCCGGCTATTTGCAGAACAACAAGGCCCATATACATATAGCGGGAGCGCTTGGTCACGGCCTGAGCCCAAAAGTACAGAGCTAGTACTACGGGCAAAATCAGAAAACTGGCAAAGTAAATCGGATTCCCCTGGAAGCTACCTGCCCGGTCTTGCGCGCCGGCCTGCGGCAGCCATGGGTTTATACCTACTGTTTCCAAGATGCCGTATACGCCGGAAATAACTCCGAGCCAGACCAGCAGTTGCAGCAGTTTGTCGAAGTAACCCCGGTGGGCTTTAGCCAGCAGCAACACGTAGAAATAAAGGAGCGTGAGATGCAGTAAATGATATACGCCACCCATCCGTTCATAATTGCCCCAGAAACTCCGAATGGGGTTGACACCAGCGATTCCGGATAGCAAGCTGAAGAGCAAAAAAGCTACCAGCGCAAGCGTCAATGGATTCCTGAAACTGGGGCGGAGGTCCGGGTACCTAAGTAGCAGGTAAAGGTAGAGTGGAAGCGTTAACATCACGAAGGCGCGGAACCACAATGCCTTGAGAGTTACAGCTGGATAGAGAAGTTCCGAACTGAAGACGATCGCCGAAAATAGCGTTGCGATGAGCAGTAAGAAGAATATTCGTATGCTGGGTTTGTCGACCATAACGAACTGAACGCGGTCCAGAGCGTGTAGCTGTCTCGACCGTTATAATCGCAGGACTATAAAGCCTAAGCATATCATCGAAAGACCGCTCCTTCGATGTATTTCAATCCACGAGTAAGCAGTATAAGTACTGGTAATGTAGAGTTAGAAACTCGCGCGGTTGTACCGAGTATCTGACCATTTACTTGTGGCAGGTGAAGACTTCTGCCGGCGGAAAATTCAACAAGACGCGTTTTGCATTGACACGCGGAAAGTAGCCTTCCAGGAATTGCCTTCCTTGAAACGGCCGAACCGGAAGACGAGGCACATGCACGAGAGGATAGGCGGGGTTGAGGTACTGGTACTGGGTCAGGACCCCGGATGGCGCCAGGCAGGCCTCCGCGCCGGAGATGATTCTCACGCGTCCCTCCTCGCTCATGTTCGTTAGCCCCAGCGAGGAGATGATCGCGTGTGCCACATCAGCTTGATGATGACGCAGCAGATTCAGCAGGTCGGATGCGTCGGCGTGGAGCACGGTCAAGCGCCGGTCCAGGCAGGTATCGCGGAGATGCCCCACGAAATTGCCGTTGATTTCAAGAGCAAACAGACGCGAGTCGGGCGTCATCCGGCGAAGAATTTCGCGAGTCAGTACGCCTGTTCCCGAACCAAGCTCAACCAGGGTGCGGGCGCTTCGGAAATCCACCTGCTCAAGCATCGCCATTGCGAGAAAGCGGGAACTGGGAACCACCGAAGCGGTGGTGCGGATCGTTCGAAAGGACTCCTGCAGGAACAATCGATAGGCCGAAGCCCTGCCTGGAACGCCGCTCGTCGTCCCGCCAGAGTGCGTTTGAGGAGTTAGCATGGATCGGATGGTTGGTCCATTCAGGGAGCTTCTCACTATGGTTGCAATTGTTCCATCGACTGCTTGCCGAAAATTCTCACGGGTACTTGACCAGGAAGTCGAACGGCGAATCCTAGTATATGCCAGCCGCTACCTATTGCTCGCTCTCTTATAAGGATAGATCCCACAGCCCAGGTGAGCCGATTCTCACGGCTGTCCACGCCTCGCTCAGTAAGACACAATACAAATCGGCCGGTGACCAACGGCCGGGGCGCAATTTAGTAACGTACGTTACCGTTGTGGCACGCGGCCCACGGAAATTGTCGTGCCCGTCGCACTCGAAACTATAGTGGTAATACTGTTACTAGGTAAAAAACTATAGTACTACCTTAGCTTGACATAGAACCTTGGTAACAGTACACTGAACTGGTCTTAATCCACCGGAGGAGAACGGTTGGACGGAGGAACCTAATGCGTTTAGTGGTCAAATTATTAGTGGTTTTGTGCGTTAGTTCGCTGGCGGTGTTCGCCGACGGCATCTTTTCAGTCACATATACTGGTCTACAGAATTCGCCGAGCCCTGGGCGTGGTAATTCCTTTCCCATATCCAGCTCAGACAATCAATGCTCCGGCCTAAGTGGTTGCATCATCACGGGCGGGGGCCAGAGCAATGCGATCGCGTTTGAACCCGTTTCAGTCACCATAACGGAGAACTCAGCTGGGAACTGGACATATACGGAGCAGACCTACACTCCCAATCAGCTGAACGAGAGCGGCAGCGTATTTGGCCCGACAGCTTTCGGCGACGCCCTTTTCTACGACACCGCCACGAATACGTACTGGGGCCTGGCTCTGGACACGAATCTTGACGGTCTGTCGACGGCCGGGGGCCTCTACTATGCAGGGACAAATCCCAGCGATGCATTCTTGACTCCGGGCGAAGTAGTACCACCCGCAACCGGCGGCTCGGATCCCGTTCTGATTAACAAGAATAACGATCCGGGGGTTCTTCCGCAACTAGCCAGCAGCGGCAACACTTACAACGTGATAACGAATGCCTGCTATGACTCGAGTGGCGACTTACTTTTTGGCAGCACGAGCACGAGCAGTAATGTCACGTCCAGTTGTGCACCGGACATATCGTCATCAGGGAACACGGGGGGGTATAGTTTGTACACCATTACAGATACTTTCACGGTGGCTCCCGGCTTCAGTTTCTTGGGTGATCCCGACCCTTTCGACTTCGAAGTGGCTTCCTATGTGTGCTCAAACGGCGTAATCCTCGGCAGCAGCAGCGGAGTGCCGGAGCCGCGCGGACTGGTGTTCATTGGAGCTGCACTGTTGTTGCTCGCCGGCCGCTTCGCACGATCCCGCGCGAAAGCGGCGGCATAAGCCGCTTTAAGTAGCCATCGAATTCCTCGCCACTTACTGCGGCAGTGTCTGCAGATTTTGCACGACTTTTTCCGCAGTGAGCCGTGCCTTCTTCTTTCCTCTCCCGAGTGGCATAAACCCCCTGCGGAACACCTACCTACAGCTTCCGCCAAGCTTGAGCCGTAATCCGCGCCTTATCGGCATTGCAGTATGAAGCCCGCAGCTAGCGACCAATCCGGCTGGCTTCATATCCCAACATGCCGTTAAGCCGCGGCCCAGCTTGAAATCCCGTCCAGCGACAGTGTACAAACCCATTAAGGCAACCGGCATTTACCATCACAGAATAGTAGCTACTTACCGGCAACTTACAAATTCACCCAACTTCATTAGACCTCCTGGTACCGAAAGTCAGAGGCCACAATCCCGTTTTCCAAGACCGGCCTTCGCTTGCGCCACGAGCTCCGGACTAACCTTCCATCCGGCGCGTGTTCCGTTGAGCAGCTCCGCTCCAGCTCCATCCTGCTAACTAACACAAAGTGCGAGAGTCACGCGTGCGGGGTACTGAGTAGCCTATAACTACCATTAGTCGTTTCCACCCTTAAATGCGAGAGGTTCTATCCATCCTCTAGTCCTTTTGATTAGTCCATTTAGAGAATTGTACCAGTTACCAAGCAGTAGTATCGTCGTTAACTGTAGTGCATTTCCACTGGAGGATTTTCGAATGAAATTACGTGTTGAACTTCTTGTTTTAGCGACCCTCGCGTTTGCAGGGGCCGCTTGTGCGCAGAGTGTACCGGTGCCAGAGAGCATCTCAACTGTTACGGCCAACGGTGTGCCGTATCAAATCCGTTACGCGGCGAATCTGAACATTGGTGATTCCGACATCAACATCACCAATGATGGATTCAGCGAATCTGGGTTGAATGCTGTTAGCACCCCCGGCGCTGGGAACCTCTGCGTCGGTGTCTATTCGTTCGATCCGAACGAAGAGTTGCAATCCTGCTGCGCGTGCTTGGTCACCCCGAACGGTTTGGTCAGCATTTCGGCGAAGGCCATCAATCTGACTAACCTGACTGGTGAATCTCCCACGTCCCTCGTGCTGAAGCTGCTGGCCTGGACCGGAACCAGCAACGCCACCGGTTCTTCCACAGCACCTCCCGGCACGCCCCCGACCGGTAACACCTGCAACGCCGCCACTGGACCGTCCATTGGCGTAAGCTCGACACCGAACCTCGCCTACGGCATGCATGCCTGGGGCACGACGACTCACGCCACCCCGACCGGCTACACCACGACCGAGACTGAATTTTCGCCCGCGATCCTGAGCGTGGCGGAATTCGAACACCTCACCACCTTCTGCCAATACAACCAGATCAATGGTTCTGGAAACTTTGGACAGTGCAAAGGGTGCTCGGCCGGCGGTATGGGAGCGACCTCAGTACAGTAACAGTTGATAGTTATGCAGTACTTACGGGTAACCAAGGACAGCCACTTGGTTACCCGCTTCTTGTCCCTGAAACGTCACTCACTTGAAAGGCTATTTCATGATCACACGTCTCCTTAGTTATGGCTCCCTGTTTTCGATACTTTGTATCTCCGCTGTCGCAGCCAGCAACGATGCTATGTCCGATGGCGCAACCCCTGTGCTCGAAATTGATGGTACTAAGATAACGCTCTCCGAGTTTGAACAAAAGCAACCCTCCGCTTTGATAAAAGCCCGCAATACATTTTACGAATCCGAAAAACGAGCTGTAACGGCATTTGTTGACGACTACTTACTGGAACAGCAGGCGAAGAAAGAGAACTTAACGGTCGATCAGCTATTAGAAAAGCATGTCAAGAGCACTCTTCCACCGGACCCTACCGAGGATGCATTGAAGTTCTATTACGAAGGCTTGGACACGAAGGAGCCGTTCGAAAAGGTACGCACCCAGATTCTCGAACATGTGCACGACACTCGCTACCAAAAGGCGAAAGCGGCGTATGTGAAGTCTTTACACGACGACGCCAAGGTAAGCGTGCTGCTGAGCCAGCCCCGTGGAACTCTTTCTCTCAAGGATTCCTGGGCTCGCGGGGAGGCTAATGCCCCGGTGACGATCGTTGAATATGCCGATTATGAATGCCCCTATTGCCAGGCACAGGCACCCGTCCTCGAGAAGATTGAGGCGGAATTCCAGGGCAAGGTGAACATGGTTTACAAAGATACCCCCCTGCCGATGCATGCTCACGCCGAAAAGGCCGCCGAAGCCGCGCGCTGCGCGGGAGTGCAGGGTAAGTTCTGGGAGTATCACGATCAGCTCTTCAAGACCCGGCAATTAGACATGGACCAGCTCAAGAAGCTGGCCGGCACTTTGAAGCTCGATACGGATGCCTTCAACAAGTGCCTGGATTCGGGCGAAGTGGCCGACAAGGTAAAGGAAAATCTCAACGAGGCCACCTCCTTGCAGATCGAAGGCACACCCACGTTCCTGATCAACGGCCGTTTCTTCAATGGCGGCCTCACTTACGACGAAATGAAGAAGACTATTGAGGAAGAACTTCATTCGCCGACACACACGACCGATACGGCAACCCGGTAAAACGATAGTGCGAACATGCGAAAGATAGATCGGTTATTTCTGAAGCGGAAACTAACAAGTACTGCTGGCCCCGATGGGGCCGGCAGTACATTAGCTCCTCTTCACTTAGTACTAAAGTCGTGGACAAACGGTTCATTTCTACAGAACTTGGAGTATCATCCCAGTATGCGTAACTTACTCTGCCTTTTATTCCTTGGCGGCTTCTTATTTACGAACTTATCTGCAGCTACCATCGACTATACGCTAATCGACCTCGGGTCGGGCGAATACCAATATGATTACACGATCAGTGGCACGATCGGCGCCGATCAGGCTATTGATATCGATTTTCCCACTGCTGTGAATCTGGGGGATCCGAATGATAGCAACCTATCCATTCCGGTAAGCCCGAGCTCTGACTGGACCGCCACAATCCTCTCGTCGTTCGGCGGCGGCGACCCGTACGATCTCCAGTTAATGTCCAATGTGGCAGTAGCTGGCAGTCCGCTGTCCGACGGCCCGTTTGAAGTTACTTTTGACTACTCGGGTTCCGGAGAGCCAGGGGCCCAGACATTCACCATTTATCAATACGACAGCACTCAGACCAACAACCTAGGGGCAATCCAAACAGGAGGGCTAACACAATTATTGGATCCGGTACCCGAGCCCTCCGATTTGGGCCTGAGCGGCATGGCGTTGTTAGCGATGGGTGCGTGCTGGCTGAGGCGCCGCGCGAAGCGGCAGCCGGTTGAAGCTCAGTAAGGCTCGAGAAATTTCATAGTTTTCTGCATTGAGTGAGGTCATATGCTAAACGTGCGTTCGGCGGCGGTGCTCGCCTTATCCATTCTGTCCTTTTCATTAATCGCGCAGAGTCAAACTCCAAACTTAACGATCACTGGCTACCAATTCGTTAGCCAGACGCCGGTGACGTCAACGCTATGGCAACTGACGTACAGCGCGTCGGTGCTCAATAATAGCAGCGAGGCACTGGGTTCCGTAACGGCCACCATATCCAACGGGCCCTTTGGCTTCCAGACAATCGGCGGCCAAAGCACGCTCAACTTCGGAGCTGTGGCGGCCAATGGTCAGGCGACCAGCACCAACACCTTCACTGTTTTGGTGAATCGGTCCATCAGTCCGGCACCTCAAGTTACGCAATTGCAGTGGACTTTTACAAGCACGCCGGCGCCGCCGATAGCGTATGCCGGACCTCCGCAGACGGTGCCCGTCGAGAGCATGGTCCAGTTGAACGGCAGCGGGTCGACCAACCCCAGCCAAATTGGAACCTTGACTTTCGCTTGGACGATCACCAGCAAGCCGAATGGCAGCACCGCACGTCTGAGCTACTCGAACATTTCCAACCCGACGTTTGTCGCTGACGTGCAGGGCAATTACACGATCAGCCTGACCGTGAGCAACGGCACGAACACCAGCGCGGCCTCCACAGTCACCATCAGCACCGTCAACTCTCCCCCAGTCGCCAACGCCGGTCCTCCACAAACCGTGAATTTAGGCGACACGGTGACGCTCGACGGCAGCGGCTCGACGGACGTGGACGGCGACACCCTCACTTACTCGTGGGTTCTGACGCCTCCGGGCGGCAGCCTGGCCGTATTGAGCAACCCCAACGTGGTAAAGCCAACGTTCGTTGCCGATGTCGCGGGTAATTACAGCGCCACGCTGACTGTCAATGACGGGAACGGCAATACCAACTCCGCCACCGTCCAGATTACGACCCTCAACAGCCGGCCCACCGCGAACGCCGGAACAAATCAAAATGTCAATGTCGGCTCGATGGTAATGCTAAGTGGTGCGAATTCGACCGACCCAGACGGAGATGCACTTACTTATTCCTGGAGCTTTACTATCCTACCGGGCGGAAGCGGCGCGACCCTGACCAATCCAACCAGCGTGAATCCGACCTTTGTCGCCGACGTTCAAGGGCAATACACTGTTCAATTGATTGTTAATGACGGCCATAACAACAGCAACACCACGACTGTTACGATTACGACCAATACGATTCTCGCTCCGGCCGCTAATGCCGGTACGAATCAGACCGTGGCCCACGGCACGCAGGTCACCTTAAACGGCAGCGGAACCGATTACAACAACCCGCCACTGCCACTCACTTATAGTTGGTCGCTGATCTGCAAACCGAGCAACAGTACCGCCTCCTTGTCATCGAATGCGATTGCAGATCCAACTTTCCTGGCCGACGTGCCGAGTACCAACACCGGGACCTGCAACGACAATTTCGTAGCGCAGCTCATCGTGAACAACGGCTACCTAAGCAGCCCTCCTTCCACGGTGACCATTAGCTCGACCCCCAGCCTGCCCATAGCCAATCCGGGATCAGCGCAGAGCGTGAGCGTAGGCACCCAGGTGACGCTGAGCGGAAGCCTCTCCTCCGACAGCAACGGCGATGCGATCAGCTCCTACTCCTGGTCGGTTACCTCAGCGCCCTCCACCAGCGTCATCACCACCGCCAGTTTGACCGGCGCCAATACGGTTTCGCCCAGCTTCACGCCCGACGTGGCCGGACAGTATGTGCTGCAGTTGATTGTCAAGGATTCGTACGCCACCAGCATTCCGGTGACCGTCACGATCACAGCCACCTCTCAGCCCACCATTACGCTGGGCCCGAGCACGATGACGATTGGCAGCAACGACGACAGCGAGATCCTGACCGTGACGCTCTCCTCGCCGGCGGGCTCGGGTGGCCAAGTGGTCAACCTGCTGAATCGCAGTAGCGGCGTAGCGACCGTACCGAACAGCATCACCGTCCAGCCAAATCAAACGCAAGTAACCTTCGGCGTCACGCCGATCGCGGCCGGAAGCGCGCAGATCACCGCGTACGCTGGCGGGTGGATATCCGGATCAGCAACGGTGAATGTAATTACTCCCACGATTACCATCACGCTGGATTCCGCCGTGGGCCTGACACGCTCCAAGCAAGGGACCATCACGCTGAATCTCCCCGCGCCTGCCGCCGGGGTAACCGTATCGCTTTCCGCTGCTCCTACCGGAATCATTAGTTTCGATACCACCAGCGTCTCCATTACCTCCGGCAACACCACCGGCACGTTTAACGTCACCGGACAAAGCACTGGCACGACGACCGTTTCGGCGATCGCGAACGGCTGGATCGGAGCTACGTCGAACATTCTGGTGGCGAGTTCGGGCCAAGTCACCTTACCCGCGCTGGTCGCGCTCGGCACAGGCCAGTCTCAGGCTTACAATGTCGGTCTGGCAACCGGGGCACCGGTAAACGGAGTCACGATCACGCTGCAAAGTAGCGACCCGACCAATGTGACATTCAATCCCAACACCGTGTTCATCGCCCAAGGCGCCACAGCTCCCACCACCGCGCCGCAAGTAACCGGCGTGAACTTCACCTCTGCGACCATTACCGCGTCCGCGCCCGGCTTCACCAGCGGAACCGGCACGGTGACGGTGAGCGACACTCTGAGTTTCGCCCAGAACAGCACTATCATACTTACTGGTGCGCAGCAGAATCTTACACTGAACCTATCGTCGCCGGCGCCGGCGGGTGGTCTCTCCATCAATCTTCTTTCGACCAATCCGGCCGCGGCCTCGGTTCCTGTTACGGTGACCATCGCACCCAACACCACCAGCGTCAGCGTCCCAGTCACCGCCGGCACAAGCGGCTCCGCGACCATTCAGGCCAGCGATCTGCCGAACCTGGCCGTCGTGAGTGAGACGGTAACTACGCAGGTCGTGGGGGCGATCGTTCTGCCTTCCACGCTGACCGTGCAGGCAGGTCAACAGACGCCGCTGGGAATCACGTTGACTGCGGCAGCTCCTCCGGGCGGCCTGACGGTGAACCTCAGCAGCAGCGATAGCACGAAGGTCAGCATCAATCAGTCCAGCGTCACTATTCCGGCGAATGCCACGGCACCCATTGTCCAGCCCCAGGTGACTGGTATCGTGGCCGGAGCCGCGATCGCTACCATCAGCGCGTCGGGCAATGGACTGACGTCGGCATCGAGCAGCGTCACGGTAACCGCGGGAACCGCGTCCTCGCTGACAGCCACTGGATCGGGCCAAAGCGCACCCGCGGGACAGCCGTTCCCGACTCCGATCGTGGTGACGGTGAAAGATAGCTCGGGCAATCCGGTGCCAAACGTTACGGTAACGTTCACCGCTCCGACCACCGGGCCGAGCGCCACCTTCAGCACCGGGTCGTACGTCACGAACGCTTCCGGCCAGGTGACCGTGAACGCCACCGCCAACACAGTGGCGTCCAGTTCCAGCTACACGGTTACCATTTCCACCCCGAGCGTATCCTCGTACAACATCTCGCTCACGAACAATCCGGGAAGCGCGGCCACCATCACCGCCACCAGCGGCGGCGGACAGAGTGCGACCGTCAACAGCCAGTTCAGCGGAAACCTACTCGCAACCGTTACGGATAGTTTCGGCAATGCGGTGCCGGGCGTCAGCGTGTCGTTCGCCGGCCCAACCACGGGCGCGAGCGCAAGCTTCCTGCCGCCGAATCCGCTCAGCACGAACAGTTCAGGTCAGGTAAGCGTTTCGGCTACGGCCAATGGCGTCGCCGGTACTTATAATGCAACCGCGACCGCGACCGGTGTCGCAACTTCGGCCATCTTCCAGCTCACCAACAAGGGCGGTAATCCGGCCTCGATCACGGCCGGAACCGGTTCAGGCCAACAACAGGTAATCGGCACCGCGTTCCCCCAACCCCTCACGGTAACGGTGAAGGATTCCTCCGGCAACCCGGTATCGGGCGCGACGGTAAACTTTGCCGGACCGTCCACGGGCGCCAGCATCGTGCCTGGCGTGACTGCCACCACCAGCGCCTCGGGCGTAGCAAGTGGGAGCGTGACCGCGAACAACACCGCGTCTTCTACTCCCTACACGGTGACCGCGACCGTTTCAGGATTCTCGGGCGCCGGTTCTGCAACCTTCTCGCTGACCAATACCGTGGCCAGCGCGGCGCACATTGTCGTGACTTCCGGAAGCAACGGAACGCCGCAGAGCGCCACCGTGAATACCGCGTTCGGCAATCTGCTCTCGGTTACCGTGACGGACTCGGGCAACAACCCGATTTCCAACCAAACGGTCACCTTCACCGCTCCCTCCACCGGGGCGAGCGCGACGATTCACCGGAATAACCACCACCAACAGCTCCGGAATCGCGACCGCGACAGCTACCGCGAACCATGTGTCCGGCACCTATAACGTAAACGCAACCGTGGGTGGAGTAAGTACGCCAGCCACATTTGCGCTGACCAATACTCCAGGAACAGCGGCAACGGTAGTCGCGACCTCCGGCGGCGGCCAGAGCGCCAACCTCGGAGCAGCGTTCCCGAATCCGCTGGTCGTGACCGTCACTGACCAGTACGGCAACAACGTTGCGGACGGAACGACAGTGACCTTTACAGGTCCATCCACCGGAGCCAGCATCACAGCAACCACGGCCCAAACCAGTTCTGGAGTTGCTTCAAAGACTGTGACCGCTAACAGCACGATAGGCGGTCCTTACACCGTAACAGCATCGGCGGGAACGGGTTCGGCCACCTTCTCGCTATACAACACCACCACCCCGGCCAGCGTATCGTTTGTCAGCGGTTCGCCCCAGAGCACCACTGTGGGTACGCCGTTCGGCCAACCTTTGAAGGCCATCGTCAAAGACGTCAACTCGAATCCGATCCCGAATGTGACTGTGACCTTCGGCAGCCCGTCGACTGGCGCAGCCCTGGCGGGTACGAATACGGCAGTTACCGATAGCACGGGTACTGCAACGCTCACCGCCACTGCCAACACGGTGGCTGGAACCTATCCGGTGAGCCTCTCGGTTCCTGGCATCAACACGCCGTCCGCCTTCAACTTGACCAATAACGCTGGAACGGCGACGAACATTACAGTGAACGGCAGTTCGAGCCAATCGACGATGGTTGGAACGCTTTTCGGCACAGCGCTCTCAGTGAACGTTACCGACCAATACGGCAATGCCGTTCAAACCGGCTCAGTCACTTTCTCGGGTCCGACCACCGGCGCGAGCATCGTATCAACCAGCGCGACCATCAGCAATGGCGTGGCTTCCAAGCAAGTGACGGCTAACACCGTCGCCGGTGGACCCTACACAGTAACCGCAACGGACGGAACCGGCTCGGCCAGCTTCGCGCTCACCAACCAGGCGGGAGTGGCTGCGGCCGTCACTTACAGCAGCGGCACCGGCCAAAACACAACCATCAACTCCGCCTTCGCTCAACCGCTGGTCGCTAAGGTGACCGATAGCTATGGCAATCTGGTTTCCGGCGCGAACGTGACCTTCACTGGTCCGTCCAGCGGCCCCGGCATCAGCCAAAACCCGGTGGTCGCCAGCGTCGCCGGTATCGCTTCGACGAGCGTGACTGCCAACGGATCGGTCGGTGGACCCTATACCGTAACCGCGTCCGTGGGCACATCCTCGAACGCTACGTTCTCATTGACGAACCTGACGCCCTCGCCGGCCGCGATCTCTTGTTCGGCTGGTTGCTCAGGGGACCAGGCCACCATTAACAACGCGTTTCCCACTAACCTGGCGGCGCTGGTCACCGACGCGGGCGGCAATCCGATCTCGGGCGTGACGGTGCAGTTCACGGCCGGCACGAATCCAACCACCTCCGCTTCCGGTAACTTTATCTGGGGATCCACGGCCACGGCCGTCACGAACTCTTCCGGTATCGCCACGGCGCCGACCTTGGTTGCCAATGGCATTGGCACCACCGTTATCGGAGGGACTACCTTCACCAGCGCCGCTTCCAAGTCAGCGCTTCGATACCGTCCGCGCCGGCAGTTGGAACAGCGACGTTCTCGCTCGTCAATGACAATACCGCCTCGACTCAAATCATCGTCAGCAGCGTTACGGTCGGAAATGGTCTCCAAACGCTCGCTACGGTCACCTTTCCAACCAGTTGCCCGAACGCGTCTTGCCCCATCTCGCTCTCGACGAGTAATGCAAGCGTCGCGACGGTATCCGGCACAGCATTAGGTACGGGCGCGGCAACCGCAAACGCTACGATTAACGGTGGCGGTACGCAGACCATCATCTACATCCAAGGCACGGCCAACTCCGGCTTGGCCACCATCACGGCGAGCAGTTCGGGTTATATCAGCGGCACCGCTACCGTCCTGGTCACCCCGTCCGGATTCGTTATCACCCCGCCGCCTCCGCAGCCGGTCGGCACTCCGAGTATCACGACCGCCGTTGGGGCCGCTAACACGACCTTAACTGTGGAAGCGGCACAGTTGGATCCGAACACCAATGCTTACCTGGCAAATCAGCTCAATCAAAGCGTCGCCGGAGGAACAACGGTCGTCGTGCCGGTTAGCGTTTCCCCGGCCGGAGTGGGCATAGTCAGCCCCACCTCGGTTACCTTCACTGGGAACGTTGCATCTCAAGCGGTGACCTTCGTACCGGAGAATACCGGCACAACCACCGTGACAGTCGGCGTCCCGAGCGGCTTTACGACGCCGGGACAATCGCAGAACCAATTGGGTGTTAGCGTACTATCCGCCGGCATCAATACGCCCACTTCGACCAGTGTGGGTCAGTGGCTGGAAACGACTCAACAAGTCACCTTTACCAGCCCGCTCAGCGGCAGCTTAATCACCATCACCAGTAACGATCCGACCAAGCTGTTGTTGTCGACCAGCCAGTTCTCAGCAGGATCGCAAACCATCAACGTACAGATCCCCTTTGTTGGATCTAGCAGTAGCATATCGTTCTTTGTTCAAGGTCTGGTCAGCACCGGCAGCACGACCTATACCGTTTCCGATCCTGGGGACGGTTTCGGATCGGTCAACGGGACTGTGACCTTCACGCCTTCTGGCTTCGTCATTGGGCCTCCGGATGGGCCGGGCAGTTCGACTTCATCGATGCGGGACAGTTCGTCGGCAATTCGGATTTCGATGTCTGGCCGGTACAGCTTACCGCCGCGGGACAAATCATTACGACCAACGGACAGATCGTCACCGGGATGTTAGCAGGTGGCCTCACTGTGACCATTCCCGTGCAAAACACCAACACGGGTGCCGGTTCGGTCAGCGCAGTTACGATGACCGGCGGTCAGATCATTGGTCCACCGACCAATGACGACGATACTTTCGTACCGAACGCGGTGTCCTCGAATACGACCACCACCTTGACCGTGCAAACTCCGACCAGTCCGGCCGGATTCCTTACGCCGACCACCGACACGTCGTTAGTCGTGAATGTTTTCGCGCCCGGTATGCTTCTCACGGATGCCGGCTCGGTCGGGCAGAACCTCGAGGTGGAGGGTACCATTACGCTAGAAACACCAGCTCCGGCGAGTGGGGTGAACGTGACGCTGACCAGCACCAGCGGGACCCTTCTGGTCTCTAGCGATGCGACCGGGACGACTGCGGGGTCTCAAACCGCAACGGTCTTCGTGTCCGCCGGCAACACGCAAGCGACTTACTGGCTGCAAGGGGTTTGCCTCAGCACGACGGCTCCTTGTGCGTCATCGTTCGCAAATGGGACTACGGCCAGCTACACTGCTACCGCAAGTGGGTTCCAAAGCCGAACCAATACGATCACGTTCATGCCATCCGGCATCGTGATCTCGAATCCGTCAGGCGGGGCCGCAGGTACCGCGTTCGGTCAAATTGAGACGAACGTGACCCTGTCGTCCGGCAGCCAGATCGACCTGACAGTCTGGGTGGGCGAACTCTGTCTCAGCAGCAACTTCACGTCGCCCTGCAATGGCCCGAACTCGTTCGATTCGACGGACAACCCCATACAGACGCTAGCACCTCAAGCTGGCGCGCTCACGGTCAACCTGACTACGACCGGTTCGGTTGGCGGTACGCCAGCCGCGTCAGTCACGGTACAGCCGGGCACCTCAGGCGCGTTCGCTAACTATCAACCGACTAGCCAAGGCTCGGGAGGACGGGTCGCCATAAGCCCGACCAACCCATCCTTCACGTCGATTGGCATGGCAGTGGCAGCCGGCACCACCACAAGCCATCCCAATTACGTGTCTATCACTGTTGGGCCGTAACCTCACCGGCCCTTCCGTCCAAAGGGAATGCGTCCTTCTCGGGCGCATTCCCTTTTTCGTTTGTTGCCGAGCCGTCTAGAAGGTCTACTAGGCCTAGCAGCCCGTGTCTAAAATCACTTCCTCCCAGGAATGTTTCAGCATAAAATCAGTCATGGCGATGGGGACGAGGAAAGGCCGGGAGCGGCAAGAAGAGATCTGGTACAGCTCGGAGGTGGCGGAGGCGCCTGGACATCCGTTCTACCGCAAGCTAGAGGCGAAGCTGAAAGAGGCAGGCTTCGACCGGTTCTGCGAAGAGGAGTGCAAACGGTACTACGCTGACGGCGTGGGCAGGCCATCGCTGGTTCCCGGCGTGTACTTCCGGCTGATGCTGATCGGTTTCTTTGAAGGCATCGATAGTGAACGAGGCATTGCCTGGCGCGTGGCCGATTCGCTCAGCTTGCGGCAGTTTCTTGGCTACGGAATCGACGAGAATACGCCGGATCATGTGACCATTTCCCGCACGCGGCGATTGCTCGAAGCCAGCACTCACAAGCTGATCTTCGACTGGGTTCTGGAGCAGCTAGCGCCAGCGGGGCTGGTCAAGGGCAAGACGATGGGCGTGGATTCGACGACGCTGGAAGCCAATGCGGCCATGAAATCGATTGTGCGGCGCGACACCGGCGACAACTACATGGACTTTTTGAAAAAGGTGGCGGAAGCCGAAGGCATTGAGGCTCCGGATGCGGCGGCGTTATTACGCTTGGACCGGAAACGCAAGAAGAAGACCAGTAACGAAGATTGGAAGAGCCCTGCCGATCCGGAAGCCGAGATTACCAAGCTCAAGGACGGCCGCACGGCACTGGCATATAAGGTGGAACAGGCGGTGGACATGGAGACGGGAGCCATCGTTGCCGTGACGACGCACGGAGGTGCGGCTGCCGATAGTGCAACGGTAGCGGAAACACTGTGCGAGGCGGGCGAAGCGGTGGCGGAGTTGATCGATGTCAAAAGCGCAGAGGGCAAATATCCGGTGGCAGGCGAGGGCATTGCGGAAGTAGTCGCGGACAAGGGTTATCACAGCAACCAGACGATGATTGGGATCAAGGAACTCGGCTTGAGAACGTACGTCGCCGAACCGGATCGTGGCCCTCGCAACTGGGGTGGCAAGGCGGAGGAACGGGACGCTGTGTACGCCAATCGAAGACGGATCAACGGCGCGCGGGGCAAGCGGCTACAGTCTCAGCGCGGCGAGAAGATCGAGAGAAACTTCGCGCATCAGTTCGATACCGGCGGCATGGATCGGTTGTATTTACGAGGCCGGGAGAATATCCACAAGAGACTGCTGATACAAGCCGCAGCGTGCAATCTGGCATTGCTGCTGAGGTCTTTGCACGGAGCCGGTAAGCCGAGAGCGGCCCACGACCTCAAGCCGGCAACCAATCTTGCGTTTCTGCGGCTCACGATTGCCGTATTCGGGATGGGCTGCGTTGATCTGGCTAGTCCACTAATACCGTGCACGAACTCCTGCGATCGCGCGTTCTATGGTGAGAGAATCCGCTGTTCCTCAAAAGAGCCGATTTAGGCACAGGCTGCTAGCTTGATTCCGTACCAACGGCAAGTCACTTGGCGGATACCCGGCCACCGCGCATCGCTCGATTGGCTGCGCGTTCGAGCACATGTCGCCCATTTCATCGTTCAGAATCTGGTCGCCATCGCGTCATCCAATATGAGCTAACCCATTGGTAGGTTTAGTACTTTTGTCCGATTAGTCTACTTGACCAAAAAATTGACTATGTGGCAACATGCAGGTGTTTCTCGAAGAACATACTTCTCATATAAGCAGATTTCCTCCCGAGCCTAGAATAGTGCGGACCTCATCATAATGGGTATCTTACGATCACCAAAACGACTAATAACTAACGCCCTTTCAAATCGTCACACGCTCCTGGTACTGTGCAGCGCCTTCGGACTGTGCGCAGCCTTGCCGCAACACGCCAAGGCAGACTTTGTGGGCGATTACGCCTTTAGTAACACACTTAGCACCAGCAACATGTACGGTAATTGGACCTTGTTCAACACCGATCAAGTGTGCACACTGTCCGGATGTGTTCCCGGACAACCGTCGGGCACAAACGGCTCGGCATCGACTCCCGACAATGGCGCCTCGGTCGTCCTAACCACCAACCCTAGCGGAAGCGGCGCTTTTGGCGAGACTGACTTGACTATTACCGCGGCCATGTCTGGAGTGGTTCAATTCGATTGGTCTTACTCGTCCACCGATCCTTCCCAGTATGCGGCGACTATACCGAATGTCGGCTGCGGCCTGAACAATGCGGGTCCATGCGACCAGGCGGGTTATATTTTGAATGGCGTAGACTACCAGATCGCTGACGACCAAAACCAGGGAATGGGCCTGGTTACGTTTGCCGTTACCGCGGGCGAGAGCTTCGGGTTTTACGTACAGACCGATGACAACAACGGCGGCCAGGGCATGCTGACACTTTCGCAATTCAGCGCACCAGATCCGTCGACCGTCCCGGAGCCCAGTAGCCGCATCGTGCTATTTGGTCTCATTGCCGCCATTCTGATAGGCCGGCGGTGGATCGACCGCGGCACCGATCGCCAGGGGGTACAAGGGTGAGCAGACTTCACTTACTAAGTTTTGGTGTAGCCGTGACCGCGCTGTCTCTCAGCGCGCAGACGACGCAATATTTCGGGGTCAATGTTACTGGACAGCTTGCACTCGTAAGCACGCAAAATGTTCTCCAGTTGGCCCAGGCCAATTCACAACTTTTGCAGTCGAATGTGCGTTCTGCGTCGCCAAGCGCTGCGGGGCCCCGCTTAGCTAACACGGACGACGCGCGCGTTGCGGGACTTCCTAACCGGGGCCGCAGGCAGGCATCCCAGGAGAGTCTCGGCTCGCAGCTTCTCCGCCTTTCTCCCCGCCTAGCGCGAATGAGTGCCGAATTGGCTCTGCCGGTAAATCCGACAACCAGCAGTTTTTCATTTATGGGCATGTCGGAATATGACCAGCGCAGTGCCGACGGTGGGAACCAATTGAACGTAGAGCCGCCGTCGCAGGGCCTGGCCGTTGCCAACGGATACGTTGTTGAAGGAGTGAACAACGCCTTCCAGGTGTATAGCACGTCGGGACAGCCTCTGTTGCCGTCGGTCATTTCTACCAATCAACTGTTTGGCATGGCGCCCGCCTGTACGCGCACTTCCAGCACGAGCGGGTGCGTGGCAGAAGGTCCGTTCCCCACCGACATACGAGTTTTCTACGACCAGACGTTGAATCGTTTCTTCGTGCTTCAACGAGTTCAGGATGACGCCCAGGATTCTCACCTTTGGATAGCTGTCAGTCAAACAGGAGATCCGACGGGAACCTATAATGTTTATTCGATTAACACGACTAACCCTCCGCTTCGGGGCGGGGCCTCTATTCCGGCATGTGAAATCTTTGGATGTATTTCGGATTATCCGGAGATTGGATCGGACGAATACGGAGTCTACGTCAGCTGGAATTCTTACAATGCGGCCAATCTAACGTCCCAACCGCCTGCGGCAGTGATCTTGGCCATTGACAAGGCCTCTCTAGGAAAGAACGCGGCCACGCCGAACGCCTGGGAGTTCACGCTCCAACGCGCCACCAATTACGAATTTACGATTCAACCCGCGACTACGCCCCCCGGCGGATTTTTCTATGTAGGAAACAACGGAATCGAATATTTCGTTAGCAGTCAGTTCGCTTCCAGCGGCACTCAGGTAGCCGTTTGGGCCTTAGTCAATACGAGTTACTTATCCAGTACGAATCCAAGTGTCCAGCTCGAGTTGTATCAGGTAATCATTCCGACCGGTATTACCTATGAGATCGGCGATCCCGTTATCCAGCCTCCTGGTCCAACGCCTTTGGGAACGACATACGGAGACCCAGTCGAGTATCTCGATCCCGGTGACGTTCGAATTCAGTCGGTTGAATACGTGAATGCACGGCTGTACGTGACAATGCAGACTCAATACACTGATGACAACGGTCAGCCCGTTCTTGGCGCCGCATATGTCATCCTTGCTCCCATATTTCGCGGCGGCGTGCCGAACGCCACGGTATTGAGCCAAGGGTATCTTTACGTCAATACTGATTCCATCCTACGGCCGGCCATGGCCGTAAACCCGCAGGGTCAGGGCGCCATCGTCTTCACATTGGCGGGGCCGGACTACTATCCGAGTGCAGCGTTTGTGACGGTCAATGGTCTGTCCATAGGATCCAGCATCCAAATTGCCGGTGTTGGCGGTGCTCCAGAGGATGGGTTTTCAGGATATTACGCATTCGGCGGGGATGGCATAGCACGTTGGGGCGATTACTCGGCGGCTATGGCCGCCAGTGACGGTTCCATCTGGATGGCAACGGAATTCATTCCCAGCCCAAGTGTTCCCCGCTATCCGGACGCGAATTGGGGAACCTACTTAATGAATTACAAACCGTAGCTAATCATGGTCCAACCACATTCTCTGCTGTTGACGAACTGCGCAAGGCCGGCCACTCCTCGACGTGGTCGCGCCCCATCCGATTCCGCACGCGCCGAGCGCGTCTCTTTTCACTTCCAGTCCAAGCCGTTTCGCAAGCGATGTGTTCAATGCAATTAACCAAAAAAAACGTCTCAAAGCACGCTTTTGTTCACAAACCCCATACCTCTCCGATCATCCCCGATGAAGGCTTGATCCTGCTGGATTCGTCGCTCAAGCCCCTGGCTCTCGATCGCGGTGCGGCGGCTATTCTGAATCATCCGAACCAGCCCGCCGTGCCGGAAGAGATCCTAAGAGTGATTCGCACCTGCAAACCCAATGAATTGTCTTCGGTGAAGACCATCTTCCACCGAGGCAAGAGTGAATATGTCTGCCGAGCCTACCTGGTTGAATGCGCCGATGGGTTGTTCCCGGAAACCATCGTGGCGATACATCTGCAAAAAGACTCCTACATGACCAGCGCGATGCATGAGGCGGCAACCAAATATAACCTTACGGGGAGAGAGCAGGAGGCCCTGGAAGGCATTTCCATGGGGTTAACCAATAAGGAACTGGCCGAGCGAATGAATATCAGCCCTAACACTGTACGGGCCTTCTTGCGGCTGGTAATGGTGAAGATGGGCGTGACAACGCGTTCGGGAATAGTAGCCAAGATCCTGCAAGACCGGCGCGACTTAGGCAAATTCGTTAGCTTGCCTCCTGAAAATGAACTTGCGGTATAGAGAGGTTATCGTTGACTTACTGATTTTAGCGTTTATTTCCTGACTAGGGTATCACAACACTACGACTCTTGATGTCGGTCACACACTTAGGTAATAACTTTCAATACAATGGCATATCATAAATCACTGTTAACACCGGATTGCATCCCGGCCCGATATTTGACCTCGGCTAGCTTGGTAGCGCTTTCTATTCTTCTCCCAGCCACAATGCTCGGTGATGTTGGGCTGGCGCCCGATAACGTCACAGTGGGGCGAAATCTCGAAATGGTGGCGCATGTCACGCTTAGCGAACGATTCCTAAAAGGCCCTGTCGACATCACGCTGACCAGCGACAATCCCGATCTATTACTCCTCTCGACAGCGCCGGAAGCGGCGGGTTCACGATCTATCACGGTTAGGGTGATCCGAGGCGAACTCCGGAGTTTTGAATTCTATCTTCAGGGACTCGCGAGCAGCGGTACCGCGACATATACGGCCAGCGCTCCGGACTTTGTGAGCGGCACCGGGAAGGTGACACTCGCGCCTTCTGGATTTGTTATCTTAGCTCCTCTGCTCTCGAAAACTGCCGAGGATACTTTCAGCACCAGCACCGATGCCCCGCCCTTTAATATGAGGATTTATTCGGCATTGCTGGACTCTTCTCTTAATTACGTGGACCGGCAGATGATCGCGGGCGGCTTGTCGGCCACGATTGCTTTAAGTAGCTCCCATCCGGAAGTCGCCACACTTGCAGCCTCGACATTAGTAATCCCCGGCGGATCGAATTCCACCAAGGTGCGCTTTCTACCGGTCGCTCCAGGCACCACCACGCTTGCTGTCAGCGGACCTTCCGGGTTCAGTTCACCAGCCAAACTTGGGACCGTGGCGGCCACCGTCATGCTGCCAGGTCTGGGTTTAATGAGCGACGCCTACGTCGGCAAGGACCTTATGGTGTGCGATTCAATCTCGCTCGGTAGTCCGGCCCCGCCAAACGGGCTGCCTGTTACGTTGACGAGCGACAATCCTCAACTTGTGCTGTCAACCGGCGCAGATCCAGGGCAGAAATCGGTTACCATCACGATTCCCGCTGGCAGCAATCGGACCGGTTTCTGCATGCAAGCCCTGAATGACTCTGGATCCGCGACCGTAACGGCCACAGCGCCAGGCCGCCGCGAGCGGACGGAAAATGTGAAAATGACGCCGTCGGGCGTGTTGATGGGCTACAAATTGCCGCCTGACGAAGCTGAATTCTTTCGAGGCGAGTCGGCCAAGAGAGATCATGGAATTGTAACTAGTTTGTCGGCCGGCCCCGTATATTTTGACCTTTATCCAGCTCGACTCGATCCCATTACTCACCGAGGAGCTGACCTCACGGTCCAAGCTCTGCGTGCCGGCGTTGCGCCGAAAATTGAACTCAAGAGCAGTGACCCGGCAATAGGAACAATTACGTCGCCTGTAGTCTTACAAGGCATGCACGCCATCGCGCAATTCACCCCACTCAGTCCTGGTAATACCGTTGTATCTTTCCCCGCGCCTCCGGGCTTCACCACTCCTGGCAACACAACCTCATTTACAGTCGTCGTCGTGAAATGATCGAATGAAATCATCGCAGCCGGTCCGCGGAATGCCGGGCCAGCACGGTACTCGGTGGTGTTTTAAAAGGCTCACCAAGGCCAGTAAATAATTCCTGTACTGTACTAGTACCACCAGATCATCTCGCTCGCACCATCGCATGATAGACTTGGATTTCCGCGGCCTGCCTGGAAGGGCCGCCGAATCGATGTAATTCAATGACTCCCTCCAAACGTAAAGCTAATTTCATCGCGGCCGGCGTTCTGATCTGTATTGGCGCCTGTGGCTGCTCCAAGAACTCGCAGCAATACGTCGAGCGAGGAAACCAATTGTATGCCGCAGGCAAGTACGAAGACGCGGCATTGAATTACCGCAATGCAATTAAGAAGGACTCTCGGTCGGGGGAAGCCTATTACCGTTTGAGTCTGGCCCTGATCAAGCTGAACCAAGGCGTCGAAGTGTACCAGGATTTGAGCCGGGCTGTGAATTTAAGTCCTGAAAACATCCCGGCGAAAGTCGAGCTTGCCAGCCTTTGTCTGGCAGTGTACGCGCGCGATGCGCGGCATCCGGCAGTGCTTTATAACCAAGCCAAAACACTTACCGACGAAATATTGACTAAAAATCAAAACTCGGCCGAAGCACTTCGACTCAAGGGCGCCATCGCGCTGATCGACAACCGGCCATCGGAAGCCGTGCAATACTTTCAGAACGCACT
This sequence comes from Bryobacterales bacterium, assembly GCA_963732175.1. Taxonomy (GTDB): domain Bacteria; phylum Acidobacteriota; class Terriglobia; order Bryobacterales; family Bryobacteraceae; genus Palsa-89. The sequence goes on along the minus strand of CAVSYF010000007.1, from coordinate 188,232 downwards.
TCGTTTCACTAAGGATTCCACGCAACTCAGTACGGATCTGGCAGAAGCGCTTCTGAAGGACAATCGTCTGGAGGAGGGGGAGCGTGCGGCCAAAGAAGCGATCGCAAAGCATCCGCAGTACGCGCCGCCTTATGAGTTGCTGTACACATTCTATCTGGCGCAGCGGAGGGACGCGGATGCCGAGGCGCTGCTGAAATCGCGGATCGCCAACAACCCGGACGACTCGGCTCCGGTACTTCGCTTGGCCGCCCAATATTTCCGGCAGCAGAAGCCGGCTGACGCCGAGAATCTGCTGAACTCGCTGCTGCAGCGCCGCAACACCATCCCCCAGGCGGATTTGCTGGTGGGGGATTTTCACATGCTGGTGCATAGCTTTGAAAAGGCTCTCGCTGACTATCAGCGTGGCGCTTCGCTGGACAAAGCACACGCCACCGTCTACCAGGGGCGCGAGGCCGGCACACTGGTCGCACTGGGTCGAACCAATGACGCGATTAAAACCCTGGATTCGATTTTGGTTACCGATGCCAAAAACCAGTTCGCGCGCACTCTGAAGATCGAGATTTTAACGCGGCTCGGCGGTGCAGCGAACCTGAACACGGCGGTGGCGCTGGCCGGCGAGTTGGCAAAGGAAGCGCCCTCCGATACCCGCATTCAGATGATCGCTGGACGAGCTTTTCAGGCCAAGGGCGATCTGGACTCCGCCGCGGGCCACTTCGGCAAAGCCGCCGCCGCCGACCCGAAATTCATAGCCGCCCGAATCGCGCTGGCTCAAGTCGGAGTACAGCGCAGGAATTACGCGTCAGTGCTGGAAAATGCTGGTGCTGCGCTGGCGATTCAACCGAATGACCCCACCGCGAAGCTGTTTCGAATTATCGGACTGAGCGGATCGGGTTCGTTCGCGCAGGCCAAGCTGGAAGCTGAACAGCTCGCGCAAAGCACCAAGGATGCGCCGCCCGTGGAAATGGAGCTGGGAGTAATCGCACTGCGGGAAAAGAATTATGCCGAAGCAGAACGGCACTTCCAGAAGCTGTATCACGAGGGCGATGCGAATCTCTATCCGCTGGCCGGGTTGGTGGACAGTTACATGGGAGAGCGCCATCCGGACCGAGCTCTACAGCTCGCCGAGGCGGAACTCAAGCGTTCTCCCCAATCCAATGCACGCGCGGCGCTCATGGTTGCTACCGCTGAAGCAGCTGGCAAATCGGATACGGCCATGGCGGAACTGCAGAAATTGGCGGACCAGAATCCGAAATCGGCCGACGCCCAGATCAGCATTGGAGAGTTTCAAGCTCGTCACGGAAACGTCGCGGCTGCCATCCAGGCCTTCCAGCGAGCACGCCAGCTTGATCCGCAACGCAAGGGGCTGGATCGAACCATTGGAATCCTTCAGGATGAATCCGGCAAAACAACGGAAGCCATCGCGAGCTATCGCAAGGCATTGGCCCAGACACCGGATGATGCGGTTGTGCTGAACAACCTGGCGTTCTTGCTGGTCCAGACCGGCGGCGACCAAAACGAGGCGCTGCGCCTAGCCACTGCCGCGAGCCGCAAAGCGCCGAACTTGGCTGCCATAGAGGATACTTTGGCCTGGATTCACATTAAGCTGGGCAACTCGGCGGCTATGCTTCCCATCCTGTCTAGATTGATCCAGAAGGATCCGGCCAATGCCGGCTATCGCTATCATTACGCCGTAGCACTCGTTCAGAAAGGGGACCGCACCACCGCCAAGCATGAGCTCGAAACGGCGCTCTCCGACAAACCGTCCAAGAAGGTGGAAGGCGACATCCGCGGCTTGTTGGCGCAGATCCGCTGACACGGGAACACACCGGACTTTCGTCCGGATGCTCCTCTCAGATTACCGGTGCTCGGTTTTCCACGCCCACTCGCGGACCCGGGTCCGGGTCGAACAGCTTGTTAACCGTAAACCTTCAGCGTAAACCTTAGCTATATCACGTGCGCGGGCGGCGCATTGCTGTGTGATACACGGCGGCTGCCGTGTGTCGAGAATTATCTGGGATTTGTGAACTGGCTCGCGGGCCTAGTTTTTCTGGAGTTGGTCCAGCACTCGCCGCAAGGTTGGCTCGGGCCGTATGCGATATGCGGCTTCCAGCTCCGACACCGCCTCGGGCATCCGGCCGGGAATCTGTGACAGCGCGATCCCCAAATTTTCATGCGGATCGGCGTAATCGGGCTTCAGTTCAGCCGCCTTTCGGAACTCGGAAATCGCCGCCGGCAAACGCCCCGGAACCTGAGCCAAAGCGATTCCCAAATCATTGTGGGCTTCGGGGTAGTAGGGATCGATGCGAATCGCGGCCTGATAGTGCGCGATCGCTTCCGGCAGCCGGCCTGCCTTCGCCAACGCTAGTCCCAGATCGCGATGAGCATCTTTGTAATCCGGTTTTAGCCGCAAGGCCGTCTCATAGTCTGAGATCGCTTCCGGCAAACGGCCCGGGACCAGCCACAACGAAAATCCGAGACTAAAATATCCACGAGCGTTGTTTGGACATTTTTTGATGTCGTCGCGCCAGAGGGTTTCGTCCGTGTGCCAAACTTCGTTCCGCAGATGCGTTCCCCAGCCGAGTACTGGAAGAACGGCCACGGCGGCGGTCCAGGCCACCGCTTGGCGAACTCGCGCAAAGGAGCAAAGCGCAACCAGATTCGCCCCGGCGCACACCACCGCGAGGCTTAAACCCACAAACGGCAAAAACATCCGATGATCGTTTTCGACCTCATTCAGCGGGTACAGCGCAGTGGGAACCAGGCCGATCACGAACCACCAAAGTCCGAACGAGACTGCCCGCCACTTAGGCAGCGCCGCGGTTCGAATCGCCGCTGCGACCAGAAGCAGGCAGAAAAGAAGCCCCGCGAGCGCCGGCAGGTTCCATAGGGATTCGAAGGCGTGCAGGTCCGTATCGACGTTGAGATGGTATGGGCATGAAAAACGAGGCGAAGTATCGCAACGTCACGTACGGCTGCGTGATCCAATAATCGACCGATGACAGCGAGGTGGAAGAGAACGTAGCCGGCGTCATCGCCTTTTCGAAATACGAAAAGGCCGCGCAAAGCAGAAAAGCGGGGACGGACTTTCGAGCGCAAGATTGCCAAAATCGTTGCGACCGCCACCAGCCAGAGGCGCTCCTGCCCGTCCGGCGCGAGTTCGGTTACAGCCGAAGCCGCCGATTGCGATGCGTTTCGGGATCGCTTTCGATCGCTCTTGCCGGGCTTAGTGGAAGACTGCGGGTCTCGGCCCGCCACGTTTTTTCTCCCGCGCCGAAAGCAGCAAGTTAACGGGATCGATCAAAACAATGTAAATCAAGAGCAGCGGCGCGAATATCAGCGACGTCGGTTTGGCCAGCATGGCCGCGAGCGGCGGCAAAAGGTAGAGACCACGCCTCCGCAGACCTGGTTTCCAGGCGTAAATCACGACTCCCGCAACAATCCCAAGCGCGGCGTAGAGGTCGCCACGCTGGATGATGTAATTGACCGTCTCCGCGCTGACCGGGTGCAAGCCGTAGATCGCCACCGCGAGCCAAGCCAGCCACCAATTCTGCGCCGATGGCCGCGTTTGCTCCAGCACGTACATATAGAGCGCGTACATCAGAATCAATTGGACTAAGAACCACAAGAACGTCGAGACGTGGAACCAGAGCGGATTCAGCCCTCCACCCAGCATGTAATCGATCGCAATCGAGGTCTGAGCAGCGGGCGGTAAGACCGATTGTTGACTATGGTGCTAAACAACGTCGCATCACTGAAGAACTTCGGGATGTTGTCCAGGCTGCGGATGGCGGGGTTGTCCACAATCGTGTTGAGATCATCGAAGTGAAAGGCGTTCTCGAAATGATTTGCGTAGGCCGCGAATACCCCGGCCAACAACACCGCCGAACATAGAAGTAGGTTTCGATTTCGAATTTCCATGAGCTAAGTCCGATTGCGTGCCTCGGGCGGAAATATAAAGATGCGTTGAGCCGAGAAGCTGCCCAGCCACAAAACCGATTCAGCCAGAACCTTCGCCACCAGCACGTTGAATCCCAGCGTTCCCGACAGGAATTGTATGGAGAAATATGCGGCGACACCTACCAACGCGGCTAGCGCGTAATACTTCATCAGCGGCGCCACAACCCCGCCCCCGCTGTTAAATACGAAGCGGCGGTTCAAAGCGAAATTCACGAGCGTACTAACGCGGCCCGCGATCATACTCGTAAGCACATTCGAGGTCATCCATAGGACCAGCGCAAACACCACGAAGTCGATCCCGGCCGCCACCAGCGAAGAAGCTGCGAACCGCAGCAGGATGAAATAAATCCTCATCGAATCCCAGATGGGATTGAAATGCGAGGAACGGTTTCCATCCAGATAGATGGCTTCGATGGGGACCTCCGCGATGCCCGAAGAGTGCGCGGCGTGCGTCAGGACGTTCATCTCGTATTCGTAGCGTTCGCCATCCAGCCGAAGAACCGTGGGTATCAATTCAGTTGGTATTCCCCGGAGCCCGGATTGCGTATCGGACAAGCTCGTGCCCGTCAACACCGAAAACACATGACGCGTAATCGTGTTGCCGATGCGGCTGCGCAGCGGAATTTCCCCCTGGAAACGCCGCGACCCGAGAACCAGATGAAGCCGATCGTGCTCCAGCTGCCGCGCGACCGCCAGGATATCTTCGGCGCTGTGCTGCCCGTCGGCATCCGCCGTCACGATCCCGATCGCATCCGGAAACGAATTCAGGAAATAGTTCAGCCCGGTCTTCAAAGCGCGGCCTTTACCCAGGTTCACCGCGTGCCGGACCACGTGCACTCGAGCGCGGCTGGCCTCCGGAGCGTGCTCGCATAGCTCTTGAAATACGTGTTCATAGGATGGGCCGCTGCCGTCATTAACAATGATGATGGCCCCGAAATCGAACTCCAATAACCTCACGACTAAGTCGATTAAGACTCGATCCGGCTGCCAGGCAGGGATAAGTACGGCTATATTACCAGTGCCACGAGACGCACCCTTCTTACTAGCGGGCGCAGTGCTGAGCGTCGTATCCATTCAAGGAAACCCATCTTAAGAGATAAGGCTTTGCTCCTCGTTGCTCAACGGTACTTCGGGGGCATGCGTACTCGATCCGGTACTGGTACCAAAGCCAAGCGGTGTATACTTTCATCGATGAGAATCATGTTCAGCGCACTCTTCGCGGCTTTCGTCACGAGTGCCGCTCCCGGTTACCTCTGCGCCCAAAATGACTGGCCGGCATACGGCTACGATCAGCACGGCCAGCGTTACTCGCCGCTTGCGCAGATCAACACCAAGAACGTCTCCAAGCTCAAGCCGGCTTGGCAATACGGCATCGACTCCGCCTCGGTCGATCAAAATCCCGCCACGCGCGCGCTGACATCCACCGAAGCCGTTCCCATCAAGGCGGGCGGCATTCTCTACGCTCCCACTCTCCAGCACACCATCGTCGCGCTGGAACCCGAGACCGGAAAGGAAATCTGGAAATACGAACTGGGCAAAATAGGTGCGCCGCTGCGTGGAGTGACTTACTGGCAGGGCGACCGCGAGCGTCCCGCGACCATCCTGGCCGGAACCAGCGACGGCCGACTGATCGCTCTCAACGCAAAAACCGGAAAGCTGGTGCCTGGATTCGGGCAAGAAGGCTTCGTCGACCTGCGTGCCGGAGTGACCGAGAAGTTTCCGCGCGCGCAATATCACATGAGCTCGCCCGGAGCCATTTACCGCAATCTGATCATCACCGGAGCGCAAGGCAAAGAAGACGACCCCGACGGGCCCGCCATGGACGTCCGCGCCTGGGACCTTCGCACCGGCAAGCTGGTCTGGACCTTCCACACCATTCCGCATCCCGGCGAGCAGGGCTACGACACTTGGCCGAAGGACAACTGGATCTTGGCTGGATCGCCTTCGAATTGGGGCGCCGCCACCGTGGATGAACAGCGCGGCCTGATCTTCCTGCCCATCGGCCAGCCCGCCGCGCAATACTACGGAGGCGCGCGTCCCGGTCAGAATCTGTATTCGTCCTCTATCGTTGCTCTCGACGCTAACAGCGGCAAGGTGCGCTGGTATTTCCAGCTCACGCATCACGACCTTTGGGATTATGATGCCGAAGCGATGCCCGCTCTGGCTGAAGTCGTTCGCGATGGGAAGAAGATTCCCGTGGTCGTCGCGGTTTCGAAACCTGGCCTGATGTTCTTCCTGGATCGCGAGACCGGCAAATCCATCTATCCGGTCGAAGAGCGGCCGGTGCCGCAGAGCGACGTGCCGGGCGAGCAAAGCTGGCCTACGCAGCCGTTCCCGCTCAAGCCTCCGCCGCTGGCCCGCCAGAGCATCCAGCCGGACGAGATTTTCACAGGCGAGCCGGAGCACGAAAAATTCTGCCGCGACTTAGTAAGTCAGATCGGCGGAATCCATAACGAAGGGCCCTACACGCCTTACAGCGCCAAGGAATTCAGGATCATCTTTCCGGGCCAGCAGGGCGGTCCGAACTACGGCGGAGTCGCGGTCGATCCGAAACTGAGCTATGTCTTCGTAAACACGCGCAACGTCGCCGGCATGGGCCGCATGGACAAAACGCCCGCGGGCGATCAAGTACCCTACCGCCGTTTCAGCCCGCTCGGGAAAGGCACGTTCAATGCGCGCTTCTGGGATCCGAAGAATCAGATACCCTGCCAGCAACCGCCCTGGGCCGAACTGATGGCCGTCAACGCTAACACCGGCGATATCGCGTGGCGCGTGCCGCTCGGGACCATGGATGATCTGGAGGCGAAGGGGATCCATAACACCGGAGCCTTCGGGCAAGGCGGACCGATCGCCACCGCCGGTGGATTGCTCTTCATTGCCGGCACGATTGACAAGCGCTTCCGCGCCTTCGATTCGCGCACCGGCAAAGTCGTTTGGGAAACCAGGCTCGATACCGAAGGCCACACCAATCCCATGACGTACCTGGGCAAGAACGGCAAACAGTATGTCGTGATCGTCAGTTCGGGCGTGAATGCGTTTACGCTAGAATGAAAAACGCTCGGGAAAACGCTATGAAAGCTCTTGTTCAATCCGCTGCGGTACTGATTTTCGCGCTGGCATTAAACGCCGCCGCTCCACCGAAATGTGACTCCGATAACGGCGGCCTCACGCTACCCTCCGGCTTCTGCGCGCTGGTTGTCGCCGACGGTGTGGGCGTAGCGCGGCACTTAGTGGTCGCCCCAAACGGCGATGTGTATGTCGCCATCCTAGGCAATAATCCGGGGGGCATGGTCGCCCTGCGTGATACCAATGGCGACGGGCGCTTCGAAATGAAAGAACATTTCGCTGAGGGCAGCTCCACCGGCATCGCGCTGCGCCACGGGTATCTGTACGTCGCGCATCCAAATTCGGTCGAACGTTACAAGATGACCGCCGGCCAACTCGTTCCCTCCGGCGCGCCCGAGACGGTAGTCATGGGAATCGCCGGTGAACGCCAGCACGGCGACAAAGGCCTCACCTTCGACGACAAAGGCTCGCTCTACGTCAATGTCGGCGCACCTTCGAACGCCTGCCAGAGCCCGGACCGCCAGCCGAAAGTGCGCGGCCAGGACCCCTGCCAGCTCCTTGAAAAGCACGGCGGCATTTGGAAGTTCGATGAGAACAAGCTGAATCAGACACAGGAGGATGGCACCCGCTTTGCCACGGGCCTGCGCCAGATGCCTGCCATCGCCTGGCACGACAACGCCGTCTATATCGTGATGAACAACCGCGATGCGCTCGATATCTTCTGGCCGGGCATGTTCACCGCCAAAGAGAACGCCGAGCGCCCCGCCGAACCGATGTATCGCGCCGTCGCAGGTTCGAACTTCGGCTGGCCTTATTGCTTCTTCGACTACGGCCAGCAGAAGCTCTTAGCGAATCCAGAATATGGCGGCGACGGCAAAACCGAAGGGCGCTGCGCGCAATTCACCAAACCGATCGCGAGCTTTCCCGCGCACTGGGCGCCGGTGGATCTGATGTTTTACTCCGGCAACCAGTTCCCGGCGAAATACAAGGGCGGCGCGTTCATCGCGTTTCATGGATCGTGGAACCGCGCGCCCATGCCGATGGACGGCTACAACGTGACCTTCCAGCCCTTCCAAGGTGAAAACCCTTCCGGCAAGTTTGAAATCTTCGCGAACAACTTCGCCGGCAAGCCGCAGATCATGGCGCCCACCGACGCGATGTACCGCGCCGACGGCGTAGCGCAGGGTCCCGACGGGTCGCTCTACATCGCCGACAGCCAAAAGGGCCGGGTCTGGCGAGTGATTTATCAGGGCGCGAAGTAAGTCATGCTCTCAAGAAGACGCGCGGCATTGCTGCTCTTTCTATTTGCGATGGCCGCAGCGGCGCAAACCGGGGAAACTTTCAAGGCGCGCTTGTATCCGGTACCCATCGACGCTTCGTTGCGCGCTGAAGTCACCGGAAATGGCTTGATCACGGCCACGCTCAGTGGTCACAAGCTCTCCCTCATGGGAAGTTTTGAGGGCTTGCGGTCCCCGGCCACCCTGGCTCAAATACACGCAAGTCCAGTAACGGGCGTTCGCGGCCCTGCCCTGCTCGATCTCACGATCCAGAAGTCGACTAGCGGCACCATCGCAGGGTCCGTCGATCTGACCGGCGAGCAGACCGAAATGCTCAAAAAGGGCCGCCTCTATGTTCAGATTCATAGCGAGAAAGCTCCGGACGGCAACTTGTGGGGCTGGCTCCTGCGCTAGCGAAGGAATTCACGTGAACTTTTTTCGACTCTCTTCTCTAATGGCTCTGGCTGTCGTCTCCGGATCCGCGCAAATATACACCGCGCAGCAAGCGGTATCGGGCAGCGCGACGTATGCGGCAAATTGCGCCGGATGCCATGCTCCCGATCTTGCCGGACGCGGAGAAGCGCCTGAACTCGCGGGCCGCAATTTTATGCGGACCTGGGGGACGCGCACGGTCAACGATCTGGTCGCCTATATGCAGCGCGCCATGCCGCCGACCAATCCGGGCGGGCTTGAGGCCGACGCGTACGTCCAGATTGCCGCGTTCATTCTGCAATCCAACGGCGCACCCGCCGGTGCTCAAGCGCTCGCGGCGAACAATAGCTCGCTCATCAATTCCACCGCGACTGGACAACGGCCTGCCGTCGCCGCGCAGACGAACGTTAATGTCGGCGCTGCTCCGCAGCAAGCGGGAGGACAACGCGGTCTCACGGTGACCGGCACGGTGAAAAACTTCACGCCCGTAACGGATGCGATGCTGCGCAATCCCGACCCCGGCGATTGGCTCATGATCCGGCGCAATTATCAAGCCTGGAGTTACAGCCCGCTCAATCAGATCACGACGGCGAACGTTAAAGGACTGCAACTCCAGTGGGTCTGGGCGATGAACGAAGGCTCCTGGAATGAGCCGACGCCCATCGTGCACAACGGCATCATGTATCTCGCCAATACAGGCAACACCGTGCAAGCGCTGGATGCGAAAACCGGCGAGTTGATTTGGGAGAACCGCGTCGGCTCCGGCATCCTGACCGGCACTGCCACACGCAGCCTCGGCATCTACGGCAACAAGGTTTTCCTCGCGACCACGGATGCACACATCGTCGCGCTCGACGCTCGCACCGGCAAGCTGGTCTGGGACACCATGATCGCGGATCGAAAGAAAGGCTACCAGAATAGCAGCGGCCCGACCATCATCAACGGCAAGGTAATCGAAGGCCTCGGCGGCTGCGACAAGTATAAAGAAGACGGATGTTTCATCAGCGCTTACGATGCAGAGACCGGCAAGCAGCTTTGGAAATTCAATACCGTGCCGCGCGACGGAGAACCGGGCGTTGAGACCTGGGGGAAACTGCCGAATCTGCTGCGCGCGGGCGGCGACACTTGGATCACCGGCAGCTATGATCCTACGCTGAACCTCACGTACTGGGGCGTCGCTCAGGCCAAGCCATGGATGCGCGCGAGCCGCGGTGCAACGGTGAACGATACCGCGCTCTACACTAGTTCCACATTGGCGCTGCACCCGGATGACGGAAAGCTCGCGTGGTACTTCCAGCATGTTCCCGGAGAGTCGCTCGATCTGGACGAAGTCTACGAACGAGTGCTGGTTGATGACGGCGGCCAGAAGCTGGTCTTCACTATCGGGAAGGCGGGCATTTTGTGGAAGCTGAACCGGGAAACCGGCAAATATATCGCTCATCACGAAACCGTCTTTCAAAACGTGTTCGATCAGATCGATCCGCAGACTGGCAAGGTGCGCTACCGCAATGACATTCTCGAACAGCGCACCGGCGTGTGGGTGCCCGCGTGTCCGAGCACCGAGGGCGGCCACAATTGGCAAGCCATGAGTTACCATCCCGGAACCAACCAGCTCATCATTCCTCTGAGCCAAAGCTGCATGGAGATGAATGGCCGCGTGGTCGAGCCGAAGGAAGGCTCGGGCGGCACGATGGGCTTGCGGCGTTTTACGGAAATGCCCGGCAGCAACGGCAACATCGGGAAGCTGGCGGCGTTCGATGTGAGAACCATGAAAGAGATGTGGTCCATCCAGCAGAGAGCGCCGTTCCTTACGGCGGTTCTATCGACGGCCGGCGGAGTAGCGTTCGTAGGCGATCTGGATAGAACATTTCGGGCCGTGGATGTTAAGACCGGCGCGGTGCTATGGAAGACCCGGCTGGGCACCTCGGTGCAAGGATTCCCGGTCTCGTTCAGCGTCGACGGGAAGCAATATATCGCAGTCCCGACGGGCCTCGGCGGAGGCAGTCCACGGCAGGTGCCATTCACGATCGCGCCGGATATTCACCATCCAACGAATGGCAACGCGTTGTACGTCTTCGCGCTGCCCGATCGGTAAACGCTCGCGCTTAGCGTCCCTGAGTAACGCAGTCGATGAGGGCGGGCTCGCCCTTCTTCACGCGCTCGAGGGCACGGCTGATCGCCGGTCCCAGATCTTTGGGATCGCTGATGGGGCCTTCGCCGTACATGCCGTAGGTCTTCGCCATGCTGGCGTAGTCGATGTTCGGATCGGTCATGGTGGTGCCGATGACGGCGCGGCCGAGCCCGCGATCGCGTTTGTTGCCGACCATCTGAACGTACATGAGCTCCTGATGGTAGGCGCGATTGTTGTGCACGATGCTCAGCAACGGAATCTTGTGATGGACAGCGGTCCACAGGACGCCGGGCGCGTAGTTGAGGTCGCCGTCGGGTTGAATGTTCACGGTCAGGCGTCCATGCTTCCGATTCGCTAGCGCCGCTCCAACCGCGGCAGGTGCGCCGTATCCGATGCCAGCCGCTCCTTGCGCACCGATATATTGATAATGATGTTTGAAATCCCAGAGCTTGGTGGCCCAGTAACTCGGATAGCGATCGTTGGAGACGAGCGACCAGTCTTCATTCTTGATTTGCGCGTAAAGCTCCGCGGAAAGCCGAGCCGTGCTAATGGGGCTGGCATCCCAACCGACGGCGGCCCATTCGCGATTGCGCTCGCGGATCCGTTTATTGTTCTCGGCGATTTTCAAGCCGCGCTCAGCGAAGGCGCGTTTGCGATCCGCGGTGATGAGGCGCTTCACCTGTTCGATTAGCTCGGGCATGGTAGCTTCGGCGTCGCCGGTGATAGCGAGGTCGGCTTCGACGTAGCGGCCGAAGTCCTGGTAATTGGACTTGTGATCGAGATCGACGGCGGAGACGGTGATGATCTTTGCGCCGGGTTTGGTGATGGAGCGCGTTTCCATTCCGAACTGATTCAGGCCGGACATCTGATGCGTGAGTGTCCAGAGTTCCTGCGCTTCGAGTCCCAGGACGACATCGGCATCGGTTAGTTTTGGCGTGATGGGATCGTTGACCGGCGGAACGTACAGCGGATGGTGTGATGGAAAATTCATGCGCAGCCGTTGATCGTAGACGCGGCACTGCAGCGCGTCGGCGAGCTCGATCAAAAGATCGACACCCATGGGCGTGCGCGCGAGGCGTCCAGCGACGATCACCGGATTTTCGGCGGCGACCAGCATCTGCGCGGCTTGCTTGACGGCATCGGAATCGCCTTGCGGCGGCGCAGGGAGAGCGAACTTGGGGATGCGCAGATTTTTTTCAGTGATTGGTTCTTCCTGCAAAACACCGTCGGCCACGATCACGACCGGTTCATAGGGAGGCGTCAATGCGATCTTATAAGCGCGCACGGCGGATTCGGCGAAATGCGCGAGTGAGACCGGCGCGTCGTCCCATTTGGTGTAGTCACGCACCATGGCGGCGGCGTCCTGGACGCTGTGATACCAGTCGGCGCTGCCGCGGCGATACTCGATGCCGAGCAGATTGCCGAGAATAATGTAGAGCGGGACGCGGTCGGCGTAGCAGTTGTAGATCGCCATGGAGGCGTGCTGCAGGCCGACAGTACCGTGCGCCATGATCATCATGGGCTTGCCTTCGATCTTGGCGTAGCCGTGCGCCATGGCGACCGAGGACTCCTCATGCAGGCAGGTGAGAAACTCGGGATTGGAATTGCCGCCGTAGGTGATGAGCGATTCGTGGAGGCCGCGGAAACTGGTGCCGGGATTGGCGGCGCAATACTCGATGCCCAGCGACTTGATGACGTCGATCATGAAGTCGGAGCCGGCGCGATCGGTGGTGCTGGCGGTTTCGACGGTGGCGGGTGCGGGTTTGGCCGCGACGGAGGTGACCGCCTGTTGGGCCATGGCGAGGGGAGGTCCGGCGACGAGCCCGGCGGCCGCGCCCTTCAGGAAACCACGCCGGTCAACAGAAGTCTTCTGACTAACCGGCGCAAAACGGAGCTCGGCGGCGAGCGTTTCCTGACCTTCATTCAGGTGCGCGCCGAGCCCTTTGCGCCTCTTGGATTTTGCCATACGGAGCCTCCTCGGGGGACGGTGTGTCGATCGATGATGTCTTGCTCATTATGGCATGCGGGATTGTGGCTTGGCGGCGGTGCGAGCGGCGCGCCGATTCGTTTGTTTTCAATGAGTCTTGGGTTCGTTTGGTAATTTTTGTGGTGCGATGCGGAAGGCTACCGAGAGCGAAGTACTGGATGCGCATGGGGTCCGGGGCGAGTTTAACAGAGGAGTGAGTAGGTGGAGTGCGGCGCGACCCGTAAGTTGGCGTTAGATTGACGGAAAGAGGGGATCCAAATCTGTTACCGTTCGTCGCCGGCAACGGGAGGTTTCCCTCGCCCGGCTCGTTGGAGGATGCGCTTGGCTCGCACGATGTTGGCTCGGCTCGATCGCTCGCGGAAGTAGTCCTCGGTACGGAGCGCGGACAGCTTCTCCGCTACGGCGACATTGATCAACTGGTTCAAAGCGACGCCTTCGGACTCGGCGACCCGCTTAGCTTCTTCCAGTAGTGAGGTTTGCAGGCGCAGCGTCAGGTTAGTTTTTCTCATAATCCGCTGATCGAAGGTCCGGTTATTTTGAAGTGGCAGGCTGGCGACCAGGCCGGTTGGACGCGGCCGCCAGCGATTATTCCTGATGCATCCGAGAGAGGGTCAAGCCGACGCGGCCTTGCCGTACTCCTTAATCGCTTTCTCGATGCCGGGAGCGCCCTTGGCGAGATCCTGAGCGTTCATCACGGGCGAGAAAGTCAGCTTGGCATTGAAGGCGTGGAAGAACGGCTCGGCTATGCCTGGAATCTGCGAAGTGTCGGCCAGGTCAAATACGACGAATCCGCCCCGCTCGCCGCTGTCAGTGGCTGTGAAATATGCGCACTCCGGCTTTAACGCTTCGATCATCTTTTGCATAGGCGCGCCAAACGCTCCCGCACGTGCTGCCTTATTTCCAGCTTCGACTGGGATCGAGATTTGCATCAACATTCGCATGGGTGTCGCCCTCCTTGGGCGCATTGGAAATGCTATCACGCGAGCACGCCGATAGGAAGCCGAGCTTATCATTCAGGCAGATGCCTGACGCCGGCCGGCTGGTTACGATCAGCGCCCTTTTGTGGCTTCCGCGAGGTCGTAGCGATCCAGGTTCATCACCTTGTTCCACGCAGCCGCGAAGTCCTTCACAAACGCCTCCTTCGAGTCGTCACATGCATAGACTTCCGCGATTGCCCGGAGCTGGGAGTTCGAACCGAAGACCAGGTCGACACGGGTGCCGGTCCACTTGACTTTGCCCGTCGCGCGATCGCGCCCCTCAAACACGCCTTCGGTAGAGGAGGCCTGCCACTTCGTATTCATGTCGAGCAGGTTGACGAAGAAATCATTCGTCAGCGTCTCGGGCCGGTTGGTGAAGACGCCGTGTTTGGACTGCCCGAAGTTCGCATTCAGGGCGCGCATGCCGCCGACGAGAACCGTCATCTCGGGAGCAGTCAGCTTCAGCAACTGCGCCCGATCCACCAGCAGTTCCTCCGCCGGCCTGGGCTGTCCGTTGCGGAGATAGTTGCGGAACCCGTCCGCGACCGGCTCCAGCGGCGAAAGGAGTGCGCATCGGTCTGCTCCTGCGAAGCATCCGTGCGCCCGGGCGAGAAGGGAATCTTCACGTTGTGCCCGGCCTTCTTCGCAGCTTCCTCGATGGCGGCGTCGCCGCCCAGAACGATCAGGTCCGCGAGCGAGACCTTCTTCCCGTTCCCATTGGACTGCGAAGCTGTTGAACTCCTTTTGGATCGCCTTCGAGCTTCTGCAGGACCTTCGCCAGTTCGGCCGGCTGGTTCACTTCCCAATCCTTTTGCGGCGCGAGGCGAATGCGCGCGCCGTTCGCGCCACCGCGCTTGTCGGAGCCGCGGAACGTCGCCGCCGACGCCCAGGCAGTCGTGACCAGTTGGGAGATCGACAGTCCGGATGCGAGGATCTTGGCCTTCAGAGCAGCAATGTCCTGCTCCCCGATCAATGCATGATCCACTGCGGGAACAGGGTCCTGCCATATGCAGCGTTTCCTTGGGAACGAGCGGACCGAGGTACCGCGAGATCGGCCCCATGTCGCGGTGCGTCAGCTTGTACCAGGCCTTGGCGAACGCGTCCGCGAACTCCTGCGGATGATCGTGGAAGCGCTTGGCGATCGGCGCATAGATCGGGTCCATCCTCAGGGCGAGGTCCGTCGTGAGCATTGCCGGGGCGTGCCGCTTCGACGGATCGTGGGCATCGGGAACGGTGCCCGCTCCAGCGCCGTTCTTGGGAGTCCACTGGTTGCGCGCCGGCCGGGCTCTTCGTCAGTTCCCACTCATAGCCGAACAGGTTTTCGAAGTAGTTGTTGCTCCACTTCACCGGGGTGGTGGTCCATGCGACCTCCAACCCGCTGGTGATCGTGTCGGCGCCGTTGCCGCTGCCAAAGGTGTTCTTCCAGCCCAAGCCTTGCTCCTCGATGGGAGCGCCCTCGGGTTCGGCGCCGACATATTTGCCCGCATCGGCAGCGCCGTGGGTTTTGCCGAACGTGTGCCCGCCGGCAATGAGCGCAACGGTCTCCTCGTCATTCATCGCCATGCGGGCGAACGTCTCGCGGATATCGCGTGCCGCGGCGATTGGATCGGGCTTTCCATTGGGCCCTTCCGGATTCACGTAAATCAGGCCCATCTGAACGGCGGCGAGAGGATTATCGAGCTGGCGATCGCCGCTGTAGCGCTCGTCCCCCAGCCACTTGCCCTCAGGCCCCCAGAAAATGTCCTCTTGGGGCTCCCAGACGTCCTCGCGCCCGCCGCCGAAACCGAAGGTCTTGAACCCCATCGACTCCAAGGCGACGTTACCGGCGAGAATCATGAGGTCGGCCCAGGAGATTTTCCGGCCATACTTCTGCTTGATCGGCCAGAGCAACCGGCGCGCCTTATCGAGGTTCGCATTGTCCGGCCAGCTATTGAGGGGCGCAAAACGTTGTGTGCCGTAGCCTGCCCCGCCGCGGCCGTCGCCGATGCGGTACGTACCGGCGCTGTGCCACGCCATACGAATGAAAAACGGCCCATAGTGGCCATAGTCGGCCGGCCACCAGTCCTGCGAATCCGTCATCAAGGCATGCAGGTCCTTGATCACGGCATTGAGATCGAGGCTCTTGAATTCCTCCGCATAATTGAACTCCTTGTCCATCGGATCGGACAGGGAGGAGTTCTGGTGCAGGATCTTCAGGTTCAGCTGGTCCGGCCACCAGCCCGCATTCGTCGGGGCGCCAGCCACCGTGTGTCTGCGAGGGCCGCCATTACCGGGCATTTGGCTTCGGTTGGATTTTGGGACGCGCCCTGTGCCGTGAGTTCTTTTCCATCTGCTTCTCCTTCGAATTAGTCAAAAATATTGCAAACTACGACAGCTACGACACTTAACGGGAAGCGCGCCGCGGAGCGCACTTCGTGCAGAGCCCCCGGAAAATGAGTTCGCATTCGCGAAGAACCCGCTTGCCGAGAGAGCCCGAGGCAGGCCGGGGCACGTCGTACCACTCGATGTCCTCCACATTGCCGCAGCGGTCGCAGATGAAGTGGTGATGCCGCATGCCTTTCGCATCGAATCGCGCGGCGCGGCCCTCGACGGCCACTTCACGCACCAAACCCGCCTGCACCAAGTCCCGCAGATTGTTATAAGTCGTGGCCCTGGAAGAGCGCGGATCCACGCGATTCACGGCTTCGAAGATTTCCGCAGCCGTGGGATGCCTGTTGTGTTCCATCAAGAATGCCATCACGGCGTAGCGCTGCGGAGTGCACCGCAACCCGCTGCCTTCCAAGGACCGTTTAATCGCCTCGGCGTCCATGAAGTATTTAGAATATATCTAATGTGACATTTTGTCAAGGCAGAGTGTCCAGCGAGCTAACCCGAATAGCGAGGCAGCAGCTTGAGAGCGTTGTCGCGCGCGATGGCCTGGAGCTCTTTCGGGCTGAAGACGCCGCACTCCTGCAGGCCTCGGACGTGTTCCTCTTGCGTGCGATACGGATAATCGGTTCCAAACACGATCTGCGATACGGGCACGACTTTGCGCAGCGCCGACATGGCTGCCGGATTCGAGGTCTGGGCGGTGTCGTAATAGAATTTATTTGCCGCGCCGAGAAACCCTTGCGGAAGTTGAGCCGCATATTGGGGGCCCTTCGCCAGATTGACGAACCGCTCAATCAGGAACGGCATGGTGCCCCCGGCGTGCGAGAAGATCATGCGAATGTCAGGGTAGCGCGCTGCAGCTCCGCCGAACACCATGCGGGCGATGGCGCGAGTGGTATCGGTTCCCCACTCGATGTTGCCGTCGTTGATCCCAGGCAATATGTTGCGGCAGCAGTTGGCCGAGATCGGGTGCGTATACACCACGGCCTTGCGCCGGTTGAGTTCTTCAAATACTGGCGCGAAAGCCGGGTCGCCCAACCATTTGTCGCCATAGTTGGTGAACAGCGCGACGCCGTCGGCTTTGAGGGTGTCCAAGCCGTACTCGATCTCTTTGAGACTGCTCTCGATATCGGGCATCGGCATATTCACGAACACACCGAAGCGCCCGCGATGATCGGATGCCAGGCGGGCTGCGTAGTCGTTGCATTCGCGCGAGAGGCGGCGCGACAACGAAACGTCCCCAAACCACATGCCGGGAGGCGAGATGGATGTGAGGGCGGTTGCCACGCCACCATGGTCCATGTCTTCGAGCATCTTATTGGCGGACCATTCGAGCGCACGCCCCTGGAGCAAGCCCTTCGGCTTGAGTTCCGCGAGGTAGCCCGGAGAGACAAAGTGAGCATGGACATCGATGCGATACGGCGCGGCGGTTTGGGTCTGCGCGGCAAGTTCGCCTCGACACAGGAGCGCGCCCGCGCCCGAGCTCGCGAGTCCTGCTAAGAAGCCCCGCCGGGATGAGTGAGTGAGGCAGAACGAGCGGCCAACTCGGTGGAGCTTGCCAGGCTGATCGTGCATGAAGCCCTCCATTTTCTCGCCAGGTCGCCCAAAGTATACACCACTTCCATTTCGGCGACGACGCATGGCTGTCGCAGCAAAATGAGAATGTCCTATTTGGGCAAAGTAGAAATGTCCTATTGACAGAGTCCAGCCTGAGGGGTGGACGAAGGACAGCTACTGATGAACCAGGCCGAACGAGACCGGCTGGATGCCCTGAAGAGGGCCAAGAAGAAATGGATCACTCAAAGGCAAGCCGCTGAGGAGACCGGTGTCAACGAGCGGCACGTGCGACGGCTGTTGCGCAAGCTGCGGCAGAAAGGAGACCGGGCGGTGATTCATGAGCTACGCGGGAGAACGTCCAACCGAAAGCTGTCCGCCGACATGGAACAGCAGGCGATCACGATTTTGACGGATCCGGTGTACCGCGGATTCGGGCCTACATTGGCGGCAGAATACTTGCGCAAGCGGCACCGGCTTACGGTGAGCAAGGAGACGTTGCGACAGTGGATGGCCAAAGCCGGATTGTGGCGCGCCGGTCATCGCCGCATGGTGGAGGTGCACCAATGGCGGCCGCGTCGAAGCCGCTGTGGGGAGTTGGTGCAATGGGACACCAGCGACCACGACTGGCTGGAGGGCCGCGGGGAATCGATCTATCTGATAGCGATGATCGACGATGCCACCAGCCAGCTGTTCGCACGCTTTGTACGGCACGATTCCAGTGAGGAGAACCGGCGGCTGCTGGGGGCGTACCTCGAGCAGTTTGGCCGCCCGCTGGCGTTTTACACCGACAAAGCGGGGATGTTCCAGGTGGCGGTTAAGACCAAACGACAGCAGCAGCGTGAGGACCGCGACCGGCCCCAGATGCCGCCGACACAGATTGAACGGGCGCTGCGCGAGCTGAACGTTGTCTGGATTCCGGCGCACTCGCCGCAGGCCAAGGGACGCATTGAACGCCAATTTTTGACGGCGCAGGATCGCCTAGTGAAAGGACTGCGTGTGGCCGGGGCGTGCACCCTCGATCAGGCCAATGCGTATCTGGAGAACGAATATCTGGCTTGGTGGAATCAGACCCTGGTGGTGAAGCCGGCCGATACCGCCGATGCCCATCGCCCTCTCGGCAAAGAGCATGATCTGGCCGCGATTCTCAGCCACGTGGAACAGCGTCAGGTGACGAATGACTACACGGTGCGATACGAAGGCAAGCTCTACCCAATCGACCGCCGCGACATCCAGGTCGGAATGCGCAAAGGATGGGTGCGGGTCGAACAGCGCTTGGACGGCAGCGTCGCCGTGCAGTTTCAAGGTCGTTATGTGCGGGTGCGCCGCTGCGCGCTGCCACTGGTGTTATCCAAAACGCTCGCACCCCCGACACGCTCAACGGGCAAGATCCGGCGCAAAAGCGATTGGATGAAGAACTTTTCCATCCGCTCGAAGCCTTCTCGTTCTCGACCGACTGAGGTGCCCGATGCTCGCAGCTAAACGCCGGCACCGAAACCAAAACCAATCGGAGCGCTGGGCAAAACCGGCCCGGCGATCTTCGCGCTTTATTTATCCGAAGACCGCTGCTCGGGAGCTCCACCAAAGCAGATCTGTCCTCAAAAACCAAAACCCCCAGAACGGGCATCATCGGGCCCGGTTTGACTGGGGGTCTGGTGCCGTCTGCTTCGGAGCCAGCCCCGTCGCAGCGGTCTTCGGATCTGCCCCAGGGAGCGCGACTCCCCCGGAACATCGAATCCACTGTAAGCCCGCTCCTTCGGCTCCTAGCTCAAAACAGGACATTTCTACTTTGCCGAAATAGGACATTTCATTTTGCTTCGACAGGCGACGGCGTAGGGCTACCCAATTCCATTAATAGTGTATATACTTGGTACGAAATTGGAGGCCAAGATGTATTTTCGAAGTCTCACTTTCGCAGGTACAGTCGCAGTTGTTTTAGCGCTGGTGCAAGGACAAGCGCTAGCCCAGTCGGTGAATGCCAAGCCCGCCAAGACGGCAAATCAAACCTGGACGCCTGCCCGAACTGCCGACGGCCAACCGGATCTTCAGGGAGTTTGGGCCAACAACATTGCAACGCCATTGGAGCGGCCAAAGGAATTGGGAGGGCGTGCGTTTCTGACGGAACAGGAACTGGCGGCGCTCAAGAGCAAGGCGGATGAGCTCTTCAGCGGCCAGTCCGACGCTGCCTTCGGCGACACCCTGTTCCTGAATGTGCTGGCGAATGTCCATGGGACGAAAGCGGGTTTCAAGAGCACCGACGGCGAGACGGGCGACTACAGCTCGGTCTGGACGGTCGAGAGAGATTGGGATAAACGAACCTCGCTGATTACCGATCCGCCTGACGGCAGATTGCCACCCATGACAGCAGCGGGAGAACAGAGACGCGACGGCGCGGCTGCTGCGCGAAATCGTCCAGCCTCGGGTCCCGAGGACCGATCCCTGAGCGAGCGCTGCATCACGTACGGCTCGCCACGTCTAGGAGCGGGCTATAACAGCTATTTCCAGATCGTCCAGTCGGCGAAATCGGTGGCCATCCTGATGGAGACGATTCATGATGTCCGCGTGATTCCGCTGGACGGGAGTCCCCATCTGCCGTCGAACGTCGAGACTTGGCTGGGTGACTCGCGCGCCCGTTGGGAAGGCGATACTCTGGTCGTCGATACAACCAACTATCTGCCGGGCGTGTTCATGAACGTTTCGACCGAGAAGCTGCATGTCGTCGAAAGGTTCACACGCGTGGGCGCCGATACCCTGCAGTGGCAGATTACGATCGATGATCCGGGGGCATGGTCAAAACCATGGACCGCGATGATCCCTCTGCGGCACTCCAAGGACGACATCTACGAGTACGCCTGCCATGAGGATAACTACGGTTTGTACGACATTCTCGCCGGCGCGCGCGCCGAAGAGCAGCACTGAGTAGCGTTGGTCTACTTCGGCGGCGGCGGTGCCAGCGCGGCGGATAACGTTGGGCCGGCCTGGCCGGGAATGCGCTTCAGTGTGCTGTATCCGGACCGCTTGAAGATCTTCTTCACATCGGTGTTCGAGTCAAAAACCAGCCCCAGGAAGCAGTTGCTCATCTCTTCCCAGTTCTGGAGACCCCAGACGATCTCTTTGGAAGGATCCGGATTAAACCGATTGTTCGGCGAGTTGTCGAAGTGGGAGATGCCCAGCACGCGAGTTCCCACGGGCAAAACCACGGGGTTCGCGAACTCGTACCCGAGCTGCCAGTTGAAGTCGAATTTCGCCTTCAGCAGGGTTTCGGTTTCGCCGGTAGGATAGATCACGCGAAGCTCGTAATCCTTGCCGCGCAGGTGCATGTGCGGCTGTGCGTAGACCAGGCGCATCGGCTCAACCACGGTGAGCTCACCCACCACTTCCGCGTTGCCGTCACCCGGGGGAATCACCAGATTCACTGCCGTGGGGCCATACGACATGAAGTAGCGCGTGGTGTGGACGCCTTTCGCTAACAGGAATCCGGTCTTAGTTCTGTCGGTGGCGGCTTGGCCGTTGGTGGTGTAGTGAATCTCGAAGACCAGATCCGAACCCTTCGGAATGAACTTCGCCGAATCGCCGATCTTGAAGCTCTGAGCGCCCACGCCGGGGTTGAACTTCCCGATCACGTCGGCATCGTCCTGCGGCACTTTCGGCATCTTGGACATCGGATAGGCGACCCCATACTCCGCGTTGGCCATCCACTTCGATCCGGGCGGCAACACCCAGGTTTCGCCATGATGCACCACCTTGGAATTGCCCGGACGCATTTCCGCGCTCTCGATCCAGACGTCCTCCGGGAAATTCCCCTTGATCTTGATGTACTGGTATTCTACGGCGCCGCTTGCCGGAACCTGGAATTCGTTCGGCATCTCGACGACGAAGTCCGGTTTGATGTTCCATCCATCCACGAAGGTCCGAGGAGCGGGCTTGTCCTTGACGTCGCCTTCCGGCGCTCCGCTGTCCACCCACGCAACCAAGGTGTGGATCTGATCCGGGCTGAGTCTCGCTGAATTGGCGAAGTGACTCTCATATTTGGGATCCATGAACCATGGCGGCATCTGCTCGGTAGCCACGGCAGCCTTGATCGCCTTGGCCCACGGGCGTGCATCCTGATAGGTCAGCAGGGACATGGGCGCAACTTCCCCAGGCCGGTGGCAGCGTTGGCAACTCTGCTGCAAAATCGGGAGAACGTCCTTATTAAAGGTTACGTTCGTGCTTGCTGTGGGCGGTGCAGCTAGCGCCAGCGCTCCTGAAAAGACCACTGCGGCATAGGTTCTACCCATACTCGTCACCTCGTCGTCTGATCATATCACGCACGGCTGCGGATATTCCGGGGGTGACTGAGGCTCTAGCGCTGAATGATGATGAGTGCGTTCAATCCAAATACGACCAGCATCACAACCAGAAAGAGCAATGTCCGCGTCATGGCTATGCCCGCCTCCGGTGGCTCCGAGCGACAGCAAGCAAGATCAAGGCACCGCTCAGGAAGTAAGTAGTTACAGGTTCGGGAGCAGCCGTTGGCGCGTATCCCAGCATGTAGGCGACGGCATCGTCGCGAATCCCTAGACCTTCGGTAAGCGTATAGGGTGCGGCATTCCTATCGGTATCGAGCCAGTCCGGCGAGCAGTTATTGGAAGCGCACATAGCGCCGGACGGCAGGCTTCCGAACGGATTCTTTCCACCTGGATCGATGAAAGAAAAGTCGGTGGCGCTGCCGGAAGCTGTGCTGCTCGCATTCGAAGCCGCTGTACCGTCATCAGGAGGCGGAACTAAATATCCAAACGCTGTCGGCGAAACCCGCGAGGCGCCGGACTCCGACGAGCGGAGGGGTTTCCGATCCAGCAGTCTGATTGTGGACGACCTGGGTGAAAAAACACGGCGTTGGCCCGCCGCGGTGGAAACCATTTCTTCTCGTACCGCAGTGTCTACGTCACTCCTTAAACTCGGCATCATTCCGATTACGCCAGTGTCGGCATCCAGTGCCAAGCCGGAGAGCGAGAACCTGGTTCCACCTGGTCCCCTCATTCCGCTGAAAGCCACCGAGTCGCCCGGTGGCGCCGATATTGTGCTTGCCAGTAAAGCGGGCGGCGTGGCTGCCAACCCGAACGCAAGCAACATCCAGAACCGTCTTTTCATCCCTGATCCTCCGATTCGAAACGCCCTAGAGCGATTAGCATCGCATTGACTAATCGAAACAACTAGGCAACGCGACTATAGAGTGGATTCGAAAACAGGTTCGGTTTAACAGCGGAGGCTTTGAGGAGGTACCAAACAGGTACTGCCGGGCGGAGCTATAAAAAATGCCCGTAAGTAACGCTGTGCAACGTCTTCCCGTCCGCCTCGGCTAACTTCCCTAACCGGGGTCCGGCACCCGGAGATTCTATGCCAGGGACAAAGAAAATTCTTCCATCGTGAAGCCAGCTCAAATAATGACTTTCAAAGACTTACGTTTGGAACGCGACTTGCCTTTCCAGGGGCGAAGGGGATGCTATGACAATTAGAAGAATCCTGGCCGTCGCCGCACTGGCGATCGGAACTTCGCTCATCACCTCAACCGCCTTCGCGCGTGTCGATGTCGGAATCAGTGTGGGTGCGCCACCGCCGCCGCCGCAGGTTGCTCCCGGTCCCATCGGAGTTGCGCCGGGGCCTGGCTATGTCTGGACCAATGGATATTGGGATTGGAACGGGGGCGCGTGGGTTTGGCTAGGGGGGCGCTGGGCTTTGCCGCCGCACGGCCATCACGTTTGGGTTGAACCCTACTATCACCCTTATCAAGGGCATTACCACTACCATCGCGGCCACTGGAGGTAAATCGTTCTCGAGAGCTAGTGCTCGAACGGGACCGGAAGAATCGGCACTGCGGCCGCGAGCGAGTTCGTTAGCACTACGTGCGTGGCGCCCGTGGTCGAATCGTACGTCTCCAGTGAAATCGTGAGCGAGCAGGGAGTACGCATCGAAGTCGATGTCGTGAGTGAAACGGTGGCCTGGATCTCTCCGCGAATGCCCGTGAGTCCTGCACCCGTGAACGGCAGTGTGACGGTCTTGAATTGGTCCGATCCCACTGTGAACGATGACGCGGTCCCGATCGTACCACTCGCACTGGCGAACGAGATAGTTCCGGTGCAGGATGGCGCCGGCGCCATAGTTCCGGTGCTGGTTGTCGTTTGCGCCTTGGCGGTATTGACCACTGTGACGGACGCCGTCTCGGTGCTCCCTAGACCAACGGGCGGAAAGACGTAGTCGGTCGTGAAGCTGGTGGGAGTGCTGGTGCCCTGAGCCCACATCGCCGAAATTGAGCCGCACACGGCCGCGGCAGAAATCAACAAGAATTTTTGAAAACACATATTTTCACCTCTTTTGAAGACACTACAATACCAGACGCGGTTAGCTCATTAGACGGAGCTCGCGGCGAGTTGGGTTACGATCGGACTCCATTTTTTTCTTTCTTAGGCGCTGTACTAAGTGATCCGCCTTAAGCTTGTAAGCGTTCTGGCGGGACGGTCCTATAAATGATTCGTTCTTCCTAGTTCAGCGTGCGAGAATAGCGCATGACTTTCGACCAGGTGATCAACCGGCGTGCTTCGGAAAGTTATAAGTGGCGGGAATATGCTGAGGGCGTGCTGCCGCTATTCGTCGCGGACATGGATTTCCGCTCTCCGGAAGTGGTTGCCCGCGCCCTGCGCGCATACATCGATGCTGGCGTGTTTGGGTATCCTCGCGGCCTGCATACACACGATCGCGCTCAGCTTCATGAACTCGCCGGCCTGGTTGTGGATCGCATGGCGCGCCGCTATCACTGGAGCATCGCCGCCGAGGATGTGGTTCCCATCCCTGGTGTGGTCACCGGCCTGAACATCGCCTGTCATTGCTTTGGTACGATCTCGCCCGCTGCCGGGCGCCCTGTGCTGGTTCAACCCCCGGTCTATCCGCCCATCCTCGCGGCGCCAGCCAACGCGCACGTCCAGCGCGTGGAGGCTACTCTTCAGGCCGCAAGCGATGGCGCCTATTTCATCGACTGGGATTCGTTTCGTTCCGGTGTCGCGCGCAATCCGTGCCTCTTCATTCTGTGTAATCCGCACAATCCGGTGGGCCGCGTCTTCCGCCGGCAGGAACTCGAACAAATGGCCGAAATCTGCGTGGCGGCGGACGTCACAATCTGTTCCGATGAGATTCACAGCGACCTTCTATTCGACAGCCGTGAGCACATTCCGATCGCGTCGTTGGATCCGGAAGTCGCGCAACGCACCATCACATTTATCGCGCCCAGTAAGACATTCAACCTGGCCGGCCTGCAGTGCGGGTTTGCGATTATTTCAAACGCTGATCTCCGGCGCCAATTCCGTTCCGCTCGAGAGGGGCTGGCTCCGTGGGTGAATGCGATGGGATTGATCGGCGCCGAGGCCGCGTATCGCGATGGCCAGCCGTGGCTCGATCAATTGCTGCCTTACCTCGAAGCCAATCGCGACTTCTTGTGGAATTTTGTAAAACGGGAATTGCCGCGGATCAGGATGACGAAGCCGGAAGGCACCTATCTGGCGTGGCTCGACTGCCGTGAGCTGAAGCTCGAGAATCCCTTTGAGTTCTTTTTGAAGCAGGCGCGCGTCGCGCTAAATGATGGCCGGCCGTTTGGAGCGGAAGGAACCGGCTTCGTGCGGCTCAACTTCGGGTGTCCGCGCTCGACCCTCGAAGAAGCATTACATCGGATGAAGCGGGCATTGGCGGCCGTTTAGAATAATGTTTTTCGCGGGCCCACTAAGCCGCCACCACCTGAACATTCATTCCTTCCGGATCTTTGATGTGGAAGCCGGCATCCAGGTTCTCTTCCGGATTCACCCCGCGAGCTTTCAGTTGCCGCGTCACCGATTCCTTGTCGAAGTTCTCGACCCCGATCGCGAAATGATCCACCAGGCCTGTGGGACTCTTGTGATGGAGCGAGACCAGCACCTTGCTCGCGCCGAGGCGCACGATCTCGTTCGGTTTATCCTCGCTGACCACTTTCAGTCCGAACATATTCTCATAGAAGTTGACCGCGCGCGGCAGATCGGTGACTTGAATGCTCACGTGGTCGATCTTCACAGCTTTGATACCGGCATCCTGAGCTTGTCCCTCTGACGCCGCGCCGCCTGCGGCAGCGAGCATCGTGAGGCCCCTGAATCAACTCGCGCCGCGACAACGCGCCCCGCTCAAAACGGTTCACCAGACTTGCAATCATCGCTTCCATACGGCCTCCTAACGGCATATGAGCCTTAAACATTTTGTCACGAAAGCGAGAAGCTCACCGGGCGCATTGTAGTATCAGGTATTGGAACCAGCGGCAAAGACAAACCTGGTCCGCGCGATCGGGAGATGGGACCTGACTGCGATCGCCGTCAATGCCATCATTGGCGCTGGGATCTTCGGCCTGCCGTCCGAGTTGTTTCGCCGGATCGGAACCTACAGCCTGCTCGCGTTCGTGGCCTGCGGCTTAGTGGTGCTGCTCATCATCCTTTGTTTTGCCGAGGTGAGCAGCCGCTTTACGAAAACAGGCGGACCGTATCTCTACGCTCTGGAGGCGTTCGGACCGGCGGTCGGATTCGAGGTCGGATGGATGAATTGGATCGCGCGAATCACCGCATTCGCCGCGAATTGTAATCTGCTGATCGACTATCTCGGCTTTTTTTGGCCGGGCGTCGCCGCGCGGGGATGGCGTGAGGCGGCCATCTGCTTGGTGATTTTCGCGCTGACGGTTTGAATCTGATCGGAGTCCGCGACGCAGCCATTGTCAGTGACCTGTTCACCGTCGCGAAGCTGGCTCCACTGGCTTTGTTCATCGTGGTTGGTCTGTTCTTCCTCCATCCGGCGGCCTACTCGTTCGCGTCACCACCGGCGATAGGAAATTTCTCGGCTTCGGTCTTACTGCTGGTTTACGCCTTCAGCGGATTTGAGATGGCCACCATCGTCGGCGGCGAGGCGCGCCACCCACAACGAGACATGCCGGTTGCCCTGCTCACGGCCATAGCAGTGGTGGCGTTCTTCTACATACTCATCCAAGTAGTCGCCATCGGGACGCTGCCTGAGTTAGCCAGTTCGACGCGCCCTCTGGCCGACGCTGGTCGCCGCTTCCTCGGCCCGATGGGTGGAGCGATCCTATCCGCCGGCGCGGTGGTTTCGATTCTCGGAAATCTCAACGTCATCTTACTGGTGGGATCGCGACTGCCCTTTGCCTTGGCTGAGCGGAACGCCTTGCCCAGATTCCTTGCGGCCACGCACCCGCGTTTTCGCACGCCGCACGTTTCCATTTTATCACCGCCGCAGTGATGCTGATTCTCACTATTTCGGGGACATTCCTTTACGCCGCGACCATCAGCGTGATCGCCCGCCTGTTCACCTACGCCGCCACCTGCGCCGCGCTGCCGGTTCTCCGCCGCAGGACGGATGCTCCCACCGTCGCTTTTCAAAACGCCCGCGGGGCTGACGGTCTCCATCGCTTCCCTGCTGCTCATCGGCTGGCTGCTTTCCAACAGCACGGGGCGTCAGGCGCGCGATTCGGCGATAGCCGCCGCACTCGGTCTTTTGATTTACGTCAGTTTTACAGCAAGGAAGCCTGTGAACCGTGCGGACCAGTGACTGATTCACTTTTCGTCCTGGCAGAGGTCGTCTACGATTTCAACGTTGGTCTTCTCGTAGTAGCGGGTGTAAGTGTACGGCTTCGCCAACGCCATCGGATCTTCGGCGGTCATCTTGTATTCCAGGAACTGACCGCCCCGAATCGGCCGGATTCTCTCGATCAGGTGCAGCGCTTCGCTGTGTGGAGCGCCGGCATCGTTGAGCCACGTGCGGGTGTTGAATCCCGTAGTGTCCACCACCAAAGTATCGCCATCCCAGCTGCCGACGGAGTCTCCGAGCCACTTCGACTTCGAGGCTGGGCGCTCCGGATCCGCGTCCGCCGTCGGCGCCAGCCTTATGCCCGCGCTTCATATAAATAGTGCGATCCAGCCCATGCGCAATGTCCTCGAAAAGCATCAGGATGATGTCTTCGCCCGGCGCGAGTTCGATCTTGTTGTGCTCGACGGCCATCATCCGGAATGGGCCGACCGGTTGGCACATGCGCCACGGATCGTCCTTCGGATTGACGGTCTTCATCTGCTCGCGAGCCCAGGGCAGTAAAGCGATCTCGTTCGGTGATCCTGAATTCTTGAGCCCGCCTGCCATGGTTCTTTGGTTGGAGATCGATTCATACGTACCAGTAAGATCCGGCGGCGTGCCCGAGCGTCCGGCGGATTGACCATGGGCGTGGGACGAAACGACCAGAAGGGCGAGAAGAAATGTCGTGGGCGACCGCATTCTACTTCACCTGGCGAGCTCGCGTGTATTCCTTTTGGAGAGCCTCGTTTCTCCACTCCTTCCACATCTCCACGTCGTCCGCACAGACGCTTTCGCCCATTTCCCGATTCTGCTTTTTGTAATAACGGCTGAAGCTGTAAGCCGAGGTGAGCGCGTTTCGGTCTTCCACCGTACCGGCAATTTCGATGTACGTATTGTTGTTGTGTTGGATCTGCCGCAGGCGCTCGATCATGTGCGTTTCTTCGGTGTGCGGCGTCATGCCGGGGCTGAGCCAGGATTGATCGCTGAATCCAACCGTGTCCACCACCAGCGTGTCGCCCTCCCAGTGTCCGATGGAGTGGCCATTCCAGCTAGGAGCGGGATTCGCGGGGTGCGGGCGGTCCAAATAGATTCGGCGCACGCGCGACGTCGCGATCAAGGAATACGCCATGATCACCCGGTCACGCAGCGGCAAGATATAAAAATTCCCCGAGTATGGCGTTCCCGGAACGCGCAGAATCCCAGCCGGCAAACAGACCGCGCCGGTGTCGTCGGCAATTCCGTTGGTTTCTTCCATCTTCAACTTGGCCCAGGGCTGCAAGTGCTCGATCACGGTTTTGTCCAGATCCGGGCTGACGACGGTGAGGCCCGCCAGGTCGCGCCCGCGGGCCAGCATGTAGTATCCGGTCCAGTCGCTATGTGGACCGCTTTCGGCGTGCGCGCCTGCGCAAAGGACCGCGACCAAGAGCGGCCACGCCGATTTCGAGCGAACCCGCACCTACGACGCCTTGAGCCGTGGGAACAGGTGCTCCGCCGTGCCGCGATACAACGCGTGCTGGACGTCGGGCGGAAGATCGCGCTTCTTCAATTGCGCGATCGTGTTTGCGGGATCTTCGGCCGGGAAATCGGAACCAAACAACATTTGCGACGGAGGAACGAAGGCTCTCAATGCCGCTATCGGCGGCGCGTAGGCCGCGTGCGCGCATTCATAGTACAGCTTCTGAAGTTCGTAGAACGCGCCTTTCGGAGTCTTGGGCGTGATGCCATCGGTCTGCGGCTTGGCGCCGAAGGAGGACGCCCCCGGAACACGATCCTTGATGCGCCCGGCCATGACAGGCACATCCGCGCCCGAGTGATTGATAATGTACCGGATGTCCGGCAGCTCGGAGAGCGTTCCCGAGTAAAGCAGATTGGTGACCGCGCGAGTCGTGTCAAAATCGCGCTCCACCGATGCCTCGCCCGATTCGATCAGAGTACGGCAGCATCTGGGCGTATAAGGATGCATGAACGTCACCACCTTGCGGCGGTTCATCTCTTCCCAGGCCGGCCGGAACTGCGGCTCGCCTGGATATTTTTCGTTAATGCTGCTCAGGATGCCGACACCGTCGGCCTTCAGCGTGTCATAGGCGTATTCGATCTCTTTGAGACTTCCGTCGGCATCCGGAAATGGAATCACCGCGAAAAAGCCGAAGCTCTTGGGATGATCGCTGACCGTCTTGGCCAAAAAATCGTTCATCCTTCGACACAGGTCGCGCGCTTCTGGCGTGCCGGCATAGATCTGCTCGCCGTTACCGGCATTGGAGAAGATCACGGTAGAGATGCCGTTCTTGCCCATAAGGTCGAGCACCTTTTCGATGGACCAGCCGCGAGTTGCGCCCCGGCCGCCCGGCAGAGTGAAATGCTGGTGCACATCCACGATTCCTCTAGATTCGCCCGCCCATTCTGAGCGACCAGCGTGCTCACAGGCAACGCCGCACCAGCGGCAGCCGCCGCGATCCCTTTTAGAATTTCGCGACGGGATATATTGGACTGATTCATTTAGTCTCCTCTTTCTTTCTTGTTCGCAAGCGCGCTATTGAGCGGCTGCCGCAGGCGCGCCGCGTCCACCCGCTGGACCGACGATGTCGCCGTTCTCCAGAACGATTTTGGCTCCTGATCCTACAGGCTTCCCGTTGCGCGCCGGTGAGCACGTGATTGTGATTTTAGTCCCCGGCGCCAGTGCGGCTTGCGTGCGCTTCCTGCCCCAACCCGCTTGCACCCATACCGCCGGATCGGCACCTTCCACGCTCCAATGCGTGACGTTACCTTTGTCGTCGGTCACATCAAAGTACAGTTGCATGTGCGGATTGGTGAAGTGGAACTCAGTCACGGTGGCCTTCATGGTGACCGGATGTTCGGAATCGTAGGACACAAATGTTCCGTGGTGGCCGTACACGGAAACATTGATCAACAGCAGACCGGCGGTCAAAATCAACAGGAGGGACAGAAACCCAGTCTTCATCGCCAGCAGCTCCTTTGGGTAGATTATATATGCAATTCGAGCGTGGCGCTGGTTAGTTCCATTCCCAAGCGGACGTGGGGAAACCGATCCAAGATTTCCATTTGGGCCTTCGTGAGCGATCAGCGTATGGATGGTCTGGGGCGCCGCGATCCGTTGGGCCGTGCTACAAATGTTGCGACGTGCGTGTAAGGCTTCAGTATTCGCTGCCGCTGGCCCAGATGGCGTTGGCGGTCGCTCTACTCTGGTGGCCCACCGGGACATGGCCGCGATGCGACACCCCCCGCGCAATACCGGGCCCTTCACGCTCCTCGTATTCATAAACCCTCCTGCGGCTATGGCGCGGTCGCTTTGGTTGAAGTGTGTAGATA
Source organism: Bryobacterales bacterium (assembly GCA_963732175.1). Lineage (GTDB taxonomy): Bacteria > Acidobacteriota > Terriglobia > Bryobacterales > Bryobacteraceae > Palsa-89. The sequence goes on along the minus strand of CAVSYF010000007.1, from coordinate 157,533 downwards.
ACCCGTGGGACGAGATCTTATTGGTCGCGTCGATCGGGGTTCTGTGGTACTGGGTTGGATTGAACGTCAATTCCTGGCAAAAGCGAAGGACCCTCCTCATGTTCACGTCGGTTCCACTTCGAGTAGTAACGGATCTGGCGCTCATGGCGTTCAGTTCATACTTCTTGTGGTTTTTTCGAAACTTTGACGTAGCTCACCTGCCGTGGCAATGGCGCACTCCTGAATTGGCCCTCGTTCTTTGCTGGCTAGTTGGACCTCCCTTCATCTTCGGTCGCGACCTTATTCAGCCTCCGCAAAGCGTCGCCGCCAGCGAGCCTCACCCAGAAGAGCTGAGATCAACGTCCGACGCCGAGGCTGTAAAAGGAAGATCCGAGATTTCGATTTGGGCCAGCTGGACTGTAAGCCGGTTTCTGTTCCCCGAAGGGCAGCAGTCATTCCTCTGGGCCAGGTATTACTACCAGGCTCTAGCGACCTACCCGGGAGTCGAACGGAGCGGGCCGCTCCTCCTCCCCTATTTGGTCTTGCTCCGCATGGGGTTTGCCCTGCCGGAACGGATTACTCCGCCCGCGGTGCGCTCTTACCGCACCTTTTCACCCTTACCTGAAATTCAGGCCGTAAAGCCCTCATTCCAGGCGGTATATTTTCTGTGGCACTTTCCGTGAAACCCGCTTTGAGCAGGCCCCCCCGGCCGTTAGCCGGCATGTCGCCCTGTGGAGACCGGACTTTCCTCCCGGTAGCCAGGCTGTTTAGACCCGCTCGCCGAGCGACTGCCCGTCCAGCAGGCCCGTTACTCATTCTCGCAAAAATCTTGTCACCGTGACTGGGGAATTTGGGTCTATGGGATAGTTTCAAAACCTCGCTCTCACGGGCGGACAAATAGTACTCAACCAGCAGAGGATGGGGGATCTGTATGCGAAAGTTGTTGCTGTCTGTAGTGCTCTTCGAGTTACTCGCGATCTCCGGCTACGGCCAAGGTTTGAATACCAACGCGTCGAAGAACGACTGGGAAGAGATCAATTTTGAATACAACTCCGCCGTGCTGTCCGACGGCTATCCCAGCTTGCTTCGTCTGGCCGACCTGCTCAAGGATCATCCCGCCTATCGCGTAATCGTCGAGGGCAACACGGATAATCTCGGATCTGCGCGTGCCAATGAACGACTGGGGCAGGCTCGCGCGAATGCCGTGCGGGATTTTCTGATCAAGTACGGGGCTTCGGCTAACCAGATCACCGCCACCACGCGAGGCAAGGCCGATCCCAAATACCAGGGCTATAAAAATACCTACAGCCGAACCGACGTCGCCCGCTGGATGAATCGCCGCGTGGTGCTGACGGTCACCGACGAGGGCGGTCGAACGGTCAGCGATGGAGGAACCGGGGAAGCGATCCGCGCCATCACGCAAGCCCCCGCGCCGGCCGCCGCGCAGCCCAACTGCTGCCAGGACATCCTGTCGCGGCTGGACAAGCTGGATGACATCGCGCGCATGCTGCAACAACTGGTCGATCAGAATGCCGGCCTGCGCCGCGAAGTCGACGATCTCAAAAAGCAGCAATCCGATTTGCAAGCACAGGTCAACGGCCAGCCGAAGCCGATCACCGAGCAACAAACCACCGCAGTAGTCCAGAAACAAATCGAGGCGGCCAAGCAGCCACGCTTCTCGTTACTGGGCGCCAACGTGGGCGCCGACGGATCCGGCAACGCCACATTCAGTGGAAAGGGCCGGTATTTCGCGCCCTTCGCCGAGCACTTCGCATTCCAGGCCGAGGCCGAGTATCTATACTTCAAGACCCAGCAGGAAGGGCAGTTCGATTTTGGTCTGGTGGATCGAATCGGAACGAATTTCCAGGCTGGATTGTTCAGCAGCTTCAAGCACGTGAATTTAAGCGACGCGCAGTCCGGCGGGACGCTTGGAGAGGGCGCCCTTACGGTCGACTACATTTTCAAGCTCGGCCGCCTGGGCATTTTCGGAACCAAGGGATTCTTGAACAACCCCATCATCGACGACCGGAACTACACCTTCGCGACCGGCCAGTTAGACGCCAATGGAAACCCCATCATGGCAATCGCGCCCAATATCTTCGTGCAGCGCTACCTGAGCATCGTGGATCAGTTCGGCGTCAGCGCCACGCTCGGTCTATGGGGCAGAAATTATCTTGAAGCCAACATCGGCTATCTCAAAGCCGTGGGAAATGCCGACCGGCCCGGTGGCACCCTGCGGTTCATCTTCCCCATCACCGGCAAGTTGGCGTTCACGGCCGAGGGCGGCGTCAACGAGACGCTGATCGGACCCAAGGATTACGGGCGCGCGGTGTTCGGGTTTGAAGTGGGGAACTTCCTGCGTCCGCGCGATTTCGTCGGCCAGCCGAATCCGGTTCCGGCGGACATTCCGCGCGTGAGGTATGACGTCCTGTCGCGCCAGATCCACAAGGGCACATCGCCACCCGTGGCCGACGCCGGTCCGAATCAGATCGGCGTCCCGGCTGGCCCGATCACGCTCAACGGATCGAACTCGCACGATCCCAACGGCGAGACGCTGACCTTCCATTGGACGCAGGTTACCGGCCCAACGGTTGGCCTATCGTCGCCCAACGCAGCGATCACCTCGTTCACCGCGGTTGCCTCTCAGGAGTACGCGTTTCGTCTGACCGTGACCAACACCGATAATCAATCCGCTTCGGCGTATGTCACCATCACCACCGCGGCGCAGCCCAAGGTCATGATTCAGTTCTTCATCGCCAATCCGAGCACCATTCAAGGCGGCCAATCGACCACTCTCCAGTGGAAGATCTCAAACGCAACTTCCGCGACCATCTCGCCCGGACCAGGTTCGGTCAACGCGCAGAGCGGCAGCCTGGTGGTCACGCCCGCCAGCACTACGACCTACACCCTGACCGCCAACAGCTCATCCGGACAAGCCGTGGCGAACGTCACCGTGGTGGTTCAAAATCCGGTGCCCACCATCGAGGTTTGCACGGCTGTGCCCATGAACATCAATCAGGGCCAGTCGTCTACGTTGTATTTCAATACGCTCAATGCCACGTCGGTGAACATTTCGCCCGCGGTTGGGAACGTGGGCATGAACGGCAGCGCGGTGGTCAGTCCCACCACCAGCACCACGTACACGATCACAGCCACGAACGGCGTGGGATCGGCCACCTGCAGCGTAGCGGTCCAGGTGACGGCCGGAAGCGCCCCGCGCATCGATCGCTTTTCGGCGGGACCGCTGAGCATCGTATCTGGCCAGACGTCCACCTTGGTCTGGGAGGTGGAGCACGCCACTACCGTCTCCATCTCGCCTGCGGTCGGAACCGTGGGCCTGGTGGGAACACAAGGCGTGATGCCCACGCAGACCACCACCTACACACTCACGGCCAGTAACAATTTCGGAACCGTGACGGCCTCCGCGACCGTTACGGTCACCGCGGCGCCCCCGCCCATTGGGCCAACGATCACGTCATTTACGGCGAATCCGCCCAGTAGCGCGGCGCCCGGCAATCCCGTCGTGCTGACCTGTCAGGCGCAAAACGCGACCAGCGTCACCATCGCGGGCGTCGCTGTGAACGCCAGCGGAAGCATCACGGTGAATCCGCAAACCACCACCTCGTATACCTGCGTTGCGACCAATGCCTCCGGCGCGCAAGCCTCACAAAGCTTGACCGTGCCGGTTGGAGGCAGCGGCACCGGCGGCACCGGACCGGTGGTCGTCGTCACCAGCGGAACCGCCAACTGCAGCGGCACTGTAGCGGGTGGCAGCGTGAGCGGGGCGGCGACCTGTGAAACTGCGGTCCGCCAGTTCGACCTGAACTTGAGCGGCTCCACCAGTTCCAGCGGCAACAACCCGTTAACGTTTATGACCACCTCCAATAACATCCAGGCGACCGTGCTGAACGGCAACTCGCCCACGCCCACCATACAGGTTCCGCCGGAAATGGGCAGCTATCTGTTCACCGTCCTGGTTACCGACAGCAAAGGCAACCAGACCACGGTCACCATCGACGTCTCGTATCTGTGATTCGTTCTCTCTCGTGTCATTCCAACGGCCGGAGCCACCGTGTTCCGGCCTTTTTTTTTGCGACCAGCCTAAGAGCTGCCGATCAACACGCCAGTCACGAACACCAGCACGCCGCCCAGTCCCACTTGCAGCGCAGCCGAGAGCGGAGGCGTGTCCATGTAGCGGTTGCGCACCCAGGTGATCGCCGCCAGTTCCAGGACAACCACCGCGATAGCAGCGACCATCGCTACGCGAAACGCCGGTATCAAAAACGGCAGCGTGTGTCCGATTCCTCCCAGAGCCGTCATGAGTCCGCAGACCAATCCGCGCGCCCACGGATGCCCCCGCCCCGTCAGGCTGCCGTCGTCTGAGAGCGCCTCAGCGAATCCCATGCTGATCCCTGCGCCCAGCGAAGCAGCCAATCCGACCACAAACGCATCCCGGCTGGTGTGCGTCGCAAAGGCCGCCGCAAAAACAGGGGCCAGCGTCGAAACCGAGCCGTCCATCAGACCCGCCAAGCCCGGCTGTACGATCTGCAATACGAACAAGCGCCGGTTGGCCTCGTCTTCCTTACCTTTGACGTCTGGCCGCAACTGGGTCTTCTCCAGCTCCACCGCGCGATCCTCATGCGTACGCTCTTCCTGCGCCAGGTCGTCCAGCAATTGCCGGACGCTGGCATCCTGCGCCCGAGCGGCGGCATGCTCATAGAACCGGCGGCTCTCCACCTCCATCGCGCTAGCCTGATTGCGGACCGTGTCGAGCCCCAGCGGCCGCACCAGCCACACCGGCCTGCGGTGCACAAAGCCGCGCACATCCTGACGCCGGATCAGCGGAATGTGATCGCCAAACTTCTGCTGGAACAACTCGATCAGGCGCCGGCGGTGCGTCGATTCTTCCTCGCGCATGCCATCGAACACCGCTGCCGATCCCGGAAAGTTTTCCCGCAATCCTTCCGCATATTCCCCGTAGACTCGCTCGTCTTCTTCTTCAAGAGAGATTGCGAGCGCTAGAATCTCGCGTTCCGACAAACTATCAAAGCTCCGCATAACTCTAGTATGCGAAGTATGCGAAACTGATTTCTCACGCTCGTAAGCGGACGAAGAACCACACCAGGCCCGCGGTCAACAACAGCGACGCGGCAATCGGGACCGCGCGCCGCGTCCAGGCAAAGCGGGCCAATGCGCCGAAAGCCAGCGCGAATACAGCCAGCAGAAGCAGCTCGGCGATGGCGACGCCCAGAAGAAATGTGGCGATGTGGTAGCCGCTCTTCACCAGGAACATCGAAAAATATGTTCCGTGAAATAAACCGAGCACAGCCACCACCAGCCACCGCATTCCCGAGCTCGGGAGTACAACGATTTCTAATGCAAGATATGCGATCGTCAACGCCGCCGCGGCCTCCAGGAAGCGCGGAGAAAGCGAAAGGCCCGTGCGAGGCACAATCGCGCAGGCCAAGGCTTCGGCAATCAGAAACGACGCTGCCAAACCATACAGCTCCCGGCGGCTGCGCGCGGCTAGCACCAGACTCGCCAAGAAAAGCAACGGGGCCAATCCTCCCGCGGCGCGCAGGAATCCGGCGGCGAACTCGCGAACAGCGGTCTCCAGCGGCGTGGGCGGCCAGAACCGCAGATCGGCGGTCGTGTACGATAAATCAAAAACCGCTTGATCTGTCTTATCTCCGCGGTAAGCATGCAGGAGATGAACGTGATTGGGAACCGTCACCGCCGCCAGTGTGCATTCTACGGTCAGGGCTTCCACGCCTGCGGGAAATTCGTAATCGGCCTCGCAGATGTAATTCTCTTGATCCTGGTGGCAGCGCGAGTTACTCGCCTTAGCCCATGCGCCGCCGCTACGGAATCGGACGTGTTCGAGCAAAGTTCTTTGCGGATCGCGCACGTGCACTAACTCATAAGTGGGCATTCGTAACTCATAATGCGCCCGATCCCCGGTCACGGTGAGCTCGCCGCTGCTCATACTGATCATGTGAGCCGATAGCGGTACAGCCCAGGCAATGGCCAGCCAAATTCGGCTCATGGGCGCGCTCGCGGTGGAACAAATTCGAGCGTGCGAGTCCGGCGTAGCCGCACATAAATCACGCGCAGAGTAGCAATAACAGGCACGGAAAAGAATATTCCTATAACCCCGGCAATTTCTCCGCCCGCCAGGACGCCAAACAACACCAGCAAGGGATTCAGTTTGACGCCGCGGGCCATCAAGTAAGGTGAGAGCACATAATCCTGGAACAGCCGCAGGACGATCCAAAAAATCACATACAGGAGTAAGTGCGAGTAACCGCTTAGACCGGTTACTAACAGAATTATAACTGCGGCGGCTACCGGTCCAATGACGGGAATGAACTCGCCCAGCCCGGCCACCCCTCCCAAAAGCACCCCATAGGGCGCGCCGGTGATGCCCAGGAATATGCCGGTGGCCGTAAAGCTGGCGACTGACAGCAAAACCAGAGCGCGAATGTACTCGCCCAGCAACACATTAATGTCGTCAAGAATATTGTCGACAACCGGCCGCCTGGTTTCATCCACAAAGCTTTCCAGGATCGATTCGCGAATCTCGCGCGCATCTTTCAAAAAGAAGAACGCCAGGATCGGAATCAGCACGAAGTAGAGCAGATATTTGGCGCCCGATACCAGGTGCCCCCCGATTGCCCCCACATAGGGCAAGATCCCTTTGCCTCCGCTTTCAAACTCCGCCTGCAGCGCAGGAAAAATCCGTGAGCGCAGCGGCTCCAGCCACGCTGGTAAGGGAATCCGCTCCACCCAGCTCCGATTGGTTATCAGATTCGGCAGCTGCTGAGCCAGACTGTTGGCCTCCTCCACCAGCCGTCCGCCGAGCGTCATCGCCAGCGCTACGATCACGCCGACCAAAAGTAAATACACCACGCCGAGCGCGACCTTCCAGGAGATCTGGCGCGGCGTGAAGCGTTCCACCAGCCCCACCAGCGGCATCAGCAGATAGGCGAACAACACCGCGATTATGAATACTGCCAGGATTTCTCGAATCGCATAGGCGATCGCGATCAAGAACGCCAACAGGAAAACGGTCCAGGCCGCGCGAGCCGCACGCGCGTCAATCCCCAGCATGGACTCAGTATTTCATACCCGCGGCTCCGAATCCTTATTTCATTTCGCGGCAGTCACAAATCTCTGAACGCGGCGTCCCCAATCGGTTTCGGCAATGTAGATGTTCCCCTTGGAATCCACCGCCATAGTATGACCATGGATGAAATTGCCGACTTGATGGCCGGGACGGCCGAAGCTCCCCAGGATTTTTCCGCTCTCGCGATCCAGCATATGCACCTCTTCGTTGCGGCCGTTTACGACGTACATGTACTTCTGCGCGGGATCGCGCGAAAAGGCCACCCACCAGGCCGTGCCGCGCGGATCGGGCAGCGTCGGCGTGCCAGTCCTGATCCAGATGTTGCGTCGGAAATTTCCCATCTTGTCGAACACCTGGATGCGGTCGCCTTGCCGGTCGCAAACATAAACCAGTCCATCGTTGCCGATCGCGATGCAGTGCACCACTTTGGAAAACACGCCCGGAGCGCCCGCTTGGGTTTCTTCATCGGTGGCTTGCCGGCCCCATTGGCGCAGGAACTTCCCGGACTTGTCGAACACCACCACGCGGCGATTCCCGTAGCCGTCGGCGACATAGATATCTCCGTTCGCCGGATCGAACGCCATCCCCGCGGGATTGAATAAACGCTCGTGACTGGAGTTCAACGATTTGCCCTTGCCCGTGCCGTCGGATGTATCGAACAGCCCGCGCGTTCCGATCTGCAGGAGCAGTTTGCCCTCGTAGCTGTATTTTTGGATGATGCCGTCCTCGTTGCCGCCGACCCAAACGTTATTGTCCTTATCGAACGCGCAGCCGTGAATCGAGTGCGGAACGACGTTGGGATCGCCCCAGGACGCGACCACGTTTCCTGCTAGATCGAACATGATGATGGGCGGCGCTTGTTGCGACGTTTCCGCTTCTTCGGCGGTGATGTCGCGCCGGTTGACCACCACGATGTGATCGTGCGAATCGGTGCAGACGCCCCCCAGTTGGCCCGTAATCCAACCTTCGGGCAGAGGTTTTGGCCAGGAGGGATCGACCTCAAAACGGGGCGCGCTCTGAGCGGCCAGAAGCAACGGTGCGAGCCAGATCGCCGGCAGCAGTATTTTCTTCATTTTTTCGACTACCAGTTTATAAGAAGTTCGCGTTCGAAACGGCGCCCCACTGAACCCCTTCGGGTAAGCAGCTAAGCGGCCGGCTCATCTATACTAAGTGCGAGCGGGCTGTTTCGAGCCGCATTGAGGCGTCGTCAGATGGGCCGTCGACTCTGGATCTCGATAAGCATTCTGCAGTTGGTGTCGCTCGCTCCAGTTGCGGGTCAATCGCCCGACCCACCTTCCAGAACCGCTGCCAAAGCCTCGCCGAATCCGAAAACATTCCTCCAACGGACTCCCTGGGGCGACCCGGATTTGCAGGGCGTATGGAACGACGCCACCAGCACTCCGCTCCAGCGTCCCAGCGATGTCGGCGACAAAGATACCCTCACGGATGCCGAGGCGGCCGAATTTCAAAAGGAGCTCGCCGGTGACTTGACGCGCGACCGGCGGGACCCTGGCACCGAAGCCGACGTCGGCCGCGCATACAACGAGCATTGGATGGACGCGCGCCGATTGAAGATCACAGCCGACCGCCGCACCTCGCTGATCGTCGATCCCCCGGATGGTAGAATTCCTCCGCTGGTGCCTCTCTCTCCCGAGCGCGCGAAAGCCAGAGCCGCACGCACCGAGCAATTGGCTCGCTTCGGCGCCGGCCTGCCCGAGAACTATCTCGACGCCACATTGCCAGTTCGCTGCATTATCCGGACCGACGCTCCCCCCTACCTCCCCATCGTCTACAACAACGACTTTCAGATTTTCCAAAGTCCCGGAGTCGTCGTCATTGCTCCCGAGATGATCCATAGCACTCGCATCATTCCGCTGGACGGAAGTCCGCATCTTGGCAAGAACCTCCACCAATGGCTCGGCGACGCGCGCGGTCATTGGGAGGGCGCGACGCTGGTCGTGGAAACCACCAATTTCCGGACCGACCCTGGCGTTATCTTTCAAGACGCCAATCCCGCGACCTACCGCCTCACGGAGCGCTTTACCCGCGTGGACGCTGACACGATCAACTACGAATTTACGGTCGAGGACCCGGCCACCTGGACCAAACCGTGGACCGCAATCATCCCCTGGACTAAGATCGACCCCGCCGAGCAAATGTATGAATACGCCTGTCACGAGGACAATTACGACATGATGCATTTTCTCTCGGGAGCTCGCGAGCGCGAATCTGGCAGGCCGTCAAACATCGCGCCGGAAAAGGAAACGAGATGAAATATTCGCGCAGGAATTTCCTCCAGGCTGCTGGAGCGGGTGTTACACTCACTACTCTCGGAGGCGGATTCGTTTTCAGCGCGGCCGCCGCAACCGATCTTCCCATGCCGATGACCAAAGAGAAATCCACGTTCATCGTCAACGGAAAGCCCCTGGTCGCTGAATACGAAGCGCGAACCACCTTATGGGAAGTCATCGCCATCAAGTTGGGTCTCACCGGAACAACTCGCAGCTGCAATCGCGCGAGCTGCGGAGCCTGCAGCGTCCTGATTGATGGAACGCCGTTCTATTCCTGCCACACGCTCGCCACCGAGGCCGCCGGCAAAAAGATTTTCACCATCGAAGGTCTCGGCGACGAGAATCATCTGCACCCGCTGCAGAAAATCGGCTATATGCACATGGCCGCCGACTGCGGATTCTGTACCGCGGGCTGGTCCGTCACCGCCAAGGCTCTGCTCGATAAAAACAACAATCCGAGCGTCGCCGACGTGAAGAAAGCCCTGGCCGGCCATATCTGCCGCTGCTCGGCTTATTCGGCCATTATTCGCACCGTGGTCGATACCGGCAAGGTTTTGCGCGGCGAGGCGGAGATCGTATGAGCAAAGAAAAGATCGAGCCCAAGCCGGAAAACATCATTCAAATCAAGCAGCCCATGGTGCGGGATTTCTCCACCGGCGGCGGCCATCACGCGGGCGACACGCTGGTCGAAGGCGACCTGAAGATCGTCACCAAGAAGTGGCAGGGCTACCCTCCTCAAAATTTAAACGTCGTCGGCAAGCCGATGCCGCCGATGCCCGAAGTCGCTATCCCGCGATTCACCGGCAAGGCCGAGTATGCTTCGCGCGTGCTTGTGCCCAACCTGCTTTACGCCAAGCCGCTCACTTGCCCTCATCCGCACGCCCGCATCAAGAGTCTGGACACTTCCAAGGCTGAGAAGATGCCGGGCGTCGCGTACATCCTTACTTATAAGAATGCCCCGCCCTCCTACCCGTTGCCGCAGGAGCTAAATTTCCAAGGCGATTTGGTGGCCATCGTCGCTGCCGACACCGAGGATCAAGCCGAGGACGCCGTCGAAGCGATCCAGATCGAATACGATGTTCTTCCTTTGCTTCCACGCTCGCGCAAGTGATGTCGCCGGATGCGCCCAACCTTGGCCTGCGCCGCGGAAAAAAGAATCTCATGCTGTCCTCGGAGCGCGACCCGCACTACGATCCCAACGCCACCTGGGTTGCCAAGCACGGCGATGTCGACCGGGATTTCAGGAAGCCGACATCATTAAGGAGTTCACTTACTCTTTCGCCGGCGCCACCGCTGTTCCCATGCAGCCCGTGAGCTGCGTCGCCAAATGGGATGGCGACAAACTAACGTTCTGGGGCCATGGCCAAGGCATCTATCCGCAGCGCGCCGATATCGCCCGAGCTCTGAAAATCGACGCCGCCAATATTCGCTACATCAATAAATGGAACGGATGTACGTTCGGCTCCACCATGGCGGCCTCGCGCATTCAGCCGTTCATCGCCTATATCGCGAAGATGGCCGGCCGGCCCGTCAAGATCATGCTGACTAAGGAACAGGAGTTTTCCTACATCAGCATCAAACCGGAAACCATCACGAAATTCAAGGTGGGCGCGAAAAAAGACGGGCAAATTGTCGCGCTCTACCATGAGATTCACATCAGCGCCGGCCCGCAAAACGCCTCCGGTCACGCTTCCACCGAGGTTTCGAAAAACAACACCGAACTCTACACCTCCGGCGTGCCGCACTGGAAATCCGTCTGGTACGCCTACCGCACCAACGCGCTGAACACCAATCCCGTTCGCAGCTACACGCAGCAGGAGATCAAGTGGGCCTGGGAAAACATGATGGATGAAATGGCTGAGGCGGTGGGCTTGGACCCCCTCAAATTTCGCCTGATGCATATTTCTAAACCCGGAACCAAACTCTCCCCCGCCCGCGACTGGCATGCCGGAGATCTCGGCCGAAGGTTCGAGCTCGAGAACGGCGCGCTCACTTACGATTCGTTCGCCTCGGTCGAGGTTCTCCAAGAGGGAGCGAAAGTCATCGGCTGGGAGAAACGAAACTCAGTTCCCGGCGGCGCGCCCGGCCGGATCAAACGCGGCATCGGCTTGGGAATGTCCCAGCATCATTGCGGAATCATGGGTTATCACGACGGCGAGGTTGGTTTCCAGAAAACCGTTGAGGCAGGCGATGACGTTCTTGGCACCTTCGGCGCGGAACTCGAAATAAACGCCGCGGGCCAGGTGATCATGAAGAACGCCCTGCCCGACAGCGGAACCAACCACGACACCGCGCTCGCTCACGTCGTCGCGGAAATCCTAGGATTCACCACGCGCGATCACGTTCACGTGCTTTGGGGCGACTCCGATATTGCGCCTCCGAGTAATACCTGGTATGGCGGCAGAACCATCACGCTGCAAGGCGCGGCCGTCTTCAGCGCCGCCGATAAGCTGCGGCACGATCTGCTCCAGCGCGCGGCGACTGCTTTGAACACCGACGCGCAAAAGCTCGCTATCAAAGACGGCGTCATCTCCTCCACCGACGATCCCAAAAAGAAAACCACTTTCGCGGCGCTCGCGAAAGCCAACGGCGGCGTGCTCCGCCAGACCGGCCGCGGCGTCCCTCGCAATCAGGGCCGAGCCATGACCAAAGGCGTGGCCGCCTGTTTCATCGAGGTCGAAGTGGACACCTGGACCGGCGCGTGGCGCGTCATCAGATCGGTCTACTGCCACGACACCGGCCTGGTCGTCAATCCCCTAGTTGCCGAAGCCGACCAGCACGGCTCGCTCGTCGAAGCCACGCAAATGACCACCGACCCTGTCCCGTGGGATCGCGAATTTCCCGGCACCCGCCATTACAGCGTCGGCTATCTCTCCTACCGGCTGCCCACCATCATGGATGTCCCCGAAGACCAGACCAATATCTTCATCGACAGCCTCGAGCCCCGCTGGTTTTACGGGATCAAGAGCTTCAGCGAGACAGGCATCGGCTCCGTGCCCGGCGCCATTTCAAATGCTCTCTACAACGCCACCGGAGTGCGCATCCGCGATCACGCGCTCACTCGCGAGAAAATTCTCGCCGGCCTGAAAGCCAAGGGCACAACCGTCTGAGACGCTGCCGTCTCCCCATCACGCAGCCGATTTCCGCATCGCGCTAATCTGAAAATATCCCTCATATGCGCACGTATCATCTCGCTACGATTGTGACTATCGCCCTCGCCAGCGCGCTCCTCGCCGCTCCACAGTCAGTGCCCGGTCAACGCGAACCCTTGCCTCGCACCGCCGACGGCAAGCCCAACTTCGACGGCATCTGGCAGGCGTCCAGCACCGCAGACGCCGACCTCCAGGATCACGCCGCGCGCATACAATATGTTGGCCGGACGTTCCGTCGTCGTCGGCAGCGAAATCCCGTATCAACCCTGGGCCGCTCAGAAGAAGGCCGAAAATTTTCAAAATCGCGCCAAGGCCGACCCGCTCGCCAGCTGCTTCATGGCCGGCGTCCCTCGCATGATGTATCTGGATTTTCCGTTTCAGATCTTCCAAACACCCAGCGCCATCGCCATCACCTTCGAATGGTCGCTGGTCTATCGCCTCATCCATACCGACGGCACTCCGCACCCCAAAGACTACGAAGCTTGGATGGGCGATTCGCGCGGCCGCTGGGACGGCGACACGCTGGTGGTCGACGTCGCGCAACAACAACGACAAAACCTGGTTCGACATGGCCGGCGACTTCCATAGCGACGCGCTCCACGTCGTCGAGCGCTACCGCCTGACCGGCCCCGACACTATTCAGTACGAAGCCACCATCGACGACGCGAAAGTCTTCACCCAGCCCTGGACCATCCGCCTCGCCCTGCACCGCCGCACCGATCGCGACCGTCTCTTCGAGTACGTCTGCCAGGCCGAAAAAGAAGAAGCCAACGGCGACTTCACGCGCGAGCCGCGAACCTGGTATCCCGGCGACGGAAGCACGCCTCCCGCTATGACCGTGCCCGCCGCTCGCCATGCGCCCGCAACTCCGACCCCGGCCGCCGCCAACTTCCGCCGCACTCCCGACGGCAAGCCCGACTTCCAAGGCTTCTACGAACCCGATGCCGGTGGCGCCAACTACGGCCTTGAAAAACGACCGCCCACGCCCAAGGCCCTCATGCCGCCCGGCCGCGGCGTCATCATCGATCCGCCCGACGGCAAGCTGCCCATGCTGCCCTGGGCCGTGCAGGAATTGGCCGACCGCCAGCGTCCCGAGCGCGGCTACGACGATCCCACCGCCCACTGCTTCCCCGCCGGCGTTCCGCGCTCCATGTACGTCCCGACTTCGTTTGAATTCATTCAAACACCCGATTACCTGGTCGTCCTGCACGAGCGCGTGGCCTGGCGCATCATCGCGTTGAATGGGCGCGCCCACTTGCCCGACTCGATCCGTTTATGGCAGGGCGATTCCGTCGGTCACTGGGAAGGCGACACCCTGGTGGTCGACACGACAAATTTAAACGGCAAGACCTGGCTCAACGAAGGCAGCGAGGTCGTCAGCTACGCCGAGCACGTGGTCGAACGCTTCACCCCCGCCGGCCCCAACAAGGTCAACTATGAGGCGACCATCACCGACCCCGTCGTCTACACGCGCCCCTGGACCATCACGCTTTCCTTCAACCGCGAACCGAAATTCGAGCTGACCGAGGCCGCCTGCCACGAAGAAGACAACGACCTCCCGCACCTGAAAGCCATCAGGGACGCCGCCGCCGGCAAAAAATAAACATAAATTCCAGCGAATTTGGCCGATCGCGTGCTCCGCCGCACGCAGATGTGCGCACGATTATTTCTCGCTGCCGCGATTGTCACGACGTTACTTGACCTCGCCGCGCCCGCGATGTTTGCCCAGCCCGTCTCTTTTCGCCTGCCGCTGAATACGCTTGTGGATCAGACGCCTATCAATGCCTTCAGCAGGAGTAGTTACTGCCGATTTCAACGGAGATGGCAAACCCGACCTCGCTTATCTTGAGGCCCTCAACGATACATTCTTAGCAACTTTATATGTGTCTTTGGGGAACGGCGATGGGACATTTCAATCCGCCTATTCGATGCCAGTAACCGCCGGCACTCTCGCGTCAGGAGACTTCAACGGTGACGGGAAACCAGACTTGGCGTTGTGGTCGCTAACAAATAATCAGTGCACCGTAGCAGTCCTACCCGGCAACGGAGATGGGACCTTTGGCGCGGCCGTGGAAACGCCGTACACGTCGTGCAGCGATGGACCGCCTGATGAAGACGTCTTCGTAACAATGTTCGTCGCGGATATGAATCGTGACGGGAAGTTAGACATTGTGGCTGGAGTCTACGAATTCCTGGGCAACGGCGACGGCACCTTCCAGCCTTACCGGGTATCGGACGATCCAGCCCAGCTCGTCGCGGACTTCAATGGCGATGGCATCCTCGACATTGTCCATCTGGACCCGACAGCGGCTTCGATCGCCCTCGGCGTTGGCGATGTCGCGATCTCGTTTGGGAATGGGGATGGCACCTTTCGTCCGGACGTGCATTACCAACTTCCGATCATTCCCTTCGGCCTTGCCGCCGGAGATTTCAACGGCGATGGCCACACGGATCTGGCAGTCACTACCATGGCGACTACCGTCCCCTTGCCGCCAAAGAGTGTCGCGGTTCTCCTCGGGAACGGCGACGGCACCTTTCAACCGGCGGTGCTGTCCCAAGGCGGAGAGCCAAGAGCGACTCCCGTCCTCGCGGCGGACTTGAACGGCGACCATAAACCGGATCTTGTCGTGGCCAACTCCGTACTGTTGGGCAACGGAGATGGTACGTTTCAACCGCCCGTGTACTTATTGGAACCGCCCTACAACTGCAACAACCCGGAGTACTGTCTCGTGGAACTCGCGGCGGCAGCAGACCTGAACAGCGATGGGCTTTTGGACCTGGTGCTCGCCTACGCGCAACCGATCGGCCTGCCTCCGCTGAGTGCCCTCACCTTGTCAGTGCTCCTCAATGACAGCCCCGGCTCGGGCTTCTTTGTCCCCGGCGTCTCCGCCGCCACTTACACCACGCCGGTCGGCTTTGAATCCCTGGTCACCGCTTTTGGAACAAACCTCGCCTCCACTATCGCGGCCGCACCCGCCGGGCCCCCGCCAACTCATCTCGGAGGCATCCAATTGCATGTGCGCGGCAGCGACAGTACGGACCAACTCGCTTCGCTGCTCTACGTCTCCCCTACCCAGATCAATTACGTTCTGCCGCCCGGCGTCGTTGAGCCGTTTGCCGCCGTGAGCATCGAACACGATGGCGTGCCTTTCGTCGGTGAAGCGAACGCCTTCCCGATCACTCCGCTTGCGCCCGGATTATTTACGCTCAATTCTCTCGGCCTGGCTGCGGCAACCGCCGTCCGGGTAAATAGCGATGGGACCCAGACCGTCGTCCCGGCCGTTTCCTGTACGCAATCAGGCTGCGTACCAATACCGATCGATTTGAGCACTGGTTCGGTTTATCTCAGCCTTTACGGAACCGGCTTTTCCTTAAACCTCGACGGCGGCCCGCTTACACTCTCCGAGAACCCGATTGCTTGCATGGTCAATGCCACTCCGGTCGCCGTGACCTACGTTGGCGCGCAACCCGAATTTCCAGGTCTTGACCAAATTAACTTGCAATTGCCTCCAAGCCTTGCCGGATCTGCCCAAGCTCAAATCGAGTGTACCTTTGCTGGTCCGCCTCCGGTCACGACCGCTGCTTATATCATCATCAGCAACTAGAGCAAACCATTCCCGCGAAACCACTCCCCTACCCCCGCCCATCATAAAAACTCGGCCGGCCTCTCCACTGCAGCACTAAATGCACCACCAGTTCGATCCCAATGAACGCCATCCCCCGATCCACCACGCCCGCCATTGCCACGCCTGCAATTGCCCCGGCCGGAACCCCGTTAGCGCCATCGCGGTCAGACCCATCCCAATCGCGAGACCCGCGCCGCCAACGAACCACACCGCCACGCGAGCCGCAACCTGCACGCCGCGCGCTCTCGAAATCCGAGGGCGCAGCCAGTTGAGGAACCACAACTCCACCCAGTGGCCGCCGAATGAAAACCAGAGCGCCAAAAGCGTCGCTATCCCGAAGTGCGCCAGCCCGCCCCAAAATCCAGCCACCACCGCGCCGGCGACTATCGCAATCACGCCCGTGCGCATTATCGTCACGGACAGAGGCTCGCGATAAGGCTGCCATTGCGATGTCATCGAGTAATCCTTAGTCACCACTCTCCGCCGCCTCCATCCGGCCTCTTTCCAACCACCTGCCCAATCTCACCGCGCCAACCCCGCGCCGGCCGCGTCATTCTCGAATCGGAGAACTAACTCTTATGTCAACCTCACCAGCCCCGGCGCGCGCAGGCCGTTCGTGTCCGTTGCGCGCGCTAAAAAAGGAGGCCGCCCGCGCCAACGGCGCCAAATCCCACGGCCCGAAAACTCCCGCAGGCAAGCTCGCCTCTTCCCGCAACGCCCTCGCCCATGGGCTCACCGCTCGCACTGTCGTCCTTCAAAACGAATCCGAAGCCGAGTATGAAGCCGAGCTCCGCGCTTACCTCGACCATTTCCTTCCCCAAGGCAAGCCCGAAACCGACCTGGTGCATCAGCTTGCCGCAGCGAACTGGCGCCAAGCTCGCTACGTCGCGGTCGAAGCCGCCCTACTCGAACAAAAAATGGACGACCAGGCCGACTGGGTCGACAACAAATACGAAGAACATCTCCGATCACCACCGTCTCGCCATCGCCTTCGAGTCACTGGCCGGCGCCAACGGTTCGCTCGCGCTCCTCAACCGTTATCAGGCCCGCCTGCACCGTGAGTATCAGCGCCTTCTCAAAACGCTCACCGAGTTGCAGGCCGCCCGCCTCGCCCGCGAACCCGCTTTACACGGTAAACCGAAATTACCAAACGAACCCAAGCCCGCCCCGTCGCAACTCGCCGCCGTGGATCAGCCGCCATCTCAACCCCTAGCCTGTGGCCCTGCTATGCCGCCCCTCTTCCCCGCCCCGGCGCAAACGGAGGATACGTTCGCGGATGCAGTATCTCCCGCTCCAGAAAGAAGTCCGTCAGCCCCGCGCACGATTCCGCAAACTCCGGATGCTCGTCAAACTCATGCGGAACTCCCGCAAACGTGTGCAGCTCCGACGCAACTTTGGCCTCCCTCAGCACCTGCAGCAAATGCTGGCTGTTCTCCGGTGGAATGGTCACATCCGACAACCCATGAAAAATCACGGTCGGCGGGTAGCCCTGCTTAATATGTGTCATCGGGCTGGCGTCGCGAATCGCTGCGTCGTCGCTTCCCGCGGGCATCAGCGCCTGCGCGACGTTCTTTACATCGGTCTGCGGATAGAATGCGATACAAGCCGCCAGTTCGGCATCCGGCTGCCCGGCCGTGTAGAGCGCGATGTGCCCTCCGGCCGAATGGCCCACGATCGCGATGCGGCTGGGGTCGATGCCTAACGAGCTGGCATTCGCCCGCACCCAACGGATATGCGTCTTCGCGTCGTCGATCTGCGATGGCCACTTCGCCACGCCGCTCAGCCGGTATTGCGCCGCGATCGATACGTAGCCCCGCGCCGTGATCGGCGTAATCTGGCCCCCCAGCGTGTCCTTGCTCCCGCGGGCAAAACCGCCCCCGTGAAAATGCACCAGCGCCATCCGCTTTTCGGTACCCGCGGGAGGCCTGTAAATGTCGCAATGAAGATCGGTATCGCCACCCTTGCCAACTACCACATCTTTTTCCACCTTCACGCCCGACGCGTTGGCGGTATTGGAAGTTTGCGCGAATCCGAAAGAGGTCCCGAGTGCGGCCGCACCGCTCATCCCGAGAAAAGTCCGGCGAACTATCGGCAGGTTGTTAGACATAGGCGGATTATACAACGGCCCAAATCTTCATAATTTCTTCATGGCTTTTTATATGACTCTTTCAGGCCTTTCGCCGTATCCTCGGGCTAGTGGAACAGTCCATGCTATTAGCTCAATCTGGCAGCCGGATCGATCACTACGAAATTGCCGAACTGGTGGCGAGCAGCGCTACTGCGTCAATCTATCGCGCCATCGACCTGCACACCGGCCGTCCGGTGGCCCTCAAGATCCCGTTTCCGGAAGTGGAAGCGGACGCGCTTTATTACAGCCGTCTTTGCCGCGAACGGGAGATCGGCAAACGGCTGAATCATCCCTCTGTCGTGAAAGTGATCGCCGACGACGACACGTCTGGCGTCTATCTCGCAACCGAATGGGCCGACGGGCAGCTGCTCAGGAGAATCCTGAGCGAGCAGGGCAAACTGCCGCCGCAGCGCGCGGTAAAAATCGCAGTGGCTCTCTGCGAGGCTTTGGACTACATCCATTCCCAGGGCGTCGTGCATCGCGATTTGAAACCCGAAAACATCATCGTCCAAGGGGAAGCTCGCATCACGCTGATCGATTTTGGAATCGCCAGCCAGGAAGGCGCGCGCCGGTTGACCTTCGGAAAGCTCTCGCAGATCATGGGCAGCCCCGACTATATCTCGCCCGAACAAGTGAAAGGCAAACGCGGCGACCAGCGCAGCGACGTTTACGCGCTCGGCGTCATTCTCTACGAAATGCTGACCGGCCAGACCCCGTTCACCGGAACGAATCCGTTTGCCATCATGAACAGCCGTTTGGTAAATCACCCCGTGCCGCCGCGCGAAGCCGATCCCACGGTTTCGGGCGTGCTCGAGGAAATTCTTTATCGCGCTTTGGAACGGGATCCCCAGCACCGTTACGGCAGCGCCGGCGAACTTGCGTGGGATCTCCAGCATCAGGATCAGATCGGGATCGCGAACCGCTCCGAGCGGCAGGATTGGAAGCTTCAGCACAAGCCGAGCCTCAACCCGCTGCTGCTCTATGGCGCATGCGCTGCCATCCCGGTCGTACTCTTTGCGCTGCTGCTCTACGTCGCGCAACACGGCTAGATGGATCCAGTTCCCGTCGCGCTCCGGAACGTTCGGTACAATCAGACATGGGAGCGTTTCCGATGCGTAGACTTCCTGGAATCTGGTCCCTTCTTTTCGTGCCTTGCCTGCTCACCTCGGCGGACGGTCCGGTCCGGCCTGGCAGAACAAAGCCATCGCACAGTGGAATCAGGACGACGCTAGGCAAGTACTCAGCGATTCGCCCTGGGCCAAGAGTGTCGAGTTGCAGTGGGTGCGGGATTTGAGTCCCGATGAGCGCAGAACGGGCGGCGACATGGAAGCCGGCACCAGCAAAGGCGTCGGACTCGAGGGCCTCATCGGAATCTTTGATCCCAGGCGAGAGGCCGAAGCTGTCGAGCGCGCCCACGAAAAACCAGATCCCGGAAAAGTTTTGGTTCGTTGGGAAAGCGCCAACCCGGTGCGCGCCGCCGAACAAAAATTAGGCGATCCCGGCAATCCCGCGCTCGACAGCGCCCATTACGCGATCGCAGTCTATGACATTCGCGCTCCCAAAGGCTGGAATATGGAGAACGAGCTCAAGGGAATCGCCTTCCTGAAGCGCGACCACAAAAAGGATGTCAAACCTTCGCGCGTCATCATCCAGCGCAAGGACGATGGCTTGGCAACCGTCATCTACCTCTTCCCTCGTTCCGCGGAAATCGGCAAGCGAGACGGCAACATGATATTCCAGGCCCAGATCGGCCGCCTGTTCGTGAGCCGCGTGTTCTTCACCCCGGATATGCAGATCGACAACCAGCTCGAGCTTTAGCGGGCGTAGTAGCCGCTCCGCGCATAAACATTTACCTTGGACATGTTGGATTTGATGCGAACCCGGTGCCATTTTCCGGCGACCGCGGGTTCGGGCGCTGAATACGCGATCACATACTCGTTGCGCAGCGCCAGTCCCGCATTGGTCACGGCAGCCTTCGCCTCGGCGTCGTTCTTTACATGAAAATGCAGGCCGCCGGTTTTCTCCGAAAGCTCTTCAATCATGGCCGGCCCCTGCCGCTCCTGCCCCTGATCCCCCGGCTTCCTCACCATGCTCGGGCGGAACGGGACTGTGCCCGCTCCCGAGGAAGGAATGCCGTCCACCAGGATCGCGTACACCTGAACGTCAGCTTCGAGTGCGGCCCGCATCAGCTCGCCTTTCGAGTAGCGGCTGTTGTTGTCCATTCCATCGGACAGAATCAGGAGCGCGCGCCGCGGATGCTTGGCCGTCCGCATCCGGTTCAAGCCGAAATAGATCGTATCGATCAGCGCTGTCATGCCCCCCGGCCGGCTGGCTTGGATGCTTTGTTCCAGAAACTCGGTGTCGTTTGTAAATCCGGAGACTGCCTCAGGCTGCGTCGACACCGTCAGCAACAGAAATTCATCCGCCGGATTCGCCGTAGCAAAAAAAGCATGGGCGATATCCTTGGCGGTGCCGAGCGTATTTCTGCATACTGCCGCTCACGTCCAGCACCAAACCGATCGAAGCAGGTGCATCCTCGCTGGTGAAAGACGCGATCGGCTGAGGCGTCTGGTCGTCGAAAACCGTGAAATCCTGCGCCCGCAGACCAGTGATGGTTTTGCCGCTTGTGGTCCGTAACTGCAATCGGAACCAACACCATCTGAGCGTTGGTTCGAAATGCCGCCGGTGTAATCGGCCCTTGCGCGCACAACGGGTCCAGCGTCAAAACAGATAGAACTGCTAGACATAAGTAACGGGCCGCTGGGGAACACATGGCCACAGTGTGGGGCCAAAGTCATAAAAAAGGCATAAATATTGGGAGCCGAAGAGCGTTTTTAGAGTAAGTCGCGGATCTAGAGGACTTACTCTTCTTGCGTAACGGCGGGGGGAGAATCGGGGTCCGAAGGGTCTCGAAAGCGGTATCCGACCCACGGCTCGGTCAGGATGTACTCCGGCTTGGCTGGATCTTCTTCGACCTTCTTCCGCAGCATTCGAACATAAGTTCGTAGATACTCCAGTTCGCCGCCGTATTCAGGCCCCCAGAGGGAGCGCAGGAGTTTGACGTGCGTAAGAGGAGCGCCGACGTTCTTCATCAGGAACGCCAGCAGATCGAATTCCTTGGGCGACAGGTGAATTTCCTCCGCGCCGCGCCACACCTGGCGCTGTCCGACATCCAACTTGAGAGCGCCGGCTTCGAGCACCGCAGTCTCGGGTACGTCGTGGATGCGAAGCCGCCGAAGAACGGCGCGGAGCCTGGCGGTGAGCTCGCGCAGCTTGAAGGGCTTGGTTACGTAGTCGTCGGCGCCGGCCTCCAAGGCGCGAACCTTGTCCTCTTCCAGGTCCCGAACCGTGATCATTACGATGCCGGCTTGCGGAGATATTCCTCGGATCTTCCGGCAAGCCTCCAGTCCGCTGATTCCCGGCATATTTATGTCGAGTAACACCAGGTCGAAACGACTTATTCTGGATGCTCTGGAGCGCCTCTTCGCCACTGCGGGCCTCCTCCACGGCAAAGCCGCTGGCGGTCAGAGAAGTTCGCAGCGTCTTGCGCAGAGTGGCTTCGTCGTCCACCACCAGGACGCTATTATGCGCTAACGGCATGGTCGGCTTCTTTTTGGTGCCCGGTATCGTCAGGCAGAATGTAACTCGGCCGTGGCCATTTGACTCGGTCTTCAGCTCCAGGCGGCCTCCGTGGGCGAGCGCGATTTTACGGGCGACATACAAGCCCAACCCCGAGCCCGAGGTCGAACGTTTCGCGTCCTCGCCTCGATAAAAACGTTCGAAGATGCGCTGGCGCTCGCCGGCGGGAATCGAACTCCGGTTGTTGGTAACGCTCAAAGCCACCTGATCATCCTCGCGCTCGATTTCGATAGTCACGATCGAACCGGGCTGGGAGTATTTGCACGCGTTTTCAATCAACTGACTTACCGGAAGCCGCAACAACTCAGCGTCCGCCAGCACTTCGACCGTCTCCAGGCGATACGCCCGGACGATTCGCCGATCGAGCGAACGATTCGAATATTGCGTCGCGATCTGGTGGACCAGCGACGTCATATCGATCAGCTCCATGCGCGGTTTGATTTCGTCTACGTCCAGGCGGGCGGTTCGAAGCAACCGCGAAGTCAAGCTGCCCAGGCGCGCGGCTTCGCTTTCCACGGTGTCGGCCATGTCGGCCTGAGCCGGAAGCAGGGGACCCACTTCGCGAATCCCTCCGGCAGCGGCCAATATCGTTGCCAAAGGAGTCTTGAACTCGTGCGCCAGCGCATCCAGCACGGCCGACCGATACAGTTCGGCCTGTGCAGCGGCGGCGGCCTCACTGGCAGTTCGTAAGGCTCGCGTTCGATCGAGAAATGTAGCAGCCAGGGCGGTTAATGGCCCCGCTGTGAATGCAGGCTCCTCCAGTCCCTCAAAGGCGATAGTGGCGGATACCCCTCGAGCCGACTGCAGCCGCCGCACCGTCACCCCGGCGTTGCCGTCGTCGACGTCATTCCCCATAATATGGGCGTCGCGCGCCCTCGCCGCCAGGGTGCTCTTCCATTCGCCCGCAGTTGAAAGCTGCGTAGTCTCGGCATCGAAGAGGCACACCGCAGTGACGCCGAAAACCCCCACGAACGAGGCCAGGAATTCGGTCTCCAGCGAAGCGGTGGGTCCAAGTGCCAGAAGCTCTTGCGCTAACCGGTAGAGCCTCTCCAGCCTCTGTCTCTGCAATAGGGAATCCCGGGCTTCGGCGCGCACTTTGGATACCAGGCGGGTGATGACGAGCGCAGTGACCAGAGAGGCGAGCAGCGCGGCTATGTTCGCCGAGCCGGATACACGGAAAGAATAAAGCGGTTCTATAAAGAAGTAATCCAGGCATCCAAAGGCCGCCAGCGAGACCAGCACGACCGCCACAAAGTCCCCCGTAAGAGACAGCAACGTAACCGTAATCAGGTACACGCAGCTGATTAGGAGAGCATTAATATGGAGCTGCCATCCAATGAAAGTCAGTAAGCCGATGGCGGAAAGTCCTACTCCGCTGGTTCTGATGAACCGCAGTGCGGCGACTTTACGAGCAACTTCCATTTGCGCTTTCAGTGTAACGCTATCGACACGGTTCGTGAAAAAGTTATAAAAAAGCCCGCTTCCAACCTCGAGGAGCCGAGCCGCATTTATGCCTTTTTTAGGTGTTTTGCTTCACACTGAGTGCGAAGTAGTGTCCGTGCGAGCGGCGGCGCCCGCGGACCAGTGGATTTCATTCCGCAAAAGTGTACCCCTTTGCCTGATGTTGCCGGTTCCCAAAAACAAGCGTAATGACACTGTCGCATTCGTTCAGCGTACTCGTGGTGGATGATGAAGCCGCGTTGCGCAAGGTCATCCGAGCTTCTTTGGCGGCCAGCGGATTTACCGTAGAGGAGGCGGGCACCGGCAGCGATGCCCTGGATATCGTCAAGCAACGGCCGTTCGATCTGGTGCTGCTGGACGTCAACATGCCGGGTGTAAACGGCGTCGATGCCTGCCGGCAGATCCGCGCCATGGCGCCGCGCACCGGAATTGTGATGGTCACCGTTCGCGACGCCGAGGAGGACAAGGTACGCGCGCTCGAGGCCGGCGCCGACGATTACGTAACCAAACCCTTTCAGTTTCGCGAACTGGTGGCGCGCCTGCGTGCCGTGCTGAGGCGCACGCGCATGAATGGAGCCGCGGCATCTTCTGTTCTGCAAGCCGGCGACCTTAAAATCGATCTGGAGCGCCGGCTGCTCTCAAAAGCCGGGGAGGAGATCCGGCTGTCGCCGAAAGAGTTTGACCTTCTGGCGTTTCTGATGAAAAATCAGGGCGCACCGCTGACGCACCTGAATTTGCTGCGCGGAGTGTGGGGGCCGGACTATGGCGGCGAACTCGAATACCTGCGCACCTATGTCCGCATGCTTCGAAAAAAGATCGAGGACGATCCCGCGCGGCCGCAGTACATTCTTACAGAACCTTGGGTAGGCTACCGTTTTCGAAATCCGTCGGATCCCGATCAACCGGCCAGCTCATCAGGAGCCGAGTAAGTCAGAGTTCGAGCTTACCCTGGAGCTGCATCTCGACTAAGTCGAAATAGGGCGCTAAAGTAAGCCGGCCGATTTGCGCATCGAGCTCGATGCGTTTGTCGTCCATCGTGATTCGTTCGGAACGGGGAAACAGGTAAATTACGACGGCGAGACCGTCGCCCTCCGGCAAGATCACCACGCTCGAGGGCTTCAGCTCCTTTTTCCCGCCGAGCTTAAGAACCGCCTTGTTCTTCAAACTAGCGGCTGAGACATGTAGTTTTTCATCGAGCAGATCGGGCATGTTGTAAATGGCGATGGCATAGTAGTCGTTGGTCTTTCCAGGTTGGCGCGCCGATTTTCACCTCAGCCAAACGGACCGGCGACGCGCTTTCCCAGCGAACCGGCACGGCCGCGAGAAGAACGGAGTTGTCTCGTTTGGCCTGGCCGCCGAACCCAAACGGGTTCAGTTCCTTCAGTGCTTCGATCCCAATCCCGTTCTGTCCGCCTCCCATCACTCCGCCTTGCCGGCGCAGAGCTTCACTTTGTTCGGGCAGGACGGCCGGCCTCGAGTACTTGATCCACGGGGAATCAACCAAAAACTGTTTGGCGTCCTGCTCGTCCCATTGCGCGACGGGTTTGGTTTTCCAAGAGGGATCTTCGGCGAACAGCAGAGTGACGGCGCAAGGAAGAAGAAAATATTTCAGAATCGATCGCATGGAAATTTAGCCTCCTAAAGACTAAAGTTGCGTGGCAAGCTTACTCGGCATTGCCACGCTACAGGTTAGTTCGTCCTAGCCTAGAGTTTTACCATCAAGGCGAAAATCCAACGGCGCTCCTGCTTGACCAGATCCGGGCTCCAAAGACCGCCGGTTCCGGCGCCGCAGCCAGTGGTCGTCAAAGACGCAGCTCCGTTCATGCATACGTATTCGGCCGGATTGCCGTTGTTGCCGCCGGGAGGCGTCATACCGCCGGGGCCGGCGAAAACAGGAACGTCGGAGCCGCGCTGCGTGAACTCGACGTGCCACGTCACCCATTGGCTGGGCATGAAATCGAAGCCGATCTGGAAATCATAGCCCTTAAACGGCAGGCCGGGAGCCTCCGGGAAATAGGGCGACCCGCTGGTGGCGTTCGCACCGTTGATCGGAGGCAGAAGAGCCAGATAGCGGCCGGGGTTGCTAACTACGCCGCCGCCGTAGCTAAAAGCGAACATGTCGCTGAACCAGATGCGCTGATAATCCATGATTCCGACGAAGTTCTGCGCGGGCGGGCGGCCGTTGACGTTGCCATGCGTACACACCACGCCGCCGCCGGTCTCGCAACCGAAGTCCTCCGTGGAGGTCCACGCCATGCGTTTTACGAAGGTCTTGGGATTCTCATAAAACTTCCACTCCTGGCTCCAGTCTGCGTGGTAACGGGAGCGCTGATCGTTATACAAAGTGTCGCGGCCGAGCGTGTAAGTGTTCCACACAAAATCCCAGTTTTGGGTGGGCCGGTACAGGATCTGGCCGCCGAGCCCTTCCCTGCCGTTGTATTTGGCATAAGTCTGCCAGCCGTTGATGAGCCAAGGCTCGATCTTCAATTTGTTAGTCGGGAACCATTGCGCGCGCATTCCGGTAAAGAACCACGGCGTATTGGACGACACGTAGGACGGCTGATAGATCCAGTTATCAAAGCTGTAGTAACTGAACAGCCCGATGAACGAGAGGAAGTCGCCCACCTGAAGATTTAAGCCGTGCTGCACGTTGATGTGGTATCCGGCGTACATCTCCGTCAGGTAGCGGTAAGCGTCGGCAAGGTCCCATTGGCCTTGGCTATAGCTGGCGTCGTTGCGCGGAACGGCCGTGGAAACAGCGCCGAACTGCGTCAAGATGCGGCCCTGCATGTTGCCGGCATGAAAGTCGCCGCCAACGCCGAGAGCCTGGATCACGAATTCTCCGGTGCGCTCGCCCTCGGTGGTCTCATCGAGGGTGTGATCGATGGGGTGATTGTAGTCGTACATGTAGTTGGTGTCGACTCGGAACTCACCCGAAAAATACTTCCCGTCCAGGACCTCATCATGGTTACGCGGATTGGAGAGCATCCAAGTGAAGTCGCCGTAGGCGAATGGCGTTTCCAGATCCACTGTAGGAGCAGCAGGAGCTGCTTCCTGTGCAGGCGGAGCCTCCCGCGGCCGGCGCTGCGGGTGCTTGCGGAAGACCCGTGCCCGGGAACCCTGCGGTGGCAACTTCCTTGCTTACATCGGTCCGGTCCAGCAACCCGGGCAAGATCGGAATCTGCGTGGGGTCCTTCGAGGTGGTGGCTACGAGCGGTCCAGGCGACGGTTTCGAGGAAACCACGGCTGGAGCACTGGCCGGAATTTCGGTCGCGACTTTCACAGGAGCCACTGCCGGTGTTGGGGCGGGCGCAGCCGCAGCGCTCGGGGCCGGCTGTTCGGCGCTATCTTTTCCATCTTTCTTCTTGAGCTCCGATTCGAGCTCGTCAATGCGCTTCTGCATCGCGGCCAGCGCTTTCTGGACAGCGCAGGGCAGTTGTTGGTCCGAGGCGCCGGATTTCGGCGTTTCAACGCCGGGGCAAGCCGCCTGGTCAGATGTCGCACCCGAAGACGGCTGGGGCGCTGGAGTAGCGTTCTGCGCCATCAACACCGGCGCCGCCAGCGCGGTGAAGAGCCCCGCGACTAAAAAATATTGAGACGTACGACTAATCCTCCCTTTGTGCATACACATGTATACACACCTCCTTGTTGAAGTCGAAAATTGTTACTTTTTAGCTTTTATTGCCGGGTCCCTACAGACGGAGTACGCCGTGGCTCTACAACTACCTCACCAGACGTGGGTTAGGCTTTAAGACCGTCCTGAACTGAAGACTAAGTATGGAGGCTATCTCATAAAAAAGTCATGAAAGCACTCATAGAAACAACTCATGAGGTTCATAAAGAATTTATTAATGCACTGGCTGGAGTTAAGTTGGAACGGCACCCAAAAGAGGTAAGTGGAGTGACAACTATCCGGCTGTGTTATTTCGAGAAAACGTCTCGGGTTAGAGGCTGGTGGGAAGCTGCCGTGGGTGCTCCAGAGGCAGCACTACAGGAATGGGAACATTCACTTGGGCGCGAGCACGCCGTAAGTGTTTCAGGCATTCCGCCGGGGGAATGTCCTGCACATAGCCGGTCTGGACGGCGCGCTGCTTCCAGGTGTTGAGAATCTGCTGGACGCGCTGGCGGACCAGCCCATGGCGTTTGGCGATATCGGTACAACTCCAACCGAGCACGAAGTAGAGCTGCACAATTTTCCGCTGCAGATCCGGGCGATCATGCTTGGAGAAGACGGGAACCTGCGATGGAAAGCTGACCCGGTTATCGCGGATGGCGGCGCGCAACCGATCGATCCTGAGATTCTCGATTTGCTTGGTCAGTTCTGGGCTCATGAAGCTAAGTTGGCCGGAGCGGCTAGGATGAGTGTGCGGTAAAAGTCGTGAAAAAGGCATAAAAGTGAAGCTTTTTCAGCGGGTTGTGCCGGTTGCCTCGAAAGCCGGGTTAACTGGCGGTTGCAATGTCGGCTCCTTCCTCGGCAGGGACCGGAAGGCTGAGGCGAAAGACGGCGCATTCACTGGCCGGAGAATTCCCTTCCAGTTCCAGGCTGCCCCCATGCGCCAAGGCGATTTTGCGCGCCACATACAAACCGAGACCGGTTCCGTGAGTGATCCGCCTAGCTTCCACGCCGCGATAAAAACGCTCGAAGATGCGATTCTTTTCGAGCGGCGATATGGGCGTTCCGTTGCTCAGCACGCGGATTTCGACATTGCCGTTTTGACGGCCGATACTCAAACTCACAGGCGAATCCGGCGGCGAATACTTACAGGCGTTATCCACCAGCTGACTGACAGCGAGGCGCAGCAGCTCGGGGTCGGCGAGCACCTCGGTGGATCCGCCTTGTTTGGAAACGGAAATTCTACGGCGCGGCGACAATCTGGAATATTGCTCCAGCGCCTCATCGACGACCGACGACACATCGATCAGTTCCATCCAGGGCTTGACTTCCTCGCGCTCCAGGCGCGCGGTGCGAATTAACCGGGTGGTCAATCTACCCAAGCGGGCCGCCTCGGATTCGACCGTTTCCGCCATTTCCAAGTGTTCCGGGCCAAGCGAACCGGCTTCCCGGAGAGCTCCGGCGGCGGCCAGGATGGTGGAGAGCGGCGTCTTGAACTCGTGAGCGAGAGCATCCAGGATGAGGGACCGGTAGGCCTCGGTTTGCGCGGCGGCGGCCGACTGGCTGGCATTTCGAAACGCATGCAGCCGGTCCAACAAAGCAGCGGCCAACGCGGTCAAAGGTCCGGCCGTCAGGTCGGGGTCCTCCAGACCAGCGAAGCCGATCGCGCCCTTGGTTCGTTCTCCCACGCGAATACAGCGGACGGAGGTTTTGGATTCGCGATCATCGCGATTCCATTGGCGATAGTATGCCTGACGAGTTTTTTCCTGCAGCTCATCGCTGGGATCGCCGGCGGCATGCAGCTCCGCGGTAGTGGCATCGAATAAGCATGCGGAGGTAACGCCGAAACCTCCGCAAAATGGCTCCAGCAGCCTGACCCCGCTGGCCCCTTCCGGATCCAAGGCGAGCAACTGCTGCGCCAGTTCATACAGCTCCTTGGTCTTTTGGTGCTGCTGGCGCGAGATGGCGGTCTTGTCCCGCACCTTGGAGACTAAGCGCGTGATTACCAGAGCGGTCACTAACAGGCAAAGTAATGCGAGGGCATTGAGCGGATTCGCCATCCGGAAAGAGAAAATTGGCTCGGCGAAAAAGTAATCCAAACAGGCAACCACCAGGACGGAGACGACGGCGGACGCGGCGAATTCTCCCGATAGAGAAAGGAGAACCACTAAGAGCAGATCGCATAAGCCGGCCGCGGCGAAACTGATACCCAACCGGAAACCCAGCGCCGTGAGCAAAAATAACGCAAAGCTTCCCAATCCGCACCATTTGGCGAAGCGCAAAACGCGGGCTATGTCGACTCGGCGCATTACGTTCTCTATTCGCGCGCTCATCAATCCATTCGCCTTCCCGAAGTTGGCGCGCCAGCGGCTTGCCGCGTGCCGATGATGCGTAATGAGCGCTGTGTGGTGCATACCGCGACCGGGCGGATCCAGATCGAGCTGGATGTTAGTGTCCAGGATCAGTATTCAGGAAGAGTTATAAAAAATGCATAAAAACCGCAGCCAGAAGTACCGGGACCGACTTACACTTAGGTGACGGTAATCAGCTCTAAATCTATGAGTTAGTTCTAAATAGAGGCTATGTTGCCAGATGCGATACATATAAAATCTTCCTGAATAATTTATGACTTCTTCACGACCTAGCTTCTAAACTTAGGCCTGGAAGACCAATGCTTGGCGCGGTGTTCGGCAAGTATGAGTGGAAAGCGCCAAAAGCGCGCAGAGCTTCAGCGGGGCTCGTTTTTGTGGCTGCGGTGTGCACGCTGGTGTTTTCGACCTGGCTGGGTTTCCGCTTACACCTGGGACTCGCTACCGCGGGATTCCTATATCTGGTGCCGGTGGTGCTGGCGGCCGGATATGGCGGCTTTTGGATGGCGACCGGGGCCTCGCTGCTGGCAGTCGGATGTCTGGATTTTTTCTTCACCGCGCCGCTTTTCACTCTCGAAGTGACTTCCCCCTTCGATTGGATGGCCCTGGGAGCTTTCGAATTCACCGCCTTGGTAGTGAGCCGGCTGTCGCACATCGCGAATCGGAAGAGAGCCGAGGCGGACGCGGAACGGAGCAACAGTGAGCGTCTTTATGAGATCTCGCGCCGAGTGCTGCTGCTCGACAAATCCCGCCACCCGGGGCCATTGCTGACATCCTTACTGCTGAAAGCTTTTGAGCTGAATGCCGTGGTCTTGTTCGATGCGGAGCCGCCCGAGATTTATTCCAGCGGAAATAGCTCGGCGGAGCAGGAAGCGCGCGTTCGTGACGCCTACTTCCGGGACACGGAGGAATTCGACGAAGGGATCTCGACGTGGGTTTGCATCCTGCGCTCGGATGGCCGCGCGATCGGCAGCCTGGCACTATCCGGCCGAGCGATTTCCCCACTTCTGGCGCGTTCCCTGGCATCTTTGTGCGCCATCGCAATGGAGCGCTCCCGTTCGTTGGAGCGGCAATACCGAGCCGAGGCGGCGCGGGACAGCGAGCGGCTGCGAACGGCGGTTTTAGATGCCCTGGCGCATGATTTCAAGACACCGGTCGCGACGATTCTGGCGGCGAGCTCGGGTCTTCTAGCGGTGGGCGGCCTGTCGGAGATGCAGAACGAATTGCTGGCGTTGATGGCTGAACAGTCTCACAAGTTGAACGAGCTGGCGACGCGGCTGCTCGGGACCGCGCGGCTGGACAACGCGAAGTTCGAGCCAGTGTGTGCGCCGGTGCGGTTGTCGAAGGTCGTCGAAGAAGTGCTGGAGGCGTTGGAGCCGGATGCGAGGCAGTCGAGATTTCGGTGGCTCCGTTCGGCCGACGAACGCTGCGCCTGGATCGATCGCAAGCTGGTGGGAGCCGCATTCGTACAACTGGTCGACAACGCTCTGAAGTATTCGGTTCCGGGATCGGCAATCGACATTGACTTCGAGGAGAATCCGGCCGAACAGATCGTTTCGGTAAGAAATCAGGGGCCCGGCATCAAACCAGCCGAACGGGAACGCATCTTTGAACGTTTTTACCGGGCCAATGAAAACGAGAACGGGCCGGCCGGCACAGGGCTTGGCCTTTCCATTGTCAAGAAGATCGTCGAAGCGCACCGCGGACGTGTGTGGGTAGAAAGCGACGCTCGGGTTGGAACGGCATTTTTCATGGCGTTTCCCCTGGCATCCCTGCAGCCCATGGAAGCGGCCACGGCGGGCGCCGGCAGCCAGAGACAGGTATGCTAGGAAAACTTTTAATCGCTGACGATGAGGCCCCGCTGCGGCGCGCACTTTACCATACGCTTGGCGCTCTGGGCTTCGAAGTTGAAGAGGCGTCGAATGCCGAGGAGGCGCTCGAGGCGGTCAACGGCGGGTCGAGATTCGATGTTGTCGTGCTGGACGTCAACATGCCCGGAATGGGAGGAATCGAAGGCTGCCGGAAATTGCGCGAGCGGGCTCCCGGGCTTCAGATCCTCATGCTTACCATCCGGGACCATGAGGACGACAAAGTCGTAGCCTTGGATGCGGGCGCTGACGACTACATCACCAAACCCTTCTCCGTGCCGGAACTCGCAGCTCGTATTCGATCCGCCATGCGGCGCGTGGCCACGGCGCAGCCCAATGTTGCGAGCTCCATCGTGATCGGCGAAATCGAGCTGGATTCCGAGAGCCGGAGTGTCCGCAAGGCCGGGCAGCCGTTGCGATTAACCCGCAAAGAGTTCGATCTGTTGCATTTCTTAATGGATCACGCCGGAATTCCAATTACGAACAAGAAGCTGCTGCAAACCTTTTGGGCATCGGAAAGGGGCAGCGAACTGGAGTGCCTGCGGACGTTTATCTATCACCTTCGCAAGAAGCTGGAGGACGATCCCGCGGCTCCGCAGTATCTGCTGACCGCACCGTGCCTGGGATATCGCTTTCGCACACCGGACGGTCCGCGCGATTCCACGGCCAGCAGCCGTTAGTCGCGGAGCAGGCTAGTCATCCAGCAGCAGCTAGAGATACCTAAGCTTTCTTGATCGGACGCATAACGAATATCTTCCGTAGTTCATATTTTGCTGATTTTTTTTTCATGCGTTTTTTTGGACTCGCATTGCATACTCGAATGACTAGGAAAACAATTCTAGCCACGTAGGGTTTCCACGGTTTATTTCACCCCTGGCTGCTCGCGCTGGAGGTGTGCTTATCAAGTAACAAAGTTCATTTCGAGGAGGTTCCACATTACAGGCCAGTAAGTTGAGTTCTCATTGAAAGTCTCTATTGAGGCGATCAAAAAGTCGAATCAGCCTGTTCCATTGGCATATGTAACACGTGCAAGTGCAATGTGTTACGTCGAGCAAGCGTGGTTAGTGTGCCACTAACGGTAGTCCCTTACCTTTTATGCCTTTTTCACGACCTCAGCCCAATACTGATACTTCACGGCAGCTTGGTGGTGTTCGCGTGATTACAGGCCAGCCGCTCAGCAGGCGAGGGCGGACGTGTTATTTCCCACCAGCGTTGCCGGCTAGCACCACCCTATTCTGGTCAGGCAACCGGTCACCCCGTCGCGTGCCCGCCAATCGTTGTCCGGAAAAGGCGCGCAGAAGCTGCAGTCGGCTTCCAGTTTATTACGAGGTGGGGGAAATGAATTTTCACGACGCGGTCTGTGCGGGCGGCGGAAGGGTTCTGCTATGTGCGGCCCTCACGGGATTTTTCCCAGCTTCTCAGAACGCTCGTGCACAGCAACCCACCACGTCGGCAACGCTTTCCGCGACAACGGACAACACGGCCGCTAGCGACCAATCCAGGTCCGTACCAGGCGCTGTGGCGGCGAATAACGGAACGAGTTCGTCCGCTGATCCGGCAACACCCACAGGACAGCAACAGGGCTTTACGCCGGCTGATCCGCCCGCGCCGGCAATTGTTCCCGACCCAGCCCCCGCAGCCGCAGCAGCCACTGCCGCCAGCGCGACGGCGGCCACAGATACAACGCAGCAAGGCGGGTTTTGGAAGAGGCTGGCCGACGCGTATTGGACGGATTGGTTTCCACCCGCCTCGGCTACTACTGACATACCGAAATACCGCGGCTATCCTCCGCCCGAGGACAACCCACCGTATCCTTTCAGCGTTTGGCCCATCGGCGGGACGGTCTGGATCGGATACCCGAACGCTACTTCTTATCCCCTGACGACCGCTCTCTACGGAAGCAAGCACGGACAATGGCTAAAGGACCACAATATCCAGATATACGGCTGGGCCAACGCGGGAATGAATTTCAGCACCAGTACGCAGGCGGTGGGCGGCAAGTATGCCAATGCGCCCGCGGCGTACAATCAAATACCGAACTCGATCCAGTTAGACCAGCTCACGATGTATATCGAGCGCGTGCCCGACACGATTCAAACCGACCACTTTGATTGGGGTTTTCGACTTACCAACTTATACGGTTTCGATTATCGCTTTACAACCTCGAAGGGTATCCTCAGCCAGCAGTTACTGACGCCGCAGAATAATGGCACCATCGGGCAGACCTATGGTTACGACCCGGTCATGATGTATATCGATCTTTATTTTCCGCACGTAGCGCAAGGAATGATCTTACGCATCGGCCGCTATGTTTCGCTTCCGGATATCGAAGCCCAGTTAGCCCCGAATAACTACACTTACACCCATTCATTAACCTACACTTACGATTGTTATACCCAAACGGGCATAAATGCCACGATCAAACTGAACGACCATTGGACTGCTCAATTCGGCGTGTCGCCTGGTTGCGACACCATGGCCTGGGAGCCGGATGCGAAGGCAACTTTCAATACGTGCATCGCCTACAACTGGTCCGATGGGGGCGACAACGTCTATCTCTGCGCGAACTCGATTAACGACGGCAAGTACGCTTACAACAACCTGGCTGCGTACTATGCGACCTGGTATCACAAAATAAACACGAAATGGCATACGGCCTTTGAATCCTGGTATCAATACGAGAGTGACACGCCTAATATATTTAACTCAGTCGGGCAAACCCTGATTGAGACCAATGCCGACGGCGCCTGGTGCGCCAGCCCCTCGCAGGTTACTTGTTTCGCCCCGGAATGGACGATGCTCAATTATACGAATCGGCAGTTTAGCAAACATAACTTCATCAGCTTTCGCAACGAATATTTTGACGATATTAGGGGTCAGAGAACAGGCTACAAGGACCGTTATGTGGAGACCGGGGTCTCCTGGAATCATTGGGTAGGAAGCACGGTGGTCTTTCGACCGGAACTCCGTTGGGAGCATGCGTTCGACAACCCGGCGTATGACGGCGGGAACCGGCACAGCCAGTTCATGTTTGCCGGCGACGTAATCTGGTTCTACTGATTTGGGGAAATCACGAATGTGGAACAGGCGGGATATCGGATTGATGGCGGCGAGGCTGGTCGCAGCCTCTACTGTAGGGGGAGCCGCGGCGCAGGCTCAGGACTCTGGCGAGACCTCGGAGCAAAAAGCGCGCCGAGAAAGGAATGTCGATCTCGGCGAGGCCGATGCCAAACAGATGTTAATCTTGATGGATAAGGACAAGAGTGGCAAAGTTTCCAAGCAAGAGTTCATGAGCTACATGGAAGCCGAGTTCGATCGCTTGGATGTAAACCACGACGGCGAACTGGATGTTAAGGAATTGACGAAAACGAGAGTACGAATCGGGGGAGCGATTCATCGTTAGGTAACGGAAGGGTGTTAGGCTAGAAGGTGACGCAGATCGACACAGCGCTGAATCTCGGTTGGGCACTCCTGTGCATCGGGGCCGTGCTGTGGCATTTCTGGCGGCAGCGCCGCCAGACTCCGGCGCAGGCCCGTTTGGTGCGTGTTTACCGCGCGGTTTCCGTGTTCCTGGCGGCGGTAGCGCTCTTCCCCTGCATTTCAGCGAGCGACGACATCGTACGGCTGCAAGATCTGAATGCGCGATCGGCGCACGACACCGGCCTGGATACCAGCCGCGCCTGCAATCTAGCGTTGACCGCCCAGCTCAATGCGACCGAGCATGGGCGAGCCGCCGCACCCTTCGTGCTTGATCCTGGTTTCACGTACATTCCTTCCAGCGCCTCCCCAGGTCCCGCCAGCCGGCCCGCCACGTACCGCGCGGCACTCAGCCGGGGCCCCCCTGTCCTCTAGCCCCTATTTTTTTCAGCAACTGTTTTTTAAAGAATAAGGGCGGCGTGTATGGACGCCGCGTGGGGTTTTTTTCATGAGATTGCATTTGACAATGCGGCCAGTCTTCCTACTTTTCGGGGTGACGTGTCTCGCAATGCAACTTTGTGCGCAACAGACGTTCACCTGGCAGCAGTTAGAGGACAAGTTCGAGGCCACGAATCCAACTTTGAAGGCGGCGCAACTGAGCATCGATGAGTCGCGCGCGGCCGAAATTACGGCCTATCTGCGCCCCAATCCCGACTTCAGCCTGACGGCGGACGGATTTCAAATCGCGCGCCAATCAAGGCGTCTGGCGTCCGCTCAGCGGGGTTGTGGAAACGCCCGGGATCAGCTACCTGCACGAGCGGCAGCATAAGCGCGAGCTGCGGCTGGAGAGCGCCAAAAAGTCCACCGACGTCGCGGCATCGGCCTACCTGGACCAGGCGCGCGGCCTGATTTTCAACCTGCGCAGCGCGTTCGTGCAGACGCTTGCAAGCCAAGGCGGTGCTCGAAAACGCCAAGGAGAATCTGACTTACTGGGACCGCGAGCTGGAGGTGAATCGGACGCGTTACAACGCCGGCGACCTCGCGCTGGTGGATCTCAATCGTCTGGAGCTGCAGCGCGTGCAGTTCGAATCCGACTATGAAACGGCGCTGGTGAATCTTCGCACCGCCAAAATCCAGCTTCTGATGCTGCTCAACGAGCGGACGCCCATCGAGCAGTTCGATGTGAGCGGCACGTTCGATTACAGCGACCGTCTCATGCCGCTGGAAGAATTCCGCAAACTGGCGATCGAAGGGCGGCCGGATCTCAAGGAGGCGGTCGAAAACGTGGAGCTCGCCAAGGTGAATCACCAACTCGCGATTGCCAACGGCTCCACCGATCCCACCTGGAGCGTCTGGTACTCGAATAATCCTTCCTTCAGTAACTCGTTCGCCAACCAGACCGTCGGGGGAAGCGTCAGCATTCCGCTGCGCATCTTCGATCGCAATCAGGGCGAAAAGGCGCGCACGCAGCTCGATATCGGCCGCAACGAGCGGCTGCGCGACGCCGCCGAAGCGCAGGTTTTTAACGATGTGGATTCGGCCTACGTGACCATCGAAAGCGCTCTGAACCTGCTGCGGCCATACAAAGACAAATATCTGAAACTTGCCAGCGACGTCCGCGACCGGATGTCTTTTTCCTACCAGAACGGCGGCGCGTCCTTGCTGGATTACCTGGACGCCGAGAAATCCTATCGCGACACGCGACTGGCCTATTTGAATCTGATTGGTTCGTACTTGACTGCCGCGGCCCAAATGAATATGGCCGTGGGGCGGGAGGTTTTATTATGAATCGCACAACCCTATTCGAGATCGCCCTGGGCTTGGCCTTAGTGGTTTTTCTCACCGGGTGTGAAAAAAAGGTTTCCGCTCAGGAGGATCTGAAGGCCAGCACAGGGCCGGCGCCAGTGGTCGTTGTTCCCGACCTGGACGCCAACAACTTCAAAGTGGATCATCCGGAGCAGTTTCCGCTGGTGACGGCGGAAGAGCATATTGCCGCGCCGGAGCTGAACGTAACCGGCGTAGTGAGTCCGGACGTTTCGCGGCAGGTGCCGGTGCCTTCGCTGGCGACCGGCAGGATCATCGAGATCGATGCGCGGCTGGGCGACGACGTCAAGAAAGGGCAGCTGCTGTTCAAAGTCCGCAGCACCGACATCGCGGGCGCGTACTCGGACTATCGCCAGGCCGTCAAAAACGAAGCGGCGGAATGAGCTGACGAAGATCCAGCTGGAACGCGCCAAGACTCTTGTACGAGCATGGCGCGGTTCCGAAGAGCGCCCTCGAAATGCGCAACGCAGAATTGGCCGAAGAGCGATAACTGCAGAGTCGTTCTCGAGACCGCCGCAAGAACATCTCAGTCTGCTGGGGTCTGATCCGGATCATCCGACCGGCATCGTAGAGGTCTTCGCTCCGGTTTCCGGAACCATTACCGATCAACAGATCACCGACCAATCGGGCGTGCAGGCGCTCACGCCGCCGAACCCGTTCACTATTTCCGACATGTCGCACGTGTGGATCATCTGCGACGTGTATGAGAACAACATGGCGCAGGTTCACCTGGGCGAGTATGCCGACATCCACTTGGCGGCCTATCCGGACCGCGTTCTGAAAGCGCGAATCAGCAACATTCTGCCCATCATCGATCCCAATATCCGCACCGCCAAAGTGCGCCTGGAGGTGGAGAATCCCGGGCTGATGCGGCTGGGGATGTTCGTAACCGCGACGTTCCACGGCCAGACCATGGAGAAGCGCGCCGAGGTGCCGGCCTCAGCGATTCTGCACTTACACGATCGCGACTGGGTCTACACTCCCGTGGATCAAACCCATTTCCGGCGGCTGGAAGTGGTCTCAGGCGATCAGCTCGCCAACAATATGCAGGAAGTTAAATCGGGCCTCCAGCCGGGCGAGCGTGTGGTCTCGAACGCTCTCACTTTGCAAAGTACGGTGGAGCAATAAAGCCGGAGTTATGAATAGCGGAGTCATGAACGGCGGAGTGATAAACAGTGGAGTAATGAAGAAATGATTCGCGGGCTCGTCGATTTTGCGCTCAACAACCGGTTCCTGGTTCTGGCCTTCGCCGCATTGCTGTTCATATGGGGCGCCATTTCCTTCCACCAGCTTCCGGTGGAAGCTTATCCGGATGTGGCCAACAATTACGTGGAGATCATCACCCAGTGGCCGGGAATTTCGGCGGAGCAAATCGAGCAGCAGGTCACGATCCCGATCGAGATCGTCATGAACGGGATTCCGCACCTCTCCGCGCTGCGATCCTTCTCGCTGTTCGGCCTTTCCGATCTCAAGCTGACTTTTGACGACGAGTCGGAGAATGACTGGAATCGCGAAAAGGTGCTGGAACGGCTTTCGCAAGTCAGCCTGCCGCCGGCCGCTTCGCCGCAGATCGGCACCGACTGGAGCCCGGTGGGCCAGATCTATTTCTTTACTCTGCACAGCACCAATCCAGCCTATGACGTGATGGAGCTCAAATCCATCGAGGACTGGGTCATCGAGAAGCAGTTCAAGTCCGTGCCGAACGTGGTGGACGTGGCCAGCTTCGGCGGCCCCACGCGCGAGTACCAGGTTCGCCTCGACCCGAATAAACTAATCTCCTACGGGCTGAGCATCGGCCAGGTGGAGCAACAGCTCACCAATAACAATGCCAACGCGGGCGGCAGCTTTATTTCGGTGGGCATGCAGCAGGTCAATGTCGCCGAAGTCGGTCTGGTGAAGAACGTCCGCGATATCGAAAATACGGTGCTCTACTCCAAAAATGGAACGCCGCTGCACGTCAGCGATATCGGCGTAGTCGCCCAAGGCCCCAAGATCCGGCTGGGCCAATTCGCGCGAGCGCGGCATCTTTCCAATGGAACCGTCATCGACAACGACGACGTGGTCTCGGGCATCGTGCTCTTAAGGAAGGGCGCCGATTCCGACTCCACGCTGGAAGGGATCCATAAGAAGGTCGAAGAGCTCAACGACCACATCCTGCCCAAAGGCGTGAAGGTGATTCCTTTTCTCGACCGCAGCGATCTGGTGCACTACACCACGCATACCGTCCTTCACAACCTGACCGAAGGCATCATTTTGGTGGTCATCATCCTGTTCCTGTTCCTGGGCAATGTGCGCGGCGCGCTGATCGTGGCGCTCACCATTCCGTTTTCGCTGCTGTTCGCGGCCACGTGCCTCCAACTGCGGCACATTCCGGCAAATCTGCTTTCTTTGGGCGCGCTCGATTTCGGCATGGTGGTCGACGGCGCAGTGGTCATGGTGGAAAATATCGTCCGCCATCTTTCCCAGCACCGCGAGACACCGGACATCCGAACGCCGCTGGAAAAGATTCGGATGTCTGCTCACGAGGTACAGCGTCCGGTGTTTTACGCGATCGGCATTATCATCACCGCGTATCTGCCCATCTTCACCTTGCAGCGCGTGGAAGGCCGGTTGTTCAAACCCATGGCCTGGACGGTAGCGTTTGCGCTGCTGGGCGCGTTAATGTTCTCGATGCTGCTCGCGCCGGTACTGTCCAGTTTCTTGTTCCGCAAAGGCACCCGCGAATGGCACAACCCGGTGATGGCCTTTCTTACGGCCCGCTATCGCACCATATTGCGGTTGGCCATCCGTTGGCGGTGGGTGACGCTCGCGGCGGCGCTCGGCGGTTTCGTGTTGGGAATTTATCTGGCCGGGTGGGTGCTGGGCTCCGAGTTTCTGCCTCACTTGGATGAGGGCGCCATCTGGGTGCGCGGTACTCTAGCGCCCAGCACCAGCCAGGAACAGGGAATCGCAGTCTCGAACCAGGCCCGCATCGTGCTGTGCTCGTTTCCCGAGGTCCCCCAATGCACCAGCCAGGTGGGGCGCCCGGATGATGGTACCGACACCACCGGCTTTTTTAATACGGAGTACTTCGTGGATCTCAAGCCCAAGGAAGAATGGCGGCCCGCCTTCCACCAGAACAAAGAAGAAGTAATCGCCGCCATGGACCGGGAGTTGGAGAAGATCCCGGGCGCAATCTGGAATTTCTCGCAGCCCATCGCCGACAATATGGAAGAGGCGGTGAGCGGCGTAAAAGGAGAACTGGCTATCAAGGTCTTTGGCGATGACCTGAGGACCCTGGAACAGAAAGGAGACCAGATCGTCGGCATTATGCGCACCGTTCCTGGGATTCAGGATCTCGGACTCTTTCGCGTGATCGGACAACCCAACTTAACCGTTACGGTGGACCGGCAGAAAGCGGCACGCTATCAGATCAACGTCGCCGATGTGCAGGATGCCGTTCAGAGCGCGGTCGGCGGCAACGCGCTCACGCAGGTGCTGCAGGGCGAGCAGCGCTACGATCTGGTGATGCGCTACCTGCCCCAGTTCCGGGATCGCCCCGAAGCCATTGAGAACATCCGCCTGCTGTCACCCAGCGGGGAGCGCGTCTCGCTGGCGCAGCTCACCAATATCCACATGGCCGATGGCGCTTCGGAGATCTATCGGGAGGCCAATCAGCGTTACGTCGCGATCAAATACAGCGTACGGGGACGCGATCTCGGCGGGGCGGTGGAGGAAGCGATTAAGAAGGTAAATGCGCAGGTGCAGCTGCCGCCCGGATATCATATCGAC
Source organism: Bryobacterales bacterium (assembly GCA_963732175.1). Taxonomy (GTDB): domain Bacteria; phylum Acidobacteriota; class Terriglobia; order Bryobacterales; family Bryobacteraceae; genus Palsa-89. Next base: position 117,269 of record CAVSYF010000007.1, on the reverse strand, counting down.
TGGGCCGGTGAATACGAATCGCAACAAAGGGCCCAAAGAAGGCTGGCGATCATCATTCCGCTGACGCTGCTGCTCATCTTCTTTATCTTGTACTCGATGTTCAGCTCCATGAAATGGGCATCGCTCATTCTGGTGAACGTAGCCATGGCGCCCGTTGGAGGATTGGTGGCGTTATTCGTGACCGGAACTAACCTGAGCGTGTCGTCCGGCGTCGGATTCCTGGCGTTATTCGGCGTCTCGGTGCAGGTCGGCGTCATCATGGTCGAATACATCAACCAGTTGCGCGTTCGCGGCCACACCATCATGGATTCCGCCCTGCAGGGCGCCATTCTTCGGCTGCGCCCCATCATGATGACCATGCTGGTGGCCATGTTGGGATTGCTGCCGGCGGCTACATCGCATGGCATCGGTTCTGATTCCCAGCGGCCCTTTGCCATCGTCATCGTGGGCGGCCTTATGGGCGCGCTGCTGATGAACATCTTCCTGCTTCCGACTCTGTATGTGTGGATGGCGGGGCCCAATGACGTCCTGCCTGAAGCGGATGCCGATTTTAGCGAGGCCTAGGGAAATGAAAAAGAGCGAAGTTCGGGCGCGGATCGAAGAGATTGGGATCATCCCCGCTATACGCGTCCACACGCCGGAGGAGGCCCTGTTTGCCGCCGAGTCGGTGGCCGCGGGAGGCATCCCGATTGTGGAGGTCACCATCACGCTTCCGGGTGCGCTGGATGTGATTCACCGGCTGGCGCAGAACCCGGCGATCATCCAGGGGGCCGGTACGGTTCTGGATCTCGGTTGGGCTCGCCGCTGCCTGGAGGCCGGCGCGCAGTTCCTGACCAGCCCCGGCTTCGACCCAGCCATCGTAGAGTTTGCCACCAGTCAGAACGTCGTATCTATGCCCGGCGCCTTGACAGCTACCGAAATAATGGACGCCGCCAAAGCCGGCGCCGACTTTATCAAAATCTTCCCGTGTGCTCAGGTGGGTGGTCCGAATTATATTCGATCGCTGAAATCGCCTTTCCCTGATCTTCGATTCGTAGCAGCGGGAGGGGTGAGCCAATCGACGGTGGCGGACTACATTCTCGCGGGGGCGTCCGCGGTGGGCATTGGCACTGACCTGATTCATCAAGACGCCATTAGACGCCGCGAAGGAAGCTGGATCATTGAGCTGGCGCGCCGATACGTGCAGATGGTGAGCCAGGCGCGAGATCAATTGAAGGGGTTGGTGGCATAGGGGGAACTGTTAACATGAGACACAAGAGGCCACGCCACGTCAGATCGCGCCACGTCAGCGTTTCGCTTTAAGAGGTGACCAATGGGAAAATTTCGAGTGCAATTCTTCTCGCTGACAGTTCTCGCCGTGCTCCAATTTGCGGCCAACGGACAGGACTGGAAGTCCAAACCTCCCGGCCAGTGGACCGAGCAAGACGCTAAACAAGTTCTCAACGCCTCACCCTGGGTGAAAGTGATTCGGGCAAATATCGCCCGCCGGGAAACCGAGGATGAACTTCGCAGCGGTGGACAGATGGGACAACCCAAGGGCGTAGGTTATGAGGGCGTGGACAAAGACAATAGCGGGCCAAAGATAAATCCGAAGAATGTCTTCGTACCGGATAAAAGCGGGCCGACTCCCCGCTCGATAGTCCAGCCAACTACGGTAACGCTGCGTTGGGAAAGCGCGTTTCCAATTCGGCTCGCGGAGCTAAAGGCGCATGAGGTTGAGCCGCCCACTTTGAGCGCCGACGGTTACAGCATCGCGGTGTACGGTGTCCCCGGCGTCTATTTCAAGGACGATCCGAAAAAATTGGGCGATCCCCTAAAGGACGAAGCGTTTTTGAAGCGCGACGGGAAAAAGGATGTGAAGCCGATTGACGTCGAAGTATTTCAGCGCGAGGACGGCCTGGTCGTCGTCTACCTTTTTCCTTTATCCGCCGAAATCAGCAAGAACGACACTTTGGTCCGGTTCGTAGCCTATATTGGAAGAGTGGTGGTCGACTACAGTTTCGACGTCACTCAAATGCATTTTCAGGGCAAGCTCGAGCTCTGAGATTCCATCTACTGCGTGCCGCCGAACCGGACGGTGGAATTCGCTTCAAAGCGGCGATAATCGCGGAAGTCCATTCGATTTAGAAAGCACGAGTAGGTGTTGCGGAAGCAACCAAACCAATACGAGGTCGCCGGCAGAAGGAACTGCTCTCCCCCGATCTCAACCTTGTTAAAATCGGCGGAACGTTCTGCCCGATCCAGGGGGAAGGAAGCAGGCATGCCCGTGGCTTCCAACTCGATGTGAACGACCTCGCGCGTCTGGGGCTTAATTTTCAACGATCCTTTATAGGCCGGGTACGCGACTTGCGATTTCGACAGCACCGCGACGCAGGTCGAAGGGCTGCCCCGCGAAAATTCGTACACTTCCAGGTCGCCTTGCGGTCCGTGGTCGGTTCGGAGCTTGTGGAAGTCGGCGTCTTCCAACTCGGAAAAAACGCAGTGCGAAAGACTTTCAAAATCACCGGTACTCCAGGCTTTGTCCAGGGAGCGCATATAGTCCGGGTCAGCGATCGCAGGAGCGTTGCCGGGCCGTTTGCCGTCGATCCGTATATCGCTGTAGGATTCGTGTTGTTCCTCATAGGCGATTTCACTCGCCACCACATCGTCGGGGATCCACTTCACCGGCTTGGAGGTGCTGTGAAACAGACTGGTAACGAGTTTCGCCCGGAAGTTCGGTAAGCGATCATAGGCATCGTTGACCTTCCTGCGGGCCAGCGGTATCAATTCATCGCCGGCGGCGTCCGCATGAAAAACTGCAGAGGAGGTTGGATTCGGCGTGTCCGGCTCGACCTCGAAAATCGCGGCGGGCTTGGCCACCAGATCTAACTTGCGGTCGTCGTCGGCAAGATCGATGCCCTCGCTGCTCAGGACGTTCTGCCGCCAGCGCTGCCTGAATTCAGGGCTTTGAAGAATTTCCGCCTTTTCTTCCGCGGATGCTTTTCGAATAAACCGAAGCGACCGCGCCACCAGGAAGCCCTTGCTGTCGACTTCCGATTCAACCGACACGGCATCGGTCACATGAAATGTACTCAGTTTTTCGGGCAGGCTGTCGGGCTGGTATTTGGTTCGATCCTCCAACCGAAATCGCACAACCCGATGATCGCTGAGCACTACGGAGAGAGTCTCCCCGTCCGACCGCGCCAGCAGCCCGTCTAAACTGACGTGCGTGCCCGGCGGCCCGAAGGCCCATCCAGGAGACGCGGGAGTTCGAACGGACCCCCGGCCAAAGGTCATTGTTCCGATGTCGACGTTAATCTGCGCGAAAGCATCCACGCTCAGCGCAGTTACTAAGCAGATCCAGATTGCCGGTCGCGACATGGAGATCACCCTCCTCCAATCGAACAACTGGAATTAATTGTAAACCTTTCTCACGCCTCCGGCGTTTGGAAGAAGTTCCAGGGCCGCAGACGCGAATGATACCGTAGATGTTGTCAATCGAGGCGACGCGGAGGTTCTGGATGAGTATAACGTCGGCACATGCTTCCCTGCCCTGGCTGCTGGTCTTGGGTGTCGCGGGATGTTTCGCGCCAAATCTCGCCGCGCAGGATGTGGCGATCACAAACGCTCGCATCATTGTCGGCAATGGCGCCGTGGTGCCCGACGGCACGATTATTATTCGCGGCGGCAGGATTGTCTCGGCCAACCCGGGTGCGGCAAACACGCAGGGTCTGAAAGTCATCGACGCCAAAGGCATGAGCGCGATGCCGGGTTTTATCGATGCTCACAAGCACATTAACACCGGTCCCAACGAGAAGGCTCAGATGCAGTCGCTGCTCGATGCGGGCTACACCACAGTTCTGGCCGGCGGTGGTCCGGCGGACGGCACTCTCGCCTTGCGGGATCACATCGAGTCCGGCGTGATTAACGGGCCGCGCGTCCTTCCCTCCGGGCTGGTGCCGATCCGGAACACCACTCCTGAAGACGCTCGGGCCGCGGTGCGCGACATGGCTGCCCAAGGAATCAAGCACACCGGTGAGATCGCGCTCACGCCGGAACCGGGGCCGACGCCGCAAGAGATCGAGATCCTCAAGGCGGTCGTCGATGAGGCCGCTAAGGACGGCGTGCAGGTCAACGTGCATGCTGTGAGCACTCCGGCGATGGTGGCTGCCATTGACGCCGGCGTCCGCCGCCTGGTTCACCTGCCCAACAAAGATTGGACCAGCCGGGAAGCTGCTGAGAAAGTGGCCGCGACCAACTCCATCGTACTGGGCCTGATCGCTTTCGGCGCGCCGATCATCGACCGGGAATCCGGACCACCCGCGCAAGTGATCTTTCCACGAGACGACTCTCCCAGATTCCGCGACGGCAAACCGTGGCCGGAAGCGATCGCCGGCGCCAACCGGGACGCGAATGGCCGGGCGATGGGCACTGAGGCCGGGTACACCATCGTCAACGCCCGCACCATCTGGGATGCGAGCGGCGGCAAAGCGCTCGGCTTCTGCACGGATCAAAACTACGCCGACGTCGTGGTTCTGGAACATGAGCTGAAGTCCTACAGTGTCATGTTTTCGATGCAGGACATCTTCCGCATCATGGGTCCCAACACGGCGGAATACCTGCACATGTCCGATCAAATCGGGACGCTCGAGCCCGGCAAGCTGGCGGACATTATTTTGCTCGACGGAAATCCGCTCGAGGGAATTCAATACATGCTGAAGACGAAAGTGGTGCTGAAGGGCGGTAAAGTCGTCGTCGATAAGCGGTGAAACAACGAGAGCGCGGCAACGACGCGAATTCGTTAATGAATCCTTGCGACGCTATCGGTTTCTTTGGCTGTTAATTCGGCCGGGAGTGCGAGGTATCCGAGCGCCGCGGCCTGACGCTGGCCCGAGATCAGCATCCACTTTAGAAAATCAACCATGGCTGCCCGCTTCGTTTCGTCACCAATGTGCGCAGGCACCACCAGCCAGGTGAATGAGGTAACCGGATACGCGCGAGCTCCCGGCGCGTCCGCGATGGAAATCTTGAAGTCGCTGTTCAGTTCCGTATAACCCGTCGCAGCGGCAGCGATGCTCTCTAAGTCAGCGGCCACGAATTCACCTCTGTGATTACGGACTTTGCCGAAGCTCAAGTGATTTTCTAACGCATAGATGAACTCGACATATCCGATCGACCCGCCGAATTCCTTCACGAGCTTTGCGACTCCGTCGTTGCCTGGCGCCGCCTTTCCGATCGGCCATTTTGGATCCAGGCTGAAACCGACCTGATCTCTCCATTCCGGGCTGGTTTTCGAAAGGTAATCGGTCCAGGTATAGCTGGTACCGCTTCCATCGGCGCGGTGAACCACAATGATGTCGCGATCGGGAAGTCGAACTCCTCGATTGGCTTGCCGGAGCGCCGGATCATTCCATTTCGTGATTTTCCCGAGATAAATGCCGGCCAGAGTTTCGGGCGTGAAAGCGATGTCGCCTGCGAAGCCCGGCAGGTTGAAGATGGGCACCACGGCTCCAACCACCGAGGGGAAGAGCAGATACTTACTCTCGTCCGCTGGCGCCAGCTCGCGCAAAACCTGCGGGTTGTCCGAGGCTCCGAAATCCACATCGCCGCGCAAGAGCCGGCGAACTCCCGCTTCGGATCCGACAGACTCGTAAGTGATCTCTACATTCGGATTTTGCCGCTTGTAGTTTGCAAACCACTTCGCATAGATCGGAGCCGGAAACGTCGCGCCCGCGCCAGTCAGGGTCGTAACGGACTGGGGCAGACTGATCGCCTGCATGGCCAGTAACGCGCCAATGATCCGACTGAGCCTAGGAAATGGAAGCATGTAATTCTCCGTTTTAACCGTCTAGTGCGAAGCTCCAGCCGGCCCGCTGCTGGTGGGAGCGAGAACCTCCGCCAGATGCTTGACGATTCGTTTCGCGAGCTGCTTAGAAATGTCCTCGGAGGCGCCATCGGGTGTCACTAAGTACGACCACAGAGTTTGGCCCTTCGCGTCTTTCAACTCCACCGACAAGAATCCGGTGTAAACCGGCGTTCCATCGGAGGGCAATCTTCCCGACCGGGGATTGAGGCTGCGATAGCCCTTGATCCAGATCTCACCGTCGGCGCTTAAGGTTGCGTCGGCGCTCGCGGCGTCCATCGCCAGCGAAACGGAACCGAGCTTTCGAATTTGGGCGATGAGGTCCTCGCGTAATTTTGCCGATCCGCGTTTCTCGGCGAAGGGCTCGACATAGAGCCGCTTGACTTCGAATTTCTCGCCTGTTTGCCCGGGCAGCGCGGGGGCGATCACCACGCAGCAGGAGGCTAGACAGGCAATGAACTTTATCGGGGAGAGAACCGCCAATTTATATGTTGACATTCGAATCTCGCTCTGCAAATTACATTCGAGTTACATACGCGTGAATTTTCAGTTTGAATGGGCGCCAATGATTGACTTCGACGGCTATAGTCCTCAACGATAGTAAGACTTGCGAGTTTTTTTAGCCCTCCTGGTTTTTGTCCCCCTGTCGATTCTGGCGCAAAGCGCCGATGCGCCCGCGACGGCTGCGACCGATCAGGACGAGTCGTCGGATCGGTTCTGGCTTTCGATGCAAGCCAACTTTATTCGCCAGCAGAATCCGGCCTTCTATGCCGCATATTCCGGGCCGAACAGCTTTCTTCCCGACAAGGGGCACGCGACCTCGCGCGTCGAGACGCTGTATACCGGTTTTGAGATCACCAAGCAGCTTGAATTCCTGTTCGATCTCGAAAGCGCCGGTGGAGCCGGTCTCAGCAACGCGCTCGGAATCGCGGGATTTACCAACGTCGACGTGGTGCGCAACCCGACCCTCAGCGAAAACCCCTACGTTGCTCGCGTGATGCTGCACCTCACCATTCCGCTCAGCAAAGAGACCACCGAAGCGACGCGCAATCCCCTTTCGCTCGCCTCTACCGTTCCGGTGCGGCGACTGGAATTTCGAGCGGGCAAAATGAGCACGGTCGATTTCTTTGACTTGAACTCGGTGGGAAGCGATAGCCATTTGCAATTCATGAATTGGGCGATCGTCAATAATGGCGCCTACGATTACGCTGCCGACACGCGCGGCTACACGTACGGCCTGGTGATGGAGTATTACGACAAGAATTGGGCCGCGCGGTTTGGCGAAATGTTGATGCCGACGGTGGCAAATGGCATCACACTCGACTGGGATATCGCTCGTGCGCGCGGCGAGAACTTCGAGGTCGAATATCACACCGCCTTGATTCCGCGGCGCGCCACGATCTTGCGCGGACTCGGCTTCGTGAACCACGCCAACATGGGCAGCTATCGGGAGGCCATCGACGGTTACCTGTCGGGAGAGACTCCGACTCCAGAGATCACGCTCTATCGCCAGCAGGGGCGGGTGAAATACGGATTTGGGTTGAATGCCGAGCAGTATCTGACTCCGTTTTGGCGGGCCTTCGGGCGCCTGGGATGGAATGACGGGGCGAACGAATCCTTCGCTTACACAGAGATTGACCGCACGGCGGAGATCGGCACCGATTTTCGCGGCAAGCCTTGGCGACGTCCGAATGACAAAGTGGGCGCTGCCTTCGTCGCGAACGGGATCTCGGGCGACCACCGGCGCTACCTGGCTTTAGGAGGCCTCGGCTTCCTTTTAGGGGATGGCGGTCTCGATTACGGTCTGGAGAAAATCTTCGAAAGCTACTACACCGCCCACTTGTGGCGTGGAATTTTCGTGGCTTTGGATTATCAGCATGTGGCTGATCCGGGCTACAACGAGGCGCGCGGTCCCGTGTCAGTCTATAGCGTCCGGGTCCACGTCGAGGACGCATTCCCGTTCGACAAGCTGGGGAGAAAATCTTCCAATTAGCGGTGGAGCGCGGGTTGCAGGCGCGGGATGGTTTCACGTACGATGTGATTTCGGCCGAAAGAAAGCAGGAGTACATGTACGATTTCAGAACTTCCCGCCGGGATTTATTGAAAACATTTGCCGCCGCCGGCGGGGCGATGCTGCCCGCGTATGAATTGTGGGCTCAGACTGCCGCGAAGCCAGGTGGCGCGAATCCACGCCGGATCGATGTGCACCACCATTACGGGTTACCGGGAGGACGCGGCCCAATGGGGTCATGGACGGCCGCCAAAGCCATCGAAGAGATGGATAAGAATGGCATCGAGACTAGCGTCATCTCGCGCACCAGCGGAGAGACGGAAGAGGGCGGAGAGAAGGCGCGCGCTTTCGCTCGGATGAGCAACGAGTTTGCGGCCAAGGTCGTCAGCGACAATCCGAAACGCTTCGGCTTTTTTGCGAACATCACTTACTCCGATCCCGACGGCGCCATGAAGGAGCTTGAATACGCCTATGGGACGCTGAAGGCGGACGGTGTGAGCCTGTTGAGCAGCATCGGCGACAAATGGCCTGGCGATCCCGCCTTCGATGCGGTGTTTGAGGAGCTGAATCGCCGCAAGGCAATTCTGTTTTTGCATCCGTTGACATCGAAATGCTGCCGCAACCTGATTCCGGGCGGGGAGGGATCTGTCGAGCGCGACTTCGACACCACGCGCGCCGTCACGAATCTGCTCTATTCCGGCACGCTCTCGCGGCTCGCGGATATCCGCTACATCATTAATCACGCCGGCGCGGACGTGCCCGTTATGGCCGGACGCATCAAGGACCGGGTGCCTGGTTTTTCGACATTCGGCGGCAAGCCACTGGCGAACCGCGAGGGCCGGACCGACAAGATTCCTCACGGCGTCTTCTATGAGTTGACAAAACTCTATTACGAGTGCGCCCATGCTGCTTATCCGGCGTCGATGGCAGCCCTGACAGCCTTCGCTCCTCCCACGCAATATATGTTCGGGACGGATTGGCCGGCCGAGCCGATGTCGTCGACTTTGGACGAGCTACCGAAGTCCAAGCTTCCGCCCGCGACCATGCAAGCGCTGAATCGCGGCAATGCGGAACGGCTGTTCCCGCGCTTTAAATCCTAGTCGCACATCCTCACTCAGTAATTCGCTGAGCTTGCAGCAAGTATAGCTGCGCACAGCGGCTGACGCGTCCTCGCGTGTGTCTGCTCTGACGCGCTGTGTCAAATCGTATTCGCGCGCCGATGCGAAATTCCCAGTTTAATCAATGACTTACACGCTGGACTGAGGCTTGCCCTTCCAAAGGGCATGAACACACAAACGAAATGGATGAAGGTGATTGCGGTTCTGGCGATCACCGCGATCGATGCGTCTGCCGAGGAGCGCCGCGCAAAGGGCGACCGCATCGTGATCTCGATTCCCGATCACAAGCTGGTGCTATTCAATGGTGGCCACATCTTGAAAATATACGACGTCGCGGTTGGGAAATCCTCGACTCCATCGCCTGAAGGTGAGTTCACAATCATCAATCACGTCAAGAATCCTACCTGGTACGGGCCGAAGATGGTCGTGCCTCCGGGAAAAAATAATCCGCTGGGCACTCGTTGGATGGGCCTGAGCTTGAAAGGGTACGGAATTCATGGCACCAACGTTCCAAGCTCGGTTGGCAAGGCCGCCTCCCACGGATGCTTCCGAATGCGGCAAGCCGATCTGGAAGATCTCTTTGACCGGGTGGAGGTCGGCGTCACGGTGGAATTGCGTGGTCAACGGCCGCAATTCCTGGCGGAAGCTTTCGCAGGAAATTCAGCAGATTGAAGTTCATCAGATTTGAGAGGAGAGACTACCATGACCGTTCTACGATACTTGCTAATTTTTGCCGGAGTCGGCCTGTTGAGCGGGGCCGCTTCCATTCTGGCCTGGGACCTGTATCGAGTCCTGAAGCGAAGGAACGAACCCGAGGGCGATAGCGCGTCCCCTTTATTGCCCGGGATTCGCTGGAAACTGGCCATGCAACTGGTGCTGTGGTCGATCGCACCCTGGTTAATCGGCTTGAGCATAGCAGTTGTTCCGAGCGGATTCGCAGGCGTTAAAGTGAATCAGTTCCTCGGCACACGGGCTGAGACGCTGTACCCGGGCGTCCACTTTGTGATGCCGACCATCGAGACCGTGGCGCTTTATCAGACGCGCGAGCACGTATTCAGCACGTCCGCCGGCGACGATCAAAAGAAGCCGAAGACCGACAGCATGCGCGTCCAAACGCGGGAGGGTTTGATGGTGGGACTGGCAGTCACGGTGCGTTACCGTATCGATCCATCGAAGCTGGCCTCTATCCAGAGCAACCTGCCGGCATCGCTGGAAGAGGAGATGATCGCGCCCGTGATCGCTAGTGCGTTTCGCGATCTGGCGCCGTCCTATCTGGTACGCGAACTGTTCTCGACTAAGCGCGATGAATTTCGCAACAACGCGGCCGGGCGAATCACACGCCGGCTGGGAGCGGACGGCATCGTCGTGAAGGAAGTGGCGCTGCGCGACGTCCAATTGCCGGATGAATACGCCAAGGGGCTCGAGGCTCTGCTGCTCAAGGAGCAGGAGAACGACCGGATGAACATCGAACTGGATGTAAAGAAAAAGCTGGTAACGGCCGCTGAGCTCGAGTCGGAGGCGGAGAAACAACGCGAGATTAAGCAGGCGGAGGCGCAGGCGGAGATCGTAGTGCTGCAGGCCAAAGCACAGGCGGACGCGATGCAGCACACCTTACCGCTCAAGCAGAAGCAGATCGAGCAGTCGCGGCTGGAAGCGGAAGCGCGCAAGGAAGCCACGGTGAAGAACGCCGAGGCGATGGCGGAGGCCAAGGTGATCGACAGCAAGGCCGAGCTCGAAAAACGCAACCTGCTGAGCGATAGCGACGACTATCACATCCGCAAGGTTGCAGGCGCCGATGCCGAGCGGATGCGGCTCGAAGCGATCGTGTTGAAAGAAAACCCGCTGTTAATCCAGAAGATCATCGCGGAAAAACTGTCCGACAAAGTGCAGATCATGATGGTTCCGAACGATGGCAAATTCTTCTTCGCCAACGACGTGTTGAAGGGAATGAGCGCTACCGCAGTGACGGAACACTAAACCAACAACGAAGACCGGCTAAAATGGGGACGAGCCACAGTGTTCGTCCCCTCTTTTACTATTTATATGCGGCGTTTCCTGCTGATTTTCGCCATTGCCGGCGCCGGGCTCGCGAGCGGTCTGGAGGATTCCGCCGCTGCGCTGGCACAGAAGGTCCTGGCGCATTTGATGCCGGACGAAGTGGCGAGCGTTACTTGGCGCGATGGCGCGACCAACGAAGTGAAGTCTGCCTTTGCACGTGCACTCCAGCGCCGCGTGAGGAATGCCCGGCCGGTGGAAGTCCATGCTTATGTGTCCAAGAATTTTCAGGGACCGCTGCTCATTGCGGAGATTGTGCGCGAGGACGGCAACGTCGTGGAGATGGTTGGCGCGCCGCCGGAGCGGGATAGTAAGTCGCTATTTACGGTCAAGCTCAGCTTGATTTGGGAGCAGGAGCCACAAATTCTGGACGTAGCGTTTCTCAACGATCAGATGCTCGTGCTGGACGTCAAGAGCCTCACGCGCTATCAGAGAACGGACGGACAATGGCGTTCGGTGGAGATGAACCCCATCGCTCTTGCGCCGCTGCGCGATCCGCGCGGCCGGATCGACCTGACGAAGAATCCGCCGGGGATCGAGGTGCCGGGCCGCGGGGAAATGTTCGCGCCGGGCAGGAATACTCTAGCGGAAGAAGGGTGGCCCGCGCACTACACGCACGTGGAGGTGGAAGGAGAGCATCTTCTGGCTGAGGTGGACGGGCGAACCCACGTATACGATGCCGGCCATACCGCCGTGGCGGCGTTTGACAGTTGGGGCAGCGACTTTGCGCTCCTGTCGTCGACGTGCGCGCGCGAGAAGATCCTGGCGTCGGAAGCATCCAGCGATGCCGTTGCGCTCTACGGAATCGTGAACCATCAGCCGATTCAAATGAGCGACACCGCGGCTCTGCCTGGTCCAATCACGGCCATTTGGCCGCAGGGGTCGGGTACAGTCGTGATCGCGAAGAATTCGAAGACAGGACGATATGAAGCCTACGGCGCTTCCGTGGATTGCCGGAATTAGCGCGCTGGTCCTGGTCGCCTTCGCGCAAGCCGCACGCCGGCCATACTACGGCGGCACGCTGCGGATCGAGATGCGCGCGCAGGTCCGCTCGCTGGATACGAAGGACCCGGCCTCCGATCCCATGGAGTTCGCCGCCAAAGCACTGCTGTCGCCGGCTCTTTCCGGGCCGTTCACCCTGGCCCGCTGGGACCCCGGTAAAGCCGCCACGCTGGTCGCAAACGAAGACTATCCGGGGGGCCGGCCATTTCTCGACTCGATCGAAATCGAATTGGGCCGCGATCTCAAGGATCAGGCGCTCGACATCAGTCTCGGGAAGGCCGACATCACCGAGACCGGCGAGCGCAAAGGACCGCTGGTAAACACTCTGGCGCTCATCTTTGACAACGATCGCACGGCCCCGGCGCTGCGCGAGGCTCTTTCGCTGTCCATCGATCGCGCGACTATAAACAACGTTCTTCTAAGAGGCCAAGGCGAACCCACCAACGCTCTACTGCCGGAGTGGCTGAGCGGCTACGCGTTTTTGTTTTACAAGCCGCGCGATATTGTCCGCGCCCATCAACTGACCGGCGCTGCTGCGTCGCTCACGTTTGCGTATGACCGGCAGGACGCGACCATCCGCCGAATCGCCGAGCGAATCGAGGTGAACGCGATGGAGGCCGGAATCTCGTTGCGCGCTGTGGCAGCGGGGAACGCCGACGTGCATCTCGAACTTTTGCATGTCGCCGCACTCTCCGATCTCGCTGCTCTGCTGAATAAGCCGCCTTTTCCAGCCGGCACATCCTCCTACGACGCTGAACGCTCGCTGCTGGATGGGTTCCGCATCATTCCGATCATCCACCTGGCCGACTCCTGGGCCATAAGCCCGCGCGTGCACAACTGGCCGGATCTCGCTAATGTGTGGGTCAGTCCTCCATAGAACCCGTGACCTTCCGCACCAAACTGCTGCTGATCTTTTCTTTCACGATGGCGGGAGCTGTCGCGCTAGTGACGGGCGGCGTGTTGCTATCGGCGCGCCGGTCCTTTGAACGCGTGGATGGTGAGCGGCGTCAGGCTCTGCTCGACCAGTTGCGCGCCGAGATGGATGCTCGCGGCGTCGAGATCGGCCGCGCGGTTGAGCGGACCGCAGCTTCGGCTATAGTCCAACAGCTTCTGGCCGGAACGGCGGACTATGACCGCGCGCAGGCGCTCGCTGAGCAGGAGTCGCTCGATTTCCTGGATGTCGTCAAACCGGACCTGACGATTCTCTCCTCGGCGCATTTCCCAGCGCGCTTCGGATATAAGAACGATTGGCAGATGACTCCCGAAGATTGGGCTTCCGCCGACGCGTTTCTGGCTCGCATTCCTCTTCAGGAGGGAACTGCTATCGCGCTGGTGGCGGTGCGGCCGATCGCCGCAAACGGCGGCTATGTGGCCGGAGGAAGAAGAGTAACTCCGGACTTTTTGAAAGCCTTAGGGCAAGCGCCGGGCATGCGGGCGTTGCTTTGGATTCCGCCTGCGGACTTGATTGACGCCCGCGGGGAGAAACTCGAATCTGATAGGCTGGCCGGATTGATGCAAGCGGTTCTGCACAGCGGGCGCGAGGCGACCGGCGTCATCCAATGGAACAAAGACCGGTCCAGTTCGGAAGCGCTCCTGGCGTTTCCGCTACTGCGGCGCGGGCAAGCGTCGGGAATCCTGATGGCCGGAACTTCGCTGGCCGAGCAGCTCGCGCTGGAGCGAGAGATCTTGTGGATTGGAGTTGCGGTGGGCGGAGCGGGAATCCTGCTCGGCGTTTTAATTGGCTGGTGGGCAACGGAGCGGGTCACGCGACCCGTAGAGCAGCTGGTAGGCGGCGCGCGCGCTGTGGCGGCGGGAATCTGGTCGACGCGCGTCGAAGTGACTTCGAAGGACGAAATTGGAGAGCTCGCAGCCGCGTTCAATCAGATGACGGCGCAGCTTGTGGAGCAGCGTGAGCGGGCGATTCAGGCCGAGCGGGTGGCCGCCTGGCGAGAGCTGGCACGGCGCCTGGCACACGAGTCTCAAGAACCCACTGTTTCCTCTTCAGATCACCATCGAGAACATGCAGCGGGCCCGGCAGCTTGCCGCGGCTCAGTTCGAAGAGGTCTTCGAGGAAAGCACTGCCACGTTACTGGCCGAACTGTCCAACCTCAAAGCCATCATTGGGCGGTTTAGCGACTTTGCCAAAATGCCGGCGCCGCGGTTGGAAGCGGTAGATCTGAACGAGATCGTGCATGGCGTGATAAAACTCTACGACGCGCAATTGCGCGGTAATGGAAGGCCGCAGATCCAGCCGGCCATCGACCTGCCCGAGCGAGAGCTGGTGCTCTCGGGCGATGCCGAGCAGCTTCGCCGAGCTTTGAGCAACCTGGTTCTGAATGCGATTGATGCGATGCCGGACGGCGGGACCCTCCGCATCCGGGCTTCGAAAAATGACGACCGCGTCCACATTTCCGTCTCCGATTCAGGGCAAGGTCTTACGGAAGAAGAGTGCTCCCGGCTCTTCACGCCTTACTATACGACCAAGCAGCACGGCACCGGCCTCGGTCTCGCGATTGTACAAAGCGTGATCAGCGATCATCACGGCAAAATTTCCGTTGTGAGCGCACCGGGGCAAGGCGCCACGTTCCTGATCGATCTTCCTGTGCGGCAAGGAGAGCCAGCTTGAGCCATCTTTTAATCGTCGATGATGATGCGAACACGCTCGCCTCGTTGGCGCGGGCGTTTCGAATGGAAGGTTACGATGTAACGGTTGCCGATCATGCCGGCCGCGCGCTGCAACTACTGCGCGAGCAGAATTACGATCTCATCTTCTCCGACGTTGTGATGCCGGACAAGAACGGCATCGCGCTGCTGGAGGAAATCCGGGCCGCGGGCTACACCACACCGGTCGTGATGATGTCGGGACAAGCGACGCTCGACATGGCTGTGCGAGCGACCAAGCTGGGTGCGCTGGATTTTCTAGAAAAACCTCTGTCGACGGAAAAACTGCTCCTGACAGTCGAAAACGCATTGCGGCTGAAGCGCCTGGAGGACGAGAACCGCGAGTTGCGCGCCAAAGTGGGCAAACATGAGATCGTGTGGCGCAGCGAAGCGATGCGGAAGGTGATGGCGCAAGTGACACGCGTGGCCGCAGGGGAATCGCGGGTCTGCATTCTCGGGGAAACGGGGACCGGGAAGGAGCTGGTCGCGCGCGCGGTGCATGAAGGAAGCCCGCGCAAAAACGGTCCGTTTATAACGTTGAACTGCGCGGCCGTGCCGCAGGAGCTGATTGAATCCGAACTGTTCGGTCATGAAAAGGGATCGTTCACTGGCGCCGCATCGCGACACGCGGGTAAATTCGAACAGGCGAATCGGGGAACGCTTTTTCTGGATGAAATCGGAGACATGCCGCCGGCCATGCAGGCCAAACTCTTGCGCGTCCTCGAGGAGGGCGAGATTGAGCGCGTGGGCGGCTCCGGAACTATCCGGGTGGATGTGCGCACCGTGGTTGCCACGCATCGGAACCTGGAGGAGCAGGTTCGGGCCGGAACGTTTCGTCAAGATTTGTTTCACAGAATTTACGTGTTTCCCATCCTGCTGCCGCCGCTGCGAGAGCGGCCGGGCGACGTTGCGGTTCTGGTAGAGCACCTCGGCAAGCTGATCAGCCAAACCAACGGATGGCGGCCTCGCTCGTTTACTTCTGGGGCGATCCGAGCGCTCGAACAAAACTCTTGGCCAGGCAATGTGCGAGAACTGCGCAACGCGATCGAACGCCTGCTGCTGCTCGCCGAATCCGACGTAGATGAAAACCTCGTACGGGAGGTATTGCCTGCTTCTCCGCTGCAATTGCGCAACGGATTGGCTGGGAGCGTCGGCACGCTGGCCTCGCGCGTCGAACAGTTCGAGCGGGAAACGGTCCAGGCTGAGCTCGAACGCACACATAACAACATGTCGGAAGCCGCGAAAGCGCTTGGATTGGAGCGCAGTCATCTTTACAAGAAATGTTCGCAGCTGGGAATTAATGTGAAGGAGCTGCGGCGCGTCGAATAATCTTGCGAGATTAGGGTTTGGAGAACTGAGCGAAGTCGCTAATATAACAGCCGAGCGCCTCCGTCTCCCGGATACGAACGGGCCGGCCGGAAACAACGTCATCAAGCGCGTTCCGCAGATCGGCGCTCTTGACAGGACGGCGCGGCTGCCCCAGCGCCGCGAACGAGTCGTCGATGCGTCCGCGGTAAACCACCTCGCCTTCCCGGTTGATCACGGCAGCCTCGGGCGTCACGGTAACTCCGGTGGCTTTGACCAGCTGATGGCGGCGATCGACTATTTTGGGATAATCGCCGTGCTTAAATTCCTGAGCATGCTTGCGGGCCTGCTCGTCGCTCATGGACGGATCAACGTATACGAGCGTGCATCCGACGCCCTTCGATTTGTAATCGGCGCAGATGCGCGCAATTTCCGGAGCGAAAGAATTGGAGATCGGACAATCATTGGTGATGAAAAAAAGCACGCTGGCCTTGCCGGTATCCACACGGAGCGGCTGGTGCTCCACGCCATTCACGTCGGGAAGCGTGAGCAACAGGGCCAACGCGAGAATCATTGCTTTAACCTCGCGGGCGCTTGATCGCCCATGATCTCGCGCAGCTTCGTCATGATGCTGGGATCCTGGAAAACACGCGCTCTGGCGACGTCGCGGAGGTGGCCACGGTAGGTTTGCTGCAACGTCAGAAGATCTGATTCCTTGGCCGGATAGACCAGCACTGTAACGGCTCCCATTTCATCCTTGGTCTGTTCTCCCCACTGCACACGAATCGGCGGCCGCGACGGATTCTTGGGATTATCCTCGGAGTTATCCCAACTCACTTCGCTATCGAGCCGGGTGCCCTGGGGCAGCAGAATCGGCTCTTCGAAGAAGTAACGGTCCTGCCAGGCAAAGTCCCAGTCCTTGATATCGAGAAGGGTTTTCATCGTGCCGTCCGGGAATGTGGCGGTCATCTTCATGGTCCTGCCGATGTAGTGGGCGTGCGCGCCGATGCTCACCGCCTCGACATCCACGGGAAGCACGAATGAGTCGTGAATCCTGAAATCCTTCTGTCCGGGCGCGATGTCCAGTCCCGAGAATAACGAGTACGCCACCGGGAGCTGTATGTTGGCGAGCGTGTGTTCCGGCGCTTTTTTTGCGAAATAGAGCCCGATGGTGGATTGCTCCGTTTCCTCCTTGCCGATGGGATGAAAATGATATTGAAACATCAGGTCGGTGCCTTTGGGCAATTTGAGCGCGAGTCCCCCGGGCAGCAGATGGGGCTGCGCTCCCACGGCCACGCCTCCTAAGGGAACCATGCTGCGCGTGAACTTCATGCTTGCGCCGTGAACTCCTCCCGCATCCTCGGCAGCTTCAATTTTTTTCGCTTCTTCGCTCGAATCGGCAAAGAACAGAACGTGATGAACCACTTTTCCGGCCGACGGCCGCAGCTCAATCGCCTGAACCCATTTGTCATCGGGAAGATTCAGCGGAATTCGCAGATAGGTGTAAATGTCCGCGCTTTCGGCGGGCACCGTGAATCCTTTCGGCATCTTCACGATCAGGTCCGGAGTGCCCAACTGCCACCCATCGGGAAATTTCGGCGGCGTTGGGGCTTTCGACAAATCGCCCTGGGGCATGCCCTGTTTGACCCAAGCCTGAAGCGTTGCGATTTCCGCATCGGTGAGACGGCGTGAATCCTTATAGGCATAGGATGCCGGCTCGGCTCGCCACGGAGGCATCAGCCGTGACGCAGTGACCGTGGCGATCAGACTGCCGCGCTTCGCGACGTCGTCGTAGCTGAGCAGCGAGAAAGGAGCGGCTTCGCCGGGACGGTGGCAGGCCGAGCACCGCTTATAGATGATGGGCGCGACGTTGTTGCTGAAGGTCACTGGTTCCGCAAAAAGGAAAGCGGCGTTGCCCAGGGCAATCCAAAGTATCGGAAGGCAACCGGCAATTCTCATTTTTGTTCTCTGACCTTAAGTTTAAATGATAGGAAGGGTATTAGCCGGCACGAACCTTTCGTTAACCCCGGAATCTAACCGGCGAGAGTATGATGTGACCTTGATGCGACTTACTATTCTGGCGGTTAGTGCTAGTGCGGTTCTATTCACGGCCGGGTGCGGCCCCACGCATGTCGCGGTGGGAATCGGGGGGCCTCCGATTTGCCCTTACGGATACTACGAAGTCCCGCCTTACAATTGCGCTCCGGATGGTTACTACGGGCCGGAGTGGTTCTCTGGCGGAGTGTTCATCGGTGCAGGACCTTGGTATCACGGGGGTGCCAATTTCTACGGGCACGTCGATCACAATCTGGACTTCCGCAAGGGTTATCGTGGGCCGTTGCCTGGACGTGGCGAACCTCCCGTCCAGCAGCGCGCAGCATTCCGCGGTCAAGCGATGCATGATCCACGTGGCCGTGAGGCTCCCCGTGAGCGTAGATAGAAGCCTTGGTCCTACCTCGCATTCCCAACGCGCCTAACTTCACATCGTCAGAACGACGCGGAACTGCGCCTTGCCGCTCAGCATGCGCGCGTAACCCTCCGCCGCTTTTTCGAGTGGATAGGTTTCAATCATCGGACGCACGCCGGTCAATTCGGAGAAGTGCAGCGTATCCTCGGAATCGGCTGGCGTTCCCGCGACCCAGCCTTGAATCGCTCGGCTTCCGGTAATGAGCTGTATCGGTGTGACCTCAATGGGATCAAACGTCGCGCCGATCACCATCAACTTGCCGTTCGGCCCCAGACCGTCGATCAGCTCGGACATCGCTTTCGAGCTCGGCGCTGTCGCCAGAATTACCTGCGCGCCGCCCAGCTTCTGCAATTCCTCGGCCGCGTTGGTCGCCTGGCTATCGATGTAGACATTCGCTCCGAGCTTCTTTGCGAGAGCCGCATTTTCGGATCCGCGTCCGATAGCCGACGATCCTTGTAACCAAACTTGTTCGCGAATTGAACTCCGAGATGCCCCAAGCCGCCGATGCCCTGCACCGCGACAAGATCGCCGGGCATCGCACCACTGTGGCGCAGCGCGTTGTAGGTGGTGATTCCGGCGCAGAGCAAGGGTGCTGCTTCGACGGCCCCCAGACTGTCCGGTATCGCGACCAGTGCCTCGATCGGAGCCAGCATGTATTGCTGATATCCGCCGTCGTAACTGATCCCTGGAATTTTCACGTTGCGGCAATTGCGAAAATCTCCGCGCCGGCATGAGACGCACGTGCCGTCCTGGCCGCCGTGCCAACCGACCCCGACGCGCTGTCCCATCTTCCACGCGGAAACACCTGGCCCCAGTTCGTCTACCAGGCCCGCGACTTCATGTCCTGGAACACGCGGATACTGAATGCCCGGCCACAAGCCGTCCTTTGTGAGCACGTCGCTGTGGCAAACGCCGCAGGCCTGTACCTTGATCCGCACCTGTCCCACGCCGGGCTTAGGAATCTCGCGGTCGACGATCTCGAAATCCGCTCCCGGTTTAGAAATCTGCGCCGCCTTCATGGGCGCGATGCCGATCCTTGTAGTTGCCATAATGCCTCCTATGATCTCTTGACCAAACGCTTAGAATTGTACTGTCTTTTATCCCGCCACTTCGAAAATGAGTTCCAGTTCGACCGGGGCGCCGAGCGGGAGACTTTGCAACGCCATACACCAAGCGGCTCGGGTTCTTCTCTTTTCCGAAGACGTCCTGGAGCAACTCTGAAGCGCCGTCAGCCACTTTCGGCTGATCGCGGACATCCCCCGAGGTTGCCACCGACACCCCCAGCCGGACAATCCGGGTCACTTTGTCGAGCGATCCCAAATGTTGCCGCGCGACAGCGAGAGCGTTGAGGGCAGCGAGATGAGCCGCCTTGCGGCCCGCTTCCACATCGAGCTCCGCGCCCACGCGACCAACAATTTTTGCGCTGCGGCCTTCCGTGGGAAGCATCCCGGTCAGGAAAAGCAGATTGCCCGTCTGCACTGCTTCCGCGTAAACGCCGAACGGCTCGGGCGGCGCTGGAAGGGCTATGCGAAGGTCCTTCAACCGCTGCTCGGCACTGGCTGCCCCAGAGCCGCGATCCTCTACCATTTGCTCTTTCAAAGCCTTGTTCCTGTGTTTCCCCGCGAGCCTGTTCGCAGCGCTCTTTACCACTTGCCGTTATGCATCCCTGCGTCCACGTGCAGCACTTCCCCGGTCACACAGCGAGCTTCCGTCAGGTAGACGACCGCTTCGACAATGTCCTCTATTTCCGGGATCACTCCCATGGGCGACTGGCTTTTCAAGGACTCCCTCGAATCCGTTGCATGCAACGACGAATCGACGACCCCTGGAGCAACCGCGTTGAAACGGATGCCCTCTGGCGCGTACTCCATCGCAAGACTGCGCGTGATCGCCTCCAGGCCGCCCTTTGTGATCATCGGTAGGGAAGCTTTCACCCCCGCGATAGGATGTTCGACCATGGCAGAGGTGATACAAGTTACGCTCCCACCCGTCTTTTGCACCAGCATCTGCTTCACAGCCAGCTGGGTGATGTAAATGTAACCTTGGAGGTTCGTTTCGGAGAGCCGCTCAAAATCATCAGCGGTATAGTCGGTAAACGGCTTCGTGAAGAAGACGCCCGCGTTGTTGACGACGCCGTCTATCGATCCGAAATTGCAGATCGCGGTCTCGGCAATCTTCGCGGCAGTAGAGGGTTGGCCGATGTTTCCGTCGACCAATGCCAGCCTTTCGGCCGGCGCTAGGGTAGAGTTTGTGAAGTCCCGCGCATTCGCGACAACATTGTAACCACGCTCGATGAACGCCCTTGTGACGCCGGCGCCGATTCCTTGCGACGCGCCTGTCACGATCATCGTGCTTGGCCTAGGCACACTCTTCGGGTTGCAAACCAGGTGCCAACCGCGCGCTCTTGCAGAATGAGCGAGCCAGCGCTGATCGACCGCTTATCGAGGGGACGCCGTGTCTATCCGCCGTCTTCGCTTTAGCGGGGCAGGCGAATTGTCGACTTGCCGCTTCAGGCGTAAACGTTGACGCCAGAGCTGGTATTGCTGGTGCTGTCCGTAGAAGCCGTCGTCGAAGTGGAGCTTTGACTATAGCCGCCCCCACCGTGATGATGGTGATGGTGCCCTCCCGCCTTATGCCATTGCGTAGGGCTTTGGGCTTCGGATGGCCCGGATTGCTGCGCAGCCTTTATATCGGTCTGGAGCTGGGAAAACGCGGTTTGCGCCTGACTTAAGTTACCGGACGAGAGCGCCTGACCGACCGCATTGAGATCGTTCGCGATGGGGTCCGTGCTGTTGGTGGAATTCGTGCTCGAAGCGGCGCTGGTGCCGGTCTGGGCCTGGAGCGCTTGCTGCAAGGCCGAAAAGGCGGTCTGCGCATTCGTCAGGCTACCGCTTTCTAGTGCGCTGGCGAGACTCGGTGTAGTCTTGCTGAACCTGTTGGGCGACAGTTAGTGTTTGGGACGGAGACGTCACAGACTGAGCCTGCGCCTGGGTGGTCGCGCCCGTACCACCGCTTGCCGGCTGGCTGGCGGCCAGAAGGTCGCTCTGCAGTTGAGAAAACGCGCTCTGCGCCTGGCTGAGGCTGCCGGACTGGAGATCCTGGCCGAGCGTGGCAAAGTCGGTCTGAATTGTGGTCGAACCGCTGGAGCTGGTATTCGAAGTCGAAGACCCCTGACTAGCCTGGACCAACTGCTGCAGGTTGGTGTAAGCGGACTGAGCCTCCGTCAGGTCGCCGGATTGAAGGGAGCTGGCGAGCTGGGTGTAGTCTTCCAGAGCCTCCTGGACCGGATTCTGCCCTTGCGACGTGCTGGATACGTACTGATCCTGCGCCGGGTTGGTCGATCCGGCGCTTCCGGACTGGCGGCCGGCCTGGAAGTCGCTCTGCAGTTGGGAGAACGCACTCTGCGCCTGGCTGAGGTCGCCGGACTGGAGCGCCTGGCCTAACGCGGCAAAATCGTTTTGGAGCGCATTCGAACCGTTCGAAGTCGTATTCGAATTCGACGAACCTCCATTGGCCTGCAGCACCTGCTCAATGCTTGAGTAGGCGGACTGCGCGCCCGACAAGTTGCCGGACTGAAGCGCGCTGGCGAGTTGTTTGAAGTCCTGCCGGATTTGCTGGAACGGGTTCTGCCCCTGCTGCGACAGGTCCGTGACTAAGTTAGAAGATAGGGCTGAAATCGACATGCTGAATCAATATCCACATATACGTATCGCCGGTAACGGCTCGAAGTTGAAGGATTTTTGCTAAGCCCGCGTCTCTTTCGCTACCCTAAAATTGAAGTACCCTTCGAGCTTCCCTTGCATAACGAAGCAAAACAAGGTTCAGCCGTCACGCTTGCCGATCTGGTTTCGTTAGCAATACACCACCAAAATGCCAGGCAGTTTGGCAAAGCAGAAGAGGCTTATCGAAAAATTGTCGCCATCGCGCCCGGCTGGGCGGAGGCGCACAGCAATCTCGGCAATATCCTGAAAGAACAGGGCAAGCTAACCGAAGCCGCGGACTGCTACGAACGGGCGCTCGAGCTAAAACCGGATTACGCCGAGATCCAATACAATCTCGCCAATGTTCTGAAAGACCAGGGCAAGCTGGAGGAAGCCTTAGCCCGATACGAAAAAGCACTGGAACTGAAACCAGACTATTGCGAAGCGCTCAATAACCTGGGAGTCGTTCTTCAGCTCCAAAATAGGCTGGACGAAGCGGTCGCGCAATTCGAGCGTGCACTAGCGCTCCAGCCAGACCATGCGGAAGCCCACAACAACCTGGGTACCGCTCTTCAGGAGCAGGACAAGTTAAACGAAGCCATGGACCGCTATAAACAGGTACTGGCACTTAAGCCGGACAGTGCAGTAGCGCACAATAACCTGGGGACCGTATTGAAGGTACTGGGGGAATTCGGCGAGGCGACCACCGAATACGAAAGGGCGATCGCCCTCCAGCCAGATTATGCCGAGGCGCACCATAATCGCGCTGAAGCGGTGACCTTTCGCCCAGGAGATGCCAGCCTCATGGCGCTGGAGGCCCTGGCGGCCGACCGGAACAGCCCGCCTCAAAGCAAGCGACTGTACATCCACTTCGCGCTGGCTAAAGCCCTCGACGATATCGGAGACTACGCCCGCGCGTTTGAGCATTTGTTCGCCGGGAACGCTCTCAAGCGGCAGGAAATCGATTACGACGAATCCCTTACTCAAGAAACTTTCCGGCTTATCTCCGAGGTGTTTCAAGCCGGGCTGTTTAAGCGTTTTCCAGCTGCCGGCGATCCCTCATCGGTTCCAATTTTCGTGCTCGGGATGCCGCGCTCCGGCAGCACCCTGATCGAGCAGATCCTGGCCAGCCATCCCGAGGTTCATGCCGCCGGTGAACTAAAGAACTTGGACCTTGTGGCTAACAGCCAAGCGACTGCTTATCCTGCGTGTATCTCTGACCTTGATGCCGGCGGGTTGCGCCGTCTGGGAGAAGCGTATCTGGCAAATTTACCTGAAATTCCAGCGGGCAAAACCCGCATCACCGATAAGAGACCGCTCAATTTCATGCATGCTGGCTTGATACGCCTGATCCTGCCGAATGCCCGCATCATCCACACCGTGCGCGACCCGGTGGAGACTTGCATGTCCTGCTTCTCAAAGCTTTTCAGAACCGGCATGAACTTCAGCTACAGCCTGGCAGAGTTGGGACGGTACTATCGGCTTTACGGCGAACTGATGGCGCACTGGCGATCCGTGCTCCCGCCCAACGCAATGTTAGACGTTTGCTACGAAGACGTGGTGGATAACTTTGAAGACCAGGCTCGCCGGTTGCTGGATTATTGCGCCCTGCCCTGGGATGATCGCTGCCTTAGTTTTTATAAGACCAGCAGGCCGGTCACAACCGCCAGCGTGGTTCAAGTGCGTCAGCCGCTGTTTCGCAGTTCTCTCCAGCGGTGGCACCGATACAAAGATTATCTTGAGCCGCTCCTCGCCGAACTTGACTATTCTCGCCTTGCTGAACGCGGTGGAACATAATCTCGCAGATCGGGATCGCTCTGGATCGGAAAGGGAATTACACGGCCGGCGCACTACGCATCTTCCTCCATTCCCGCCTGAGCATGGAGAAAAGTAGCACGTCGAGAAACTTGCCATTTACCAGCTCGGCCTCGCGGCGCGTGCCTTCGAGCGTGAAACCGAGCCGCCGCGGAACCGCCGCGCTCTTCGAATTCCCCGTGGCGCACTGGACTTCAATGCGATTCAAACGCAGGTCGTGGAAAGCATAATCGAGAACGGCGCGGCAGGCGTCGGTAATAATGCCCTTTCCCTGGAACGCGCGGCCGATCCAGTAACCAATCTCGACTTTGCCGTTCAGCCAGTCGATTTTCCGAGTACTTATCACGCCGATGCACTGCCTGCCGGTCCAGATTCCGGCGGCGAAACCTTCATTGGCGGCAAACTGCTCCAGCGATGCGCGAATGAACTTTCGCCAATCGTCTTCGGTGCCCGTTGTATCGACGAAGGCCAGCCACTCGCGGAGATAATCGCGGTCTTGGTTCATCAGCGCGAACACAGCGGTCGCGTGCCGCTCTTCTAACAGCCGCAGTTCGACGCCCGGCCTGATCTGTGCTCCAAACACCTCGTTCAACATATCGGCCAGCCCCTCCGCCCGTCAGCGGAAATTTGGCGGAGCTAACGCCGCATCGCAACCTGAAACGCCGTCGGGGATCGGAAGGAAGTGGATGCTGGGTTTATCCGTTCTTTACGACGAAATCAATGGTCTAGGCCGCTCTGCTCGCCTCCCGCGGTGTTTATTACCGAAGTTAGTAACCTAAGCGATGGCGAGCGCGCCCCCAATAGCGAGGAACAGTTTGTATGTTCGAAAGCCTCGACGAGCAAATGAAAAAAGATGACAACCGCGTCAGCTCGGCCAATGCGAGGATGATGCGATATGCATTGTATGCGTTGGCAGGCGTGATGGTCTTTGGCGGGTTGATCTTCGCAGTCCATCTGATGAGCTAGGCCATGCGAATGGCTAGCCGCTAGGGCGTCAAAGTTCCTAGATAACCCGCACATCCTACGCTGGGCGTGAGTTCACAGACCTGACATCATCCGCCGCCTGCCGGTAGGCTTGTTGTTTCCTTCCAAGCTCCGCAGTTGCCCGCTCATACTCCGCATCGGCATCCACGGCATCGGTTTCGAGAGCGGCGGCGAGAGCGTCCGAGTGGGCTTTGATGGCCGCGACGTATTCGTCACGAGCCTTGAAAAATTGTGTTTCCATCTGCTGTCGCAGGTCGCTTGCCATGGATCACCAGTTTACTGCATCAAAGTGTCGAGCGGTTTCGGCGGGGAAGACCGTGGGTCGTAGCACTGCCGAGGAAAGCGGCCCTGATCCCCTTCCGAGACCCCCAGTCAGCACTGAAGCTGCGAACGTCATGAAATTCGAAGCTGGCGGCCGGCCGGCGATTCTCCAGATAGCGATGTTCGTGAAAGAGCCCCCGACGAACACCTTAAAGGAATTAACATGAGATAACATGGCGCTGCCTATCGCCGGGCTTATAAAAGCCGATCAGGATCACCTGATCCACCCCCTACATCATCCTATCGACCATCTTGCGCCCATCATCTATGTTCGCGGACGCGGCGCCACCGTAGAGGATCTCAGCGGGCGTCAGTACATCGACGGGCTATCGGGCCTCTGGAACGTGAACGTGGGGCACGGCCGCGCGGAATTGGCCGAAGCGGCCGCAGCTCAGATGCAGGATCTCGCCTACTGCTCCGGCTACATCGGCTCATCCAACGTTCCCGCAATCACGCTGGCGAATCGCTTGATCGAGATTGCTCCCGATAACATGCAAGCAGTGTTCTTCACTTCCGGAGGCGCTGAGGCCAACGAGTCCGCGTTGAAGACTGCGCGGTTCTATTGGAAAACGCGAGGCAATACCGGCAAGCTGAAGGTGATCGCACGCCACCAGGGATACCACGGCGTCACGCTGCAGGCGATGAGCGCTACGTCGATGGGATCTTATTGGAAAATGTTTGAACCCCGAGTCCCGGGATTCGTTCACATCCAGACCTGTTATCCCTACCGATTTCAGGGAGCGAAGCCGGGCGAAACGGTCGGCCGGGCTGCGGCGCGCGGACTGGAAGAGATGATCCTTCGGGAAGGCGCGGACACAGTAGCCGCCTTTATCGGAGAGCCGATCCACGGCGCCGGCGGCGTAATCTATCCGTCCGACGATTATTGGCCGCGAGTGCGCGAAATCTGCACGCGTTATGATGTGTTGCTCATCGCTGATGAAGTAATCACCGGCTTCTGTCGAACGGGGCGCTGGTTCGCGCTGTCGCATTGGAACGTAAACCCCGACATCCTCACTTTCGCCAAAGGCGTGACCTCGGGATATCTGCCGCTCGGTGGAATGATGGTGAGCAAGACCATCAAGGATGCCATGGATTCGGTGAAGCCCGAGGATCGCTGGATGCACGCCCACACCTACTCGGCCCATCCGACCTGCTGCGCGGTCGCGCTGAAAAACCTCGAGATCATGGAGCGCGAGCGCCTCTGGGAGAATGCGGCCAGGATGGGTGAGCGTCTCCGAACCGCCTTGGTATCGGCGTTCGGCGAACACCCGAACGCAGGCGACATCCGCGGTGGCAAAGGACTTTTGGCGGCGGTGGAGTTCGTGGAGGACCGCGCGTCTAAGAAGAATTTCCCCAGCGAACAAAAGATCGCGCCGCGTCTGCAGGCCGAGATGATGAACCATGGTGTTATTACGCGGACGCTGCGTGCGGCCGGTCCGCATCCGGCGCACGGCGACATCGTTCTTTTCGCGCCACCACTGATCGTAAGCGAAGCGGAGATCGACCGGTTCGTCAATGTGGCGCGCGACGCTGCCCGGGCTGTATTCGGCGCTTAGTCGCCCCCGGCAGCCTGCTGGAAAACGACCGATTCGCGGTCCGGACGCCTTCTCTGCAACTCGTCTTTGCGGGCGCACAAGTACGTCAGCCAATTGCTATAAATCCGTTGCGCCGCCGATCGCCAGGGATCGTCCTGGCTGGAACAGCCCTGCGGCATTTCGGGAGACGTATCCTGCTCGCCCCGAAGATGACGTTGCAAGTCTCTGCGGTATTCGTATAGCAGAGTCTTGGCTTCGTACTCGGGATGACCCTGGAAGAAGACGGACAGGCTCTTGCTCTGCTTCACGAACATGTCGACACCAGCCTGCTCGCCGCGAGTAAGCACCTGGTACCCGCATGCCGTCAGTTCGTCTTCCGGCAAATCATTCCACCGGGAGTGCGGCATCGGAACGCGTGGGTTCATTCCGGCCACTAATGGGTGCTCCGAGACACGATCGCACTGGAAAACTCCGAAGCGCTTCTCATTGAACTGCCGCCGCACAATGCCGTCGCGGTGCAGAACAGCAGCGTGGGCCGCCAGGCAGGACCAAATCGCGGAGTGTGTGTTCTGTTCCGCCCAATCGATGACTCTGGTCATGCCCGCCCAATAGGGTTCGTTCCGCAGGTTGGAAGCTTGCGGCTCGCATCCGGTCATGATCAAGCCGTCGAGTTGGCGGTTCCAAAGACTATCGATGCTCGAATAAAAGCTGCTGATGTGATGCCGGCCCCAATCCGTCCGACGGACCTCCGGCAAAGCGTAAAACATCAGGCGCACCGCGATACCGTCTGCCGCCGAATCGAGCAGCCGGAGGAACTGATGTTCGGTCGCCTTCAGAGCTCCATCCGGCATGTTGTTGATCAAGCCGATCTCGATACATTGGCCGGCCGAATCAGGTTTATGACTGGACAGATCCCGATCCAAGTAAATGGGCATTCGCGTACCTTTTGCTCGCCTCGAGCGCTCGGTCGAGGTCGGCGATGATGTCATCGACGTGTTCGATGCCGACGCTGATTCGAATCATTTCCGGCGTTAAACCGGCTTTGCGTTGCTCCTCATCGGACATCTGCCGATGCGTGGTTGACGCGGGATGGCAGGCCAACGACTTGGCGTCGCCTAAATTGACGAGCCGCTTGACCAGGCCCAATGCGTCGTAGAAGCTTTTGGCGGCTTCGAAGCCTCCTTTGACTCCGAAAGTAATCAGAGAACAGGCGCGGCCGGGCAAGTATTTTTGCGCCAGCGAATAGTAGGGATTCTCCGCGAATCCGGCATAGTTCACCCATTCCACCCTCGAATCGTCGCGCAAAAAACTCGCTACGTTCTTGGCGTTCTCAACATGGCGCTCGATGCGTAGCGGGAGGGTTTCAATGCCCTGCAACAATAAAAAGGCGCTTAGAGGCGACAACACTGCGCCAGTGTTCCGCACGTAAACGCAACGGCACCGTCCGATGTACGCGGCTTCCTTAAAATGTTCGGTATAGATCAGATCGTGATACGACGGGTCCGGCTCGCTGAACATCGGGAACCTGGAGGCGAACTCCTTCCACCGAAACTTGCCGCTATCGACAATCGCCCCGCCCATGGTGGTGCCGTGTCCGCCCATGAACTTGGTCAGCGAATGCACGATGATGTCGGCGCCGTATTCCATGGGCCTCAGCAGAATCGGCGTTGCGACGGTGTTGTCAACGATCAGCGGCACGCCGTGCCGGTGAGCCACGCGAGCCAGCGCTTCGATATCGCAAATATTCCCCGCCGGATTTCCGACCGATTCGCAATACACCGCGCGCGTCTGTTCGTCGATGGCTCTTTCCACTGCATCGGCGTGATCTGATTCGGCGAAGTGAACGGTTACGCCTTGTCTCGGAAAAACGTGAGCAAACAGCGTGTAGGTTGTCCCGTAGAGCTGCGGGACCGAGACGATGTTGCTGCCCAACTCCGTTAGGTTCGCGACCGCGTAGTTGATGGCCGCTTGCCCCGAACTCACGCACAGTGCCTCCAGGCCGCCTTCGAGCGCGGCTACACGCCGCTCCAAGACTTCCGTGGTCGGATTGCTGATGCGGCCATAACGATATCCTTTTACTTCCAGGTTGAATAACGCGGCGCCGTGGTCGGCCGTATCAAATTCGTGCGAGACCGTCTGATAGATCGGCACGGCTACAGACT
The DNA here is from genome assembly GCA_963732175.1 of Bryobacterales bacterium. Taxonomy (GTDB): domain Bacteria; phylum Acidobacteriota; class Terriglobia; order Bryobacterales; family Bryobacteraceae; genus Palsa-89. Next base: position 88,290 of record CAVSYF010000007.1, on the reverse strand, counting down.
TGGTCGTCGGATCAACCTCGTAGCCGCCGTGAATGGCGATCGTTTCCTTATGCATGCGCTTCCCTCGCGGCCACGTTAAGCATGATTCACGTCGAGTGCCTCGCCCAGTTGTAGGCGGTCGTAGAGCACCTGGTCGAGCCGGACGAACGCTGCCTGCTCTGGGTCGTCGAAATAAATTGCATCCGAGGTCGCCGCCGGGTCGTAACCCTCCCGTGCAAGACCGATCGTCGTGTATTTGAAAGTGGAGGTCACCTCAATCTCCTGCTGGATTCGCAGGAAGACCGGACGCGCGTAGCCAGGCAGGCGGCCGATCAGGTGGTCGCGGAGAGCCGCTAAATCCAGATCACCATCGATGACGATGGTGGCCATGCCGGCCCGCCCGTCGGCGCCGGGAATCTCCACGCCGTAAACCTTCGCTTCCCGGATTCCTCGAAACGCGCACAGAACCTGGGCGACCTCAGTGGTCGAAACATTCTCGCCCTTCCACCGGAACGTGTCGCCGACTCGATCGACGAAATGGAAAAATCCCCTCTCGTCCTTTCGCATCAGGTCGCCCGTACGAAACCAAGTATCCTCGGGTTTAAAGGCGCCGCGGAGGATTTTCTTCTCCGAATCTTCGTCGCTCGTGTAGCCCTCAAATCGCGCGCCGAGATTGGACGCACCGCCGAGAATCGGGCCGATCGCTTCCCCGGTTTCATTGGGTGCGCACGGGATGCAGTATCCTTGCTCGTCTCGGACCGGCTCGCGCCTCTCAACGTCAAATTTCACCAATGCCGCTGGAAAACGGTGCGCCAGGTAAGGCGGGATGCGGCCGATCGCGTCGGGCTCGCCTTCGACATTAAATAATGAGACGTTGCCTTCGGTGGCCGCGTAAAACTCCAGGATGCGGGGAATCTGAAACCGGTTCTGGAAGCTGTTCCATATATCCGGTCGAAGCCCGTTACCGCACGCCATCCGAATGCGATGCTGCGTCTCCTGCGGACAAGGTTCTCTGTGAAGCAGGTAGCGGCAAAGCTCGCCGATGTATTGAAACAGCGTGCAGTCCCAGTGGACGATGTCGCTCCAGAAGCGGCTTGCGGAGAATTTTTCGCGGATCACCACCGCGCCGCCGGTGGCGAGAATCGCTCCAGGCGCCTGCACGCCGCCGATGCTGTGATACATCGGCAAGCAGTCATACATCCGGTCCGAGGGTTGTGTGTTCAGCATGCCCGCGAACCAGTGGCTCCACTGCATGACTCGACCGTGACTGACGCGGGCGGCCTTGGGTAACCCGGTGGTTCCGGACGTGTAAATATAGAGCGCGAGATCCTCGATCGTCAGCGGTCGAGCTTCGGCCTGGCTCAACCTTCCACCGCTATGCCGCTCGATGCTGCGCTCGATACGCCGAAAAGAACCGTGGCTGGCGCCATGCGACCATATCGTCACCGGTCGCGTGAACTGCGGTAGCGCAGCCGTCAGCGGTCCGATCAGTTTCGCACTCACGATCAGTTGTTTGGGCTCGACCATATTGATGCAATGAGCGAGCGAAGGGCCGCCAAGATTGGTGTTGAGCAACGCGACTACGCCGCCCACTTTGGTTATGCCTAGCCAAATCGCCAGAAAGTCAGGACAGTTCGGCATCAGCAAGCCGACGCACTGGCCTTTTGAAATATCCTGGGCGAGCGCCCACCGGGCATATTGATTCGCCCGGGCCGCGAGCGCACCATAAGTCAGACATTCATGTTCCGATAGAAGGGCGGCCGCGTCTCCGAATTCGGAGGCGTTTTCCTCGATCACGGTTGGAAACACGCGGGTGGGTTGGCGCGGAATTGCCGCCGTGCGCTCCAGCGCGCGCGCCCAGTCTTGAGCCGGGGAGAATCTGTTTTTTTCCGATTTCACCGCTGGCATTGCCGTCATGCGGTACTCCCGGAATCGACCGTGAGAACCGTGCCAGTGATGCTTTTGGACTTGCAGCTGAGGAGAAACTCAACCGCGTTTGCGACGTCGTCCACCTCCGTCATGCGGCGAAGCGAGCTGCGCCGGACGATCCGCTCCCGGTCTTCTTCGCTGAGCTCGCGCGTCATCTCGGTATCGACAAATCCGGGTGCGACCGAATTTACGTTTACTCCCATGCGCCCGACTTCGCGCGCCAGAGATCGAGTGAAACCGATCAGCGCCGCTTTGCTAGCGCTATAAACGGAAAGACCACTGTAGCCGCTGGAGGCGGTGATGGAAGCGATATTCACAATTCGCCCGCCGCCATCGGCCAGCATGGATCGCACCACGTACTTGGTCAGGATGATGGGGGAAAGCGCGTTCACCCGCATCAGCCGCTCGATCTCCAAGTTGGGCATCAGCGAGAGCGCGCCGTCCCAGCTTACGCCGGCGTTATTCACGAGTCCGTAGATCGGGCCAAAATCTTTCCTCAAGCCTTTGACGAACCCGGCAATATGTTCGATGTCGGCCAGATCGAATGAGACAAAACGAATCGGCCCGCGATTCGCGCGTTCGGCATCCTTGATCGCCGAGTCGAGATCATCGCTCTGATTGCGTGCGATCGCAATGACACCATACCCCTCCGCCGACAACTTGCGCGTGATGCCGAGGCCGAGACCCCGGCTTCCGCCGGTTACGATGACATTACGCATGGCTGGCGCGCTAGTTTGCCGGTCGCGGCGACTGGCAGGCTGCTGACGAAGCGGATCGCCACCGGCACTTTGTGTTGAGCAAGCCCTTCGCGGCAGAGCTGCAAGATTTCACCTTTGAGTTCGCTGGCGCGCTCGGTTTCCGTCTTAAGCACTACGTCGGCGACCACCAGCGCACCGGTTAGAGGGCTCTTTTCTGGAACGGACCAGCGACATCCAAACGTCCGGGTGACGGTTGATGACGGACTCGACTTCCTCGGGATGAACTTTCAGGCCTCCCACGTTGATGACTCCATCGCGCCGGCCGACGAAGTAATAGCGCTCGCCGCGCCGTTCGAGCAGGTCGCCGGTGTCAACGAAGCCGTCGGCGTCGGCGATCCCCTCGCGCTCGCGACCGATGTAGCCTTCGGAGGTCCGTGACGACCGGACACGCAGCGAGCCTTCCTCAATCTTCATTTCGACGCCATCGCCGGAGTTCTCGAGCGCGCTTGCGGGGACGCCTGCGAGACCATCGCGGACGTCGAATGCAACCCCCGCTTCCGTGGAAGCGAAAGCGTGGACCAGCTTGGCTTGAGGATAGAAAGACCGCAGATTATCCAGGATCGGCTGGTCCACGATCTCGCCCGATAAGCGGACGTAGCGCGGCTCGATCCGCTGCGCAGACTGGCTCATCAAGGCTCGACGCCAATGCGAGGGGGTCCCGGAAATGTGTGTCACTCCGAGCGCCGCGGCCCGGATCAGAAAATCGCCGGTCGGCTCGCTAGCCCCGGGCAGCACCAGCGATCCGCCCGTAAGCATCGCACGAAGGAAGATCTGAAGTCCGCCGTAACGACGGATGTCGTAAAACGTGCTCCAGACCACCGTGTCCGCGTGCGTGGTGCCGACATCAATCGCGCCGGTCAAGCTCGACAAGGTATGCACCACCATCTTGGGCCGGCCGGTCGTGCCGGAGGTGAGGAGAATCCATTCGGTGGCGCAACCTGGAACCCGCTCATCCCTGGCGGCCTGGATCGTTAGACCGCAGCGTACGCGATGCCCCATGGCGGGACCATCTTCCGCATCTTCCGCATCTGTCCGGTCTGAGACGATTGCGTCCATCTGCGTCGAAGCAGCGATGAACGGCAGGTGCTCGAACGTCAAATCTTGCGGATAAAGAACCAGCCGGCGCGCCACGCCATCCAACTCGATCAGCGCTAATGCAGCGACAACCGGATCCTTGGTCGCGACCAGCACGGATTGGCCGCGAAGCTGGTCAGCGCCGTCAGAAAGCGACGACCCCTTCGCCAGATCGCTCAGCGAGACGGTCGCGTCGGCTCCCGAGATGAACCGGCTCGACAGCTTTCCGGCTGAATTGATGGCATTCCAGAGCGAATTAAGGTCATTTCGCGGCATTTTCGTAAAACTGAACGAATTCTCCGACCGTTATTGGAAAGCCCACATCTTCGCTCATGCTAAATGGATCCACACCGAGAGCATCCTCGAGCCTTGCGACGACGATCGCCAGGCACAACGAATCGAGCCCTGAATCCAACAGCGCCAGGCTTTCGGCGAGCGGCGCCAGCGGTCTGTCCTGCTCTCTGGCGACTTGCTCGAATTGGGTGATCACCTCTGACCGGATCGACATACCTTACCGCGTCCCGCTCATGGCGGCGACCTTCTCCCGCTCGCCGATTGGAAAGTAGCTATTCAGCCACTGCTCACTGTGCCGGCAGACCGCCGTTCGCCCCAGATTATCGGCAAAGGAGTGATTGGTACCCTCGATAAATTTCACGACCATGTGATTCCCGCGATCCGATAAAGCCTGGAGATAGCTAAGGTAATCGAACTCTCCGCTTCTCGATCTTGGCCGGCGAGCGCTCAGGATGAGGATCGGCATGCCGGCCGAAGCCAGACGCCTCCAACAACGGAGCAGTGGCAGATTGGCATTTCCTGGAGGCGTGCCCCTTCTGACAAGCAGCATGAGCTTCTTCAGGCGGTTATAAATTTTGCTGAGCTGTCCGGCCATCTTATTGTGCGTAACCCACAGGCTGAGCTTCTGTCGTAGCTGGGTCCGGTCCGGTTCCTCGCGGAAAAAGTACGGATCCAGAGCGAGCACCCCTCTGACGCGCTCGCTCGCCGCGGCTGCATAGATCGCGGAAACGGCTCCGGCGCAGTGCCCCACCAGAACCATTCCGGACAAGCGGAAGCGCTCGGTGAGGTTCTCCGCTATGGTGGAAATAACCGCAGCGTAGTGCCCGCCGTTCACCAGCCGGGCGAAGTCCAGCCGCTTGGTGGGAAGCTCGCCCTCTGAGTCTCCCAAGCCCGGCAGGTCAAAACGAAAGGACGGGTAGCCGCATTGTGCGAACGATTCGGCCCAATAGACTGCTGCATCGCCGCTGGAAGCTCTAGGTACGAATCCCGAATTCAGGAACAAAATGCCAACGCGCTTTGGGTTTGATTCTTGCCCCCCTCTGCGTCCTTCGACTTGTGGTAGGTACCCCGCAGGCGGATTCCGTCTACGTGGATCGAGATCAGTTCGCGCGTTTCAATGGCGGCTTGCATGATTAGCGTCCCAAACCCATTGCCACCGAGCTGGCGATCCATTCGAAATTGTCCGCGAACAAGCCGCCGAGATCAGGATTAATCGACTCGTAGGCAGATCCCTTGACCAGCGGCGCTGCATCTTTTTCGAGGCGAAGCACTTTGACCGGCCTTTTGCAGGTGGACTCCCCGCTCGAATCCGGCTCCGCATCAGCCGGCAGTTCAAGGCGGAACGCGTCGCGCCAGAGCCTGCTGGACCATCGGTATCCATCCACCTCGAGCGGTCCGGCTTCCAGCTGTTGAAGGTAATCCGCCAGACGCTTGCGCTCGGCGCCGTACTGGAACATGTTATCTACAGCGATGCGTTTGAGGAGCGCGGCCCGCAGCACGTCGTTGGCGTTGCCCGGTGGCGCCCACAGGAGCAGTGCGTCTCCCACCTCCGCCGCAAAAGCCTTGTTCGCCAGCAGCGCGCCCAGCTCGAGGCCATGCAGCACCAGAGGCACTCCCGGGGACCGGCTGTTCAGCCAGTTCGCGAGAAGCTCGACATCTTCACTCCAATTGTCGAAGCTCATCTGTTCGAACATGCCGGTGCTTTCACCAATCCCGCGGTAATCGTACCGGAGGCATTCGATTCGCCTGGCCGCCAAGTATCGCGCCCAGCGAACCCACGGCGTGTAGGAGAAATGCCGTTCCGACGCAAACGATCCCACCAACAGAACCCGGGCTAACGGATTGGCGACCCCATGCAGCACGGTATAGAGGTGCGCTCCGGGAACTTGGAAGTATCCAGCCTGCTCCAAAGGATTCAGGCCGAATTCAAGTTGAGTTTGCACCGCTATGCCTGTTTCGCCGACCAGTGGTCTAGCGCTGCCCGTTTGCGTGAGCGAGTCTGTTGCCGGATTCAGCCCCGAAGACTATCGTTACGATTAAAGCCCGAAGCAACTCGACCCCCTCAAAAAGGTTCGCTGCGGGTTCGGTTGGATTGAGTTCCATCTCGGCTCGAAGCGCGCGGAAAAGTTCCCGCGTGTGGGTGATGTCGCAGACGCCGTGCACATCGGCGTATTCTTGTTCCATCGATCCCTGCTTCGCGGCCAACCGGCCCAAAAAAGACATGAACTTTTGTATAAATCCTTCAAAAAATGTCATCATGAGGATCAGGCGCACGCCCGCGAGCCGGCCCACGAACAAGCGGACCTTCGTCAGTTCCTCATGCACCGCCATCACGTCCGTTTCCGTCGGGATAGCGCGCGCAGCCAGATTGAATCTTCGGAGCATCGCGGGATGAGAGTCCCGGACTTCTTCGTGGAGATTCTCAAGGATGACCGAGCGCGCCGATTCCGACCGGGCGGAAAGATAGGCGCCTGTCATCCAATAAATAAAGTTGCCTTCCAGCACCGCCGCATAGCGCGCCATGATGCCGCGACACTGCTCTGAGGAGAGTTGGTCTGGGTCCGGCAGCGACTTCATCAGCGCGCCGATTGCTGCTTCGACTTGCGCTTCAATGGATGATTCCTGCGCCGGGTCCAGTTTCTCAAGTTCTGAAAAGGTCGGTGTCATCGTTTGGGCTCTTGAATGCATGGCCACCCCATTTTTAAGCCAGGCAGCGCACGCTGTCTGTCCCGTCTGAACAGTACAGTAGTACTCTACAGTCCCATTCCGTTTAGGTCTAAAGTATAACGTTCAGATGACTCCAAAAGGATAGCGAAAAGTACTGGTACTCATGGACAGGACCGTATCAGAATCAACCCGGAACCAACTCGCGCTACTTGATTGCCCGACGTCGCTAGACCCTTGATTCCCGCCGGATTTGGCAAGCTTACAAACGACTCCGGTAAATCGGAATCTAATTTACGGAAACAATGGCCCGTTTAGTTTTCATAGTACTTCGGAGCCGGCCAAGTTGCGCCGGAGGCCAGATGGAACTATAGTTGAGGGGTCGGATCTGTTTTCGTTATAGGGAGGAACCTCATGAAAAGAACGTTTGCGATGTTCGCATTGATCGCGGGTATCTCGGTCAGCGCCATGGCTGCTGATGTCACCGGCTATATCATCGATGAGAAGTGCTCCACGAAGGCCGCCATGAAGGGCGACGTGGATTGCGCGAACCGGTGCATCAAGGGCGGCTCGCCTGCCGTCTTGGTGACCGACGAGGGAAAGATCTATAAGTTCGACGATCAAGCCAAGGTGGTTGAACATGCCGGCAAAAAAGTGACGGTTAGCGGCAAAGTAAAAGGCGACACCATAAGCGTCAGCAAGGTCAAGGAAGCTTAAGTTTTTTCCGCCTCCTGCGAGAGCGCTCCGATTTTCACCGGAGCGCTTTCGTTTCTTGGGCGTTCGGACCGTCCGGTATCGAATGCCCCCGGAGGGGTGTGTTCTCCGCCCACCGCCAACAGTTCCCCTATGCCTTCCACACTCGGGGCACCGGTTCGTCTTCGCGGGCCTGCACGAATCCACTTCGATGATTTTCGTGGATAGCGCCAAACAGCGCAGTGTTGAGCGTTCCCGAGCTTAGGCCCTCAATGCTTGGGCCCAGCCTGGGCCAAATCACGCACCGGCACGTTGCAAGGCGAATAAGTGAAAGAAGATAAGCAATTTGGCCTTTGGAGAACTGAATGCATCGCCCTTCTCAGGATTGTGACTGCCGCGCGGCAGCGGCAATCCGAGCGATTTAGGGGGGAGTCGGATGAAGAGTGGAAACGTTCAGCACTTAGAGGGCGATCCCGCAGTCGCCTCCACGCTGGCGAATGTAAGCGAGACGGGCAGAGCAAGCGCGGTGCGATACTACACACGCTTTACTCCCAGCCAGCGCGCCCTGCATGTCATTCTGATGCTCACCTTCCTCGGCTTGGCCGCCACCGGGTTGCCGCTGCGCTTCAGTAGCGCAGCCTGGAGCGTGGGCTTCGCGAAGCTGATCGGCGGATTCGCCGCGGTTCTCTTTTTTCACAAGCTATGCGCGGTGATTCTCACCATCGCGTTTCTGGCGCACGCCGGCGATATCGGGTATCGGATCGTAGCTAAGAAGCAATGGTGGATGCTATGGGGGCCGAACTCCATGGTGCCCAATCTCAAGGACCTCCAGGATCTGCTGGGGCAGATGCGCTGGTTTCTCTTCCTGGGCCCGAAGCCCAAGTATGACCGGTACACCTACTGGCAGAAACTCGACTACTGGGGCGTGTTCTGGGGCATGGCGATTATCGGGATCTCGGGATATGCCATGTGGTTCTCGCGGTTCTTCGCCCGATTGGTTCCCGGCTCCTGGCTGAACATCGCGATTTTGATCCACGGCGAAGAGGCGTTGCTGGCGTCAGGCTACATTTTTGTAGTTCATTTCTTCAACGAGCACCTGCGGCCGAGTCATTTTCCTATGGATGTGACGGTATTCACCGGCAGCCAATCCGAGGAAGAGTTTCGGGAAGGGCATCCGGAGGAGTATGCGCGAGCCGTCCAAGCGGGCGAACTAGCGCCGATGCGCACCGAGGCTCCTTCTCCGACGTCCGTGCGCGCCTGGCGCGTGCTGGGTACTGCCGCCGTTGTGATCGGAGTCGTGCTGATCGTGTTGACGGCGGAAGCATTCATAAGAGACTAATCAGCTTATTAGTAACGCGTTTCGCCGCGATGAGCTTGCATCACTTTTTTCCCGATGATATAGTTGCCCCATGACAATGCGCTCAGGCGTTTACATTGTTCCAACCAACCGCTGGTATATCGAACGCACGGTTTGGTTGATCGCGGGAGTGGTTCTCCTGGCGAGCACCGCGTTGGCGCTGCTAGTGCGCCCGCAATGGATCTTGGGAGTTACCGCGACGGGGCTGGTTTCGATCAGCGTCGCGTTCACCGGTTTTTGCCCGGTAGGCAATGTTCTGCGCCTGTTTGGTTTCACGCCGATGCTGGGGTCTAAGACACCCACCCGCTGGAACCTTTATTTCATGCAAACGGATCGCTGGTATTTGGAGCGCCGGATCTATCTGGCGGTGGGGTTCAATATTTCGGTCGCGTCTTTGCTGATCCTGACATGCAGCGCGTGGTTCGCTCTGTTCACGCTGTTTGTCGGAGGTGCGATGGTATGGTTTGCCGCCACCGGTTTTTGTGTGATGGCGAACGCGCTTTACTGGCTCGGCGCCGAACCGCGCTTGACGCCTGAAACCATGCCATCGGGCCGTTGCACCGAATGCGGGCTGGCTGGTGTGTGCGTGGGCGGGCACGCCAAAATGCACCAGGAGAAGATCCGCCAGGACAAGAGCTTGGTTTTGCTGGGCAACTAGGAACGGGCCGCCGTCCCGGCGGGAGTGGCTACTTGCTACTTCCGCAATGACCGCCCGGACAGCGATTGTTTTCCTCGCACACGTACTCGTAAAGACCGGTCTTATCCCAATCGGGGCGCAGCTTCATCTCGAATTCCTGGCTCCAGGGCGCGGTGAAAATTTTCGGATCGTTGATGGTCAGCACGTACGAGAGCGTTTTGCCGTTGTCTTTCCAGCGGATATGCTCGGTTGTGACTAAGGCATCGCTGTGCATCCGGTATTCGTTGCGGTTCGTATAGAAGTAATCGTCCAGCGACCAGCGTTTGAAGTTGGAAGTCTCGATCACCAGCGTATCGCCTTCCCAATGCGCCACCGGATCGCCGTAGTAAGTGGGATCGAAGTCCGCGCGATGCGGCCGGCCGTCGAGCGGGATAATCCGGCTCATGCGCTGGAATTCGTGCACCATCAATAAGTAGTTCTTCGTTTGCGAAAACTGAACCGGGTAGGCTGACAGCATTCCCGACGGAAATCCAGCCGGCATGCAGAAATCGCGCGGTTCATCGTGCCGTGGATCGCCGGTACGCGGCTCCAGGAACGCCTCGCCGCCGGGTTTGAGAGGAGCGAAATACTTGCGGTCGAAAATGGTGGCCGAGCAACGGCAGCGTTCTCCGTCCACCGGCTTAGGCCACTCGTAGATGCCGTTAAAATCGGGCTTGCCGTCCGCGGTGCGCGGGACCTGCGGGCTAGCGCTCGATTTCGACTGCGCCTTCAGGCTTACCAACGCCAGGCCCAAAGCCGCGCATCCGAGCACGCCGAGCAACGCGGTTTTCTTCACCAGATCGGCCCGCATTTAGCGCTTCCCTCCAGGATCTTCCGAGCCGGCCGTGAATACGCTGCGGCCGTCGGGAAACGTGACCTTCCCGCCCGAAGCGTTGTTAGAACCATCGCGCGCGCGGAATCCCTCCACCTGGATTTGCATCCCCGGCTGGATGACGTTGCGCGTAATCCCTCGGCGCATCAACTGGCCGGGCGCGCCTCCCGAAAAGCCCCAGTTCGTGACTGTGCCGTCTGCCCCTTTGACGTCCACGAAATACCAGATGTGCGGATTTCCCCATTCCACCTTGGTCACTACGCCCGTGACCTTGATTGGTTTCGTGTCGTCAAATTCGGCGGCGAAAGAGTGATGGGCCAGAATCGGCAGAGAACCAGCGAACGAAATCAGAAAAAGGCCCACAGCTGCTAGGCGGACGCTCATGTCTTCACCTCGTGTTCAATATGTTCACGATGGAACTACTTTGCTATTGTAGCCAATCATAGCAAGCTTCCGCGCCTTCTGGCCCCGCTTCATTATTGATATTCTGGGGTCCGGAACCTGGAGGATTTATGAGATCGCGAGGAATGCTCACGCTTGTTTTCGGCGCCCTGGGAGCAACTGGGGCGTTGTGCCAGATTCGGCCTCCCGCCGGCAAGACCACCGGGCCGGGTGTACAAGCTGCTCAGGACGCTCGAGAGCCGGAGGTGCTGAAGACGTGCAAGGTTCCGCCTCCCGCTCCGGGCGGACGTGGTGGACGAGGAGGGGGACCAGCTGCCGCGCCGGGACCCCGAGAGTACACGGTTACGGAAATACCCGGCGTGATCGCCGCGGGCCAGCATTGGAAAGACGTGTGGGCGGTAGACGGCAACAATGCCGACGGCATCATCGCTACCAAGGACGGCGGCCTTCTGGTCGCGCAGAACGATAACAGCGATGTCATCAAGCTCGAGCCGGATGGCAAGACTTCCGTCGCCTACATGGGCACCAATACAGGAGGCTCAGTCGCAATGAACTCCAAGGGCACTCTGTTCCTGGTGAACCGGGGCCTGAACCCTTCCATCGAGGAGCTTGCGCCGCAGCGCAAAACTTTGGCGAGCAAATATAACGGCGACCCCATGGATTGCATTGGCGGCGTTCTGAACGATCTCACCGCCAACAGCAAAGGTGGAGTGTATTTCACCATGGGCGGGCTGTACTATGCTGATCCGAAGGGCGTGATCACCAAGTATGGGGATAATCTAAGAACCAACGGCATCATCCTCAGCGCCGACGAAAAACATCTCTATGTCACCAACGGTCCGGAGGTGGTCGAGTTTGACGTGCAAAAGAACGGTTCGCTCACCAACCAGCACGAGTTCGCGAAGCTGGAGGGCGGCGGATTTGGCGGCGATGGCAGTACCTTCGATGCGGCTGGACGCCTGTACGTCAGTAGCAATCCCGGAGTGCAGGTGATCGCGCCCGATGGCAAAAATCTGGGCGTGATCCCGACACCGCGCGGCATCATCAGCTTAGCCTTCAGTGGCTCGGATCGAAAGACGCTCTACGCCGTCGAGAGGGACAATGCGGAGAATAAGGATTGGATCGTCGCGATCCAAATGATCGCGCAGGGGCCGAAGGGACGCGCGAAGTAGCCGTCTCCACGCTAGGGTTTGGCCGCGGTTTGCTTGGCCATACGGCGACGGTTCATTATTGCGTCCACGAACGGCGTCGAATCGGTTAGCCGCGAAGTAAGCTGGCCCTGATCCTGACCCGAGCTTTGCGCATAATCCTCGTGGTGCGGATAGGGATCGCCGGTCGGCGGGTCAACTACCACGCTCCGCGACGCATAGGGATCAACTTCCTCCCGGAGAGCTTCCTCGGCGCTTTTCGGTGCCGCATTGAGACGGTGCACTTCCAAAAAACTGAAAAGAGTCGCCCAAGCGCCGATCAGGCAGCCGATCACAAGTAACACGGCCTGCCACCAGACCAGCCCAACAATCCAGCTGAAAGTCATCGCGCATCCGACCGCAATCGCCGCAATCACTGCGTACAAAAAGGCGAACTTCTCCTCGCCTTTGGGGATGGCCGCAAATTTCCTTGTTTCCAGGCCTGCAACATTCAACCAGCTTTTGTTCACCATAATCCGACCTTTTGGCTTCCTTGCCACGCTCATCTGCAGCAGTTCCGGCGCCAGTGCCTGCAGCGCTTAATTAAAAGCCTGTTAGGACGTATACGAATCTGATCTGGGGTAAATAACGCACTTCAGTTGATGAACCATGCTCAACGCTCCGCACTCGTCCCGTCACAAAGAGTGAGGACTCACGGCCGCTGGATGGCAACCCGGTCGCAAGCTAGTTCGAGAAGAGCTAGTTCGATTAGAGTATGTCCGGCAAGATTGATTTGCGGAGGGTTGGTCCGATCGTCCTGTTCGGCGCAACCGCTTTGCTCGCGGCTTCGGCGATCTCAGGATCGAAGTCCCCGGCGGAAGCCCACCCCAGCGTTCCCATTCTGCTTTACCATCGCTTCGGGCCGGTTGCCGCGGATGGCATGACGGTAACGACCGCGGTGTTTGAATCGCAATTGCGGTTGATCCGGGCCAGTGGATACACGGTGATCCCGCTCCGCCAACTCATCGCCTACTTGCAGCGCCAAGGGCCGGCACCGCCTCCGCGCTCAGTGGTAATTACGGCCGACGACGGGCATCGCAGCATTTACACCGACATGGCGCCACTATTGAAATCCTACGGTCTGCCGGCCACCCTGTTCATCTATCCCTCCGCGATCTCGAACGCGAAATGGGCCATGACGTGGCGTGATCTGGAGGACCTGCAGGCTACGGGCTTATTCAACATTCAAAGCCACACCTACTGGCATCCGAATTTCCGTCACGAGCAAAAGCGGTTGGCTCCGGGCGCCTACCGGCAATTCGTGGATTGGCAGTTGGAGCGATCGAAGGAAGTATTGCAGGCGAAGCTGCGTGGAAAGGTCGACATGTTGGCTTGGCCATTCGGGATTTATGACGACTGGCTCATGAATGAGGCTCGGAAATGCGGTTATCAAGCTGCGTTCACCTTGCAAAGGCACGCAGCCAGCACGTCCGATCCGATGATGATGCTGCCCCGTTTTTTGGTAACCGACTCCGACCGTGGCGCAGTCTTTGAGCGCCTGCTGGCGAGCGGCTCGCGAAAGTAGAACTTTTTATGCTGCGAACCATTATGGTGCGAACGGCTGTTCTCCTGCTCGTCAGCGCGGCGCTCTTGCTGGCACGGGATCGCGCGCCTGTGTACACCGGCGAAGTGATCGATGCCGCAACCAAGAAGCCTATTCCCGGAGCGATCGTGACGGTGGGAACCACAGTAGTAGTAACCGGCGCGGACGGCGTGTTTCGGATCGAGGCTACTGGGGAAGAGATCGCGGCGAGAGCCTGCGGATACTGGCGTACGCGAGCCAGCGCTTCAGTTTTGAAGTCGGGCGAAGGAAAAATCGAATTAGCGCCGTTTCGCCCCAAGGCGCTGTATTTTTCGGTTTACGGCATAGGATCCAAGGCGCTGCGGGAACCGGCGCTGGCCTTGGCCCAGACCACCGAGGTGAATGCGCTTGTCATCGACGTCAAGGGCGACCGGGGGCTGATCCCCTACCGCAGTTCCGTTCCCTTGGCCGCTCGGACGGGCGCCAATCGCATCATTACTGTAAAGGACATCCAGAAACTGGTGGCCGATCTACATGCCCGCAGCCTCTATCTGATTGCCCGCATTGTGGTTTTCAAAGACGATCCGCTCGCTTCGGCCAGGCCCGATTTGGCCGTGAAGACTTCCGCCAAAGCGATCTGGCGCGATCGCGAGGGGCTTCAATGGACCGATCCCGGCCAGCAGGAGGTTCGGGATTACAACATCGATATCGCGGTGGAGGCGGCCCGCAACGGGTTCGACGAAATCCAGTTCGATTACGTGCGATTTCCGGATACCAAAGGCCTCAGTTTCTGCGTTCCCAACGACGAGACCGACCGAGTCCGGGCCATCTCGCAATTTTTCGAACAGGCGCGCCATAGACTCGCGCCCTACAATGTCTTCCTGGCGGCCGACATTTTCGGCTATGTTGCCTGGAATCTGAGCGATACCTGTATCGGCCAGAAACTGGAGGCACTTGCGCCGCTGGTCGATTATTTGTCACCAATGCTGTATCCGTCGGGATTTCAGTTTGGCATCCCTGGATTCCGCATACCGGTCGCTAACTCGAAGGAGATCGTGGACTTGACCCTCGTGAGAGCCGGCCAGAGGACTGGATTGGCGCCGGTGCATTTTCGGCCATGGCTGCAAGCCTTTCGGGATTACGCCTTCGACCGCCGGAACTTTGGCGCGGCTGAAATTCGAGACCAAATCCAGGCCACCCAAGAGTTTGGCTCGGACGGCTGGATGCTGTGGAATCCGTACAATCGTTATTCGGCCGCCGGTCTCGGCTCGCGGCCCGGCAAATCGCCGGAAACTCGTCGCTGATTGGTAACTAATAGTTACCGGCGCTTTGGTGGTTCAACTGCCAGGAAGAAAAACGGAATGGTGTCTCTTCCGATGAGCGGCAAAGCGAGCCGGCCGGGTCCTGAAAACGCTTCCAGCGCGCTTCCTGATTATCTTCATCGCATTGGGCAGATTGATTCCGAGTTCTTGGTCTTTGATGACGGATACCGTGGCTGGGCTTACGGCTACGCACAGATGTCTCGCATGGCTGCGGCTTTTTCGGCACGGCTCCGATCCTCCGGCATTCAACGCGGCGAACGCGTGATGATCTGGTCGGAAAACCGGCCCGGCTGGGTGGCGGCGCTGTGCGGATGCCTGCTCGAAGGCGTGGTGGCCGTGCCGATCGAACCGGGGTCTTCCCTCGATCTGTTTTATCGAATCAAGGATAAAGTGCAGCCGCGCGCCATTCTGTTGGGGAAGCGCGTACCGCGAGTAGCGGACGACTCCCGCACACTCATCTGGCGCTTGGAGGAAATTGAGAAGGAGGAAGCGGCGCAGGATGGAAATGCGGCACCGACCACTGAGGACTTGGCCGAGATCGTCTTTACCTCCGGTACCACCGCCGACCCCAAAGGAGTGTTGATCACGCATCGCAATCTGGCTGCGAGCTTGGGGCCTTTGCAAGAACAGATCGCGCCTTACCGCAAATACATCCAGCTATTCGCGCCCGTTCGCGTTCTCAATCTGCTTCCACTGAGCCACCTGTTTGGCCAAGCGCTTACGATTCTGCTGCCGCCCCAGCAACCGGCTTCGGTGGTCTTCATCTCGAGCTTCAGCGCCGCGGAGATCATCCGGCAGATCCGCACCAGACGCGTATGCACACTGGCAGCGGTGCCCAGAATACTCGAAGTTTTGCGGGCAGCTGTGATCCATCGGTTTCCCGAGGCAGCCGACTCTTCCCACGCCTCAGACCCATGGCCGCTCCGCTGGTGGCGTTACCGCGGTGTGCATCGGATGTTCGGATGGAAATTCTGCTGCTTCATCGTCGGCGGTGCGCCGCTTCCGGCCGACCTCGAACAGTTCTGGAACAACCTCGGCTTCGTTATCGTCCAGGGCTACGGCCTCACCGAGACCGCGCCGATCATCAGCTTCAGCCATCCATTTCATGTTCGGCCAGGCACTGCGGGAAAAGTGATGGCCGGCGTGGAGCTCAAGCTCGCCGAAGATCGCGAAATCCTGGTGCGCGGCGATAACGTGAGCCCCGGCTATTACCAGTCTCCTAAGGAAACGGCCGCGGCCTTCTACGACGGCTGGTTTCATACCGGCGACGTCGGCGAGTTGGACCCGGAAGGTCACTTGATGATTCGCGGGCGAAAGAAAGAGATGATCGTGACGCCCGATGGTCTCAAGGTTTTTCCCGAAGACGTCGAGAGCGTGCTCAAGCAAATCGCCGGGGTTCGCGACTCTGCGGTGATCGGCAAGGATCGTGTTCAGGCTGTCCTGGTCCTGGAACCGGGCATCAACGCCGACGAGATCGTGCGCCAGGCCAACCAGCGTCTGGAGCCGCATCAGAGGATTCGCGAGGTTTCGGTTTGGACGGAAGGCGAGTTGCCGCGCACCGGCACCACTCGCAAGCTGCGGCGCGCCGAGATCGCCGAGCGCGTTGGTAAGGGCGAGAACAGGCCCGCCTCTGGCCGCGCACCAGCGTTGTTGGAGCTGGTTCAAAAATTTGCTCCCGGCCGCGTGGTTACGTCCGAAACCACCCTCGACGAATTGGGAATCAGCTCGCTCGATCGCGTGGAGCTGATGATGGAACTCGAGGAAAAGCTCGACATCAGCATCGACGAGAGCGCTTTCGCATCGGTGAGCAAAGTGGCGGATCTGGCCAACGCCATGGAGCCGGTGGAGCAAACGCCCTTTCCTCGATACAACCGCGCCTGGCCGTCACGCTTGGTGCGCCGCCTCTTGCTGCCGACGATTCTGCTTCCGCTCACACGATTCTTTGCTCGTACCCAGGTATCAGGCCTCGAGCATCTGAGCAATCTCCACGGTCCAGTGATCTTCGCGGCCAATCATCAGAGTTATCTGGACGCGCTGGTCATCCTGGCAAGCCTTCCGGCGCGCTGGCGCTATCGCATTGCTCCAGTGATGTGGAAGGAGTTTTTTGATGCGCACTTCAATCCACAGCGGCATGCTCTCGGAGAGCGCTGGACCAACAGCGTCTTGTATTGGTTAGTGACGTTGTTCGCTAACGCCTTTCCGATTCCGCAGACCGAAACCGGAGCGCGCGAATCCATCCGCTACTCGGGCGAGTTGGTGGAAGAAGGCTGGTCCATTTTGATTTTCCCGGAAGGCGAGCGAACGGTAACCGGAGAGATCGGGCGGTTTCTCCCCGGTGTTGGATTGATGGCTGCTCGTCTCGAACTGCCGGTGGTGCCGATCCGGCTCAAAGGTCTCGACCAGGTCTGGCATCGCTACGCGAGTTTTCCACGGCCCGGGCCAGTTGAGGTCAGCATCGGCGCGCCGCTGGCGCTCGAAGGCGAATCCTATTCGGCTCAGGCTCTGAAATTGCAGGAGACTATTCAAACACTAGGATAGAAGACTCAGGCCCGAGCGTACTTGTTGAACCAGGCAATCGTGCGCTGCCAGGCCAGGTCAGCCGCAGCCTTGTTGTAGCGTTCCGGCGTCGCATCACAGTTGAAACCGTGCACAGCACCCGGGTAGATATAGCCCTCGTGCGGAACGTTGATGGCCGTCAGCGCTTTGTCGTAGTCCGGCCACGTCGACGCCAGGCGCGTGTCGAGCTCGCCGTGATGAACCAGAACCGCACCCTTGATCTTGAGGATGTCTTCCTTGGAGGGAGGGCCGCCGTAGAACGGCACTGCAGCCGAAAGATCGGCTCCCAACCGGAAGGCCAGCGTGTTGGAGATGGTGCCGCCGTAGCAGAAGCCGGTGACGCCGATTTTGCCGGTGCAATCAGGGCGCGCCTTCAGCCACATCGCCGCGGCCACGAAGTCTTCGGCCATCTTTTTGGGATTGACCTTTGCGAACATCTGGCCCCCCTGATAGTCGTCGCCCGGAAAACCGCCCAACGAGGTGAGACCATCGGGCGCAAACGCCATGAAGTTGGCGAGAGCCAGACGCCGCGCGATGTCTTCAATGTGAGGATTCAAGCCGCGATTTTCGTGGACCACGATGATGCCGGGCAATTTTGACTGCTTCTCGGATCGCGTATCCGCGCTAATCGGCCGCACCAGGTATCCTTTGATGCTTCCATTCCCTTCGGGCGACGAAACGGTCTCGTAGCTCGCCTTGATCCGGTCATCGTTCTTAGACACCTGTTGCCCGGCGGCGTAGTTCGGCATCAGCGCCTCGATGATCACGGCCGCCGTCAAACCGCCTACGGCAAATCGCTGCACGCCATCCATAAAGTCACGACGGCTGATTTCGCCGTGAATAAAAAGGTTATAGAGTTGTATTGCCTCGCTCGGCAGTTTGGGTCTGGTTGGCTCCATGGGACTCGCTCCTTCCCAGAAAATATAACATCTCTTTCGAGGCCTTTGTGACCCGATGAGCAATGCGGGTACTTATCGGGCGTCCCTCATCCGTTGAGCCGAGCAATGCTGTAATATAGAAACCCGTTGGCCCGTGGGCCTTCGAGGAGCACGACTATGCAGAATTCAGAACTGCCGCTGCGAGGAGCCACAATCGGACGCCGAGGTTTCTTCAAGATTGGGGCCGGCGTTGCCGCGGCGATCGGCCTGCGGAATCTCGCCGACGCGCAGGATTCTTCGTCCAAAGGGATTCCCTGGTGGGCGGCGCGGCCCGCCAAGCCAGGACTCAAGCCCGCCGCGATCGACATGCACGCGCACTGGTCTCCCGCACCTTACAACAAAGCCTTGGCCGACCTGGGACAGCCCCTCGCCAATCCCTATCCGCTCGATTACGATCTCGACAAGCGGCGTCAGTGGATGGACGAGCATGGCGACCTGATGCATTGCCTGACGCTCTCCGGCGCGATGCCCTGGCAAAGATTTACCGCTCAACAAGGCGCGCATCTTGCGCAGGTCATCAATGACACCGGCGTTCAGGTTCATCAAAAATATCCCGACCGTTTCGTCATCGCTGCCGAGCTGCCGATGCGCGACCCCGAGCTCGCCTTGAAGGAGCTGAATCGCGTGGCCGGGCATCCTGGCATCCGCGCAGTCCACTTGCCGGACTCTATGGAGAAGCACGATTATCTGTTCGAGCCAAATTTTGCTCCGGTTCTGGCACGCATCGAGCAACTGAACTATCCGATCATCTTTCATCACTTGGATGGTGTCGTCAACGCCTTCGGCGGCAGCCGGACGGTGGGGCCGCCCAACCTCGCCTCCGCAATCGACGCGCCCATAGAACATACTCTCCTGGCCACCAAATTCATTTATACCGGCACGCTCGACAAGTATCCGAACCTCCAAATCGTTTTGCCGCATGCGGGCGGCGCGTTCCCCTACCTGGCTGGCCGCGAGGAGCATTTCCTGTTTCACATGAACGACCACAGCACATCGATTCAACACCCGTTCCGCGACTACATACGCCGCTTCCATTACGACTATCTGATTTATTATCCGGAGGCGTTCCGTTTTCTCCTGGGCTTGGTCGGATCGGACCGTATCGTGATCGGGACGGATAACTTCGCGGCCAAGGACATCGAGTATCCGGGCGCGGTGCTGGATCAGTTTAATCTGCCGGCTGCCGACCGCGAGCGCATCTTGAAAGGAAACGCGAGGAGGCTTCTGCATCTATAGCGGAGAAACCGTGTCAAGGCAAAATAGAAATGTCCTATTCCCAGCAAAGTAGAAATGTCCTGTTTTGAGCTAGGAGCCGAAGGAGCGGGCTTACAGTGGATTCGATGTTCCGGGGGAGTCGCGCTCCCTGGGGCAGATCCGAAGACCGCTGCGACGGGGCTGGCTCCGAAGCAGACGGCACCAGACCCCCAGTCAAACCGGGCCCGATGATGCCCGTTCTGGGGGTTTTGGTTTTTGAGGACAGATCTGCTTTGGTGGAGTCCCGAGCAGCGGTCTTCGGATAAATAAAGCGCGAAGATCGCCGGGCCGGTTTTGCCCAGCGCTCCGATTGGTTTTGGTTTCGGTGCCGGCGTTTAGCTGCGAGCATCGGGCACCTCAGTCGGTCGAGAACGAGAAGGCTTCGAGCGGATGGAAAAGTTCTTCATCCAATCGCTTTTGCGCCGGATCTTGCCCGTTGAGCGTGTCGGGGGTGCGAGCGTTTTGGATAACACCAGTGGCAGCGCGCAGCGGCGCACCCGCACATAACGACCTTGAAACTGCACGGCGACGCTGCCGTCCAAGCGCTGTTCGACCCGCACCCATCCTTTGCGCATTCCGACCTGGATGTCGCGGCGGTCGATTGGGTAGAGCTTGCCTTCGTATCGCACCGTGTAGTCATTCGTCACCTGACGCTGTTCCACGTGGCTGAGAATCGCGGCCAGATCATGCTCTTTGCCGAGAGGGCGATGGGCATCGGCGGTATCGGCCGGCTTCACCACCAGGGTCTGATTCCACCAAGCCAGATATTCGTTCTCCAGATACGCATTGGCCTGATCGAGGGTGCACGCCCCGGCCACACGCAGTCCTTTCACTAGGCGATCCTGCGCCGTCAAAAATTGGCGTTCAATGCGTCCCTTGGCCTGCGGCGAGTGCGCCGGAATCCAGACAACGTTCAGCTCGCGCAGCGCCCGTTCAATCTGTGTCGGCGGCATCTGGGGCCGGTCGCGGTCCTCACGCTGCTGCTGTCGTTTGGTCTTAACCGCCACCTGGAACATCCC
Source organism: Bryobacterales bacterium (assembly GCA_963732175.1). Lineage (GTDB taxonomy): Bacteria > Acidobacteriota > Terriglobia > Bryobacterales > Bryobacteraceae > Palsa-89. The sequence continues at coordinate 67,834 of CAVSYF010000007.1, read as the reverse complement.
CGCTTTGTCGGTGTAAAACGCCAGCGGGCGGCCAAACTGCTCGAGGTACGCCCCCAGCAGCCGCCGGTTCTCCTCACTGGAATCGTGCCGTACAAAGCGTGCGAACAGCTGGCTGGTGGCATCGTCGATCATCGCTATCAGATAGATCGATTCCCCGCGGCCCTCCAGCCAGTCGTGGTCGCTGGTGTCCCATTGCACCAACTCCCCACAGCGGCTTCGACGCGGCCGCCATTGGTGCACCTCCACCATGCGGCGATGACCGGCGCGCCACAATCCGGCTTTGGCCATCCACTGTCGCAACGTCTCCTTGCTCACCGTAAGCCGGTGCCGCTTGCGCAAGTATTCTGCCGCCAATGTAGGCCCGAATCCGCGGTACACCGGATCCGTCAAAATCGTGATCGCCTGCTGTTCCATGTCGGCGGACAGCTTTCGGTTGGACGTTCTCCCGCGTAGCTCATGAATCACCGCCCGGTCTCCTTTCTGCCGCAGCTTGCGCAACAGCCGTCGCACGTGCCGCTCGTTGACACCGATCTCCTCAGCGGCTTGTCGTTGCGTGATCAATTTCTTCTTGGCCCTCTTCAGGGCATCCAGCCGGTCTCGTTCGGCCTAGTTCATTAGTAGCTGTCCTTCGTCCACCCCTCAGGCTGGACCCTGTCAATAGGACATTTCTACTTTGCCCAAATAGGACATTCTCATTTTGCTGCGACATATAGCGGAGAAACCGTGGACACCGCGGTTTCACACGATTACAATAAGGTCGATCTGCGACCGCTCGGGAGGAATAACATGCGCGCAGCAACAGTGAAAGTTGCAGTAACACTTTTGGCCACGGCCGTATTTTTGGCGGCGGTGCAGGCGCAAACGGGGACCTGTGTGAATGACGCGCCTAATCCGTATCATTTAGTGAATGATTGGGCTCACACGCCGCGTCCCTGGGCGACAACGAACAATGTCTACGTCGACGCGAAGGACCATGTTTGGGTGTTCGACCGTTGCGAGGCTAGCGGCTGCCCTGGATCGAGCGTGGCGCCGATCTGGGAATTATCCTCCGACGGCAAGGTGATGAAGAATTTCGGCGCCGGCATGTTTGTGTTCCCCCATCAAGTGGTGGCCGACCGAGACGGGAATGTCTGGGTGGTGGATGCCAACGTCAAGGACGGTAAGGGCGATCAGGTGATGAAGCTTTCTCCGGATGGGAAAGTGCTGATGACGCTCGGCAAAGCCGGCCAACGCGGTTCGGGGCTGGACGTGTTCGATCAGCCGACCTCGGTGGTGATCGCGCCTAGCGGCAACATCTTTGTCGCGGAAGGCCATGCGCCGACCTTTGGCAATTCGCGCATCATGGAGTTCGACAAGAACGGAAAATTCATTACGACTTTCGGCCATCTTGGTTCTGGCGAGGGCGAATTCAGAAGTCCGCATGTGATCGTTTTCGATTCCCAGGGGCGCCTGTTTGTAGCCGACCGCAGCAACAGCCGAGTCGACATCTTCGATCAGGACGGCAAATTTCTCGCCGCGTGGAAGCAGTTCGGCCGGCCGAGCGGCATCTGGATCGATAAGAAGGATACGCTGTACGTGAGCGATTCGGAATCCGAAGATGCGCCGGGCAAGGACACCAACAATCCCGGCTGCCAGCGCGGTATTCGCATCGGTAGCGCGAAGACGGGGAAGGTCGACTACTACATCCCGCCGCCGCCCGCGTCCGACCCGAAATTTCCGCCGCCCGAAGGCGTCGCCGCCGATTCCCACGGCAACATCTACGCAGCAGCGGTGCAGGCCAGATCTGTGTATAAATACGTGAAGAACTGAACGAAAATGATGAACCGGCGCCAGTTTATTTTTACAGCCGCGGCTGCGGCGACCTTCGTCCGTATTCCGGGCCTGTTCGCGGCAACAGCGATGAAATACGACCTGATCATCAAGGGCGGACGCGTTATCGATCCTTCGAGCAAGCTGGACGCGATCCGTGATGTGGCGATCGCCGATGGCCGTATCGCGGCGATCCAGGCCAACATCTCGGCCGACGCGGCGGAAACGATCGATGCGCGCGGCAAGCTGGTGGTGCCCGGCTTGATCGATATCCATACCCATGCGGCGCGGGTGAAAGATGGGCCGGCGCTGTGCCTCGCCGATGGCGTGACGGGGTTGATCGATGCGGGATCGCAGGGCGCGGATCGCATCGGCGAAACGATCGCGGTCGCCAAGTCGGCGCCGCAACAGTGCCGCGTCCTGATCAACATCGGGCGCGCCGGTATCCTGCCGGAAGGCGACACGATGGACATCAACCGCGCCGATGTCGGCGCCGCGCGCGCAGCGATCGGGCGCAACCGCGATATGATTGCCGGCGTTAAGGCACGGCTGTCGCGGGACGTCGCCGGCGCGAACGATTTTGAGGTGCTCAGGCGCGCGCAGGAGGTGGCTTCGTCGTTCAATCTGCCGGTGATGATCCATATGGGTCAGACCATGTCGCCGCTGCCCAAGCTTATCGCGCTCCTCAAGCCTGGCGATATCGTCACCCACATGTTTGCGCCACCGCCGAACAGCATCATCGACGACAGCGGGCACATTCTGCCGGAAGTGATGGCCGCTCGCCGCCGCGGCGTCCGGTTCGATCTTGGCAATGGGCGCACGCGGCCACTTGCGCTGGGATATCGCCGAAAGCGTACTGAAGGCCGGCTTCCTGCCGGATACTTTCTCAACCGATTGGACTCCCGAGGGCCGCACCTCTCAGGTCATCGATTTTCCGAACGTCATGTCGAAGTTCCTGATGCTGGGCATGCCGCTCGATCAAGTAGTGGCGCGCGCGACTGTCAACGCTTCGCACGTATTTTCCGGTTTTCCGCAACCGGGGCACGCTGAAAACAGGTGCGCCGGCCGATGTTGCGGTGCTGGAACTACGGGAAGGGATCTTTCGAATTCGACGATAATTTCGGGAACAAACGCACCGGCCGCCAGAGACTCTTCCCGAGCGCCACGGTGCTGGCCGGTAAGCGCGTGGCAACCCGCGCCTAGACGAGCGGCCACGCGTTTTTCCCTACGCGTTGAGGCGTGGAATCAGTTTCTCGGCGTAGCCGTGCGCGATTGCCGCGGCGTCGCCGGAGCTTAGCTTCACGCGAGTTAATCCAAGCTGCTAAGCCATCGCCCACGTACGGGAAATCAGAGCCGAACAGCACGTGCGACGGTTCGGCGAACGCGGTCAGAGCGCCCCACGCCCCTGGGTTGGTCGTGGTTTGCGCGGTATCCAGATAGAGCCCTCGCAAAGCCGCCAGCTTCTCCGGCGATTTTCCTGCCAGCCGAACCGCCACTGTGGGAAGCAAGCCGCCGCCATGGGAAAAGATAAATTTCACGTCGGGCAAACGCATCAGCATGCCAGATTTGAGCAGGCTGCTGATGGTGCGCGTGGTGTTTTCCCAGTTGATTCCCAATGCCTGCAGCGGATCGTCGGCATCGTTCATATCGCTCGTTACCTTGGGATGCACATAGACCACCGCTTTGCGGCGATTGAGTTCTTCGAGCACGGGAGCGAATCCCGGATCGCCCAAAAAACGGCCTTCGAATTCGACCACAGCAGGATGCCGTCAGCCTTCAAGGTATCGAGCGAGTACTCGATTTCCTTCAGGCTTCCTTCGGTATCGGGCAAAGGCACGGAGGCGAAGAAACCGAACCGGCCAGGATGATCGCGCACCATCCCGGCGCCGAACTCGTTGACGTCGCGCGATACCGAACGGCTGAACTCCACGTTGCCGTTCCAGGTGCCTGGTCCGCCGCAGGTCACAACTGCGGTAGAGCAACCGGTCTTGTCCATCTCGTCGAGCGCCGTTTGAACGGTCCAACTCGCAAAGCGCGCACCGTTGGACTCCGCGATTTCTTTTTTGCACTTTGCCATCCAAGCGGGGGCGAAATAATGGTGATGCACGTCGATCAATCGTCCGGGTCCCGCCGCCCGGAGAGATTTCAAACCTGTGCCTGCTGCGAGCGCGAGCGACCCGCCCATGGCTAGTGCGGTGCGGCGCGAGATGAGATTGGATTCCATCCAGACCTCCTTTGCCGGACCATTGTACACCCATCCGGCTTCGGCTTTTTTGGCGTGGAGCTTCCGCGGTCTACTTGAAATGCTCGGATAGATAATTCAAGACTGCTTCGCGATCCTTGGGATTTAGCGGTGCGCCCCAGCCGGTCATCTTGTTGATCTCGCGATCCCACTGGCGCGGGTGAGGCGCTGCTGCTGCATCATGTGCTCATCATGGCAGGCAAAACAGGCCGTCCGATAGCCTTCGGGATACGCGGTCTGGGAGGCGCAGCCGCACTCGCAGCCGGCGCTGGAGCTTGCGCCGAGATCGTGACGGGAACGGCCTGCGCAACATTCCACAAATAGCCAGCCGGATTCCATTGCTCACTGAGCGGCTGCGTCTGGCCGGCCGCATTCGTCGCGCGCGACATCAACGTGTACTTGCCCTCAGCCGCCTTCCAATCCAGTTGCCACAGGCGCCAACCGTATTGGGTTCGCCGGCCGCCCAGCTTGGCCTGCCTCCAGGTCTGGCCGCCATCGGTGGAAACCTCCACCTTGCTGACCGGCGAAGTATTCGACCAGGCGGTGCCTTGGACGCGCACCGGCCCGGGCTTCGCCCAGCCATTGGGAACCGCGATCACGGATTTGACGTTGAGATCCGTCACCGGCACCATCGCCGACGGGTCCACTGCGGTGCCTGGGGGCACTGGCTGCGGTCGGATGCCGGTACGCCGACTTCATCCAGAAGCCGTCGAATTCGTGATCGAGCACCTCGATGTGCTGCAGCCATTTCACCCACGAGTCGCTGGCCCAGCCGGGCGCCATCACGCGCAACGGGAATCCGTGCTCGACCGGCAAAGGTTGGCCATTCATCTCGTAGGCCAGCAACGTATCGGGATGGAGCGCCTTGGCCACGGTGATAGTGCGCTGAAAATCGGGCATCTTCCCGAGCGGAACGTCGGCGCCGTCGAACAGAATTTCCTTGGCCGAACTCTGGATGCCCGGCTTTCCGCAGCACGTCGCGCAGGCGGACGCCGGCCCATCGCCCATTGCCCGACCGCGCCGAATGCCCACTGCGTTCCGGCCACGCGCGGCTCGTAAAACCTTCTGCCATTGCCCGCGCACTCCAGCACCCCGACCAGCTCCACCCGCGGCAGCTTCTTCAGATCGTCCATCGTGAGCGTCATGGGCCGATCCACCTTGCCATCGATCTTCAGGCTCCACTCGCCCAGATTCACCTTGGGCGTGTAGGTGTGGCAGCGCACAAAGAAGCGATCCAAGGGCGTGATCCAATCGGTAAAGCCGTCCAGCGGCATCTCCAGATCTTCCGGCCGGGGCGAGCGCACGATCATGCGCGACTGGTCCGCCTGGTCTGCGGCCACGAGACTCGCGGAAGCATGGCTGCGGCGGCGCTAACGAACAAACTGCGTCGGCTGATTGTCATTCGTTCACAATGTTAGCTTATCCCGTCGAAATAACGCTCCTCCGTTGCAACTCTCAAGCCGGCGGCGCGGACGCCCTAAGTCTCAGTTCGTCGAAGGCGTCGCCGCAGGTGCGGTAATGGTCAGAGCGACCGGTGGGCTCGCAACGCCGCCCACCGTGACAATCACCTGCTGCGGTCCGAGAGGAGCATCCGGCGGGACAACGAAGTCGATCTGGGTTTCCGCAACCAAACCATAGGGAATGCCCTGAAACAACACTTGAGCCGCAACGCCGCCGACTGTCACGTTTACCGGCGCGCGCGGCTGCGGATACTTACTCGGATCGGCGCTAGGCGCCGGCGTTGCCCCGGTTGCCAACGTGGGGGTCATATCGCCTTCTCCAGTCATGAACAACAGGAGAAACTGACCGGGTTGAGCCGCACTCACGATTTTCCCGGTGCTGTTGTCAATAGCAGACGGGTACAGACCGGGCGCGGTGGGCGCAACCTGAAACGGGAACGACGCGATTTGGCCGTTGTTGTTCACAGCCAGGACCGCCGGGCCTGCTCCGGTCTCGTAAGGGATTTGGAGATCGATCTGTCCAGGCGAGACGAAGTACAACGGCGCCGAGACTCCGTTCACCGTGGCCGACACCCCATTCACGTCAAGTGGCAGCGGAAGCTGGGATGCCAGCTGAAATGTGCCTCCTGGCGCGAGTTGGGATCCATAGACCGCTACCATCGTTCCTGGGGCGACCGTGGTTGCTCCCGAGAAATTATTTGCCAAGCCGGCGATGCTCATGCTGCTCGATGCGCCGACCACCAACGTGACCGGCACTTCGATCGACCGTGGCGTACAATTGGGCGCTTGAATCGCTACCACCGCGTTGTACGCTCCTGGTGAAAGGCCCGCGGCGGAGGCCTGAATGGTCAATTGAGCGGTACCCTGGCCGGACTGCGGCGACACGCTCAGCCAACCCGACGCGCTATTCGAAGGCGATATGGAAACGGTCCACTGGGGCGACTCTCCACTGAATCCAACGTTGACGCTTGCGGCGCCGCTACCGGACGAATAAGCGACCGCTATCGTGACCGACTGAGGCGAGACCGAAAGCGACGCCGGCACGGCGGCATTGGACTGGAAAGAGGATGTCAGGGTTGCTTCGATGCTGCCCGCGAGATCGCCGCTGTCAAGAGTACCTGTTAGCTGGAACGTCATCTTCGCCGGAGAGGCCGTGCTGCTGCCGAAGCAGAGATTACCGCGCAACATTCCGAGCGGCGCCAATCGAGTGGTGCCGAAAATCTGGGGGATTTGGGAACTGATATCAACGCCGTTCGCCGTCAATTTCGTCAGAAGCACCAAGTAACCGCCCTGTTCCTGAACGGTCAATTGTTGCGACCACTGGCAGGTAGGATCAGCTTGGGCATCCTGCATGACCACGGGAGTCTCGGTGGTAAGACTGATCGCCGGCGTGAAGGACGTAGTCGGCGCGCTAACGAAAGAGACGGTCATCTGCTGGGTCCAGCTCTGGCCACTCGCGTCCATTCCCGTAAAGACAAAAACCCGCTGGAGCGGAGTGACTAATCCCGAACCGGACAGGACTGCATAGATCGTTCCATGGGCGGGAAGGCTGGTGCTGCTCCAAAAAGTCAGATTCTGAGTGACTCCATTAATCGTGAAACCAGTGAGGGTGGTGGGCACGCCAGCCTCTTCGGTGAGCACCACCGTGTAAGGCCAAGCGTCGTCTCCGCGCCCCACCACCGGGTTCGGCGTAATCCAAGGAACCACCACGGAGCCACCGGTGTTAGGAACCTGAATCGCAACGAGAGTTGATCCCTGGGAAGCGGTAAACACGTTGTCCCCGCTATAAACCGCGGTAATGGTTCCGTTGCCGATAGCGATCTGGCTGCCGGTTACCATCAGAGTAGCGGTAGCTGTTCCGCTGGCGCCTGCTGTCAGATCCACGCTGCCGAGGCTGGTAGGAATGTCGACGTTTCCCACGCTGACGTTGTTCACGACAAAGCTCACTGAGCCATGCGGCGTTACGGGGGATCCAAAAGGCGCGCTAACAGTTGCGGTCAGCTCGACCGTTCCGGTCAGACTACTGGTCGCGGCGCTGGCAGTTACGCTGGTCGTGCTGGAGGTTCCGCTGTTCCATTCCATCACGAGGTTGTAAGCGTCCACCGAACCCAGACCGGTAGCCAGGTCATAGCTGGGCGCCGCAGCAAATCCCATCAGGCCGTCAACACAACTGGGGCTGCTCTGCGCGCAGGGCAATTGATTATTTCCGCTGGTTATGTCGTGAAACACATCAGTGGTGGCTTGGGCCAGCCGATACAGCACCGGGTTGATGTTGCCCAAACCCGGCTGAGCCACGCTGCCGGCGGAGACCAAATATTGGTTCAGCAATGCCGCAATGCCCGCGAATGCGGGGTCGAAGCCGACGTTCCCCCAACCGCGGTGAGTCTTCCGCCGCTTTGAATCAGATAGGCGGCGTGATAGGGGGAGGCCAACAGTGATATGTCGGGTAAGTCGCGAGCGTTGTCATTGGGGACGCCGGCGCCGGTCTGCCATAGCGGTTTTGAAAATAACGTGCTTGCTCCACCGCCGCCTGCCTCGAGTGAATTCGCCACCGCAGTATCGTTCCAAGCAGTTTCGGGAATGTAGGAAAGCGCGGAGGCGCCGGTTGAACCGTTGGAGCGCGCCCAATATATTCCGCCTCCGTCGTTAAGTTCCGTGCCACCTACGGCGGTGACTTCCGGCAGGCTGGCCGGCAAAGAAACCGATGGCCCGGTTGTAACCTGTGGCGTTGAGTTCCCGGCATCGCAGGTAGCAGCGCCCCAATCGCCACTGGAGGCGAACATGGTCATACCTTGTGCGTTGGCCTGCTGCGCGACGGCTCGGTAGGCGCTGGATGCATATGCTTCGCAATCTCCGAAGCTGAGGCTGATTACCGAGGCGAGGTACTGGTCAACCGCATATTCCGCCGCCAGGAGCGCGCTGGTGGAGTAGGCATAGATGATGTTGGCGTTGCGTGCGACCGCACCAGACCACTCCAGATCCAGATCCGCTTCGAGCTGCGCCCCATTGAAGCCTGGGTCCGAGCCAAACAGCATCGCCTGAGGATTGTTCGGCGGCAGATGGAACATCGCCCGAAAGGCCTCAATATCGGCCAGGTTGATATCGCTCTCGCCCGCGATCACCAGCGTTTGCCCCGCGCCATTAATTCCCGCATTGTAAAGGCGAGCGACGTCGTAGATGGTTGCAAAGTCATCTGGCGCGATGTAATGGTTCGCGCCCGCCGTGTAGTCGCCGGTCGGCGACGGTTGATTCGGCGCTCTAATCAGCATCGATCGCGGAGTAAAATCACTTAGGCCTAGGAAGCCGCCCACCACGCTTTCGAAAGCCTCGGGAATAGACGGATCGCCGGCGTTGGCAAAGTGCAGCGCTCCGTTCACCAGATAATGGTGCACCTCAGTGTGAAGCGCACGGCCGATTCGTTCCGCTGTGCCACTGAACGTGATCCAGTGACGCCCGCGTGCGACATCGTTGACCTTTAGACCTTGCGATTCGAGCCAACCCGTCAATTTGGCGATATCGGTGGAACTGAACCCGAAGCGATCCGCAAACTGTTCGGGCGTGAGCCAACCATGATAATTCGGGGAAGAAGGCGTTTCGAGGTCCATTAGAAACGATTCCAGCGATGCATCCGGCTTCAACAGCAGCGTAACGTAGCCGATCTCCATGGCTGGATCCACTGGGCCTGCATCGGCTTGCGGCTGGGCAAGAGGATGAACCTGGCCTTTTATCACTACGGTTCGGTTTAAGTCGACGGCTGCGATGACGCGGTCTTTCGCGGCCAATGGTGCGGCGGCAACGAGCAACAAGATCACGGGAGCAGTAATTCGGTCCAGGCTTGGCATATTTCGCAGAATTACCGTAGATTATCAGATTTCCATAGCGGTTCGAAACCGACTTTCTTGGAATGACGACCTAGTGAGGTACTAGTAATGCTGGAAATAAGTCGCAGCCGCCGCGAATATCAGGCAGATATCTGTCATGAGATTGTAAAGGTGCAGATATTTCGCCGATCAATGGACCGCGAGTGTGACGGGCGGGCTGGGCGGCAGGTCGCTGCCCACCAAGATGCTAACGGGTACCGCGTCGCCGGTAATTCCGAATGGAATCCGCGCATTAATTTGGACGGCGCCATTGATCAGGCCGGGCGCAGATCCGGCATACGTGACCACCGCAGGTTGGCCGCCGATCAGCACTGTGATCGGGTTAGCGAGCGGCGCCAGCGAGGTTGCAACCGCGCCATCGGTGCCCGCCGGTGTCGTCACGCCGCAGCCGCTGCAAAACAGCGAAACGACGGATTCAGGAGCGGCTGGATTCGAAACGGAGTTTACGCTTTCGTCCTGATTTAAGATCGCACCTTGACCCTGCCCGCTCGCGTTGGCCGTGAATAATCCAGGAATGGCGGCGAGAAGAGTCGTGTTAGTCGGCGGAGAAAGCGCTCCAAGATACGACACCACAACCGTCGATCCCGGAAGTGCAGCAGGTGCGATCGCAGCGACCTGAGAAGCGCTGGCGTAGAGCAGCGATAGGGGCTGGCCGGCGATCAGCACACTGGTGCCGGCCAGAGTAGTGGGAAGCAATCCATTGGCATCGAAGGTTGCGTTCACAAGTTGCGCGGGGCCGAGGTTCGTGCCGTAGATCGTCAGGATTTCTCCGGGAGCGAGAAAGCCGGGTAGGCCGCTGGCGGCGTTGGTTACACCAGCGATCAACGGCGGGACTACGGGCGGGGGCGGCAGGGACAGAGCGGTCGCGTCCGCCTTCAGCACGGCGAATCCACCGCCCGTGGCCTGATAAGCGCCAGGGGTGGCTGGAATCTGCGGAGGCGACCCGATGGAGCCGCCGGGCGTGAGCACCACGTAGACGTTACCGGCAGGGTCGACGGCGGTGGATTGGATTTGGTCGGTGATGGGCACGGTTGTGAGCTGATTGGTCACGATCGACTCTAAACCAAATGCGGGGCTTGTCCAGCGCGTCACGGCGGGTGTTTCTGCGAGGGCGTTGCCCACCCGCTCGGCTGCGACGATGTAGGCAGCCCCAGACGCGTCGAGGTGCAGGTCGCCTGAAAGCGGAGTACCGGCTACTACACTGAGGAAGCCGCTGGGATCGTACTCGAGCAGAAAGTTTGGACCAACGGTGGTCTGATTGTTGAACCCCGGGCCGTTGCACGAAAGATAAAGGTCGCCCGCAGAATCCGTCGCAATGCTCCGAACTATGATCGAGGATTGCGCGACGTTCGCCGTGGACAAGGCCTGGCCCGTTGGCCCGAGTTTGAACACCGTAGCCGAGGCCTGGCCGGAAGCGGTGGGAGTGGTCGCGGTGACAATGATCGCGTTCTGAGCGGCTGGATCGACGGCCAGGAATTGGGTCGCAAGCTGGCTCACTGGCGTTGCCAGCGCATCGCGCAAATAAGTCGAGTAGACGACGCTGCCGGATGGATTCAGCTTGATCAGGAATCCGTCAGCGGTGTTTGATCCAAATATGCTGATCTGCCCTGGGAAGGTCGCTTGATAGGCGCCCGGCGTAGTGGGGAAGTTCGTCGAATAGGTGCTTCCGTACACATATGCATTGTTTGCGGAATCCAAGACCAGATGAGAGACCGGCGCTCCTAGACTCGTAGGGAAGGAATACTCGTAGGCGAAGGTTGAACCGTCCGGCATCAGCTTGACGATGTAGTCCGTGCCGCCCACGTAGGCGCTGCCCTGCGCATCGACCGCGATGGCCTGCGCCGCGGGCAGATTCAAATACGTTGCATAGATGAGCTGGCTTCCATCCGCGCTCAATTTGGCGACGAATCCGGCGTTGCCGCTCGCGGGAGTGGAAGCTCCCGTCGTAACTGGGAATTGCCCGGATGCGGCGTCGCCGGCAATATATGCGCCTGAGGCGTCCGCTGCGATAGCGTAGGGAACCGTGCCCAAGTGGAAGGGGTCCGTGGCAGTGGAGCCGAAATCAGTTACGTAGTCGATCAGTGGGTCGATGATCAGGGGGCGACTACGGTCATAGGCGCCAACGGCGAAAGCAATCTCTTGTTTTCCGCGCAACAAGTATCGGACCTCGACGCGACGGCGAATGCCTCCGTCGAATTGCCACGCGTCAGGCTTTCTCTGGATGAAGGTCACGTTCCGCAGGTGGGCAAGCAAATTGCCATCGGCGTCGACACGCAACCTGCTTGCTCCCTGGAATCTCAGAAGAATGCGCTCGGGATGCGCTCCGGGCGCCACATCGAAATCGTATTCCAGTACGTTCCTGCGGCCGTGATACGCCAGGTCGATACCGGGATAGACGGATCGATAGAGGATGCGGGCGTACTGGCGAACGCCGGTGATTGAAGGCTCGCGATTTAAGTAGTTACTCGTGCCTGCGAGCATATCGAGCGCCTCAGGCCAGGAAGCGATCGCACTTTCCGGCTGGATTCTAAGAACGTCGCCGGACGCAAACGCGATTACGGCCTCATTTCGCGTGAAGAAGACGCTGGGCGAACCGGGCGCCAAGAACCGGACCTCGGGCGCACTCTGGCCACGATTCTCTTCGAAAGACAGCGGCAAAGACGCCGGAGCCGTGAAGCCGATCGCTGGTAGCAATACCAGAGCGGCGCAAAATTTCATGTCTCACCACAGTATGCAATATTTAGTTCCTGCGCCCCGCTGGAGACCAAGTGATGTACAATAACGCCGTATGTGCGGTCTACCGCGCAACCACGCGTTGATAAGGAGCGAATATGTGTGATCAGGATCATTTTGAGCAGGACCGGCAAGAGGGCGAAGCTCTCGGTTTGGTAACACGCAAGCAATTCGGCGTCATGCTGGGCGCCGGCATCGCCATGATGCTGCCGCAAGTCGCGAATGCGGTTGCAGTGACCGAATCGGACGTCAACGTGACGACGCCCGACGGCACCGCGGACTGCTATTTCGTGCATCCGGCGAGCGGCACGGCGCCAGGCGTTCTGATGTGGCCGGATATCTTCGGGCTGCGGCCGGCGTTCCGCCAGATGGGCAAACGGCTCGCCGAATCGGGCTATTCGGTGCTGGTGGTGAATCCGTTCTACCGTACCCAAAAAGCCCCGACCGCCGAGCAGGGTGCCGCGACTCCAATCCCGAAGCTGATGCCGCTCGCGCAGAGCCTGAACGAAACGACGCACATGACGGATGCGAAGGCGTTCATCGGGTGGCTGGACCAGCAATCGGCGGTTGCCAAGAATCGGAAGATTGGCACCCAGGGTTATTGCATGGGCGGCCCGATGGCGTTCCGTACCGCGGCCGCTGTGCCGGGTCGCGTCGGAGCGGTTGCCACCTTCCATGGCGGGAATGGGCTGGCGACAGACAAGCCCGACAGCCCGCATCTTGAGGCGGCCAGGAGCAAAGCGCAGTTTCTCATCGCGATCGCGGCCAATGACGATATGAAAGAGCCCAATGAGAAGGACGTTCTGAAAGAGACCTTCGCCAAGGCAAAGCTGCACGCCGAAATCGAAGTGTACACTGGCGCCCTGCATGGCTGGTGCCCTCCGGATTCGGGCGTCTACAACGAGCCGCAGGCGGAGAAGGCCTGGAGCCGCTTGCTGGTGCTGTACGGAAAAGCTCTGGCCTGAACATCGAGTTTTGGCCCCGGCCAAGTCTGGTTTGAATCCGCGCTAGGATAAACGAATGCGATTGCTTTTCTTGGCGCCGATCACGCTCGGCTTAACGGTCCCGCTGATTGCTCAAAATGGACGCGCAGGGCAACCCGCTGCACCTGCGCCCCCGGCGATGACTTTGACTATTCCGGGGTTTCCCGACGGCGGTCAGATTCCCGTCAAGTTCAGCCAGGCTGCTCCTGGCGTTGCGGTCGGAGAAGGCACGTCGCCGGCTATGCAATGGGCGAATGTGCCTGCCGGCACTCAGAGCTTCGTGCTCAACATGCACGACATGGATCTGGCCCGCAACAAGACTACCGACGATCAGGTGCATTGGGTGGTCTGGAACATTCCGGCATCAGTGAGCGGCTTTCCCGAAGGTGTGCCCAAGGGATCGCAATTGGCCGACGGAAGCTACCAGATCAGCGCCACGGGAACCATGTACCGCGGCCCGGGCGCAGGAGCGAACGGTCCATTCCATCACTATGTATTTGAGCTCTATGCGCTCGACACCACGCTGGATGTGAAGCCATCTGCCGACGCTTTTGAAACCCGCGCTAACGTGATCAAGGCGATTCAGGGACACATCCTGGCGAAAGCGGTCTATGGAGGACTGTTCCGGCGGCCGCGGTAGCTGCGGCGTCATAGGAGCCGTTCATGACATCGATAGCGAGAGCGACCTATCCCCTCATGTTCGTCGGATTTGCGATTTCGGCTTGGGGAGCCGATCCGTTCCTCGGCACGTGGAAACTAAACGTTGAGAAGACAAAAGTAATAACTGGTCTTGCGCCGAAAGAAGGGAACTTTACTAAAAATCTCGAGGGCAATCGTTACGTCGTAACAGAGGGCGATGCATTCGGTAACGGCGTGAGTGTTGCACTGCGCTTTACCGAGCCCGTCAATGGAGGGATCGTCAAGTATGACGAAGGAGTCTTACCGGCCGAGGCTTCAGAAGCCGTCAAACGGATCAACTCCAATACAAGAGAATACACGCGGAGACAACGAGGCGAAGTCGTCTTAGTGGAGCAAGTGGTCGTAAGCAAGGACGGTAAGACTATAACCGCTCACGCTAAAGGAACGAACGCCCAAGGCAAGCCATTTGATCGTATCGAAATCTGGAACAAGCAATAGCCGGAGACATTATCGCGGTCCCGGCGCGGACACATCCTGGCGAAAGCGGTCTATGGGGGACTGTTCCGGCGGCCGCGCTAGAATTCCCCGAATTCCCCGGTCGCCTCAGCTCCCATTCAGCGCCCGTGTTCAAGATGGGTCCGGTCTTGTTCGTTCTCGTTGCAGATGTTCTCCAGAACGTCGCTGTCCGCTTGTAGGAGCAGAGTGACCTGGATTGTGAACGGTCTGGTATAGATCTTGGGATCTTCCACCGTGATGCCCAAGTCCATGTGGCCGAAATCGCGGCGGTGGAAGCGCTCCTGCACGTGCAAAGCCTCGCTGTGCGGGTGGCCTGTGACATCCAGCCAGCTCTTATCATTGAATCCAGCCGCATCCACAACCAACGTATCGCCTTCCCACTTGCCGACCGAGTAGCCGAGCCACGCGGGCTGAGGATCCATGGGAAGCTTACGGCCATCGGTATAGATTTGGCGGTAGGTGTTGTCAATCTCATACAGCACCGCAATCACCCCGGGGGTCTGGATAATTTTGAAAGGCGCGTAGTTGGTGAGATCGGCGCGCGGGAGCCCCTGCGGCAGACAACGGGCAACGGGACTCTCGGTTCCTCGTCTCTGAGAGTTCTTTCGATACACTTCGGCGAACTCGGGCCGCAGCGGGGATTCTTCCGGTTTGAAGTCCACCAAGATATTTAAGAAGTACTTCGGAAAAACGCGCGGGTCGTCTCCCAGCACGGCGAACGTCTTGGCCTCGTCGCCGAATAAGCGCTCGTTCTCGCCTGCGGGTGCAAACTCGGTCTGCCAAACTCCGGAGAGATCCGGCTTTCCGTTGGACGCCCGCGGTGTTCTTGCAGAAAGGTTCGGTTTGCCGTCGGGCAGGCGGGGAGTCCCGGGCGTGGGATAGTTCAACCACTGAGCGTGCGCACAAAATACAACTCCCGCAAATAAAACCCCGATTTTCTTGGCTCGATCGCTCATGGCACCTTCCTTGTCAAGGTCAGAAACGCATTGATCTATCCATTGATTGACCTATCCATTGTATGTTGCTGCTGTTTTTCGCGCCGAAAGGAGCAGGGGAATCCAGCAATTGCGGCTCTCAGCCGCGTTTTCTAAGAAAAACGACCGATGTTGTTCGGGCTACCGGGTACCGATACGTAGACAGGCCATGATCTACCCACAGCAAAAGCATGTCCGGGGTCTTGCAACGCTCGGTGTTGTAGTGTGTATGGCGGCAATCCACGCCCAGGCGCAACCGAGCCGCATCACCCAACGCATCGACAACACTAATCGTTTTACCTTAGCGGGCCACGTTTCTGCCCTAGCGAGGGAGGGGTACGACCGGGGGCGTGTCGCGCCGTCGTTCGCGCTTAAGCATGTTACCCTTGCGCTGGCTCCTTCCGCCGAGCAGAAGACCGCCCTGGCTGCTTTGCTCGCCGCGCAACAGAACCCCTCTTCGGCCGAGTATCATCACTGGCTCACACCAGAGGAATTCGCCGTACGGTTCGGTGCAAGCCAATCCGATTTGGGCAAAATCACCGCCTGGTTACAGACGCAAGGGCTGACCGTCACGGGCATCGCTCGCGGGCGCAACTGGGTTTCCGCCGACGGAACGGCGGCCCAGGTGGAGCAAGCGTTTCAAACAGAGATTCACCAGTATGTTGTCAATGGCCAGCCGCATTTTGCCAATGCCACGGATCCATCTGTGCCGGTTGCATTCGGCGGACTCATCAGCGCTATTCGCGGTCTGGACAATTTCCGGATGAAGCCGGCCTATCGGAGTGTACGGCCCCTAAAGAATACCGGATCTCTGAAACCGGCATATACCTATAGCGACGGCAGCCATTACTTGGCTCCCGGCGACTTTGCGACAATTTACGACATCAATCGGGTATATACGGCCGGGATTGACGGCACCGGTCAGAAACTCGTGGTTGCTGGACAAACCCAGATTTACCTCTCCGACATAGAGCAGTTTCGCACCACCTTTGGGTTTGGGACCAATGATCCTCAAATCGTCTTGGTTCCGAACACCCAAGATCCTGGCTTTAGTTGGGGCGACTTGCCGGAAGCGGACCTCGATCTGGAATGGTCGGGAGCAATTTCGCGAAATGCAACCGTCATTTACGTCTACAGCGACGACGTTATGAACGCGGTTCAATATGCGATCGATCAGAACCTGGCGCCGGTACTGAGCCTCAGCTATGGCTTCTGTGAGCCGGAAACCAGCCGGGCCGGCGCGTTGACCTTTCAATCCTGGGCACAACAAGCGAATGCGCAGGGCATCACCTGGTTGACTGCTTCGGGAGATTCAGGCGCCGCAGCCTGCAATGATCCGACGAATCCGGGGCTAGCCGTGAGCCTGCCCGCGAGCATCCCGGAAGTGACCGCCGTGGGCGGCACAGAATTCAACGAAGGCGGCGGCCAGTATTGGAACGCGACCAACGACAGCGTTCTATCATCGGCTTTATCCTACATCCCGGAAACAAGCTGGAACGATAGCGCCGAGGATGGAGATCCCTCCGCCAGCGGTGGAGGGACGAGCATTTTGTTCTCGAGGCCTTCCTGGCAAACTGGGCCCGGCGTTCCCAACGACAATGCCCGGCACGTACCGGATCTGGCGCTCACCGGTTCGAACGATCATGATCCTTATCTGGTCGAAATCGAAGGCGAGTTCAATCTTGTGGGCGGCACTTCGGCCCCTACGCCCGCGTTCGCTGGAATCCTCACGCTGCTCAATCACTACCTGGTTTCAAGCGGCATTCAGTCTGCAGCCGGCCTAGGGAACCTCAATCCTAAGCTATACTCGATGGCCCAAAGCGTCTCCGGCGTATTTCACGACGTAACCACCGGGAACAATATTGTCACAGTGAACTGCCCGCCCCAGAGCGGCACTTGCAACGCCGTTGCGGTCGGTTATACCGCGGGCGTGGGCTACGATCAGGTTACGGGATTGGGATCGGTGGACGTGTATGCGTTCATCAATGCAGTCAGCGGCACGACCATACCCGCTATTCAGCCGGTCACGAGTGTGACTTTGGTTGCCACTCCCGCCAGTATCAACGTCGACGCAACATTGATATTAACGGCCACCGTAACAACCACCAGCGGGAATACTCCTGCCGGAACGGTGACTTTCACACAGAACAGTGTTTCACTCGGTTCGGCCGTGCTGGCTGGTTCAGCTGGAAGTGCAACGGCGACCCTGGTTGTGTCAGGCTCGCAGCTCTCGCCGGGATCAGGGGTGATCACCGCGAAATACATTGGCGGCGACACCATCACGGCTTCGACTACCGTAACGGTCTCGTCGGCTAGCTCTTCGGCGAAGCCAAGCATTACGGCGCTGGAAAATGGTGCGTCATTCCAGCCGGTGTTCGCACCCGGCATGATATTGACAGTCTTCGGGTCGCAATTGGCGGCGACTACCGAGACCGCCGGCGTTGTGCCGTTGCCTACTTCGATGGGGAGCGTGGCCGCGACCGTCAATGGCGTCGCCGCGCCGTTGTTTTACATCTCGCCCGGACAACTGAATATTCAGCTTCCGTATGAGACCACACCTAATAGCACGGCGGTTCTCTACATCAATAACGACGGCCAGACCACATCGCGATCTTTTACGGTAGCCGCCGCTGCGCCCGGCATAATCACGAATCCGAACGGCGCGCCAGTTCCCAATACAAGTGCGGCGCCGGGTCAAATCGTTAGCTTATACATCACCGGCGCTGGTGCACTATCTCCGCCGCTTGCCACTGGTGCGGCCCCGGCACCAGGGACGCCAATTTCCGATTTGCCCCAGCCCACCCAAAGCGTTTCAGTAACTGTGGGAGGAGTACCGGCTCCGATTGAGTTTATCGGCGTTCCGTCCGGTTTGATCGGAATGGTTCAAATCAACTATCAAGTACCCAGCGGGATCGCGACAGGCGCGCAACCAGTTGTCGTGACGGTGGGCGGCGTCGCCAGCCCGTCCGCGACGTTGACAGTGACCAATTAGTTGACTCATCCCGGTTTTCGGACCACGATGAGCCACCAGGGCCGGTCGTCAGGACGATCTATGAATCGATCCTCGCGCTCCACTAACTCGAAGCCACTCTGAAGTAGCTCGCTCTCCACCAGGGCGGGCGGCAGCTCGTGATGACGTGCCTCCGCCTCGCGAACATCGCCCTGGCCAGATTCCGGGCCGCGATCAGCGACCACCAGGCGGCCGCCGGGGCGAAGGGAGCGGAGGATGTATTCAAGAATTTTTTGAGGGTGTTCGAATTCATGATAGGCGTTGACGATCAGGACCGCGTCAACGGGATACCGCGTCAGCTTAGGATCATCGGGGTTCCCATGAATAGCCTTCACGTTGCTCTGGTGAAGCAGTAGTGTTCTGATCCACAAGAACACCAACGGCAGCCTCCGAATGTCGACAGCCAGCACCTCGCCGCGCTTTCCGACTGCCGGTGAGAGCTTTATAGCGAAATATCCCGCGCCGGACCCTATATCGGCTACAACGCTGCCCTCTCTCAGATCCAGCTCCTGGATAATGTACGCTGGTCGCTGCCACTGGTCTCGCTCCTGCTCCACCGCTTCGAGACGGTCGAGTGTCTGAATGGCCTGGTAAGCCGTGAATAAAAAGCTGACTGCCAGAAGTACGCATACGAGAAAGATCGTAACCCTGACCCGATACGCTCGCTGAATCTTGTCATCGGAAACTGACATGTCTCGCACCCGGCCCCTGTTACGAACGATCCAAGATGGATCCTCGCGCTACTCTTGAAAAAACGATTGACCCTCGGGTCAAAGAGCGAGTGGACTGTATTGGATATACCCGGCTCTCACAGCGCGAACGGTCCACGCTTTCAGGATACGTTGGACTCTTTTCCGGCGTAGCTCATAGCGTGTGGCAATCTGGGCCGTGCTCCATCCCTGCCCGAAGTAGAGATCAATGACATTGCGCTGGAGATCGGACGCGCCGCGGGTGGGAAATATCGGGGCCTGCGATGGAAAGCGGATCAGGTTCGCGTGAATCGCCTTCCGCAGAATATTGATCGCCAGCTCTTCGATCTTCTGATTCCGAACTCTTGAATTGCTTCCTGCTTCCCGGGGCCGCAGCGGCTTTCGCGGCCTCTCGGGAGCGCCCATCCGGGGAAGCCACGCCACCATGCGGCACACGATTCTGTACCGGCCTGATTCGCCGTTCAGGGAATCGCTGAGGCGCCCATCGCGCTCGGGCCTGCGGTGGAAAAAAGCTCACGCGCGGCCGCTTGATCAGAGACGATCCTTTCGGCGGCAATCTTCCGCCCCCGGGACCATCTGGGACAATGCAGGAGCAGCATCCAGCGTCGCTCTCCGATGGGAACGTGAACCAGTAGCCGATTCTCCGCCATGCTCAGCCGCCACTCGCTACCGGGAATGAGCAATGGCGTTGTTTCGTTCCAGGCTTCCTCTAATGCCGCCCTAAACTCTCGCCAGGGGTCCCCGACGGCATCTTCCACGGTCATGGTAAGCGCCTTGCGCCGATATCGTTTGCGCTGGCATTCCCGGCAAAGAACGAAGCGGTCACACACCTTCCAGCCCCTCGGCAACGGATCGCCCGTTTGTGTCGATCCACAGAAAGAGCACATCATACTGGCGGGCTGGGTATCACCCGTTGCGGGTTCGCGCCGGGCGGACACCCAATGCGAAAACGAACATCCTGCCGCTATTCACGCCAGGGCTTCCTTTATTTGAGTGCGGGCCTGGTTCACCATGTTCATGTACCGCCGCGCCAAGCTCGACAATCCAGTTCGCCCCAGACGTTGAATTCGAGCGTCGAGTCCGCCACTTGAGTGCGGATATTAGACGATGCTTTTACGCGCTACTTACCGGCGTTCGAAAAGGGAGTTGCTCGTAAGTGAGATTGTGTTAGTTCTTTCGGATCGAGTTCCCCACTTTTATCCTTGTCCAACCGGTCGAACTCCTTGGACATGAAGTCCATGTACTCTTGCTTGGAGATCTTGCCGTTTTTGTCGGTATCCATCAACAGCAGCAACTGTTTGACGTCGGCTTCACCGATCACGACTCGATCCGGTTCCTTCCGAGGTACCGCCTTCTGCGCAATCGCAAAGCCCGCCATCACGGTCGCGACATACAGAGCCGCGACGAGCCAGACAATCACGATGGTCTTCCGCTGTTTGAGCATGATCATGTTTCCTCTTTAGCGGCTCAGAACTTCACCATGACGCCGAACCCAAGCGAAGATGTGCTTTTGCGGAGATCCGGGAACCATACGTTGTTGGCGCCACCGCAGGCTGCTTGCGCCGCGGCCAAGACAGCGGTGCCGGCCGAAGCTGCCGTTCATGCAGGTATAGTATTGCGGCAAGCCGTTGTTGCCGCCAGGAGGCGTGATGCCACCGCGTCCGGAGAAGTAAGGCACATTCGAGTGGCGATAACCAAGTTCCGCCCACCACGTGATATACTGCTTTCGGCATGTAATGGAAAGTGAGGGTGCCGTCATACATTTTAGCCGTACTGCCCGGGAGTTCCGGAAAGTAAGCGCTGCCCACCGCAGCCCACGCTCCATCGATGGGAGGCAGCAGCGTCAGATAGCGTCCCGTGTTGTTCATCTGGCCGCCGCCGAGAGTGACTGCAAAGAGGTCTTTGTCCCACCAGAAGCGGTGGTATCCCATCCAGCCAAGGAACGAACTCTTGTTCGGGCCTCCATGACAAGTGATTCCACCGCCGTATTGGCACCCGGCGTCGGCGGTGAAAGAGAACGCCATCTTATCGAGGCCGTCTGTTCTCGGGCTTGTTGTAGTACCTGACCTCGATACTGTCATCCGTATGGATGCGCTGCGTCTTGGGAAGGCCTAGGTTGTCTTCGCCGAATCCATACTGGTTCGCGACCAGCTTGAACCATTCCTTGGGCTCCCACAGAAGCTGCCCTCCCAGGCCGAGGTGACTGTTGTACTTGGCATAGGATTGCCAGCCATTGATAATCCAGGGCTCGATCTTCAATTTATTCGTTGGGAACCACTGGATTCGGACGCCGTTGAAAAACCACGGCGTGTTCGAGGACACATACGACGGCTGGTAAGTCCAGTTATCGAAATTGTAGTAACTGAACAAGCCGACGTACGAGACGAAAATTCCTGCATCGACGTTAAGCCCATGCTGCACGTTGAAGTGATACCCTCCGTACGCTTCCGAGACGTACTTATACGCATTCTGGAGATCCCATTGACCGACTCCGCCGGTATTTCCCGGCCCATTGCCCGTCGCCGAACTGGCGTCGTTACGAGGCGTAGTGACCGCGAACAGGCCATCCATGAACATAATGCGGCCGCGCACGTTTTGCCAGTGGAAATCGCCGCCGATGCCGATGTCCTCTACCTGAAATTCGCCGTTGCGGAACTCCTCGGTGGACCCGCCCATGGTGTGGTCTTTCGGCTGGTTGAAATCGTTGATGAAGTTCGTGTCGAAACGAATCTCGGGAGTGAAGAACGGCGAGTCTAATGCCACGTCCTTGTTGCGAGGCGTGCCGTTCATCCAGGTAAAGTCGGCATAAGCGAACGGTGTCTGGACGTCCACCGCGGCCGCGGCGGGCGCCGTGTTCTGCGGCGCGGATGCTGCTCCGGCTGCCGGCGCCGAAGGAGGCAGAGCAGCTTGTTGGGGCGATGCGCTTGGGCCCGCTGTGGTCGCGACCGTCCTGCTTAAATCCGGCGGGGGAAGCGCACCCGGGGCGACTGGAATCTGATCTCTCTCCAAAGTGGCGACCAGCGGGCCGCGTGGAATCAGCCCGGTATTCTGCACAGGCGCCTGCTCGGCCGGCTTCGGATCTGCCGGCGGTCTTTGCTCCGCGCTGTTGTTGGCCGGGCGCTCCGCTTCCAACTGCTGGACGCGCGCCTCCATCGCCTGGAGCTCCTTCATAGCGGCGTCGAGCTTCAGCGCGTCCGTGGACGACCCAGCGGCCTCGTCTACAGCTGCCAGCTTCAGCTTTAAATCGATATGCAGCTGACGCCGCGCACCGGCCACAACGATTCTAGACCTCGCCTCGCTGAACCCATATTTGGTGGCGACGATCTCATAAGAACCGGGAATCAGGCCGTCGATTTTGCACTCCCCAGTCGCATCCGACGTGGCATTCAGACTCTTGTCATTTATCAGGCTATGGATGGTCAGTTGGACGCCTGGCACGCTTGCACCCGAGGGATCATGCACCGTCACCGCAATTCCGGCGCTCACGCTCGACTGAGCCGACTGCGGTCCCTGACCAAAGCATTCCAGCGCGATCAACGCGCCCAACGCAAGCGCTCGCAACGGACTAAGCGTCATGTGTATCTTCACCTTGTCTTCTCCTCTGAAAAATGAATACCGAGCCATCGCTCGAAAGCCTTTGTATGAGCAAGACTGACCCCGAGACAGGATAGACCGCAGAACCAACGTGGAATTCAGCGATGCTACGCGGCTTAGAAACTAATTTGCTTCTAGGATCTGAGTATGGAATTAGGGCGCCAAAAAAGGCATAAAAAAAAAGTCAAGAAAATATCAAACTGTGAAGAAATACCTTATGCCAGCGATCACGCATTCTAATAAGTTTCCCCGCCGCGGGGAATGCCCGGTAGATCGTAGAAAGTAGCGACTCCCCGCTCCGAGCCTTTGATAGGCTGAGAGCAATTTTCTTCTGCCGAGAAAAAGGAGAGTCGCTATGAAGAAACCATATCAGATTGAATCGCAGCGAGCAGTGAAGCGGCTGGAGCGGAAATGGCCGCCGAAGGAAATCCGGCGGTGCAATTGGTGCTGCCGATGGCCGAGACGATGGGCTGGTTGCGCAGAGGCGTGGGCGAATTGATCCGGCAGGCCGGCATGCAGTTGATGGATCTGATGATGGAAGAAGAAGTCCGGGCGCTGGTTGGCGAGCGCAGCCAGCCGCAGGCGGAGCGGACGGCCAACCGCTGGGGCAGCGAGCGCGGCTACTGCGTGGTGATGGGACAGAAGGTGCCGATCGAGCGGCCGCGCGTGCGAACCACCGAAGACCAGGAAGTGCGGCTTGGGAAGCTTACGAGATGTTCCATCGCGGCGAGCCGCTGACCGAGACGGTGTGGGAGAAGTTGATGCTGGGCTTGAGCACGCGGAAATACGGCCAGGCGGTGCGCGAGTTCACCGAAGCCTACGGCTTGGAGAAGAGCGCGGTGAGCGAGCATTTCATCGAAGCGAGCCGGGCGAAGTTGAAGGAGTTGATGGAGCGGCGGCTGGACAAGACGCGGCTGTGCGCCTTGCTGATCGACGCGACGCCGTTCGAAGGACAGCAGATGGTGGCGGCGTTGGGCATCGGTGAAGACGGGCGGAAAACGATCTTGGGCATCCGGCAAGGGGCGACGGAAAACGCCACGGTGGTGGGCGAGTTGCTGGGCGATCTGGTGGAACGCGGCCTCGATTTCACCGCAGCCCGGCTGTACGTTCTGGACGGCGGCAAGGCGCTCACGGCGGCGGTGAAGAAACACGCCGGCGAAGTCGGCGGCGATCCAGCGCTGCCAGGTTCACAAGCGGCGCAACGTGCTGGATCATCTGACGGAGGAACAGAAACCAGGCGTAGCGCAAGAAACTGAACGCGGCCTACGCGCTGGAAGACTATGCCGCCGCCAAGCAAGCGCTGAACAACTGCATCGCGAACTGATGGATCTCAATCCGAGCGCGGCGCGGAGTCTGGGAGAAGGGATGGAAGAAACGCTGACTGTGCATCGGCTTCACCTGCCGATGCAACTGCGCAAGACCATGGCCAGCACCAACGTGATCGAGTCAGCATTCTCGATCGTCGAACAAGTTTGCAGGAACGTGAAACGCTGGCACGGCGGCGACCAGCGCGAGCGCTGGGTAGGGTCGGGACTGCTGGTTGCCGAAAAGCAATTCCGCCGAGTTCAGGGGTATAAACATATTCCGGTTCTCATCAGAGAATTGGAAGCTCTGACTCCGACTAAGTCGCAGGTTGTCAAACGCAGGAAAGGCGTCGTAGAGTGGGTTACACGGGAGCCGCTACTTTCAACGGAATTCCGGGCGTTTCCCCGCCGCGGATGCAGATGTGTTGCGCTGATCGCCGGAAAAGAAAGGGATTCAGGGCTGTCGCGCCGCGCACGCAGGAGCGTTGAATATCGAAGCGGCAGCTGGTTTTAGCTGGCCCTGGTCGCTGTGTTATCCCGTTGGCGAGACCGCCGCCGAACAGCGGGATTGTGGTCCGCGGTGCTCATCTGTATTGCCTTCGATGGGCAACCGGATCAGGAAGGTGGTTCCGACGCCCATCCTGGTTTCGAACGAAATCGTGCCGCCGTGCTTTTGCACGATCACGCTGTAGGCGATCGCCAGCCCCTGACCGGTGCCTTTGCCTACCTCTTTGGTGGTGAAGAACGGATTGAAGATGCTGGACCTCGCTTGGTCGGGAATCCCGGTGCCCGTGTCCCCGACCCGGATCTCAGCCCAATCGCCGTCGCGCTCGGTGCTCACCGTGATCGTTCCTTTGGTCCCCGGTTGATCGGCCACGACATCGGCGATGGCATGCGCGGCGTTCACAATCAGGTTCAGGATCACTTGGTTGAACTCTCCCGGCACGCACAGCACCGGCGGCAGATTCGCATCCAGCTCGGTATTCAGATCGGCCACATACTTCCATTCATTGCGCGATACCAGCACCGTGCTCTCGATGGCCCGGTTGATATCCAGGGGCGTCTTCTCCACCGCGCCGGGATGGGAGAACTCCTTGATGGCCCGCACGATCTCGGCCACCCGGCCGGTTCCGTCCAGGGAGTCCTCAATCGACTTGGGGATCTCGGCGCGCAGGTAGCTCAGCCGTGTAGTCTTGGCCAGCGCGTCCAGATCGGTGACCGCCTCGGAGGATTGGCTCCGCAGCCCGGCCAACAGCCGGTCGTAGCCTTGGAACAGTTCTTCCAGCCGTGCAAACGCATCCCGCAGAAACCGGATGTTATCGCCGACGTACTGGATGGGCGTATTGATCTCGTGCGCGATGCCGGCCGCCAGTTGCCCGATCGATTCCATTTTTTGCGCCTGCGCCAGCTGCCGCTCCAGCAGCTTCCGCTCCGTAATGTCCACCGCGATCGAACAGGCCGAGACAACCGTTCCGGATCCGTCGCGAATGGGCGAATAAGTGCCCAGCACAGGAATCCGCTGCCCGTCCTTCCGCATGCGTACGATCTCGGTATGCTCGATGCATTCGCCGGCGCCAAGCCTCGACAGAATGTCGGTCATTTCGCCGGTGCGCTCGGGAGGGCACAAAATGGAAACACTGCGACCCTTCACTTCTTCCAGCGAGTACCCATACAAGCGCTCGGCGGCCGCATTCCAGCTCAGAATCCCGCCGTCGAGATCGGCAGTGATGATGGCCGCGTCGCTGGATTCCACAACCGCAGCCAGACGAGCCACCGCCGCCTCGGCTTTCTTGCGCTGGGTAACATCAGCTCCGGTAATGAGAAACCTGGATGCTCCCGCGTGCGAGGCGGGGATGGGGCGGATGGACAATCCCAAAGAGCGCGCGCTCCCGTCCTTTTCGTAAGCCAAATCGTCACAGCGCAAAAGCGTTTCTGTGAGCAACCAGCGGGAGACCTCCGCGCGGATGTCCGGGCCGAGCCAATGGATACCGCAGTCGTCCAGAGTCCGGCCCATGGCGCGATCTGGGGAGATCCCGAAAATCTCGCAGGCGGTCGGGTTCCAGCGTGTGACGCGGCCGCGCGCATCCAGCCCGATGAGTATGGAAGGGATGGAGGTCAGGAACAATTCGGTTTCCGCGTGGGCTGCCTTCACTTGCCGGCTCTGCTCTTCCAGATCCACGGTACGTTCCCGAACGCGCATCTCCAGCTCATCCCGAGACCGCCGCAACTGGAGAACCGCCTCGGCTTCCCCCCGATAAAGGGACGAGACGCTGCTGAACAGCGCAGCCAGCATCAGGCCGATTGACAGGACTTTGAACAGATGAAAGCAGAAGAAAGGCGCGTCATAGGATTCGCCGGAGAAGGCCTGAAAGAAGAGGTGGCCCGAGGCGCTTGCAATCAGCGCGAGGATGAGCCAATATTCAAAACCGTTGGTGGCCCAAGGCCTTTTTCGAACGTGCGCCAGGACAGCCCACGCGAAGGAGATGGCCGGAACGAGTTCTACCGGGTGGTGAAGAAGCCGGTACGGATAGTATGCAGGCGCAACAGGCAGCTGGGTGACCAGGAGAAAACCGGCCAACACGGAAGCCCCCGCCAGGGCGTACACGCCCCCTTCCCCAAACCGCTGGAGCAGCCCTTCCTCGGTCTCGGTCATCGCCGCCATGAAACTCAGGAACAAGGCCAAAAACACCTGCGGGGCCAGCTCGCTCCAACCCGTGAGCGCAGCGAGGGAAGCGGGAAACCTGCCGGCCAGAAACGATGAGGTGATCAGAGCGTGGCAGCCATCCAGAAACGCCGCGCCCACCAGTCCGCTACCAAGAAGTAATTTCCTCGGGATTCGGGCTGCATAGTATCCCTTCAGTGCGATCGCGCCCGCCATCAGCTCCAACACAGCCGAGACAGTTTCGAGCAGCGTGTGCAGTTCGGCGTTTCCATGCCAGCTTGCGTGGCGGCAGAGCATGCCGAGTCCGGCCGCAACCAGCGGGAAAACGACGTAGACAGCGCCCCTCCTCCCCACAGATCTCACGCGAGACGCCTCCTGCTTAGCCGTATCGGCCAATCCGGGGCACTCCTCAAACCCGCCGTTCTGTTACCGATAAGATCCGCGAGGACCTGTGGAGGCGAAAAAAAGCATCCTGTTCGTCGATGACGAGCCCAAGCTGCTGGACGGCCTGAGGCGCTCGCTGTTCCCGTACGGCGATCTCTGGGAGGTGGAGTTTGCCTCCAGCGGCGCCGAAGCGCTCCGGATGCTGACGGTGTCCAGCTTCGATGTCGTCGTCACGGACATGCGGATGCCGGGCATGAACGGAGCGGAACTTCTCAACGAGGTCGCCAGGCTCTACCCGCAGATAGTGCGAATGATCCTTTCAGGCACTTGGCAACAGGATCTCCGCGTGCAGGCGGCCATGATAGCCCACCAGTATCTGTCTAAGCCGTGCGACCCCGAGGTGCTGAAGGCCACGCTCGAACGTGCGTTTGCGCTCCGCGCGGTATTGGTTCGAGCCCGCCTTGCGGGCCTTGATCGGACGCACGGCGTCGCTTCCCAGCGCACCCGCCGTCTACCGGGAACTCCTCCGGGAACTGCAAGCTCCGGATGTCTCCACGCAACAGATCGGAGCGACGCTGGCCCGGGATATGGGGATGACCGCGAAGGTTCTACAACTGGTAAACTCGGCTTTCTTTGGGCTGCGCCGGCACATCCGGAGTCCCGAAGATGCAGTGACGTTTCTGGGCGTTGATACGGTCAAGGCGCTGGCGCTCTCGGTCTCGGCCTTTTCCAGCTTCGATGCCTCGCGATGCCCGCATTTCTCCATCGAGGATCTGCAGCGGCACAGCATGGCGGTGGCCGCCATCGCGCGCGAAATCGCCAGATCTCGCAATGTTTCCACGGCGGTTCTGGACGACACCTTTGTAGCGGGCCTGTTGCATGACGTGGGCCGACTGGTGCTGGTAACCCATCACGCCCGCCAATATGATCGCGTGCTTGGTGCGGTTTCGCCCGGGCACAGAACCTTGAACCAGGCGGAGCAGGAAGTCTTCGGCACGACGCACGCTGAGGTGGGTAGCTACCTGCTTTGCTTGTGGGGCCTTCCCGATTCTGTGGTCGAGGCCGTCGCGTTTCATCACCATCCTTCCCGCAGCCCGGATGGAAGTTTCGGCCCCATTGCCGCCGTGCACATCGCCAACGTGCTGGCGGGGGTGCCGCCAGACGACCGGCCGCCGGCCAGCCATGAGCTGGACTCCGCGTATCTCATGCGGCTAGGCATCGGGGAGGAACTGGCGGCTTGGTCGGACTTAGCCCGCCGGCATCTCACGCAGGAGACCGGGCTGTGACCAGACGCATTCTGTTTGTCGACGACGAGCCTAAGATCCTGCAGGCACTGGAGCGCCAGCTCAGCGCCCGGTTCGAGATACGAACGGCGCCGGGCCCGGGGCAGGGATTGAACGCCCTGGTCCACAACGGGCCCTTCGCTGTGGTGGTATCCGACTTTCGCATGCCGGAGATGAACGGCATTCAGTTCCTCGCTAAGGTCAAACATGCCAACGCCGATATCGTCCGCCTGATGTTAACCGGGCAGGCCGACCTGAACACCGCCATCGCCGCGGTGAACGAGGGCAGCATCTTCCGCTTTCTCACCAAGCCCTGCCCGCCGGAAGCCCTCACCGCCGCGCTCGATTCTGCGATCGAGCTGCATCGCTTGATTACCTCCGAGCGGGAGTTGCTGGAGAAGACCTTGAGCGGCAGCATCCAGGTTCTCACCGAGGTGCTGAGCCTAGTCAATCCAGGCGCGTTCAGCCACGCTTGCCTGATCCGAAAATATGCCACCCATTTGGCCACTGCCCTCAAGCTGCCCAACGTATGGGAATTCGAGCTTGCGGCCATGCTGTGCCAATTGGGCTATATCACGGTGCCGCAATCGGTGCTCGATAAGGTTGCAACCCAGGCGGAATTAACCCCCGACGAGCACGCCGTTTTCTCGGCGCATTCCGCCGTAGCCGCGCGCCTGCTCGAGAACATTCCGCGGTTGGAGGCGGTGGCGCACATAATCCGCAACCAAAGCAGCCCGTCCTCCGCGGGTTTCGCCGACACCTTGTTCGAAGGTGGCGATGTCGTCGCGGTGGGAACCGCAATCCTGAGGGCCGCGTTGGAGTTCGACCGGCTGGCGAACGCGAGGAAATCCCGCTCGGACGCGCTCAGCCAGATGCGTCAGTCCGGCCGATTCGCTCCTTGCTTACTGGACGCTCTGCAGACCGCTGAAGTCGACAGAGCCCAGTGCAAAGTGCTGTTGCTCCGGGTCAGCGAACTCAGTGCCGCGATGGTCGCCAACCAAGATATCTACACCAATAACGGAGTGCTGCTGCTGCGCAAGGGCGAAGATTTGACCATGCCTATGATCGAGAAGCTGCGCGGATTCGCCAGAACCATCGGCATCCCGCAGCCTCTCAGTGTTCTGCTGCCCTGCTAGCCGCATCGGCGCTGGTGCAAACATGCGGCGATTGGGGTGATGTCAGAATGCGATAGTTCGTTCCGGCCGAGGCGCCGTTCAAGGGACGGGGCATTTGGGAGTGGTGGGCGCGGCAGGACTCGAACCTGCGACCTCCTGCGTGTGAAGCCCGCGACTCGTTTCCTTTGGCTCCATAGCAGCCATCCGGCTCTTTGGTTTTTCAACAACCTGGGGCGTCTGCTCTTCGCTCAACAGAAAGTCTCATCGCGTCAAAACATAACGTTTTGATGCGGTTTTGATACGGTTGAAAGGCAGGAGCACTTAGAGAGATGGCGCAGTCGTGCCCGATACCGGCGTCGTCAGGCACGCAATTCGCGGATAGATTTGCCCGCCCATCAGAACATAAGGCCATGCCGAAATTTTCGTATCGCCGAATGACCGGCAGATGGATCTCACTGTGTACAGGGCCAGGGACCCGGCCGCCGCGTCCGTAAAAGAGATTTTCCGAAGCAATATCCTTCGGCTCGCGCCAGAGGTAGGTGATGGGCGTCTGTGTAATTTCTCCTACCGACCACGGCCCGATGTAACGTTTTTGCGCGATCACGGCCGCCGCCCGCTGCTTCCGCACTCGCCCTTGCTACCTGCTGGCGTGCTCTTTCGGGTAGCGCTCCAGTACGTTCGTCAAAACGCTCGCGACCGACGGTGGAGGCACCTCCCCATAAAGAACGGCGTGCTCGCTTACCTCCTGGCCGTACAGTCTGCGATCCTCGCCGCCGTCTTTTTTCACCACGGTCCCGTCGAGCGAGATACCCGCGAAGATGCCGTGAGCGCGCGACCACGACAGGATCTCAGCGTGCAGCGAGGCGTCCGTATCGGCAGCGGTAGTTCTGCCTACCGGACCGGCGGCTACCGAAGCGTCCGCGCCCACGGTGAATTTATCGCTCGCCAGCTTCTCCATCCCCCTGCGGTCCATCACCAACATCACGATATCGGTGGATTCAACACCGATTTGTGCGCCGAAGCTGCCGCCGCCCAAAGTGATTGCCGCAGGGCCGCTCCATCCGCCGGCATGGCGGCACAGCGCGTAGCCCTTTCCGTAATCGGCCCCGAATATGAATCCTGCCTTCTTGAGTCCGGGGACGACAATGACGCATTGCGCTTTTTCCAGTAAATCGCGCGGGATGCCCTTATCGGGTGCGTTCATCATTTCGTGCAGAAGATCGGCCGACGAGCGCAGCCGATGATCCGGGGTCTCCTCCTGAGCACACAGGCCGCTCGCCAAGACCGCCGTGCCTGCGGCAACCAATGTCAATGTTTTATACATGCCTACACCACCTCTTCCCGTTAGATGCCTGGAGCCGGAGAACGTGTCTCCGCCAAGCTCCGGAAAAAGTCCGAAAGCCGGACAGCGCTTTATCGAGTCTTATAAAAAACATGCGGCTTGCTCCTCTATTTGAATGACGCTGCAAGCAACAGCCCGCTGCGCAGGCCCACGGGCGCTTCGCTGCCCGAACTCCGAAAGGCCGCTGGCTGGCAGCCCCAATCGGTCTGGGGCTTACCCACCGCATTGCGTGGTCTTTCCCTCGAGCGTGCTGCCGGGAAGGTGCTTGAGACCGCACTTCTCGTCTCTGGTTTATTTGGCTGACTGGTACCCCAGCGACCGCAGGGGAGTTGAATCCGCAAAATTGTCGGTACTGGCCATGTAACAGCTAGCGCCATCGCCGCTAAGTTGCGCTGAAGGCCTCAACCGCACTGCGTGTCTTGGCAAGCACGTACGGCCCCTCGGGAACAACGGCAATGGTCGATCCCGGCTGCAATTGCGCGGTGAATGCCTCCATGGCCTTGTCTAGTGACGCGAAGCACCGCCCCCATAGGTTTTTTTGGTAATTCAGCGGAAGTCCCGGCACGAAATAATAGAGTTCCTGCTGCGCCTTAACCAGAGCGAGCTTTTCAAGTTGCCATTGGTCTACGATCACCGCAGCTGCGGCAATATCATCTAAGAAATCCGAATGCGATTTGGGTTCTAGAAGCATTCGAGAGAACTCCGCAGCCCCAGCGCCTTCGGAACATTCTGCAACGAGCAAAATGCGCCCGCCTGGCCGCACGATGTGTGAGGCTGAGGTCACGCCTTTTATCGCCTGATAAAACGTTAGATCTAACGGATAACCCGCGGCGCTGGTGATCACCGCATCCACCGGCTCGTCCAGCACTTCCAGCATTTCATTCAAAACGAACTCTACTCCGCGTTGGTGCGCTTGTTCTGGATGACCCGCGAATACACCGGCAATCGATCGGCTGGGCGTCAGCGCGACATCCAAAACGAAATCCTGCCGAGCCATTCTTGCGATCTCGATCAATTCATTGTGGAGCGGGTTATCGTGCACGGACCCTTCCACCGCCCGCACGTCGCGCATGAACTTTGGACTATGCAACACCTTGATGGTCCGCTCCGCGGCCAGTCCGGGCGCGACCAGTTTTCTGCCGCCGGAGAAGCCAAGCATTAAATGCGGCTCGATGAGACCGAGGGTAATGTGCAAATCAGCTGAAACGAATCTCTCATCAATGTAGACCGGCGTTCCAGAAAGGGTAGTGCCTAGATATTGGTGCTCGGAAAGTTCCCTGGCGTGGTGATTGACAATTCGATACGCCCCAGCGATCTTTTCGCCGCAGATTTGCCGGATCTCGGCTTCACTTGCCTCCCTATGCAAGCCGGTCGCAATCAAGATCGTTATATTCTCTCGCCCCAGGCCCGCCTTTTCCAGTCGGTGAAGCACTAATGGAAGGGTCTTTTGGTTTGGTACAGGACGCGTAATATCGCAGACCGAGATGCTTGCCGATCTCTTCCCGCGAGCCAGCTCAGCGAGGGGTGGTCTGCCGATCGGATCGTCCAATGCCGATTCCAAACTATGATCGGGATCGGGAAGCGGCTTCGACGAGCGGGCCTCCAAAACGTGATAGTGAAATCCATCGGGCAAGTCTAGTTTGACGCCGGTTTTTCCAAGAGCGAGAGTAACCTGCATACAATTGCCCCCCTTATGTTCAGCCCGGAAGAAGTTCGCGATTTGCGTCAACCCTGATTTCCATCGACCTTGCATGTACACGATGATGGCAGCGAACTTCTTGGCTCAATCAATGATATCCCGTCATCAGCATCACGATAAGCGCGAATGGCTTTGGCTCGCGAGCCTCCGGCAGATCCGCTGCCCGCCCGACTGCTGGAACAAGTTCGGCCGAATTCTCAGTCTCTGCAACACATTTATACCCCTCTTCAATCCAATGTGCGATGGACTCAAAGACTCGGGCCGCGGCCTAAAAAAGGGTCAATTCATCCTGCAGTACGTCCGGGAGCATCCGGAAGAGCTGCGGGCATTTGAGCAGAAGGATCGGCGCGGGGAGAATAGCCCGATCTGAGCGCAGCGTCTGGTATGATCTGGCGCGCCCTTCGCGATGAGAACCTCACCGATTGCCTCAACATTCATCCTGCCCGCATTGGGGGCGGAGTCAGTCGGAATGTCCCGTGCGACCGACGCATGGAGAAACCTGATGCGTTCCTGCTGTTTCTAAGAGCCTTCGAGCATAACTTAGAAGTTCGATATAAATGCCATTGAGACAGGCCCGTCTAACAATGCCCGCGATTCCGAAGTGTGGTCCGGATATCGGAATGACCGTGAGGTGGGTGAGGCACGGGAGGAATTTCGAACGTAACGGCTGGCTCCCCACCTTGGACACGTTTCGAACTTTTGCGGCGTGAAACAGCGGTCGCTCGAACCCGCGTAACGAGTAGATGAACTTGGGAATAGCGGCTCCAATAAACACTTACATCCAGACTGGGTGCCCATGTCGGGTTCCGAATGGCCGACAATGCGCCCCGAGGCGACGCTGCGCCCCTTCCCAAAATGCAATGCGCCGGCAGCTCGGTAGAATAGTAGCGAAGCAAGGATTCCCGTGAAAGCAGTCAGGACTCACGGCCGGGGCGGGCCGGAGCAGTTGTTTTTCGAGGATGCACCGGTGCCGGTGGTTCGGCTTGGGGATGTGCTGGTACGGGTACGCGCGACGGGCATCACGCCTGCGGAACTGACTTGGGATGAAACCTATCAGAACGCCGATGGCACGCCGCGGATTCCAGGCATTCCGGGACACGAGCCATCAGGCGTGGTAGAGGAGACGGCACCCGATGTCACGGATTTTCGGGCGGGCGACGAGATATATGGCCTGGCTGATTTTCCACGGGACGGGGCGGCGGCAGAGTTCGTGGCAGTGCGTGCGGCGAACCTCGCGTTAAAGCCACGCAGCATCCCGCATGTGCAGGCGGCGGCACTGCCGCTTTCGGCGCTGACCGCCTGGCAGGCGCTCTTCGAACACGCGCATCTCGCTGCGGGGCAAGCCGTGCTGATCCACGGAGGCGCCGGCGGCGTGGGAACTTTGGCGGTGCAACTGGCACGCTGGCGAGGGGCCCGCGTACTAGCAACGGCATCTGCGCGCGACACGGCGCTCGTACGCAGTCTGGGGGCTGATGACGTGATCGACTACCACGCCGCGCGTTTCGAGGAGATGCTGCGAGACATCGATGTGGTGCTGGACACGATCGGCGGCGAGACGCGGGAGCGTTCCTGGCGCGTGCTGCGAAAGGGCGGGGTGCTGGTGACGCTGGTCTCCCCAATTCCGCCTGATGTCGCCGAGCAGCATGGCGTGCGCGGTGTGTTTTTCGTTGTTAGCGGAAATCGAACGCAGCTTGACCACATCACCGGACTTGTGGACGCCGGGAAGCTGAAACCGGTGTTATCCGCGGTGGTTCCGCTTGCCCGCGCACGAGAGGCGTTCGAGCAAGGTGCTGCAGGCCACGCTCCAGGGAAGATCGTGCTCCAGGTGGCTGGATAGCGCCGCTTCTGGGAAATTTGCGAACGGAATGCATAAACCGGAAACCGGTCGCCTAAGGCGTGATGGGCCGGCGAAACACGCAATCGAGAGTGGAGCCGGCCAGTCCGTCGCTTCTGACCCAATGGGGATTCGAACCCGAAAACAAATGAGTTGGCAATTCTGGGCGTTCGGGCGCCTAATAGAAATCAACGCCAAGAAATTTGGCTCCCCACACTGGACGCATTTCGAACTTTTGCGGCTGAGTGCCCGCTAATTCCAGGAGTCCTTTCAACGACTTCGGGCGCCAGGATCGCAGCGAGCAGATGAAGGCGTCGACTTCATTTCGAACGCCCCAGCCTTTCTCAGGCCAGGCCGGGCGGTTCATCGATTCAACTGTCGTTCCAAGGATCGAGAACGAAGTCGTGAGCTGTCCCCGCGCGATGTGGGCTTCTGCGTGGCTTTTTGAGTTGGCGAATGTTCTCGCTCTTCCACGTCCCCATGCAACTGCGAAAAACGCTGGCCAGCACCAACGTGATCGAGTCGGCGTTCTCGATTGTGGAGCAGGTGTGCAAGAACGTGAAACGCTGGCATGGCGGCGACCAGCGAGAGCGCTGGGTCGGGTCGGGACTCTTGGTCGCACAAAAACAGTTCCGAAAGGTCACGGGACACAGACAGATTCCGGCGCTCATCAGAGAATTAGAAGCGCTGGCGCCCTCGAAATCGGAAGTTGTCAAAAAAAGAAAGGCGTCGTAGAGTGGGTTGCAGGGAGCCGCTAGTTTCAACGGAGATTCGGGCAATTCCCCGGCTGGGCCAGGAACTACTAAAAGCTATTTCCGATAGAGATCTCGCGTGATTCAGGCGCTATGTGCTTTCCCGACCGAGTTTGTTAAATCACCCAGATGGCGCTGCAATCAGGAGACGCACTCGGTCCGTACGAAATCCTCGCCCGCTCGGCGAGGGTAGGATGGGGCTGGTGTACGGCGCTCGCCACACGCGCCTTGGCCGCGAGGTCGCTCTCAAAGTTCTTCCCGACTTAAGGTCTTTTGTTGTCCGCTGAAACAGCCGGTCGCGCCGGAGCCGGCAGAACTTTCGACGGGTCCACGGTGACGGGAATTGCGAAATCCATGAAGCCTGTGATCATCTCCTCCCAACTCTGTTCGCCCCAGTAAATCTGCTTTGTTGGATCGGGGTTGTACTTGTTGTTAGGCGAGTTGTCATAGTAGGCGGTCATGTGAAGCTTGGTTCCCTTCGGAAGAACCTTCGGCTGGGCAAGAGAATAGGTCATCTGCCAGTTGAACTCATAGTGCGGGACATCAACCAA
Source organism: Bryobacterales bacterium (assembly GCA_963732175.1). Lineage (GTDB taxonomy): Bacteria > Acidobacteriota > Terriglobia > Bryobacterales > Bryobacteraceae > Palsa-89. The sequence continues at coordinate 32,357 of CAVSYF010000007.1, read as the reverse complement.
GCTCTCAACCTGACCATCTGGGTAGGTTGCTTCCAAGGCGAATCCGCTCCCTCGGAAGTGCATATGCGGCGTGATGTCGACGAGCGTCAGTTCGTTCGGCAGAGTCACATAAGTATCCACTCGGTGATGAGGGTCACCTGGAGGAATCGTAAGCGAGGTATTGTTTAGCCCAACGTTGAAAATTCGCTCCTTCGGAGGCTGCTTGGAAAAGATAAGCCCGATCTTGGTGCGATCCGTCCTCTCGGTTCTGTTCCGGTTCAGCGTGAAATGGAGAGCGGAGCGTTCTCCGTTAGTGTAGATTCCGCCCTTCGGGCGGGGATTTTCAAGGCATCGGGGTCTACCGATCCGATGTGGTTTTGGGAAGAGCGCGAAAGACGAGCTTCCGCGCCCCCGACATCGTCTCGATGAGCCCACCAGGCTATCCCTCGGCATGGTTGCATCCCTGCAGAGCCCGCTTCCGTTTCACCTGGCAAAGTCATTGTAACTCCGCTGTGTCACGCCGCCTGCTGCCGGCGCTGTTGCCGCTGCGCGGCGCGCCTGCTTCCAGCTTGCGGTCCCGCGCGGCAAAGATTTCCTCCTCCCGTCCGGCCAGCTTGTCGGCCGGCGCGATGTAGCCGATGGCGCTGTGCAAGCGCACGGTGTTGTAGTGATCCACGTACTGCCGAATCAGGCGGGCGCTCCTCCAGCGTGAGCGGCGTGCCCGGCCGGATGCATTCCCGTTTGAGCGATCTGTGCCAGCGTTCCAGCTTGCCGTTGGTTTGCGGATAGTAGGGGGTGGTCCGCACGTGCGTCATGCCGGAGATGCGGATGAATTCCTTGAAGTCCCGGGCGATGAATTGCGGCCCGTTGTCGGAGATGATCCGCGGCCTGGCCTCGGGATATTTCTCCTTGGCGCTTCCAGGATGATTTCGATGTCGGCCTCGTTCATCGACTCGCGCATTTCCCAGTGGACGATCAAGCGGCTGTAGCCGTCCAGCACGCTGCACAGATAGTAGAACGTGCCGCTGATGTTGATGTAGGAGACGTCGACATGCCAGTGCTCGTGCGGTTGCAACGGCTGCTCGAAGCCGGTTCCTTTCTTCGACGGCTTCCCGTTCCACTTGCCCAGCAGCCCCGCCCGGCCCAGCACCCGCCAGACGCTGGACGGGCTGACGGCCACGATGTCGGCGTCCAGCATCATGAACGTCAGGCGGCGGTAGCCTTCCAGCGGGTTTTTCAGGTGGAAGTCGATGATGGCTGCTTCTCCCACTCCTCCAGCCAGAAGTCGCGGGGAATCCAGCCGTTGTGTTCGTTGACGCTGCCGTAGCGCTCTTCCAGTCGTAGAACTTGCTCGCCGGTCACGCCCAACCAACCAACGAATCGCCCGGCGGGGATCTCGCTGCCTCTGACCAGCGCCGCACGAAATCCACGATCTGGTCCCGCACATCGTGCGGCACCCAGACCCCTTCAAATCTCCCCAAGACTCTTTTTTTAACGCGATGTGCTCCTCCATCAACTCGGCCAGGACCTCATCCTTGCGCTGGATCTTCTTCTCCAGATACTCGATGCGTTCCTGTTCGGCCTGGTGCTCGGGCGGGCTCTTGGGCTCGAAGGCGGCCGCCCCGTTTTCGAAGAACTCCTTCTGCCAACGGTAGAACACCGTCGGCCGCAACCCCAACTCGTCACACAGCTTCGAGACCGGCTCCTGCTCCAGCAAATGCCGCCGCAAAATGGCGACCTTCTCTTCTGCGGTGTAATGCTTTCGTTGTTTCTTCACGCGCTCTCTCCGTTATCTTAACGGTTGAACGCTCTCTCCATTTCCAGCTGAGGCGGGACAGTTCCATCAGGCGTGTAGCTTGAGCCTGGCGATCTGCCGCTTAGGTTCGGTGGACGGCGTCGGCCAGCGGGCCTTCGCTTCGGTTCCGGTCGGCTCATCATGGTCTTCAGCACCCGTAGCGTGTCGCTTCCAGTCGCCATGATATAGAAACACTCGGCTAGAGGAGTGCTTTGTTCCCGAGGAGGAATGACAATCCCAATTGAAGGTGTACGCTCGGTCTTGGGGAGCGGTATGGCTTCGATCTCATCGTAGTTGGCAAGCGTTATTCTGATCGTTTTCGGAAGAACTGTCGCCCACTCGCCGGTTCGGATTTGATCCAGTACCATCAGGATCGATGTCGTCTGGATATGCCGTGTCTTCCTGAGAACGTCGCGCAAAATTTCAACTACGTCTGGGCTCACGACTCTTGTTTTTGGGGCAAAAGGCATAACGGGACGTCGCGGAGGTCGCTCCACTCCACGATTTTATTTTTTGCTAACCTTGAGCCCTTTGCGACAACGAATCTCATATTCCTCCTCCAGGAGGAGGTGAGACCTCCCGGCCGGACTAGGGAAGTCGCCGATGTAGGTGATTGCAAGATCGATATCCCCGTTCTTGAAGGCTTTGATGATCTCGGCGGCTTCGTAGGAGTTGACTCTTAGATTTGCATTCGGCTGCAGTTTCGCAAACCGAGGCGTAAATACGCTCATCAGAGGGAAGGTTACCGGAAGTATCCCAAGCCGCAACACGCCGGAAGACGTTTTGTTAGAGTCGAGAAGGGTTTCGTAAAGCGAATCTGTTTCCGCGATGATTCGTCTCGCCCATGCTAGAACAAGGTCTCCTTGCTCCGTTAGTCCTGCGAAGTTTGGATCTCGCCGGACAATTTTCACATTGAGTTCCGCTTCCAACTGACGAATCGCCTTCGAAAGCGCCGGTTGTGAAATTTGACACACCGCAGCAGCTCGGGAAAAATTTCCCTCCGTTGCAAGTGCATTTAAGTATCGAAGCTTGCGATCGGACACCGGCAACTCTTTCGCACGAATCTCCAGGCTCAGCTAGGCGTACTTACGAGGACCTCAGCGCCCACACATCAATAATGGTTCTCGATGTACGCATAGGACTTGTCTCTTTAAGTTGAAGAATATCACGCAATTCGGGAGCGGCTATTGCAAATCGCGCGATCCGTCGAAGTGGCGTCGGCTGGCCATCGACAATCAGCCTCACTGTCCTGTGGACGAAAATCAATGGTCGCACTTTCCTTTTCACCGGGTTGGTCGAATAGCTCGCTGACGGTCAGGGGAAGGACAGTCAGTTGCCGAAAACCCAGAAATTGCTGATAACAGATTCGCCTTCAGAGGCTTGGCTGGATAAGGAATGGATGGTCGGGTAACCGTCAGCTACTCTTGAAGCTGGTTCCGGTAGGATTGAAGGGTCAGATAGCTACCGGATACGCCGTGATAATCGCTTCCTAACTCGCCGCTGGTAGGATAGAGTCCTAGATGAAGAGATTTCTCCCTAGCGTGAGGCCGTTGGTAATTCTATCGATTCTGGTTCCGATGGCAAGTGCTTTCGCGCAGACGCCCCGGCCCCCGGCTCGCCTCAACGGCGCTAGACAGTTCGACCAGATGTGCACGGCCTGCCATGGAAACGCAACCGTGGAGCGGGCACCGGACCCCTCGATTCTTCGCAAGATGACACCGGAAAGAATCTATGCGGCATTGACCACCGGTGCGATGCAGGTCCAGGCACAAGACATCACGGATGAGGATAAACGTGCGATTGCCGAATATCTCAGTGATCGAAAACTGGGGGCCGCGCAAGTGGCACAGGCCAAACTGATGCCGAATCAGTGCGTCGGCAATTCTCCCCTGGGTGATTTGTCTGCCAAACCTGCATGGAATGGTTGGGGTGTGGACGTAGCGAACACCCGTTTCCAGCCGGCGAAAGACGCCCAATTGACGGCTGGCCAGGTGTCCAAATTGAAATTGAAGTGGGCCTTCGGTTTGCCCGGTGCGACTTCGGTCTACGGCCAACCGGCCATCGTCGCGGGACGCGTCTTCATCGGCGCGGACACAGGCTATGTATATGCGCTGGACGCTCAGACGGGATGCGTCTATTGGTCGTTTCAGGCTCAAAGCGGAGTACGGAATGCGCCCACGGTCGGACGTTTGAAAAGCCGCCCCGGCGATTACGCCGTCTATTTTGGCGATCTCAAGGGATACATTTACGCCGTCAACGCCAGCAGCGGAGAGTTGCTATGGAAAATTGCAGCGGATAATCATCAACTCGCTCGCATTACGGGCGCTCCCAAACTCTATGAGAATCGCCTCTACGTGCCGGTCGCATCTTTTGAAGAGACCGTCGGCTCCAGTCTCAATTACGCCTGCTGTACGTTCCGGGGTAGCATCGTGGCGCTGGACGCCGACACCGGCCGGCAAATCTGGAAATCCTACACCATCGCCGAGGAGCCGAAACCGACCAGAAAGAATTCGAAAGGCACGCAGTTGTGGGGACCGGCTGGCGGAGGTATTTGGAGCTCTCCGACGATCGATGTGAAACGCCGAGCGATCTACGTCGGTACCGGCGACGCCTACACGGCGCCGGCTGCCAGCACCACGGATGCGGTGATGGCATTCGATCTGGACACGGGAAAGGTCCTGTGGTCGATGCAAGCCACGGAGAGTGACTCCTGGCTCGCAGGCTGCGGTCCGAATAATCGCTCCGCGAATTGTCTGAATGAGGTTGGTCCCGATTTTGATTTCGGCGGGTCTCCGATACTCCAATCGATGCCGAATGGCCACAGCATTCTCGTGGCTGGCCAGAAGAGTGGAATGATGTGGGCGCTGGATCCCGATCGCCAGGGAGCGGTGCTGTGGAAGATGCAGGTTGCCAAGAATCCGGCCAGTACCCTGCCGAACGCCGCGAAAACTCCAACCGACGGAGAGATGGTTTGGGGCGGTGCCGTCGATGAGCAAAACGTGTACTTCGGCATGAACAGCGGCGGTTTATTGGCTGTCCAATTGGCGACCGGCGAACGGCGCTGGTTCACACCGTTGGAACCGTCGCCATCCGGCCAGTATCGAGGAGAAGGCGGTGCTGTAACCGCGATTGCGGGCGTTGTTTTTTCCGGCGGTTGGGACGGAACTTTGCGCGCGCTTTCGACGGAAAACGGCAAAGTCCTGTGGGAGTATGACATGGCTAAAGAATTCAAGACCGTGAACGGCGTTGCGGCGAGAGGTGGCTCGATGGGGGCACCTGGCCCAATCGTTGCTAACGGCATGCTGTTCGCAGGTTCTGGATACATTGGATTTGGTGGAGGGTTACCGGGCAACGTGCTCCTCGCCTTTTCAGGCGAGTAGCCGATCGTCTCGCACCGTCGCGTTGCTCTTGGCTGACCTAAAGAATTTCAGCAGCCGAAGACGCCCAGTAGGACCTTCAAAGGCGGCCGTACAATGCACGGCGTTTAGAAGGCGCGGTTCCGTCCGGTTCTTCCCAATGCTGCCGCAACCGGGTTCTGTCCAGATGGCGCGTCATCCAGGATGTATCGGCTCCCTGATCAGCTAAATTTAACTGAATCCTGCATATGCCGCTCTCTGCGGGCGACAAACTCGGCCCACACGAAATACTCGCGCCCATCGGCGCAGGGGCTATGGGTGAGGTGTACCGCGCTAAAGACGCACGGTTGAATCGCGATGTAGCAGTCAAAGCTTTCCGCAGAGCAATTTCAGCGAACGCTTCGAACGTGAAGCGCGTGCCATCGGCGCACTGAATCATCCGAACAGCTGCACCCTGCCATCCATGTGACCGGCGATCACACGAACTCGTAGAGACTGTGGTGTGTACTCCACGAACGAGGAACCGTTCCGTGATTACTTCTTAAGGAATTTTCTGACGTCGCCCAGAAAATCCGCGCCGTACACGTTGCCCTCGAAATCCGTAGTAACGCCTTCCGCCATGCTGGAACCGGCTGCGTACGGATACGGACATGGATCGGGAATGAAATATTTGACGGAGCCATCCTTCGCGCTGCCGATTCGAATTCCTCGCTCAGCGCCCAGATTATAACCATAGCCAGTTTGTGCAAGTGCGAACCGCCCCGTGTTGGTGCGGCCGTCCCTTGATTCTGAGTCAGCCACGTAAATTACGTCGTGCTTGTCAATGTACATGCCACTGGGCCGGCCAAATTGGAACCACTGCGCGATAAACTTGCCGTTCTGGTCGAAGATCTGAATTCGGTTGTTCTGGCGGTCTCCGACGAATAGCCTGCCTCGGGAGTCGAAGGCGAGAGTGTGGACCACATCGAATTCACCTTCGCCCATGCCTTTCTTCCCCCAGGTCTTGATGAACTTCCCGTCCTTATTGAACTTCATGATTCGCGCGTTGCCGGTGGCCATGCCGCCACCTGAGTGTCCATCGCCAACGAAAATGTCGCCGTTCGGAGCGATTGCGACGTCGGTCGGCGCATCGAACTCGTCCAGGCCAGGCCCGGCGACTCCTTTTTTGCCAAGGGTCAGTAAGACCTTCCCTTCTTGATTCAGTTTGAAGACCTGGTGTCCCCCGTTGTCGGCTAGCCAAAGATTCCCCTCCTTGTCCACCGACAATTTGTGCGGGCTGACAAACATCCCGGCGCCGAACGCCTTCAGCAGCGTGCCGGATGGATCAAATTGGAAGATTGGGTTGACGCCTGCATTTGCGCCCGCACAGGTCGTGCCCCCAGCTCCGGAAACGCCGCATCGGTCGACTCCCCAGAGTTTGCCGTCCGGAGCAGTCGTGATGCTCGCTGTCGATCCCCACTTCCTGCCCTCCGGCAACTGTCCCCAACTCACGCCGGGGCGATACGGATTGGGGAGGTCATTGCGAGCGCCAAGCAGCGACACAGGCGGTAGTTTGACAGGATATTGATCCGGCGGAAACTGCGGAAGCCCACGTACGCCGCCGGCTGCTACAGCGGAAGGCACACCGCAAGACTGGGCAAGCGGCCCAGGAGATCCGCTATCGGCGTTGAGCCTAGCCGCACCCAGCACTAGCGCTCCGATTGCACCGACTGCGAGCGCAGCGAAGCTGGCTCGAGGAGACATACACTTCACTCGGCTTTCACAGGCCATCGCAATCTCCTCTATGCCGGCATCTATACGCGAACATTTCCATCCTGGCGTCCTCGCCGCCACCAATTGTACATCCAACGACTGCCCTTGTTCTCGGATCTGACGGACCGCCAAGTGATTGCGAATGAGTGGTCGGACTCGGCACAGTTACTTTTTTTGCGGATAGCCGGCGACGAATAGCTCCGGATATGCAGTCAGATCGGCATAGGGACGGCGGTCACCCGCCGACCCCTGCCACACCACCGTGCGTACGGGTCCGTACACGGTCCGTATACGGCGGTTCGAGTGTTAGAACCCGTCGTGCGGACTAAGAAGAACCGCAAGGCCGCCACGCGGTTCACGACGGTGAGTCCGCTATGGCATCGTGAATCGCCCGACGCAAGCGCTCGAGCACTACGGCCCTTACGTCCAAATTGTCTTGCAGCTAGCGCTTTGTTTTCCCCTTGATGGGAACAAACTTTTGAATCCTTTTGCCGGTCTCTACTTCGCCGGTGTAAATGTTTCCGTGAGAATCCGCAGCGATCCCATCGATGTAATGGAACTGTCCGGCCATACGACCGTTATCTCCGATCGAGCCAACTGTAATCCCATCCTTGCGATTGACGATCCAAACCTTATTGTTCGCCATGTCCGCAATGAAGACGAACTTCTGCGTCGGAGCAGGCGAGAACGCGAGATTTAGGACGGTTCCGCAGGTCGCAAATTTGAGGCTGCCAATTCCACATTCCGGACCGCGGGCCGGCGTCGAGGGATGGACAAAGAATTCCGTCACAAACTTACCCTGCTTCGTAAATACCTGAACTCTGTCGCTGCCGCGCTCGCAAACGTAGACTAATCCGTCGGCTGAGATGTGGATGCAGTGGAGGACCGCGAGCCCCTTGATGTCTGGAGGAGGCCCCGATCTCCAGTCATAAGGCGGTACAGGATCATTGTCGATCTCACTTAAGGCCATCCCGTGGCCGCCCCACCCACGCTTGAATGCGCCGGTGTCCATGTTGTAGACGAGGACACGTTTGTTCACGAACTCGCCCTCGGCGATGTATATCTCATGCGCGTCCTCGTCTAAATCAAAGCCTGCCACTCCGCTCATGAGAGTGTCAGTTTGCTGGTTATTATCTTTCAAAGGCTCTTGGGTTTGCCCAGGCACCGGGCTGGGTCCGCGATGACCAAAATCCCAGAGCAGCTTTCCCTCACTCGAGTATTTGAGGATCGTGTCTCCTCGTCCCGTTCCGGATAGCCAAACGTTCCCTTTTTTATCTACCATGATGGTTTGCCCGGGCAACGTCTCTGGGCCTCCGAAACCCGGGCCTCCCCAACCCTTAAGAAAGTTGCCATCTGTGTCGAATTCGAGCACCCCGGGGCCCGCCATGCAGCAATCAGCGCGCGGAGGTGTTGTCGACGCGCCGTTCTCATCCGGCATGATCTGCCGCGAACGATTGAGCACCCAAATGTGATCGTTGTTATCCACAGTCAAGGTTGGGACTTGTTGCATGATCCATTTATTTGGCAGTGGCTTAGGCCAATAGGGATCCACCTTGTAGACGGGTACATCTTGCGCTCGCGCCTCCGGGGCAGTGGCCAAAGCTAAAAGAGCGCAAAGGCCGATCGCTGCTGCAGACGCTTTGGCATATCTCTTCCACATTCGCATCAAATTCTTCTCCCTCTCCCATGTGGTCGGGACTTGACAGTCACGCGCGCGAAGCCCAGTTCCATTCTCGTTGTGTAGTCTTGGGGTCAGGTGGCTCTCCGCCAACCAATGCTTTGCTATTTCCCCCAGCGCGTCGTTGCTAGTCAATTCCCAGCATTCGAGCGTCGGAATGTTTTAGTTTACCAAGTTCGCTGTTGCGCGATCGTGAGCGCAACATGTCATCGGCGATATCGGCGGGGTGAAGAGCATACCTGAAGGCTAAAGGAGCTTCCAGGAATGGGCCGAGATCGCCTTCGCGAACCTGGGGGACTATTCACCATCCAGAAGGACGGCACGGCTTATGTCGACCTGGGCCGCATGACTCGCGAACAAGCTGCGGCGCTGCAGGAGATCACGGTCGAGGAGTACGCCGAATAGGCCCGTCAAGCGGGTCAAGATCAAGCTCAACGATAAGTTGGGAGATCTCGAGGGCTTGGCGAAGCATTTGGGGATGTTCATTTCGCGTTCGGAATCCATGGTCTGGGACGGCGACATGAAGAAACTGACCGACCAACAACTGGATAACCTGCTCGCGCAGTTCCGCTCCATGGCCGAGAAGACGAAGGCTACTTAGGCGGGCATTTTGTGCGCGCGGGCTTGAGATCGTTTGAGCGTCATCGTGCCGCAGGGGCAGCGCGGTTTATTTCAGATCGTCGGTGAAAACCAACTTCCGAGTGGCGCGTGACTCAGGCACAACCTGCCTTCTGATCGGCTATCCACCACGTTGGATTACACGCCACGGACTTCGTGACCTCGGCCGAATTCTGAGGTTGATGGTCTGTGTAATGCGTCCCTCTCCGTAATTGGAGTTTTCCACCTACCGCGATGCCGGCGGAAGAAACTCCAGGCCGCACTGGGGGCGGCTTCGAGCACCCTGGCCATGAACTCCCCGGTCATGGGCGGCATCGCCGCCGAACGATCCTCAACAGGATAGAAAGCGTCTTTAAAGAACTTCTCCAGGCCCGCCGGTGCAACAACGAGCAGGACCTTTGCGTCCACGTTCCCGGTGTTCTCAAAAGAATGCACGACTCCACGCGGGAGGCGAATAAAATCGCCCGCCGATGCGTTCAGTGTTTTCCCGCCGACCTGAATGGTCAGTGTTCCTTGCTGCAGGTAGAACGACTCCTCCTCGCGGTGGTGAATGTGCGGCGGGTTGGCTCCGCCGGGAGGAACCGATACCGCCGCCATGAAAAATGCGCGGCCGGTTTGCTCGCCCGTAATGAGAAACGTAATCTCATCGATCGGGCTGCGATAGGTCTGACCGGTTCCCGCCGGCACATACTGGACCTGTCGTTCCCCTGCCGCCGAGGCGGCTCCATTCACCAGGGGTGCGGACGGGTTACTGGCGGCGCGTCCGGTCGAATCGGAAGCGATAACGGAAGTTTGACGTGTGGTCATTTAAGTTCTCCTTTAGAGCCGCCTGATTCTCTTACCGGCTGCTCACCCCGTAATGGGAGAGCAGGCCGGCGGATTGTATCACCGCTTTTGAATCTTTTTTTTGCGCGGGTTAAACTGGGAGCCGGTGTGACCACCCCAGCCTCCCTTCAAGCTGATACCGTAGCCCGGCTGATGGCGAGCTTTCGCAACGGCGACCATGCAGCCGCCGGCCAGTTGGTCGAGCTTTTCTACCCCGAACTCCGGCGAATTGCAGCCGCGCGCATGCGGTCCGAGCGCCCAGATCATACCCTCCAGCCCACCGCAGTCGTGCATCAGCTCTATCTCGAACTAGTCAAAGTCAAAGCCCTGCGGCCGGCTGGTTCGGACGGAGCGAACGAGAAAGCCGCGTTCCTCGGGCTGGCGGCATATCTGATGAAGCAGTTGCTGATTCATCATGCCCGCCCGCTCTCGAAGCGTGCGGAGAAAGCGGCGCTTTCCGACCTGCCTGGCCCGCATTCGTCCGCAGAACAATCGCTCGTCGAAATCGAGGATGTTCTGAACCGGCTGGGGGCCATCAATCCGGCACTCCGGCGTGTCGTCGAACTGCGTGTCTTCGAAGGCCTGACGCGCGAGGAGATCGCTCGCGAAATGGGTTGCGGCACGGCTACAGTCGCCCGCCATTGGGGCTTCGCCCGAAACTGGCTCGAAGCAGCCTTGGCTGGGACGCCTACACCGTGACGGACGAACGCTGGCAGGTAACGTACGCGATCTACCAGGCCGCTGCATCACTCGCCGAACCGGAGCGGCAGCAGTACGTCCACGCTGCGGCCCCGGATGCGGAAATCGCCGGCAAAGTTTTGGCCATGCTTGGCGAAATGGAGACTACGGCCGAATCGAATGGCTTCCCCGAACCCGCGAATACGAGGGAAGCCGCCCTTGCTAGCTCCCGGATCTCATTTGGGTCCATATGAAATCCTCAACTGCATTGGTCACGGTGGCATGGGCCTTGTGTATCGAGCTCGCGACCCGCGGCTTGACCGTCAGGTTGCCATAAAGCTCCTGTTGCCCGACATGGCCGGCGACTCGCAGGCGCGCGAACGCTTGCGCCGCGAAGCTTTGGCCGCCGCTGCGCTCGATCATCCGTTTATTTGCAAAATCTTTGAAATTGGTGAAGACGGTGATGCGCTGTTCCTGGTCATGGAATATATCGCGGGCGAAACTTTGCATCGCCGCTTGCAGGACGGCCGAATGCCTCTCTCCGAGACGCTTCGAGTAGCTGGGGAGATGGCGGATGCCTTAGAGGAAGCCCACGCCAAGCGGTTACTGCACCGCGATCTGAAGCCTAGCAACATCATGATCACCCATCAGGGTCACGTGAAGGTTATGGATTTCGGTCTCGCCAAACGGATCGCGGATCGGCCGCCCGATGCCAACTCCACTGTCTCTGTAGGGATGCGCTCGGCGCAATTAACGGTTCCGGGAACCCTTCTCGGCACGCCGGACTACATGTCGCCGGAGCAAGTGAAAGGCCTGACGCTCGATGTACGCTCCGACCTGTTTTCCTTCGGCGTGATTCTGGCCGAGATGATCAGCGGCCGGAATCCATTTCGCAGGCCATCGATAATGGAAACTCTGTCCGCAGTGCTTCGCGATTCGCCTGATTTCGGTGGCGACATCCAGCAGGGCGTAACGGTTCAGGGCTTGGTTGTCATGGCCCGGCGCATGCTCGCCAAAGACGCCGCGCAGCGCTACGCCTCAATCGCGGAGATGCGTGCTGATCTCGCCAGGCTGGGCGCTGCGTCACAAGCCGCCGCCGCGATCTCAGCGGAGAAGTATCCGCGCGATCGCATCCCGCCAATCGGGCGTGACGCTGATCTGAAGCAGTTGACGCAGCAACTGGAAGAGGCCCTCGTCGGGCGCGGCTCGCTGATCCTGATCGGCGGAGAACCAGGAATCGGCAAAACCCACCTGGCTTCTGCCCTGCTGGACGCCGCACGCTCGCGTGGAGCCTTTGCAGTTACCGGCCACTGCTACGAGATGGAGGGTTCCCCTCCTTACTTGCCGTTCATTGAAATGCTGGAACACAGCGCCCGAAGCGTGCCGCTCGATACGTTTCGCTACGCCCTCGGCGACGACGCGCCTGAGGTGGTCAAGCTGATGCCGGAGTTGCGGCGAATTTTTCCCGATATTCCCCCGGCACTGGAGTTGCCGCCAGAACAACAGCGGCGATTTCTTTTTAACGGGTATCGCGGGTTCGTGGAACGCTCGACGCGTCTGACACCGATAGTGGCGTTGTTTGAAGATCTGCAGTGGGCCGATGAGCCGACGCTTTTGCTGCTGCAGCATCTGGCGCAGACGGTAGCAGGAATGCCGATGCTGATGATCGGCACGTATCGCGACGTGGATTTGGAAGTCGGGCGTCCGTGCGCCAGGATGCTAGAGTCGCTGTTGCGGCAAAAGCTCGCCACGCGCATTTTGCTGCGGCGTTTGCCGGTGGCCGGAGTGGAGGAGATGCTGACGGCGCTGGGCGCGCAGCAGCCGCCGCCCTCGTTGACGCGCGTGGTGTTCGAAGGGACCGAAGGCAATCCGTTTTTCGTCGAAGAGGTATTCCGTCATCTGGCCGAAGAAGGCAAGCTGTTCGACGAAGACGGCGCATTCCGCCCGGGTCTCCGGGGGGACCAACTGCAAGTGCCGGAAGGCGTGCGGCTGGTGTTAGGGCGGCGCCTGGAGCGGCTGAGTGAGGACGCGCGGCGAATCCTGACGACAGCCGCCCTGATCGGCCGAGTGTTCTCGCTGGAACTGCTGGAGGAGCTAGAGAAGACTCAGCCAGACGCAGCACTGGAGGCCATAGAGGAAGCCGAACGCGCACACCTGGTGGAAACCGAACGGCACGGACGTCAGACCCGCTATCGCTTTGTTCATGAGCTGGTCCGGCAGACGCTTTCCGAGACGCTGTCGCTGCCCCGCCGCCAGAGGCTGCATGCCCGGGTGGCCCAAGTGATGGAACGGGTATATGCACCCGCCATCGAGGCGCATGCCTCCGCGCTGGCCCATCATCTTTACCAGGCGGGATCGACCGTGGATCAGGAAAAGACGATCCATTTCCTTTCGCAGGCCGCGACGGAGGCGAGCAAAGCGGCCGCCCACGAAGAGGCTCTGGATCACTTGGAAAACGCTATTTCCCTGCTCGACGACGAACGCTCGGCACGCGTCGCCGATCTGCATGCCCGGCGCGCAGGCGCGCTGGGGAGCCTGTGGCGGAATCAGGAAGCCGTTCAAGAGTATGAGCGCGCGCTGGCGCTCTACGACGCATTGGGCGAACACCTGCGGTTCGTTGAAACCTGCGCCCCGCTCGCGATTTTCCTCTCGCGGACTGGGCAACTGCAAGACGCGAGGACGGTCGTCGATCGCGCCGCTCGACACGCCAAGGATGCCCCGGCTTCCATCCGATGCGGCTTGTTGGCGCTGAAGCCAATACTGCCGCTTCGGTTGGTGAAATCGATAGAGCTCTTGAGCTTTTCGATGAACTGCACAAAAGTTCCGGAAATGAGTTGCCTCCCCGCGTCATTGGTCTTGTCACTGAGCAGGAAATGTATACTCGCTACGACGCCGGTCAATTGGATCTCTGTGAGGCGGCTGCCCGCAAAGCGTCCCGGATCTTTGAACAAGCGGGCGATGTCTGGTCCCTGGCCGATATCGGAATAGGAGTCTATTCGCCGCCACTCCAATCCGGCCGGCCAGCGGAAGCAGAGAGGCTGATACGCGAAACGATCCGGCGCGCCACGCAGGTTGGACATGACGTCGCGAAGTCTGGCGCGCTCGCTGCCTTGCCGTTGGTGTACCTTGCCATGGGGGACTTGAAGGGGGCCGAGCGAGCTGCCAGAGAAGCGCTAGCGTTTGGGGAGTCCTCTCACTTCGGATGGCTGTTCATGGCCGAAACAAGCCTGGCGGGCGTCCTTCTATATCGAGCCCAGACCGAGGAGGCCCTCTCTCTGTTGACTAAAGCCGCCTCCGGTCCAACGACCCATTTCAGCGGTTTTCCACAGGGTCTGCTGGCTTTGGGCATGAGTGCGGCTGAGAGGGAGGGCGCGGCGAATGCCTGCACCGCCGCGACGCGATTCCTGCCCCGGCCGGGAACCAGTCGGGGAACCGGCGCGTGGCACGCTGTCCTCGGCCTTACGGAAGCGTTCTGTCTCAGAGGGTGCCGAGAAGAGGCCGGACGTTTACACATAGAAGCGGAGAAAATCGCCGCCGAATGGGATTGCAACATGGTGGGGTTCCCTGTTCTGACTGCTGCGGGTATCGCGGCAGCCTGTGCTGGAGACTGGACGTCTGCCGAAAAGCATCATCGCGCGTCTATCGCGCGCATGGAGGCCGTGCCCTACGTGTCGGCCCAGCCGATCGCCCGCTACTGGTATGCGGATATGCTCGCTGAGCGCGGAGGAGCCGAAGACGTCAAGGCCGCCGAAGCGATGCTCAAGGAGTCCATCGCCGCGAGCGATGCGATCGGGCTTTCGCTGTATGCTCGGCTGGCGCGGCAGAGGCTGGCGCGAATCGCATAAGGGCTTCCGGCGACGTGCCGCTTGGCAAATGATCGACGGACGAAGGATCAAGTGCTTTCGTTGGAATCACGCCAACCGCCTGCATCGCAATCATCTGACTCGCGTTCGACGGATTGCGCCCAGATGTCGGGCATCCTTCAACAACTTTTGGGGGGCCTTAACTCCACGCCAATCGGAAATTTGAAAAGTAACTGACGGAGCGCGTAATACAGGAGTTGATTGCCAGCGCATCGCGCAACGGGGCACTTCGACGACTTGCCGATACGTCCAAGTGGGTTTGCTGACCTCGCAAACGTTACGCCATACCGGCGCCTCGGTTTCCACGTTGCAGGGCGAACGTGATGTTGTCATGGCTTTGGTGAGAAGCTCGTGCGATGGGCCGTAATTCTTCGGGATGTTCGCGCAGATAGGCCCGCAAGCGCCGGCGCTTTTCTTTGACACGTCCGTTCGCAGGAAGCTCCAATTGTTGCTGGTTGGGGATCAGCTCGGATAGATGGTCTTCTACCCGTTGGTAGATAGAGATCCAAAGCTTCTTTATCGCGTGAAGCGAACTTCCGAGCATCTCCGCCAGTTCCTCGTCAGTCGCACCTGGAAGCGCACTGGAGAGCAAGCGCTGTTCGCTCCGGTTAAAGCCCAGCAGCGGAGGATGATAATCAAAAAGACCGCCTACCCAGCTTGCCGCCCAATCGTGCTGCCTTTTGAGTTCAAGATCCCGCGTGATTCCCACAATGTGGGGCTTGCTGACGATCTCCCTTGGGCTTGCCCTCAACTTAGACGTGTAGCCGCCTGCCAGCGAATCCCAAAGACGCCCCCCGGTCTTTAGGACAAAATCGAGGTGATCTGCGCTCCGATTCTCCGCGCTAGTTCAGGCCCAACCCAGAAATGCGGTGGCGTCTTAAGGTCGCGTATAAAATCGTCCCGCACGATGGCTGTGACGCCGACGAAGCAAAGCGAGGTTCGCGTACCTTCCTCGGCATGAATAACGACAGCGTCTCTCGCCTCGCATTGCAGCAAGCGAAGCCATGCCTCGGGCAGGTGTTCGATCATCGACCCGTACCGAGGTCCGATGATGGGATGACTCGCCAAAAGATCTACGCACTCGGGGATGTCCCCAGGCTGCATGGCGCGATGGCTCAGCGTCATAAATGCTCGAGAAAGGGCGTCAATCGCCTTTAGCGGTCCTTTTAGGACCCTATCACTTCGCAGCTCATTGTGGCAATCTGAGGTTTTTATGTGGAGAGACATTCAGGGAGCGAGACATGAAATCGACCAGTAAAAGAATTTGCCCGATTGTATTGGGGCTTGGTATCTGCTTCGCGTACACCTTCGCGCAAACTCCTGGCACGTTTACCGCAACCGGCGGTATGGCCGCGGCACGATTTTTTCACACAGCGACGCTCCTCAATGACGGCAAGGTCTTGATCGCCGGGGGCGAGTCTGGCAACTCCGTCCCGCTGTCGAGCGCAGAGCTTTATGATCCCTCCACTGGGGTCTTCACTGCGATTCGGGACATGATGACAGCCCGGTGGCTACACACCGCTACTCTGCTCCCAGATGGTAGAGTCCTGATCGCCGGCGGCAGTATGGATTACCCCATGAGTGCCGAAATCTACGATCCATCAAGCGGCATTTTTACCGCCACCGGAGACATGGTGTATCCCACTTCGGGAGCGAGCGCGAATTTGCTCGCGAACGGCAAGGTCATTTTCACCGGTGGTTTCGTCGCGCCGGGAGGTCTTGTCAGCGCGGAGATCTATGACCCGGCGACGGGCACGTTCGCGGCTGCCGGCCCCTACGCGGGCGGCGGAAGTGTTTGCGACTATTGCGCCCCGGCGATCTCGCTCGCCGATGGGCGTGTTTTGTTCGCCGCCGTGCAGCCTGCTCAGATCTACGATCCGGGCTCCGCTGCCTTCAGCGTAACCGGATCCATGAATTACAACGCGCATACGGGAGCGACCTTGCTGATGAACGGCCAAGGTCTGTTCTCGGGCGGAGAGGATGACTCCGGCAGATCGAACAGCGCCGAACTTTTCGATCCGGCCACAGGCGCGTTCTCGCTTACCGGAAACATGGCGTCGCGCCGGGTCGGGCACACTTCCACACTGTTGCCCGACGGCACTGTCCTGGTCGCCGGAGGTGAGACCGATAGCTGTGGAAGCAACTTTTGCATGTTCGCCGGCACTGTAGCCAGCGCCGAGCTCTATGATCCGTCCATAGGAAGCTTTACCGCGACCGGAGGCATGAACGCGTCCCGGGAATTACAGACCGCAACGCTGCTCAGGGATGGCCGGGTCCTGGTCACCGGAGGGATTGCCTACGGCGGCATTGACATTTTCTACGGAAGCCTCAGCAGCGCCGAAATCTACACTCCGGCCGCGCTGGTTCCGGCACCCGCTCTGTTCTCTCTTTCGGGCGACGGCCAGGTGCAAGGCGCCGTCTGGCACTCTGCAACCGGGGAGATCGCATCATCGAGCAGCCCCGCCGTTGCAGGAGAGGCCTTGTCAATGTACACCACCAGCCTGTTTGAAGGCGGAGCGATTCCTCCGCAAGTAGCGGTCGGCGGCATCCTTGCTGAAATCCTATACTTCGGCGACGCTCCCGGGTATCCCGGGTACAACCAAGTGAATTTCCTCGTGCCGAACGGCCTGGCGGCGGGCACTGCCGTTCCGGTGCGTTTAACTTACTTGGGCCGTTCCAGCAATACAGTAACGATCGCTGTGCAGTGATTTCTGGTTGTCGGAGGAGGCTGATGTCGATGCGCGTCATAATCGCTGTTTTGTCGGCTGGTGCGCTGTGGGGCGCGCCAAGCCTCGATCATGTGCCACTAACCTTCGAGCCGGGCGCCCGAGCATCTGAATTCATCACGCACAGCGGCAGCTCAACCGTTACAGTCACGCCGGCCGGAGTCACCATCGGACGGGGGAACATGCGGCTACTCGGCGCGCGAAACAACGCTATCGCGCAGCCCGAAGATCTGCTGCCGAGTTACAGCAACTATTTGATCGACCTTGATCCACGGAAGTGGCGCACCCACGTGCCCAATTACCGGCGCGTTCGCTACCGGAACGTTTATCCAGGGATCGATGTAGTCTATTACGGTAACCCGCGCGAGCTGGAATTCGATTTTGTGGTAGCGCCTGGCGCTAACCCGCGCCAGATTCGACTCACACTCAACAGCCCCGATCTTCGCATCCGACTGCCGCGAATTTATCAAAATGATCGCGTTATCCGGGGGCGAGTGATCCGCCGCGGCAACCGCATCAGCTTCGACGTGGCCGCTTACAATCATTCCCGTCCCTTGGTGATCGATCCGGTGCTAAGCTACGCCGCTGTTTTCGGAGGCGGCGGTTCGGATTCAGGCGGGGCCATCGCGGTGGACTCATCTGGTTCGGCTTACGTAGTTGGCACGGTCGGAGACAGCAATTTCCCGGTGGTCAACGGTAATTCCGCGCAGGGTAACGCTTTTCTGGCGAAAATCAGCCCGGCCGGCGACGCTCTAGTGTATTCGACGTACCTTTCTTCCCCCCTCGAAAGTTCCTCATTCGGAGGGCCGTCCACAAACCTTGCGATCGATCCCTTGGGGAACCTTTATTTCGCGGGCCTTTCTTTCACTACACCGAACGGCCCAACGCCTCCGGTTGTGGGGCCGGCACCCCTTGCGAAAGTGCATCGCGGGCGCTCAAGCCGCTCTCTACGTGGCCAAGATGAGTTTCGATGGGACGTCCGTCGTTTACTCCGGATGTATCGCCGGATCAACTATTCACAGGCCCTAGCGTAATCGCTTCCGACGGCAACGGCGACGCATACGTTGGAGGTTCGACGCAATCCGCAAGTTTCCCCCTCGTGAACCCGCTTCCTAATCCGCCGTCGATCAACCCAGAGAACCCGAGAGCATTCGTGCTCAAGCTGGGACCGAATGGCGCTCTGCTGTACTCGACTTTCGTGGGGGGTAGCAACGGCGACATGATCCGCGCCATCACGGCCGATCCAGCCGGCAATATCTATCTCACAGGGCAAACGAATTCTCCCGATTTTCCGATCAAGAATGCGATCCAACCGCAGCCGCCAACCGCCTTCGCGTCATTCGTTGCCAAGATAAGAGCCGATGGGTCGGATTACGTATACTCCACCTATTTCGGCGGCTCAAACGGAGATTCCGTTCTCGCCATTGCCGGGGATACAGCTGGAAAGACCTATCTCGCAGGAAGCACGGCTTCCGGAGACTTTCCCGTCACGTCGAATGCGCTTCAGAAGCAATTCAACGGAACCTTTATTTACAAAACACCGATGCGGCGGGCACCTGGAGTCGCAGTGACTCGGGCCTGCCCGCCACGCCTTCTTTGGTGCTGGTGGACCCTCAGCAGCCGTCGACTGTGTATGCGGTCAGCTCCGGCAGCATTTTTGAGAGCACTGATGGGGCTGCAAGCTGGCATGGAACCGGCGCTGTGGCCGTTGACGCGCTCTGGATCGATCCGGTCGACTCTACCCTCTACATGGGCACTACGCACGGAGACTTCGTCAGAAGCAGCGACGGGGGCGCCACGTTTGTTGGCGTCCCAGCCGCACCGGGTGGGAACCTGAATGCAATGGCATTCGATCCGACTAATCCGTCTGTGATCTACGCTCGATGGGGTGGGCATGGCGCAACGGATGGTGTTTACAAGAGTACCGATGGTGGCGACACATGGAAACCGACCGGATTAGTTGGCGCGATGACCGGCTCCGGCCCGCTCGCCATTGACCCGGCAAATCCGTTGAACCTCTTTGCTGAGGCACGCAATCGGGGCCTGCTCAAGAGTATCGACGGCGGCGATACTTGGACTCCTCTCGGCGGCGATGTAACTCAAATCGTAGTGGACTCGAAGTCAACTCTCTATACCGTTGTGGGTACTATTGTCCAAGTCTTGCCGTTGGGTGGCGCAACTATCCATAAAGTTGCGCCGGGGACGATAGGCACGCTTCTGATTGACCCAACGAACAGCTCGATTTGGTACGCAATAATTTATGGCGCCAATGGCCAAGGCATCTATAAGACCACTGACGCAGGCGATGTCCCAATGCCACCGGGCGCATCGAGTTTTCCGCCAAGTTATTGGACAGCTCCACTTCGGCGTAATCGAAACACCGCCGCAGCTTGGCCCACATATTTAAGGTGTAGGCCGCGGCTTGCCCCAACGCGCTTTTCGGCAGCGCTTGCTGGGCCAGCGCCAGGCAGGCCTCGCGGATCTCGCTGCAACCACTCCTCGGCGTATTGGCGGCGGTGTGCCCTGGCGTTCCTCCACGCTCAACGCGCGGCGGCGCGCATCGCGGTCGATCAGAAACAACGCGTCCATGCGCGTCACCATCGCGACCGCCGCGCCATCTTGCGGATTCACTTTCACCGCGTCGACGAACTTGCGACGCGCGTGCGCCCAACATCCCACATGCACCAGCTTCGGCCCGCCGATGTCGTCGTAAGCCGCATAGCCATCGGTTTGCAAAATCCCTTCCCACTCGCCCAGAAACTTGCGCGGACCCTCACGCCCCCGGCCCAAACAGAAGTCGAACACCGTTTCGCCACCCGGCTTTCCGTATTGCCATAAATACGCCTGATGATTTTCGCCGCGCCGATCATGCATCTGCACCGGAACCGGAGTTTCATCGGCCTGTAAATAGGACGCGTCCAGCAGATCGTGCCGCATCGCTCCCACGATAGGCCCGAGCAGTTCGCCCACCCGCATCACCCAGCCATCCAGCGTCGCGCGTCCGATCTCGACGCCCGCTTCGCGCTCCAGCATTACCGCTTGCCGGTACAACGGCAGGTGATCGCAATACTTCGCCACCACCGTGTTGATCACCACCGCGTCGCTGGCCAATCCTTTTTCGACGATGCGTTCCGCCAGCGGGGCGGCCGTCACCGTCGAGCAGCGCCGGCAAGCTCGCTTCTCGCGCTTGGTCACGCGCACGAAATAGCGCGCCGGCTCCACGATCCAGTTGCTCGCTTTCGTCGTAGCCGATCACCGCTGTCTTCTCCCCGCAGGCTGCGCACGTGGTTCGCTGTGCAGGCAATGACTTGTGACGCGCGGCAGATTCTCCGGCAGCGGCTTGCGGCCCGGATGCGGCTTGCGCTCCCGCGGCGCGTGCGCGGTCAGCGTCTCGCGCCGCGCTTCCGCTTCCACTTCGTCGCGTGTGGCGCCGGGTTCTTCCTCGGCCAGCAACTCCAGTTGCAGATTGCTCAGCGTTTCGCTGCGTCGGACCCAGTTGCTGAATCCGCCGCTGCCGCAACTCTTCTTCGCAGTGCCTGGATTTTCAACTGCGCCCAGTGCAGTTGCCTCTCCAGTTCAGCGATGCGCGCGGGAGCGTTCACGGTGGGGAAGCTCTATATTACGCGAACAAGCGAAAATGTTCCAGAGCTTTTTATGCCGAACGCCGGTACCACTTGCGTGGCTGCGCCTGCTTCAGATCGAGCCCGTTCACCAGCATCGCCAGCTCCTCGGCGCGCATGGTCACGCTGCGCTGTTTCTCTTTCGCCTCAGGCCAACGGAAGCGGCCTTTCTCCAGCCGCTTGGCGCACACCCATAATCCGCTGCCATCCCACACCAGCGCTTTCAGCCGCGTGCGCGTGCGATTGGAAAACAGGAACAGATGCCCGCTCAGCGGGTCTGCGCCGAGCTGATCGCGCACCAACCCGTACAATCCCTCGAAGCCCTTGCGCATGTCCACGGCTTCGACCGCGACATAGATCTTCGTCGCCAGTCCCAGCCCGAACACGATTACGACTCGGCCACGTGGATCAATCGCGTCAGATCCGCTGCGGCGAACTTCCACGAGCTTTCGATCCGCCGACCGTTGGCCAACACCAGCGCGAATCCGGTCGCTCGGCTGCCCTGTGTTTCTATCGCGACCTCGACCAGCTTCGGATGGCTCTTCTTTTCAACTCGGCGCCAGTAATCCAGCGTCGCGATCCCGATATTGTGCTTGCCGCAATACTCCCGCCGCGTCATCCCGCTTTTGGCAAAGCCATCGACGATGCCGCGGATTTCCTGTTTGCTTCGCATCCTGCCATTTTCGGCAGCATCGCCCGCGCAATCAAGATGGATTCCTCAGACGCTTACAGTACTCCGGGCCTTTACCGGAGCGATGACGCAGGCAATCACTGGTCTGCGATAGGCTCCGGTTTGCCGAATTCACCGCTCAACGGTTTAGCGCTGGCCCCATCCAATTCCTCGACTCTGTATGCGGGGCCCGTTGCCGGGGGTCTGTTTAGCAGCACGGATGCTGGGGCAACTCGGTCGCAGGTGCCCGCTTTGAGCGTCCCAATTGTATATGTGATCGCCGTCGACCCTTCCAATTCGTCGCGCATTTACGCCGGAACGCAACTCAACCCGGGAGATGCGTTTGTCATGAAGATTGTCCCGTAGTGAGCGTGATCCGCGATCTTCGCTTTCCCGAGTCGGACGGGTCACCTGCTCAACCTCGAAATAATGCACTTGGACATGTAACGGCCGACCCGCCAATGTGCACTATTCGACGCGAGCCACAAGTCCGGATGCCCGAATGTACGGGTCCGTTTCCGCCAACGCTTTTTCGGGCTAGCTTAAAACGAAAACTCCCTCGTAAGCAATTCATTAGAAATGTGTTATTTGGATAGCGCTTGGATGGTCGGACATCCGTCCATTAATTTTTGTAATGAAAAGTCGCTCCTCTAATTATATGCCGTGACGGCTTTGGTCACGAGAATATTCGCGGGCTTCGGGTCGCGATGCGTGATGCCCTCTTTGTGCGCCTCCACCGCATCGTGGATTGGGAAAGGAAGTGTCCAATTCAGCGGCTGGGAGCTAACCCAGCCTTGAGCCTCTTGCCTTGTACAGAAGAACGAGGCTCGCGAGCGCAGTCAGGATCAAAACGCTGGAAGCAGGCTCCGGGATTTGGTACTCGACGTCATCGATGCCAATAGCGTCCGTACCCGTTCCGCTCGCGGCGATGATGAAGCTCGCTCCCCCGACGCAATATTTATTCGGCACCGATTATCCGGCCGAGCCGATGGAATCGACAGTGGATCATCTGCCGGAGAACAATCTGCCGGCGGACATCCAGCGCGTGATGAATCGCGAAAAATGCGGAGCGGCTGTGGCCGCGGCTGAGATCACTCTAGTCAGGACCGTCCTAAGCTTCGTCTTCCCTAGCGGCGTTCCACAACGGATTGGCGTATTCCGGCAAGCCGATGAATCACCCCCTCCTGAACGATGAGGAGGAACACCGCCACTTCGATGATGATGAGGTCGCGCCGAGTGGAAAGGATTCCTCTTAGGGAAACGATCAGCGTTGTGGCGCCGGTTTGCCAAATTTCGCTCCGTCCACCGGCACGTTCGGTTGGAGCGAACTCAACTCGATGACTGACCGTCCGTCCGTCCAAGTCACTGTCCACTTGAACGGCACTTTGACTCCGTTAACCTCGCGGTAATCTTCATAGTCGACCTGCGTTGGATTCATCCCCACGATGGAATTGACAAGGCGCACGGAACGTACCAGCAGGCCCGTCTTTGGGTCGAAGTATAATTTCACTGGAAAGCCGCCGGACGCCAGCCTCCCCTGAACGACCAGCGTATCGACATCGTTGATGGTGACGGGAAACCCCACGATCCATTGGGTGAAGTCCTGCTTGATCCGCGCGGGGAAAGCCAGCAGCGCGTCCACCCTGGCGCCGTTCAGATCGCCTCCGCTCAACTCGACCAGTGGCACAGGGAAGCCTGGCAGCGTGAACCAACCGCGCTGCCCGTCGTAGGTTCTGGTGCTGTCCCCTTCGGACATATGCACGACCATGGTGCGTTGATTCGGAGCCTTAGCATATATGTCCACCGGGACCTTCATCATGGCAGTGTCGAACCCTACATAGGTTCCTTTGGCCGTGAAGCTGGTTAGGCTGGCGACACGCTGAGCTCCGCCGATTGCTTGAATATACTTGTCCAGAATCTCATCGGCAGACGGCTGACGGGGCGCCGCCACAGTGATTTCATCCGGTTCCGGCGGAGGCGCGGAGCTGTATTGCACAGCGAGATCCGGAGTGACAGTAGGTTTGTCACCTCCGCGATGGCAGGACCAGCAAGTCACCTCCCGCTTCCCCCCGAAGTAGCTTTTATTGATGCCATTCACCATCAAGACCATCCTGCGCGCGGTCCGCTTAAGTACTCGGTCATCCTTTGCGTATGCGTCCCAATCTTCTTCCGAGACATGGCAATCGGCGCAGTTGAGGCCCGTGGAGGCGGCGAAAAAGCCCATGGTATCCATGAATTCCTTCACGGAAATTCCTTTCAGGACCTGAATATTCTTAAAGACATCTTCTGCCTTCTGTTCCGCCGCCTGGCTTTGTGCTGGTGGCGGTTGCGCTGGGCGTTGCGGGGCAGCCTGCCCGAAGGCAAGCACACCACCGAAAAAGCAGATCACCATGCTTACTACGCTAAGAAAGGCCGTTCTTTTCACTCCGAGCTTCACATTGCTCCTCACAGGGCCTCCTCACAACCGAAGAAAGAAAAAGAATGAGACATAAAATCCGTCATGTTGAGATCTAGCGATTGAAAGGAATAAACAGGGAATCGTGCCCGGGGATGTGGCCGTCCACAACCTGTTTTTCGCATTCTCGTCAGTAATAGACGTAGGCGGCGCCCTGGTTGACGGCCGACTGATCGTCCTGCTTGCCGTTGACGCCCTTGGCGCCGCTATTTTCCTTTGTCGCGCCAGCGGCGAGCATTTTGCCGTCGCCATTCAGCGCAACCGAGATGCCGAACTCCGCGGAGGGCTGAGTGTTGGGAGCCTTTACGTACGCCGTGGGATTCCAGGTAGTGCCGGTGCGGGTGTAAACGTAAACCGCGCCGGAGTCTTCCATGGAGGCATCCGACTGATTCCCGTTAACGCCCTTGGCGCCGCTATCCTCGAGGTGCGAGCCGATGGCAATGGTGTTGCCGTCGCGGCTCATGGCCAAAGCCCATCCGAATTGGTCGTTCGCCCGCGGATTGAAGGCCTTCACATAAGCCTGCTGCGACCACTTGCCTCCTGCCCGCACGAAAACGTAGGCCCCGCCGACGGAGTCCGAAACGTCCGTCTTGCCGGCACGGATCAGGGCGATTCTATCTTCCGCGGCGGCGGCGACAATGGTGTTGCCGTCGTCACTGATGGCCAGTGAGCATCCGAGGTAATCCCCGACCTGGCCGTTCGTAGCCAGGACACGCATCTGTTGTGACCAGGTCCCATTGTTACGCGCGAAGACGTAAACGGCGCCTCTACGGCCCTCGTCATTGTACGCGCCCACCGCGAGGGTATCGCCGTTGCCGTTCAAGCCGAGGGCGTAGCCGAACAGTAAATTGCGCACGGGCGTGGTCCCGGGCTTGATGTAAGCCTGTTGCGACCAGGTGGTGCCGCTGCGGCTGAAGACGAACACCGCTCCGGCTTCCGGTGCATCCGTGTTCTTTTGGTCGCCGTTGATGCCGGTGCCGTTGCTGGGGTCGCTGGTCTCGCCCACGGCGAGCGTGCGTCCGTCACCGCTGAGAGAGACTGAGTAGCCGAACTGGTAGCCTATATCCGGGCCGCCGGTGTTGGACGCTTTCAGGTAGGCCTGCTGCGACCAGGCAGCGCCAGCGCGCGCGAAGACATAGACGGCGCCCGCACCCGACATCGAACGGTCGCTCTGATTGCTATTAATGCCGGTGGCCGAACTGGCTTCTCCGGTAGAACCGACCGCCAATACGTTGCCGTCGGCGCTCAGGCTCAGGGCGTTTCCGAATTGAGCGCCTTCCGCCGTATTCGAGGCCTTCAGGTAGGCCTGCTGTTTCCAGCCATTGTTATCTCGCGTATAAACGTACACCGCGCCGGAATTGGTCGCGTGGTCTTTGGAAACGCCGTTCACACCTTTGGCGGCGCTGTCGTCGGAAATGGCGCTGACCGCGAGTGTGTTGCCGTCGGCGCTGAGCGCGATCGCGAAGCCGAATTGATTGCCCTTCCCGGCATTGGAAGCCTTCATGTAGGCGATCGATTTCGGCAGCCACGTTCCTGTCGGCGCGGTGGTGGTTTTCGGCGGTTGCGGCTGGCCGCTCATCGGCATATGCGCTTGCGCGAAGCCGGGGCTGACCGAAGCACACAAGGCTGCCACCGTCAGGCCGAGCACCAGAACACCCTTCTTTCTGTCCCTCATCGTACAACTCCTTTCGGCAAGCGCCGGACAAAATAACGAAGCACCGCAGGCCCGGCGCGGGGAAGGGAACGGCTCCGCTTCACATCCCTGCCGCAAAGCACCCGCCCCAAAGCAAAAGCGCGATCTTGAAGACGACCTTAGTTCGGCCGTGTTGCAGGCGGGGCTTGCTCGGCCTTAATACTGTTGTGGATGACTTTCCCGGTGTCCGTCATGGTGATTTTACTCTCGTGGGAGAGGTTCATGTCACTGGAACCATTCTTGTTTTGCGGACCGACAATCGTGATCTTGTCTCCCGCACTAAGAGTGGTGCGGGTCCACGCTTCGGTGTTATGCAACTGCGCTGCTGACCCCAATTCGGCCTGCCACCGCTCGGTCTTGCCGGTCTTATCCGTCACGTCGAAAAAGATCATCGAGTGAGGATTCACGAACTGAAGTTCCACCACGGTTCCCGTTACAGTCACCGGATGTTCCTCGTCGTAGCGGCCGGCAAATCCATGGTGCGCCAGCACAGGACTCGCGAACAGCAGAGCCGCAAGCGATGCGAGAAAAGAAGCCATTAGTTTGTTCTTCATTCGATTACCTTCCTCATGGGTGAGCGTTTCTCATGGTGCGTCCCGACCATCACTCGGATATGCGCGACGTCATGTTTATGCAAGCGCAATGATTCACTTGGGCGATCCGGAACTCGCCTTCCTACGGGATGTTACACCAAGCCCTTGGTTTCTGCAACCCACGGGACGAAGGCGGCTTGTTGGGGTCTACGCGGTGTAGGCGGTTGGCGAGCCAGGTGTAAACGTCGAGGGCCATCGCGCTGTGTGAAAGGCGCGCGACTGCGGCCCAGTTCAGAGGTACGGCGTGTTTCATGAGGCCCAAAAAAATACCGGGCTGAAATGGTTCATTTGCCCCGTAGCTGTGTCGGGGCGAGCCTGCCGGCGACGGGTCCGGAAGCTGTATTTAGCGCCAGGCCAGAAGTGTTTCGCCTGCCGGCGGTGCTCTCGGCTACGCGCGTCGAGTCCAAGGGAGCGCAAGAGACCCAGAAACACGTCGTCTTCCTGGAAAACTTCCTCGATTTGTTCGGCGACAATTAGATCACCCGGCTGACGACAATTAAAACTCCCGCTCGGCGACAACTAATGTGACCATCAAGAATCGCGCTGTTCTGGCGCCGAGGCAATGGTCACAGACGAGCAGGTGAGGAGGCTGAGAAAGTTGTCGAACACTGAAAAGAATCAAGAGATTGCGGCGGCGAAGGCGGGGATGGACCCGACGACGGCGCGGCGGTATCTGCGGCTGGAACGGTTGCCCAGCGAACTGAAGAAAGAGCGCCCATGGCGGACCCGCGGGGATCCCTTCAGCGAGGTGTGGGGCGCGGTCCAAAAGCAAATGGAAGAGAGCCCAAGTCTGGAGGCCAAGACGCTATTTGAGTGGCTGCAGCGGGAGCACCCAGGGCGGTTTAGCGACGGGCAGATCCGGACGCTGCAGCGGCGAATCAAACTCTGGCGGGCGACGGAAGGGCCGGCGCGGGAGGTGTATTTCGGCCAGGTGCACGTGCCGGGTCGGCTGTGCGCGTCGGACTTCACGCACATGAGCGAGCTGGGGATCACCTTGGCCGGGCGTACGTTCGAACACCTGGTGTACCACTTCGTGCTGACGTATTCGAACTGGGAAACAGGCACGATCTGCTATTCCGAGAGCTTGGAGAGCCTCAGCGAAGGATGGCAGAACGCGGTCTGGGAGTTGGGCGCCGTGGCGGCGGAGCACCGCACCGACAGCCTGTCGAGCGCGGTGAACAACATGAGCAATCTGGAGGAATTCAACCGGCGCTATGAAGGGGTGATGCGGTATTACGGGGTGAAGCCGCAACACACCAATCCGGCGAGCCCGAACGAGAACGGGGATTGCGAGCAGAGCCATCACCGGTTTAAGCGAGCAGTGGATCAGGCGCTGCTGCTGCGCGGGAGCCGGGATTTTCAAAGCATGGTCGAGTACGCGCAGTTTCTGAAAGATCTGTTCGCGCAGCGCAATGCCGGGCGGCGGGCGCGTTTGGCCGAGGAGCTTGCGGTGATGCGAGAGTTGCCGGCGCGGCGGATGGAATCGGCCAAACGCGAGCGGGTGAAAGTGGACTCAGGAAGTCTGATCCACGTCGAGCGGAACTCGTATTCGGTGAACAGCCGCTTGATTGGGGCGCAGGTGGAAGCGCGGTTGTACCTGGATCACGTCGAGGTTTGGTACGGACAGAGAAAGGTGGAAGACCTGCCGCGGCTGCGCGGCCGGGGCAAGCATCGCATCGACTATCGGCACATCATCGAATGGTTGGTGCGCAAGCCCGGAGCCTTTGAAAACTACCGGTATCAAGAGGATCTGTTTCCGACCAGCCGGTTTCGCATGGCATACGATGCGCTGCGGGAAAGCACGCCGCTGAGAGCGGGCAAGGAGTACTTGAAGATTCTGAAACTGGCGGCGGAGACCGGCGAGGTCCAGGTCGATCAGGCTTTGCGCGAACTGCTGGCGGGAGAAGAGGAAGTGGGGATTACGGTGGAAGTGATCGGCGCAATGCTGTTCCAACTCGATACCATCGCGCCGGTGACGATGGTGGAAGTGGCGTTGGTGGACCTGGCCGGCTTTGACCAGTTGTGCACGGAGATGTGGCAATGAGCGCGGTCGCCGATGTGCGTCCGGCTTTGCTGGAGCATCTCAAGGATCTCCACCTGCCAACGGTGCGGGAATGCTACGAAGACACGGCCCGGCAGGCAGAGCGGGAAACGCTGAGCTACGAGCAGTATCTGCTGGAAGTGATCACGCGGGAATGCGAGCAACGGCGCAAGAGCAAGGTGCAGCGCTTGCTAAAGGATTCGGCGCTCCCCCTGGAGAAGTCGCTGCCGAATTTTGATCTGAAGCGCTTGCCGGCGAAAGCGGCACGGCAGTTGCGAACGCTGTTGGACGGCAGTTTCCTGGACCGGAAAGAGAACGTTCTGGTATTCGGGAATCCTGGATCGGGGAAGAGCCATCTTCTAACCGCCCTGGCCCAGGAGCTGGTGGTGGTGAAAGAGTGCAAAATGCACTTCACCAAATGCGCGCTCCTGATGCAGGATTTACTGGCGGCCAAGAGGGATCTGCGGCTGAGCCGGGAGATCAAACGCCTGAGCCGCTACGACGGATTGATCATCGACGATCTGGGCTACCTGCAGCAAAGCCGGGACGATATGGAAGTGGTGTTCACTTTGCTGGCCGAGCGTTACGAACGCGGCAGCGTCCTGATGACCAGCAATCTGCCGTTTTCCAAATGGGAAGCGATCTTCAAAGACGCCATGATGACGGCTGCTGCGATCGACCGCTTGGTGCACCATAGCGTGATCATCGAACTGAACATTCCCAGTTACCGCGTCGAACACGCCAAGAAGAACCAGCAAGCGGAAAGCCAGGGCGAAAGCGGATGAGCCACGAAAAACAAAGAGCTGTGGAAATGACGGTGCCGTGGAAAGCCTGGAAAACCAAAACCAGGTTTTCCACTCTTCCCACCGCCCCTTGGAAATCGCTCCGCGATTCCCACAGTCCCACAGCTCCGACAACGAGTCCTTTTATCTTATGCAGCAAAACCCAGGCGGCCGCGGGGCTTCGCCCCCAGCCGGTCCAGAGTAGTTGTCGTTGATCGGGAGAAATAGTTGTCGTCAACCCAAAGAAATAGTTGACGCCGGACACTCGATGACCTGCAGCGCAAATTCCAGTTGGGAAATGGGGCCAAACGTCGCTGATGGCGGAGCTCCCTTGTAAGTAATTCATTAGGAATGTGTTGTTTGGATAGGTCCTGGATTGTCAGCCACCCTTCCATTAACTAAGGTAATGGAAGACCGCACTACTATTAAGCGACGATCACCGTTCGACAAAATGAATTGAATCTGTGAGTTGGAGACGGCTAAGGCGTTCTTTCGGCAATTACAAGCAACCCTGGCCGAGAAGCGTGGTGTCAATGTTGCTCCATCCGGAATTAGTGTTCGCCGTCGCCGAAGGCGGGCCATAACGCGTTGGGGGAATCCACCTGGATAGGTAGTCGGTTACGGTGACTTGTCCCACTCGCGGTCCGGAACGGCGTTCTAGTAGATTGCCAGCCAAAGCCGCTAGCAAACGAGATCCTTTCGCAGAGTTCGACTTTAACGATCCCATCCCAAAATGAGCTTCACCGGAAGGCTCTGAGAACACGATTCTGGGTGCGAAATCGTCGGTCCGACAATTGACCGACAATCGAGTGGGCTCGCCCGACGCATCAAGTGGCGGCGTGTTAGCAACATACAAGACAAAACCGACGACGGCGTCGGACGTTTCCTTTATGTTCCACTACGCATATTTGTTGTCTCTGCTGCCGTTGAAAAATGTCGAAGAACGTCGAACAGCCCATCGCGTTGTCGAAATCCGTTGAATTATGTCGAAAGCCCGCGGAAACTATTGGTTTTACAGTGACGCGATTTGACCCGTCCCGAATTCGCCCTGCCGTTGCTTTAGTGGAGGGAAGCGCTGAGATATGGACGGACTCGCGATTACAGTACGGAGCGGACCTCACGACGATAGTAAGCGACTCGGAGACAGGCTGCTGAGAACGGAGGGCCGTACGATTTGCCTGGCTAATCGATCACGGTTGCAGAAACGTAAAACTCTTGTCCGCGAACCATCCCCGCCATTCCCTTATCAAGAAGAGGAGCAAATGCGATCAATCAGTGTCGGCGCAAGAAAAAGGTCGCGCACGTTTTAATTTCCCTTCTCACAGGCCGAGCTGGCTCCGAGCAAAGAGCAGGCTATGGCGGCTTGGAAGAGGCCGGACAGAAGAGCAAGAGCTGACGAGTAGGTAAGTTGATGGCCAAGCAGGCAATCCTGAGCAACGTCGGAAGTCAATTGGCAAGGCTCTGTCCACAGCCGAACGGGCGGCCCGCAAAGATGTGGAAGCCGTCCACGGTCGCCCTTTAAGCGACTCGGAATGGGATCGTCAATCAAAACGCCTCACCGAATTCGTTAGGCTCCTATACCGATGGGATCCGAGCAGCGTGCCTCCGCAAAATGCGCGATCATCGAATCCAAGAACGACCAGGAAAGGGTGGCCTGAAGGACACCAAAATATGCTTCAGAACGGATCCGTACCGCAGCCGCAGTGGGTGGTGATCTACGCACGAGTGAGCAGTAAGGAACAGGAGGTTGAGGGCTTCCCGATACCGGCGCAGCTAGAACTGCTGCGCGATTATGCAAGGAAGCAGGGCATGAAGACCGTCCAAGAGTTCGTCGATGTCGAGTCGGCCAGTAGCAGCGGACGGACCGGGTTCGGTCAGATGCTCGCGTTTTTGAGGAAGAACCGCAGCAAGTGCAAATCAATCCTGGTGGAGAAAACAGACCGGCTTTACAGGAACGTGCCGGATTATGCCACCGTCGATGAGCTCGGCGTCACGATCCACTTCGTCAAGGACGGCACCATCCTTTCGGCGGACTCCAAATCGTCCGAGCAGTTTATTCACGGCATCAAGGTCCTGATGGCTCGGAACTACTCGCAGAACTTGGGGGAGGAAACACTGAAGGGAATGCTCCAGAAGGCCAAGAGCGGCCTGTATCCGAGCAATGCGCCGGCAGGCTATCGCAACGTGGAAGGGACGGACGGAAGGCGCATTATTGCGCCGGACAACGATGGCTCAACGATTACGCGTCTATTTGAGGAGTTCCGCACGGGTCAGTATTCCCTGAAGACTCTCGCAGCCAAGGCGAGAGAGGAGGGATGGACGGTTGAAGGCCGACGACTTCGTCGGAGCACCCTGCACTTGATCCTTCGCAAACGCATCTACACCGGTGATTTCGACTGGGACGGCGTGACCTACCACGGCAAGCATGAAGCTCTGGTAAGCCAGGAGATGTGGGAAGAGGTTCAAGCCTTATTGGAGCGACGCGCTCAAACGAAGCAGCATCGGATCAAGCACGATTTTGCCTTCGCGGGGTTCATCCGCTGCGGGCATTGTGTAATGCGCCACATTCTTTTCCCTGAAACGTCTCAAGCTATTTCCCGGCCGAGTTTTCAGATTGAGGCGACGGGCGCATAAGGAGTGCGGGATAGGATACTTGCTTGTGTAGGCAGAAACGAGTATCCCGGTCGAAAAAGCCAGTCGGAGCGCCCGGCAAAGGCGACCGGGCGCGCTTTCGCGTTTTTATAGCCCAGGGCCTCCGCTCGGAAGTTCACCAAAGAAACGCAGGTCTCTTTTGTTTGTCGTTTTGAAGAGAAGACCCTCCCGCGCTCGTATCGGAACGCGGGAGGTGAGCCGATTTCTTCGGAGCCACTCCGTCGCATCGGCCCTGGGCATCCGCCCGGGCGCGACCCCGAGCGGACACTGGATCGGCCGGACTGTCGCGGTTTACAGCGGCAGTCGGTATTGGCCGTTGTCCTGTAGAATGCCGCCTGTCAAGCAGGCATCCCGAATCGCCAGTTGCGCCGTACGCTTGGAGCATTCGGTGGTCCGCATGATCTGATCCCTGAGTTGATTATGGCGAGCCTGCCTTCCGATGCCGGACAGAGCTTGCGTCACATCCTCAGGCTCCACCTTTCTTCGTGCGCGAGCGTGGGAGGGGGCCGCTCCGGCGGCGGAAAACCACAACGACTGCGGCTCCAGTTCCAGCAACCGCGGCGCCGGCGGGGCGGCGTAGA
>CAVSYF010000006.1:0-88767 GCA_963732175.1 Bryobacterales bacterium | reverse complement strand
CAATTGCGTTGTGGAGCTTCACTGGAATGCGGGTAGGACGATTCGCAGCGATGCTTGCACTGTTGGCTCTCGGAAGCTGGAATGGTATGGTGGTGGCTGGAGCGGAAAGGCCCGTCCATCCTGCATTAATTGCTATACAAGAAAAACGGGTAGCGATCCACCGGCAAGCCCGAACGCTTCCTTGCCAGGCACCAGGTTTGCTCGCCGCGATTGTCGGTATTGTAGCCATTCACTTCCAGGAATCTCAGCAGCGGCAGGTGACAAGCGAAGCCCGCGATGTATGTCGTGAAGAGCTTGCTTATCTCGAAACCGGCGCTCTTCACCGCTTCGCCGAGCTCCCACATAGTATATTCGCGCACGTGTCCGATCTCGGGATCTTCAGCCGGATGCGGCCGCTTGTAGAGATAACAAATCTGAGGATTGTCGCGGCCGTCCAGAGTTTTTGCGACACTGGTGATGCTTCCGACATTGGGCGTCGTGATCAGCAGATGACCGCCCTCGATTAGGATCCGCTGGCATTCGAACAGCATGTGCATCGGATCGTAAACCAAATGCTCGATCATTTCGGCGGCGATCACGAGATCAAAATGCGAATCGGGGTAAGGGAAACGGTCGCGATCGGCATCAAAATGATCGATGGAGCAAGAGAAGTCTCCGTCAGGAAATGGAATCACCTTGCGATCGATTCTGCCGCGGGCCCGTAGTATGCGCCCCGAACTTCGCGATAGCCGCACAGGCGCTCCAGGAACGGCGTGATTTGCATATAGCAGCCGAGTTCGAGCACTCGACTGGTGGTCTGCGGCGGAGGTACTAGAGCAATGGTCCTCGCTAATCGGCCAACGTGCTCTTCAAAATAAGCCTGGGCCTCATGCGGAATCGGCAAACCGCGCAGGGCAAACTCGGCCCTCTTTACCAGCGCGGGATCGAATGGCTCGCTCGGCGCCGAACCCGGCCTTTTCCGCCGGCGATTCAACCGCCGCAGACAAGCGCGAAGAGTGCGAAGATACATCGGCGCCATCTGGTCGTTATCACCAGTGCAAATTGATCACCAGGAAATAGACCACTGGCAGCGCGAACAGACTGCTGTCCAGCCGGTCCAGCCATCCGCCATGGCCGGGAAGGAGGTTGCCGCTGTCTTTGACGTCGGCGCCGCGTTTCAAGGCCGATTCACAAAGATCGCCGAACTGGCCGGCGATATTGGCTAGCGCCGTGACGCCGAGACCCTCCGCGATTGGCACCGACGGCAACCACGGGGCAGAAAAGAGGCTCCGTAAGCGATGGACGCCGCGATCGACGCGATCGATCCTTCCCAGGATTTCGCGGGACTGATGTGCGGCGCCAGCTGATGCCGGCCGATGAGTCTGTCCACATACAGCGCCGCGATGTCGCCCGCCCAGTTGAGCGACAGCGCGAAAAACAGCCAGTAGGGGCCGATGCCCGCAAGTCCACCCCGCAGCGCAACGAGCCAAACACGTAGGCCACTCCGAGCAATAGCGCGGCCGCGTAAGGGAGGCCTCCGCCAAATCGCGCGATCGCAGAGATAAGGCCATTGCCAGCATCGCGATCAACACGAAAAAAGCCGGATCTCGACCGGGAGAAGCAAGACCAGCAGACCCGCTACGTAGCCGAATATTCCCGGCTTGGCAACATGATGCAGCGCGACGATATTCGCATATTCCCGGAAGCACAAGATCGCCGACGATGGCCGCGACCGCAGGGAAGAGCCACAGCCCTGCGGCGCCCAAAGAATTATGAACAGGAATATCGGGATCAGAAGAAGCGCCGTGAGGACGCGCTTCATCGCGCAATGGTGCCGATTACTTCAATCCATTCATCCTGAGTGCCGCTCGCGCTTCAGGCTCAGGCCGCCGAAGCGCCGGTCCCGTTTTTGGTATTCCAGGATGGCATGCAGCAGGTCAGCTCGTCGGAAATCGGGCCAGAGGGTTTCGGTAACGTAGAGCTCCGCGTACGCGATCTGCCACAACAGGAAATTGCTGATGCGCATCTCGCCGGAAGTCCGAATCAGCAGGTCGGGATCGGGCAACCCCGCCGTGTAAAGCCGCGATGCGATGGTCTGTTCATCGATATGCAGATCGCGCAGGCGGCCCTCTAAGCGGGCATTCTCGATGATCGCGTTTAATGCGTCCACGAGTTCGGCGCGGCCGCTATAATTGATGGCGACATTGAGCCGCATTCCGGTATTTTGGGCGGTCGCGTCGGCGGCCGCTTCCAGCTCCAGCCGCACTTGCGTAGGCAGCCTGTCCAACCGCCCCATTTAGGTCAACCGAATCCCGTTGCGCATGATCTCGGGAAGTTCCCGATGCAGATACACCTGCAATAAGCGCCACAGCGTATCCACTTCCGCTCGTGGGCGCTTCCAATTCTCCACGGAGAAAGCGTACAGGGTAAGCGCCTGGATCCCCAACCGGGAACAGGTCTCGACGGTGGTCCTTACCGGTTCCACGCCCGCTTTATGACCAGCCACGCGCGGTAAATTGCGCCTCTGAGCCCAGCGGCCATTTCCATCCATGATGATGGCGATGTGAGCAGGCAGGCGGTCCGGATCAATGGCCGTGGCGAGCACCCAATCCTTGCTGCCAGGCTTCAGGGCCTCGATTAGATCTTTCATCGAGCTAAGCCTCTATGTTACACCGGAACGTTGCGCGGACGCTGAAAGCGAGGTCCTGTTGGGCTAGAAAACAAAGCGGCCGTGAAAGATAACGCCGCTCGCAAATCCTACCAATAGCGCCGCCAAAGCCAGGAACGTTCCGAACGGCAATTCGTAGGTGGATGCGTCCTTTCCCGAGAACCATATGAAGAGTAGACCCACGATCGTTCCCCCTAGAGAGGCTGCGATGAGCGAGAGCAGGGCATCGTATATTCCTAAAAACGAGCCGATCATCGCCACCATCTTGACGTCGCCCAGGCCCAGTCCCTCGCGATGACGCATTTTTTGGTAGGCCGCCGCCCACCCCCATAGGATTCCCGAGCAAAAGGCGGCAGCGAACAGGGATTCGGCCACCGATATCACTCGCGGTTGGTGAAGCGACATAGTAACAGCGGCATAATGCTCGGCTCAACCGGGACGAACGCGGAAAACACCACACCGATCACCGTGCCACCCAGCGTAAATTCATCCGGAAGAATTCGCTCTTCCAGATCCGAGAACATCAAGCGTGAGGATCGCGCCGAAGATGCAGAACTTCAAGCCGGCCGCGGTCAGTCCGAGAAACCAGATTGCGCAGAAGAACACCGCGGCAGTCAGCATTTCCACCATGGGATAACGTACAGGAATCCGTTGGCGGCATTTTCGGCAGCGGCCTCCCAGCAGAGCAAAGCTCAACAGCGGAATGTTGTCGAACCACGCGATCTGCTTGTCGCAGCACGGGCAATACGATCGGGGTCTCACTACCGAGAGATCGCGAGGCAGCGATAGATGCAGACGTTCAGGAAGCTGCCGATCAGAAGTCCGAATAGTGCCGCGAACAAAGCGTAAATTATCAACTGAGAGCCCTCTCATAAACGCGCAGGGTCTCCGTTACCATGCGATCAATGGAAAACTCTTTCTCACCCGAGCTCTGGCGCGGGCGGCCAACTGCGAAGCCAGCGCTCGATCCGACAATATTTTGCGAATAGTTTTCGCGATTGCCTCGGGTTCGTTGGAAGTAAGCAATCCTGTTACACCATCTACTACGATTTCCGGCAAGCCTCCGACGCGGCTCGCGACCACTGGCACACCGTACGCCATGGCCAGCAAGGCAGCGGATCCCAATCCCTCCAAATCCGTAATATAGACGAACAGAGCGGCTTGCGGAAGATCCTGCGGCAGATTCTTTGAAAAATAAATGGCTACGCCGGCCAGCGCGGCGGCATGTTCGATCAACTTTTTCCCTTTTCCCGGATCATCCAGATCCAGCGCGACCACTCGGGTGCGCTCGCTTTGCGCCGGTTCGGGAAGGGAACCCCGTCGTGGACGACAGTAATCCTTGCTGGATCTACACCCGCCGCTATCAGTATCCCGCGCACGCATTTGGAAACGGCGATGAAATGCGTCGCACGGCTATACTTCCAACGCGAGGCCGGGTTTTGCCGCACTGGGAAGGCGACGCGGCGCGAAACAATGGCTGCCTGCCAGTCAGAATAGCAAAGGAATGGGCGCGCGCATCGTGGGCGTGAACCAAGTCCGCATCGCGAACCGCCGCTACGAGCGTGTCCAACGCAAAGGACGGACGTCCAGCTTTTGCGCGGCCGCTGCTTGGGCCAGAGGAGAACGCGCAGGGGCAAGCAGCCGCACGTGATCGCCACGCTCGGTTAAGCCATTCAACAAATACAGCGCTTGCCACTGGCCGCCGCGCATTTCGACGCCGGTATCAATATGGAGAATAGTCAACGCTATCTTCGCGGGCTCATGTTCTTGGCCTTGGCATATTTTAGAAAGTTGTAAAGCGCCGCCATATAGGCGATCGCCAACCCTTCGGTGCCGTCCAAGAAACCGCGCTGCAGAACATAAGTCTTAAAAAATGTCCAGGGCGGATCGAGGGCGAGTTGGTCCCAGCCGATGGGAGTCTCTTGCGCCACCAGTTGTTCGGCCGCGAGCGTCGTATAACGATCCATGGTCTTCAAATGCTCCGACAGCGAATTGCAGGTGAAGTGCAGAAGATTGGAGTCGAGATGGCCGACTTTGCCCTCCACCTCCACCGACTCATGAACGTATTTGCCTACCCATTTAGCCCGCCTGCGATCGAACAGGCGCACTTTGCGGTCCGGATACCAGCCCGAGTGGAGAATCCAGCGGCCCAGATACTGCGCCAGCCGCGGCATGGTGTAGGCGTCAAAACTCGGGCCGGCCTTCTTGATTTGCCAAATTTCGGCTTCGAGCGCTTCGCTTAAAGCCTCGTCGGCGTCGAGCGAAAAAATCCAATCATGCCGGCACTGCATCAGACGCATAATTTTTCTGGCCGGCATAGCCGCGCCAATTACTGTCAAGCACGCGCGCGCCCAATTTGATGGCGAGTTCCACCGTGCGATCATTCGATCCGCTATCGACCACCACGATCTCATCGCAGCAGCGCAGACTCTCGATGGCTCTGGCGATATTGCGTTCCTCGTTGTAGGTGATGATCGCGGCCGAGATCTTCATTGAAGACGCTAGTTTTCAGTGTAACTTGCCCTAAGTTAAATTCATCGCGCGAGGTTACTCGCCTGGCAGAGATTTCTGATACAGGTCGGCCATAGCCTTGTGCAGGCCGTCTAAGCAGGTCTTTTTGGTGTACAGCATATGGCCCGCTTCGCAGTAAGTCAGGTTGATGTGACCAGTAAGCGACGGATCGATCCCGAGGTGGCTAACGGTATATTCGGTGGCAAAGAACGGTGTGGCCAGATCGAAGTAGCCATTGGCGAATAATGCCTTCATATTCGGATTCTGCGTCATCGCCTGGCTCAGGTTCTCTCCGACGTTTAGGTACCGGTTCTCGAACCGTTGGTAATTCCAGGGTTGCACCTTACCTGTAAGTACTTCGTAAGTCAAATCGCTATCGTATTTCAATTCTGTTCGCAGATAGTCATTGATCATTGCGGTGTAAACGCCCTGCACCGACGCGTAGCTAGGATCGTAATCCGGGCGATCGCTGGTGGCATCCAGGTCCGCGCCCTCGAGTCGTCCATCGTAGCGCCCCACGGCCCGGCGTTCGTTGCGGAGCAGTTCTTGCGCGAAGCGCTGCATGGGCACGCGCAGGTTCGATTGCTCGATATATTGCTCGGACAATCCGGTGAGCCGCGCTAACTGCCGGACTACGCTGGCGCGCTCACTTTGAGTCAACTTATCGCCCTTCATCAACGCGACGGTGTACTCGTTTGCCGCAAAACGCCGTGACTCGCCGACGGCTTTTTCCAGGTCGCTTTGTAAGTCCTTTGCGAGCTTTTTGTGATACCAGGCGGTCGCAGTATAGCTCGGCAAAAAAAGCGAGTATGGAAGATCGTTGCCGCTCGCGAAAGAGATCGTTTCAAAATTCAGCACCGTCGAAATAAACGTGATGCCGTTCAGATAAATTCCGTCACTAAGTAAAGACTGCGATAGTGCCGCGGCCCGAGTTGTGCCATAGCTCTCACCGGCCAGAAATTTGGGCGAGTCCCAGCGCTCCGATCGAACCAGGTAGAGCCGAATGAACTCGCCGACCGACTGCAGGTCGCCCTCGAAACCATGGAACTGCGCTGGGTTTTCGCCAGGCGCCGGCCTGCTAAAACCGGTTGTTACAGGATCGATGAAAACCAGATCGGTGAACTCCAGCGCAGTGTCGTCGTTGTTGACGAGATGATACGGCGGTTTGGGTTGCTCGCCGTCCGGTCCCATTTCGACGCGCTTGGGTCCCAAGGCGCCCAGATGCAACCACACCGAAGACGATCCTGGCCCGCCGTTGAACGCGAAGGTAATGGGACGCTTGGACCCCGCGGGAACGTCATCGCGCGTGTACGCTACGTAGAATATGCTGGCCCAAGGCTTCTCTTCTTTCTTGATCACCAAGGTGCCCGCAGTCGCTGTATACGCGATTTTCTTGCCGTTGATCTGAATCTCGTGCTTGGTTTCCGATTTCGTTTCAACCGCCGGAGGCGCCGGAAATTGCTGGGACCCGGAAGCTGCCGGCGTCGCGCCCTCGGCAGGAGCGGGTGGATTGGCAGGCGGCGGACCGCCTCCGCGCCGCCCTTGCGCATTCAAGGAAAGAATCCACACCAGCAGTACAGCCAAGATCGCGAAAAAACGAAGGCGGCCGAAATGTTTCATACCAGAACTTCCTCTCGCTGCGACCATCTTATCGTGAACTCGGCGCTGGAGCATGCTACACTCGGCCTCAAAGCCCCTTAATGTTGTTGCCTTACCTGCACAAGGTTGCCGCGCGTGAGAATCTTTCTGCCGACGAAGCGCGCCTGGCCATGCTCGCCATCCTTAGCGGAGACGCTACCACGCCGCAGATTTCCGCGTTTCTGGTGGGTCTGCGGACCAAGGGCGAAACCGCCGACGAGCTTCTTGGTTTTGCTCGCGCCATGCGGGAAAAGGCTGCCTTTGTCGACGCGCGCGTGGATTCGCTGCCGCTGCTTGACACCTGCGGCACCGGCGGCGATGGCGGATCAACTTTCAACATATCGACCGTCGCGGCGTTCGTAGTGGCGGGCGCAGGCGTACGCGTAGCCAAGCACGGTAACCGGTCCATGACGGCGCAATGCGGCAGTGCCGATCTGCTCGAGGAATTGGGCATCGGTATCGCATTTACTCCGGAAGATGCCGCGCGCGCGATCCGCGAGGTGGGCATCGGATTTCTGTTTGCGCCGATGTTTCACCCCGCGATGAAGCATGCCCAGCCGGCTCGCCAAGAACTGAAGATGCGCACCGTGTTTAACCTGCTCGGCCCGCTGACCAACCCGGCCGGTGCTACCAGGCAGCTCATCGGCGCGCCGTCGCTGGATGCGGCGAAATTGATGGCCCACGCGCTGGCCGGCCTCGCGCCCGAGCGAGCCTTTGTCGTCCACGGTTCCGATGGCCTGGATGAGGTCACCACCACCGGGCCGACCACCGTCTTCGAGGTGGTGCATGAGCGCGTGCGAAATTTCTCGTGGACCCCAGCCGATTTCGGCGTCGA
The DNA here is from genome assembly GCA_963732175.1 of Bryobacterales bacterium. Lineage (GTDB taxonomy): Bacteria > Acidobacteriota > Terriglobia > Bryobacterales > Bryobacteraceae > Palsa-89. The sequence goes on along the minus strand of CAVSYF010000006.1, from coordinate 81,136 downwards.
CACAGCCACTGCGAAAGACCTCGCTGGCGGCGATCGAGCAGCGAATAAGAAAATTGCAGTCGCAGTGCTCCAGGGTGAACGTGGCCCACGGCGAGACATCGTGCTGGTGAATGCCGCTGCTGCTCTGCTGGCGGCAGACTTAACCACCGACATCCGCGAGGCGATCGAGCGGGCCGCGGAATCGATCGATACCGGAGCGGCTTGGGCCAAGGTGGAAAAGCTGGCCGACTTTTGTCGCGAAATTCAACGCCGCTCGAGTACGTAGTCGGCCAGTTGACCCATATTGTCCACCAGCAGATCGGGAGGGTCATCGCGAAAGCCTTCCGGTTGAAATCCGTACGTCACGCCGCAAGCCTTGACGTTGGCGTTGCGCGCAGTGCGGATATCGACGCCGCTGTCGCCCACCATGATGGTTCGATCCCGCGCGAACCCGGTCTCTTCGAGCAGCCTCTCAATTCCAATCGGATGCGGCTTCTTCTGCTCAAAGCTGTTTCCGCCGTAGAGCTGAAAGAAGTGCTGCGCGAGTCCCAGCCCTTCCACCAGAGACCGGCTAAAACGCACCGGCTTGTTCGTCAAAACCGCCATTTTTTCGCCGGCTTCCAGCAGACGATCCAGCGCTTCCTTCACTCCCGGATATAGATGAGTGTTGTCGAGCATGTGCTCGCGATAATATTTCAGAAAATATTCGAGCGCATGCTGCACGTCTTGCTCGCCGGCGGAGGGACCCAGAATGCGGCGAATGAGAACGGGAGCGCCGTTGCCGACATACGAAGCAACCAGCTGCTCGGAAATCGGGGCCAAACCCATCATGACGAGCGTGGCGTTCACCGAATGCACCAGATCGAGTTTGGAGTCGATCAGCGTTCCGTCGAGATCGAAGATCAGCAAGTTCATTCGTGGCGCACCGGCGCGGGAGCATACGAGCGCTGTTCGGACCACATCTTCTGGACCTTATCCTTGGTCTCCCGGAAGTTGTCCTTGATTTCTCGCGGCGTCATGGCGGCGAGGACGTTCGAGATGCCCGCCAAGCGTGACATCCATCTGGAGTCGGCGACCGAGCCGGGTGGGGGCGAAGGCGAGAACGCCATCAGTACCGTCACGAGCGCAACTGCGATCACGGCGCCGCGGACCAATCCGGCAGCGCCGCCTAGCAAACGGTCCAGCCACGATAGCCCGGCCCATTTGAACAATTTCGCCAGGATGTATCCGACGATAGCGCCCAGCGCTAGGATGACTACGAAAATCACAAAGAAGCCGATCAGATTCGCGACAGCTCTGGAGCTAACATAATCGACCACATACCCGGCGGCGATTCCATAGAACCAGAAGCCGCAGAGGATGCCAAGGATGGTCGCAACGAAACCGACCGCCACGCGAGCAAATCCCGTCATGAAACCGGACAGCACCGAGGCGCCGACCACCAGCAGCAGAAGCCAGTCGATCCAGTTCAAAGTGTTTTCCCCGTCAACAGGCGGTAGGCTTCCCGATATTTTTCGCTGGTACGTTCAATTACTTTGTCAGGCAATGCCGGAGCCGGCGGCTGTTTGTTCCAATGAATGGATTCGAGGTAATCCCGCACGAACTGTTTATCAAACGAAGGCTGCGGACCGCCCGGCTGATAGCCGCTGCGCGGCCAGAAGCGCGATGAGTCCGGCGTCAACACCTCATCGGCGAGGACCAATTGATCGCCGGCGAATCCAAATTCGAATTTTGTATCCGCGATGACGATCCCGCGAGTTTCCGCGTACGCTGCCGCACGCGCATAAATGCCGAGGGTCAGATTTCGAAGCTGCCCGGCCAGGGACTCGCCGATGTTCGACGCCACGTTTTCAAACGATATATTCTCGTCGTGGCCGGTTTGCGCCTTGCTGGCAGGCGTGAAGATCGGCTCGGGCAACCGATCGCTTTCGCGCAGCCCGGCTGGAAGCGGGATACCGCAGATGCGACCGTCGCGGCAGTAATCCTTCCAGCCCGAACCGGAAATATAGCCGCGAGCCACGCACTCCACGTCGATCATGTTCGCGCGCCGAACCAGCATGGAACGGCCCTCCAGTTGATCGTGGTACGCATGGAACGCGGCGGGATACTCACTCACTTCGCTCGATACGAAATGATTGGGAACGACGTCCCGCAGCAACTGGAGCCAGAAGATGGTGAGCGCGGTGAGCACTTGTCCCTTGTACGGAATCGGGGTTGGCAGGACATAATCGAATGCCGAGAGCCGGTCGCTGGCGACAATCACCAGGCAATCGCCGGCCGAGTAAATGTCGCGCACTTTTCCCCGGGCCTGCAGTTGGATGCCAGGCAAGCTGGTTTCAAAAATTGGTTTCAATCTTTAGAGGTATCACGTCGCCCGGAATTTTTCTATCGGACATCCGTCCCTGGCCCGGTAAAAATTGCGGTGTTACGCAGACGTGAAGTTCAATGGCCTCAATTATTTTAGATGGCCGATGCCGTGCGGAACACCCCGGGAAGGAGTAAAAACCGCACTATGAATTGGGACAGAATTGAAGGCAATTGGAAACAGTTCAAAGGACATGCCCGTGAAAAGTGGGGCAAGCTGACGGATAGTGACTGGGACCAAGTGGCCGGAAAGAAGGACCAGCTAGTGGGCCGCATTCAGGAGCGATACGGAATCTCCAAGGATGAGGCGCAGAAGCAGGCCGACGAGTGGGCGCACGCTCAATCTGTGGAAGCGCAAAAAGAGCACGAGCCTGCAACGTCACGCCGCGGTTAATTTAAATCCGCGCTAATATCGGAGGCCGTCCTCACCGGGCGGCCTTCTTTGTATCTACGCAAATCGAAGCCGGAACTGACCTTATACTAGGGACTTGCGGCTCTCCATCCTGATCCCGGTATTCAACGAACGCACCGTTGTGGAGCGCAGCCTCGCCCAGGTTCTGGCGGCGCCGCTGCCGGAAAACATGGAGCGCGAGCTGCATCGTCGTGGATGATTGTTCTACCGACGGCACAACCGAGATTCTGGAACGGCTGGCTCGCCAGGAATCCCGCATTCGCCTCGTCCGAAAAAAAATCAATCAGGGCAAAGGGGCCGCGGTTCGCACTGCGATCCAGGAAGCCAGCGGCGATTTTTGCATCGTGCAGGACGCCGACCTCGAATACGATCCCTGCGAATATCCGAAGCTGCTGAAGCCGCTGCTGGATGGTCATGCGGACGCCGTGTTCGGCTCCCGCTATCTGGTCAGCGAACAAACCCGGGTGCTTCCGTTCTGGCACTCGCTCATGAATCGATCCCTGACGCTGCTGTCGAACATGTTCTGTAATCTCAACCTGACCGACATGGAAACCGGCTACAAAGCCTTCCGGGCCGATCTTCTGAAGAGCATTCCTATTCGTTGCAACCGGTTTGGATTCGAACCCGAGATCACCATGAAGTGCGCCAAGCGTAAGCTGCGAATTTATGAGGTGCCGATCAGCTATCACGGCCGCACTTACGAGGAAGGGAAAAAGATCGGCTGGAAGGACGGCGTGAAGGCGCTGGGCGTGATCCTGCGTTTCTGGCTGATTGACGATTTGTACGCCCAACCCTACGGCCGCGCGTTTCTCAATAACCTTACCGGCACGCCTCAATATCTCAGTTGGATGGCCCGCGTATTGCGTCCGCACGTGGGCGACACGGTGCTCGAATTAGGTTCGGGAATCGGAAATATCTCGGCCCGGCTGATGAGCCGGAGGCTCCACTATGTAGCCGCCGAGAAAGATCCGTTGTACCTGCACGCGCTCCGGAACCGCTTCCTCAGAACGCCCAATGTATCGGTTGTGAAACTGGACCCGGAACAGCCCGCCGACTTTCGCAATCTGGAGGAAGAGTTCGATACGGTTTTATGTTTGAACGTGCTGGAATACGTTCTGGACCCCGGAGCGGTTCTGGACTCGGCCGCCGGCGCGCTTCGTCCTGGAGCTTCGATCCTGATCCTGGCTCCGCAGAGTCAGGCGCTATTTGGAAGTCTGGACAGAACGCTCGGGCATCGGAGGCGCTTCTCCCGGAGGGAACTGCAGACGCTGCTGGAGAAACGCGGATTTTTGGTAAGCCGGACGTATCAGCTGAATAAGATCGGCACGCCCGGTTGGTGGGTGAGCGCAAGGCTCCTTCGCCGGAAACAAATCAGCAAGATTATGTTGAAGCTTTTCGATAAGACGGTTTGGATCTGGCGCCGCATTGACGCCGTGCTGCCCTGGCCGGGCCTTTCGTTGATCGTTCTGGCCAAAAAGGGTGAGAATGGCTTCGCAACTTCGCGGTAGCGGCAAAATGAAGCGTTACGTGGTCACAGGAGGCGCCGGTTTCATCGGCTCCACCCTGGTGCGGCAGCTGGTGGCGCAAGGCGACGGCGAAGTGGCGGTCATCGATAATCTATTGACCGGCTACGAGAAAAATCTGGAGGATGTGGCCGCGCGCATCGATTTTCTCAGGCTCGATATTCGCGATTATGCGGCGTTGGCCCAGGTGCTGAGGAGGTCCGGACGTGGTCTTTCATTTGGCCGCTATTCCGTCGGTGCCCCGCTCGATTCATGATCCCGCGCCTTCGCACGAAGTGAACATCGACGGAACGTTCAACGTCCTGCGAGCTTCTGTGGATGCCAAAGTCGGGCGCGTGGTCTACGCGGCTTCCTCGTCGGCCTATGGCGACACCGAGACGCTCCCGAAGGTCGAGACCATGCTGCCCCGCCCGAAGTCGCCTTACGCGGTTCAGAAGCTGGTGGGCGAGTATTATGCCGGCGTGTTCCACTCCTGCTTTGGCTTGGAAACGGTAGCGCTCCGTTTTTTCAACGTGTACGGGGAGCGCCAGGATCCTTCTAGTCCTTATTCCGGCGTGCTTTCCCGCTTCATGAAGGCGCTGCTCGGCCGCAGCTCGCCAACCATATATGGAGACGGAGAGCAAACGCGCGATTTCACCTACGTCGAGGATGTGGCGGCGCTGTGCCGCAAGGCCGCCGGCGCTGAGGGCGTGGCCGGCAAAATGTTCAACGCCGGAAATGGCCAGCGCTATTCTCTGAAATGCATTTGGGACCTGCTCCAGAAGATCGAAGGCGTATTGCTGCCGGCCGTCTATGCTCCAGCTCGGGAAGGTGATGTTCGTGACTCTCAAGCCGACGTCACGGCGGCCCGGCGCGAGCTGAATCACGAGCCGCAGTATACGCTCGAGCAGGGCCTGCGGCGCACGCTGGCCTGGTATCGCACCCAGTAGGCGGTCCGGTGCTGGACGTCATCCGCGACACCGTCCGCAGGATTCCCAAGGGCAAAGTGGCGACTTATGGCGACGTGGCCCGCGCGGCTGGTTTCCCGGGACGCGCCCGGCAAGTGGTTTGGGCGCTGCATGCATCCTCGCGCGGATTGCCGTGGCATCGCGTGGTGGGAGCCGGAGGCAAGATTCTTTTACCGGGCGCGAACGGCCTGGAGCAGCGCCTCAGGCTGGAGGCCGAGGGCGTGGTGTTTCATGGAAGCCGCGTTTGGATGCAGCAGCATCAGCATCGATTTGAGACGGCCCGGTCTCGCCGCTAGGCGCGTAAGGCTCCGAACAACGGCGGATTCGTGTTGGGGTCCAGCAGCCAGACCTTGCGATTGCGGAAATAGTTGAGCAGCGGCCGGTTCGCTTCCGCGCCCATGTCCCGCGCCCACACCACCGGCGAAGCGTCGATATCGGCGTCGTTGTAGATCCACTGAAACAGGTTCTGCGGGTCGGACTTGGGCTTCACGATCACCAGGTGTTCCCCGCCGCTTTTTTCCAGCAAGCCCGCAATGCGCGCCTTGTTTGGATTTCCGGGAGCCACGCAGCACCAGGAGAAAAAGTTCACTTTTTGCGTGAAGGGCAGGTGAAACTGCTCCAGCCCGATGCGTACGCCCAGGATCAGCAGCATGATCGCGGGAGCCGCAACTGCCAGCGCGACGCCCTGAGGCCGTCTTGAGAGTTGCCGGAAGCAAACCACCAGCACCGCCAGAAAGCAGCCGGTCCCCACCGCGGCGTAATGCGGCATGGTGCCGGTATCGGTTAGAGCCGCTAACACCGTCAGCCCTCCGCCGATCAGCAGGAGCCGCAAGCGCCGGTTCCTCCAAACTCGCGGCAGCAGCAGTAGCGGGATGGTCAAGGCGGGCCCGAAATAAAACCGCCACAGCGACTGCCCTTTGACCGTACTGTTCTTGACTTCGCCGGCCAGGGAGTTGCTGTTGTCCAAGGTTTCGCTTTTCGTAGTCCCAGTAGCGTTGTAGTTCTATGTGGCGGAAGCGAGGCTCGGACGTGTGAACCCAAGGCAGCGTCATCGGCCATCCGTAGGTCGCTTGATTCACCGCGTAAGGCGTCCGCAAAGGATCGCCCGTTACGGCTTTCGAGTAGACCAGCAATCCTGCGATACCCGCCAGTGCGAGCGCCGAGGCCGGAATGCAGCTCCATACCGGCACCTTTTTCTTCAGAACCGCAAATCCCAGCGCGGCGATCGCGGGCAGTGCCACCGCGAGGCCCTCAAAGGGACGAGAGTAGCCGATCGCGACCAGTCCCAGGCCGAACAGCAGCGAATTCGCCAGGGACGGTTTACGAAGCAAGCGCGGATAAGCGCCCAGCACCAGCGCGCCACCCGTAGCTGCCAGACATCCGCCGTAATAACTGTTGATCCAGTAGCTCGCCACGCCGAAACGGAACACTGCCAGTACTGCGCCGAAAAGCGCCCATTGCGGCGCTACCCAGGCCTGCAACATCCAGCACAACGCCGCACACATCCCAGCGCACAGCAGCCAGACGGCGATCCACGGATCGCCCAGGAGTTTTCCGACCGCCAGCACCGCGCCTTGCCCCGGAAAAAAATCCGCGTTGTAGGTAGGCTGATGGAAGATATGCAGGCTTTCAAAAAAGGTCCACAGCGGGTGAGTGGGATTGGTGAGCCGCCCGTGCGTCAAGGTGTCGGCAATCAGGAGATGGCCGAATTCATCCGGTATGGCAGGCTTCGGAACCGGCAGCAGTGGCAACAGCGCGGCGCGAATCGCCAGGGCAAAGCAGAATACCGCCGCCACCGCGACTCTTTTTCGCTGAGCGAAGCCGATCCAGGTTCGCCAAACGCCCTGCATGCCGAAACCGGGCGCCCAGCGGTTCAGACCGCCTCGCAAAATAACCGCCGCAACCACGACGGCTAGAACTGTTTCCAGAGGATTTAGATCGAAGTAGAGGCTGTACCCCAGACCGCCAACCAGGAATACGAAAAACTCCAGCATTGGATCATTCCGGCTGAGACGTCAGCCTCGAAGGTAAGCTCTCTTTCCCGCTGTATCGGAAGTGGGTAACTGTCAGCGGGTGGCGTCCGGGAGGCCGAGCGCCTCAACGGAAAAACCTCAGGAGGATAGGCGAGGAAGAGGGTCATCCATCCACTCGCCCACCCACCAAAAGGCAATTTAGCTGGTTGAGTTGGCAGCCGTCACGACGCTGGAAACCTTGCTGAAAATTTGGCTGATGTTCGTTGCAACCGTCGGCATGATTGCGCCGGCGGCGACCGCTACGAAACCGGCCATCAAGGCATACTCGATGAGATCCTGTCCTCGGGTATCCTTCCAGATTTTTAACTTTAAAACCAATTTGTTGATCCGTGTCATTTCTTTCTCCTCTCCCTGCGCCGGATTTGTCCGCCGCTATTGGTAACTTATCACCCCTATCCGGTACGATAAATCAGAGTAAGCGCTTAGAACGCATCTAAAAACACCCAGTCACTCGCGGTCGTAGAGGGGCAAGCATAGTACCTTTTTACTGGCCAGTTATATAGTGGTCCTGAGACGCAAGTCCTTATACTCATCGATCAGCGCGAAGTTGGTCTCGACCGACGCGATGCTTTCGCCGCGCTGCTCAATGCGGTTTGCGTGCACATGCCCTATATCGGCAGTCATGCGGATATAATCCACCTTTTCCGGATCGATTCCCATGATGCGGCAGCAGGTGGCGTCCACCGCCACCAGATCGGATCCCATCACCAGCACGCCGGCCGGCTTGGGAGTGCCTTGAATGGGACCGTTCCCCTCCATCCCCACAATGCCGTCGACAATCGCGAAGGTGTTGCGGAATCTGCGGTTCAAAGCCGCGATGGATTCCGGGATGCCGATGTAATGCAGCTTGTTCTTGGGCCAGCCGTAAACCGAACCTGGAACCAGGCCGAAGAAATTTTTCATCGAAAGCGTCGCGCCGGCCCAGTGGTGCGTCTTCATCTTCGCGAGCGAAACGATCAGATCGGCGCCCAGCACCGTATTCGCGAAGTAGAATTCGGATTCATTGGCGAAGCCTCGAATGGGTGAGACATCGTCGCGATTCAGGTCCGTGAAGAGGTCTTCGAAATGCGGAATCACCGAGCGGTAATGGGCGTCGTCGGCCATGTCGAGAGTGTCGCGCCGGTGCCCCGGGCCTTCGCCGATCCGCACTTCGGCGGCGCCGAGCTTGTGAAAGACTTCTACTGCGGCGGCGATCACGGCAGCGTCAGTATTGATGACAGTCGCCGGATCGAACTCCACCAGATTCGGCTTGAGCAGCACGCGTTTGCCCCGCGGATCCAGGCCGCATTGGCGAATGCCTTCGAGCATCCGGCTTACCAGGTCCTCGGAATACGATCCGGGCGCGCATAATCGAAACCGCGGAATTCCCACGAGGACCATCCGGCAATTTGGGAGGACGCTGCAACTTCATCCCGGCATAGGTGCCGACGACGGCAGCTCCGGCCAGCGGGATGAATTTACGTCGTGTCATGCTCTGCCTCCCGTGCGCAAAAGGGCAAAATTACCTTCCGGATGGCTGAGCGCTTCGAGCGCGGCCAGCATGATGTCGCTTGAAGTTCTGGCTGGTTCGGAGGGAGGCTCAATGGATTCCGCCATAGATCCGCAGCGTGATCGCGAGCCAGGCCTTGGCCAGCGACGACTTGGTTTCCGCTCGAAAGCGCCGGGCCACTTGCAGCGGGCCATTCAGTTCCGCTCCGCTGCGTCCCTGTAAGCCCAGTAGCGCCAGGCCGGTAGTTTCCGGATAAGACGGCATGTCAAAATTTAGGGTGTTCGGATTGCCGCAGTTCCATCCGCCATCGCTGCAGCGGCGGCTGAGCACCAGCGCCTCGCCCTCGCGTACCCGATGATTCAGTTCCGCGCCTTCATACCGCCCGGCAACCTTCTTGAGAGCCACCAAGGTATGGGCCGTGGGCTCAATCCAGGATGAATTTCCCGCCCTCCACGGCCAGCCTTCGTGCGAAACATCCAGCTTGGTCTTGAGCAGGTGCAAATAGGAGAAGGTTCGCGTGATTAAGCTGTGGTCCTCGCCGACCACCTGCAGCAGCCAGTCCACCGCCGCACGGGTTTGATCATCATAGACACCGCGAACGCAGGCCAGGGTAACGGCTTGGGCGGTAACCCATGTCCCGCCTTGAACTAGAGCGCCGGGCCGTGAACTCCCATCCGGTAGCTGCCAGGATCGAACCAGCTTCCAGGCACGGTCGCACACGCTTTCAGAATCCTTCTGGCCGTCGAGCGCGAGCATTGCATAGGTGGTGGGCTCAAACCAGGACTGTTTGCCCGGAAAGTACCCCCAGCCTCCGTCCGAGTTCTGGGCCGCGCGCAAGAAGTCTAGCCGGGATTCCAGGTACAGTCCGCCCACGCAATTGAGATCGGTCGAATAAGGCGAAAGCTTTAGGGCATGCCGAATTTCGCCGCTCGCCTTGCGTCCAAGGCGCGGTTTCCCTTATCTATCGGCTTTATCGGCCAAATAGATGGAACAGCTCGAGCACCAGGATCGCCACCACCAGCACCTCCAGCACAAAGGCGCGCGACTGGTGAAACTCGTTGGTCATAAACTCGTACAGTTCGCCGGCCGTCCGCAGCTTCTCTTCCACCAGGTCGCGGTAATCGGTGACGCCGACGCGACGCGCCGCCATGCGATACACCCGCGCGTAAAACATGTCGCTTAAGAACTTGATGGCGTTGTCGGTACGTTCGGTGAGTTCACGCACGTCCAGGCGCAAGGTGTTCAGCCGCTCGGCTTCGCGCGCCATTTTCCAGCGGCGCAGCAGGCCCGCCGCGATGCTCCAGCGTTTTGTAAACATTTTCGAGGACGCGCGTCAGCACGTCGTCGTAATGCCGGAATTCGAGCAGTTGCGTGTTGGCGTATTCGAGCAGTTGAATGGTCGGAGCCGCGCCCTCGGGCGTGTCATACAGTAGGGCGGCCACCCAGCCGACCACCAGGAGATCCGTCGGATAATACGACAGAGACGACTGCAGCACTTCATTCTTCTCCGTCTCCGAGAGCGGCGCGGACTCCCCGCGCACCATTTGCGCGACTTCGCCACCGCGGTTGGAGAGCAAGGCCGTAGCCGTCAGCGGACGCCCGTTCTCGTCCAGCGCCTCACGCAGATGGATGATGTAGTAGTCTTCGCTCAGGTGCGCAGGGTAAGCGACGCGCAATGCCTGACCGGCGCGCTCCAGACACTTCCCCAGCAGTTCGGACGTCAATTTCTCGATATCGGGCGAAGGAATCCAGCGGCTGGAAAGTAGGCACAAGTTCCTCCCAAGTCGCTTCGAATTCCAGTTCCAGCTCGATGCTGACTACGCCATAGTGAAAATATTCGACCCTGGTCTGAAGTTGTTGGCCGCGGCCGAAGGCGACCGGGCCGGGGTAATCCACTAGCGGCGGCCGCTCGAACCGCACGTAATCCGGCGCCGGATGTTTGAAGCGAGGCTGCGGCCGGGCGGCGCTGGGTCCCATGAGCGCGCTCAATTTGTCGAGGTCGATCTCCTCGGCGACGTCGTACAGCACCAGCACCCACAGAGACCCCCGAACGGGCGGCATCCTTGTATTGTCACTCAAGCCGCGGCGTTGGAACAGCTCGTTGGATTGTACTACGCTGTAGCCGGATGCCCGAGCTTCCCGACGTGGTGGTCTATCTCGAAGCGCTGGAGAAACGCATTCCCGGCCAGAAACTGGAGCGGGTGCGAATCGCTAGTCCGTTTCTACTGCGGACTGCGGAGCCGCCGTTGAGCCAGGCGGAAGGGAAAACCGTGCGGGAGCTGCGGCGAGTTGGCAAACGAATCGCGATCGGACTCGAAGGCGACCTTTGGCTGGTGTTGCACCTCATGATCGCCGGGCGTCTGCATTGGCGCGCGCGAGGAGTGAAGGTCGCGCGGCCGCGCGGGATCGCCGCATTCGATTTTCCGAATGGGAGCTTGCTGCTAACCGAGGCCGGTTCGCAAAAACGGGCGTCGTTGCACGTCGTCGCGGGAGAGGCGGGGTTGCGAGCGCTCGATCCCGGCGGCCTGGAAGTTCTGGACACCGACCTGGAACATTTCAGAACCGCGCTGGTTTCCGGCAATCACACGCTGAAGCGAGCGCTCACTGATCCAACTTCATTCAGTGGCATCGGCAACGCGTATTCGGATGAGATTCTGTTCGAAGCGCGGCTGTCGCCGGTGACGTTGACGCAAAGGCTCACGCCGGAAGAGATCGCGCGGTTGTATGAAGCGGTGCGAACGACGCTCACAAGTTGGGTGAATCGATTGCGAACGGAAGCGGGAGAAAAGTTTCCGGAAAACGTGACCGCGTTCCGCGAAGGCATGGCGGTGCATGGCCGGTACAAGCAGCCGTGCCTTCGATGCGGCGCCAAGATTCAGCGCATCCGCTATGCGTCCAACGAGACCAACTACTGCGCCGTTTGCCAGACCGGAGGAAAATTGCTCGCTGACCGAGCATTGTCACGACTGATGCGCGAAGATTGGCCGCGCACGCTGGAAGAGTTGGAATTGCGGACCACCGCGAAATCCCGCTGACATCAGCCCTTCCAGGCGATGTTGTCAATGAGCCGCACCGGGCCGAGCCACATCGCGGCGGCAATCAGCACGGGGCCGTCGATCTGCTCGACAGGGGTTAGAAGCTCGGGATCGACGATTTCGAAATATTCGAGGCGTGCTTGCGCGCAGGGAGTAATGAGCGCCAGCGCTTGCTCGCGAATGACTGGAACGCGCCGCTCGCCGTTTTGGATCAGATCGATCGCCTTGCGTAGGGATCGCGACAACACCGGCGCGACCGCGCGCTGCTCAGGCGTCAGAAGCTGATTGCGGGAACTGATGGCCAGCCCGTCGGGTTCGCGAACCGTCGGTACCGGAACGATGGTGAGCGGAAGGTTGAAGTCCAGGACCATGCGGCGAATGATGGCCAATTGCTGGGCGTCTTTTTCGCCGAAATAGGCCCGATCGGGTTGGACGATGTTGAAGAGCTTGAGGACCACAGTCGCGACGCCGCGGAAATGCCCGGGCCGGAACCGCCCGCACAGATGCTCGCTCAAAGTGGGCGGCTCGACGAAGGTCCGCTGCTCGCCCGGGTACAAATCGTCTTGTTTGGGAGCAAAGACGAGGTCGACGCCGCACTGCTCGCAAACCTTCAGATCCTCTTCCATGGTGCGCGGGTAGGCGGCCAGGTCCTCAGCGCGATTGAACTGCAGAGGATTCACGAAAATGCTGGCCACCACGACGTCGTTCTGGCGGCGGGCGGCCTCGAGCAGCGCCTGATGACCGGCATGCAAGGCTCCCATGGTGGGAACTAATCCGATCGATTGGCCGGCCTGGCGGACTCTCAGCAGACGTTGCCGAAGCTCGGCGGAATCCGGAATGACCTCAAGCATTGCCCGCTTTGCGCGACGAACGCACCGGGAACTCGCCCGAGCGAACCTCGGAGGAATATTTCTTCACCGCGGCCGCTATCGGTTCGGCCAGCGCCGCATAGGGCTTGACGAAGGGCGGCGTGATCGGGCCGCTCAATCCGAGAATGTCGTGGACCACCAGCACCTGACCGTCGCAATCGGGACCTGAGCCGATGCCGATCACCGGAATCCGCATATTGCTGGTGACCTCGCGGGCTGCGCCGTCGGGGACGCACTCCAGCACGATCGCAAACGCGCCGGCCTCTTCGAGAGCCGCGGCATTGTCGAGCAGTTGCTTCTGCTCTTCCGGATGCTTGGCCTGCTGGCGGAATCCTCCCAACAAATGCACGGACTGGGGCTGCAGGCCGATATGTCCCATAACAGGAATACCGGCCGAAACCATCTTGCGGACGGTTTCCATGCTTTCGCGGCCGCCTTCCAGTTTCACCGCCGTGGCTCCGCCCCGTTGCAGCAGCGTACCGGCGTTTCGGAGCGCCTGAGCGGGGCTGATTTGATGGCTCAAAAACGGCATGTCGGCCACGATGAGGGCGTGAGGGGCTCCCGCGCGCACGGCGCAGGTATGGCGCAGAATATCGTGCATGGTCACCGGCAGAGTGGTGTCATAGCCCAGTTCGACCATTCCGAGCGAATCGCCCACCAGCAGCATGTCTACCGCGCCGGTGGCGGCCAGAATTCGAGCCATCCAGGCGTCATACGCGGTCAGCATGGTGATCTTTTCGCCGCGCGCTTTCTTGGCCTGAATGTCGGGAATGCGCAGAGGCCGCTCGGGTTCGTTCATAAATTATGAGATGTCCAGAATTAGCCGGAAGATACGGGCAAGATGGGGAGTCGTAGGAGTTCCTGCCGGGAGGGCGCTAACGCCGGACGATCACTTCCCTCAAGTGATCGCGGGTCAAGAAGAATTTGACGGACTGAAATTTCTGGAAGATTTTTTCGAGGCTGCGATTGTTGAAATACTGCACGGGTCTGGCCTGCCCGCGCGGGGTGAGGGACATGACCTTTTTTTCAACGATGCGATAGCAGTAGAGCGGAGCGGTACGAGCCTTCTCGTCGGCGTGGAAGAAAGCGAGCAGATAGGAGCCCGGACGGAGGACTTCATACAACCGCTCTACAGTGGCTTCCAGCAGCGGGGGAGCAAGAAACTGCAAAGTGTCCCATAGCAGCGCGCCATCGAAGGTCTGGCCTGGAAACTCCAGGCTCTCCTGCAGAAACTGGCGGGATCGCTCGGGGTCCTCCTGATTGGCCAGGAAATCCGCTTCCCGTCCGAAGGTCTCTTCCAGGGAGCGGAGCACGTCATTGGAGTAGATGCGATGGCCGAGAGCCGTAATGAAGCTGACGTTGGCTTGGCTGGCGCCGGCGAAATCGAGTATCGACAGGTTCTCTTCGCCCTCGATGGAGGAAAAAAACTGCTCCAAGCCGTGACTCGCCCGGTTCTGCGCTTGCGCGGGGGAAGCCGCGTTCTTTCGCTCCGGATAAGTCGATGGCGAAGACGCTTCGGTCCTCCACCGGTCTTTCAGCAAAGCTCCAACTCCTTCGCGAACGTTAAACGCTTAGTGCTTCGAATCGCCAGATACAGCCGCTGGGGCCGTAGCCGCGGCCACGCTGGCAGCGGGCGCGGATGTTGCCGCCACCGCGGGTCGGGATGGTGGCGCCGCAGCCGGTTTTGCCTCAACCCGCACGATATCAATGCTCCCCTTAAAGTACGCGCCGTCCTCGATCACGATGCGCGACGTCTTAATATCCCCTACCAGTTTCGCATCTTTGCGGATATCAATTTTGTCGGACGCTTCGACATTGCCGTGGATGGTCCCCAGCACCACCACTTCGCGGGCCTTCACGCCGGCCTGCAGTTTGCCGTTCGGGCCCACTGTAAGGCGATGTTCATGAAGCTCGACTGAGCCATCCACCTCACCGTCAATGGTCAGGTCTTCGCGGCTGAAGATCTGGCCTTTAATCATGACCGACTTTCCGATTACAGCCGGTCCTCGCGCTTCCGAGGAAGCATAACTGGGAGCAGGCGCTGATGCCATGGGAGGGGTCTCCTTGATTACATGGGCGGGCGCCTGAGGCGCAGCCGCCGGCTTAGGTTGGTTTTCTTCTTCTTTACGTTTATTCCACATTAGGGCTCCTTCCTGAAATCTTAAAGGATGCAACCATCGTACTACGTACATCGGCGGGTGTCACCGCTTCCTTCAGGGTGCGTTAACTTTCTCAAACGCTTTGACAACTTTGGCATGTGGAAGATGTCACGGTTAGGACAGACTTTTCGCGGGTTTCCTGGGACGCGGGGAAACGGAGAGAAAATCGCTTTCGTTATGGAGAAACCCGACGAGGCCCGGCGCCGTTCGGCCGAGCCCCTACCGGAACGTCAATTCTGAAACAAGTATCGATCGCTCGAGCGAACGAATCGAATTCGAGAAACTCGCGCCGGCCGACTCTTCGCATGGGATAATAGAGACAAGTGTCCAGAACCAAAGAGCTTGAGCAGCGCCTTGAGCGCACCGAGCAGCAACTTCGTTTGTTGCAGAAGATCAGCCGCTTCCTGGTACGGCCGATGGCGCTTCAGGAAGCCCTGGACGGCGTGGTGTCGCTGGTGGTGGAATTCATGGAATGCGACTCCTGCCTGATCTACCTGTTGGACAACCGGGAATTGGTTTTGCGCGCCAGCAACACGCCGCAACGCGCCGCAGTGGGCAGCGTCAAGCTGGCGTTGAGTGAAGGCTTAACGGGATGGGTGGCGCGCGAGAAGCGTCTTCTATCGATTTCGCGGGAAGCTTATCACGATCCGCGCTTCAAATTTTTCAGCGATCTTCCCGAGGACACCTACGAAGCTTTTCTATCCGCCCCGGTAATTTCCCGGCGCGGCGTGGAGGGCGTCATCAACGTCCAACATCGTAATCCGCATCCGCACTCCGGCATGGAAATGGAACTTCTGACTACCGTGGGCGAGCTGCTAGGCTGCTTATTGATGCTGTCCAAGACGGAAGCGAAAGGAGCGAACGAAGGTGCGGATCTGGTCCTGTCTTCGGGCGCTGAGCGTCTCGGCAGCCGGTAAAAGATCGGCTGCGCTGTTCATTCTTGTTGTCCTGATATCTCCGCTCGTCCGAGCACAAGACCGCTGGAAAATCCAGTACTTCTACGACAAGCCGGAGGCTTCGCTGGCGATCTCCGACATGCAGTGTCCTTCAGCGCGGCGCTGCATCGCGGCCGGGACCATCGTCGAAAAGTATGGGCGTCAGAAGGGCGCGGTAGTCTTGACGACCGATGGCGGCGAACACTGGTCCGTGGTCAACGTCAGGGAGGAACCGATTTCGCTGTTTTTCCTCAATGAGTCGCTGGGCTGGATGGTGACCGAACACGGAATTTGGTCGACCGAGGAAGGCGGCGCGGCGTGGACGAAATCGGAGTTCCTGAAGGGGATTGTGCGTGTATACTTCCTCAATCCAATGCACGGCTACGCGATCGGATTCTCCAAAGCCATTTACGAGACCATGGACGGCGGCAAGAAATGGACTAAACTTCCCGCGGCCGCCGAACCCGCCACCGATCCCAAGCACACCATTTACGACTGCATCACTTTCGTCGGGCAACACGGCATCATCCTGGGCACCGTGGAAAAAGATCCCTTGGAACAGGATCCGTTGTTTCAGTCCGCGCGGCCCCAACAAAATTCGACCACGGTGATTCTCGAGACGTTGAATGGCGGCAAAACCTGGCACTCCAGCACCAAGACCAATTTTGGCGAGATCACGCGCGTGAGTCTCTCCAAGCGGGGCGCCATCGTCTTGCTGGTCGAGTATCACGACTCTTATACGCTCCCCTCCAGCGTGTTCGAATGGCCCACCGGCGCCGAGCAACTGCAGACTGTTTTCGGCGAGCGCAATCGAGCCGTAACGGATTTCGCGCTTCTTCCGGACGGGAGTGCGATTTTGGCGGCCATTGAGCCGCCGGGCAATTCCAACCAGATTCCCATCCCGGGAAAGTTGAAGATGCTCGGCAGCAGCGACTTGAAAACCTGGCAGGAGATGGACGTCGACTATAAAGCGGTCGGCCAGCGTGCGGTTTTGGCTACGGTGGATGCGCATCACAAGTGGGTTGCTACCGACACGGGAATGATTTTGAAGCTCGAAGAAGGCAAGACCTCCGAACGGCAACGCGATCGCGGAACAAGCTTGGCCAGTGCTGTTTTATCCACATCTTCTCCACAGTGATAACTTCCTAAGTAATTGAATCCATTGGCGATAAAAGTCTAGGAAAACACACTGTCGGTTGTAATTCGTTGTTGACTCAGATTACGTTTCAGGTAATCATGGACCTGGTTCCAAGAGGTTCAAGGGACAGTAAGCCTGGTGAACGGTAGCGGACCTGGAGCATTGATCCGAGAGCGGGTAGTTATCAAAAGTAATTGACGTTCTCGGGGAGCGAAGGGAAATCGGGCCGGGCACAAAGGTAAGCTTCTCAAATTCAGCCTCCGGTTGAGCGCAGTGATCTGGAAGGATGCGAGTCCTGAAGGGGAGCGAAAGCTGGATGGACGTTTGAGAGTTTTGGGCTTGCGAGCCGGCAACGGGCTTTGAGTGGTGAATACCCCCGGAAGCGTGAAGAACGCGGCTGAGGATGGGAGCTCAAAGTCGAACGAGCTGGAAGAAGAGTTCAGAATTTCATCGAAGAGGCAGGCCAGGAGCGTTTGACCTCACCGCGGAGGTTCTCGAAAGAGAACAGTCGCTGTGGGCGAGCAAAAGGCCGTCTTGAGGGGAAGGCTTCTAGCAGGTAAAACCGCGGGCGCGCTCCGGCGCACTGATCCGCAGCCGTGTAAAAGCGGCGGCGGGGAGCAAGAGAGTGGCGTTTCGGATACGCTGCATGCCATGCTTCGGCCGTGCATGCCGGTCGGGTAGCGGGCTGTTCGATGGGTCACTTGGAACCATTTTTGTTTTTGGGGCCAAGCCGCTTATCGCGATTGGCCGAGCAGCGCGCCCGCATTGCGCT
The DNA here is from genome assembly GCA_963732175.1 of Bryobacterales bacterium. Classification (GTDB taxonomy): domain Bacteria; phylum Acidobacteriota; class Terriglobia; order Bryobacterales; family Bryobacteraceae; genus Palsa-89. The sequence goes on along the minus strand of CAVSYF010000006.1, from coordinate 63,481 downwards.
GGACATACTCCTTGCGGTAATTTTCAAACAATTTTGAAAGCTCTTCCAGCACCGCTCCCTCCGATCGGATTTTGAGGCCTTCGAGATAGGAGACGGGCAGGAAGTCGCGGGTCGACGAGCTGATGAAGACCTGATCGGCCTGCTCGAGGTCCTCCGGCAGCAGTGTTTTCTCGATGGCCGACACTCCCGGCAAACGGATCTCTTCCAGCAACAGCGCGCGCGTAACGCCCGGCAGGCAACCGGAGCTGAGCGGAGGGGTCCAAACCTCGTGCCCGCGCACCGCGAAGATGTTGGCCGAGGTGCACTCGCACACTTCGCCGCGCTCGTTCAACAGCGCCGCTTCGTCGAATCCGCGCTGGTGAGCTTCTTCGTACCAGGTCAGATTCTGTGCCCACGACAGGATCTTGGTTCCGGCAAATTCGTTCTGCGCGTGCCGCGCCTGCGGCTTGATCATGAGCCGTACGCTGGTTCCCCAAGCGTTGACGTTGGCGGTAAACGCGATCAGGTCGAAATCCCGCGCCAGATCAGGGCCTTCCCACAGCCCACCATGGTTGCGCACCACAATGGCTCGCAACGTTGCGTTCCAGGCCGAATTCGCCTCCACCAGCCGGAGCAGGCGAGACTTCAGCCACGCCGGATCGGTGGGGAAGGGAACATGCAGCTTAGCCGCGTCGTGCTGCATGCGCTCCCAATGCCGTTCGAAGGCAAACAGCACGCCATCGGCGATCCGCATGGTGCTGAACACACCCCATCCAGTCAACAGACCCACCTGACCGGCGGAGAGACTGTTCTGGTGTGCATCCAGAACGTCGTCGTTATGCAGTACGAAGCGGTGCATAATTTGATCTTAGCGCTCGCGGTGCGTTAAGATCCGGCAGACTCGGGGCTTGCGAGTCCACCCACATGACCAAACGCATCATCACGCTTACCACGGATTTCGGAACGTCCGACCATTTTGCCGGAACCATGAAGGGCGTTGTTCTGAGCATCCGGCCCAGCGCGCAAATCGTCGACATCACGCATGAGGTCCAGCCGTTTGAAATCGCCGACGGCGCGTTCATCATCGCGCAGGCGTACCGTTATTTTCCGAAAGGGACCATTCACGTGGTGGTGGTCGATCCGGGCGTCGGGTCGACGCGGAGGCCTCTGCTGGCTGAGGTCAGCCGGCATTATTTCGTCGCGCCGGATAACGGCGTGCTCTCCATGATCTTCGCGGCGGCGAAACCGCGGGTTTGGCACGTCACCAACGAGCGCTATTTTCTCCACCCGCTGAGTCGAACATTTCACGGACGCGATGTTTTCGCTCCCGTCGCGGCCCATCTCGCATCGGGAATCCGGCCGGCCCAATTCGGCAAGCGCGTGGACGACTATCTGCGGCTGACGTTCGCCGAACCGGTAGCGAACGGGAAAAACTCCTGGACCGGAACCATCCTTAAAGTCGACCATTTTGGGAACCTCGCCACTAACCTGCACATCGACCAATTCGCGGATGTAAAGACCCGGCCGTTTGAACTGAAGATCGGCCGGATGAAGGTGTCGCGTCTGGCCCTCACGTTTACCGAGTGCGAACCGGGAGAATTCTTTGTGATCGTGGGAAGCTCCGGCTATCTGGAAATAGCGAGCAACCAGAGTTCGGCTGCTCAGACGTTGGGTTGCGGGGCGGGATCGCCCGTAGAGTTGAAGCTCTCCTGAAAGCTACTGTTTGCCGAAGACTGCGACATTCCTGCTCGGTCCCTGAGTAATCTGGGCGTTCTTGTCGATGGCCGTCGCCGTCCGAGTTTTGCCGTCCGCTGAAATCACGTTCATGGTAGTGGTGGCCACCTTTCCGTTCTTCTTAGTGACCGTTTCATATGTGTGCCCGTTGACGCGCCGAATCGAAATCGTATCGGCGTAGGGATCGCCCATCACCGGGTTATCCTTGCGTCCGTATTTCCCGCTCCACTCGATATGCCGGGCTTGACCAGCGGCGGACACCGTATCAACCGTGAATTTCACGCCGCCGTCCGACGGCTCGATCTTGGTAGTCGTGTCTCGCGGGGGCGGCCCGGGATCGTAGTGCGATTGCGCTACGATTGAGCTTCCAGGTTCCAAACCAGGGGTCTTTGGACTGCCCCGGACAAACGCGCGGCACCGCCAGCGCAATTGTCAGAATTAAAGCGGACCATACGGTTCGCATTTGCATGATCGACTGCATACCAGCCGGTGCGCATAATAGAATATCAACTTCATCGAGCATCAATTGTGGTACGCTGGCCGCTTTAACCATGACGGGGCGATTCCTTACGCGGTTCTTGTTGTCGGTGGCCGTACTGGTCCCTGTTTACGGCCAGGGAAATTACGAAATTCAGGTGTATCCGAGCGAGACGCAAGAGCCCGGCACCACCATGATCGAGCTGCACAGCAACTTTACGATCGAGGGTAGTAAGGGCGTTATAGACGGAGTTTACGGAACCGAGCATCAACTGCACGAGACCGTCGAGATCACCGAGGGAATCACCAACTGGTTTGAAACCGGCTTCTACATTTTTACCAGCGCGAACCCCGACCAAGGCGGATGGCAATGGGTGGGCGACCATATCCGCCCGCGCGTGCGCGTCCCGGAGGAGTGGCATTGGCCGGTGGGCGTCAGCCTTTCGCTCGAGTTCGGCTATCAGCGCTACAGCTTTTCGCCCGACACCTGGACGCTGGAGATCCGCCCCATCATCGACAAGCAGCTCGGCCGCTGGTACCTGGCGTTCAACCCGTCATTCGATCGGAGTTTCCACGGGCCGGATGTAAATCAAGGGCTGGTGTTCTCGCCCAATTTCAAGGCTGGGTACGACATCACGAAAAAGATCAACGCCGGCGTCGAGTATTACGGCGCTCTCGGACCTGTGGGCAATTTCGATCCGTTGTACCAACAGGAACAGCAGATTGTTCCGGACTTCGACCTGAACCTGTCTCCCAAATGGGAATTTAATTTCGGCGTGGGGATCGGCGTGACGCGTGGGACCGATCATTTATTGGTGAAAATGATTCTGGGTCGCAGGTTCGGCGGCGCGAAGAGCAGCTCGGATAAGTAAGCCGGGCGTCCGCGGTTCTATTCGTACCGCAAGGCTTCGGTGGGATTTAATTGCGAGGCGCGATTGGCCGGCAGCATTCCGAAAATTACTCCGACCGCGAGTGAGACGCCGAAAGCCACCGCCACCGAAGTCATGGAGATCGGAACGCGGATGTCGTCGGTGATGAACCGCACGCTGAGCGGAATCGAAATTCCCAACAGGATGCCGATCAGTCCGCCGGCCAGGCTGATCACCACAGACTCCGTCAAGAACTGCTCCAGCACCGCGTGGCGCGATGCTCCCACGGCCATGCGCAGCCCGATCTCGCGCGTGCGCTCCGTCACCGTCACGAGCATGATGTTCATGATGCCGATCCCGGAGATGATCAGCGCGATGGTCGAAACCAGGATCAGCACGATGGTGAGCACGAACGCGATTTTTCGAGCGGCTTCGAGGATTCCCGACAGGTTCTCGACGTCATAGCGCGCTCCGATGCGATGCCGGCTTTCGAGCAACTGCTTGATCGCGTCCGTCAGAGGCTGCACGTCGGAGGCCAGCCGCGCCTGCACATACATCGGATCGACGCGCTCGATGGGCGTGAAATATTTGATCACAGTAATCGGCATGAGAACGGTTTCGTTGGTGATCTCGGAAAGTCCGAAAGTGCCGGTGCGCTCTTTGAAGGTTCCGATCACCGTGAACCGCAAATCGTAAAGCTTGATCACCTGCCCGCTGGCGGCCTGCACGCTCCCATACAAGCGCTGCGCGAGCTTTTCGGTGAGCATCACCACGTGCTGGCGCGTCTGGACATCGCTCGAATCCATGAAGTGTCCCGAAAGCAGCACCATGTTTCGAACGATAGGATATTGATCGTCCGAGCCGATGACCGACACATCCTGCTCCTTGCCATTGATCAGCAGGCGGCCGTAGTTGGTCATGACGCCGGTGGCGGCTACCAGGCGGCTTCCGAACTGTTTCCGAACCGCCTCGACGTCCGCCAACTTAATGAAATCCGCATCCGCCTTGGTGGAGGTGTTGGTGCCGGCCGAATACTGCGCGTAGATGAGATTGGAGCCGATGCCGCGGATCTGATCGAGAATGTAGTCGCGGCTGGTGATGGAGATGGTGACCACCAGGATGACCGAAGCATTGCCGATCACCAGTCCGAGCGCGGTCAGAAAACTCCGGAATTTGTTGGCGCGCAGGGCGTCCCAACTGAATCGAAGTGCCTCGCCGAAGTACACGCCGCTAGGAGCCTCCTCGCGCCTGTTTCTGGCGCGTCATGCATTTGAGGTCAGTATAGCTTAGCGGTTCTTGCGATCCGCTAAACGGTTTTGATGCGCCCGGCGGCATCGCGGGATACGTGCGCGCCGCCGAAAATCAATGGTTTCATGCTGCAACCGGGCTTTCGCTCGTAGTATGCTTTAGGTTGGACACTAACTCCTGGAGGATGACAGCCATGCTCGCAAAGTCACGCGGGTGTATCTTATTTGGATTTTGTTTCTTGATGTTTGCGGGCGCTTCGTGGGCCCAGTTCACGGCCATTGCTGGAGACGTCAAGGGCCCGGATGGGCAGAAGCTAAAGGGCGCCGAGATCCTGATTGAGCGCGAGGGTCAGAAGGGCACCTACAAAGGCGCCAAAACCGACAAGAATGGACACTATATTTACAACGGGCTGCCGATCGGAACCTATACCGTCAGCATTTTCGTCAACGGCCAAAAGACCGATCAGACCTCACACGTCGTAACCAAACTCGGCGATCCGATCGAAGTGGATTTCGATCTGAAGCAGACCGCGGCCAAGCAGACGGCGGCGGGTGCGCCGGCACCGGAGGCGGATCGCAGCTTGAGCAAGGACCAGCAGGCGGCGTTGGAGAAACAGTCCAAGGAGAACGCCGCAATCCTGGCCAAAAATAAAGCCCTGAACGACGCGTTCAACGGCGGCAAAGAGGCTATGAACGCCAAGAACTACGACGCCGCTATCGACTCGTTCCAGAAAGCCGTGGCGCTGGATCCGAATCAGAATGTGATTTGGGCCAACCTGGCCGATGCGTATACGGGCCTGGCGGGCACCAAGACGGGGGCCGATCAGCAAGCGGCGCAGGATAAGGCATTAGAGGCGTTTCAGAAGGCCATCGCGCTGAAGCCCGACGATCCGGCTTACCATAACAACTACGCCCTGGCGCTGGCTCGCGCGAAAAAGTATGACGAAGCGCAGGCCGAGCTGAACAAAGCGGCCACTTTAGATCCTCCCAATGCCGGCCGCTACTACTACAATCTGGGTGCGCTGCTGGTGAATAGCGGGCAGATCGGCGCTTCCGAGACGGCATTCCAGAAGGCTATCGAGGCGAATCCTAACTACGCCGATGCTCAGTTCCAATACGCGACCGCGTTATCGGCGAAATTGACCACCGGACCGGACGGGAAAATCGTCGCGCCGCCGGGCATGAAGGAAGCGCTCGAGAAGTATCTCGAACTGGAGCCGAATGGCCAGTTTGCCGATGCCGCGAAAGGCATGTTGCAGACCATCGGCGCCACCATCCAGACCAATTACAGCAATCCCAATGCGAAGAAGGGGTCCCGGCAAAGAAATAGCAGACCGACTCGCGATGCTTCGCGGCCTCAGCCCGGAGCTTCGAAGGCAAGCCCGTTCGGTGTTGCCGCCACCTCAAAATGGTCGGACCTACAAACGTGCTGTGGTACAGCTCGGTTGCTGTCCAACTGTTGTTTTGTGTCCACCTGCTTTGGAGCCGGCTAGCTAAGAAGCACCCCATTTTCACGGCGTATTTGGGCTACTCGGTGCTTCGTTCGCTTGCCGCGATGCATTTTTCTTTCAAGCCCAACGGCGCACTGCCCATTTCGTATACCTATTTTTGGCTTTGGTCTGAACCCATTCTGCTATTGCTGCAGATCGCCGTGGCGCTGGAAGTGCATTCGTCCCTGTGGAAAGAATATGCGTCCTTGGTCGAGCCGGTGCGGCCGCTGGTGCTCTTCGCGCTCCTGATGGCCCTGGTTGCGGCGGCGCTTCCCCTGAACGCCGAGTTGAAGCGGTTCGGCACGATCCGCATCCAGACCATGCTGCAGGTTGAGTTCGTGGCCAAACGCTATATCTCGATGGTGCTGGCGGTCTTTCTTGTATTTTCGGCGCTGCTATTTCTGATTGTTATCCGCAATAGCTTCACAATTAGCTTGTTCCGCCATGAGACCATGCTCGCTGCGTATTTTGGAATCTATGCCATCGCAGCCTTGTCGATCAACGTAGGGTGGACGAGGGCGCTTTTTATCAACAATTACTTGGCCTCTGCGCTAACTCTCTGCTTTGTTGCGTGGATGGCCGTGTTCAAGCCCGGCAAACGGTGGAAAACAGCAGTTGAATGTGCAGGGCGACTTCAAAAAAATCGCCCTGCGAGTCTAGGAAAAAATTAGCAATCGGGCGGGCAAGTCGGGAACGGTACATCCGTCTGGACATGCGTATGCGACTTCGGAGCCGCTGCCTGAAGGGCGAAAATCCCGGCCGCGGCGAGCGCCAGCCAGAAAGACAATGTGAGCTTTTTCATTAGGTTCTCCTTGTTTTCATGGTCCTGATTGATGGACCTGTGTTTTGAAATTCGGGGTCCACAGTAACAGGAACTCCGCTTGGCCACCACATGCCTCGGTGCTAGTACTCATAGGACGTCTAGTCTTTTTCCTTTAGAGAGTGCCGGAAACCTCTGCGATATTCAACACCTCTGAATCCTTCAGGAAAGCAGATCTTGACACGCGCTGCCGTACTCGAATAATCTCTAAAACATGTCCCTTTTTAGAAAAAAGAGGGTAATTGATTCCGAGATCGGTAATGGGTTTGTCCGGCTTCTAACTTTCGAAGCGGTCAAGCTGGGTGTCGAAGCGCCCCGATTTTTGCCGAACGATTGCGAACCTTCCCCGCGCCTGCGTTATGCGCCCATGCAGCGTCTCCTGACCTGGGATGACGAGTGCTTTCTGCGGCGCGAAGGCGTGCCCGCTCCATGGCAGTGCGGTTGCGGCGCGAGCACCGGCGCTGCTATCGCGAGTTCCTCGCCAACCTTAGGCGCGATATCCGCACAGCGCGGCGGCTTCAGGGACTGGCCATGGCTTCGGCCGGCGAGTGGGACGTCTGGCTGTTATTCGGAAATGTGGTTTTATCCGAATGCTTCGCTGCTCTATCTGGGATGGTTAGGATGGAAGCACTCGGCCGGGATTAGCTTGGCCGCGCGCGATGTGAGGGAATGCCTAGACTTTCTGCTAACCGGCCCGAGATTTCCCGCGGAAGCGACGCTGACGGTTTCAAGCAATTCGTCGTTCTGACGTCGAACCGCTTCCATCTCGGAAGGGGAGAGGCGGTAAAACGAGGGAAGCTGTTCGCCGGAGCGCTTCATCAGGCCTATCCAGGCGAGGAAGCAGCCGATATCGGCGGCCAGCATCGCGCAATTGATCGGGCCAATGATCGGGCCGCGGCCTAAAATTAAGACCGCCAGCGCATGCAGTCCACTCACTCCGAAATAGACGGTCGAGATTCGCCAATGGTTCAGCACGTTTGGGCGAAATGGCTGCCGGATGTTCAACACGGAATGGAAGAAAACCCAAACGAATAGGAACAAGCCCGGCGAAGATCTCGCCCTGGAAGCGATTGATGATCGTAAGTAAAGCCCACTGATTTGTCAGAGAAGGCTTGAAGGAGCCGGCCGATACGATTGCAGCGATGAGAATTAAGAGACCCCCGAGAACGAAACGAAATCTTCCGATCCCGGGAAAATGCTCGCAGATACGCTCGTATAATTCCCACGCCACTGCTATACGGAGAATAGCCGTCAAAATGACATACCTGCGGAATGTGTCGGCGTAGGCGGGACTCTGAAACTGGACTCTGAATTGCGATGAGGCCGCAGGTAATTTCGTTGACCAGGTACAGCGTGAAAAATGGATATCGTCGAAGCAATCGTTGCTGCAAGAGACGCAGCACGAGAAGAGCTTCGAACTGCCAGCGATACAAGCAATAGAACTTGTTGAATTGGAAGAAATAAAGACACGCCGTGCCGCCAGTATAGCAGCAACGGCGTGAAGGCTGGGGGCGTTACTTTTTGCGCAGGCCGGAGGACAGGGTGGGTCCGGCAGGTCGGTTCGATGGCTGATTGACCCGGTCGCAATGGTTGCAACAAACAGAGCAATAACGACAAAAAGCTTCTTCATTTTTGGGTTCCTTTGTTCCGGAGATTCCGGTGGCCAGATAGTACCAACGGTTCTAGCAGAAGCGGCCAATCTCGAAGAAATGTTCGCTTAATAGAACGTTTTTAATGATTTAGGGCTTATCCTGCTGAAATATTTAGCAGTAAGCGCCCGATTTTCGGACAGCATGGCGGCGATTGGTTTGTTCGGTTAAGCGGCGGAGGAGGCCAGGGATTTTCGGTTACCGGGAACTCTCGAATAAATCGCGAGCCGGCTTTCGTGCCAATAACGGCCGATTTAGATATTGGATCAAGGGTGTCATGGCGCGGAAGCGATCTGCGATCTCAGAGGAAAGCCGCGGCGTCGTTGCTAAAGCGGGGTCCAGCGTCGTGTCCAGGATCCAGTCTTTTTTCTTAATGAACGCGACCGCCGGATGCGCGGCGATCAAAGCCTTTTGGCGCACGGGATAACTCATCCCCCTGCAGGTCGCCCACCAGACGGCGAGCCTTTTTGTCGGCCACGATCCTGCGGAGTTCCTCATGATTTTCGAGAGATGAACGTGCGCACCAGCAAAGTGGTCTGGCGCTCCGGGTGATAGAGGCCGCCGGCCACCTCAATTTGTTCCGGGGAAATGCTGAAGTAGAAGCCGCCCAGGTGAACATCTTTGGCCCCGCGCCGCCGGAACCACGCCGCGATGTGCGTCTTATAGGGAGTCTTGTCGGCGCTAAAGCGCGTATCTCGATAGATGCGGAAGAGCGCTTTTGCGGGGTCAGTCACGTACTCGGGCGCAAACCGAGCCATTTCGGCGTTCAGCGCGGCTACCAATTCGAGCATCGGCGCCTTGACGTGCTGCTCGAACAGATGCTTGCGCGGTTGAAACCATTCCCGGCGATTGTTGCGCTTGAGGCTACGGAGAAATTGAATTGCGTCTTTAGGGAAACCGGCAAAGGAACTGGGTCGCACTGTTTGTACCCTTCATCATAAGAGAAGAAGAGGCTCCTGCGCCGTTATAATTTGAGCTAGATGCCTGTCTCCCCTGCGACGCTCGAGCGCCTGGCTAGTCTTCCCAGCGTGGCGTTGCAGCCCGAGGCTTTGTTAAGCCGATACACGCGTTTTGGAATCGGCGGGCCGGCGGAAGTTTATTTAGAGACCGCCTGCGAGCCCAGCTTTGCACGAGCGCTGGAGTTGGTGCGCGAAAGCGGCTGCCCCTACACCATCATCGGCGGCGGTACGAATCTGATCGTGTCCGATGAGGGATTCCGAGGCATCGTGCTGAGGTTCACCGGCGCTGAGATTCAAAGTGAGGGAACCAGTGTTCGTGCGGCGGCTGGGGCGGAGCTGCAGGATTTGGTGGATTATTCCATTCAGCATGGATTACGCGGGCTGGAGACCATGACCGGCATCCCGGGAACGGTGGGCGCGGCGGTATATGGAAATGCGGGAGCTTATGGCCACTCTATCAACGAGCGGATCCGGCAGGTCCGTTTCCTGGATGGCGTAAAGACGCGTGTTTTCGAGAACACGGCCTGCGAGTTCCGCTATCGCGAGAGCATCTTTAAGCGGCGGAAGGACTGGATCATTCTGGGTGTTGACCTTGCGATGGATTTTGCCCCGGCTGAGGAACTTCAAAGAATAGCCGGCGAAATCTTCAGCATCCGTCTGGAGAAATATCCTCTCACGATGCGGTGCGCGGGCAGCATTTTCAAGAATTTGATCTTGGCCGACCTGCCGGACACGGTTCAGCGCCAGGTGCCCGAGCGGGTGGTACGGGAAGGGAAGGTGCCGTCCGCGTATTTTCTCGACCAAGTAGGTGCGAAAGGCATGGAAAAAGGAGGCATTCGCGTAGCCGACTACCATGCGAATTTGATTTACAATGCTGGACAAGGCACTTCGCGGGAATTATGCCAATTAATCGGGGAGCTGAAATTGCGCGTTCGGGAGCGCTTTGGCCTTACACTCGAAGAAGAGGTGCAGTACGTCGGCTTTTCGCAGAATGGCAGCGAATCGAGTAAGGGTTTATGACCAGCTTTAGGCAAATGACGGCGTTCCTCCTGCTGGGGTGCGGGGTGGGGATCGTGCTGGCAAAAGCGGACGACCGGCGGGTGCCCGTGATCGTGGAGCTATTCACCAGCGAGGGCTGCTCGAGCTGTCCACCGGCCGACAACCTGCTGGCGCGGATGGAGCGAACCCAGCCTGTGCCTGGCGCGCATGTGATCGCGCTCGAGGAGCACGTCGATTACTGGAACCAGTTGGGTTGGATCGATCCGTTTTCCGCTCCTCAATATCGCGCGCGGCAGAACGATTACGCTCTGAAGTTCCACGTCGACAGCGTCTACACGCCGCAGCTGGTGGTGAACGGGCAGGCCGCGTTTGTCGGAGATGATGCCAACCGGGCTTACCAGGAAATCGGGAATGCCGCACAAGCGCAGAGCACCGCCGTGGATCTAAAAGCTCAGGGGAACGCTCATGATCCAGAGCTGGTGGATCTTTCCGTGCGGCTGAGTAATCCCCGATCGGGGAAATTGCAGGACTCGAATGTCTATCTGGCCGTCACGGAGAGCGAGCTTACTTCGAATGTTTCCCGCGGCGAAAACTCAGGACGGCTGTTAAGGCACGCGTCGGTGGTCCGGAGTTTTGGAGTGATCGCGAGGCTCGACCCGCACGGCGCCAACACGGGGCAGATAGTTTCGACGCTGCGCCTTCCGCGCGAGTGGCGGCGCGAAAACGTCCGCGCGGTGGTTTTCGTTCAGGAACGCGAATCGTTCCGTATCACCGGAGCGGGGCTGATCGACCTGCGTTAAGGCGCATCGGCGCGTTCCCGGCCCGGCCGATAGGCGATGCTTAAGCCTTTTCCGATGGGGACAACGAACTCCGAAAAGTCGGGAAAGGCGCGGATCGTTTCCAGATATGACGGCGATCTCGTCGGGATGCGAGAGTGCGTTGTCGGCCGCGATGATCACGTCGCCGGCTAGTTTCGGAAGCAGCAGTTCGAGCTCGGTTCCCGCGTTAATCCGGTTCGCATCGAAAAACACTGCGTCGAACTGGCCCTTGAGATCGGCGATCGCCTCCATCGCTAATCCGGTGATCAGCTCCACGCGTTGAGCCAGTCCGGCCCGTTCGAGATTGGCGCGCGCTAGCGTATGTTTTTCGGCATTGCGATCGATGGAAACAACCTCGCCGTTCAGGGGATCCACGGCCGACGCGATCCAGATCGTGCTGTAGCCGTTCGAGGTGCCAATCTCCAGCACGCGCCGTCGGCGGCTGGAACGCAGAATGAAGTGCAGCAACTGCGCCGTGACGCGTTCCAGATTGAGCATCTTCTTGCGGTGGTCGCTCTGCGCGCTGTCGTTGGCTTGTCCGAACGCCTCCAGTTCGTCCAATAACTTAAGGGTCGATGGCGGCAGCATGAGCACTCAGAAGTAGGCTGACCCGGGCTGAATCGGCGGTGTCCAGTCGCACTCGCCCCAGGGACCATCGCCGCTCTCGCGAATATAGGCGATGCGGCCGCGCGCGGTGGGCTTCCGCTCGCCCGCAAAAAAGAGCCTGAGCCAGTCCAGCACGTAATCGTGCGCATCCATGCCACCCAGATTGGAGAGGCCCCACAACGGGTGATGCTGATTCTCGAACACCCACATTTCTTTTGGCACCTTGAGGTCCTGATAGGCCTCCAGCGCGTCTTCGAGCGGACAGAGCGGATCGAACTCGCCCGTGACCAGCAGCGTCGGGCATTTGATTTTGCCCATGTAACCGCGCACGGTCATACGCGCTCGCAACTTCCTTGTCGAATTTCGCTTCGTCGTCGTAGCCGGCCATGTAGAGGAACATCTGTTTAAAGCGCGGAGAGGACTGCGTGAAGATCGTGTTGTTCGGATTGAAGCAGGCGACGGCGCTCACCACCGCTGCCGCGCGATGGTCATAGCTCGAAAGCCGCAGGGACCAATAGCTGCCCATGCTGATGCCGTAGATTGCGATTTTTTTCGCGTCCACCTCCGGCCGCTTCATCAGGTAGTCGATCACCGCGGCGCCCGCGCGCTCATAGTTGTCGCCGACCGCGCGGATCTTTTGCATGTTGGAGTTGCCTTGTCCGGGACCGTCCATGGCGATGACATGGAACCCCCGCGAGAGCGCGATATTGTGGAACGCTTTGGGAAACACTTCCTTGGATTGATCCATGCCGGGCACGTACAGGACAATCGGCGCCTTCGGGCCGTCCGGGCAGCAGATGCAGAAGGCAGGAGATGGTCTTGCCCTTGCCAAACGGAACCTCGACGCGCTCGATCGGATAGCTCGCGACTTTGGAGCGGCGATCCACCATTTCGCTCAGCTTGCCGTATAGATACTGCTTCACCGGATGGTCGTCGAAGTAGATCGGATGCTGCGCCATCCGGTAAGCCTCGATGGCATGGTCGTAGTGATAAGTGGCGCTCTCATTCGCGCCCATCGATTCGGCGCGCTGCGCGAGCTTTTCGTGACGCTCGGCGGCCTCGCGCCAGACCTTGGGAAGCATGCGGTAATTGCGCGCCCGCTTGCCTGAGGGCACTTCGATATCGTCGCGCTCAAAATTCTGCACCCGGCCGCGCAGGTTCAGAGCGAGATCGAGCATCCACTGCTGGTTGTCGCGTTGCGTTCTCAGTTTACGAAGCATTTTTCCGGTTGATCTTGCGCGGGATGCGCGCAAGGAATGCAACCCTTGATCTTGCCACAACAAGCCGCGAAAAATATACTGAGGACTAGCGTGAACACCGAGCCCACCGCCGCCGCTGCCGTGCGAGAGGCCGCCTTTGCTCCAGCGGCTCGGCCTACCAAGACGCGCTGGTTGATTTTGTCGGTGATCAGCGTGATGTATCTGATCTGCTACATGGACCGGTCCAGCATCTCGGTGGCTGCTCCGTTCATGGCCGCGGCATTCAAGCTCAGCAAAACGCAGATGGCGATTGTGTTCAGCACCTTTGCCTGGGCGTATGCGATCGGACAGATTCCCGGCGGCTGGCTCGGAGATCGATTCGGTCCTCGAAAAGTGCTGAGCGGGATCATGACCTGGTGGGCGATCACGGCAACGATGACCGGCGCCGCCTTCGGATTCGTATCGGTGGTGAGCGCGCGGTTTCTGCTGGGATTGGGCGAGGCGGGCGCATTTCCGGTGGCCACGCGCGGCATGCAGCTGTGGTTTCCACGCTCCGAGCGCGGCGTCATTTCAGGAATTACGCACTCCTGTGCGCGCTTGGCCGGAGCGATCACGCCGTTCATCGCGGTGAGCATTTTGGTCGCGTTCGGCTGGCGCGCGATCTTTTACATCTTCGGATCACTGGGCGTACTTTGGTCCGTCGGCTTCTATTTGTTTTACAGGAATCGTCCTGAAAATCACACGGGCGTAAATGAAGGCGAGTTGGCTCGAATCCGGGGCCGCAATCCGGATGGCTCCGTTAAGCAACTGGAAACGGGGCCGGCGGCCGGCTGTTCCCTGGGCGAGGATTCTTCGCTCTCGCAATATGTGGAGTCTCGCGATTGCCTACGGATGCTTCTTCTACGGAAGCTACTTTTTCCTTACGTGGTACCCGACCTATCTGCTCGAATACCGGCATATCACGTTAAAGTCGCTCGGTATCATCGCCTCGATTCCTCCGTTCATGGCCATGCTTGGGGAGATCACGGGCGGATCACTGGCCGATTTCTTGTACCGCAGAACCGGGCGCCTTCGATACTCACGCCGCGCCGTAGCCGCGCCGGCGTTACTTCTTTCCGGACTGTTCGTGATCCCAGCCGCGACCACGCACAGTGTCTGGAGCGCGGTGCTTTTCTTGGCCATTTCCAATTTCTTTTTGGATATGGTCGTGGGACCCTTCCTGGGCCGTGACCATGGATGTTGGGGGCCAATTCAGCGGCACCGTGGCTGCCATCATGAATATGACCGGCGCAGTGGGCGCTTCAATTTCTCCGGTCGTTTTCGGTTTTTTCGCGGGCAGCACTCTTGGATTGCTGCCCTTCTTTGTGACTGCGGCGATCCTGCTGACCGGCTCGCTGATCTGGGCATTCTTGATCAATCCTGAGGAGTCCGTCGTGGATGCGCGGCAGGCGGTAGTTCAATAACGGCGTGGTTTTTGACTGCATCTCATTCGGAACGCTACACTAAAACCACCGCAATTCTCGCGCGATCCAGATGCGACTTGGCTTATTCGGTGGCACTTTCGACCCCGTTCACACTGCCCATCTCATGGTGGCGCGCGAAGCCGCGGACCAATTTGATCTTGACGAGGTGTGGTTTGTTCCGGCGGCCAATCCGCCCCACAAAGCCGGTCAGGCGAGCGCCAGCTACGAAGACCGGTATCGCATGACAGAACTCGCCTGCCAAGCGGATGCTCGTTTTCGCGCTTCGCGCCTGGAGGCGGGAGAAGGAAAAAGCTATTCCATTGAGACCATCGAAAAGGTGCGGGAGCTTGGCGAAGAGCCGTACTTCATTATCGGCGCCGATGCTTTCGCGGAAATCACCACCTGGCATCGCTGGCAGGATCTGTTACGGTTGACCGATTTTATCGTGGTGACGCGTCCCGGACACGTCTACACCGCGCCCGCGGGCGCACGCGTGCACCGGCTGGACACCCTGGCTTTGCCCATCTCTTCCTCGGACATCCGCCTGCGGTTAGCGGCGGGCGAGGTTCCGGCCGAGCTTCCGAGTTTGGTGGCGCGCTACATTTCTCAAAAAGGGCTTTATCATTTCCGCCACGATTTGGCGAAAGCGCGAACCGATGTATCAGCGTAAGAGGCTGTTCATGCGGCTGTAATGCAACTGTAACCGACTCGCGTTACCTTCAAAAGAGACGCCCATGCGGAAAATAGTGCTGGTGGAGGACGATACCGATCTCTTCTCCCTGGTGAAGTACAACCTGGAGAAGGAAGGTTTCGCAGTTTCCGGTTCGCAGACCGGCCGTGGGGTCATCGAACTGTGCCGGCGCGAGCGCCCCGATCTGGTGATCCTGGACGTGATGCTGCCGGACTCCGACGGGCTGGAGATTTGCAGGGCTTTGCGGAATCATTCGGAACTGGCGCAGGTTCCCATCATTTTTCTCACGGCGCGAGTATCGGAAACGGATCGAATCCTGGGTTTGGAGCTGGGGGCGAACGACTACATTGTAAAACCGTTCTTCGTCCGCGAACTGATCGCCCGCATCAAGAATCAATTCCGAACGCAAACCGGGCCGGGCCGCAGCGTGCGCGCCGGGACTCTGGAGCTCGACCGCGCGAGTTGCCGCGTAACGCTGGGCGGCCGCGAAGTGGCTCTGACCGCAACCGAATTCCGACTGCTTCAATTTCTGATGACCAGGCCCGGCGTGGTCTACAGCCGCGAACAGCTTCTGGACTCGGTGTGGGGGCACGACCGCGCGGTGACTGACCGCACGGTGGACGTCTATATCCTTCGGCTTCGCCAGAAAATCGAGACGGATCCGGCCAATCCGACCTTCATCCGCGCTGTGCGGGGCTTCGGCTACAGCTTCAACGAACACACCATCGAGTCTGTTTCCCGGTCCTCGGCCGCGGTTTGAACTCCAGGCCCGCCCTCCAGTTACACTAAATTCAAAGGCTAGTTTCGTCGAATAAAAGCTAGTCCTGTCTCAGAGATCCTATGCTTTCCCGAACCCAGGCGCTTCGCGACGCCCTTGACAGCCGTATCGTCATCCTCGATGGCGCGATGGGCACCATGATCCATCAAGCGCCTCTGTCGCTCGAGAAAGATTATCTGGGCAAAGAGAACTGTCCGGAAATTCTGGTGCTTACGCGTCCGGACGTGATTGGAGGAATCCATCGCGCCTATCTGGAAGCCGGGGCCGACATCATTGAAACCGATACGTTCGGCGGAACGGCCATCGTTCTTTCGGAGTTTCAACTCCAGGACCGCGCCTACGAAATCAATTACGCGGCGGCGAAGCTGGCCCGGCAAATCGCCGACGAATTTTCGACGCCGGCCAAGCCGCGTTTTGTCGCCGGTTCCATGGGCCCCACCACCAAGGATCTGAACATCACGGCCACCAGCACCTTTTCGCAACTGCGGGATGCTTACTATGAACAAGCCAAGGCGCTGGTGGAAGGGGGCGCCGACTTGTTGCTCATCGAGACCTGCTTCGATACCGGAAATCTCAAGGCCGGCTTGCTGGCGGTTCACAAGTTGCGTTGTGAAACAGGCGTCCCGGTGCCCGTGATCGCGTCCGTCACGATCGAGCGCAACGGCACCATGCTGGGCGGCCAGTCCATCGATTCGCTGTACGCGTCCATTGCGAATCACGACCTGCTCGCGATCGGCATGAACTGCGCCACCGGGCCGGATCTGATGACCGATCACGTTCGCTCGCTGCACGAGATTTCGTCGTTTCCCATCTCCTGTTTTCCCAATGCAGGCCTGCCGAACTCCGAGGGAAAATTTGGCGAGACTCCGGAATCGCTGGCCGCGCAGCTTGAGAAATTCATCGATCACGGCTGGCTGAACATCGTGGGCGGCTGCTGCGGGACCACGCCCGCGCACATTCGGGCGATCGCTCAAATGGCCGCCGGCAAGCAGCCGCGCGCGAGGAAGCCATCGTCGCATCGGGCGTATTACTCGAACAAGGAGCTGGTCGAGGCGGAGGAGAGCAACCGGCCGCTGATCGTCGGCGAGCGCACCAACGTCATCGGCTCGCGGCTGTTCAAGAACATGGTTGCCGAGGAGAAGTGGGAGGAGGCTTCTGAGATCGCGCGCTGGCAGATCCGCAACGGCGCGCATATCGTGGATGTTTGTTTGCAATCGAGCGACCGCGACGAGATGAACGACATTCACCCTTTCTACGAGCGGCTGATCCGCAAAATCAAAGCGCCGATCATGATCGACACTACCGATCCGAAGGCGATTGAGCTGGCGCTCACTTACTGCCAGGGAAAATCGATTATCAACTCCATCAACCTGGAGGACGGCGAGGAAAAATTCGAGCACGTTTGTCCGCTGGCGAAGACCTATGGCGCGGCCGTGATTTGCGGAACTATCGACGAAGACAAGCAACAGGCCCAGGCGTTCACGCGGGAACGGAAGCTGGCCGTGGCGGAGCGGTCGGTGCAGCTCTTGACCGAGAAATACGGCCTCGCGCCGGAGGACATCATCATCGATCCGCTGGTTTTTCCCTGCGCCACGGGCGATGAGAATTATGTTGGCGGAGCGGTGGAGACGATCGAGGCGATTCGGCTCATCAAAGAAAAAATTCCCTACGTGAAGACGATTCTCGGCGTGTCGAATATCTCCTTTGGATTGCCCGCCGCGGCGCGCGAAGTCATCAATTCCGTGTTCCTCTATTACACGACCAAATCGGGGCTGGACTTAGCGATCGTCAACGCCGAGAAACTGGAGCGCTTCGCGTCCATTCCGGTCGAGGAACGGCGGCTCGCCGAGAACCTGCTGTTCAACACGCCGCCGGCGGAAATCTCCGCCGATCATTCGCAAGCCGCGGTGGTGAAGACAGCGCCGGAGGACTGGCGCCAGCAAACGCGCGAGCAGAAGATCGCGATCAACCAGTTTCACATTGCCGCGATTACCGAACATTTTCGTAAGGCCGGAAAGAAGGAAAAGAAAAAGGCCGCAGATCTGCCGCTGGATGAACGGCTGGCGCAATACATCATCGAAGGCACGAAAGACGGCCTGATCCCCGACCTGGAGCGCAAACGGGCCGAGGGCGCCGCGCCGCTCGACATCATCAACGGGCCGTTGATGCGCGGGATGGCCGAGGTGGGGCGGCTATTCAATAACAACGAGCTGATCGTCGCCGAAGTGCTGCAATCGGCCGAAGCGATGAAGGCCGGCGTGAGTCATCTCGAGCAGTTCATGGAGAAGGCCGACAGCGCCTCGCGCGGCAAGATCATCCTGGCGACCGTCAAAGGCGACGTGCACGACATCGGCAAAAACCTGGTGGAGATTATCCTAAGCAACAACGGTTATCAGGTGATCAATTTGGGGATCAAAGTTCCGCCGGAGGACCTGATTCGCGCCTACGAAGAGCATCAGCCGGATGCCATCGGGCTGTCGGGTCTGCTGGTGAAGAGCGCGCAACAGATGGTCGTCACGGGCGGAGATCTGAAGGAGCGCGGTGTGAACGTACCGCTGCTGGTAGGCGGCGCGGCGCTTTCGGAGAAGTTCACGCAAACGAAAATCGGCGCCGAGCTATTCTGCGCCGACGTTTTATGCCAAGGACGCGATGACCGGCCTGCGGCTGCTGAACGAGATCATGGACCCGGCCACGCGCGAGCAGGTCCTGGCGTCGCATGTTTTCTCTGAAAGCGGCGAGAGCTGCCAGGCCCGCTGTGGAGACCCCGGTCTCCGAGCGCACAAGCGCGAAGCTCGAAAGTGAGAACCGGTATCCCGATTCCCGCGGCGCCCTATCTCGACCGCCGTGTTCGCGACGTGCCCAATCTGGCCGAGATCTGGAGCTACATCAATTCCTATATGCTCTACGGGCGGCATCTCGGATTCAAAGGTAATTTCGAGAAGCTGCTGGCTGAGCGCGATCCCAAGGCGCTGAAGCTATTTCAGGATGTGGAAGAAGTGAAGCACGAAGCCGCGCGGTTCATGAAAGTGAAAGCGGTCTGGCAATTTTTCGAAGCCGAGCGCGACGGCAATTCCATCCATCTTTTTGCGCCGGGCGGCAGCAGCGCCGATCCATTCGTTCCGCTTTGGCCGGCAGCCCCGCGCCGATGGACTGTGTCTGAGCGACTATATTCTGGATGCCGAGGAAGGCCGGCGCGATCATCTGGCGCTGTTCGTCGTGACGGCGGGCGCGCAGGTTCGCGAGGAGTCGGAGCGTGCCAAACAGGCCGGCGAATTCTTCAAAGCGCACGCGCTGCAAGCGCTGGCCATCGAGACCGCCGAAGGATGCGCCGAATGGCTGCATCGGCGCTTGCGGGAAGACTGGGGCTTCCCCGATCCTCCCACCATGACCATGCAGGAACGGTTCACGTCGCGCTATCGCGGGAAACGCTACAGCTTCGGCTATCCCGCCTGCCCGAATCTGGATGATCAGCAGGGCATCTGGAAACTGCTTCATCCCGAAGAGATCGGCGTGCAGCTGACCGAAGGCATGATGATGGAGCCGGAAGCGAGCGTCAGCGCGCTCGTTTTCCACCATCCCGACTGCGCGTATTTTACGGCCAGCGAGGTTAGCGAACCGGCGCTGGTTTAAATCTTCGTTTTCGGATACTTCTTCCGCATCCACTCGACAAACTTCTCAGGCGCCGCCATGGTCGAGAGCCGACCCTGCCGCACCAATGCCCAATCGTCGAAGAGTTTCGATTGTTTTATTTCGGCCAGGGAAACGGGCGGATCGATGCGGCCGAGAAATTCAAAATCCGCCACTGCCGACTTGGGGTTCTTGGGATCCGGCCGCGATTCGGAGACCACCTTCGCCAAGCCCACGATCGCCGAGAGGCCGCCGCTGTGATAGATGAATACCTTGTCGCCGGGATGCATTTCCCGAATGGCGCGCACGGCTTGCGGATTGGTCACCCCGTCCCAGGCGGTTCTGTGGTCTTTTTCGAGTTGATCGATGGAGTAGGTCTCAGGGTCGGTTTTCGCGAGATAGTATTTCATGCGGGTTTTAGGATAGAGTATCAATACGAGGGGCAACCAGGGTTCGGCTCCGATGACGAAAGCTGATTCGCCTGTGCGGGACGCGCCCGCTGTGGCCTCAATGGCACACTAGTTCCGGTCGGCAAGTTCAGCTAAAATGAGAGCCTAGATAGGACGTCCGGGGAGCTGCCTTGAAACCGTGCTAGGCGAGAGGACGTCTCCGAAACATAGTTGCAGAGTGGAAAGGAATCCTTCGTAGATGATGTTTCACAGGCGTGGCCGCCTGCGAGCTGTTCTTGTCTCCCCGGCCTTGGCGATGTGCTGGTGCGCCGGCATTGGCTGGCTCCAGGCCGCGCCACAGCAGCCCGCCCAACAACAACAGCAGCCGCCTGCCCGGCAGCAGAACCCTTTTGAGACCGTCCCGACAGCCCCGACGCAGCAACCTCCCCATTCAGAACGTTCCTCCGCCGCCTTCGGGCGTGCCGCGTGCAACCCAGCCGGGCCAGCCGCCCGAGAACATAATCGAAGCGATCGAATTCCGCGGCGCGCGCCGCGTCCGCCAGGATACGCTGCAGGCGCTCATCTATAGCAAGAAGGGCGACAAGTACGATGAAGAGGCTCTGCATCGGGATTTCATCGCGCTTTGGAACACCGGACGCTTCGACGACATCCGGATCGAACGCGAGCCGGGGAAGGAAGGCTGGATCATTCGCTTCGTGCTGGTGGAGCGCCCGGTGATTCGCACCATCAAGTATGAAGGCAATAAATCCGTAACGGTTTCCGACATTCTGGACCGCTACAAGGAGCGCAAAGTCGGTCTGGTGGTGGAGTCGCAATACGATCCCAATAAAATCCAGCGCGCGAAAAACGTGCTGCTGGAACTTCTGGCCGAGCGCGGCCATCAATACGCCACAGTGGATGCTCAAGTGAAGCGTGTACCGCCTTCCTCGCTCGAAGTCACGTTTAAAATCGACGAAGGCCCCAAGGTCAAGGTCGGGAACATCGACATTGAGGGGAACACAGCATTCACGCGACCAGGCCGTCATCCGGGCCATGAAGAACCTGCACCCGATCGGCATTCCGTATTCCATCCTGTTTGAGAATCTTTTTGCCAAAACCTACGATCCCGGCAAGCTCGACGAGGACAAGAGCCGTGTGCAGGTGTTCTATCAAGACCACGGATACTTCACGGCGCACGTCACCGACTCCAACGTGACCATACGCAAAATAGGCGGAGAAGGATGGCACATCCCGCTGATTCATGAGAACCATCTGGGAACCGCCGCCGACGTTACGATCACGGTGGAGGAGGGACGCAAGTATCACCTCAATAACATCACGTTCACCGGCGTTAAATTTTTCCGCACACCCGAAGCTCTGATGACCCCGCTTTTCGGAATGGCGAAAGGGGACATTTTTTCCACCAACAAACTGCGCAAAGGCATCGAGAACATGCGGAAACTGTACGGCGGTTTCGGTTATATCGATTTCGTGGTGGAGCCCTCTTTCGATCCGATTGCGAATACCGATCAGATCGACTTATCGCTCGCGGTCGACGAAGGCAAGCAGTTCTTTGTGCGGCGCATTGACTTTTCGGGGAACACCACCACTCGCGATAAAGTGATCCGCCGCGAACTGCTGATCGACGAGGGCCAGATTTTCAACGATCACCTGTGGGAACTCAGCATCCTGCGCCTGAACCAACTGGGTTATTTCGAGCCCTTGAAGGCCGAGGATGCGGCCGACATCAAGCGCGATACCAAGACCGATACGGTCGACATCACGCTCAAGGTCAAGGAGCGTGGTAAAAACTCCATTCAGCTGAATGGCGGCGTATCGGGCATCGCCGGCAGTTTTGTCGGCGCCTCCTACTCCACCAACAATTTTCTGGGGCTGGGCGAGACGCTCAGTCTCAGTTCGCAATTGGGAACCCTGCAACGGATGGTGCAGTTCGGTTTTACGGAACCGTATTTGTTCGACAAACCGATCCAGAGCGGTTTCACGCTGTATGTCCGGCGCTTCAGTTACGATCAGGCACGGGAAGCGTCCGTTCTGGCGGGCACCAATCTCATCCCGCTGTATAATCAGCTCGGTGCGCAAAACCTGCTGAACTACGTGCAAAACGGCTATGGCGGCACGGTTTTTGTAACCTACCCTCTGAAACGCACCTTCGCCCGTGTCGGATTAACCTATGGCTACGATATTTCCAACGTCAAAACGCTAACCGACGCGGCCAGCACATACTTCAACTACATCGATTTTGAAGGCGTCGGCGGCCCCAACCAACTGAGTGGCATTCGAACCAGTAAGATCACCCCATCCTTCACCTATAACAGCGTGAACCACCCCATCACACCGACCGCCGGGAAGGAAATCTTTGTTTCCCTGGGCTTCGCCGAGCAACGCTCTGGGCGGCAACGTGAACACCATCAATCCGACAGTTGAATTGAAGTATTTTCACAAGGGATTCAAGCCGGGCAACGTCATCGGACTGCATTTCATGGGGCGCGAAATTATGGGCTTCGGCGGCAAGGTAGCGCCGCCCTTCAGCCGTTTTTACATGGGCGGCGATTATGATATTCGCGGCTTTAATATTTGGGGAATCAGCCCGGTCGCGTACCTGCCCACCGAAGCCACGGTCAACGTCTACAACGCGGACGGAACCCAGCGGATGCAGAAACAGATCATCAACGGCGTAACGCAATTTTCGCCCGTTACCATGACCATTCCGTCCTATCAGCTCATTTTCCCGGGCGGCGACACCAGCCTGGTGGGGAATGCCGAATATCGCATTCCGATTGTTGGGCCGATCACGCTGGCTATCTTCGCGAGACGTCGGCATCGACAAGCTGGCGCTGCCGAATCAGCTTAAATTGAATCCCGGCCGGCTCACACAGCTCAATGCCGAGTTCCCTCAGGCGGGCTTCAACGGCAATGCCTACATTGCTCCCGGCACGCAGAAGATGCGCGCCTCGACGGGCTTGGAGATCCAGGTTCTCATGCCGGTAGTGAACGCTCCGTTCCGCGTATATTTCGCCGTGAATCCTGCCCGCTTTGACGGCAATCTGCAACCTCCCGTGGTGGCCGACCGGTCTTATTTCCCCAATAACGCGACCTATCAAAATGCCATTAGTTCCATCGGCTCGCCTCTTCCGTTTGATGAGAAGCTTACAACCATCCGTTTTTCGGTCGGCAGGACCTTCTGAGCCGCACCGTATGCGGGTAGAATAGATATGATTTCCAGGGTTTAGGAGTTTACTGTGACAAGCAAGTTATATGCGGGGTTCGTTCTGGTTTTCGCCGCGCCATTCCTCGCACCGGCGCAGACCGGGACCAAAGTGGCGGTGATCAACATTCAGGGCGCGATCATCAGCACCAAGGACGGCCAGAAGGCGGCTTCCGAGCTGGACGCCAAGACGCAGCCGAAGAAAAAGGAATTGGAGCAGAAGCAGAACGAGATCGCTTCTTTGCAGGACCAGTTCAACAAAGGCCAGAATACGTTGAGCGACGCCACCAAGAATGATCTTTACAAGAACATCGAGTTGAAGAAAAAGAGTTTGCAGCGCGACGTCGAGGATGCGCAGGCCGAACTCGAGCAGGACCAGCAGAAGATCCTCCAGCAGCTCGGCCAGAAGATGATGGCGGTGATCGAAAGATACGCCAAAGACAACGGCTTCACCCTGGTAGTGGATGTGAGCAATCCGCAGACGCCCGTCCTCTATGCGTCGCCCAGCATCGACATTACGAAGGAGATCGTGGAGCTTTACGACAAGAGCGTCGCGGCGATGAGCGCTCCGGCGCCCGCGTCGAAGCCGGCATCCTCTACTTCTGGACCGCGACCCGGCTGCTCCCAAACCGCCTGCGCGCGGCTCCAGCGGCTCCCAAACCAGCCACCAAGTAGAGCAGTAGGAACCTTGGGCGCGAGTCCTGGCCGAGCGATCAAAGTCGAGCTGGCGAGCAATCGCAAGCTGCGCGAGCGCAACAAAATCGGCTATCGGCTGGCTCATTGGCCGATCTGGATTTTCGTTTTTTTCATCGCTCCCGGGCCGTCCACATTCGATCTGTTCGAGCACGGCTTCGATCGGAACAAGCTGATTTGGCTCGCGGCCGTGATCGTCGCTACCGGCATCGCAGGACTGCGAGGACGATTGCCGGGCGTAGAGCCGCGGCCCTACATCATCCGCTTCGTCGAAGATAAACCCAATCCGCTGTACCGGCGTGTTTGCTACACCTTCGCCTGGAGCATCGTCATCGTTTTCGCGGTGCTCAATTTCACCGGATTGCTGGCGGCCGTCGCGACGGGCGCCTGGCGGCTGAAACAAATCTATCAATACGGGTATTTCCCGCTGGCGATCGCCATTTGGATCTTGGGCGCATTCGGACTGCTTCCGCGCGTCAAGCCATCCACGCAGGGCGAAGGTTATGAGCGGCGCTACTTCTACGGCGCGGTATGGGCCTCCTGCGTCGCTGAACCGGTGCTGGGAGTGCTATGGAAGGCGCTGCCGCACTCGCGCGCAGCCGACGCGGTCAAGCTGCTGGTCTTCACCGGGCTGCTGGCGCTCATGGCGAGGCTGGCCGAGCGCGGAGTGTTGCCGCGTACCCGCCCGATCGTGCCGGGTGAACTCGCCATCTCGGATTGAGCCGAAGCGGTACCCGGGCCGTGCTTGATACCATCAATAACTCAGCCCCGCATGGCAGTATTATCCGGCATCCAGGTGATCGACCTAACGCGCGCTCGCGCCGGACCGACCGCTGTGCGTCAACTGGCGGATTGGGGCGCTGACGTTATTACCATCGAAGCACCGCCCGGTCATACCGAAGGGTCAATCGCCGGGCCTCGCGACGGCCCCGACTTTCAGAATTTACACCGCAACACACGCAGCCTCACGCTCAACCTGAAGAACGATGAGGGCCTCGGAATCCTGCGGCGGCTGATCGAAAAGGCCGACATCCTGGTAGAGAACTTCCGCCCTGGTGTCATGGCGCGGTTCGGATCTGAGCTATGAGGCCGCGCATGCCTTGAACCCGCGTCTGATTTACGCCAGCATATCGGGCTTTGGCCAGGATGGCCCTTACCGCGACCGGCCTGGGTTCGATCAGATCGCGCAAGGCATGGGTGGCTTGATGTCGATCACCGGCCTGCCCGGTCAGGGTCCGGTGCGCGTTGGCATTCCCATCGCCGATCTGTCCGCGGGCATTCTCTGCGCGCAAGGCATCTTGCTGGCGTTGCTGGAACGGGAGAAATCCGGCGAGGGTCAGTGGGTCACCACGTCGCTGCTGGAAGCCCAGATCTTCATGCTGGATTTCCAGGCGTCACGCTGGTTGAATCAGCACGAGGTGCCGCAGCAAGCCGGCAACGATCATCCGACCATGATCCCGACCGGCGTGTTCCGGACGTCGGATGGGCACATCAACATCGGCGCGAGCGGGCAGAAGATGTGGGAGCGGCTCTGCCAGGCGATTGGCGCCGAAGAACTGCTCAGCGATCCGCGCTTCCTTACCGAGCCGGCGCGTTCGCACCACCGCGCGCCGCTGAATTCGGAAATCGAGCGGCGCCTGGCAACCGCTGACAGCGCGAGTTGGATCGAGCGGCTGAACGCCGCGGGCGTGCCTTGTGGCCCGATTTACTCCATCGACCAGGTCTTCACTGACCCGCATGTGCAGCAACTCGGAATGGTCGCCAGTGTGCCGTCGCCGCATTATCAGCCGTTGCGGCTGGTCGCGCAGCCGATGCACCTGTCCCGCACGCCGGCCGGCATGCGCGCTCGTCCGCCCGAGCTCGGTGAGCATAACGAACAGATTCTGACCTCGCTCGGCTTTGATTCGGGGGAGATCGAAGGACTCCGCCGGCGGGGAGTCATCTAGCAAAAGGAATCAAGCATTGAGCGAAGCTGGCAAGATCCTATCGAGCATCCAGGGTTCGGTCGCTACCCTGACGTTCAACAATCCCGAAAGGCACAACGCCGTCTCGCTCGAAATGTGGCGGGCAGCGGCCGAGCTTCTGGAGAACTTCGCGGCCGATCCAGCGGTACGCCTCGTGATCTTAACTGGCGCCGGCGACAAGGCATTTGCGTCCGGAGCCGACATTTCGAAATTCGACAGCGAGAGAGGCTCCGCGGACGCAGTGGCCACGTACAATTCCACCGTAGAGCGCCTCCAGCAAACTTTGCTCGATTATCCCAAGCCGACCTTAGCGCTCATTCGCGGTTACTGCATCGGCGGGGGGGTGAGCATCGCGCTCTGCTGCGATCTGCGCATCGCCAACGACAAATCCCGCTTCGCGATCCCAGCCGCCAAGCTTGGACTCGGCTACAGCTACGCGTCCGTGCGACATCTGATGGATCTGGTAGGTCCGCAATTCGTCTACGAAATTCTGTTCACGGCGCGCCAGTTCGATGCAACCGAGGCGCTCCAGATGGGGCTGGTGAATCGCGTTGTGCCGGATGCCGAGATCCAAGCCTACGTTGATCAAATGGCCGGCCAGATTGGCGGTAATGCGCCATTGACCATTAACGCGGTCAAGCGCATCGTCTCTGAAGCGCTCAAAGATGAAAGCCAAAGAGACATGGCCGCTTGCGATCTTTTGGTCCAGCAGTGCTTCGCCAGCGCCGACTATCAAGAGGGCCGCCGAGCGTTCCTGGAAAAACGCAAACCCCGTTTCACCGGCCGTTAGATGAGCGACGCCGCTTCGCAGCTCTCGGCCCTGGCCCGAGGGTCTCCTCATGCGTCCCCCGCGCGCATCTTCTGGGTGACCTGGCTCGGCTGGATGCTGGATGGCTTCGACGCCACCATTTATGTATTTGTGCTCGCGCCGGCGGTAACCGAATTGATGACCCTGCATCACATGGCGGCTACGAAAGCGAACGTGGCGCTCTACGGCGGTTATTTCTTCAGCATTTTCATGCTCGGCTGGGCGTGCTCGATGTTCTGGGGCTGGCTGGCCGATCGAATCGGCCGGGTTCGCGTCATGAGTTTGACGATTCTGGTGTATTCGGTCTTCACAGGCGTAGGCGGATTGGCGACCGGGCTTTTCCTCTTCGGCTGCTCTCGCTTTCTCGCGGGATTCGGTGTGGGCGGCGAGTGGGCGGCCGGAACCACGCTGCTCCAGGAATCCGTTCCTGAATCGATGCGGGTTCGTCTGTCGGGCTGGCTGCACACTGCAACGCCGGCCGGTGGCATTTTGGCGGCTCTCGCCTCGCTACTCTATCCGCTGCTCGGCTGGCGCGGGCTTTTCGTTATTGGTGCACTTCCTGCACTACTGACACTCTATTTGCGGCGAAATATTCCGGAACCCGATAAATGGCGGCGTCAGCGCGCTCAGATCGATGTTGCGCGCTTCCGCCCTGCTGTTCCGCCGGCCCCAGGCTCGCGCCACTTGGACCGCCGCGTTGATGTTATCGTGCGCGATCTTCGGCCTGTGGTCCTCCAGCTATTGGGCGCCGACGTTCATCGTTTCCAAAATTGCCGAAGAAGGCGGACCCGCGGCCCGCGGACAGCATCTGGCTTCGATCAGCGGCCTGCTGGCGAACGGCGGAACGATGCTCGCCTGTTTGCTGGCGCCCTGGATCACGGTTCGATTCGCTTCCCGCCGGAAGACCGGCATCGCATTTTTTCTCGGAGCGTTCGTGATGGCCGCCGTCACCTACGGCTATGCCGCGCGGATAGCGAACCAAGTGGGCCTGTTCATCGCGCTGCTGCCGCTGCTGGCCTTCTTCACCAACGGCGTCTTCGCGCTGTACTCGATTTGGTTGCCGGAGCTATTCCCGGGCACGCATCGCGCGTTCGGCTCGGGTTTCGCCTTCAGCCTGGGCCGAGTTTTAGGCGCGGCCGGACCAACTACGGTCGGCGCGCTCGTCGGCCTTACGGGATCGTATCCAGCGGCTATTTTCGCGACCTCGGCGATTTACCTCGTCGGTCTGCCATTCATCCTTATGGCGCCCGAGACAGCCAACCGGCCTTTGCCGGAGTGACCGCCGCCGGTCCCCCGGCAGTCTTTCGCATTTTTGGTTCGAGAAATTCTTTTTAATTTCCGGCCCCTTCCCATTCCGTCTCCAAACGTTATATAATTCACCCATTGTTTAAAACCCATTCAGGGGTTTGATCAAGGAGATTGAGATGGATCGAATACTGTGTTTCAAGGGGTGTCGCGCGATTGTACTGCGCGCTGATTACAGCGCTGCTGTTGGGAGGAGCTGGCGCGGTTCGGCTCGCGGGGCAGGGTGCCACGGCTACCATTCAAGGAACGGTGACCGATCAGTCCGGCGCGGCTGTGCCCGGAGCTGAGGTCCAGGTTAAAAATACGGGAACCGGCGCTACCCAAACCACAGCCAGCGATCCGGCTGGGCGATTTGTCGCGGCGGATCTGCCGGTCGGAAGCTACGAGCTGCAAGCCGCCAAGATGGGCTTCTCGACGGTGGTTCATCGCGGCATCACCTTAACGGTCGGCGCGCAGGTGGTCGTGGATTTTTCGCTGCCGGTCGGCCAGCAAACCCAGACCGTCACGGTCGAAGGTGAGGCCGTCGCGGTAAACACCACCAACGCCGCGGTCGGACAAACCACTGACCAAAAAGCGATGGTCGATTTGCCATTGAATGGCCGCGGGTTCGAGCAACTGGTCGAACTTACTCCGGGCGTCAGCACCATGGCCCAGGGCAGCGGCGCCTACATTTCTTTCGGTATGCAAGGCCGCGCGCCTGAGTATTCGATCGCCGGCTCGCGCCCGGTCGGACAGCAGCTTCTGCTGGATGACGAGAGCCTGGAAAACTTCTGGGGCAAGGGCATGAGCTCGGTGGTGGGCACTTCGCTCGGAATCGAGGCCATCGGCGAGTTCCAGACGCTCACCAACGCCTACTCCGCCCAGTTTGGCGGCAACGGAGGCCTCATCAACGCGGTCAGCAAATCCGGCACCAACGCCTTCCATGGCACGGCGTATGAGTTTCTGCGCAATAGCGACCTGGATGCCCGCCAGTTCATCGACCCCTCGCAGATCCCGGCGTATCGCCAGAATCAGTTTGGAGGCAGCGTCGGCGGTCCCATCAAGAAGGACAAAATGTTCTTCTTTGCAAACTATGAAGGCGTCCGGCTGGTGCAAGGAGAGAGCAAACTGGGCGCCGTTCCGGGCTGCAATCTGCCGGTCTCCGGCCAATTGTGTCATCACGGCAACCAATCCCGCCACTGCAAAGGCGATTGCGAACACTTTGGCAATCTTCCCGAATGCAACCACCACGGTGAATGGCACACCGGAGGCGCTCACCACCGCGAACCGGAATGCCCATGAGAACTACGTTCTCGGCCGCTGGGACTACAACTTTACTTCTAAGGATTCGATTTTTGCTAGATACATTTCCGATAAGTCTCAGTACGTTGAACCCTACGGCGGTGGCGGATTCGGCGGCACCTCCGTGGTTCCTTACTGGCCGGAAGACGATTTTGAGCACCAGCAATTCGCGACCGTGGAGTGGAGGCGCCTGATTTCACCAACCGTTGTCAACACCGCTCGAGTTGCCTTTTCCCGCCCCAGCGAAAATGAATACACCGGAACAACCGCGCCCGGCGGCATCATTAACGGCACCGATCCTCTGAACTTTTTCCCGGGTAGCGGACGCCAGGATGCCTCCTTGAGCATTACCGGCTTGACCACACTCGGAGGCGCTTTCCAGTTGCCCTTCAATACCACCCCGAATCGCTTCACCGAGGGCGACGACGTCCTATGGACCCACGGATCCCATAACATCCGCATGGGAGCTGAGGTGTCCCGGTATGACACCAACACCTTCATGCCATTTTTCCAAGGTGGAAATTGGGCCTTTAACAGCCTCCCGCTTATTCCTCGCCGGATCCGTGGCGTCGGTTCAGTACGTGCCGCTGGGATCCTATGCGAACCGCGATTACCGCTACACCGGATTTACACCTTACGTCCAGGACGATTGGAAGATCTCGCCCAAGCTGACTCTCAACCTCGGCCTGCGCTGGGAGTTCGTCACCAACGCTACGGATGCGCATAACCAGTTGTATTACGTTCCCGACGTGGCGACCGCGGTGGGCCCCAACTATGCCACCCACGTATCCAACGTTATGGCCACCAATCCGGATTGGAGAAACTTCGATCCGCGCTTCGGCTTCGCCTTCGATCCCTTCGCCGATCATAAAACCTCCATTCGCGGCGGCTTCGGCATCTTCCATGAACCCATCATGCCGCTCGATTACACGGCCGGTTTCTGGGCTTGCCCGCCATGGGGACTCAGTGTCGGGCTGGGCGTTTCGGCGGTCGGACCTACTCTCGGCGTTAGCTACCCGAACATTCCGGGAGCAGGATCACTCAACGTTTCAAAACTTGGTTGCAGCCCCGGTTGGGATTACGATGCGCAATCGACTCCTTATCAGATGCAATACAACTTGAACGTTCAACGGGAGATTTTCGCCAACACCGTTCTCACCGTCGGTTTCGTGGGATCTCGCGGCCTTCACGGTTTCACCGAGCAGGAAGCAAATCCGGTTACCGTGTGCACGTTCGCCGAAGGCCCCCACTGTCCGAATCCGAGCTACGCCAATGGTTTCCTAGGAGGCTATTTTGGGTATGGCACACCAGGCGCTGTCACGGCGAATCCAGCTTTGAACCCCGGCTTGGGCACCTTCCCGAACGTCAATCCCGAGGCGTCGTCCAGGTACAACTCCATGCTCATCAGCCTAACCCGAAGATTCAGTCGAAATGTCGAGGTAAACGTTTCGTACAATTGGTCGCGCTGCATCACCGATGGCGCGTGGCTGGGCAGTTTCAACGGCAATGGCGGCAGCGAATACATGAACCCCTACAACATCGCCGAGGACAAAGGTCTCTGTCCTTACAGTCAGAGCCAGGTGTTCAAGACTACCGGCGTGTACACGTTGCCATTCCAAGGAAACCGCTTCGTCTCCGGATGGCAATTGAGCGGGATTGTAACGGCCAACAGTGGTCTTCCACTGACTATCACCGACGGCTATGACGAGTCCACTGGTCTGTCCACCGGCAATCCAACCAATCCTGATCGGCCGAACTACGTCTCCGGATGCCAGGTGCAGGTGGGTGCGGTGAACGAGTGGTACAATCCCGGCTGCTTTGCTCTCTCAGCGCCTGGCACGCTTGGCAATGTTGGACAGGATACGGTGATAGGCCCCAAATTCGTAGACTTCGACTTTGCGGTCTTGAAGGACACGACTCTCCGCGAAAACGTACGGCTTCAGTTCCGCGCCGAGTTCTTCAACATCCTGAACCATACCAATCTCGGTTTGCCTGGCGTTGGCCCTGTTCGCGGCTGGAGACACCAGGGTTGGCACGGCCGGCCAGATTACCACCCAGGCCGGTACCCCGCGCCAGATCCAGTTCGCTTTGAAGCTGATATTCTAAGCCACCCGGAGCGCGGTCCGAACCGGCCGCGCTCCTCGCACTACCCCAAAATCGGGGCCAGCGTCGGGCTGGCCCACCTTGACCGTCCTCCAGAAAAGGTCCTAGAATGAAGAGCAGGTCGTTCGTCAGGCGGTGATTGCATGAAAATAAGGCTTTTCGTGGTTTGCTGTTCCGTGGCTGCCTGGGGCATCGCCAGTCTCGGCCTGATGGCCGCGCCACAATCCGCGCAGCAATCTGCGCAACCATCCTCGGCACAATCGGACCAGTCCGGCGGTAAATCCAGCTCTTCCAGCAAGGAAACCGTCGCCAAGCCGATGACCGAGAAGCAGCGCAAGAAGCAAGAAGAGAAACTGCGCAAAGAGCTCGAAACGCCGTATAAGAAGTGGCTGAACGAGGACGTTGCCTACATCATCACCGACGAGGAAAAGAAAGCCTTCAAACGTCTGAACAACGATGACGAGCGCGAGCAGTTCATCGAGAATTTCTGGCTGCGGCGCGATCCCACCCCCGACACCGAAGAGAACGAATATAAGGAAGAGCATTACCGGCGCATCGCTTACGCCAATGAGCACTTTGCTTCCGGCATCCCCGGCTGGAAGACGGATCGCGGGCGTATCTACATTGTTTACGGCCCCCCCGACGAAATCGAATCGCATGCTTCCGGCGGAACGTACGAGCGCCCCATCGAAGAGGGTGGCGGCGAAACATCCACGTATCCGTTCGAAAAATGGCGCTACCGCTATATCGAGGGCATCGGCAACAACGTCGAGCTCGAGTTCGTCGACACCACCATGACCGGCGAATATCATTTCACCACCGACCCGTCGCAGAAAGACGCCCTGGCCATGGTTCCCGGCGCCGGCCTCACCCTAGCCGAGCAGATGGGCCTGTCGGACAAGAGCCAGCGTTTTACGCGTACCGATGGAACTCAACTCGGCACCGGCAACTCAGCCGCTGCCCGGAAAGTATGGATGAGTTCACCCGGCTAGAGCCTGGAGGCGAAACTGTTCAAGCCCCCATCGGTCAAATATAAGGATCTGGAAGCGGCCGTTAGTTCCAGCATCCGGTACAACACGCTGCCCTTCAAGGTGAAGGCGGATTATATCCGCATCACATCGTCCACCGTTCTTACGACCATCACGATCCAGTTTGAGCGCCGCGACCTCCAGTTCCAACAAAAAGATGATGTGGCCAAGGCCACCGTCAACATCTTCGGGCGCGTGACCTCTATTGCCGGCCGCATCGTCAATACGTTTGAGGATCCCGTAACGGTGGAGGTGCCGGCTAACCTGCTCGGCAAGGCTATCGATGGGGCCTCGGTCTATCAGAAGGCCATCCCGCTGGCCCCCGGAATGTACCGGCTAAACGTGGTCTGCAAGGATATCGTGGGCGGCAACATGACTACCTATCCCATGGCGCTCAAGGTTCCCACTTTTGACGAAGACACGCTGGCGTCGAGCAGCTTGATTCTCGCCGACCTGATTCAGAGGGTCCCCACCAATAGCATCGGCGCGGGCCAGTTCGTCATCGGCGATACTAAGGTCCGCCCCCGGCTCAACGATACTTTCAGCCGCGACGAGAAGCTCGGCATTTACACGCAGTTCTACAACTTCTCTCCTGACGAAAAAACCAAAAAGCCGAACGGCTCCATTCAATACTCGATCGTCAAGAACGGTTCCGACAAGCCGGTGCTCGATTATACGGAGAATGTCACCGACATTCCCGGCGCCTCGGCGCAGCAGGTCACGGTGGAAAAGCTGCTTCCCCTGCAGTCGCTCGATCCCGGCCAATATACACTGAAGATGAAGGTGGTGGACAATAACCGCAATCAGACATTAACTCCCACCGCCGACTTTACGGTAAAGTAGAGGGGAAATGACAGGGCGCATTGCTTTAGCCCTCCGGTCCAAAATCGCCATTGGCGTGACCTCCGCGCTGTTCCTGATCGCTCCCGCGGTTTTTGCGGGATCCGATGCGCCGCTATCGGGGAGCATCGCGGGCTACGTCCGGGATGCCCGCGGCATCCCTCAAATGGGCGCTACCGTCTTTCTGTTCAACCGCTCGGAGCGCCTCATCCAGCAGGCGATTACCAACGAGCGCGGCCTGTTCGGCTTCGCTGCGCTGGCTCCGGATCTTTACTCGGTGCGCGTTTCACTTGCTAGCTTCGTTCCCGCCGTCAAGCAAAAAATCGCTGTTCAACCGGGCATGCAGAGCCTGTTGTATGTGGACATGGCCAGCGTGTTGAGCTCCATCCAGCTGGTCTATGCAACCCCCGGCCAAGGTGCGCTGATGAGCGAAGATTGGAAGTGGACGCTCAAAGCTTCCGCCTCCACTCGTCCCGTTCTCCGAATGCTCCCGCCCGAGTACAGCGCCTCCGATCCGACCCGGCGCGATAGCGTTTTTTCAGACACACGTGGTCTTCTGAGCCTTTCGGGGGGCGATCCCGGATCGCTCGGCGGCTCTTCCACTCAGTCGGACCTTGGAACCGCCTTTGCGGTGGCCACCTCGATGTATGGCCACAATCAGCTCAAGGTGAGCGGCAATGTAGGCTACAACACGGGTGCGACTACGCCCACCGCCGGCGTTCGGACCAGTTATAGCCGCGACGGAGTTGGTCCGGAAGTCGCCGTTACCGTGCAGCAGATTTATTTTCCCATGCGCGCCGGTATGGGAATGCTCAGCAGCCAGGGCGACGGAACACCCGCGCTCAGGACCATGTCGGTTTCCACCCACGATAGCTACGCGCTGACCGACAATGTCCGCCTGGATTACGGCGCTTCCATGGATTCGGTCAGTTTTCTCGATCACTCCAACTACATGAGCAAGTTTGCGCGCCTCAGCTACGACCGGGACGCGCTGGGCACGTTCCAGTTGGCTTACAGCTCTGGCGCGCCGCCGGTTCCGCTGATGTCGGGCCAAGGCCAGGAATCGGTCTCGGCCGCGGAAACAGAAGCTTTGGCTCAGGATTTGAACGCCCTGGCAATGCTCCCGCGGGTTTCGATGCTGGATGGCCACATCGCCGTGCAGCGTACTCAAGATTTCGAATTCGGTTACGAGAAGCGATTCGCAAGCACTACCGTGAACCTCACCGGCTATCGCGAGAACGTGATGAACGCTGCCATGACCATGGTCGCGCCGGACGGCGCTTTTCCATTTGGCGACGTCCTGCCGGACATCTCCTCCCGCAGCAGTATTCTGGATGCGGGGAGTTATGAGCGCTCGGGTTTCGCGACTTCCGTGGCGCAATCCCTCGGCGACCGGGTTCAGGTCGGCGCTTCGTTCGGAAGTGGCGGCGCGCTCTCGGCGAGTCCGCAACTGCCGGCCGGAACAGCCGCTGAGCTTCGTTCCCAACTCCAGAGCACGCAGCGCTTCTGGACCTCCGCTCGCGCTTCCGCGAAGCTTCCCCTCACCGGCACACAGATTACCGGCAGCTATCAGTGGATGGACTATAACAACACCATCATGCCGGACCATTTTTACCTGACCCAGGATCTTTACCTGGGCGCGGGTTTGAATGTGCTGGTCCGCCAGCCGATCCCCTCGCTGTTCGGTTTTCCGGGACGCCTGGAGGCCACGGCCGAGCTTCGCAATGGCTTAGCGCAAGGCTATCTTCCCATCGTGGAAGGCGGCCAGCATGTAACGCTGGTGGAATCACCGCGAGCCCTGCGCGGCGGCCTAAGCTTCATTTTCTAGCTGTTCGAATTTCAGAATTTAAGGAATGCTGACGTTCAGCAGCAGATCGTTCAGCTGTCTGTCGAACGGCGTGGTTGACGCTAACGCATACAGCTTTCCGCCTTCTTCGAGGTCGATGGATAGCCGCGCGTCCAGCGCCCTGGATTGATGCTCGAAGGCCGCCTCCAGCTCCCGAATCGCCTGCCGATAATCGTGGGCCGCGGCAAACCAACACGCCAGATCGTAACGGATTTCAGAAGCCAGTGGAGGCTGCGGCAAGGCCAGCAACAGCGCGCGGTCGAGATAGAAGCGCGCCCGGGCTGCATCGTCTGCTGCATGCATCGCCGCGAAATCTCGATAGACTCCGGCGATCCCGGCGGCGATTCGCTGTCCTCCTGCTACCTGCAGGTAGGCCGCCTCGCTCTCCAAACCCGCCAGCTCCAGCTTCTCCGATAAGCTGAGGGCCCGCCCCTTCCAAAGCGACAACCGCTGGGCGATCTCGGTCAAGCGCGACTCCGCACCGGGATCTCGGATCTCGGATGACTGACCCGCATCGATCCCGCGCGGCGTTTGTTCCC
Source organism: Bryobacterales bacterium (assembly GCA_963732175.1). Lineage (GTDB taxonomy): Bacteria > Acidobacteriota > Terriglobia > Bryobacterales > Bryobacteraceae > Palsa-89. Next base: position 28,054 of record CAVSYF010000006.1, on the reverse strand, counting down.
GCAGTTCTCTGAAATCGCTTATGGCCGCGCCGATCTGATCTCTCATGGACGCGACGGTTTGGTCCGCCTGGCGCGCGAAGCTCTTGCCGCTCAAGTACGAGGACGCCACAAAGACCAGCGCATAAAGTCCCGACGTTCCGAGCAGCAACAATACGAGCAGCTCCATGTCGCCAACGCGCCGGGTGAGGACCTCCACCCGATCCTCGAAGGCGCGGGCGCGCTCATCGATCGCCGAACTGTTGGAGCTCTGCGGGAGTGAAATGTCCGTCTGGCGATAATTCCAGAACTGGACCACAGCCATTGTCAGGACTGCAACCACCACCGCAAGCAGGAGACTTAATGCAATCTTGCGAATGTTCGCCATAGGACGACTACCATGTTCCATGGCCTCGCTTGTCCAGGGCCGCGCGCGCCCCAATCGAAACTAATGAACCGAAGACTCGGCTATTTCCGCGCGCCTCTGCGTGGCTTCTTCAGCCTCGACTGCCGCAACTTGCCGGATTTCCGTTTTGGCTTGCTGATGATGAAAGTCCCACTTCCGTGGTACTCCGCTGAATACTGTTTCTCGTCTACCATGAAAGTTCATTGTCGCATGAAACGCTTCCTCGCAATCCTGCTCCTGGCTGCCCTCGCGCCGCTCGCCAGATCCCAAGCGCTCTTTTCCGAGATCCCCAAAATGGAAGACGGCCTCTCTTCCATCACTGGCCTGGCATTCAAGTATCCGGTGCCGTATGCGCTGCTGACCAAGGATCAGCTAAAGCGCGATTTCGAGAAGCGCATCAATGCGTCATTTAAGCCTGCTGATCTGCACGCCGAGGAACTCACGCTGAAACTCCTGGGTCTGGCCCCGGCCGAATTCGACCTGCGCCAAAACACCATCGATCTGCTTACCGAGCAGGCCGCCGCCTTCTACGACTACAACAAGAAGAAACTCTTCGTGCTCGAAGAATCCGGCAACGGCGCCGAAGAGCGGATCGCGCTGGTTCACGAACTGGCCCACGCGCTCGCCGATCAGCATTTCCACCTGGGCAAATACGTTCAGGAAGGCTTGCGAAGCGACGACGGCGCCACTGCCCGCATGGCGGTGATGGAAGGGCAAGCTTCCTGGCTGATGGCTGCTTATTTGTATAAGCAATCCGGCGGGGGAGACGACGGCGTTCCGGCGGCGATCCTGGAACTGATGACTCAGAGCATTCAAACTTCGGCCGCGGAATATCCGGTGTTTTCGAAAGCGCCGCTGTATATTCGCGAGTCCCTTACGTTCCCCTACCTGAGCGGCATGCTGTTTCAGAATGCAGTTTTCGAAAAACTGGGACGCCAGTCGTTCTCCGAGGTGTTCCTGCATCCCCCCGTCAGCACCCACCAAATCCTGCATCCCGAAGCGTACCTGGCCCACGCCGGCCCGGTCATTCCCGACGTACCTTCAGCACCGGCTTTTAAGGGCTTTCGCAAGCTCGGCGAAGGCACCCTCGGCGAACTGGAATATCGGGTTCTGCTCACTCAATACGTGAACGCCGCAGAAGGAAACCGGGCCGCCGCGCACTTGGTTGGCAGTTCCTACGCCGTGCTGGAAGACAAGCATGCCAAGACTCCCGCTCTCGCTTTTGCCTCGGCCTGGGACTCCGAAGATGCCGCCCGCGCCTACTTCGAGCTATACGCGCGCGTCTTGCGGGGAAAATGGAAGGCGCTCGAAATCAGCTCCCAAACGCCGTCCGAACTGGAGGGTCACGGCGATAGCGGCTATTTTCGCGTGTGGCTGGCCGGCACTACGGTGAACCACCTGGAAGGAGCTAAATCCCCGCTGCATTAATTCTCCGCTACACTAGAAAGGACAAGGAGTATTGAGATGCGCTTCCTTCCGGTAGCCGCGTTGTTGCTGCCCGCCCTGGCCTTGCAGGCTCAAACGCCGCCTGTTCTCCGGCATTCCCCCGAGTTCGTGCTTCGTTACAACGATGGACACCAGACGCTTTTGAGCAGCTATCGCGGCAAGGTGATCGCGCTGCTCTTTGTGCACACCACTTGTCCGCATTGCCAGCACACTTCCCAGGTCTTTACCGAGATCCAGAAGGAGTACGGCGCGCGCGGCTTTCAAACCCTCGACGTCGCCTTCAATAGCATGGCGAACCTGTACGTGCCGGATTTCATCAAGGGCTTTGGAATCGGTTATCCGGTGAGCTTCGCGCCTCCCGAGGAAGTGCTCGATTATCTGAAGTTCCCCCTCACCCAGCGTTACGTGGTGCCGCAACTGGTGTGGATCGACAAGAATTTTAATATCCGTTCCCAAACCACCCCGATGGGCGAGGACAATACGCAGTACACCGAAGGCTATTGGCGCAGCATGATCGAGACGCTGCTCAAGGAGCCGGCCGGTGGCCCCAAGAGGAGCGTCACGCACAGCGGCACGACCACCAAGAAGGCCCCCACCAGCTAGCATCAGCCCGCGCCGCGAGTATCGCGAGTATAATACTTCCAGGGCGCCCGTAGCTCAGTCTGGATAGAGCGTTTGCCTCCGGAGCAAAAGGTCGTAAGTTCGAATCTTACCGGGCGTACCAAACTTACCTTTTCGAATCAACGTCTTCGCTTCCAGCACCAACCTCTAATCCTGCCCCAAAATTTCAAAACGTATCAAAACTGTATCAAAACCCCGTCATGCGAGATCCTCTGTATCAGAATTCGGGGTTGACTCGCTGGCCTTGCGGTTGAGCTTAGCGAGCGCCTCGCGTTTCATCTGGAGCTTCATCTGCGAGTACTTCTTGAACACCTGCGCATCGGTCTGCCGCAGCATTTGCGTGACCCACTCGTCTGCCACGCCTCCAGCGCTTAGCCGGGTCGCGTACGTAGAGCGAAGATCGTACAGCCGAAAATAAGGAACGCCGGCTCGTTGAAGCGTCTTTCGCCAGATCTTCTTGAACTCGGTCTGGTGCCCGGTCTTGTTTCCGTCGCTCGAAAATAGCCACGGGCCAGGACCGGATAGTTCCATTTGGCTGCGGAACGCTTTGAGCGCGATGCCGGTCAGCGGAACATCGGCCACCCCGGTGGGAGTTTTCGAGTCCGTGATGAACACCACTTTGTTGGCAAGGTCGACTTGCTCCTTCTTCATCGAAGCCAGTTCCTTGTAGACCCGGAGGCCCGTCTCAGTGATGATCCGAATCACGTTCCGCAGGTACGCTGGCGCGTGCTCTTCGATCTTGAGTTGCTCCGGCCATGTCATGTAGTGCGGCCGGAACAGCCCCTTCACCCTCACCGGAAACTCAACTGCGGTGCACGGGTTTGCCGGGCAAAGCTTCTTCTTGACTGCAACACTGAAAATCCTACGAAGCACCCGAAACTCTTGGTGCACTGTAGTCGGCTTGATGATTCCTAATTCTGCAACGCCCGCCCTGCGATGGACGCGGCGCCGTTGCCCGAGACGTTTACGCAGGTGCGCCTCGATCAATGATGCATCGATCTCGACTAGCCTCATGGTTCCGAACATAGGTATCAGCGTTCTCAAGGCAGCTCTGTTCGCCACGTGTGTGGCGGCCGCGCGAATCGGCGGTTTGGAGTAGTTCTCCAAGAAAAAGTCAGCCCATTCGCCAAAAGTGATCTGCTCGCCCTTGCGGACGATATCCAGCGTGTTGTTGTCCCTGGCCTGAAGCCTCTCGCGCAGTTGACGCTGCGCCTCTTGCCAGTCTTGTGTATGGGTTGATTCCAAGCGGCGGCGACCGGTTTTGTCCCGGTAGCGCATCCACCAAATGTTGCTCTCCTTGCGTCGATAAACGACACCATCGTGTTTACTCGGTCTTGCCATTCCCAATCTCCTGTTTGAACTGAGCGCGGAAGGGCTCCAACTCGGATTTTAAGAACCGGATGTTGCGGCCCATCACGCGGAGATGGGGAATCTGCTTTCGCTCAACCCAAAGATACACCGTTTGGGGGCTGACGCCAAGAAAGATCGCGGCTTCGCGAACGCGGAAAGGCAGTTCATCGATGGTAGAGCGATGCGGGCTAATGGCTATGACGTCCATAGAAGCCTCGCTAAAGAGAAACCCCTCCATTTTGGTTCTTCAATTGGATAAGGGAATGGCGGGGGCACAAAGCGGACACCGAATCGCTGTTTTTTTTAGGGTGACCCTCTAAGCTGAGACAAACTGGATTGCGAGATTGCCGCTGCAAATTGTCGCAACTTACTCTGCCTCAGTTCATGGGGCCAGTCCATTTTTGGTTTGCAACAGATTGAAACCGCCCGAAACCGTTTGAAACACCTTCCGGTCTCTGCAACTGCCTGAAACCCGGTGAAACTGCCTGCAACTTTCGGGGCGGCAAAAGGGCACTCGGAGACAGCAAAAACGGGTGTGGAACATAAAGGAAATGTGCGACGTCGGATTTGTTTTTCCGCCGTAAGCGGCGGCGGTCATGATTTTGAGTCGTCAAACGAGATCACAGTTTGTTTGACCGCAGGATTTTCCTCGCGAAAATGTCCTCAAGAGTCCTCCGCCACTCCCTTATAAGCTGAGGGGGCGATTTCATGCGACAGGACACGAGCGCGACACGCGGGGCCAGGATCGCGATCAGACTGAGCCGGGAAGATCGGGGTCGGATTGTCGACGCGGTCAAAGCGCGAGGCTATACCAGTCCGAGCGCCTTGATCCGGGCGGCAATCCAGAATGAGCTGAACGGGAGGCCCGAGCTGACCAAAACGGAAGGCCTGATTACCGGAGGCTTTGAAGGGCTATCCCGCGACAATATCCGCATTGTCCGGAGCCAGCAGGCGCTCCACGCCTTGCTGGATACTTTTGTCAAAGCCGTTCTGACCTGCCTGCCGGAGCCATCGCTCGACGCGCGGCCGGAGGCGGTCGCGCGAGCAAAGGACCGATACCATTCGCTGATTAAGACTGCGAGTCAAACCATGGCTGGCAATACACCTGCCACCCTGCACGATGTGGTGGGACATGGCAAGAACTGACGACGGACCGAAAGTTCGGCTTCGACCAGCAAAGCCTCGTCGCCCAAGGGGCGAGCGCGTGCCATGGTGCAGTGGCGTCAAGCTGCTTATGCATTACGCTCGCAGCACGCGGAAAGCCCGCAACCGCAACACCTCCGGCGGAAAAGGGCGAAGCACGCGTCCGTACCTGCAGCGTTGCGCTGTCAGGGTGACTTACCTCAGCAACAAGACTCGCGGGCAATGGAAGGCGCACGGGCGATACCTGGCACGCGAAAGCGCCACACATGAAAACCCGGTAGAGGGCGTAGGCTTCGGCCGGGAGGACCAGAAAATCGACATTGCGGCCCGGCTTGAAGACTGGCAGAAAGCCGGTGACGAGCGGATTTGGAAGCTGATCATCTCCCCGGAGTTTGGCGACCTGACGGATTTGCGTCGTCTAACCGCCGATCTGATGGAACGGATGGAAAAGGACCTCGGTACCGACGTCGAATGGGTTGCGGTGGAGCATCACAACACCGAACATCCCCATGTCCACGTGGTGATCCGCGGTCTTAGAACCGACGGCGCCGCGTTGCGCATGAGCCGCGAGTACATCCAGCAAGGGATTCGGAGCGCCGCCGAGCACCTTTGTACTCGCCAGATTGGATTTCGCACTGAGCTCGATGCGGCAGATGCGGAACGGCGCGAGATCTTGGAGTCTAGATTCACATCACTCGACCGCACGATCATGCGGGAAGCGTCGAATCCGAACGCGGATTTCGGCCCTGAGTATTTCGAGGTTGTTCGGAATCCTACCGAGCCCGGCTTGAGCGAGACGGCGCGCCTTCGCACTCAACATGATGCTTCCCGCCTCGCCGTCCTTCATCGCATGGGCCTGGCCGAATCGACCGGTGGGGCAAGCTGGCTGGTTCGGCGCGATTGCGAGCAGGTGCTTCGAGCCATGCAACGGAGTGCGGATCGGCAAAAGACTCTAGCAGCACACGGAGTAATGTTGTCCGACGACCGTCTTCCGATGACCACACTCGATATTGGCGATCTCACGTCCATCGACGGCAGGATCTTGGTGCACGGCGAGGAGGAAACTTCTGGGCGCAGCTACCTGATGCTGGAGAGTACGGACGGGCATGTTTACCACATCTACCGCACATCAGAGATGGAGGAACTGCGGAGTCAGAGAGGCCTGCAAACCAATTCGTTCATTCGGCTCCGCAAGTTATCCACGGTTCGCGGCGCGGTATTGGAGATCAAGGACATGGGCGACTCGGAAGCCATCCCAACGCAACAAGGCCCACCTTCGCGAGACTGCACGCGAAATGATTCGACGAGGCGTTTACCCTCAGGATGGTGGCTGGAATGGATGGCTCGGACGCTATCAGAAGGCGCTGGTTGACACCGCATTCGCACTCGAACAGGAGAAGGCGAAGGAACGGGAACGACGCCGGAGTCGAGGCCTCGGCCGCTAGAGGGCTCTGTGCCCGCCCATACGAGCAGAACCAGCAGCCCTGATGGAGCCACATGCTCCACATCGAAGTGGCCAAAGACTCAATATACGGAGCGGTTGCAGGTTTGTCATTGCGAGGACCGTCTTCTACTCAAAGTCGGGTGTGGCTCGATTGCGATTAGGAGTTGGCTTCAAGATTTCAGACCAGACTCGCATGGGATAGGTAAATCCATTCGCCCGTTCGGTATTGCGAACAGCACGGCTCTGAGAAAACTGCGTTGAATCCAACGGGGAATGCGGCTTCTCTCTGGGCGGCGAAGAGTTCCCGATGTTGCCTCGCCACGGGTCGTGGGTGGGTAGTTTCATCGTCCACGCATGTCCAGTGAAATGGTGTTCCCGTTACTCGGACGATCCTGATCGCACTTTTTCGAATAGACGACCTCCTCCACTTTGTGTTTGTGTGATTGGGCGACAACGTCTAAAACTGTGCGGTCCGCGCCTGCCAGAAATTCCATAAGCAGAGTTCCCGATTCAAGGACCGCCGACAACCGGTGGGACTGCTATGCGCGCGCCAAGGCTCGCCCACCTTCGATGCCAACTATAGCAGTCTTATATTGCGTTCGGCGGTTTTTATGAGGCTGTCCATTTTGCCGCTTAGCACCTGTTTCGCAACACTTAGCGTGTAGCCTTTCAGGGTATGAAAAGGTACGTGCGACGGCATGGCGAGTGCATAAGGGTCGACCACGACATCCACAACAACGGGACCGCTCTTGTGTGCAAGCGCTTCAGCTAGACCATCGCTGACCGCGTCGGGTTCCTCAATTCGAATCCCCTTTGCGCCCATTGCTTCGGCCACCACGGCGAAGTTCGGGTTCTTGAATCCCACGCCATAGGGAATGTAGCCGGCTTCCTGCTGCTCGATACCCACGAAGTCGAGCGACTCGTTGTTGAGTAGGATATGGACCACAGGTGTCTTGCGTTCCACCTGAGTCAAGAGATCGCCCATCCCGAGCATTGTGAACCCGCCGTCGCCGCAAATTGCGATCGTTTGGCGGCCAGGATACGCCAGTTGCGCTCCAAACGCGTTCGGCGCTGCGTTGGCCATGGAAGCCCAGGAGAACGATCCGAAGAGCCTCCGATTCTTACCTCCGTTAATGTGCCTCGCAATCCACATTACCGCCGTGCCGGTATCCGCGAAAAACATGGCGTCATCCGAAGCTAGCTTAGACAAGCGTAGCGGCGAGGTATTCCGGACGTATTGGTTTGATGCCCGGTCCGTTGTCAACATAATGCCCTTTCAGTTCGGCGAAGGACTCCGTCTCGGCAACATACTTGCGCAGGAAGCGGTCATCCGTCTTTTCCCGGACATTTTCCAGTAGTGCCTGGACGGTGGCTTTGACGTCGCCGACGAGTCCAAGATCGAGCGAGGTTCGGCGGCCAATGTGTTTCGGATTCGTGTCGATCTGGACCTTCCTAACTTTCGCTCCTGGCAGGAATTCCGAAAACGGAAAATCGGTCCCGAGCATCAGAAGGAGATCGGCATGGTTGATCGCTCCATAAGCGCCGCCATATCCTAGCAGACCCGTCAGTCCGACAGCATAGGGATTGTCGTGCTCCAGCCATTGCTTGCCTCGCAACGCGTAGCCGACGGGCGCCTTCAATCTTGCGGCCAGCGCGATCACCTCTTCGCGCGCGTCCCGGCACCCATCGCCGCCAAATATCGCGACAGTGCCAGCGTCGTTAATCATGTCCGTGAGGCATCTCAGGTCAGAGTCCGACGGGCGAAACACGGGCGCGGAGGGGATGCAGATCTGAGCCGGTTCGCCAACGGCGTCTGCCGCAGCGATATCCCCGGGAATCGACAGCACCGTAGGGCCTTTCTCAATGACCGAAGTGCGTATGGCCGTACCGATGACGGCCTGAGCCTGAGCAGGATTGACTAACCGGGCCGTGTAAAGAGAGGCGGCTTGGAAGAAATGATAGGGATTCATCTCCTCCAGCGCAGATGTATCTATTAGGCTGGTTTCGATGTCACCCGCGATCGCAATCACCGGAGCGCGCTCTTTACGCGCATCCATTAGGCCGTTGAAGAGGTGGACAACGCCAGGTCCCGCTGTCCCGCACACGGCGACGGGTGCGCCTGTGAAGTAAGCGTCGGCGACGGCGGCAAAGACGCCGTATTCTTCATTTCGAACATGCACAAAGTCAACGTTTCCGTTTCGGCGCAGCGCATCGATCACGGGATTCAAGGCGTCGCCGATAATGCCGTAACACCGCTTTACCCCAGCTTCGACAAGCATTTCCCATAAGACATCCGCAACGTTTCGGGCCATAGCAATCCCTGTCTCCTTTTAAAATATGTGCGAGCGCGAGAACCGCCTGGTTGTTTAATCGTGACCAGTCTCGTCGAACGAGAGTCCCAAAGCTAGGAGTTTGTTGGCAGAGCCTTTCATCAACACAGCGCGAAATTTTCGTTAAGCCGGTCGTGCAGGTTGAGCAGGCAGAGTGACGCTGACGGCAGGCGTGCTTATAACGGAGATCGGCAACGTTCTTTTCTGGGCGATTGCATCCGATTACGATTCGCATGCGATGACGGGAATCCGACATCGCAATCGCCCTTGAGCCACTGAGGGTGGAAAGGGTGACTACCGTTGTTTGGCCAAACGGAACCAACAAGCGGTCAACTTGACGCATCTTCTCCAATTGAAATGGCCGTGACCACGAACCTGGGGCTCGTTGCGGCGCCTGACAATCACGCACTTGATCCGGGGCCTATGAGGGGCTCGCAGCCAAGGCGCATTGGTACCGAAGATTCATTCTCCGGAGCTAGCCCTTAGCGTTCTTTCATCCCTCTTTCCTTTTTCTCTTCGATGCGAATCCCATCGAGCTTTGACGGAAATCCGCCAATTGCCAAGGATTGTCGCTTCCAAAAGGTTCTCCTGCGCGCCTAAGTGCTCTAAGAACAATGGGTTGGCAGCTAACTGATCTTGGATGGACAACTGCCTCTCTGCAGGTGGACGCAATGAGGAGCTGAATCAAACATGATGAATCCGCCAATGGCAAATGACCGCGCTCTGCGTGAAAGTGGAGTGATTGAAAGATTTCTGGAATCGCCTAACGAGGAATCGTTCGCCGACCTGTTCTCGGCCTTTACGCCCCAACTGGTCGCTTTCTTCCGCTCACGTGGCTGCGAGTTCGCCTTGAGCGAAGATCTCACTCAGGAGGTAATGCTGACGGTCTATCGAAAGGCTGCGCAGATTCGCGATCGATCACTTTTTCGCGCCTGGCTATTCAAGATTGCGCGCAATGCCCTTTGCAGGCAGTACGGCAAGCAGTCGCGTGAAGTGGAAACGGTTGACCTGGCGAACGTGGCGGGCAGTCTGGTTGCCTCGAGCAACAAACCAGCCGGAACCCTGGCATTCGAGTTTCACGATTGGATGGCTTTCCTGGAATCAAGCGAGCGCGAGGCTTTGACCTTGCGCTTTGTGGAGGAGTGGGAATATCACGAGATCGCTGCTGCGAAAAACATCCCCATCGGAACGGTCCAGTGGCGCGTTTTCAACGCTAAGAAAAAGCTGGCTCCGCATCTGAAGTCCCGCGCAGATCCCCGGACGCGAAGCGGCCTGAAGCCACCTGCGGATAACCGCCAGATTCCGTAGGTAGCTGCGAGGAGGGTTTGGAGAGCATCTTAAGGGAATATAATGCGAGCCATGGGCCCCAATGGTGAGATGCTGCGCGCAGATCCAGCATCGGGGGATCAAACCTCGGACCTTCAACTCCTCGTCCATTCGGCCCCCAGCCTGATTCACACCGGTAGGCCGGACGGCCACCTCGATTTCTTCAATCAAACATGGCTCAGGTACGTAGGGCGGTCGCTGGAGGATTTGCAGGGCTGGAAGTGGACGGCGTTCATCCATCCCGAAGATGTCGAAGGAATCGTGGAAAAGTGGCGCGCGTCCTTGGCCAGCGGCGAACCTTTCCTGCATGAAGCTCGCGTCCTGCGCGCAGACGGCGAATATCGCTGGATGCTGCACCACAAAGTAGCAATGCGCGACGGGTCCGGCCAAATTGTTAAGTGGTATGGATCGAGTATCGATATTGAGGATCGCAAGCGAGCGGAAGAACAGCTCCGCCGAAGCACCCAGGAGCTGCAAAGAAGCGAGTTTTACCTCGCCGAAGGGCAGCGGCTTGCCCACATGGGTAGCTGGGCCTTCGATCCTGCCGGATTCGACTACTGGTCTCCTGAATTATTTCGGATGCACGGCCTCGATCCGGCCCGCAAAGCCGCCTACTGTTCAGGAATACCTGGATTGTGTCCACCCACAGGATCGCGAGTCCATGGCGAACCTGATCAAGGGACTCTCGGCGAAAGCTTCCCCTTTCGATACCACCAAACGCATCGTGCGACCCAATGGCGAGGTCCGATACATTCGCTGCGTCGGGATTCCTGTCGTCGAAAACCAAAGCCTGAAAAAGTACGTTGGCAGCGCCATAGACGTTACGGAGCACGAGCTCGCGACCCAGGAACTCCGACGGCGCGAGGCCTATCTGGCAGAAGCCCAAAGACTCAGCCACACGGGCAGTTTCGGGTGGAAACCTGATGACGGAGAGCTTGTCTGGTCAGACGAAACCTATCGCATCTTCGAGTACGACGAGCACAGCAAGCCAACACGTAGATTCAGTGTTGCAGCGCATACATCCCCAGGATCAGGGCGCTTGCACAACAGGTCATCGATCGCGCATCCCAGACCGGCACTGACTTCGAACATGAGTATCGCTTGCTGCTGGCTGACGGGCGAGTCAAGCACGTCCACGCGATAGCTCACGCTTTACAGGATGCATCCGGCAATCGCGAGTTTATCGGGGCGGTGACCGACATCACCGAACGCAAGACCACCGAGGATAAGATCCGGCGCCTGGTGGACGCCAGCATTCTGGGGATTTTCATCGCGAACGTCGAGGGGGAAATCGTCGAGGCCAACCAGGCGTTTCTTCAAATGCTGCAATACGGCCGTCAGGATCTCGTCTGCGGGTCGATTGCGCTGGGCGGATCTGATCGCCGGCCGAATGGCGCGAGCGCGACCAACGTGCCCTGACAGAGGCACTGGCAACCGGGGCTTTTCAGCCATACGAGAAGGAGTTTTTCCGGAAAGACGGCAGCCGCGTGCCTGTGCTGATTGGCAGCTGCGCTGTTTCAAAGTACGAACGAGGGCGTGGTGTTCGTCCTCGACTTGAGCGAACAAAAGCGCGCCGAGGAAAAGATCCGGGAGCAGGAAATGGAGTTCCGGCAGATTCTGGACTTGACGCCTCAGCTTGTTGCGGTGTACGGGCCTAATCGTGAACGCCTTTACGCCAACCGCGTCATGCTCGATTACCTCGGTCTTAGTCTCGAAGAGTGGCGGCGGAGATTTAAATTTGGCGACGCCCTTCATCCTGATGACTGGGAACGGGCGACCGGCCATTTTGATCGTGCTGTCTCTAGTGGGGCTGGTTTCGAGTTGGAGTTGCGCCTAAGCAAAGGCGATGGAAGTTATCGCTGGTTTCTGGCTCGTTGCAACCCGGTGTGCGACGACAAGGGACAGGTCATGCGCTGGTATCTTGCGTGTACGGATATTGATGAGCGCAAGCGGGCCGAGGAGAAACTTCAGCAGGAAAATGTTGCCCTTCGCGAGGAGATCGACAAGGCTTCGATGTTCGAGGAAATTGTCGGCACATCGAGGCCTCTGAAGGCCGTTCTTTCCCGGATTGCCAAAGTCGGTCCGACCGACTCCACCGTTCTGATTACCGGGGAAACCGGCACAGGCAAAGAACTCATCGCCCGTGCCGTTCACAAACGATCCCAAAGATCTGGCGGTCCCTTCGTTAGTGTGAATTGTGCCGCGCTTCCGCCCACGCTGGTCCCCTCGGAATTGTTTGGCCATGAAAAGGGAGCCTTCACGGGAGCCACGCAGCGCCGGCTGGGCCGCTTCGAAATGGCTGACGGCGGAACGATTTTCCTGGACGAAGTGGGCGAACTCTTGCCCGACACCCAGGCCGCGTTATTGAGAGTGCTGCAGGAACGGGAATTCGAGCGAGTGGGAGGAGGGCAGCCCATTCACAGCCGACGTTCGCGTCATCGCTGCCACGAATCGCGACTTGAACGCCGCCGTAGCGAATGGGACCTTCCGCCAGGATCTCCTCTATCGGCTGAATGTGTTTCCCATCGAAGTGCCGCCTTTGCGCGAACGGAAAGACGACATTTTGATGCTGGTCGAGTATTTCGTGCAGCGCTACGCCAACCGCGCGGGCAGAAATATCCGATCGATCGACCAGAAGACCTTGGATCTGTTGCAGTCCTACGACTGGCCCGGCAATATCCGTGAGTTGCAGAACGTAATTGAAAGGTCCATCATCCTGAGCTCCGCTGATGTTTTTTCAGTTGATGAGTTGTGGCTTTCCGGAAGGACTTCTCCGCAGGCATCTCGGGTTGAGGCATCGCCGGCTTTGAATGTTGAGCCGCGAAGCGAGCGGGAGATTATCGAGGCGGCGCTGGCTGAGACTAGAGGCCGGGTTTCCGGACCATCCGGAGCGGCGGCTAAGCTTCGGGATCCGCCCTCTACTCTTGAGGACAGGATCAAGGCCTTGAAAATCAACAAACAACAGTTCAAATTCGGCGAAAGGTTCTCTTCCTAGGAGTCTCCAGAACCCCGACCCCTGGTCACGGAATTCACGGAATTCACGTGATTCACGGCCGCATCAATCTGCTCTTTCTTTTATTTTCATAAACTTGGCATTGGCAGGAGTCTTGCTACTGCTGGAAGTTTAGAAGGTAAACCGAAAGTTCACAATGAGCTGCAGAATCGACCGAGTCGTTAGCGATGACAATCGCGTGGTGTTGCTCGTAAGCGGCCGGATTACGGGGGAACATGTCGACACGCTTCGGGGCGTACTGGAACAGGAATCGGGCGGCTTCGCCATCGATCTCAAGAACGTTCTTCTTGTCGACAGAGAAGCCGTGAAGCTCCTTGCTGCTCAGCGAGGCCAACGGAACGGAACTCAGGAATTGTCCGCCCTACATCCGTGAATGGGTCACGAGAGAGAGGGCGGAAACGCAGGGGCGCCGGTCGGAGCAACGGCTACGAGGAAGGCGAGGACATCGAAGATGCATGATACGAACCTCGCCTGCATTTCGCGCCAACGGATCCTGGCAGCCATTCACAGATGATGCGCGCCGGGAGAGCCGGGAATCAAGGACGGACGAGGAAACGCTCGACCTTCGCGACGAGGTTCTGTCGACGTCCATGTTCGAGGAGATCGTCGGTTCTTCCGAGGCGATCTGCGGCGTGACCGCGCAGGTGATGAGAGTTGCTCCGAGCGATGCCACTGTTCTGATCACCGGTGAGAGTGGCACGGGAAAGGAGTTGATCGCTCGCGCGATTCACAAGCGGTCGCGTAGATCCCGGTCGGTTTTCACCAGGATGAATTGCGCCGTCACTCCTCCGTCGCTGATGGCGGCCGAGCTCTTCGGCTACGAGAAAGGCGCCTTCACCGGCGCCAATCAGCGGCATGCCGGGCGCTTCGAAGTCGCGAACCACGGGACGATTTTTCTCGATGAGATCGGTGAGATGCCGGGCGAAACCCAGGTCGCCCTGTTGCGGGTGCTTCAGGAACGCGAGTTCGAGCGCGTGGGAGGCACTCAAAGCATTCCAGTCGACGTGCGTGTAATTGCAGCTACAAACTGCGATCTGCCATCGGCAGTTCGTTCCGGGAAGTTTCGTCTGGATCTGTTCTACCGGTTGAACGTCTTTCCAATCCATGTCCCCCCGCTTCGCGAGCGCCCGGAAGATATTCTTTTGCTCGCCAAGTATTTCATCGAACGCTACGCTGCTAAAGCGGGCAAGAGGATTCGAAGGGTAGAAAAGCGGACAGCGGAGCTTCTAGAGGGCTATCACTGGCCTGGCAATATCCGGGAGCTTCAAAATGTCATCGAACGAGCCATGATCCTCTGCGACTCCGACACGTTCTTTGTGGAAAAGGCGTGGTTGCAGCCGGAAGCAGAGCCTCCGGTCGGTCTGCAGCCGTCTCTGATTAACCAGGAACGAGAGCTCATCGAAGCGGCGCTTGCGGAAACCGGCGGCCGCATTTCGGGTCCGGATGGAGCTGCCAGAAGGCTGGGAGTTCCGCGGACGACACTGGAATACAAAATCAAGAGCTTGCGCATTGACAAATACCGGTTCCGGGTTCGATCTTGACGACCTCGGTCATTTGCCCTTTTCCCTCGTTATCCACTCCCGGACGTACAACGGACAGTTAACCAGCTGGACACCTTTCGATTCACAGCGAATCAAGAAGCGAACGCTGTCGCGATCCAAGAGGGTGACCTCCTCTAAGTCCAGGCTCGGCAGGGGGTGCACTTCTCGATTTCGGCCAGCAATTCCGAAAGCCCGTCCGCTTGCATGCGGCCGCTCAGTTTTAGATTGGTGGACGCGTTCCTTTCGACCGCCTCTCGATGCGCAGCATGACCTCTGGCTCACAAGCGAAGAGCACATTCAAGATCAGTTTGTTGTGATGGACGGCGCCAACAGATAAGAACAGCAACGGCTCTCAATGGTTAGGTGCGACTATGTCCGACAGTCTTCCGAGAGTTGTCATCGTTGGAGGCGGTTTCGCCGGCCTTGCGGCTGCAAAGGCACTTCGCAAAACGCCGGCGCGGATCATTCTCATCGACCGTTCCAACCACCATCTTTTCCAGCCGCTTCTCTATCAGGTTGCGACTTCGGTCCTCACGCCAGGCCAAATCGGCTCGCCGATTCGAGGCGTTCTCCGCAAACAGTCCAACACTACGGTGATCCTCGGCGAGGTGACCAGCGTCGATCGGGCGAAAAAGGCGGTCTATGTCTCGAACGGCCTTCGCGAGAACGTCCCTGTCGCCTATGACTATCTGATTCTGGCCACCGGCGTAACGCACAGCTACTTCGGCCACGACGAATTTGCGCCGTTTGCGCCCGGTCTGAAGAGTCTCGCCGATGCCGTCGCCATCCGCAACAAGATCCTCCAGGCGTTTGAGCAGGCCGAAGCAGAGGAAGACCCGTCGAAGCATCGCGATTTGTTGACCTTTGTGCTGGTGGGAGGTGGACCCACCGGGGTGGAAATGGCCGCGGCAATTGCGGTTCTTCGTGCGAACCACGCTCCGAAGGGAGTTTCGAAGAATCGATCCCACGTCGGCGCGAATTATGGTGATTGACAGAGGGAAGCGAGTCCTCGGAACGTTCGCGGAGGATCTCTCCGAAGCGGCGATGAAGAGGCTAGAGCACCTGGGCGTGGAGGTTCGGCTGGGAGTAGGCGTCGACGGCATCGACGCCGACGGGGTTACAGTCGCCGGCGAGCGGATCCTAAGTAAGGTCGTCATCTGGACTGCCGGCGTTGCTCCTTCCCCGGCGGGCAAGTGGCTGAACGCTGAGACTGACCGCGCCGGGCGTGTGCGAGTGCAACCGGATCTCTCCGTTCCAGGTTCTCCCGAAGTTTTCGTCCTCGGCGATGCAGCATCATTCGATCAGGACGGCCACGCACTGCCGGGCGTTGCACAGGTTGCCATCCAGCAGGGCCGATATGCCGGGCGGCTGATCGCACGTCGAATCGCCGGCAAGCCCAGTCCGGCGCGATTTCACTACTTTGATAAGGGAAATATGGCGGTAGTGGGTGGAGGCTTCGCCGTGCTGCAGACCGGCAAGGTTCGGATGCACGGATTCCTGGCGTGGCTGGCCTGGGGGCTGGTACACCTGCAATTTCTGGCGCAATCGAGCGAGCGCGTGAGTGTCTTCCTGCAGTGGATTTGGACGGCGAATACTGGGCAGCGTGGGTCCCGCCTTATCGTGAATCATTACGGCACGCGTCAAATCCGCGCAGCGGCGAGCAAGCGATAATCGCACAAGATCCGTCGGCATGCTAAAGGCCGGGGGTCTGGCCAATGGTCTGTTTCAGTTCCGCCCACGCGAGCATGTAACTCAAGTTCGCTTGCAAGAGATCCACTTGCGATTTATAGGTCGCTGAAGCGGCTTCGAGTGTGTTGGCCACCGTCACAACACCCTGAGTCACCTGGTTTCTTGACAGTCGCTCGTTCTCGCGCCGCAGCGCCACAACCTGGTCCGCCACAGCCACGAGATTCTTAGTTCGCTCCACCGCGTTGTAGTTGCGCTCAACTTGCGCGGAGATACTGTCCTTGAGACGCTTCAGGTTTTCTTCCGCTTCGGCAAGCTGCGCTTCGCGCTCCCTAACGGCAGCACGTCTCTTGCCGAAATCAAACACATCGTAATTGAGCCGAACTCCAACCGTGCCGAAGTTGGGAACGATAAACGCCACTCCGTTTTGCCAGGTATCGCTGGCGTAGGCCGTAATGTCGGGAATGAACGCCGACTTCGCGCTCGCTACAGCAGCTCGGGCCTTTTTGATTGATTCCTCCGCGGACGCGATTTCAGGATTGTTCGCCCAAGCGGTCTGGACATACTCCTCTAACGGACGCTTATCGGGGCCGATCGCCTCGATTGGCTGCAGATCCAGCTTGGTATCGAGCGGGAGCCCCAGCAAGTCATCCAGCTCTGTGTTCAGATCGCTTACCTGAAGATCGGCCGTGAGAGACAGCTTGTTGTCCCTGAAGCACATCCACATCTCCCTGGATCTCGGCTGACGCGAAGCAGGCTCCCGTTGCGAACGCCCTCCGTATTCTCCTTTAGCTCTTGTCTTGCGTAGGCGATCTGCTCCTCGGCGGCCCGCTTTTGCAGTTCGGCGATTAGAACGGCAAAGTACAAGCGATGGACATCGATGGCTACCTGGTTCTCAGCTTTCTTCAAGTCTGCCCGTGAGATGGCAACTTCCGCGGCGGCGATGCGATTGGCCTCATGGATTCGTATTAACTGCGTAAGCGGCTGAGAGATGCTCGCTTCATTGAGCAGCAGGTGGTGCAGACCCTGAGGAATAGTGACCGCGTTTCCCGGGACCAACTGGCCTTGGACGCGCCCGAATGTTCCGGCTGGTATCACGAGGTGATCGACTCCTGTACTGTCGTCCGCGTTGGCGGCATCCTTGATCGCCGGAAAATAGGAGGCGCGTTCACCAGCTTTTTTCTGCTCGTTCTCGACGATCTTCAGGCGTGCAATGCGCAGCGAATGATTCTGGCTGATTGCCAGTTCGACGGCTTCCTTTAAACTCAACTTCCGCACGTCGGCCCCATACTGAGGCGCAGCGGCGAGTGACAAGAGTGCGCCAATAGCCACGCAGCGGGAAAGTAGTTGCGCTCTTCATGGCATTCGCCTCAAGTCCCCGATAAGAGATTGCGACGGGCCGCAGTAGAAGCATCATCATGAGGTAAATCACTACCGTCCATGCGATCAACGATGAATCCGTCCGAGGTTGCAAGAGTAAACGCCTGCGCCCGAACTTGTAAGCCCAAGGCTTCGGCCGCGCGATATTGTGCTTCCTGCGTTCCACTCGACTTTCCAAAGGCGCCGGCGGCGAGCAATGAAGACGCTGATCCGTGATCCACGTGCCGCTCTGGACGTGCAGGCCCAACAGATTGGAGTGGAACTTTTCTCGTGCCGACAAGAAATGCGTCATGAACGCAACGCCCACCTCACCGCCGAACAGCCGGATGAAATGAGCAAATCCGGAGATGGTTGCCGCCTTCGCCAGGCTTGTCATTGCGCCCCCTTGGATCGCTTCCAAGACAAGACTGCTCACCAAACCGACGTACGAGCAGGCGAAGCCGACTGACAACAGGAGCTCCCAGATCTCGAAACTGTTTCCGGACCAGGAAGTGTCAATGCGGGAGTAATGCCAGCAGACGACGGCAGCAAGGGTCAGCCCGAGCGCGAGTATGAGTCTGGAGTTCGTGAAGATCGACCACGATTGCGATAACCCACACCGTCGCGAACATCGGCAGCGCTACCCAGGCCAGAGCGTCGCCGACCTGAAGCGGCCGGTAATCATGAATATTTTCGAGAAAGCTGGGTACCAGAACGAGAGTCGCGAGCTGAGCGAACTTGAAAACGAAGATCGATAACCCGATGACAATGATGTTTCTTCTGCTTAAGGAATTCGAGGTCCAGAACCGGCAGCGGCTGGACCAGCCGTCTGACCAATGAAGCCAGAATAAGGATGATTCCAGCGCACAGCATTCCGACGATGATTCCGGAATGCAGCCAATACAGACGCTCGCCTTGATCGAGCGCGCCGTAGATCAGGCTCAATCCCACGCTGAAGTACGTAAATCCGCGCCAACTCGGCCGCTGGGCGGGTAAAGGCACCCTGGGAATTCCAAAGTAAACGCAAAGAGCCATGAAAGGCGCCAGAACCGCGGAGTTCCAATAGATCCAGTGCCACGACAGGTGATGGGTGTACCAGGCTTCGAGAGCCGGTGCGACGTTCGCCGTGAAAACAATGTCGGCCGCATAGGCCGCGACGCCGAAAATGATGAGTTTCTTGGGAAGCGCATTGAGTACAAAGGTCATGGTCAGTGAGTAGAAGGTTCCCGAGCTCAACCCGGCGACCACCATCAGCGCCACCATCGCCGCCAAATCCGTGCGCGAAGGGAAGAAGCGCGCTGGTTAGCGCGAACAGCAGCGAGGCTGGTATCAAGATTCGCCGCGGACCAAACAAGGCGCTCAAGAAAACCACAAACATGCCGCTGAACATCGTGGCCATGTTCAACGCAGTTGGAAGCCAGGACGCCTGATCGAAACCAAGTCCGAGAGCGCCGCGGAGATCCGGCAGCCCCACGCTGATAAGACGTGCGTTCATCGTTGCGAGGGTTGCGCCCAGGAACACGCCGACGATTCCGACGTAGGGATTGGTGGCGAGTTTCGCCTTCGGTTGGATTGCAGCAGTCATGAATGAGAGCCGTTCGTGTGGACACGGACTATGACCGAGAGACCGGGGCGCAAACGAGCGTCCGTTGACTGATCTCGATCCAGAACAATCTTTACCGGTATACGCTGCGCAATTTTCGTGAAGTTGCCCGTCGCATTGTCCGGCGGCAAAAGCGCGAACTGCGATCCGCTCGCCGGAGCCACTTCTTCTACTCGTCCCCGCAGAAGCACGCCGGGAATCGCGTCAACTCGAATTTCCGCGACGTCGCCTCGGTTGGATACCGCGAATCTGGTTCTCCAGAAAGTTTGCTTGCACCCACACATCGTTTTGGACCAGAGAGATTACTTGGGTGCCCGGACTCACCAGTTGTCCCGGCCTGACCAGGCGCTCGCTCACGATTCCGTCTTCCGGCGCCACGATTTTCGTGTAGCCGAGATTGGTCTTCGCCAATGCCAGAGCAGCTTTTTGCACTTCCACGGCCGCATGGAGTTGAAGTTCCTGGGAGTCGAGCACTGCTCGCTGGCGCCTCTGCGCTTCGACCTCAGATTGAGCGCTCGTTAACTGAGCCCGGGCGCGGGCCAGATCGGCTTGCCGGCTGGATAATTGCGCATTTGCGGTCGAAAGGTCCGCGTTCCGTGTAAGGAGCTGGGACCGATAGCTTTCGTCGTCCGCGACCGCCTGCTCGAGTTTCTGGGGTGTCGTGGATTCCGTGGCGATTAATGCTTCCTGGCGTTTGCGCTCCTTCGCAGTTCGCGTAACACTCGCTTGAATGGCCTCGATCCCCCCGCGTGCTCCCGCGATGGCCGCGTTTGCCGCCTCGATGCCCGCCTGGGCCGCAGAGATATTCGCTTCGGCGGTCCGAACTCCATCCTCAGCTTCCACGATACGTTCATCCTGCAACTGTTTCTGTTTTTGATTGTTGACCACGGCAGCTTCAGCAGCGGCCACGGCCGCCTCGGCCTGCTGTACTTGGGCCATGAAATCGTCATCTCGTAATGTCACGAGCAGATCGCCGGCCTTCACTGCCTGATAATCCGAGACTGCAACTGTTGCGACCAGGCCCGCCACCTTCGTGCTCAACGGCGTGAGGTCGGCGTGCAAGTAAGCGTCGTCAGTTTCCTGCACTGCTCGTCCGCCAGCCCACGCATTCCAGTTCGTAGTAATGAGGACGACGATTCCTACGGCAAGCAGGAGAATAATCGCCGGAACGAGCCATCGTTTGAGACGGGACGCGATCGTTGGCGGCGGTTGCGGCAGAGACTCTTTCGAATCGGGCATATTTGTATGCTTCGAGCGCCACCGAAGCAATCGCGGCGCGGCGCTTAACAGGAGAGATCCCGAGACAGCGTATATTGTTTGAGCTCATTGGCAATGCTTTACAGAGGCATATCGTTTGCCGTAGGGACCAAGGAGGAGTTCCGAGCCAATCCGCATCCACGGATTCGGCAGTTCCTGGATCGCGTTCCCACCAGATCTCCGATCCCGCACCGGTCGAAAACTATTTTGAGCGCTACCTGGAAGCGAAATCTGTATGAATGCAGAACGTAAGGTCGGAATGTTTGTCATCACTTGCATGGTGCTGTTAGGTATAACCGTGTATCACGTCGGCAACGAACATTGGGGACCCACCTGACGGCGTATCGCACTTACCTCCGCTACGCCGGCGGAGTAGGGCGAGGCTCAGACGTCCTGTTCGGCGGAATCGAAGTCGGCAACCGAAGGATCGCAAAGTACCTCAATAGAGCAAAGGGTGCGGCGCGCACCACAAAACAGGCCGAGAACCGACTCGCGCCGCGCTCCGTTTTGCGCGAGTTCCTTAGAAGCCCTTCGGTAAGGAGGACGACGGCATCGCGATTTGCCGTTTCGAATGTATCAGGGTGTTGACGTAGCGAAAGAAGTCGGGGTTGTTAGTGAACTCGGCCGATATTTCTTGCCACTCGCGTCGGAACACCGGACCCGTTATGGTGTGCTTGATCTCACGTTCCCAAAGCCGCCAAAGACGCCTCGTAATGTACCCTGCCTGGTGAAGATGATAGACATCGGCAATCAATTGAATACAGTATAGTGTGCAATCTCTCACGTCTTGGCTCTGAGGCGGCAGAGGGCGCGAAGGGTTCAAGTTTGCCAGCCACGCGTCGGTCGGAAACAGGCGGAGAAGTTCCTGAAACCGCGCGGAGAATTCGATAAACATCTGGGCGTTCAGCTGGCGCCGCTGATTCATCAGGGCGACCCAGATGGCCACCGCGCCAACTACGAGAGGTCCTACCTGTGCGAGAGTTCCGATCTGCCCAAGCCAAGTCATGGGCAGTAGGAAAAACAGCTGAAGGGATTCATCTTCAGGTTAGGAGCGTCAGGAAGGCGCTCCTTGTTGGGTCGTGTTGCGCTTAGTTTGAGGACGGTGTCAAAGCCGAAAGCTGCGCTTGCATGGAATCCACTAAGCTGCTGACGGCGCTTCCGAGCCCGCGAGACATTTCTGAGACGACACCAGGAACCGAGCGATCTCCCACCTTCACTGTCTTGATCGAAGTGCCCCGCCATAGCACCTCGCCTGAACGGAGATTGATGATCCGCGCCGAGAGACCGACTTCGACCGAGACGTTGGATTTCTCATCGAATTCTTCGAGATGATCCAAAGATCCCATGATTAAGCAATCCGGCGACTGACGCCCGTCGTAAAGGTCAACCGACTGGAACAGTCCACGCTGCTGCAATTCCCGTACCAAGGCCTCCGTAGCCATCCGCCGGGGATCTTCAGCCCAGAGCGCATACGTATAGTAATCCAATTGTTCCGGCCCGGGCCGATATACAATCGAGCCTTCCTTAAGGAACCTCGGCGCACTAAACTCCCTTACCGCGGCTGAGCCGAGGCACTGGCTTCGGTCGGATCTCTTGGAGAAGCGGGCTGCTGCGGCACGTTCAGCACATAGTAACTCGGGTATCGGACACCGGCGCATCCTCCGAGGCTTATAAACGCTCCAAGTGCAAATGTCACGGCAATCTTGCGCATGCTCACACTGATAGGACAGCATTTCACGCGCTTTTGTTTGGGCTCTTTCCGCAAGAGCCTGCACAGTCGGCGCCCAACAAAATGGGCCAGAAGTCTCTTGATAAGTCGCAGGCCAACCTAATGAGTCCGACCAACATATTTGCTCCCGTATCCGCACATTTACACACCCCTGAAACGAAAGGCGCGGCTCTGCACATTCCTGGGGGCTGTTCCGGGACATGCCTCCGCCGATCGGCTGGGCGGCGGCTTCTGGTTCTGTCGTGAACGCGAAACCTTGGATGCTATACATCTGTTGCTTTGGCAATTTCCCAACTTCATTGGCAATCGCGTGGATGTACCTGGAAAACTGCGCGCGGGCTGAGTACGTGGCCGCAATCGTCTATCTGCCACTGACGTTCTGTCTGCTAATGCTTGGGAAATAGAAAGGAGCGGTTATGGTGCGGAAACCAATCGTGGTAGTGACAAGTCACTTCATTGAAGGCGTGGAAACGCGCATCGATCGGGAGTACGAAGCGCGACGAAGCAAAAATGCAGAGCCTTCGAATCGAGGATCTGCTCGCAGCCGCGGAAGGAGCGGATGCCATGCTTGTCACGCTGGCGGACAGAATCGACGCCGAATTCTTGAAGCGAGTATCAGCGTCTGTCAAGGTGATCGCTACGTACTCTGTGGGCTACGACCATATCAACCTGCGTGCTGCTGCTGAGCGAAAGATCGCGATTGCCTATACCCCCAGCGTTGAAACGGATGCCGTGGCGGACCTAACGATGCTGTTGCTGCTGGGCGCTTCGCGGCGAGCATACGAAGCGCAGGAACTCGTGCGCTCCGGAGCGTGGAAGTCGTCGGGTGCTACCGCGCTACTTGGATGGCAGCCCACCGGCAAAATTATCGGCGTGTTCGGTATGGGACACATCGGCCAGGCGGTTGCGCATCGTGCGCGTGGCTTTGGAATGAAGATCCATTACTACAACCCCATGCGCATACCCGAAGAGACTGTAGGAGACGCCGTATTCCATGCCGACCCGTTGGATCTGCTTCGCGTCAGTGCGTTTCTGAGCCTCAATGCGCCGGACTCAAAAGAAACGCATCATTTTCTGAATGCCAAGACGCTCCAGCTTCTTCCGCCCGGTGCGATCGTCATCAACACGGCCCGGGGTGGACTTATCGTGGATGAAGAACTCATCGCTGCTCTTCAGAGTGGTCAAGTAGCCGCGGCCGGCCTGGACGTCTATGAGGGGGAACCCAAGCTTCATCCTGGATATCTCGCACTCAAGAACACTTTCCTGCTGCCGCACATCGTTCTGCTGCGCGCGTCTCTGCCGCGCCCCCGGTTTGATCAGCTCATGTCCTGGGGTTGGAAGGTGATGTTACCTCTGGCTTTGGCCAATGTGTTGTTGACTGGCGCGGCAGTGCTTATTTGGAGCTAGAAAATGTTCAGCATACTGAGAACGATCTGGTACGTGTTTCTCCATTCCTTCCAGAAGAGGATTACGGTTCAATATCCCGAGGAGAAGCCGTATCTCGCGCCACGCTACCGAGGCAGGATTATTCTGTCGCGCGATCCCGATGGAGGTGAGCGCTGCGTAGCGTGCAACCTTTGTGCCGTGGCGTGCCCGGTGGATTGCATTGCGCTGCAGGCCACTGAGGATCAAACCGGGCGGCGGTATCCAGAGTTCTTCCTCATCAACTTCTCCCGCTGCATCTTCTGCGGTTATTGCGAAGAGGCGAGTCCTACTTACGCCATCCAACTTACGCCTGATTTTGAGATGGGGGAGTTTCATCGCGAGAACCTGGTCTACGAAAAGCAGGAGTTGCTGATCGACGGTCCAGGAAAGCATCCCGGCTATAACTACTGGCGGGTGGCGGGAGTTCAAATTGGCGGTAAAGATAAGGGCGAAGCAGCGCATGAAGCGCCGCCCGTCGACATCCACTCGTTACTGCCGTGAGACGACTTATGGAACTAACTTTTTACGTTGCCGGAGCAATCGCCGTTCCTATCGACCTTGCTGATGCTGACTCGCATGAACGTGGTGCACGCCCTGCTCTACCTGATCGTGTCGCTGCTGGGGGTCGCAGTAGTCTTCTATGTGCTCGGCGCGCCATTTGTGGCGGCGCTGGAAGCCATCGTTTATGCAGGAGCCATCATGGTGCTTTTTCTGTTCGTAGTCATGATGCTCAATTTAGGCAAGCACGCCGCCGATACCGAAAAAAGTGGCTCACGCCTGGGATTTGGACCGGCCCTGTGGTTCTGGCCAGCATCCTTATTGTGGAGGTCGTTTATTTGTCGCGAGGCAGCGCTGCCGGGCTTGGCGCTGATGCCGTGGGTCCGAAGGAAGTCGCGATCGCTCTGTTCGGTCCCTATGTGATTGGAGTGGAGCTTTCTTCCATGCTTTTGCTGGCCGGCCTGGTGGGCGCTTATCACCTGGGCTTCCGCAAACCGAAAAACCGGAGATTCAACATGACGCAAATTCCCATGAGAGCGGGCTGATGCTGGCGGGGATCTTGTTCTCGCTGGGACTGATCAGTCTGCTCGTACGCCGTAATCTGATTTTCGTCCTGATGTCGCTAGAAGTCATGCTGAACGCGGCGGGTCTGGCGTTCGTGGTGGCCGGATCGCGCTGGCATCAGGCCGACGGTCAGGTTGTGTTCATGTTCATTTTGGCCATGGCGGCGGCGGAAGTAGCCGTGGGATTGGCACTGGTGTTGCAAATCTATCGCCGCTTCAATTCTCTGGATGTCGACAACTGAGCGAGATGAGGGGATAAACGTGATCAGCTTGTTATGGCTTATTCCGGCGTTGCCCTTCGCAAGCGCCTTCGTGCTCTTGCTGTTTGGCCCGCGTTTTTCGCGCAGGGGACAGCAGCGATGGGAGTGGGATCGATCGGGCTTTCGGCACTGATAGCCATTCTGGTGGCAATCAACTTCCTTAGTGCGCCTCCCGCCGGCAACGCCTACACGCAGGTTCTTTGGACCTGGATCAACGTCGCGGGCTTTGAACCACACATCGGCCTCTATCTGGATGCGCTGTCGCTGGTGATGGTTCTGGTGGTCACTTTGGTTGCCTTCCTGATTCACATTTATTCCGCCGAGTTCATGATCGCGGACGAGGGCTACAGCCGCTTCTTCGCCTATATGAACCTCTTCGTCGCGTCGATGATCACGCTGCTTCTGGGGGATAACCTGCTGCTCTGCTACTCGGCTGGGAAGGCGTGGGGCTGTGCAGTTATCTGCTGATTGGCTTCTGGTATCGCGATCCCGCCAACGGCCTGGCGGCGCGCAAGGCTTTCATCGTTACCCGCATCGGCGATACCGCGATGATGCTGGGTTTGTTTCTGCTATTCACCCGCTTGGCACGCTGGAGATTCAGGAGCTTATGCAGCGCGCCACCGAACATGGCACTCGGGATCCACTTACGCGGTGGTGGCCGCTTCTCTTCTGCTGGGCGGGGCAGTGGGCAAATCGGCGCAACTTCCGTTGCAGGTATGGTTGCCCGACGCGATGGCCGGCCCGACACCGACCAGCGCTCTCTCCACGCCGCCACGATGGTTACCGCGGGCGTGTACCTGATCGCGCGCACGCATGTGCTGTTTTCGCTGGCGCCCGCGGCGCAATTCGCGGTGGCATTGGTGGGCGCGGCAACGCTCCTGCTCGCCGGATTCAGCGCCTTGACGCAGCACGACATCAAGCGAGTGCTCGCCTATTCCACCGTCAGCCAGATCGGTTACATGTTTCTCGCGCTGGGTGTGGGCGCCTGGCAGGCGGCCATGTTCCACTTCGTGACGCATGCGTTTTTCAAGGCTCTTCTGTTTCTGGGGGCAGGTGTGATCATTAACGCGCTCGACGACGAACACAGCATATTCCGGATGGGCGGTTTACGGAAAGAGATGCCGGTCGCTTTTTGGACGTTCCTGATCGCCGGGTGCTCGCTGGCGGGCCTGCCGTTCATCACCGCTGGATTCTTCAGTAAAGACCTGATCATCTGGCAAACGTGGTCGGCGGAGCGGGGACACCCGGGATTTTGGATCGCCGGCATGCTCGGCGCGCTTCTGACTGCGCTGTACATATTCCGGGTGATTTTCCGCGTTTTTTTCGGTTCGTTGGGTACGCCGGTGACCAAGCAGCCGGGTTATAGGATGACGATCCCTCTTTTAATTTTGGCGTTCCTTTCCATCGTGGGTGGATATCTGAAAAACCCATTGCTCCGATTTCTGCATTTGGCATTGCCGCAGACCATCGAACTCATGCGGGGGTTCTAACAGAGTTTGGCTCGGAGGCCATCGCCGGAGTAGTATTCCTGGTCGGTCTCTATTTCGCATATGTGTTCCGCCTTCAGAAACGGAGCCTGGCGACATCCTTGTCGCGAACCCCGTTGGACGCCTTCTGCACGAATGGTGGTTTGCGGACTGGGGATTTGACTGGATATACGACAAGGCCCTCGTGCAGCCCTTCATCTGGGCGACACGAGTTCAATAAGAGCGATTTCGTGGACGCGCTTTATACCGGCATTGCGCGCCTGGCTGAACTTGTCTTATCGCGGATTGAGCAGCGCCGAGACGGGCCGCGTCCGGTGGTACGCCGCCGCAATGGCAGCAGGGTCGGTGCTGTTTATAGCGCTGGTGATTTTCTTATGATTCTGATCTGGCTGATTGTCATTCTGTTGCTGGCCGGTATTCTCGCCGCGCTGGCGGAACGCTGGAACCCTCAGTTGCCGCGATGGATCTCGCTGATCGCGATCGGGGTGGACCTTTGTCCTGACCGCGGGCATTTGGGCCGGCAGGTCCGCCAGCGCCACCAGGCCGTGGCTGGACGAAGTAGATATGAATTGGGTGCCCAGCTTTGGTATCCACTTTCATCTTGCGGTGGATGGCCTTAGCTTGCTGATGTTGGTGCTCACGTTCTTTCTGGGTGTCATTTCCGTGCTGACGTCCTGGACGGAAATCCGCGAGAAAGTCGGCTTTTTCCACTTCAACCTGATGTGGGTTCTGGCGGGGATCGCCGGCGTCTTCCTGGCGGTCGACCTGTTCCTGTTCTATTTTGCCTGGGAACTCATGCTGGTCCCGATGTATTTCCTGATTGTTATCTGGGGCCATGAGCGGCGCGTCTACGCAGCCGTGAAGTTTTTCCTGTTCACGCAGTGCAGCGGACTGTTGATGCTGATCGCGATACTGGCGCTCTACTTTATCCATCACCGGACCACTGGCGCCTACACTTTCGAAGATTCGGAATTGCTGGGCACGCAGCTAGCAGCCTGTGCCTAAATGGGCTTGGAACAGCGGATTCTCTCACCATAGAACGCGCGATCGCAGGAGTTCGTGCACGGTATTAGTGGACTAGCCAGATCAACGCAGCCCATCCCGAATACGGCAATCGTGAGCCGCAGAAACGCAGAGATTCGTTGCCGGCTTGAGGTCGTGGGCCGCTCTCGGCTTACCGGCTCCGTGCAAAGACCTCAGCAGCAATGCCAGGATTGCACGCTGCGGCTTGTATCAGCAGTCTCTTGTGGATATTCTCCCGGCCTCGTAAATACAACCGATCCATGCCGCCGGTATCGAACTGATGCGCGAAGTTTCTCTTCTCGATCTTCTCGCCGCGCTGAGACTGTAGCCGCTTGCCCCGCGCCACGTTGATCCGTCTTCGATTGGCGTACACAGCGTCCCGTTCCTCCGCCTTGCCACCCCAGTTGCGAGGGCCACGATCCGGTTCGGCAACCTACGTCTCTCTCAAGCCGAGTTCCTTGATCCCAATCATCGTCTGGTTGCTGTGATAACCCTTGTCCGCGACTACTTCCGCAATGCCCTCGCCTCCCACCGGATATTTGCCCTCTGCGCTTTTGACATCGATCAA